>DASZBX010000064.1:0-170844 GCA_035943635.1 Actinocrinis sp. | reverse complement strand
CGAGCCGACGAGCCGACGAGCCGACGAGCCGACGAGCCGACGAGCCGACGAGCCGACGAGCCGACGAGCCGACGAGCCGACGAGCCGTGCTGGCGGTGGGGCGCAACGGTGCGGCGCTGACCAGGTTCTCCGACATCCTGTCGATCTTCGACGACGACTTGCGGATCAGGGTCCGGTTCACCATCAGCCCGGGGTCGCCGCATGCCGCCGGAAACCTGGAACTGCTCGCCGAGCAGGGCGCGGCCTACCTTCCGTGGAACGAAGCCGTCGGCCTGCGGCACGGGCTGGTGATCTCCACCAGCGCCAACGGAGATCTGCACCGGCTGCGCGGCCCGCTGATGCTGCTGCCGCACGGCGCCGGCCGGCACAAGCCGAACAACCGGTCGCGGGTGGACGAAGCCCCCTACGGCCTGGCCGCCTCCCAGCTCCTGCACCGCGGCAGAGTCCTGCCCGACGTCCTCGGCGTGTCGCACGAGAGCCAGTTCGGGCTCCTGGCCCGCCATTGCCCTCGAGCGCTGCCCAGGGCGGTACTGGTCGGAGACCCCTGCCTGGACCGGCTGAAAGCCAGCGCCCACCTGCGACCCGTCTTCCGCGAGGCTCTGGGGGTCGCGAAGCATCAGGAGTTGGTGCTCATCTCCTCGACCTGGGGTCCGGTGTCAGCGTTCGGGGTATTCCCCGACCTGCCGACCCGGGCACTGCGCGAGCTTCCCGCCGACCGGTATCGGGTGGCCCTGGTTCTGCACCCGAATATCTGGGCCACCTATGGGCGAAGGCAGATCGAGGCCTGGTATTCGTCTGCGCGCGAGGCGGGCCTCGGGCTGATTCCCTGGCAGCAGGGCTGGCAGGCCGCGGTCCTGGCGGCAGATCACGTGATCGGCGACAACGGCTCCGTCACGTGTTACGCGGCAGCCCTGGGTAAACCGGTATCGCTCATCGGGGTCGACGAGCAGAATCTGGTTCCCGGCTCGCCGATGGAACGGCTCACCCAGATCTATCCCGCCGTCGACGATCGCCAGGACCTGAGAGACCAACTCGGCCTGGCCCGGGACACGGACTCGATCCGGATCGGCAGGCAGGTCGCTTCGGAGGCGTTCGGATTGTCCGGAGGCTCGGCTGCGGCCCTGCGCGCAGCGGCGTACCGGCTCCTGCAACTGTCGGAGCCGCTCAACCGCGCCGCCCCACAGCCCGTGTCCGCACCCAGGCAGGCGCTGCCGTCACCGTCGGCATACGTCTTCGACATCGGAGAATCAGATGACGGCCTGATCGAATTGTCCAGCTTTCCGGCCGCGCTGCAACCACGCCGCGCCGCGCGAAATCCCGGGCTGTTGGCCGCCGACGCGGATGCGGCCTCGATCCGGCACCTGTCGAGTGCGGACATCGTGTTCCGACGCCGTCCGCAGGGCCTCGGCCAGGATTGGGCGGGCGATGCGCAGGAGGATCTGGGGAGCCTGCTCCAGGCCTACCCCGGATGCCAACTCAGCGCTTTGATCACTGGCGGCACCTGCGTGATGCTTGGCCGGGACGGGGTGATTCGCCGCGGATCACTGCCCAGCGGAGAGGAGGCGGATCCGCTCGTGATCGCCGTGGCGGCATTGGTCGGCCAACAGGGGGAAGCTACACGCGCCATGGTGGTGCGCTCCGGCGGCCGTACCGTCTCGATCATGATGAATCAGTGAGCTCACCGATGCGTTCCTGGTGAGGCCTGGCCCGGTCACCTGCGCCGCCGGCCTGATAGATCTCGACGATCCGTGCGAGGAACCCGGCTTCGTCGGGCGTGCGCCGGTCACGGGCCAGCGCGGCAAGCCCCTCCAAAGCACGGATCTCAGCAGACGGCTCGCCGCGCTTCCGGTAGTGCGCAGCGGCCTGCCCGTACAGTTCGGCCGCTTGGTGCACCCGGCCGCTGGCTCGGCTGGCTTCCGCCAGATTCAGTCGGACCCTTGCCACGTTGCGCTCGTCATACTTCGTGATCGCGCGGTGGACCTCGGTGAGCAGATCGTAGGCCTCGTCCGCCCGGCCGCGGTCCAGAAGGATCCGCCCCAGCATGTTCTGTTGGAGCAGCGCCCCACGTTCGTTGCCCAGATCCGCGTTGATCCGGAGTGACTCTTCGAACGCCGCCGTCGCCTCCTCCAGCTGCGCGGTGTCGATGAGCAGTTTTCCGGACTCCTCCAGAGTGGAGGCGATCATCCGGGCGTGGCCCGCGAGCCGGGCCAGGTCCCGAGCCGCGCCGACACGCTCGGCGGCCTCCCGCACCCGCCCGAGCTCACGCAGCGCGTAAGCCCACTGTTTCGCTGCCTGCGCCTGGCCGACGGTGTTCCCGACCCGCTCGGCCGCACCGAAGGCGACCTTGTGCACGTCGATCCAGACCCCGTACGGCTTGCGAGTGATCAAATACGGCCACAGCGGCTCGCAGAACTTCCAGGCGACGTCGTCTCGTCCGCGGGCCACCGCGAGTTCCTGTGCCGCGAGCAGATTGGGCATCTCGACCTGGATCCAGTCCAGCGCCGCGACCGCGTCGGGCAAGTCCGGCCTAGGCGTTCCGACGTTCTGCGGCCACTCGTCCGGTGCCCGGTCGAACGGCGCGCCACCGACCCGCAGCCTGTTACCCAGGATCTTCCAGTCCGCACGATACGCCTGGGCCAGGTACCAGTCGACGATCCGGTCCGCGGCCCGGGCGAGGTGCTGCGCTTCGTCGGAGCGGGCCGCGGCGGCTTCACGGACCCGGAGCCAGACCAGTTCGTGAAACCGGAGTCGTCCGTCGCCGGCTTCGTCCAGCAGGCAGAAGTCCGTCAGCACGTCCAGAAGCCGCCGTGTCGCCGGCCGGGGCAGATCGAGCAGTGCGGCCGCCGCAGACTGGGAGAAGGCCAGTCCGGGATGCACGCTCAGCACTCGCAGAGCGCGCGCGGCAGGCTCGTCCAGCGCCGCGATCATCGCGTCGAAGACGGAGTTGACGTCCAGCTCCGCTCCCGCCGACAACCCGGCCAGTCGCTCCGAAGGATCTTCGAGTTCCTCCGCCAGGTCGGCCAGAGCACGGGTACGGTGGGCCAGCAGCCTGGCTGCCACGATCCGCAGAGCCAGGGGCAGCCCGCCGCACAGCTCGACCAGGCGGGCCGCGGCCTGCGGCTCGGCGTCGACACGGGACTCGCCCAGCCGGCTGCGCAGCAGGCGGAGGCCGGCCTCCTCGTCCAGCGGGCTCAACTGGACGTCGACGAAGTCCGTGTCGAGCAGGCCGCCCAGCCTCCGGGTCGAGGTGACCACGAGGGTGCTGCCGATCGAGCCGGGCAGGAGTTGCCGGATCTGGGCGGCGGTCTGCACCCCGGTGGCCACGACCACGACCCGCAGATCGACCGTCTTCTCGCGAAAGAGCGCGGACAGCTGGTCGACCGCCGAGGGCATCCAGTCCTGGTGCACTCCGAGGCTGCGGAGGAATCCGCGCAGCACGTCGGTGATGTCGGTGAACCCGCCCTTCGCCGCCGAGCTGAAGTCGACGTACAGTTGCCCGTCCGGGAAGTGCCGATCGAGCGCCCCGTGCGCCCAGTGCGTGCTCAGCGCCGCCTTCCCCATCCCCGGCACCGCGGAGATCACGATGGTGGTCGGGGCCTGCGCGTCCGGGTTCGGCGAGATGACGGCCTGCGACATCGCCTGGACATCCCGTTCCCGGCCGACGAAGAACCGGGGCGCGGGAGGCAGCTGCCGCAGCACCCCGGCCGGCGCCGGATGCCCGGACCCGGCGATGGTGAGCTGGTTGACGTAGCCCGCCTGGATCGCGTTGCCGGCCACTTCGCCGCTCAGCTCGTTGCGGATCGGCCTGCCGCCGCCGTGAGGTGCGTCGCGCTCGCTCAACGGGCCTCCAGATGCAGAGTATTGATGCCACTGACGACTATATCGACCTGCTCCGGACACTGCCAGTTACCGGGCACCCCGGGGATCTGTGCGTCGGTATAGTGCCACGTAGGACAAGGGCAACCGACCTTCGCGCTCGCCAGCGCGACGAATCTGGACGGCGGGCGTGAGATCTGGTACCTGCAGACGGACGACGGACGACGGACGACGGACGACGGACGACGGTGCTCGCGGTCGCCCGCAACCTGGTCTCCGCCATCCGGCTGGTTCACGTCATGGGGATCTTCGCCGACGACCCCCGAGTGCGGATCCGCTGGACGATCGTTCCGGGGTCGGACTATGCGGACGAGACGTCCGAGTACCTCGCCGCGCTCGGAATGAGGCTCACCCCATGGGATCGAGCCTGCGCCACTGAACACGCGCTCATCATCGCGACAAGTGCCAATGGCGATCTCCACCGCTTGCGCGGACCGTTGCTGCTGTTGCCCCACGGGGCCGGCTTCAACCGGGTCGTGGCCGCGGACGAGTCGGCCCCGGCGGGCCTGGCCTCGGCCCAGCTGCTGCACGAGGGGCGGGTGGTGCCGGAGATCGTCGGCCTGGAACACGAGAACCAGCACGAACGCCTTGCCTTCCACTGCCCGGACGCAGCCGCCCGCGGCGTGGTGTTGGGCGACCCCACCCGCGACCGGATGGCCGTCGGCGCCGGTCTTCGGACCGTGTATCGCAGAACACTGGGTGTGTCCGGGCAGCAGGCCCTGGTGGTCCTCAGCTCCACCTGGGGGCCTGGTTCACTCCTCGACGCGCACCCTGACCTGCCGGTCCGCCTCGCCGCCGCACTCCCGTTCGACGACCACCGGATCGCGGCGATCGTGCATCCGAACGCGGCGGCGAGGATGGGCTCCTGGGAGGTGGGACGGCTGCTGTCGCGATCGCAGGACGCCGGGCTGCGGCTGGTGCCACCGGACCGATGGGAGAGTACGGTGTTGGCCGCGGACCTGGTCATCGGGGATCACGGCTCGGTTTCCCTCTATGCGGCCGCGGCCGGTGTCCGTCTGCTGCTCGGCGCTTACGACGCGGCCCAGATCGTGGCCGACTCACCGATGGCGGCTCTGTCAGCGCGGGTCCCGCACCTGCGTCCCGGGGCATCCCTCGAATCGGAGTTGCGCACGGCATTGGCTCAGGATGTCCACACACCCGCCTACGAACAGGCGCGCGACGCCTTCGGCATCGTCGGCAGATCGCTACCGACGACTCAGCATGTCGCGTACCGATTGCTCGGGTTGAGCCGGCCGTCGAAAGAGCCGGATATCCGCGCTCCGGAGCCGTGCCGCCGAGAACAGAACCGCACCGCCCACCTCGTCATCGTAGAACGCAGCCCGGACCATCAGGGAACATATTCGGTAAGACGGTTCGCACCACATATCGACCCGGATCTCCTCGCGGCGTACGACGGCAGTGAAGTGTGCCGCCATCTGACCATGGCCGAGACGGATCTGGACATGTACGTACGGGACAACGCCGAGGTGGTCTTCCTCGATCCGCCGGACAACCAGCTCGAATCCTTCCCCGACCAGGCCTCATCTGTGTTCGCGCACCAAGCGCCGTGCGCCACGGCGATCGCCACCGTCACCCGGCGCGGCCACTGCCAGATCGTCCTGAGGAACTACGGCAGCGTCGACCTGCATACGGGCAGGACCGACCTGGACGAGACGATCCTGCCCTCCGTGCTCTTGGCCCTGATCAGCGTGGAGGGCGGCGACGTGCCGACAGCGGTCGGACGGCTGCGCACCGGGGTACCGATCCGCGTCGGCGGGATCGAGGCGGTGGCGACCGTCTCATAGGTCAGCCGGGATCCGGCCTTCGAGTCCGCTCTGGAGCGCGTCGGCGTGTTCGTCGTATCCCCGGGACAGCTCGTCCTCACCGGCGACCGAACACGCCCGGGCGAGAATACGCAGAGCCCTGACCTGCTCGATCGGGACGATTGCGAGGGCTGATCTGCTGTCGGTGTTGCGAGCCCGGATGGTGCGGGTCAGGTCGACGAACGGCGCAGATGGGCCCGGTTCCGCAGTCGGCTTACCCCGACGCAGCGCGATCGGCGAGACTGATGGGGTGAACCGCGCCTGGCTCGACCTCCCCGTCCGCGTCGCCGTCCCGGAACTCCGGCGCGCCCTGGACCGGTGCGGGACTGCCGTCCTGGCCGCGCCGCCCGGGACTGGGAAGACCACGCTGGTGCCGCTGGCCCTGGCCGGCCTGGTGCCGGAGGCCGACCCCGGTGCGCAGGCGGCCACGCCCCGCCGGGTGCTGGTCGCCGAGCCCCGCCGGCTCGCGGCCCGGGCTGCGGCGCGGCGGATGGCCTGGCTGCTGGGCGAACCGGTGGGGGAACGGGTCGGCTTCACGGTGCGCGGCGAGCGCAAGACCGGGCCGCGCACCGTGGTCGAGGTGGTCACCACCGGCGTGCTGCTGCAACGGCTGCAACGCGACCAGGAACTGGCCGGCGTCGAGACTGTCGTCCTGGACGAATGCCATGAACGGCACCTGGACGCCGACACCGCGCTGGCCTTCCTCCTCGACGTCCGGGCCACCCTGCGCCCCGACCTGCAGGTGCTCTGCGCCTCGGCGACCTCCGACACCGCCGCCTGGGCCCAGCTGCTGGGCGGGGCGGACCAGGTCCCGGCGCCCGTCGTGGAAGCCCAGGGTATCCAGCACCCGGTAGAGGTGGTCTGGTCCCCGCCGCCCCGGCCGGTGCGTGCGCCGCAAGGGCTGCGCGTAGACCCCGCGCTGCTGGAGCATGTCGCCGCGACCGTGCAGCGCGCACTGCGCGAACGCGAAGGGGACGTGCTGTGCTTCCTGCCCGGCGCGGGTGAGATCGCCCGGGTGGCCGGGATGCTGGCCGGGCTGCGTGACAGCGTGGACGTGCTGCAGTTGCACGGACGGGCCGAGTCCGCGGTCCAGGAGGCGGCGCTGAGCAGCGCGGCCCGTCGGCGGGTGGTGCTGTCCACCTCCGTCGCCGAGTCCTCGCTGACCGTGCCGGGGGTACGCAGCGTCGTGGACTGCGGTCTGGCCAGGGAACCGCGCACCGACCACTCCCGCGGCCTGGCCACCCTGGTCACCGTCCGGGCGTCGCTGGCTACCGGACGCCAACGCGCCGGACGCGCCGGACGCGAGGCCCCCGGAGCGGTCTACCGCTGCTGGGCGCAGTTCGAGGACGCCAGGGCCAGGGCCATGCCGACCCCCGAGATCATGCAGGCCGACCTCACCTCGTTCGCACTCCAGGTCGCCTGCTGGGGCGCCCCCGGAGCCCGCGGCCTCGCACTGCCCGACCTGCCCCCGGACGGCGCGATGGCCGCCGCCCGAGACGTGCTGACCGCCCTGGGCGCCGTCGACGCCGAGGGCCGCGCCACCACGCGGGGCGTGAGCATCACCCGCACCGGCCTGCACCCCCGGCTCGGCCGAGCCCTGCTCGACGGTGCCGCGCTGGTCGGCGCCCGCCCGGCGGCCGAACTGGTGGCGCTGCTGTCCGAGGAACCCCCGCGCGCACTGGGCGACGACCTGGCCGCCGTCCACCGCGCCGCCGCCGCCGGCCGCGACCCCTACGCCGCCCGCTGGCGCGACGAGGTCCGCCGGCTGCTGGGCCACATCGAGTCCGCCGGCAACCACCGGTCGGCGGTCGGCCAAGCCGCGGCGGGCGGTCTGATCGTCGGGCTCGCCTTCCCCGAACGCATCGCACGGGCCCGCGCGGGCTCGGGGTCGGGCGCAGGTTCAGGTTCGGCGAAGCCCGAACCCGGCGCACGCGTCTCCTACCTGATGGCCTCGGGCACCGCCGCCGACACGGCGCCCGGCTCCGCCCTGTCCGGTGCGGAGTGGATCGCCGTCGCGGTCGCCGACCGTCCCGCCGGATCGCCCGCCGCCCGGGTCCAGTTGGCCGCCGTCCTGGACGAGGCCACCGCCCGGCGGTGCGCCCCGCCCCTGCTCACCGACCGGGAGGAAGTCCGCTGGGCCGTTCCCGCCGGTTCGCGCCGGGGCGAGGTCGCGGCCAGAAGGGTCCAGACCCTGGGCGCGATCGAACTCACCGCCAAACCCCTGGCCGCCCCCGCCGCCGCGCTCCTGCGCGCCGCCCTGCTGGAAGGCCTGGCCACCGAGACCGTCAGCGAACTGCTCACCTGGACGACCGAGGCCACCGCCCTGCGTCAACGCCTGGCCTTCCTGCACCGCGTTCTCGGCCGGCCCTGGCTCCCGGTCGACGACCAGGCCCTACTGGCCCAGGCCGACCAGTGGCTGGAACCCGAACTCTCCCGCGCCCGCCGCCGCGCCGACCTCGAACGCATCTCCACGACTACCGCCCTGACCCGGTTGCTGCCCTGGGCCGACCCCGTCGCCGGACGCCTGGACGAACTCGCCCCCGACCGGATCACCGTCCCCAGCGGCAGCCGGATCCGGGTCGACTACTCCGCCGACCAACCCGTCCTCGCCGTCAAGATCCAGGAGCTCTTCGGCTGGGACACCGCCCCCCGACTGGCCGACGGCCGAGTCACCCTGACGATCCACCTGCTCTCCCCCGCCGGGCGCCCGGCCGCCGTCACCAGCGACCTCGCCTCCTTCTGGCGTGAGGGCTACCGCGCCGTCCGCGCCGACCTCCGCGGCCGCTACCCGCGCCACCCCTGGCCCGAGGACCCCACCGGCGCCCAGCCGACCCGGAAACTCAACCAGCGCAAGTAAGCCAGGCGAGTAGGGTGAAGACAAGCCACGACGACACTGGAGAGCATGCCCATATGGCTGACACGATTCTGCCGGAAAGCGAAGCGTCACCGGCAGTCGAAGACCTCGGCTGGCGGTACCTCCTCGACTGCCTCACCACCGCCGTCGCGGTCGACTCTCTCTTCGATGCGTGCGAAGTCATCCGCACTGCGGTCGACATCGCCGGCCCCCACGCGAACGACCATCTGCGCCTGCGCGCGACCGCCGACCGAGTGGAACTGACGCTGGAGACACGTGGCACATTTCGCGTGACTACGCAGGACGTTGATCTAGCCCGCGCTATCACGAAAGCTGTTCGCACGGCCGATTACCAGACGGTCGCGCACCCTGCTCATCACTCGGTTCAGTCGCTTGCCATCGCGATCGATGCGATGGACATCCCCGCAGTGCGCCCGTTCTGGAAGGCGGTACTCGGGTATGACGCCGTCACCGCACCCGCCGACCTGGTGGACCCGGCCTATGGCGGTCCGTCTGTCTGGTTCCAGCAGATGGACGAACCACGCACGCAGCGCAACAGAATCCATTTTGATCTGACTGTTCCGCACGACGATGCCGTCGCCCGAGTCGAAGCCGTGGGCTCAGTGACCCGGCCCCGCGGCAGCTACCGCCAGCCGAGGGCTGGGGCGACGTGTTTCAGGACGTTCTCGATGACGTGCGCGTTGTACTCGACGCCGAGCTGGTTCGGGACGGTGAGCAGGAGTGTGTCGGCGGCGGCGATCGCCTCATCCCGTGCCAGCTGCTCGATGAGCTTGTCCGGCTCGGCAGCGTAGCTTCGGCCGAAGATGGCCTGGGTGCGCTGGTCGATATAGCCGACCTGGTCCTCGTCCTGGCCGCGGCCGCCGAAGTACGACCGGTCCTGGGCGTCGACGAGCGGGAAGATGCTGCGGCTGACGCTGACGCGAGGCTCCCGCTGCCAGCCGGCTTCCTTCCACGCATCCCTGAAGGCCTGGATATGTTCCGCCTGCGTCACGTGGAAGGCCGTTCCCGCACCGCCGGCCGAGTCGTTGGCCACCAGCGTCGAGCTCTGCAGATGCATTCCCTGCCCGGCCGCCCACACCGCGGTCTCGCGAGAAGCGGCGCCCCACCAGATCCGGTCGCGCAACCCCGGGGAGTGGGGCTCGATGCGCAGGAGACCGGGCGGGTTGGGGAACATCGGGCGCGGGTTCGGCTTGGCGAAGCCCTCGCCGCCCAGGACGTCGAGGAACACCCGGGCATGCTCGCGCGCCATGTCCGCATCGTCTGCGCCCTCCGACGGCTGGTAGCCGAAATACCGCCAACCCTCGATGACCTGCTCGGGGGATCCCCGGCTGATGCCCAGCTGGAGCCTTCGGCCCGCCAGGAGGTCGGCCGCGCCGGCGTCCTCGGCCATGTACAGCGGATTCTCATAACGCATGTCGATCACGGCGGTGCCGATCTCGATCCTCGAGGTGCGCGCACCGATCGCGGCCAGCAGCGGGAACGGCGAGCCGAGCTGGTTCGCGAAGTGGTGCACGCGGAAGTACGCACCGTCCGCCCCCAACTCCTCGGCGGCCACCGCGAGTTCGACCGACTGCAGCAGACTGTCCGCCGCCGAACGCACCTTCGACCCCGGCGAATCCGACCAGTGCCCGAACGAGAGGAATCCGATGTGCTTCACGCACCCGACAACGCCGACATCCGCTCCGGCATTCCTCAACCGACGATCGGCGGGGCGCCCGGGCCCCGGGTGACGAGGCGACGAGGCGATGGATGCGGTCAGGCCCTCAGAGAGAGATTCTCTGTCACCAGTAACATGAGAACACCAAGAAATACTATTGCTGCGCGCCGGAGCGCCCGCACAGCGGCGCGAAGCTTGGAGTAACGATATCGGTGCTGGCGCATCACCCGGCAGGCAGAAATGAGGTCAACGGTTCGTCTCCCAGGCCGGCGCACGGCAGAATGGGCGAATGGCTCGACGAGGGAAACTGACAGCGGTCGCACTGGTCCTGTGTCTGACCATCACGGGATGGACCGCGTACGACGCACGGGGAGACCGTCGCCCGGCGAAGTTCGAGCCCGCTGACGGGTCCGTGCTGGTGGGGGTGTCGACCGATCTGACCCGGCTGGACGCGTTCGACCAGGCGGCCGGGATCACCGACCATCCGGCGATCTACGACAGGTGGACCACCCCGGACGGCCCCTTCCAGCCGACGCTCCAGGACGCGAGTACGCGCCCTGGTATGGCGCCGATGATCTCGTGGAACCTGCCGCTGGCAGACGGCAAGGTGACGGCAGGCAAGCTGGACGCCTACCTGCAGGCCCAGGCCGCGGCCGTCAAGGCGTATGCGGGTCCTGTGTTCATCCGGCTAGACTGGGAGATGAACGCGACCTGGAACCCGCAGTGGAACCCGCCGGCCGTGACCCCCGCGGCCTTCATCGCGGCGTGGCGGCACGTCTACCGGGTCTTCCAGTCCGCGGGCGCCACGAACGCGGCGTTCGTGTGGTGCCCGACCCTCTGGCGCGGGCCGGGCGGCCTGGATCCGCAGGCCTGGTACCCGGGAGACGGCGTGGTCGACTGGATCGGGACGGATGCCTACCCGCAGAGCGCGCCCGCGGACTACCTGCTGAACGGCGCCGACGGCATGGAGGCGATGGCGGGCTTCGCCTCCTCGCACGGCAAACCCCTGATGCTGGCCGAGTGGGCTCCGCAGCTGCCGCAGCCGGACTCCGCGGCGCCGGTCGACCTGGTGCTCGACTGGGCCGCGCGCCACCCCGGGACCGTCAAGGCCCTGGTGTACTTCGACTTCACCGTCGGGGCGAAGGACTACCTGCTCGCGGACCATCCGCTCGCGGCGGCGGAACTGCGCCGCAGAGTCCAGTTCGATCCGGACTTCCTGACGTCCGTCACCGGCTGACTCGCGGCCCGGTCACCGGTCGGCCCGCCAGACGTAGTAGTCGCCCAGGCCGTAGGAGTCGTCCGCGGGGATCACGGCGATCAGGGTGTAGCCGTGTTGGGACTTGAGCTGGGAGTCGATCTGCAGGTCGAGGGAGGCGGTCGGTCCGTAACGCAGGATGATCAGGTCGAAGTACTCGTCGGCGATGGCCTGGCGGTAGGCGGGGACACCGGTGAGCTGGTGCCCGGCATGGTCGGTGTACTGGAAGAAGTACGTGCCATACCACTGATACGGCTGGGTGAGGTCGGCGGTGTAGTAGCGCGGCACTTCGTCCTCCTCGGCCAGATAGCGGCCAGTCACCGGCCGGATCTGGGTGCGTACCGCGGCGACCATGGCGGCGGAGTTCGGCCACTGGTCGAAGGCCGAGGAGGACTGGTCCAGGGCCGCGGCGGTCAGGCCCAGGCAGGCGAGCAGCGCCACGCCCAGCCGCCGGGGATCGCGGGCTCCGGCCCGCAGGAGCGAGGCGAGCGCGACTCCGGCGATCGGCGAGGCGAAGACCAGCCCGAAGCCGACGTGTTTGAGCAGGGACGTGAGGGTGTGCAGGTGCATCTGGTACAGCGGTGCCAGCAGCGCGGTGGCGGCGAGGGTCGCGCTCAGCAGGCCGCGCTCGATCAGGGTCGAGCGGGTGGACGGCAGAGCCCGGGCCCGGGCGACGTCGACGGCGATGCCGACGCAGGCCAGGGCGAACACTCCGGCTCCGTATTCGGCCGAGCGCTCCGCGATCAGGGTGAGTGCGTCGCCGCCGGCCGGGCGCTGGGTGGTGGTGACCGCTATCCCCTCCCGGAAACCGGGTCCGAGCAGGTAGAGCCATCCGGCGAGCAGCGCGGCCAGGGACAGTGCGAACAGCAGGCCCCGGGACACGGTGTTCAGCCAGCTGCGCGGCCTGGTGCGGCCGGACGGGTCCTGCGCGGTGCTGCCGAACCGGCAGGAGAGGACTGCGACGGCGGCGATGGTGGGGACGAACAGGAGTGAGGCGTACTTGGTGCCCACGGCCAGGGCGGTGACCGGCACCGCGGTCAGGACCCACCAGATCGAGTGCCTCGCGGTGCGTACGACCAGCCAGAAGGCCAGGGCCAGGAGGAAGAGCGCGGGGGCGTCGTAGGTGGCCAGCCGGCTCAGGAAGAGGATGGGCGCGGCGACGGCGAACAGCGCGGCGCCGCAGGCTGCGGCGTGTTGGCCGTACAACAGTTTCGTCGTCGCCCACACCAGGGTCGTGGCGCCGAGCAGGCACAGCAGGCTCAGTGCCCGCGCGCCCTCGAGCCCGAACACTCCGTCGACCGCCGCGCCGGCCACCGGATACAGGAACGGAGCGCCGGAGAAGTAGGTGGAGTAGTTGTCGTAGATCGGGGTGTGGTGCAGGAGCCAGCCGATCTCCCGGTGCCCGGCGAACAGGTACAGCGCCTCGTCCTGGAACGCCGAGTTGTGCAGGCGGTAGCTCAGGCAGATCTGGAGGAACAGGACCGCGAAGAGCGGCACCCGCTCGATGGTCCACCGGCCGAACCGGCCGGCGGCGAACCGGTCCAGCGGGCTCTGCCAGGGTACTGGCGCCACCGGGGTGTCCGGGGTCAGGGTGGTCATGGCTGTGCTCCGTGTCCTGGGGTCGCCGTCTGGTCGGCGATCTGTTGGAAGATCCCGGGGGCGAGCGCGTCGGCGGTCAGTGCCCACGGCCGGGCGGCGGGATCGGCCGGGTCGGCTATCGGCCCGGAGTTGTGGTAGACGAGGGCGGCGATGTCGCTGCGGGCTTCGACGGCCGACGCGAGGCTGGTCAGCCAGGCCGCGCGGGCGCCGGGCGGGCCGTCCACGGCGACGTCGACCAGCAGCGGCTTGCCGGGGTGGCGCGCGGCCACGGCGGCCAGGGCCGTGGCGGGATCGGCCCAGTGCTGTCCGGGGTATTCGTACAGGGTCACCCCGACGGCGTCGATCTGGCTGGGCGGCGGACTGAACCGCTGGTCGGCCGACGGGTCGGCCGGGTTCCAGACCCAGGCCGCGTTGGACGCGCCGGCCGCGTGGAACAGCGTGCGCATCCGGGCCCACGCGGGCTGGACGTCCTGCGGGATGCCGCCGTTCGCGACGGCGGAGGTCACCGGGTAGTTGCGGTCGACCTCGGGGAACACGGTCAGGTAGATCGGCCGGCCGTACGCCGCGACGCTCGCGGCCCAGCGTTGGATCTCGGCGTCGTCGGAGCCGTCGGCGACGGCGGTGAGCGAGGAGTCCAGGTCCGCGCGGCCGTGCGCGGACAGGACCAGGGTCAGCCAGGGCACGCCGCCGGAGGCGGAGACGGACCGGGCCCAGGCGGTGTCGAAGGAGTCCCCGATCTCCATCGTGCGCCCGACGATCGCGAAGTGGCCTGCGCCGCCCGGTCCGACGTGCACCCCGGGCAGGGTCGTGCGGTCGCCGACGGCGCTGATGCCGACCAGGGTCCGGGCCGGGTGCGGTGGCGCCTGGACCACGGGCGCCGGGGAGTGCGCGGCGATCAGCAGGCCGGCGGCCGCGGCGAAGACCGCGGTGGAGGCCACCAGCCGGGTCCCGATCCGGCGGCGCACGACGCGGGCGCGCGGCGGGCGGGCGGCGGCCGTGCGTTCGTGCGGCTCGGGGCGCGGGATCCGGTCGGCGGCGGGCTCCCGGGTGGCGGCGCGTGCGTCGGCGACGACCAGGCACAGGTGCGCGCCGGACATGGCGCACAGGTAGGCGAGCCAGAACCCTGCGAGCCAGTAGGCCGGGCCGTCGTGCAGGATCAGCAGGACGACCAGGGAAGCCAGGCACAGGGCCAGGACGGCCAGGTGGGGCCGGGCGGTGCGCCAGGGCGAGGCGTCGGTGCGCCGCTTGGGGGTCAGGGTGAAGCGTCCGCGTTGACCGACGGCGGTCATCCAGGCCGCGCGCAGCAACGCCGGGAAGGATCCGTAGCCGATGACGATGGACCGCCAGCTGGTCACCTTCCACGCCGCGTGCCAGAACCCGACGATGGCCAGGAGGTAGTAGGGCACAAAGTAGCTCAGGAACGCCCCGGCCGTCGCGCCCCGCACGCCGCTGGTCCCGGTCAGCACGAACAGGACCGGCGCGATCACGAAGATCAGGTCGCGCAGACCGCACAGGTAGTGGGTGACCGCCAGGGCGTACTGCATGCGCTGCTGGGCGCGCAGCCCTCCGCGGCCGGGCAGCAGCAGTTCGCGCCAGTGTTCGCGCAGGACGGAGAGCGTGCCCCGGGCCCAGCGTTCCTGCTGCTTGAGGTAGGAGGTCAGGTCCACCGGGCCCAGGCCGACCGCGAGCACGCCGGGCAGGTAGACCGAGTGCCAGCGGGGGGCCAGGTGGATGGAGGCGGCGAAGTCCTCGGTGACCGAGTCGGTGGGCAGGCCGCCGATCTCGTCGAGCGCGGCGGCGCGCAGCACGACGTTGGTCCCGCAGATGAAGGCCGAGTTGTGCACCGCCTTGCCGGGGCACAGCAGGCGGTAGAACAGGGACTGCTGGTCGTCGGCCCAGCGGGCCACCGGGTTGTCCCGGTTGCCGTAGTACTGGCCGGTCTGCACCCAGCCGATCTCCGGGTCGGCGAACGGCGGGATGGTGCGCAGGAAGAAGTCCTCGCGCGGGATCTGGTCGGCGTCGAAGATGACCAGCAGGGCCTGGCCGTAGCCGCCGTGCAGGGCGCGCGCGTTCTCGATGTTCCCGGCCTTCGCCCCGCCGCCGACCGTGCGGGTGACGCACTCGACCCCGAGGTCCCGTGCCAGCGCCTCGATCTCGTCGGAGCAGTCCGCCTTCGCCACGCCGCCGTCGTTGCACACGATGACGGTGAAGGACGCGGCGGGTTCGGCGGCGAGGTAGGCGTCGCGGGCGGCCAGGATGCCGCGCAGCGTCGCACCGACGATCTCCGGCCCCTCGTCGACCGTGGGGACGAGCACGAACACCGGGTAGGCGGCCGGGTCGGCGCGCCGGGCCGGTTCGATCCGGCGTTCGCCGTGGGCGGCGTCCACGGGCGCCGGGGCGTGCCGGGGCCAGAGGGTCGCGTGCAGCCCGACGGTGTGCGCGGCGGCGTGGAACTCGGCCAGATAGAGCGGGACGCCGATGATCCAGCCCGGGACGGGGTGCCCGCCGAAGGAGAGCACCGACAATCGCCAGGACAGGTAGTTCACGGCGCTGGTGAACACGGCCAGGGCGAACGCGATCAGCCGCAGCTGGCGCCCGCGCCAGCCGGCCACCTTGGCCAGTCCCAGTCCGAAGAGGAAGGCGGCGAACGGCAGCCAGGGCCCGGGCCGGACGATCGCGATCAGGGCCGCCGCGGCGGTCAGGATGATCCGGTTGGCCCAGACCAGGGCCTGGTGCGGGTCCCGGGCCGGCGGTTCGGTCGGCGGGTCGGCCTGTTCGGGGTCCGGGTGCCCGGCGAGCAGGGGCGTTCGGCGTTGTGCGTGGTCGAGAGCTGTCATGGTTCGTCCCCCTGAGTGTCCGTCAGGACAGGTAGGTGATCGTCGGCGCGGAGACCGCGTGAGTGTCGGTGGACGCGCCAACGCCTGCGGTGAACGCGATCAGAACCTTGTCGGGCAGGGTCACCGGGACGTCCAGGGACGTCGCCCCGTCGACGAGCACGACGATGTCGCTCGCCGACGTGATGGTGATGTCGATCGTGTGGGTGGAGCCTTGCAGCCCCGGGATGGCCACGCTGGATCCGAGCGTGGTCAGGGCGTTGGACCCGGCGGCCGAGGTGCCGACGGCGGCGAAGCCGTAGCTGTTGACGCCCATGTCCGGGTACGTACACAGTCCCAGGAAGGTGGAGCCGAGCCCGGCCACACCCAGGCCGCCGCCGTTGGCGCCGAGTGCGGTCGGGGTGTTCTTCGACGCGTCGAGCAGCGCGAGCGTCATACCGTCGCCGGTGACGGTCGCGGTGCCGGCGGTCTGTTCGGTGAACGAGATGTGCAGACCGATCGGGTCGACCGGGATGTCGTTGACGATCGAGCCGGCCGTGTAGTTCTGCCCGTCCGTGGTCAGGGCGACGGTGCCCGAACTGTCGGCGGCCGAGCCGTTCAGGGTCCAGCTCGCGTCGGTGAACGCGGGCAGGCTGTGCAGGGGTTCCCGGCCGGCGGTGATCGACGCGGCGGTGACCGTGTGGTCGTCGTCGGAGCCGCCGTTGGCTCCGGTGAAGCCGACCAGGACGTTCGGCGGCAGGGAGACGGCCTTGCTCAGGATCTGCGTGCCGTCCATGGTGACCACCAGGACGCCGGCCGTCGTGTAGGTGACGGTGAAGGTGTGCGTCCCGGTGCGCAGGTTGGGCAGTGAGGTGTCGGTGGCGGTGAAGGCGGCGTCGCCGGTGGCGCCGGGCGCCGAGGTCGAGATGCCCACGAAGTTGCCGGAGCCGACCGCGCTGCTCCAGGAGGTGACCTCGCCGACCGCGACGCCGCCGAGGCCGGAGAAACCGAGGCCCGCGCCCGGATTGCCCAGCGCGGTGTCAGCGTTCTGGGTCGGGTCGAGCAGGGCGAAGGACAGGCCGTCGCCGCCGGAGCCGCCGCCGATCCGGGTGGTGAAGGTCGCGGTCAGGCCCGCGGACGGCACCGGCAGCGGGTAGAAGGAGGACCCTGATCCGTAGCCGCCGCCCGCGGCGGTGAGCACGAGGCCGGTGCCGGACAGTGCGGCCTGGCCGTTGCGCACCCAGCTCGGGTCGGCCGGCGCGGGCAGGGCCGCGCCGGCCGGGGCGTCGGCCTGGCCGGTGCCGGCCAGGGTCACCGCGACCGTGCCGTCCGTGGTGGTCACCGAGAAGGTGCCCGTGCTGGTCCCGGCCGCCACGGGCCGGAAGCCGACCGGGACGGTCGTGGACCCGCCCGGGGGCAGTTGCAGGCCGACGGCCGGCAGGGCGGCGGTGAACGCCCCGGACGGCTCGGCCGTCGCGGTCACGGTCTCGGTGGCCGGGCCGTCGTTGGTCAGGGTGACGTCCTGGGTCAGGGTGCTGAATTCGGGCGCGGTGCCGAACGCGATGGCGGCCGGGGCGGCGGTGAGCGGCTGCCCGCCGGCCGGTGGCGCGGCGGTCGTGATCGCCAGGCCGCTGACCGTGTGCAGGTCCGTGCTCGCGCCGGTCGCGCCGGTGAAGCCCGCGTACGCGGTCGCCGGGATCACCCCGGCGGCGGGGGTGTAGGACAGCAGTCGCGTACCGTCGACGAGCACTGTGATGACGCCGGTATTGACGGTCACGGTGACGGCGTGGGTGCCGGTGCGCAGCGAGGTGGGCACGACGGCGGTGGCCAGGTAGGTCAGGGCGTCCGCGCCGTTGCCCGGGCCGGCTGCGATGCCGACGAAGTTGCCCGAGTTCGCCTGGCTGTTCCACGAGGTGACCAGGTCCACGCTCAGGCCCGGCAGGCCGGAGAAGCCGAGCCCGCCGCCGGACGCGCCGACGCCGGACGCGCTGCCCCGGGTCGGGTCGACCAGGGCGAAGGACAGGCCGTCGCCGCCGGTGCCGCCGTTCAGCTGCGCGGTGAAGGACGCGGTCAGCCCGGTGGTCGGGACCGGGTGGGCGAAGAAGGCCGAGCCCGCCGCGGAGGCGCTCGCCGGGGTCAGCTGGATCGCGCCGCCGCTCTGCGTGGCCGAACCGTTGGTCTGCCAGTCGGTGGGCGGGGTGGGCAGGGCGCCGGAGGCGTTGCCGGTGAGCGGTTCGTACATCGCCCCCTGCCCGGCGCTGCCGGTGATCTCGTAGTTCGCGCTCTGATACCCGGGCGAGGTCGGGGTGAAGGTGACCGACTGGGTCTGGGTCTGGCCCGGCCCGATCACCAGGCCCTCGGCCAGCGGGGCCGAGCTGGTGAAGTCGTCGTCCGGCGCCTTGGCCTTGGTGATGGTCACCGGGATGTTGCCGGTGTTGGTGACGGTGAAGGTCAGGGTCGAGGACGAGCCGATCGGGACCGTGCCGAAGGAGACCGCGGCCGGCGCGATGACCAGGTCGCCCTCGCCGGAGACCGCGGTGCCGGACACCGGGATGGCCAGGGTCCCGGAGGTCGAGGTGACGGTGATCGTGCCGTCATTGGTGCCCGGGGCGGCCGGGTCGTAGACGACGGAGGCGATGAACGACCCGCCGGCCGGGATGGCCGTGCCGACCGCTGGCAGGCCGCTGACCGTGTACGGCGCGCCGGGCGCGCTGACGGCCGAGACCTTCTCGGTTCCGGTGCCGGTGTTGGTGATCTGGACGTTGGTCGTGGTCGCGAGGCCGACCGGTTCCTGGTCGAACGTGACGTCACCGGGGTCCGCGCTCAGGCCGTCCTGGACGCCGGTGCCGGTGGCGGTGAAGTTGATCGTGCCGCCGGTGTCGGTCGCGATGGTGACGATGCCGCTCGTGGCGCCGGTCGCGGCCGGGGAGAAGGCGACCGGCACCGAGACCGAGGCCCCGGCGGCCAGGGCGTGCGGGAGGGTCGGCGCGGTGACCGCGAACGGCGCGGACGTGCTGACCGCCGTGATGTTCAGGGCCTTGGTGGCCGTCAGGGTCAGTGTTCCGGTGCCGGTGGACCCGACCGCCACGTTCCCGATCGTGACCGGGGACCCGGACAGGGCCGTGGTGCTCGGGCGGCCGAACGCGAGGATGTCGCCGTCGCGGGTGCCGACGTACACCCGGCCGTTGTCGGTGGCGGGGGTGGTGAACTTCACCCCGGTACCGATCGCACCGGACCACAGCAGGTCCAGGGTGCCGTTGGCGTCCGGGACCGGGCTGTAGGCGCACAGTTCGGAGTCCTGGCCGCCGGGGCCGGTCGACTCGACCACCCAGACGACGGCGCTGCCCGAGGTCGAGCCGGTGGAGGTGACCACCGGGGACCCGGAGGTGTAGGAGAAGTTGGTCGCGCTGGTCCCGGCCATGGTCAGGGCCGGAGCGCCCGACCCGGAGACGCCGTACTTGAACGCGCGCAGCGGGCCGCCGTTGCCGACGATGTACACGTATCCGCCGTCACCGCCCCAGAAGGCGGGATGGCCCCACTGCCCCTGGTACGGGCCGAGGGTGCCCAGGACCGCGTCGGTGCCGCCGGGCCCTTGGTCGTGGCCGCCGAGGTTGTCCCGGTTGAGCAGGAAAAGTCGGCCGTCCTTGCCCATCTGGACCATCAGGTGCGGATCGGCCGCGGTGCCGAAGGAGTCGGGCAGGGCCATCGGGCCGCCGGAGCCGAGGTCGGTGTCGTTGGCGTCCATGATCGGCGCGTCGGAGGGGCTGAAGAAGTCGGCGGTGGACAGCGAGCCGTTCGGGTTCACCTGGAGCCGGACCACGGACTCGGACAGGTTGCCCGGCGGGGAGGTGCCCGGGACGGCGGCCGGGGACACGCCGTTGCCGGTGGCGAAGATGATCCGGCCCGGGCCGTCCGAGACCAGGCCGCCGCCCGCCGCCCAGATCCCGCCGCCGTTGTTGGCCGCGCCGACCTGGGACGCCCACATCGCGGTCTGCACTCCCCCGGTGGACACCCCCACCACGTAGCCGCGGTACGGGCCGAAGTCGCAGTGCGAGCCGAACGCCGCGTAGACCACGCCGCCGAGCAGCAGCAGGCCGGGGCGCTGCATCTCGTGTTTCGGGTCGAAGGTCACCGTCGGGTCGTTGGACGGGGAGCCGGCGATCGCCACCGGGAAGCCTGGCTTCTCGGCGCCGGTGGTCGGGCTGACCGCGTTCATGTACCAGTGCGGGTGGTCCTGGTCCGGGCCGTCGTTGACTTTCGCGGTCAGATACACGTATCCGCTGGCCGGGTCGTAGACGGGCGCGGAGGTGACCCCGATGTCCGGGGTCAGGTCGCCGCAGTCGATGGCTGAGGCGGGCCAGGCCGGGCCGAGGCTGTCCGTCCACAGGATCGCGCCGGTCGCCGGGTCCAGGCCGTAGACGTCGTTGTTCTCGGTCGCCGCGATCAACGTGCCGTCCGCGAGCAGGGGCTGCGCGTAGACCTGCCCGTTCAGGGCGGTGGAGAACTGGTGGCCGAAGTCGGAGGAGGTCACCGCGGCCGGGCTCAGGCCCGGCTCGGCCTGGTCCCAGCCGGTCCGATACGTGTCCTGCGAAACGGTGGTCTCATCCGCTTGGGCCGGTTCGATCGACGCCGCCGTCGACACCGCGCAGGCGCACAGCAGCGCGGCGAGACAGAGCGATGCGGAAGCGCGCGGTGTGCGGGGGGCGGAGGAATTCATCCTGCACTCTCATCGGGGGTAGTCGTCGGACGGCCGGGGCTTGGCGCAGGTCCACTCTGGTGGTGCGGTCCGGCTTGAGGTCGGCTGAGGCCGCCCGGCCGGTCACCAGTGCTTGACGAGGTCCGGCAGCGCATCCGGCAGCTCAGCCGGCTCGCGTACCGGCCGGCGTGATCCGGTCGCGGACACGCGCAGCCGGAACAGGTGTTTGAGGAAGCGCAGCCCTTCCGCGAACGAGGCCTTGGACTCCCCGGCGAACCGCGACTGGAAGACGTACGGCACTTCGGCGATCCTCAGCGGAGCGCACCGCACGGCGATCTCCAGCAGGATCTTGTAACCGGAGGGGTGCAGGCGGATCCCCTCGAGCACGTCGCCCCGCACAGCGAAGAAGCCGCTCATCGGGTCGCTGGTCCCGGCCAGCCGGCGGCTGAACAGCATCTTGCACACCGCGGTGGTCCAGCGCGACACCAGAACGCGGTAACGCTTGCCCAGGCCTTCGGCCGCGTCGGCACCCGTCGAGGCGTACCGCGTGGCGACCACGAGGTCGCATTCACCCCGCGCGCACACGGCCAGCATCGCCGGAACGGTCTCCGGCGGGTGCTGGAGGTCCGCGTCCATCACCACCGCCCATGGCGCGGCGGTCGAGCGCAGCCCCTCCAGGACCGCACCGCCCAACCCGCCGTCGGGCGTCGCGCGGTGGATCAGCCGGACCGGGAACCGGCTCTTCGCCGCCTCGGACTCGATCGTCCGCGGGGTGTCGTCGGAGCTGTCGTCGACGAATACGACCTCGAACTTCCAACCGGACTGCTCGCACACGGGCGTGAGAGCCGCACCCAGCCGGGTGAGCAGCTGCGCCACGTTCCCGGCCTCGTTGAAAGTCGGGACCACGACACACACATCAGGCGCCGTGGACGGCGAAACGGCATGGGGGCACCCACTGTTGTCGGACACCGATTTCCCCCCTCAAGAGAAATGGCAGAGGGCGGCGCAGGTTTCTGGACGCCTGTTCGGGAGCCTAGAGCCTCGGGAAGATCGTCAAGCCGGATTCGCCGCGCGGACAGAAGAATTCACGACTATGACATCTGATAACAGGAGTGGAAATTCAAGCTTTACCCAGTGGTGCAAGGACGACACATTTCCGCCCCCTCCCGCCTGCCGGGCATGGCCCGACACTTACCGGTCGAGGCCCTGCTCCGCTGCCTTCGCCGGTCGCGAAGCACCAGCCACTGCATCACCGCCCGTGGGCACGCGCGGGCCGGGCGGCGCGATCGGCCCGCAGGGCCAGGACCGGGCAGGCGGCGACGGCGCGGCGGGCGTGGGCCATCAGGTGTCCCGGGACGGGTTCGGGGTCGATGATCGGGTAGCCCCACTCGTCCAGGCGGATGCGTTCGGGCAGGAGTTCGGCGCACAGGCCGTGCGCGGTGCAGGCGATCCGGTCGATCGCCAGGACGTGGGTCATCGCCAGTCCTCCTCGCGGATCGGGCCCGTGCGCGGGACCTCGATGACCGGGGGCCGGTCCCGGGCCGCCGGGCACGGGCCGTGGGCGAGGTGATGGCGGGCGTCCTGGGCGAAGACCCGCAGTGCCGAGGCCGCCAGGCGGGAGGCGCCGTCCGGGTGCTTGCACGCGCCGCGTCCGGCCAGCAGGCCGATCCGCTCCTGCAGGCGGCGGGCCTGGACCGGGCCGACCCGGGTGTGCGCGAGGTCGGCCAGGTCCCGGGCGACGGCGGGCAGCCCGAACCGGCACGGTCCGCACTGCCCGGCGCTCTGGGCGGCCAGGTAGTCCAGGATCCGGGCGGTCTCGGCCAGGCCGCACGCTCCTTCGGGCAGTACGGCGATGATCCCGGCGCCGATGCCGCCGCCGGTCGCGGCGATCGCCGGGGCGCTGTAGGGCAGGTTCCAGGCCTGGTCGGCCGGCAGCCAGGAGCCGAAGAACCCGCCGAGCAGCACGGCCCGGGGTCGGGCGGTCAGGCCGCCGAGCGTGATCACCTCGCCGAGCGGCGTGCCCAGGTCGGCTTCGAACACGCCGGGCCGGGCGAGCGCGCCGGACAGGGTCACCAGGGTCGTGCCGGGGGCGTCGGCGGCGCCCTGGGAGCGGAACCAGCCCGGGCCGTAGCGGGCGATCAGGGCCAGGTGGGCGAGGGTCTCGACGTTGTCGACCAGAGTCGGGAGCCTGTCGACGCCGCGCTCGAACGGGCGCGGCGGGACGGAGGCCGGCTTGGCCGGGCCGCCGCCGAGCCAGCGCACCAGGGCGCTCTCCTCGCTGGAGACGTAGTTGTGCGGCAGTTCGTGCACGTCGACCGCGACCGGATCCAGGCCGTGGTTCCAGCGTTCGTCGACGGCCCGGCGCAGCGCGTCGGCCTGGCCGGCCCGGGACCGGGGCAGACACAGGTGCGCCTGCCGCGCGCCGACCGCGTGGGCTGCCAGGGCGATGCCGTCGAGCACCAGGTGCGGGGCCAGGTTCAGCAGGGTCTGGTCCTTGCGGCCGGACGGTTCGCTCTCCATCGCGTTGGCCACCACCACCGCGCCGCCCCGGCCGCCGGCGACCGTGCGCAGTTTGCGCCCGGTCGGGAACGCCGCACCGCCCCGGCCGGTCAGGCCCGCCTGCTCCACCGCGTCGATCAGCGCGGCCGGGCGCAGGCCGCCGGGCCCGGAGAGCGGCATCGCGCCGTAGCGGCGCAGGTGCTCGCCCAGGGCCGCCGGGCCGCCGGTCTCGTACCAGCCGGCCAGCAGCCGTGGACCGGAGCGCCGGGCCGGCCGGGCGGGGTCCGGTTCGCCGTAGGAGCGTCGTCCGCGGGCCGACGGGGCCGGGCCGGTGTGCGTGGTCACGATGCGCTCCTGTCAGGCCGGACGATGGAGGTGACGGCGACGGTGTTCGGGGCGCGGGCGCCGGGCGGCGGTCCGTCGGCCCGGTGCGACCAGCCGGCCGCCAACGGCCCGCCGGCCAGGAACGCGTAGAGCAGCACGGGCAGCACGCCGACCGCCAGGGCCGCGGTCACCCGGACGCCGAGGCGCCCGGGTCCGGCGGCGTAGAGCCGCCACCAGCATGCTGCGGCGACCGAGCCGACACACAGGACGTACAGGACCAGTTGGAATCCCAGGCGGGTGTCCGTGCCGGTGCCGGCCGCGTGGAACACCGCCAGGGGCCAGGCGGCATAAGCGAGGAAGTGCACCGCCTTCCACCGCCGCAGGCCCAGGCGCAGCCGGACGGCGCTGGTCAGCGACACGGCCAGCAAGAGGTCGACGGCGAAGGTGCCGAGCCCCGTCCACAGCGTCCGGTAAGGGGAGGCGAACGGGATCAGGGCACTGGCCCAGCCGAGCGGGACGTAGGTGTCGGCGATCGCGGTCAGGATGTGCACGGCGAGGAAGGCCAGCGCCAGGACCGAGAGGTTGCGGTGCACGGCGGCGACCTCGAACCGGCCCAGCCGGTTCGGCGCGTACCGCCCGGCCGCGCCGACGCCGACCACCACCGACGCGGTCAACAACACCAGCGCCGCGGTCCCGCACGCCCGGGTGGCGAACCACAATGGATTTGACAACAGAGTACTCATATACGCGCCCTGCGGATCGTGGTCACGACGATCCGGAGACGACGTGCGGCGGGCTCTTGACCGGGCTCGGCTGCACCGGCGGCGCCGGCGGACGGGTCGGCGCCTGGGACGGGGCCCGCAGCGCCGTGGCGGCCGGGGCCGGCCGGGCCGGCGCGCCGCTCGTGGGCGCGCCGGCCGGAACCGTGGTGTTCGCGGGCGCGGGCGCCGGGCTCGGGGCGCCGGTGGCCGCGGCGCCGGCCGGAGCCGGGACGGCGGCGGTGCCCGGCGCGGCCGGCTTTCCCGGGGCCGCCTCGGCGTATCCGGCCGCCAGGACGGCCGAGAACACGGTGGCGGTCACGGCGGTCCACCCGGTCGCCACCCGGACCCGGCGCAGGCCGCGGTCCCGGGCGTCCGCGCGGGCGGCGGGTTCGGCAGGGGGCTGATTCATCGTGGGCTCCTCGGAGGTGTACTCGTACGGGTCGTCGGTCGCCTGCTGTTCCAGCCTCGCATCCGGGCGCCGGACAACCGGTTCAGAACATCTTCAGGAAAGTCAAAGATCATCCGCCCGCGGCCGGCCCGACACCGTGACCACCCCGCCGTCGTGGCGGACCAGGCGGGCGGGCGGGCATGCGCTGTTCGGCCGGCCAGCGCCGGGCCGCCGCCCCGCGCACGATCGCGGCGGTGGCCGCGATGTCGGCGTCCACGCAGGTGGCGGCGGCCACACTGGCGGTGCGCCAGCAGGAATCGGCCGGGATCCCGGTGCGTGGCCGAAGGATGTGGTGCAGCGGGCCCAGGCTCAGAAAAGGCAGATGTTCGCCGCCGACCGGCTGCGCAGGCGAGGCCCCGGGTCGATGATCTTTGCTTTTCCCGAAGATGTTCTGAACCGCTTTCGGTGCCCACGGCTGCAAGGCTGGATCCACGGGCACCCCCGACGAGAAGGAACCACCGCCATGGCTCGCAGCACCGACGACATCGTGTACACACCGGACGCGTCCACCCGGTCCGCCGCCAATCCCCTGCCGGCATTCCTGCACGGTCCGGCCGGGCTCGTCCGCCTCGACTTCGCCCCGCGCGACCGGCGGCCGTCAGCTGTCCGGATGCTGCTGGTCACCGTCGCCGCCGTCGCCGGCTCGCTGGCCGCCGACGCCCTGATCGCGGCGATCGGCGTCGCCCTGTTCCCGTCCACCAAGGGCTACGTGCACTTCCGCTTCGCCGACTACGGCAAACTGACCGTCATCGGCGTCCTGATCGCCTGCGCCGCCTGGCCGATCACCACCCGCATCACCTCGCAGCCGCGGTGGATGTTCTTCCGCATGGCCGTCCTCGTCACCCTCGTCCTGCTCCTGCCGGACTTCTGGATCCTCTACCAGGGCCAGCCCGCGACCGCCGTCGGCATCCTCATGGTCATGCACCTGGCCATCGCCGTGGTCACCTACTGCCTCCTGGTCAACCTCACCCCGACCCGGCCTGGCCGGGCCAGCCGGACGGCGCGCTGACGGGCACCGGGCCAGACTCGCCATCCTCCCGTCGCCGGCCGCCTGATTCCGGCAAGTCCCGGCGCCTGCTGCGGCGGCCCTCAGCAAGGATCGGCGCCGTCACGCTCCGGGCAGGTCCAGTTCGACGGTCAACCCGCCGCCGGGGCTGTCGGCC
This sequence comes from Actinocrinis sp., assembly GCA_035943635.1. Taxonomy (GTDB): domain Bacteria; phylum Actinomycetota; class Actinomycetes; order Streptomycetales; family Catenulisporaceae; genus DASZBX01. The sequence goes on along the minus strand of DASZBX010000064.1, from coordinate 145,055 downwards.
AACCGCACGTCCCCGCCGTTGGCCGTGGCCAGCCGGTACACGATCGCCAATCCCAGTCCGTTGCCGCGGGCGCCGGGATTGGCATAGCGGCGGAACGCGTCCCGGCGGGCCGCCTCGCTCATCCCCGGGCCGTCGTCGACCACCCGCACCACGATCCGGTTCCGGCCCCCCGCGCCGCGCCGACCGGCCGCCTCGATCCGCACCCGCCCGCCGTCCGCCGCCGCCTCCAGGGCGTTGGCCAGCACATTGTCCAGCATCTGCTCCAGATCCCCGGGCCCGAGGAACGCCGTGGCCGGTTCCAGGGCGTCCAGGCTCAGACTGATTCCGCGCTCCCGGGCCACCGGTTCCCACGCCGCCGCCCGCTCGGCGGCCAGCTCGTCGGCCCGCACCGCCACCGGACTGGGCACCGCAGCCTGCGCCCGGGCGACCGCCAGCAGACCGTCCACCAACCGCGACAACCGCCCGATCTCCTCCTGCGCGCCCGCCAGTTCGGCCGACACCTCCTCGCTCGTCTCCTGCGCGAGCACGTCCAGCCGCAGCCGCAGCGCGGTCAACGGCGTGCGCAACTGGTGCGAGACGTCCGCCACCCACTCCTGCTGACCGCCCACCAGCGACTGCGTCCGTTCAGCCATCTGGTTGAACGTCGCCGCCAACCGGCGCACCTCGGCCGGCCCGTCACCGACCAGAGCCCGCACCTCCAACGCGCCGCCGCCCCACTGCTCCGCGGCATCATCCAGACGGTCCAACGGCCGCGTCACCCACCGGGCCAAGCGCACCGACAACACCACACCGACCGCGAGCGCCCCGACCCCGGTCAGGCACAACCAGCCCCACATCGCCAGGATCCGGTCGTCGAGCGGGTCAGCGGAACGAGCCAGGACCACGGCCCCGGCGTTCTCGTCCTGACTGACCGGCACCGCCACCCGCAGCCACACCCCGTCGCGCGCGACCACGCTGCCCCGGCCCGGCAGCACCCGGGCCGCGAGGGCGCGCGCATCCTGATCCATCGCCACCGCACACACACCGGACGAGGCCACCACCGCCCCGCCCGGTTGGAACACCGCCACACAATCCCCCAGCGAAGCGGCCGCCCCGACCGCCGCGTTCATCCCGGTCGCCGGACGGTGGTCGGCCAGGTACTCCTCGGCCGCCGCCGCGACCTGCAACGCCGTCGCCTGCGCGTCGTACCGGAACGAGGACTGCTCGTTGGCCGTCATCGACACCCCGATCGGCACCACGGCCAGCACCAGCAGAGCGGCGATGACAGCCGCGAACGCCAGCGCGATCCTGCGGGTCACGGAGCCGAACCCTCGACCCGGCCGAGCCGGAAACCACGGCCGTACGCGGTCTCCACCAACCCCTCGACACCGAGCTTGCGGCGCAGCGCGGCCATGTGCACGTCCAGCACCTTCGTCGGCCCGTACCAGTTCGCATCCCACACCCGCTCCAGCAACTCCTGCCGGGTGACCACCCGCCCGGGGTCCGCCGCCAGGCACTCCAGGATGTCGAACTCCTTCGGCGTCAGCGCCACCTCCGCACCGTGCACGGTCACCCGCCTGGTCCGCGGGTCCACCGCCAGCGGGCCGTGCGTCAGCACCGCCGGGCCGCTCGGGCGCACCCGGCGCAGCACCGCGCGGATCCGCGCCAGCAACTCGGCCAGACCGAACGGCTTGACCAGGTAATCGTCGGCCCCCTCGTCCAACGCGGCGACCCGGTCACCCTCCTCACCGCGCGCGGTCACCACGATCAACGCCGCATCGGTCCGCTCCCGCAGCAGCCGGCACACGTCCATCCCGTCCACATCCGGCAGTCCCAGATCCAAAAGCACCACGTCGACCGGCTCGGCGGCCAGCGCCGCCGCCCCGGTACCGACCGAACTCACCCGATACCCGGCCCGGGCCAACCCGCGACACAACGACCGCGCGATCCCCTCGTCATCCTCCACCACCAGGACCCGCAGGCCCTCGGTCGCCTCTTCCACTGGTCTCGTCATCGTCTGCTCACCATGCAAAGCCTAGCCGAGTTGTTCCGAATTCTGGCGCGGCGAAACGGCTGATCGGCGGCGCCTGGCCGCACGCCGCGGCCAACCGCAGACGACCGAGTATGCGGTCGACCGCGGCGCACGCCCAGCCACCGCCGCTGAGCCGTTTCGCCGTGCGCACTCACCCTGCAGGTCAATGCGCTTACCGGCAACTCGGCTCAGGCGCCAGAATTCGGAACAACTCGTCTAGTAAAGCCCGGAGTCCCGCTACAGCTGCCACGCCTTCCCAGGGTCGCGCCCCGGTAGTGCGCAAGCAGTGTGGAACATCCTCAGAAAATGCAAAGACTACGACCGAGAGCGCGATCCGCTCCTCCCGCTCACAGCCGGGAGGACGGCGTCATGCTCACCTCACACGGAACGGTGCCACTTGGCCTCGCACATCGAGTACACGCCGAAGAGGAACAGTCCGACGGCGACGACGGCCAGCAGCCACGGGCCGAGCGGAGTGTGCGCGAACGAGCGCAGGGTCGCGTCGATCCCCTTGGCCCGTGCGGGGTCGAAGCGCACAGCCGCGACGACCATGAACACGCCGACGGCGGCGAACACCACGCCCCGGGCCGTGTTGCCGATCATGCCGAGGCGCTCGACGGTCTCCCGGGTCTTCCGGCTCGCGCCGGCGAACCGCAGGTCCTTGAGGAAGGCCCTGGTCAGACCATTGTGGATCATGTAGAGCCCGATGCCCACGATCACCACGGCGACGATCCCGACCAGGATCCGCCCGCCACTGTGCGCCATGGCCGTGGACGTGAAGTCCTGGGACTGCTGGTTGGTCGACTGCGGCAGCTTGTTCCTGTGCACGAACTCGAACGTGCCGAAGGCGAACACCGCGTAGATCACGCCGCGCGCCGCGGCCTGGGCCTCGGCCGCACCGTGGTGGCCGGTGCCGTCGACGCCGTAGCCGGCCTGGGCCAACCGCCACAGCGCCATCGCGGCGAACCCGATCACCAGCAGCCACAACAGGATCGTGCCGAACGGCTGCGCGCCCACGGCCTGGAGCGCACCGGTACGGTCGGCCTCCGGCGCCGCCTTCCCGAAGGCGATCGCCAGAGCCAGCACGCCGATCAGGGCATAGGTCACGCCCCGGGCGACGAACCCGGCGACAGCCAGAGCGTTCAGGGCGTGTGGCGGATTGGCCGTCCTCGATCGGTTCGCACGGTCGGTGCGGTTCACGTGCCGTCTGCGCGCTGCGCTTCCGGTGGTCATCAGGCCAGCCTTTCCTCATCGGTCGTCCATCAGGACCATCTCCATGCCCCCCATCCAGGCTCGAAAACCGGCAAGGCGGTCGACCAGCCGGTTCGCCCGGCTCGGCCCGGGTATTGCAGAGTGCTACGGGAAAAGAGTGCTACAGGAAAACGGCTCGCCGCCGAACGGCCGACAACCGACAACCGACAGCCACTGATGAGGAGCAGCCGATGAGTACCCCGAGCAGACCCTGGCGCGCAGCCCTGGACGACATAGACCAGCGCTTCGGCGACCAGGTGGACCGGCTCGTCTGCGCCCACCACCACCGCCGGCTCGACCGGCTCGGCTGGTCCGAGGTGCTCTCCGAGACGCCCGGCGACGGCCAGGACGTGCGCCCGGCGCGCGAAGGCAACCGGGTTCAGGTGCTCGTGGACGGTGAAGAGGCACTCGCCGCCATGGCCGAGGCCATCGCCGGGGCCACCTCGCACGTCCACATCGCCGGCTGGTTCGCCTCCCCGCACTTCCGGCCCACCCGCGGACCGGGCGCACCCACCCTGGCCGAGCTGCTCGCGAGCGTCGCCGAACGCGTACCGGTCCGACTGCTGCTGTGGGCCGGGCCGCCGGCTCCGGTGTTCAAGCCGACCCGGCGGATGACCAAGGCCGCGCGCGAGGATTTCCTCCGCGACTCGAAGGTGCGGTGCGTCCTGGACCGCCGGGAACGGACCATGCACTGCCACCACGAGAAGATCGTCGTGGTCGACGACGAGGTCGCCTTCGTCGGCGGGATCGACTTCACCGACCTGGCCGGGGACCGGCTCGACAGCAGCGCGCACTCCCCCGACCGGGTACTCGGCTGGCACGACGCCGCCACCCGCCTGCACGGCCCGATCGTCGCGGACGTCGCCGCCCACTTCGCCCAACGCTGGTCCGAGGTGGCCGTGGAGACCCTGCCCGAACCGGTCGTCCAGCCGCCCGCCGGAACCACCGCCGTCCAGCTCGTGCGCACGGTCCCGGAGCGCACCTACAAGTTCGCCGAGCGCGGCGAGTTCACCATCCTCCAGGCCTATCTGAGCGCCCTGCGATCCGCGCGGTCCCTGGTCTATCTCGAGAACCAGTTCCTGTGGTCCTCCGAAGTGGTCGACGTCCTGGTGGACAAGCTCCTCCGGCCCCCGCAGGAGGACTTCCGGCTGCTCGTCCTGCTCCCGACCCGGCCCAACGACGGCGCCGACACCACCCGCGGCCAACTCGGCCGGCTGATCGACGCCGACGCCGGCAACGGCAGACTGCTCGCCGTCACGGTCAACTCGCACTCCGCGGACAAGACGGCGCCGCTGTACGTGCACGCCAAAGTGGGCATCGTCGACGACGCCTGGCTGACCGTCGGCTCGGCTAACCTCAACGAGCACTCCCTGTTCAACGACACCGAAGTCAACGTGATCATCCGCGACCCGGACCAGGTCCGCGCCACCCGGCTGCGACTGTGGTCAGAACACCTCCAGCTGACCGAGACGGAGGTCTCCGGCGAACCGGCCACAGTCATCGACACGCTCTGGCGCCCGACCGCCACCGAACAGGCCTTTCTGGACCAGGCCGGCTCGCCGCGCACCCACCGCCTCATCCTGCTCGAGAACCTCTCCCGGCGCGCCGAACGCCTCCAAGGCCCGCTTCGCGGGCTCCTGGTGGACGGCTGACACGGCACAATCTCCTGCCGCGGCGCAGCAAGGATCCGCCGAACTGACTTCGGTGGCTTCCGGTCAGATGCCCGCGGAAGCACACCTGCACCGTGGTGACGACGGGGAAGGCATGGCCGTAGAAGATGGCTGCCGGGCCGGGCTCCTGCGCTCCTTTCGCCACTGGACGCACCCGGTGGTCGCCTCGCGACTTCACCCGAATCGGCCGTTGATGTAGTCCGCGGTCCGTGGGTCACGTGGGTTGTCGAAAATCCGGTCGGTCGGTCCGGCCTCGACGATGTGGCCGGGAGTCTCGTCGTCGGCGAGGAAGAACGCGCAGGTGCGGGAAACCCGGGCCGCCTGCTGCATGTTGTGGGTGACGATCACGATGGTGACCTCGCCGGCGAGCTGGGCGATGGTCTCCTCGATCCGGCGGGTCGAACCGGGGTCCAGGGCGGAGCACGGTTCGTCCATCAGCAGCACGTCCGGGCGGACCGCGAGCGAGCGGGCGATGCACAGGCGCTGCTGCTGGCCGCCGGACAGGGCGCCGCCGGGCGTACGCAGCCGCCGGGCCACCTCGTTCCACAGGCCGGCCCGGCGCAGCGCGTCCTCGACCACGGCGTCCCGGTCGTCGACCTTGATCCGGGCCAGCTTCAGGCCGCTGGCGACGTTGTCGTAGATGGACATCGCCGGGAACGGGTTCGGCTTCTGGAACACCATGCCGATGCGCTTGCGCACGTCTGCGGGGAGGGTGGAGGAACGGTAGATATCGCTGTCCCCGAGCAGGACCTCGCCGGCCAGCGCCGCGCTGCGGACCATCTCGTGCATCCGGTTGAGGATGCGCAGAAAGGTGGACTTCCCACAGCCCGAGGGCCCGATCAGCGCCGTCACCTCGCCGGGCGCCATGACCAGCGAGACCTGTTCCAGAACCTTGTGCGTGCCGAACCAGGCCGACACCGCCCTGGCCTCGAGCCCGAGCAGCGCGCCGGGCTCCGGCTCGCGGCCCGGCTCCTCCGCGCCCGGCTCCAGCGGCTGCGCGACGCCGATCGACTCGGTTTCATCAAGAGTGCTCATCGAGCTGTGCTCCTCAAGGACGGCTTCTCAGTACAGGTTCGGCAGCAGCGCCGCGAGGTTCTCGTAGATCAACCACGTCAGGGTGAGCACCACCGGGGTCGCGCACAGATATGTCGCCCACCGGTTCCAGCGGTTCGCGGCCACCGTCGCGCCGACCGAGGCGAACAGCAGCGCCTGGGACCACAGCAGCAGGGTGTCCAGGTCGCCGGGGTCCCCGGCGAGCTGGTTCTCCGGCGCCGAGAGCTCGGGCAGGCCGCCCGGACTCGGCTGCACGATCGAGATCAGGTCCGCGCTGACCTCGACCGCCGACTGCGGCACCAGGGCGTTGTCACCGGTCTCCAGCACGAGCCGGTTCGCGGTGTGGTCGGGCGGCGGTTTCGCCGAGGTGCCGAAGGACTCGACCGTGTAGGTGGCGACGCCCTGGCCGGTGGTGACGGTGATCCGGTCGCCCCGGTTCAGCCGCATCAGGTGGGCGAACGGTGCGCCGAAACCGGCCACCCGGCCGAAGACCACGCTGACCCCGCCCTGGCCCGGCAGCACCGTCGAACGCAGGTGCCCGGGGCCGGCCGTCAGGTCGTTGGACGTGGTTCCCTCCACGACGACCAGATGGGATATGCCCAGGGCCGGGATGGCCACGATGGCCACCGGCGAGCCTTGGGCGGCCGGCCCGACCGGTGCGGTGGCCAGGGCCAGCCGGCCGGCGAAGGTCTTGTAGAGCACCGTCTGGTCCCGCTGCTCGGCCAGTCCGGAAAGCCCGTAGAAGTACACGAAGAATCCGAGGATCAGGGCGCCGAGCAGGAATACGCTCACCGCGACCGCGTGCACCGCAGGCGGCATCGGGGTGCGCTCGCGCGGCCGGCGGGCCGGCCGCGGCGGCAGGCTCGGCCGGGGCGCGAGCGGCTCGGCCTCAGCCGACGGGTCCGGCCGGGCCTCGGGCTCGGCCTCGGGCCCGTCCGGCCAGGACGACTCCCCGGCGGCCGCTTCGGTGGTTTCCGACATCGACATGGTCACCTCCGCTTCCGGCGCCGTTGCAGCCAGATGCCGACCACGGCCGGCGCCGCCACCGCGGCGAGCAGTTCCAGGACGGTGAGCGTGGCGAGTGTCATCTGCTGGTCGGAGGCCGCTTCGACGGTCACCGGAACGGCGTAGACCGGCGCGGAGTCACTCGTCGTTCCCCCGGATCCGGTATCGCCGCTCTGGCTGCCGGCCGTGACCCCCGGCCCGGGTGTGCCGGACGCGCCGGACGCGCCGACGGCCGTCCCGGGTCCGGCGCCCGCCCCGGTCCCGGCGCCGCCCGAACCGGCGGAGGAACCACCGGGGCCGGTCGAGACCGGCTTGCCGCCCTGGACCGTGCAGGTGAGCGGCGCGGTGTGGAAGTCGCACGGGCTGGGCTGCGGCGCCTGGGTGATCAGGGTGTTCGCGCCCTTGTCGAAGGTCGGGTCCGCGCAGGTGCCCGGCTGGTTCAGGTCCGGCGTCGCAGTGTGCCCGGGTACGTGGTCGACCTGGAGGAACCCGCCGACGACCAGGTTCTTCGGCAGCGGCGAGTAGCCGAGCTGCCCCGAGGTCTGCTGGGCGCTGCAGAGCACATAGTTGAGCCACGTGCTCAAGGTCGCGGCCTTGGCGGTGCTCCAGGACGGCGGCGGCACGTTGTTCAGGCCGCCGCCGGTGTCCCGCGGGATGACCAGGTAGCTGTAGCTGGAGAGCGGATAGGTGCGCGGGTCATTGTAGGTGTAGACCTTGTCGAGATCCTGCATCAGGAAGTTGACGTCGCCCGGGTTCTCGTCGATGACGGCGGCCTGCAGGGCGATGGCCACGTTCGACGGCGTCGGCAGCGTGTAGTAGCCGGCCGCGTTGAGCATCTTGACCGCGGGCAGCCCGTAGCTCAGGGCGTAGGAGTACTCGTCGTAGCCGATCGCGCCCTCGCTGATCGGCGAGGCGAGGAACGCAGCGACCTGGTCCGAGCCGTCTTTCTGGATCGAGGCGCCGAACCCGGGGTAGAACTCGGTCGGCGGGCAGGGGCTCGGGCCGCCGTGCGCCGCGCAGAAGGAGTTCCACAGCGAGGCGTACTGGACCGACAGCCAGCGGGTGAACATGTAGCTCGCGCCGGAGCCGTCCGACCGGGTGACCACGGTGATCGGCTGGCTCGGCAGCTGCGCGCCGTAGTCCCGGGTGACCGCCGGATCGGCCCAGTTGGTGATCTGCCCGGTGAAGATCTTGGCCAGGGTCGGGCCGGACAGCCGCAGGTTCGTGATCTTCTTCCCGCCGACGACCAGGTTGTACATGAACGTGGTGCCGCCGGCGACGATCGGGATGTAGGAGTAGTTCCAGCCGGTCTGTTCGACCCCGCCGCCGAACGGGTCGCCCTGTTTCAGGAACGCGATGTCGGATCCGGCGAAGTCGTTCTGGTCCTCGATGTAGTGCTCGCGGCCCTCGGCCGAGCCGTCGCCGGTGTAGTTGATGTCGATGCCGTCGGCGACCATGTCGCGGGCCCACTGGGTGATCGCCGGCTCGGCCCAGGACGAGCCGTCCCCCTGCAGTTCCACGTAGGAAGAGCTCGCGGCCTCGGCCGGCGGGAGCGCCAGGCCGGGCACGGTGCCGGCGGACAGCAGGGCCGCGGTGAGCACGATGACGAACCGGCGGAACCCGGGCTTAGCCATTCTCGGCCCCTTTCAGATTGTCGGAGCGCAGGTCGCGGGCGATCTGCCGGCGCTGTCGGCGGGTGAGCTCGCCCGGCGCCTTGCCGCCGGCCATCCGGGCGACGGTGAACAGGACCAGCACCACGATGATCAGGACCAGGGCGGCGCCGAAGCCGCGTTGGATCATCGCGGCCTGCGGTTGGCGCACCGCGTCGTAGATGTACAGCGGCAGGCTGGTCTGCCAGCCGCTGAGCGCGTTGCCGTTCATGAACCGGTTCAGGCCCGAGGTCAGCAGCACCGGCGCCGTCTCGCCGATGGCACGGGCCATGCCGAGCACGATCGCCGTGGTCAGGCCGGAGCGCGCGGTCGGCAGCACCACGGTCCAGACGGTGCGGAACTGGCTGGCCCCGAGCGCGAAGGACGCCTCGCGCAGGTGGTTGGGCACCAATCGCAGCATCACCTCGGAGCCGCGGGCGACGAACGGGATCATCATCACGGTCAGCGCGAGGCCGGCCGCGAACCCGGACTGGCGCAGTCCGAAGGTGAGGATGAACAGGGCGTAGATGAACAGGCCGGCGATGATCTCCGGGAGCGAGGTCATCGCCTGGATCAGCGCGCGCACCGGCCGGGCCGGCCGGCCGCCGATCTCGGTCAGGAACAGGGCCGCGAGCACCCCGAGCGGCACCGAGAGCAGGGTGGCGATCGCCATCTGCTCCAGCGAGCCGACCATTGCGTGCAGCACGCCGCCGCTGGTGAGCGGGTCGAGTGGTCCGGTCTTCGCCATGGTCTGGGTGAAGAAGTTGGCATGTTGCAGCGCGGCGTGCCCGGTGGCGGCGGTGTAGGCGATCTGGTCGACGATGACGAACACGATCAGCAGTCCGGCGGTGGCCATCATGACGGCGATGAGCCGGTCCGCCACCGCCGGGCGGCCCCAGAGCAGCCCGGTGACCGCGCCGTGCAGGGTCAGGAAGAGCACGTACCAGACCAGCCAGAAGCCCAGCGCCCCGGTCAGCGGCAGCAGCTGCTCGTAGACGAGCCAGGTCAGTCCGAGCGCCGCGGCCGCGGACCCGAGCAGGATGCCCAGGCTCTCCGCGGAGAACGAGCGCAGCCTGACCCGGCGGTCCAGGTCGGGGTCCGGGCCGCCGCGGCCGCGCGGGCCGGGCCGCGGGCCGGGGTCCGGCTCCGTGGCGGGTGCCGGGCGGCCGGCCCCGGCGGGCGGGGCGGCCGCGGGTAGCGTCTGTGTCATGGTCGGGTCATCCCTCGGCCGTCTGCAGCCCGGAGCGGGAGCGGGTGATGATCACGCCGGCCAGGGCGTTGACGGCGAGCGTGACCAGGAACAGGACCAGGCCGGCCGCCATCAGCGCGGAGAGCATCTCCGGGGTCGACTCGGTGTAGCGCAGGGCGATCAGCGCCGGGATCGACATGCCGCCGGTGCCCAGCACGTGCCAGTTGACCAGGAACACCGGCGAGATGATCAGCGAGACCGCGATGGTCTCCCCCATCGCCCTGCCGAAGCCGAGCATGATGGCGCCGATCATGCCGCCGCGCCCGTAGGGCAGCACCACGGTGCGGATCATCCCCCACCGGCTGGACCCGAGCGCGTACGCGGCCTCCCGCTCGCCCTGCGGTGCCTGGGAGAAGACCTCGCGGCAGATCGAGGCGATGATCGGCACGACCATCAGGGAGACCACGAACCCGGCGATGAACGGCGAGGAGGAGAACAGCACCTGCGCGTCGCCGGCGGCCACCTTGAGCGGCGGGAACCAGGATCCGGTGTGGTCCGACAGCCAGCGGGCCAGCCCGATGATCCTCGGTTCCAGGAAGTACACCCCCCACAGCGCGTACACGATGCTGGGGATCGCCGCCATCAGGTCGATCAGCGAGATCAGCGGCCGGCGCAGCACCACCGGGGCGTATTCGGACACGAACAGCGCCGCGGCCAGCGCCACCGGGATCGCGATCAGCAGCGCGATCAGGGCGATCAGCACGCCGTCCGGCAGGATCGAGGCGATGCCGAACCTGTTCTCCTGCACCAGCCAGGTGGAGGTGGTGAAGAATCCCAGGCCCATCTTGCCGAACGCGCCGGAGGACTGGGAGACCAGGAACACCAGGATCAGCCCGGTGATCACGAACACGGCCAGTCCGCCGCCGCGCAGCACCATCCGGAAGACCCGGTCGCCGCGGGTGATCGCGGCCACGATCTCGCGCGGGACGTCCGAGTCCGCCGCGGGCGGGTAAAGGTCCATGTCAGGGTCCGGATCGGGGTCCGGGTCCGTGCCCGAGCCGGGCCCGAGCGGACGCGTGAAATCAGTCATCGAAGCCACCCGGTGGCGGTTCCGGCGACTGCGCCGGAGCGGAGACGTCCGGTTGCGGCCCGGCGGCGCTGCCGTCGCCGGCCGGCGGGGACGCCGGGCCGGCGCCGGCCCGCGTGGGCAGCCGGAGCGCGCCGGTGCCGAGCGCGTAGGTCAGCGGCCCGCCGAGCAGCAGCAGCGCGCCGAGGATCAGTGCGATCGGCAGCAGCATGTGCGCGGCCCCCGAGGAGTCCGGGCTCTTCTCGCCCAGCGCCACCGGCTCGATGTCCGGGGTCGCCACACTGCTCGGTGTGGCGGCAGTGGTCGCGGCCCCAGTCGTGGGCGTGGTCGGTACCGGCGCGATCGGGCCGACGGCGCCGGTGCCGGTGCCCGTGTTCGACCCGGTGCCGGTCGTGGCCGGCGGCTTGGTGCCGGAGACGGTGGTGTCCGGCGGCGCCGTGGCGCAGGTCTGCGAGGCTACCTGCTGCGCGGCAGTCGTCGTCTGGGCTTCCTGGGCGTCGTCGAGGGTCAGGTAGCCGCCGAACGGCGGGATCTGCCCGACCTGGGTGCCGTAGTACTGGGAGCCGATCACGTCATGCAGGAAGGAGGACACGCTCTGCGCCACCGGCGCCGACAGTCCGCAGGTCGGGACCATGGCGTACTGCACCTCGGTCAGCGGATAGGCGTTCGGGGAGGTGGCGGCGAAGTTCTGGTACTGGGTGATCTTGTCCGGGTTGGTCTGCATCGAGCTGAGCGCCGCGGACTCCGCGGGCCCGGTCGGCCCCTCGGGGTTCCCGGCCGGGTTGACCAGTTCGGCCGTGGGGAACTGCAGCGCGTCCGCGGTGCCCTGGTCCATCACCGCGAACAGGCCGCGCTTGGAGAACAGCTGGGGCTTGGCCTTCGGGTTGTTCGCCGAGAACCCGGGACTGCACGGCGGCTGGGGCGCCTCGGGATCGTTGCACTGCGGGTTGAACTGCAGCGCGGTGCCGGTCCAGGTGGCCAGTTGCCGTGCCACCGTGTCCAGCCCGGTCACCGGGTTCCACGCCACCTGCATGGTGACGTTGTAGCCGTTGTATCCGGGCGTGCTGAGCTTGCTCAGGTCGGTCAGCGTGTATCCGGGGTCGAGCACCTGGAACTGGGAGATCGGGAAGTGCTGGCCGGTCTCGTAGTAGGTGTTCACGTGCATGCCCCAGGGGTCGGGCCGGCCTTCGAGGAAGGCCCGGGCGTCCGGGTCGGACTCCACCCACCGGGTCAGCTCGTAGGTGATGTCACTGTTTCCCGCGGTCACGATCGGCAGGAAGTCGCCGGTGGTTCCGGCATCGGTGTAGTCGTAGCCGTGCCCGGGGTTCAGTTTCAGGAATTCGGGGTCCTCGAAGATGTCCCGGGGGTTGTTCGCGACCCCGGGGTCGCAGTCGTCGCTCTGCGTGGTCTGGCCGGCCGTGCACTGGTTGAAGTCCAGCGAATAGGACTCGGTCAGCAGCTTCGCCACCAGCCGGGCGTCGAGCACGATATCGGTGACCGGCTCACTGGTCTGCGGGTCGTCCACGTAGTATGCGACGACGATCCCGGTGTTGGAGACCGGCGCATAGGTGAACTGTCTGGAGGAGGACGTGACCGCGTCGGCGGCGGGCGGGTCGGTCACCAGCGCGACGTCCGTGGCCGCGGTCAGCGCCGAGTTCCCGCTGAGGAAGTCGCTGCGGGCCTGGTACTCGTTGACCCCGGAGTCGAAGTCGAAGTCGACCTTGTTCTGTCCGCTGGTGCACCAGGACGGCTGCCACTGTTCCATCTCCCGCTCCAGGGCGGGCGAGCCCTCCGCGGTGAACTGGTATCCGCTGGTCGGGCAGTACTGGCTGGGCGTGGGCGAGAAGGCGATGGGGATCACGATCCGGTCCATCCAGGCACAGGGGTTGTAGAACCCGTCGTTGCCGTCCATCGCGTAGTCGTCCGGCGGCAGGTCCAGGCTGTGGTCGTCGCACGCGTCCGGCTCGCCGTTCTGCAGGCCGTAGCTGTTCCCGCCCCACAGCGGCTCCACCACGATCGAGCAGGCGTGGGCGGCGTCGCAGCCCAGGGCGCTGTTCTGGACGGAGGTCTGCACCTGGATGGAGGTCGAGCCGCTGCCGCACACCGGGTCGCCCGGGACGGAGGTGCAGTCGGTGAACTCCTGGGAGGTGCCGGACTGGGCGTAGCCCTCGACCGCGGTGGGCTCGGCCCCGCTGGTGCTCGTGCCGGTGTCCGCGAAGGCCTCGTTGCAGTCCGTGGCCAGATCCTGCGGCGTGGTTCCGGCGCACTGGAACACGGCGATCGCGTAGGCGGTCTGCCCCGGGCTGAACCCGTTCGCGGGGTTGTCGTCGGGGAAGATCAGGGCCGGGGTGAAGCCGGTCCAGGAGACGTCGACCACCTGGTTCGTCAGATTCGAGGTCTGACTGACCGTGGCGGTCGGGGTCAGCCCGCTCTGCGCCCCGACGCCGCCGTCGGCGGACCAGTCCCAGCCGGTCTCCCCGCCGAAGGTGCCGGTGCACGTGGTCGCGGCCCCGTTCTGGCCGCCGGGCGCGCAGATCGTGTCCCCGGTCGACCCGGTGGAGTCCGCCGGGCGCCCGGGCGCCTGCACCACCGGCCGGGTGGCGGCGGGCGCCGCCCATGCGGTCCCGGCCGGCATCACGCCCACGCCGGTGGCCAGCGCCGCCGCCGTCGACACCGCCACGAGCGTCCACAGCCTGCCAGCGATGCGCCGTCTCGTCCTCGCCGCCATCTTCTCGCCTCCATCCGAATCTCGGGCGCCCGGTCTGGCCGGGCTGGAAAGACAGTTCCCGGCGGTCCGCGCACTGTCGTGCCGCGCGGACCGCCGGGCCGTGCTGCGGTGGCGTGGGTCGCCGCCGGGTCGTGCCGTCTACCGCGTGGGCGGGTACTGGGTGCTGCGAATGCTCAGGACGCGGTCCAGGATGCGGCGAAGCTGCCGACGTCCTGTCCGCCGTAGAAGGCGGTGGTGTGCAGCGCGCTGTCCAGCAGGGCCGCGCCGGCCGGGTCGATCACCAGGTCGGAGGCGGTGTAGGTCTGGGTGGTGCCGCTGATCAGGCCGGCCTGGCTGCCCGCCAGGTCCACCAGGGGGACCTCGCCGCTGGTCGAGGTCGCGCCGTCGAACTGGGCGTCGGTCAGGTCGAAGAGCAGGGAGCCGAGGTCGACCGTGTGGCCGTTGAGCGAGAAGCCGAGGATGCCGCCGGAGGCGGTGACGGTGCCGGCGCTGAAGACCAGGCTGGCGTCGCCGCCGGTCGCCGCGTAGGTCACGGCCACGGTTCCGGAGGAGTTGTAGGTCACCGAGCTGTAGTCGCCGGGCAGCAGGACGACGCCGGACTTGGCGAGCTGGGCGAGAAAGGATGTGTTCACCGTCAGGGTGACGGTGCCGGCGCTGACGTCGGCCTGGGCGACGCCGCCGGCCACGGCCACCAGCGCGGCGGCGCTGAGCGCGGCCATCGGCAGGACGACGGCACGCTTGGTCAATCCACGCACGTGAGTACCCTTCGTAGAATGTCGAGATGAGTGCTGAGGACCGCCGCCGGTGCGACCACGGGTGGGTTCGGCCGCACCGGCGGCAGGGCTGGTACCGGGGTCACGCTCCTATGCCGGCGGGGGCGTCAGAGCGTGCGCGACCGTGCCGTGGTCAGGGGGTGACCGGAGCGGGGCTCGGGGTGGCGGTGGAGTTCAGCAGCGATCCGCAGTTGGTCACGGTCGCGAAGCCGTAGTTCTTGATGATGGTCGCCGCGGCCGTACCGCAGATCCATCCCGACGTGTTGCCCTGGCCCAGGAACGGGGTCATGTCGACCGGCCACTGCGAGCCGGTCGTCGTGGGCGTGGCCACCTTGGGGGCGGACTGGCTGCCGCCGTTGCGCACCACGAAGTACAGGCCGCGGATGTACTTGGCCGGGAAGGCGCTGAGCCCGGTGACGTTGATCACCGGCGGGGTGGCGGTGGTCAGCGGAGCCTTGCTGTCGATGTTCCGGAGCACCAGGCTGCCCTCGGCGGTGTTGATGGTGCCGCAGTTGCTGGTGTAGACCTGGCACACGTACACGCCGCCGGAGTAGGGGAAGAGCACGTCCTTCCAGCCGGTGGGGTTGCCGGCGGAGGTGAACACCGCGTTGGTGCCCTCGTTCTCCTCGATGGAGCTGCCGCCGAAGGTGCCGTTGACCACGCAGGAGCCCGGGGTGGTGACGCCGATGTCGGTCAGCCACTGGGACCGCGTGCCGGAGCCGGCCTGCGGGAGCACCGGGGAGATGGCGTCGGTGCTGGTGCCGCCGACTTCACTCCAGGTGACCGGGGCGTCGGGGTAGGCCGGGGTGTGCGGGATCAGGCTGGCGTTGCACTCGTAGATCGCGGTCAGCTCGGTGTCGGTCACCGCGGTGGTGGTGCCGTTGCCGCCGGTGTTGGTCGCGTACGTGATCAGGTCGTGCGCGAAGAGCACCGAGGTGAGCCAGTTCGGGTCGCTCGCCGTGAGGTTGCGCGAGGCGCGGGCCATGTCCACGCAGGCGTAGCCGTAGGTCTTGGTCGGCACCTTGGCGCTGGTGCCGATCCACGCGGCGAGCTGGTTGATGCCGGCGCCGGACCCGTTCGGCCGGGCGATGTTCGTACAGTTGGTGTCGTTCTTGGTCTCGATCGGGGTGGTTCCGGTCGCGTCGTAGCTGGCGAACGGGTTCGCCGGGGCCGGGGTGGTGGCGTTGTACGCGGTCGCGAAGCTGTCGGCCACGAACTGGATGGTGTCGGAACCGACCGCGACCAGTGAGGTGACCGCCGGGGTGCTGGCGGGATCGGCCTGAGCGGAGCTCATGCCCAGCGCGGTGACGGCGAGTGCGGCCGCGCCGGCGACCGCGAGGAAACGAGGAACGTGCACGTGTACTTCTCCTTATGGATACGGACTTACCGTGCGTTGTCAGGAGACTGCGGATCCGCCGCGGTTGCCGCCGGACGGTCCCGGCCGGGAATGTCGGTGCTGATGTTGCGCCCACCCCGGCGAGGTGAGCCTTTCAGCGCCAGACATATTCGATCACTGGCTCACGTGACACGCACATGAACCACTTCTCATCCCCGCCGAGCTGCCGAGCGCCCGGAAGCCACCTCGGGGCACGAACAACAGTGCAGCTCAGGGGGGTATGGTAAACATCAGGCCACATGCACGCCACATCGGTGTCACATCGCAGCAGTCAGACAAAGTGGGTGTCGTTGAAGGGGGCTGTCGAACTGTCGCGCGCTCCCGCAGCGGGGCCGGGAGACGGCGAGCCGGCCGGGTCGAACGGCCGGCCCGGGGAAGGCCGCGGCCCCGACGGGCGAGAGTGCCTCCCGGCCGGTCGGGGCCGTGGGTAAAATGCTGCCCACACGCGCGAGACTTCTCCATGGATACGGATTTCGCGCGTGGGCACAGGAGAAGGCCGGTCCGTCCCGTTGCCGCGGGGCGGACCGGTCTTCTGACCCATACCGGCAGCATGCCACGGCAGCACATATTCGATCACGAGCCAAGATTGCCGGGCGGCAAAGGTATCCGTGGTCCGCGTCCCGGGTCGGCGCCCCGCGCACCCGGCCCGCCGACCGGCAAAGGACCAGTTCGGCGCGGCCGGATGAACCCGTGGCGACATCGCCGTCACAACGCGGCAACATCGAACAATGAAAACAGCCCTCGATGACCCTCCGTCGCCCCCGGCTCTCAGCTCTCTACATCTCCCGGCGGCAGCCGGGGCGGCTGCGGCGAGGCAACCGGCCGCCGCAGGCCCAGCTTGGCCACCCGGGTCTGGATGCTCCCCACCCGCCGGCCGAGCTGCCGGGCGATCTCGGCGGCCGACACCCCGGCCGCGTGCAACTCGCGCAGCGACTCGTCGTCCCGCACCGACCAACGGGTGTTCGCGCTGGCCAGGTCCTCGCGCAGGGCCGCCGTGTACAGGGCGGTGGCCGGAGCGAAGGTCATCTCGGCCACCACCCGCACCGAGCAGCGAAAGACCACTCGTTCCCGTTCCCAGAAGAGCAGATCCTCGTCGTCCACGGTGAGCAGGTCGGTGACCACCTCATGTCGAGAAGCGCCGGCTGTCGCGTGGTGCAGGTTCAGCAGAATGAGTGTTGCGCCCTTGCGACTCATGGAATCCACCGTATCGCAGATCTCTTTTATGCCGTGCCGGTTCCCGGATTGCGCAGACCAGCACGTACGGCCGACCCGAACACCCGTGAACACCCACATGTCAGTATTCTGACCATCTGGTGAACACACCGCCATCCCCTGTCGAGACACATCGCCCGACGCGGCGCTCCGCCCGCCGATCTGTGCGCGGCATCGCGCCAGGGCGTGTTCAAGCCAGGATGATCGGGCTATGAACCGAACTCTCGCAACAGGCGGGGCAGATCGGCGATCGAGTCGATGGTGTGGTCGGCGTCGCCGGTCAAACCCTCGCGTTCCTGGTCGGTGTACTTCCCGGTGCGCACCTGAACGGTGCGCATGCCAGCGGCCCGGCCGCCGACGATGTCCGTCGTCGCGTCGTCGCCGACGACCGCACACGACGCCACGTCCACGCCCGGGAATGCAGCAGCCAGCGCGAAGAACTCGACAGCGGGTTTGCCCAGCACCCGCGCGTTCACACCGGCCACGTAGCGGGTACGAGTGCGTATACGCGTACGCTCGGCACGTCGTCCACGAGCCGGCTCGCGGCGACGACCGGAGTGAAGACCTCATGCGGCTCGATGCCGAGCCCGAATCGGAGTCGGCGACCCGGCGGATTGTCAGTGCGTCATACCCCTTGGCGGCGACGCAGGGCGGTGGGGCGATGTCGAGCCTTGGCAGAGTTCGGAGCGGACTGCGCCGGGCCGACGTGAAGCCGACCCGGCACCGAACCTCACATCAATATTCTTACGCGTGCACCCACGTGTCCGAGAAGGCCGTGCCGCCAGAGCTCAGTGCGCTGGTGTGGGCTTCGGTGACGCCGTTGCTCGGGTCCAGGGCGACCGGGCCGTAGGCGCCCAGGTCGGTGCCGTTGACGGTGGCGGAGGTGAAGTGCAGGGTGCCGAAGTCGGGGTAGTCCCCGGTCGGCGACTCGATGATGACTTCGGCGCTCTCCCGCTTCGCGGAGGAGAGGGTCTTGGTGATCGTGTAGGTCCAGCCGCGGGTGGAGTTGGTCAGCTTCAGGGTGTACTTGCTGCTGCCGGCGTAGGTCACCGAGGCGCTGATGACATTGCCTGCGGAGACGGGGTAGGAGCTGGTGCTCAGGTACACCGGGTTCGCCGGGTACATCTCGTACCAGGCCTGGTCCACCGCGTTGCCGCTGGAGCTGGAGCAGCTGGACTGCACGCCGGTCTGCTCCACGGTCGAGCTGCCGTAGCCGTCGATGCCGACCCAGGGGGCGTACAGGTCGTTGGAGGAGTTGCAGCTGGCCGCCGGCTCGGTCCAGCTCGCCGAGACCGAGGTGAAGCCGGTGCCGGTCGCGGCGTAGCCGCCCCAGTTGTAGCCGTTGATGTTCCAGTGCAGGGGCTTGAACGCCACTCCCTGCGCGGCGGATGCGACCGCCGGAGCGGCGGGCGCGATGACGGTGGTGGCCGCGAACGCGAGGGTGGCGACGCGTATCAGAGCAGTGTGCACGCTGGTTCCTTCGTGGGTAGTCGTCAGGAGGCTCGCACGTCGAACCGCGCCGAGTGAGCGGCTTCGGGCCGACACTGCGAAGATTGCCGACAAAGACGAGGCCGGGCAAGGAAAACCGCGCCGTATAGTGTTGAGCGAATTGCCGCAGCGGGCCGGGAAACAGGGTGCTGAGCCTCGGATCGACTGCGTGCGCGTGCTGCGAGAGACCGCCGCCGGGGTGCCGGTCGGGCGCGCGAACGCCGAGACCCCGTGCCGTCATACCCCTGGAGACCCGAAGCGGAGTCGAACCGCTGGCCAGACGTTTTGCAGACGTCCTCCCGACCGTCGGGATGAGGCTCCAGGCCGTGCAAAGTCCTGCGATGCGAAAAGCCGCCCGGACCGGGGTTGTTCCCGGTGGGCGGCTTCGGTCCGTCACGGTTCGACGGTCAGGCCGTTGAGTCCCCGGGCAGCCCTGGCAGGCACACGCATCGGAAACTGCACAGGCACTCGCGCTTGCGGTTCATGGTGCACCTGCCTCCTGTCGCCGGCTCCGGTCTCCGATGGCTGAGTCTCCCGGAAGAAGGCCGCGATCGCAACGGGATTTACCGCAGTCCGCCCTCGCCTCGGGAAACCGGCCGAGTGCTTCGCCGGGCCACGGCCGCGATCCTTCGACATCAGGCCGCAAAACAGGCCTGATGAAGAGGTATGAGTCCGCAGCGACTCCTTGACTCACCCGGCCGACGCGCCCCGGTCCGCGGGCCGCCGGCGAACCGGCGGTCGTGCCACCCGGTCACGGTCGCCAGCGGGAGGCCGTCGGAACCGGTCAGGCGCATGTCGGCGGTGACGGCGTCGTCGCTCACCCGGACGACGCGCAGGGCGCACTCGACGTCGGTGCCGGCTTCGGGCGGCGGCGCGTGGAACGTGACCCGGTCGACGGCGGCCGGGAAGGCGATCCAGGACTCGGGCCGATGCTCGATGAGCCACTGGCCCAGGACTTGGCCGGCCCCGTCCAGCAGCGATCCGGCCGCCTCGGTCGGTCGCAGGACGGCGCGGATCCCCCGAGGGCCGACGCCGAGGGTGCGGGCGACCACCTGGAACGCGGGCCCGTGGAACATCCAGCGTTGTTCGTAGAGCTGGTGGGCGAGCAGCGCCGGCGGGTGTTCGACCGGTTCGGCGAGCCAGGGTTCTGCTGCAATGCCGGCCTGGCCGTTGCCGCCGAGCCGCACCACGCCAGGGCAGATCGCAGGCTTCTGAGATCCGTCGCGGCTGCGGTCAGCGGGTCCTCGGCGGCCTGCGCGGGCAGGGTGCGCCCGGCGAGCTCCAGCCGGCAGCCGGAGGCGGCGGTCAGGGTGCTGGTCTGCGGCGCGGCCGCCGTGGGTTCTTTCCTGGCAGTCCGCAACTTCACCGTGAGGGGCTGATCCACCATGACCATCGACGACACCGTCACGCCGGCGCCGAACCCCCTCGAAGCCTTGATGGGGCGCATTTATTCGC
Source organism: Actinocrinis sp. (assembly GCA_035943635.1). GTDB lineage: Bacteria > Actinomycetota > Actinomycetes > Streptomycetales > Catenulisporaceae > DASZBX01. Next base: position 125,088 of record DASZBX010000064.1, on the reverse strand, counting down.
ATGTCCGGGAGAACGGCGCGGCGATCTTCGAAGGCGGGGCCAGTCCCGTCGAAGCCGAGAGCCTGCGCGAGCTGGCGGCCGCGGCCGGGGCGGCGCGGATCGCAGAGATCGGATTCAACGTCGGTTTCTCAGCGCTCGCATTCCTGGAGAGCCCGCCGCGCGCTTCCGTGGTCTCCTTCGAGCTGAACGAGCGACGCGCCGTGCTGCTGGCCAAGGCGTTCATCGACGAGCGGTACCCGGGACGTCATGAACTGGTGATCGGCGACTCGCTGGACACACTCCCCCGTTACGCCGACGAGCATCCGCATGCCTTCGATCTCGTGTTCGTCGACGGCGGACACAGGAAGGAGATCGCCGATTCCGACATCCGGCACGCCTGCCGACTGGCGCGGCCGGCCGCGCTGGTGGTCGTGGACGACGTGATCCCGTGGTTCCCGTGGGGCGCGGGACCTTACGCGGCGTGGAACGAGGCCGTCGGCGCCGGGCTGCTGGAGCCGGTGGAGTTGCGGCTGGACGGGAAGCCGGTCGCAGAGCTCGTCGAACCGGGCGGCCGAGCCTGGGCTGTCGGCCGGACGCCGGGCCGACCTCCGGCCGTCGGCCGGGCGTCGTCAGGGCGAGGAGGGTGCGGGCGATGCGCCGGGACACGGGCGGTCCTCGGCTCCCGGTCGTCTCAGTCCGCCGGACCGAGCCGGAAACCGCGCCCGTAGACGGTCTCCACCAGCCCGTCCACCCCGAGTTTGCGGCGCAACGCGGCCATGTGCACGTCCAGGACCTTCGTCGGCCCGTACCAGTTCGCGTCCCACACCCGCTCGAGCATCTCCTGCCGGGTGATCACCCGGCCCGGGTCGGCGGAGAGACACTCCAGGATGTCGAACTCCTTCGGTGTCAGCGCGACCTCCGCCTCGTGCACGGTCACCCGGCGGGTCCGCGGGTCGACCGTGAGCGGGCCGTGCGCGAACACCGCCGGGCCGCTGGGCCGGGTACGGCGCAACACGGCGCGGATCCGGGCGAGCAGCTCGGCCAGGCCGAACGGCTTGACCAGGTAGTCGTCCGCGCCCTCGTCCAGCGCGGCCACCCGGTCCCCCTCCTCCCCGCGCGCGGTCACCACGATCAGCGCCGCCTCGGTGCGCGCCCGGAGGATCCGGCACACCTCCACCCCGTCCACGTCCGGCAGGCCCAGATCGAGCAGGACCACGTCGGCCTGCTCGGCGGCCAGCGCGGCCGCCCCCGTGCCGACCGTCTCCACCCGGTATCCGGCCCGGTCCAGGCCGCGCGCGAGCGACCGGGCGATCCCCGGATCGTCCTCGACGACCAGGACCCGCAGTCCACCGGCGCTCTGGACGTGGTTCGGCACGACTCCACCACCCTAGACGAGTAATTCCGGACTCTGACGCGGCGAAACGCCCGAGCGGATCGGATCCCGCACTTCCCTCCAGGGTGGCCCCACGCCGGTGTGCAACCGGTTCAGAAATCCTTCAGAAATGGCAAAGACCTCCGAACGCGGCACCGGAGAACACCGCCATGCGCAGCCGTCCGCCGCCGGAGCGGGCCACGGTCGGCGAAAATGAAGGATTTCTTAACTACCGCGCTTATTGCAATGTTCTGATTTTGCGAGACCCTACGGGCGACGAAGGTCGCTGACGCCGTATGACTCCCCGGGGAGAGACATCCATGAAATCCTGGAAGAAGCGAACGGCCGGTATCGCCGTGCTGGCCGGCATAGCGATGGCGGGTGCCTCTCTGAGCTGGGCGGACGGCGCCGGATCGGCGCGCCCGGCGACGGGCCCGGGCTCGTGCACCCTGATCGGGTGGAATCCGGGCGCCGATCCTACGAACGCTGCGAACCTGCCGGCCGGGCAGCGTCCGATGACGTACAAACCGGACAACTTCAACTGCACCGGGGCGAAGTTCGCCGCGCCGGGTGTGGAGTTCGCGAAGTTCCCCCAGCCCAAGAACTTCGCCATCACCGACAAGGACGTCACCACGACGGTCGGGGGCAAGCAGACGGTGGTGGGCCAGCCCACTGCGGCAGTCAACCCGCTGGCGCCGTACTTCCCGCCGTTCCAGCACTTCGTGATCATCTACCGCGAGAACCACACATTCGACGACTACCTCGGCGACTGCGCCACCACGGTCGCCGCCGGCTGCAACGGCCAGGTGGAGAGTACCAACCACATCAGCTCCGTGCCGGACCTGCACACGCTCGCCAAGACCTACTCGCTCTCAGACTCCTACAGCACGGGCACGCAGCCGCCGTCCGGCCCGAACCACTGGTTCCTGTTCTCCGGGCAGTCGGCGTCCAGCAACCAGCAGCAGTCCTACCCGTCCACGGGGACGCAGTTCGACCGCTTCCTGTCCAGCGACAACGGCCCGACGGACGAGGGCACCAGCGCGTGCACGCCCCCGAAGGGGACGAGCAGCGGCAGCAGCCCGTATACGTTCGTCATGAACGGTGACTTCTACTGGATGCTCAACAGCGGGAGCGGATACTGGAAGAACCCCGCCGACGGCAAGGTCGAAGTGCTGCCGCCGGACCGGCCGGGCACGACCATCCCCGAAGAGCTGCACTACAACGAGTACACGTGCTCGAACCAGAGCATCCCGGACAGCACGGTGGCCAACGACTACATCAACTTCGTCAACACAGACGGTCTGCCCGCGTACAGCTACGTCGAGCTGTTCAATGACCACCCCGGCACGTACCAGGACATCTCGGGCAACGACACGGCCACGTACAACGTCGTCAACTCCATCGAGAACAACCCGACGTACAAGAACAACACGCTCATCATCGTCACCGAGGACGACACGCAGAACGGCAACAACGGCTCGGACCACGTGTCCAACACCTACCGTGTGCCGCTGGTCGTCATCGGCCCGTCGCAGTACGTCAAGCAGCAGTACGTGAGCCATGTCGCATACACCACCAGCAACGTGCTCGCGGCGATGGAACGCACGATGCAGAACGTGAAGTCGGGCATCATCGACCCGAACGACAACCTCGGGCTCAACACCTTCCCGATGACCACGAACGACCAGGCCGCCCTCGGCGACCCGCTCGAGGACTTCTGGGTGCAGGGCACGACCCCGCTGTCGGCCAGCGCCACCGGCTCCCCGACCACCGGCAACGCGCCGCTGTCGGTGAACTTCACCGGCTCGGCCAGCGGCGGAACGGCGCCGTACACCTACAGCTGGAACTTCGGTGACGGCAGCACGAGCACGACACAGAACCCGAGCCACACCTACAGCGCCGCGGGCACCTACACCGCGACCCTCACCGTCACGGACAGCTCGTCACCGGCCAAGACGGCCACGTCCTCGGTGACCACGAACGTCAGTGCCGTGGGCAACCCGCTCGCGGCATCGGCCTCCGGGATACCGACATCCGGCCAGGTTCCGCTGGCCGTCAACTTCACCGGCACGGCCACCGGCGGAAAACCCGCGTACACCTACAGCTGGAACTTCGGTGACGGCTCGGCCGCGAGCACCACCCAGAACCCCAGCCACACCTACACCACCGCGGGCACCTACACCGCGACCCTCACCGTCACCGACAGCTCGTCCCCGGCCCTGACGGCCACCTCGACCGTCACCGTCACCGGAACACCGGTCGGAGCCATCCCCCCGGGCGCGCCGACGAACCTCACCGGCACACCGGGCAACGGATCAGTGAGCTTGAGCTGGCAGACACCGTCGAGCAACGGCGGTGAGGCCATCAACGCCTACAAGGTCTACCGCGGCACCTCGACCGGCACCGAGACGCTGCTGACCTCCGGCGGTTGCGCGAACCTCGGTGTGGTCAACACATGCACCGACACCGGATTGACCCCCGGTCAGACCTACTACTACGAGGTCACCGCGACGAACCCGATCGGCGAAGGACCGGACAGCAACGAAGCCAGCGCCGCCCCGACCGGCGGCAGCGGCTGCACCTCGGCCCAACTGCTCGGCGACCCCGGCTTCGAGAACGGCAGCTCCAACCCGTCGCCCTGGGTGGTCACCTCGACCCACTCTCCCGTCACCGTGATCGGCGACAGCTCCCAGGAACCGCCGCACAGTGGAACCTGGGACGCCTGGATGGACGGCTGGGGCAAGACGACCACCGACACCGTGGGCCAGACGGTCACGCTGCCGAGCGGATGCACCAACGACAACTTCAGCTTCTGGTTGCACATCAACACGGCCGAGACCTCCACGACCAAGGCCTACGACACGCTGAAGGTACAGGTGCTCAACAGCTCCGGCACGGTGCTCTCGACCCTGCAGACCTTCTCCAACCTCAACCACAACACCGGCTACGCGCAGCACACTTTCAGCCTGGCGCCGTACGCCGGCCAAACCGTCACCCTCAAGTTCACCGGCGCCGAGGACTCCGAGTACCAGACCTCGTTCGTCCTCGACGACACCGCGGTGAACGTGAGCTGATCGCCGTTCCACCGACCAGGTCGCGCCCTCGGATCGGCCGCCGCAGTCCCGGCGCCCGGCCCGAGGGCCCGGCCGTCAGCTGCTTCGAGGGCCAGAAGCCGCGTACCCGCAGTACACACCAGAGGAGGAGGACCGGATGGATACGGCCGTCGCGGTGAGAGGCCTCGGCATCACCAAGGCCTTCGGCAGTGTCGTCGCACTCGACCATGTCGATGTGAGTGTGGCGCAGGGGCAGATCCACGGACTGGTCGGCCCGAACGGCGCCGGTAAGACCACGCTCCTGGGCCTGTTGCTGGGCCTGGCCGTCGCCGACGAGGGGAGCCTGGAGATCTTCGGCGCCCCGGTGGCCCGTGCGCTGGCCGCGCCCGAAGGCGTCTGCGGGTTCGTCGACGGCCCCGGCCTCTACCCGTCCCTCACCGCGAAGCAGAACCTTGCGGCGCTCGCCTCGCTGCGCCCCGGCGACGGGCTCGCCGCGGGTGTCGACGAGGCGCTGGCGCAGGTCGGGCTGGCCGACGTCGCCGACGGCAGGGTCCGCGGCTTCTCCCTGGGCATGCGCCAGCGGCTCGGACTGGCCGCGGCGCTGCTGGCCAGGCCGCGACTGCTGGTGCTCGACGAACCCTCCAACGGCCTGGACCCGGCCGGCAAGAAGACCGTGCACGGCGTCCTGCGCCGGCTCGCGGCCGAAGGCGCCACAGTCGTCCTGTCCAGCCACCGGATGGACGATCTGGAGGCGCTGTGTTCCGAGGTCACCATCCTGGCCACCGGGCGCGTGGTGTTCTCCGGACCGTTGACCAAGCTCTCCGACGACGACCGGGAACTGGACTACCGGCTGCGCGTCTCGGATCCGTCCGCCGCCCGCGCCCTCGCGGTCGCAACGCCCGGGATGAGCCTGGTCGAAGGCTCCGACGCCACAGCACGTCCGGACACCGACGTCATCGTCGTACGCGCTCGGGTGGCGGCCCTGGACCACCTCGTGGCGAAGATCGTGCGCGCGGACGTCGCGGTGCGCGAGTTGGTACCCGTCGTCTCGCCGCTGGAAGCGGCGTTCCTCGCCCTCACCGACAAAGAGGCCGGCCGATGACCGCGACCGTGGCCGACACCCCCGCTGCCGGAGCCCGGACGGCGGGCACCCGCCCGGTCCCGGTCGCCCGCATCCTGCGGTTCGAACTGGTCAAACAGTTCTCCTCCTGGCGGGTACGCCTGCTGATCCTGCTCAGCTGGCTCGGTCCGGGCGTGGTGGTCTTCGCCGTCGACCAGCAGGGCACCTTGCCGTCGGACACCCTGTTCGGCCGCGAGATGCACGCCACCGGCTGGGCCGGATCGCTGGTGGTGCTCGGCGTCGCCGGGACCTGGGTGCTGCCGCTGCTCACCTCGATGATCGCCGGCGACGTGTTCGCCGCCGAGGACCGCCTGGGGACCTGGCGCCACCTGCTCATCACGGTCCGCTCCTACCGGCGGATCTTCGCGGCCAAGGCGATCGCCAGCCTCATCGTGATCCTGCTGGGCGTGACCGGCCTGGCCGTCTCCAGCGGGTACGGCGGACTGCTCGCGGAGGGAGGCCGGCCGCTGCTCGACCTGGACGGGCGCCTGCTGACCGGCGGGGACGCGGGCGGCAGGGTCCTGCTGGCCTGGGTCTGCGTGCTGGCGCCGACACTCGCCCTGGCGGCCATCGGGCTGCTCGGGTCCGTCGCCCTGGGCCGATCCCCGATGGGGCTGTTCCTGCCCGTGCTCGCGGCCCTCGGGTTGCAGGTCGCGCAGATACTGCCGCTGCCGGTCCCGGTGCGGCTGGCGCTGCCCGGTTACGCCTTCATCTCCTGGAACGGCCTCTTCGACGATCCCGAGCAACTCGAGCCGTTGCTGATCGGCGTCGGGGTCAGCCTGGCATGGGCGATCGTCGCGACGGTGCTGGCCTATCTGCTTTTCCTGCGCCGGGACTTCACCAACGTCAACAATGACGGCGCCGGACGCAGGGTGCTGACTGTCGGAGTCCTCCCGCTGGCCGGCCTGCTGATCGTGACGACCGTCCTGGTCGCCGTGGGGACCGGGGCGGGCGGCTCCGGCATCGACCAGAACAAGATCCAGCAGTCGTTGGCCGCGACGTTCACCCGCATCTACCCGTTCCAGCAAGCACAGATGCACCAGCCGCCGGTCACCGAAGCGCAACTGAAGACCTCCGCGACCTGCCTGAAGAGCGAAGGGCTCGGCGCACAGGAAGGACCGGGCAACGACTGGCGCTGCACGGTCTACTGGACGGTCCCCGGCAACAACGTCACCGCCCAGGCCATCTACCAACTCGACGTCACCGCGAACGGGCGGTACATCGCCGACGGAGACGGACCGGTGGAAGTGAACGGCTACTTCCTGATCGACACGGCAGGAAAGGTCGCACCGAACCCGCTGTGGCAGTTCGACGGCAACGTCGACCTGCTCCCCGGTCACTGACTGGTCATCATGTTTTCGCTCTGCGGGGCTCGGTAATGCGAATCTGGGCGATCGGGATATGACTGTCAGCCCGCTATCCGTTGCCACAGGGCGGGTTGTAGGGCAGTCCGGGAATGTACTGATTCCATTCGGCGGCGCTGATCGGGGTTCCGCTCGTCGCGCAGATGAAGGCGGCGACCTGGTCCGTGTCGATGTCCCACAGCTGTACCGTCTCGTCGTCTCCGGCGGTGGCCAGCAGGGGGCGGTCCGAGTCGAAGGTCGCGACGAACTGCGCCCCGGCCTGGCCGGCCAGGGTGGCCAGGAGGCTGGGCCGGACCGGGTCGGCCAGGTTCCACAGCCAGATCGTGCCGTCGCCGGTGGACGCTGCCAGGGTGCTGCCGTCGGGGCTGAACGCGACGGAGTAGACGATGGTGGCGGGTCCGGTCAGCGCAGGGCCGAGCGGGGTCGGGTGGGCCGGGTCGCTCAGATTCCAGAGCCGGACTTTGTCGTCGGCGCTCCCGGCAGCGAGAACCTTGCCATCCGGGCTGAACGCGACGGAATAGACGTAGCTGGTCGGTCCTGTCAGCGGGGGGCCGAGCGGGGTCGGGTGGGCCGGGTCGCTCAGGCTCCAGAGCCAGACTTCATCGTCCGCACTGCCGACTGCGAGGATCTTGCCGTCCGGGCTGATGACCGGCGAGTAGACGTAGTTGGCCGGCCCGGTCAGCGGTTGCCCCAGCGGGACGGGACGATCGGGGTCGGCGACGCTCCACAGCGCGGTCCGGTGGTCGTTTCCGCCCGCGGTCAGGATGCGTCCGTCCGGGCTGAAGTCGATCGACTGCACGGCCGCGGTCAGGCCGGTCAGCCGCACAGCGAGCGTCTTGGGGTGGTCGGGGTCCGAGACGTCCCAGAGTTGCAGGCTGCCGTCGAGGGTTCCGATGGCCAGGGTCCGGCCGTCGGGGCTCAAGGCGGAGGCGCCCGACGGCCGGCCGGGGCCGGCCGTGTTCCGCAGGGTGGGCCCGAGCTTGGCGGGATGCCTCGGGTCGGTCACGTTCCACAGTTGCGCGGTGTCGTCCGGGCTGGTGACGGCCAGTACTTGATCGCCGGTGCCGAAGGTCGCGCTGAACACCGGCTGTGTGGGCCCTGTCATGATCGGCCCGGGCAGGTCCCAGATGCGTGCGACGCCGTCGGCCGCGCCCGTCGCCACGGTATGGTCGTCGTGCTCGAAGACGACGGACGTGACGGGTGCGGGATGGGGCAGGGAGGCCGTGACCACACGGGTAGCCAGGTTCCAGACCCAGACCTTGTCATCGGAGCTTCCGGCCGCAAGGCTCTGGCCGTCCGGGCTGAACGCGACCGAGTTCACCCAGCTCGCCGGGCCGGTGAGCGCGGGCCCGAGCGGCGCGGGGTGTCGCAGGTCAGTGATGTTCCACAGCCGGACCGTCTTGTCGGCGCTGCCGGCCGCGAGGGTGCGTCCATCCGGGCTGAACGCCACGCCCATCACGCCCTTGTCCGGGCCGGTCAGAGCCGGTCCAAGCGCGATCGGACGGCCCGGAGCGGCGACATCCCACAAGCGGACCGTGGTGTCCAGACTGCCAGCCGCCAGGGTGTCGCCGTCCGGGCTGAACGCCACGGCCTGCACGTAACCGGTCGCGCCGGTGAGCGGTGGGCCCAGCACCCGCGGGTGGGCCGGGTCGGACACGTCCCACAGCCAGATCCGGTCGTCCGCGCCGCCTGCCGCGAGCAGGTGCCCGTCGGGACTGAAAGCCACGGAGTACACGGTCTCGCTGGGGCCGGACAGCGGTCTGCCCAGCTCTGCCGCCTTTCCGGGGTCGGCCACGTTCCACAGCCGTACCGTGGTGTCCGCGCCGCCGCTGGCCAGGATCCGTCCGTCGGGGCTGAACGCGACGGAGAAGACCGTGCCGGTGTGGCCCGTGAGCGGCGGCCCGGCTGCAACGGGCCGGGCACCCAGGCTCACGTCCCACAGCTGGATTGACGAAGCCGTACCCCCGCTGGCCAGTACCCGGCCGCCCGCGGTGAGCGCGATGGACTGCGTGACCGAGGCGGGCCCGACCATGCGGGTGCTCGCGGGACCGGCGTAGCTGTCGAGCACGCTGGCCCGGGCTTCGGGAGTCGGCGCGATCCGGTAGGCGGCGAGAGCCAACTGCATGGACAGTGAGACGTCGTTGCCACGCAGCTGGTTCGCCTCGATGGCCACCTGCCGGGAGATCGCCAGATCGCGCTGGATGGTGGCCGCCGTTCGTTCGTGGAACGCATAGGCGGTCAGCAGGCCGGAGACGACGACCAGGGCGGTCAAGCTGGCGACGAGTCGCCGCAGCCGGTGCGTGCGGCGGCGCACGGCGCGGGCGTCGGCGAGATCCCGGTCGACGCTGTCGGCCAGGAAGTCGCGCTCGACCGCGTTCAGATCCCGGGCGTGCACCGAGTCCTGTGCCCACTCGCGGGCCGCGGTAAGGCGGCTGCCCCGGTAGAGCGCGTGCGGGTCGCGGTCGGCGGCGTCCCAGGTCCGGGCCGCGTCGGTGAGCCGGCGGTGCACCTGGAGCCCGGCCCGGTCGGCGTCGATCCATCCGCGCAGCCGCGGCCAGGCCGACAGCAGCGCCTCGTGGGTGATCTCGACCGTGTCGGAGTCGGCGGTGATGAGCCGCTGGCCGATGAATCTGGCGATCACCGGGCCCAGATCCGGCTCGGGGACCTGGTTCCGGCTCTGGTCTTGGCCGTGATTCTGCTCTTGGCTGTGGTTCTGGTCCCCGCCAGGGAGCAGTTCGCTGACGGCGACCCGGCGGCGGGTGTCGGCGGTGTCCTCGGCCACGTGCACCAGCCGCAGGAACAACCGGCGGGTCAGGTCCTGCTCCGACGGGGTCAGCTGGCCGAAGACCCCTTCCGCGGTGTACGCGACCGCGCCGTGGATGCCGCCGGTGCCTCGGTAGTCGGCGAGGGTCAGCCGTCCCCGGCGGCTCAGCTTCCACGTGGCGAGCAGTGCGTGGGAGAGCAGCGGGAGCGCCCCGGCATCATGCGCGGCCCCGGCCGCGTGGTCCCCGGCGGGCGGGGCGAACTCGCGCAGCAGGATCTCGACCAGGTCCTCGGCGATCGTCAGGTCCGCTTTGCGGGCCGGCTCGAGGATCGCGCGGCGCAGTTGCGCGTCACTCATCGGGCCGACGACCACTTGCGCGTGCTGGAGGGCGTGGGCCAGGAGCGGGTGTTGCAGGGCGTGGGGGTAGAAGTCCGCCCGCATGCCCAGGACCACAACTGATTCGGTGGCAACGGTGCCGAGGGCTGAGATGAGCGATCGGCGCTCGTCGGGGTCGGAGCAGGTGGTGAACACCTCCTCGAACTGGTCGATCACGAGGAGCAGGCGGGCAGAGTGCGCCGTTTCGGAAGGCTGGTCGCCGTCGCCGTCGCCGTCGCCGTCGCCATCGACGGTCGGTCCAGTGATCGCGGCCATCTGTTCGCGCAGCGTCCGCAGCGGGTGCAGGCCCGGGATGAGCAGCAGCGTTCGCCAGATCCGAGGTCCGTCGGCTTCCATCGCGTCGATCGCCGGTATCAGCCCGGCCCGCAGGAGCGAGGACTTACCGGAGCCGGACGGGCCGACGACGATCAGCAGCGCGCCGCCGCCCGGGTCCGATCGTGCGATCCGCCCGAGCAGTTGCCCGGTGAGTTCCTCGCGGCCGAAGAACCAGCCGGCGTGCTCCGGCTGGAAACTGGCCAGGCCCCGGTACGGAGCGACCTCCCCTCCTTTCCGGGTGGCCGTGGCGTGCCGGATCCGGGTCAGGGTCCGCATCCATTGCGCGACCACCTCGGGATCGGTGACCGAGCAGGCCGCCAGAATGGCCGGCAGCAGATCCGCGGCTCTGACCGGTGGCAGATGCCTGCCGCCGAAGTAGTCGCCGACCGTGCTGCTCGGCAGGCCGGTGGCCTTCGCCACCTCCCGGACCGTCAGGCCGGCCCGTTCGCGCACGAGCGTCAACTGCCAGCCGAAGTCCCGGACGTCGGCCACCCCCGCCACCAGTCCAGCTTGCCGACCTGGCGTTTCATCGGGCATGAGGATACATCCGCCCTTCATCGACCGGTTCTTCCGCTGTCCGACGTTGTACGAATATTGTCCGACCTCGACCGGGATTGCGGCAACCACTTCCGGGCTTTCGCCAGGGACTGCTTCTCTCATGGAGGGCGCCGCCGACGCGGCCGCCCGACACGGCGGGGACTCCCGCCCTCGCCCTCACCACCAGAAGAGGCAGGCGCTGTGACCAGACTGCAGAACCAGAACCGGAAGATCCACTCGACCATACCGGCCAAAGCCGCCGCGGCTTCCCCGCTCGCTCCGGCCTCCCGCCGCAAGCCGGCCGGCCCGAAGCGCTGGGCCGCCGCCGGGGCCTTGGCCGCGGCGGCCGTGGCCGTCTCGTTCGCCGGAGCCGAGTCGGCCGCGGCCTACACGATCGTCGGCAGCGTGAACGTCCAGACCTACTGCCAGTACAACTTCGGTTCCAGCTTCAACGCGACGCTCGTCTCACCCGGCAACGCGTACTCGTGGCGCTGCTACAACGGAGGCCAGACCTGGTACGGCGTGAACATGAACCTCGCCTGCTCGCAGCAGCACTCGACTCCGGACGCCATCGCCCTCGACAACGGCAACCCCTACAGTTGGCGCTGCGTCACTGGTTGATCCTCCGGTAGCATTTTGGTGTTTTTGCTGTTCATGGCCCCGTGCTGAGTGTGGTGCGGGGCTGTGGCCGTTCTCGGGCAGCGCGCCACTTGGAGTTATGCCGTCATTTCACACACCGCTGGCCTATCCTGCCCTAGACATCCGCTGCTGCCAGGCGATTCGTGTCTCGGCCGGGGTTCGGTATCCGAGCGTGGAATGTAAACAGTTTGGCGCCGGCCAGCGCCATGCCGGTCGATCCGCCGGTGATCACCGCCACCTTGCCGTCGAGCTTTCCCATGATCACTCCTGAATTGTCGGGTGTCCGGAGCACCGTGGACCTTATGTACACGGCTCTGTGTGCTTAACGTATCCGAGGGGCGACCGGTCCGCAATTTATGTACACCGATCGGTACCGAACTCGGCTATACTGGAGGCATGACAGAGCCGGAGAAGGGCCCTCAGGGCCGGCGCCGCGGGCGGGGCGCGCGCGAGCGCATCATCGGCGCGTCCCAGCAGCTGTTCCGTGACCAGGGCATCAACCGCACCGGCATGGACCAGCTGTGCGAGGCGGCCCAGGTGTCCAAGCGCACGGCGTACCAGCACTTCGCGAACAAGGACGAGCTGGTCGCCGAGTGCCTGCGCCGATTCGATCCCGGTATCATGTCCGCAGTCTTCGACCGCCCCGACCTCACGCCCCGGGAACGGCTCCTTGCCGCCTTCCAGCTGCCTGCGTCCGGAACGGACGAGCTCACACCGATGTGCCCGTATATCGCGGCGACCGTCGAACTGCACGATCCTGGGCACCCCGCGTCTCAGTTCGCGCGTGACTACAAGAGGGCTCTGGCCGCGCGGCTGGCCGACACCGCCCGCGACGCCGGTGCAGTCAACCCCGAGGAGCTCGGCGAACAACTGGCCCTGCTTCTCGACGGCGCCGCGGCTCGGACCCGGGTCCTGAACGCTGAATCCTTCCCCACCGCTGCCGCCATCGCGGCCGTCCTCATCGACAACGCGATTCCCGAGGCAGCCGAGCAGCACCGGATCGCCTGAACGAGAACACCGCCGCAGGCGTTCCTCCACGCCGACGGCGGGCGCGGGTCGGTCACCGGCGCTCTTCGACGAGGCCGGGCGGCGCGTGACCGAGATCGGCTATCGCGATGTCGGCGATCACCTGCTTTTGAAGCGCTGCGGGAACCTCGAGCGTATGTCGGCGCCGAATTCGTTGATCTCGACCTGCTTCCACTGTGTTACACGCGTCGCCCCTGACCAAGGGGCACTCTTCGATGTTATTGTTCGGCCACACCGAACGATGGGATGGGGTCGCCGTGAACCTGGTCCACTTGGAGTGCTTCCTCGCCGTGGCCGAGGAACTGCACTTCGGCCGCGCCGCCGAGCGGCTGCACCGCAGCCCGGCCACGGTCAGCGAGTCGGTCTCCGCACTCGAGGGCACGGTCGGCTGCCAGCTCTTCCACCGCACCAGCCGGCGGGTGCAGCTCACACCGGACGGGCGGCTGTTCCTGCAGGAGGTCAAAGGTCCCTACGAGCAGCTGGTGCGCGCGCATGCCAGGGCGCTCACCCGCGGGCGGCGGCAGCGCGAGTTGCGCATCGCCCACACACCCGAGCTCGGGCATCTCCTGCTGCCCGCGCTGCACGCCGCCGTGCCGCGGGACGGCGATGCCGCCGTGCGGTGGAGGCCGGTCCTGATGCACACCCAGGAACAGCAGCGCGCGGTCGCCGCCGGTTCGGTGGACATCGGGCTGTGCTGGGCGGTGCGCAGCGCTCCCCCGCTGCGCAGCGTCGTGCTGCGTGAACTGCCCATGGTCATCGTGCTCTGCGACGACGATCCGCTCGCCGGGTACTCCGCGGTCCGGCTGGAACAGCTCATCGGCCGCGAGGTGCTCATGACGCCCCGCCGGGACAACGCGTTCCTGTCCGGCCAGATCCAGCTGGCCTTCGCCCAAGCGGGCCTGAACCACACGGACGTCCAGGAGGTGCCCCGGTACGAGGAACTGGTGATGCAGGTCGCCGCAGGCCGGCTCGTCGGCCTGCACGCCTCGACCATCTCCGCTGCCAACCGGGTGCCGGGCATGGCCTTCCGCCCGGTGGAGCCCGAACTGACAGTCACCATCTGTGCGCTGCTGCGCGAAGACCGCGCAGACGCCGTGATCGACGGCCTGCTCGGTGCGCTGCGCACGGCGGCGGCCGGCTTCGGCGGGACGGAGTCCTGAGCCCTGCCGACGAGTCCCGCCGACGAATCCCGACCGGAATCGTCAGTGGTCGTTGTCAGGTGTGTGCTGGGTGGCGTAGTGCTGGGCCAGGAGGTTCTTGCCGTAGTCGTTGCCGCCAGGTTCGCGCACGATCGTGTGCACGTGGTACCGCGCAGGTTCTTCGTTGGCCAGGAAGACGCCGGGGTGGTTGTCGTACTCCACGAGCAGGATCGGTGAGTGGATGCGGTAGTAGAACGCGCAGACGTCGTCGTGGCCGCCGCGCCAGACGAAGCGGGTGTCGTCGAGGTGGCGGGCGACCTCCTCCAGTTTGCGTTCGGCGTGCACCGCAGGCAGTCGGCGCAGGTAGACCCGCACCAGGTCGAGCAAGAAGTCCTGTTGCGCGGCGGACAGGTCCGCGCCGGCGATCCCTTCCGGCGGCAGGATCAGGTTGTCGCCGCCGGCGCCGGCCAGGTGCCGGCCGTTCCAGGGCCCGGCCAGTTCGGGCGGCAGGTCGGCGGCGGCGACGGATCGGCTCAGCAGGAAGCTGCCCTCCTGCTGCTCGGTGAGGGAACGGCGGAATCTCAGCCCGTGTCCGGTCTCGTCGTCGAACGCGTGCACGCCGGCGTAGCGGCCCGTCTCGCTGGAGGTCGGTTCGGCACCGAGGAACACGGGGGCCAGGACGAGTTGGCTGCCGACGAAGACACAGTGCACGTCGACGTGGTGGCCCATCAGCTGCCAGCCCCACGGTCGTCCGGAGGCCGGGTCGCCGAAGACCGTGAACCAGTAGGTGAACTCGGTCAGGGTGTCGCGGTAGTCGTCGATCAGCTCGCCCAGGGCGCCGTTGAGCCGCATCGCGGCGCGGACGAGGTGGTAGCCCTCCCGGCTCAGGCTCGCTTCGACGACGGCCAACGCCAGGTCCCGCCGGTCGGCGGCCAGGCGTTCGAGCCGCATCCCCTTCGGCGTCCAGGTGGGGATGGCGTTGGTCCACAGCCGCCAGTCCGGGGAGTCCATGGGCAGTTGCGCGACGGCGCGCTCGTGCAGGGTGAGGGCCTTGAGATAGGCGTCGGCCGCCTCGACCGCCGCGGCGGGCCGGTGTCCGGTGTCGGCCAGGCGGTACAGGCCGGGGGTGGGCGTGCCGTCCGCGGTGATCCCGACGTAGGGCTCGGCGTAGGCGCGGATCGCGGCCGTCAGCTCGAAGGCGGGCCCCGGCGGGAGCAGGTCGGCGAAGAGGATGCCGTCGACCACGGGCATGGCCCCTTTCGCCGGCGGAACCGGCACGAAGGCAGCCGGGCGCGGCCGGCCGGGGGCGGCGGCGTGGAGGTCGTCGATGCTCATGTCGTGTCCTTGGGAGTGGGTCGGGGACGGTGTCGGCCGCGCGAGGGGGGCCGGCCTGCGGTCAGCGGACGGGCACGGCCACCGGACGTCGGGCGGAGCGAACAGCGTACTGATACCGACGGGTAAGTGCGCGATGTCGCGGACGCGGAGACGGTGGCGGTCACGGCGGGCCTCCTCTGCACGTGCCTGCGCAGCCAAGCCGAGGCGCACGCGCCGCGATGACGTCCGGCCGTGGCCCTCACTCGTCGGGAACGAGCCGATACCCGGCGCCGAGGCCGTTCATCGGACCGTCGTCTTCGAACCATGGGTTCTGGATCTCCGGCGGGATCCGGCGCGAGGCGGCGCCCGGCTCCTTGAGCACCCGGATCGGCGGTCCCTGGTAATAGGTGTACGGCCGCGTGGCCAGCACGGGCCGCAGCACGTCGCGCAAGGTCCGGAGCGTGTCATCGTCGAGCTGCGACAGCGGTCGGGCACTTCGCACGATCAACGCGTCGCGGCCGGCGACCGGTTCGGCGGCCAGGCCGGCCCGGCCGCAGCGCCGCCGCACGTCGGCACTGCCGCCGAGACCGGCCAGGTGGCCCTCGGTGAGCAGGTTCGCCCAGTAGTAGCCGCGCGCGACCCGGCCGGCCTCGGGCTCGTTGATCTCGAAGCCGAGGTACTGCTCGCACGGCAGCGGCCGGTTGCGGGCGACGTGGTCGTGCAGCACCGCGCCCCACGAGGTCTCGCGGCGTTCGGCGACCGTGTGCAGGACCGCGGTGAACAGGTCGGCCGCCAGGTCGAGGTCGGGCCCGCGGAACCGGCCGGCCGCGGCTTCCAGCGTCCACCGCCAGTGGCCGGCGCCGGACGCGTCGACCGCCGCCCCCGCGGCCCGGTCGCCGGCGGCCCGCCCGGGCGCGTGGCCGGACAATCTCAGTGTGCTGGCCCAGTAGTACTCCGGCGGGCGGCCGGGGTCGGGCAGGTGCCACGACAGGTCGAGCCCGTCGCCGTCCGGTTCGCGGACCCGGCCCAGGATCCGGACCTGGGACGCCTGGTCCCAGCGGCCCGCGCCGTGCTCGCCGTTCCAGTAGCCGTTGACCCGGCTGCGGCCTGGCCGCCAGCGCGCGGCCGCCGGGTCGGCCTCGATCCGGGCGATCACGGCCTCGGCCGACTCGACCGCTCCGGTGGGCGTGCTGAGCGTGGACCAGGCCGCGACCAGGGACGGCGGCGGGACCGCCTTTCCCAGCAGCGCCTGGCGTTCGATCCACCAACGCACTCCATCGCCCTCGCGTCTGAGCACGGCGCCGTTCCCTCCCGTCGTTCGCGGCGGAAGGCGGGCGCCGTGTGCCGACGCCCGCCCTCCGAAGTACCAACCGGTCCCGCCGAGCCCGCTACAGGAACGCGAGCATCAGCAACCCGTCCAGTATCTCGTCCCCGCCGATCAGTTCGCCGCCTTCCGCGGCCAGTCCGGCGAAGCCGAGGTCCCCGGAGGCGCCGCCGACGACCGAGTCCGGTACGCCCTGGGAGTCGAGGAACTCGTTGATGCTGTCATCGCTCAGCCAGTCCGGGAGGCGGTTCTGGTAGAACTGGTAACCGTAGTAGCCGCCCGCGCCGAGCGCGCCCGCCCCACCGGCGGCCGGCCACAGCCACGGGTTGGTCGCGCCCGAGTCCGCGCCGGTCTGGCACGTCGGTTTGGCCACCTGCTGGCCATCCATCAGCGCATCGAGGAACTCGTCGACCGACAGGTCGCTGCCGGACTCCTGCATCAACAGTTTGATCGTCGGCAGGGCCTTGGGGAACTGCTTGGACGGCACCTTGTTCCGGGTCGGTTTGAAGTTGGTGTAGAAGATGATCCCGTCCATGTCGGCGTTCACCGGGCTCGCGTAGGCCGAGGCGTACGAGGCCCAGTCCGGGGCGCTGAAGATGGCCTCGATGCTCTGGTCGACCGCGTTGTAGGCGGACTCGGGCGTGACCGGCGGACCGGGGTTCACCTGGGCCCCGGGGTATGCGGTGCGCATCCCGGTGAGGTACCGGCCCAGCTGGTTGATCATGTTGTCGCCGTTGTACTCGATGCCGTTGCGCACCACGCCCTGCTCGCCGGCCTCGGTGGCGGGCTTGACCTCGTACACCAGCCAGTTGTTCGCCGCGCCGGCGGCGGTCTGGGCGGAGGGCGCGGCCGGTTGGCGCACGACCAGGTCCGGCTGGCCGCCGCCGCCGTTGCGTCCGGCGCCGGGCAGGGCCAGCAGTTTGCCGATCGGGCCGTAGTAGGCCGCCCCGAGGTCGGCGTACACGTTGTTCGCGCCGTAGTTCGTCGACAGCTGGTCGTACGACATCTGCACCGCGAAGTCGTGCCGCTGCCGGCTGCCCGGCAGGTAGTAGCCCGAGGGCACCTGCGCGGAGTCCCCGCTCGGGTCGGTCAGCGCGGTCGGCTCGCCGTCGGCGTACGTGTACGGCGACAGGTACGGGTCGGTCGTCGGCTGGGTGACCGGGTCGGTGGAGGTGAACCGTGCGGTCGCCGGGTCGTATTGGCGTGCGCGCATGTCCTGCAGGCCGGACAGGGCGGGGTCGTCGAGCGATCCGGCGTAGCCGTACTGGTTCGGCGGCTGTGTGGTGGTCAGGTGGTTCACCGTCTCCTGACCGGTGGCGGTGTAGGAGTCGGCGATCTGGTCCACGCCGGTCGCGCTGGTCAGGTCGGTGACCGAGCCGAGCCAGTCGTGCGTGTCGTAGGAGGTGCCCGCGGATGTGGTCTCGGACTGCACGTCGCCGAACGGGTCGTAGGCGTAGGCCACGGTTCCGCCCGCTGTGGAGTTGTCCACAGCCAGTTGCGGGAGCGGGTTGTCCAGGTCCCAGGTCGCGGTGTCGACCGTGGCGCCGTTGTCCGTGGTCGTGGTCCGGTCGCCCTGGGCGTCGTAGGCGAAGGTGTAGTTGTTCGTCCCCTGGGTGGCCTTGGCCGGCAGGTTGACTGCGTTGTAGGTGACGGTGTCGGTGGCCGTGCCGTTGCCGGTGTCGTTGCCGTCGGCGTCATACTTGTACGCCTGCACGGTTGAACCAGTTGTGGCGCTGGTCAGCTGGTTGTCCGCGTTGTAGGCGTAGGTGGTGTTCGTGCCGCCGGCGCTCTGGGTCAGGCGGTTGCCGGCCGGGTCGTAGGTGTACGCGTTCGACCCGGCACCGGCCGGGCAGGTGGATGCGGAGCAGGCCGAGGCCAGCTCGGACTGGGTGTTGTAGGTGTAGTACTGGTTGCTGGCCGCTCCGGAACGGTTCTCGGCGACCGCGGAGGGCTGGCCGTCGGCGTTCAGCGTCAGCTGGAAGGAACTCAGGACGCCGCCGGGCGACGCGGCCGCGATGGCGGTCATCCGTCCGGCGTTGTCGTAGGTGCGTGTCTCGGTGTACCCGTTGGCGGCGGGCAGTTGGGCGGTGGTCAGCTCACCGTCGGCGTTGTAGCCGTAGTTCACGGTCGCCCCGCCGGCTGTCTGCGTGGCCTGCTGTCCGTCCTTGTCGTAGGTGTAGGCCAGTTGGCTGCCACCGGGGTAGGTGCGGCCGAGCACGTTGCCCGAAGCGTCGTAGGTGTAGATGAACGATCCGCCGGCCGGTTCGCTGACGGAGGTGAGCCGGCCGTCCTTGTCGTAGCCGAGGGTGTGGGCGCCGCTGCCGTCGTTCTGGGTGATCGCGCGCCCGGCCGGGTCGTAGGTGTAGGCCACCGAGGCGGTGCCGTCGCTGTAGGCGATCGACGTGGGCTGGTTCTGCGCGTTGAACGTGGTGGTCGCGGAGATGCCGCGCGCGTCCTTGGCCGAGGTCCGGTTGCCGGAGGGGTCGAATACCGCGGTGTCCACTCCGCCGAGCGCGTCCGTGGCCGAGGTCGTGCGGCCGTCGCCGTCGTATCCGTACTGTGTGATGTTTCCGTCGGCGTCGGTGCGCTTGCTGATCTCGCTGTCGGCGTCGTCGGTGTACGCGGTCACGGCTCCGCCGGGTGCGGTCACCTTGGTCAGGTTGCCGTCGTAGTCGTAGGTGTACTTGGTGAGGTTGCCGAGAGCGTCGGTGCTGGAGGCGACCCGGTTGTCCGCGTCGTAACCGGTCGCGGTCGTGTGTCCCAGCGGGTCGGTCACCGAGGTCTGGTTCCCGGCCGCGTCGAAACCGTAGGTCGTGGTGAAGGAGGCCGGATTCGCGCCGGAGGCGTTGCCGCGCGGATCAGTGCTCTTCGTCAACTGGCCGTCGACATCGTAGGTCCAGGTGGTCTTGTCTCCGAGCGGCGTGGTCTGCGCGGTCTTGTGGCCGTCGGCGTCGTAGCCGTAGGTGGTCGTGTCCCCGAGCGCGTCGGTGTTGGAGGACAGGCGCCCGGTGTTGTCGTAGGCCGAGGTCACCGCGTGTCCGTCGGGGTCCGTGACCGAGACCGTCTCGCTGTCGGCGTCGTAGCCGGTGGTGGTCACGTCTCCGTCGGGGTCGGTTGTGGACAACGCGCGGTCGTCGGCGTCGTAAGTCGTGGTCGTGGCGGCGCCGCCCGGCTCGATCGCCTTGGTGCGGTTGCCGTCGGCGTCATAGGTGTAGGAGATGGTGAAGGCGGCCGCGTTCGCCCCGGTCGCGTTGCCGTCCGGCGCGGTCTGCGTGGCGACTTGGCCGGTGGGGTAGTACGTGTAGCTGGTCTTCGCCCCGGTCGGGTCGACCGTGGAGGACACGTAGCCGGCGGGTGTGTAGGCGGTCGTGCTCACTCGACCGAGCGGGTCCTTAGCGGTCAGCAGGCTGTTGTCCGCGTTGTAGGTGTAGTTCGTCACGCCGCCGTCGGGGTCGGTCCGGCTCACCCGGTCGCCGTCGGCGTTGTAGCCGTACGCGGTCGTCCCGGCGAGCGGGTCGGTCTGCGAGAGCAGGTCACCGGCCGCGTCATAGACGTACTTGGTCGTATAGGCCGCCGCGGTCGCGCCGGTGGCGTTGCCGCGGGGGTCGATCTCGGTCAGCACGTGGCCGTCCGGGTCGTACGTCCACGACGTCTTCTCGTGCAGCGGCGTCTGGGAGCTGAGTTCGTTGCCGTCGAGGTCGTACGCGATGGTCGTCTTGTCGCCGAGCGGGTCGGTGATGGAGACGCGCCGGCCGTCGGCGTCGTAGCCGAAGGAGTTGGTATCCCCGGCCGCGTCGGCGGCGGAGGTGAGGTTGCCGTCCGCGTCGTAGGTGTTCTTCGAGACCCGGCCGAGCGGGTCGGTGCTCGTCATCTGGCGGCCCAGCGCGTCGTACGTACTGGCGCTGGTGTAGCCGAGGGCGTCGGTTTCGGAGAGCAGATGCCGGTCGCCGTCATAGGTGTACGTGATCGTGTACGCGGCCGGGTTGGCGCCGGAGACGTTGCCCAGTGGGCTGACCGAGCTTGCCAGTTGGCCGGCCGGGTCGTACACCATCGTGGTCTTGTCGCCCAGGGCGTCGGTAGCGCTCTTCTCATCGCCGGTTGCGTCGTAGGTGTACGTGGTCTTGCTTCCGGCAGGGTCGGTGCTGGTGAGCACATCTCCCGAGGCGTCGTAGGTGTAGGTGGTCTTGGCTCCGGTCGGATCGGTGACGGAGGTGAGGTTCCCGGCCGGGTCGTAGCCGTAGGTGGTCACGTTGCCGAGCGGGTCCGTGCTGGTCCGCAGGTCGCCGTCGGTGAAGTAGGTGTAGGCGGTCGTGTACGCGGCCGCGTTGGCCCCGGTCACGTTGCCCAGTGGTGTGGTCTCGGTGGCTATTCGGCCGGATGTGTCGTACGTCGCGGTCGTTTCGTAGCCCATCGGGTCCGTGGTCGACAGCAGGTCGCCGGCGGTGTTGTAGGCGTAGGTGGTCTTCCCGCTGTCGCCGTTGGTCACCGTGGCAGGCTGTCCGGCAGCGTTGTACGTGTATTTGGTGGTGGCCCCGGCCGGGTCCTTCTCGGTCGCGACCCTGTTGTCCGCGTCGTAGGTGTAGGTGGTGGTACCGCCGTCACCGTTGGTGTACGTCAGCACGTTGCCCTTGCCGTCGTATGTCCACGACTCGGTGTAGCCCAGTGACGCCGGGGCGCTGCGCGTGAGCATCTGCCCGGCCTGGTCATAGGTCATCGTGGTCGTGGCACCGTCCGGGTCGGTGACGGCGGTCACGTTCAGGTGCGAGTCGTATGTGTACGACGTGATGCCGCCGTCCGGGTCCGCGGACTGCAACAGCACGTTGCCCGCGTAGTAGTCCGTGGTGACGCCGCCGTTCGCCGCGGTGTACGTGGCGACCTGGGTGGCAGCGTTCCACGACATGCTCGCCGAGTCGGCGCCGTCGCCTGTCACCTGCGACGTGACCCGTCCGGTGGTCGAGTCATAGGTGTTCTTGGTGACCACTTGGCCGTTCGGGTTCGTGATCGTGGTCAGCCGGCCCCCGGAGTCGTAGCCGTAGGAGGTCGTCGTGCCGTCGACCGCGGTCACCGAGGAGAGCAGTGAGGCGGCGTTGTAGCCGTAGCCGATACTGCGCCCGTCGGCCAGCTTCACCCCGGTCAGCAGTCCGGAGGTCGCGTTGTAGGTCAGTGTCGTGACGCCCCCGGACGCATCGGTCACGCTGGTCAGTTGAGTGCCGGTGTAGTGGAAGGCCAACCCCTGGCCGCTGCGGTCGGCTGTGGCGGTGAGCCGGCCGGTGGTGTCGAAGGTGTCCGTCTGCTGGGTCGGCAGGGTGACGGTGTACCCGGAAGAGGTGTGCGTGAGCGTCGAGGTCACTCCCGGACCCGGGCTGTAACTGCCGTCGACCATGGGGGTGAAGGTGCCCTGTCGGCTGTCCTCCGCGGTCATGGTGACCGTGCCGTTCGAGGCGATCGACAGGGAGGCCTGGTACGGCTCGGACCAGCCGGCGCCCAGCGGGCCGGGTGTGGTGTCGTTCGAGTTGTAGGTGCGGTCGAAGTCGAACGGCACCCCGGCCGTCGGCACACCGCCGTCGTTCGCGGTCTCGGTGAACGCCCCGGTCGCCGTGTTGACCGGGTCACCCGGTCGGTCCTGTACCGGTCCGGCCCCGCCGAGCGAGTCCGGGCAGCCGCAGCCCTGGGTCTGGCCGGGGGTCAGGCCGGGCAGGGAGGAGAGCGCGAGCAGCACCGTGTTGGAGGTGATCTCCCAGGGCGAGTTCCCGAGTCCGAGCAGGTTGTCGGCGTTGGTCTCCAACGCCACCGAGTCTCCGGCCCAGTCGATCCCGCCGCGGTCAGGCTCCGAATCGCCCTGGCCCACCTGCCCGTCGATCTGCGAGAGCACGGCGATGTCGCCGGTGGCGATGTTCAGCGCGATGGCCTGGTCGACGGCGTGGCCTGACGCGTCGTTGTAGAATATGTCGCCCAGGGCGATCGAGCCGTTGCCGCTGAGGGCGTCCACCGAGCTGTACGGCGGCAACGGGTCGTCGTAGTTCGGTATCGATTGCGGGGCGGCCGTGTTGATCTGCACGATCGAGTTGTCCGGCCGGCCGTTCGGGTCGTTCGATATGGTGGCGTCGATCTCGTCGCCCGCGGTGTCCATGAAGGGGAACTGGAACATCGGTCCTTCGAACATGTAAACACCGTCGAAGTCCACGAGGCTGGACAGCCCGCTGTACCAGACGGCGCTGCTCGCGCCGCCGGCGCCCGCGTTGATGATGATGAGCTGGTCCTGCTCGAGCTCTCCCTCGCTGCCGTCGTCGCAGGGCACGCAGTAGACGGTGAGGTCCGCGCCGACCGAGATCGTGTCGCCGTTCCCGGAGATCGCGAAGCCGTAGAAGATCGACGGGCTCGCGCACAGGACCGAGCCGATTTTCAGCAGGTTCTGCGGGATCGCGGGGGTCGGGTCGACGTAGCTCAGCTCCTTGTTGGCCACGTTGAAGCGGTAGAGGCTGGTGTCCGAGCACGACGAGGATTGGGCCATATCCGTGCCGCCGGTCATCTCGAACACGACGGCGCTGCCGTCCGAGGAGATCTCGACGTCCCTGGTGTCCCCGACCGACAGCGTGCCGGCGGCGTTCGGGCTGGCCAGAACCGTCGTGCCCGCGCTGACATTGCGCACGTAGACGTCCTGTGCGTCGCCGGCCGCCGAGTCGGGGCCTTGGACGACGAACGCGACGACGTTGCCGTCGTAGCTGGCGCTGATCGGGACCGTTCCCTGGGTGCCGGTCCAGCCGTACACCCCAACCGGGCTCCCGCCCGGGTCGAAGGACACCTCGACCTTCTGCCCGGTCTGCATGTCGAAGCGCCACAGAAGCTCGTTCTCATCCTCGGTGAACACGTAGCGCCCGTTGCCGGACATGACCGGCGACGAGTTCTGCTCGGCGAGGTCCGAGGGGCTGACCCCCGGCGGCAGCTGGGTCAGGCTCGGCCCGGCCGACAGGTCCTGCGCGCTGGGCGCCACGGCGGTGGAGGGGACCGAGACGGCGCCGGCCACGACGTCGTTGGACGCGGTCACGGTCGCGGTGTAGTCGGTGTAGTCGGCCAGGCCGGAGACCAGTGCCGTGGTGGTCGAGCTGGTCTGCTGCGCGACCGGGCCGCTCGGTCCGGACACGGTGACGGTGTACGCGGTCACCGTCGAGCCGCCGTTGCTCGCGGGGGCGGTCCAGGAGACGAACAGCTCGCCGTTGGACGGGTCGGCCTTGACCCCCGTCGGCGCACCGGGCGGGCCGGCCGACACGACGTCCGAGCTGAACAGTGCCGGGCCGGCGCCGTTGGCGTTCTTCGCGGAGACGCCGAAGTAGCTCTGGTCTCCGTTGGTCAGTCCGGTGACGACCGTGCTCGTGGTCTGCGCACTGACCGTGACCGGGGAGCCGACCTGTGCGTCGGTGCTCTCGTCATACGCGGTGATGACGTAGCCGGTGATCGCCGAGCCGCCGTTCTGGACCGGTGCGGTCCACGTCACGGTGGCCTGGCCGTTGCCCGGCGTCGCGGTGACGCCGGCCGGCGGGGCCGGCTGCGGTCCGGCCTCGGGGGTGAAGTCGGCGCCGGTGACCGAGGTGCTGGAGTAGTACGACTCGTTCTCCACGTACACGACCGCGTAGTAGCCGACGCCGTCGGTCAGGCCGGTGATGACCGCCGAGGTCGCCGGGGACAAGACGTCCGCGTATCCGGCGGAGCCGTTGTCGGAGACCCGGTAGACCTCGACGATCGTGAAGGACAGGTCGGCGCCGCCGTCGTTGGCCGGGGGCGTCCAGCTGAACGTCGCCTGGGCGTTGCCGGCGGTGCTGGTCAGCCCGGTGACCGGGCCGGGCGCGGTGGCCGGCTGCGGGGTGACGGCGGCGGAGGCGGCCGAGGCCGGGCCGGTGCCGTCGGTGTTGGCCGCCGTCACGGTGAAGGTGTAGGCGGTGCCGTTGTCGAGGTCGAAGATCTCCTCGGTGGTGGCCGGTCCGTCGAAGGTCTCCTCGAAGTCGCCGGGGTTCGCCGTCACCGTGTAGGAGGTGATGGCGCCGCCGCCGGTGTTGGCCGGTGCCGTCCAGGACACCGTCGCCGCGGAGTCGCGCGGGCGGCCGGTCACCGCGGTCGGGGCGCCCGGGACGGTGATCGGGGTGGTCGGGCTGGACGCGGCCGAGGCGGCGCCGGTGCCGATCGCGTTGGTCGCGGTGACCGTGAAGGTGTACGCAGTTCCATTGGTCAGACCCGTGATGGTCGCGGTGACCGTCGGCGCGGTGACGGTGGCCGTCGCGCCACCGGGACTTGCCGTCACCTTGTACGACGTCACCGCACTACCGCCGCTACTCGACGGAGCAGTCCACTTCACCACCGCCGAACCGTCGCCCGCCGTGCCTCTCACACCGGACGGGGCGCCGGGAACGGTGACCGGCGTCGCTCCCGATGACGGCGAGGAGGCGGCGCTGGTACCGATCGCGTTGGTCGCGGTCACCGTGAAGGTGTACGCGGTGCCGTTCGTCAGACCGGTGACGGTCGCGGTGACAGTCGGCGCGGTGACGGTGGCCGTCGCGCCACCGGGGCTCGCCGTCACCTTGTACGACGTCACCGCCTTGCCGCCGTTGCTCGCCGGGGCGGTCCAGTTCACCTTGACCGCAGCGTTCTGCGCGACACCCGTGACCGCGGTCGGCGCGCCCGGCACGGTGGCCGGAGTGACCGCGGCCGAGGCGGACGAAGCGGCGCCGGTCCCGACAGAGTTCGTCGACGTCACCTTGAACGTGTACGCGGTGCCGTTCGTCAGACCCGTGACAGTGGCGGTCGTCGCGGTACCGGTCGCCGTGGCCGTCGCACCGCCGGGACTCGCGGTCACCTTGGACGAGGTGATCGTGCTGCCGCCGTTACTGGACGGAGCGGTCCAGCTGACCTTCACCGCCCCGTTCTGCGCGACACCCGTGACCGCGGTCGGCGCGCCCGGCACGGTGTTCGCGGCGGGCGCGAGCGCGAGCGGACCGGCGGGCGCCGACGGCGCGGCGGCGGACTTCGGGGCGCCGGGCCCGGTCGCCTTCGGGCCGACGCACGCGGCCGGCGCGGAGGTCGCAGGGCTCTTACCCGTTCCGGCCCCGGCGTGCTCGGGGGTGCGGGCCGTGACGGCGGGCTCGTCGTGCAGTCCCGGCTGCGGTTTCGACGCCGGCGCGGAGTTCGCGGCCGGCCCGGCCAGGGCGGCAGGTGTCAGAACCTTGCCGTGCGCGTCGAGCGTGACGCAGCCGGGTTGCAGGAGGTAGAGCGTGCCGGGATGCCGGGTGGCCGCGTCCGGCAACGCGGGCGGCACCGGGCCGGCCTCGGGTTTCGCCGGCGTGATGACCTTCGGGCCGTGCGCCGGCAGTTGTTCGGCGGTGGCCCGGTTCGGCAGGGAGCGCGGCGTCGGCGTACCGGCCGATTGCGCGCCACCTGCGTGTACTGCCCCGCCTGCCGCCGCGGCCGGGCCGGCCGTGCCGGTCAGCAGGAGTGCCCCCGCGGCGACGGTGGCGGCGGCACGGCGGATACGGGCTGTATGACGGGAAGGCGGGAAAGCAGAAAAGCGTGTGCTCATGGCAAACCCCGTGGATCTCTACGAACTCCCGATACGCGTCTCACCCTGAAGAAAGCCTGAGGACGCGCCTGGCCATTAGAACAGAGAATTGATCACAGGACAATGGCCTGCAACAGCTCCTCGCCTTTCGAGGTTTCTCAGAAGACTGTCGAGCTCACCGGGTGAATCTGGACCCGTATAGGACTGGCAACTCACCGGAAAAACGGGCCTACGGTGGAGGGTTCCCGCAAACCTCCGGTGCCCGCGCCGGCCGGTTCGAAGGGGGCCGCCGGGCCGCCCGGATCGCTGCGTAAAATCCTCGTCAACGATCAAGCAGGGCTGAGAACACGTCGGCCCGCGTCCGGGCTCCGAGACTCATCGGGCCCACTCTCTTTCGCTCGATAAACCGGATATACTGGATGAATCAGGCGGACACTGCGGGCCCGCACTGCACGGGGCGGGCCGCCCGCGCGGCGCCGCCGCAGCCTGGAGGCGACTGTGATCGGGACTGCCGGTTGGGAGGTACACGAGTGTCGGGTGAGGCTGCCGACCTGGCGCAGGTCCCCGCCGCCGGGAACGTGGAAGTGTGCCAGTTGCGCCACGTGCTGGACCGGGTGGGCGGGAAGTGGAGCGTCCAGGTGATCGTCGCCGCGGCCCGCGGGCCGGTGCGCTACACACCGAGACTTCGCTCTCGGTCCGGCTCTGCTCCGGCTGTTCATGCAGGTCCAGCTGTTGCTGCGGGCTCTGCCCGGACTGCTGGTCCGGCGCCGATTCCTGCGCCGAGCCGAGCAGGCCGATGCTCAGCGTGGTGGCCGGCCCGAACCGGCGCAGCAGGAACGGCAGGATCCTGGTGGACCCGATCACACTCGCCGCGCTCAGCGGCAGGAACGCCAGCCCGGCGCGCAGCGGGTCGAAGCCGAGCACGGTCTGCAGGTCGGTGGTCACCAGGTAGTACTGCGGGTTGAGCATGCCCATGAAGACGAAGATGAGGACCATCGCAGCCACCAGCGTGCGCACCTTCAGCAGCTGCAGCGGCACGAGCGGGTCGGCGGTGCGGCTCTCCAGCAGCAGGAAGAGCCCGAACAGGATCAGGCCGACCGCCACGAACCCCAGCCCGGGCCAGGACTGAGCGCCCGCCGAGCAGCAGGAAGCCGCCGAACCCGACGGCGTACCCGCTGACCACCCACTGCAGCGACTGCGCGGAGAAGCCGAGCCCGCGACCGATGCTCGGCAGTCCCACGTAGACGATGTTGTAGTCGACCGAGATGATCAGCTGGGCGAAGGCCAGCAGCGCGATCCGCGAGCCGGTGCCCGGCCCACTGCGCTCCGAGTCAGTCACAGTACTCTTCCTTCCACCTGTCGGGTGCCTGTCCCCGGCCCGCTGGCCGCGTGGATTCCGGCCCGTCGATCAATGCTCCGGGACCGGGCGGGCCGAGGGAAGAAGGCACATTCGCGTTCCGCAGGTACATCGATGTATCAGTGCAGGCAGGAGCCTGGCAGCGAAGAAGGTCCGCCAGAAGTCGGACCTCTCGGGGTGACGGTGGCGCCCCCGAAGTCGGGCGGACGCGGTGAGATTTTCGTATTGACAACGCTGTCATTCGGGAGTATCGATACACCGCCGCCGAAGCCATGACCCGGCCGCCCGCGAAAGCGAAGGACGATCGGCTGACACTGAGAGGGTCAGGCTACTTCTTCTGTGTCGGCACATGATTGATCCCACGAGCCCCGCCCTCTTCGTGCGCCATGACGAGGGCTGCACCGGCCAAACCACACAAGGAGTCTCCTATGAAGACACGAGCCCGCCTGGCAATCGGCGGCATCGCGGCGCTGATCGCCGTCTCGGGATCGACCGAGGCCGTCGCCCACGCGGCGGCCCCCGGTCAGACCCAGACGGTTACGCGGCCAGCCCGGACCACCGCGGAAACGATCTTCGCCAAGGGCCCGGACGTGTTTCCGCACTCCGTCGCCTACGACGCCGCGACGAAGAGCTTCGTGGTGGGCTCGCTCAAGGACCCCACCGTCTCCGTCGTCGGCCAGAACGGCAATGTGCGCACCCTGGTCGACGACCCGAGGCTGATATCCACCCAGGGCGTCGCCTTGGACCTCGCCCGCAACCGGGTGCTCGTCACCAACGTCGACTACGGCTTCGCCGACGGGTCCGCGAGCGGAGTCAAACTGGGGGTGGCCGGTGTCGCCAGCTACAACCTGAGCACCGGAGCCCGGCAGTGGTACGTAGACCTGACCAAGGCCGGCGACGTCGGACCCCAGCATCTGGTGTCCGACGTGGTGGTCGCCCCGGACGGTACCGCCTACGCCGTCGACGGCCTGACCCACACGATCTTCAGGATCGATCGCCAGGGCCACGCGTCCGTCTTCCTGGACAGCGACCTGTTGGCAGGCACGGTCGACGTCTCCACTCTCCTGACCAACCTGGGCGCCACAGCGTTATCCCTGGTACCAGGGCACCTGCTCATCGTCACCAAGGCCGACGGCACCCTCGTGCGCGTGCCGCTCGACCACCCGGACCGGGCCACCCTTGTGCGGCTCAACACCAACCTGGTCCCCCTCGTCGCAGCGGAGACGACGCTGCCGGACGGCTCGATCGCGACGGTCAGCAGCGGCCTGCTGTCGGGCAACGCGGCGGTGGTGGAACGGGTATGCCCCAGCAACGACTGGACCAGCGCCACGGCCACCGTCACGGACACCGTCACCGATCCGGTCACCAGCGGTATCAGCGCCGGACCCGACGGCTCCACGTACACCCTGAGCGGCGGGATCGCCCAACTGCTCGGCGGCGAGCCCAACTCCGGCTTCTTCCTGCGTCCCGTCCAGGTCGGCTCCAAAAAGTTTGAGTAACCCTAAAATAGTGCTACTCTAAATTTGTGCCCCGGGAAAGCGGTCTCCGTGACCGCAAGAAGCTGCAGACACGCCGCCGCCTCGCCGACGCGGCGGCCCTGCTGTTCGCCGAGAAGGGCTACGACGCGGTGACCATGACCGAGGTCGCACGAGCCGCAGAGGTGTCGGAACAGACCGTCTACAACTACTTCCCGGCCAAGCAGGACCTGGTGCTCGATCTGGCCGAGACCATCCGCGAGCGCTACGGCCGGGTGACGCGGGATCGCGAGCAAGGGATCAGCCCGGCCCGGGCGCTCGAACCGCTGATACGCGAAGACATCGAGCGTTACCGCACCACACAGCTGCACGAAGCGCGCGGCGAGTTCCCCGCCCAGTGCCTGGAGAGCGCGGTGTTGCGCCGCTTCGCGCTGGAGGAGCGCGAACGGCAGACACGAACAATCTGCGACGCCATCATCGCCACCGACCCGGACATCCCCACCGTCGTGGCCTACAGCCACGCCGCCGCGCTGGTCGCCGTCATCCAGGTCATCATCGACGACATCGGCGCCTGCGTGCTGGCCCGGTCGGCACAAGATACGGCCGCCGCCACCATGCAGGCGACCGTGCAGGACGCCTTCGACCACCTCGATCGAGTCTTCGCCGCCCTCGCCACCGACGACTGACATCACGCCGCGAGCAGGCAACCGCCCGACAAGGAACCGAACCCCATGAACGGCAAGCGCGTCCTGATCTCCGGCGCCAGCATCGCCGGCCCCGCCCTGGCCTACTGGCTCCGCCGCCACGGCTACGACGTCACCATCGTCGAAAAGGCCTCCGAAATCCGCGCGGGCGGCCAGGCCGTCGACTTCAAAGGGCCCGTCCACCACACCGTCCTGGCCCGGATGGGCATCCTGGACACGGTCAAGGACGCCCACGTCGAGAACGCGGACGGCATCCTGGTCAACGCCAAGGGCCGCAAGATCGACACCATCCCCGGCGCCTTCGCCGGCGGCGAGACCAACGTTCCCCGCGGCGACCTGGCCCGCATCAGCTACGACCCCACCGCAGAGTCCTGTGAATACCTCTTCGGAAACTCCATCGCCTCGCTGACCGAGACCGCCGCCGGTGTCGACGTCACCTTCACCCACGCCGCACCGCAGGCCTCCGACATCGTCGTGGGCGCCGACGGCATGCACTCCACCGCCCGTTCCCTCGCCTTCGGCCCCGAGTCCGACTATGTCAGGCATCTCGGTTACTACTACGTCCTGGCCAAGCTCGACACCGGCGACGACGTGATGTACAACGAGCCCGGCCGCATGGCCGCCCTCGGCGGATCGAAGGCCCCTGCGTTCTTCGTCTTCGCCGCCGACCCGCTCCCGCCCGCGCGTGACGACGTCGACCTCCAGAAGCAGCAGGTCGCGACCGCGTATGCAGGCGGCGGCTGGCGGCTGCCCGAGCTCATGGACAACCTCCCGCACGCCGAGGAGTTCTCCATGGACCCCATCAGCCGCGCCACTCTCGACCACTACAGCAAGGGCCGGGTAGTCCTGCTCGGCGACGCCGCCTACGGCAACGCCCTCGGCGGCTTCGGCACGGGCCTGGCCCTGGTCGGCGCCTACGTACTGGCAGGCGAAATCGCCAAAGCCGACGGCGACCACCACAGCGCCTTCGCCCACTACGAAGCCAGGATCCGCGGCTATGCCTCCGTTTCCCAGAAGGTCAACGCAGGCTAGCGCCGAACACCCGCCTGGGCATCCGCGCGCGCAACCTGATGTTCTCCTCGCTCTCGCTGGCCGGGCCCCTCATGAAGATCATCGACAAGCCCGCCAGCAACATCACGCTGGAGGACTACCCCGCCACTCTGGCGCGACGCACCGCCACGCCCGCCTCATGACCGCGGGCTCCCCACCGACCTGGACGATCCGCTGTTCGCGCTCTCGATCAGTTCCCACGTGTCGTCGATACGCATGGTGGTCAGGTCGTGCCCGGATCGTGCGCTCCAGCCCGGATCCGCGTCGGTGACGAACGAGGCCCAAGCCGCGTGCGTACGGGCGGCGAGGGCAGCGATGGCTTCTCCAGCCCCCGGCGCATGCGTCGACATGCCCGGTCCGAGCAAGCCGCGTTCGCCGTAGAGCGCGGGCAGGTTGCTGGCGGCGAAGGTGAATGGCAGTTCGACGCAATGGCAGGCGCCCAGAGTGCCGCCGAAGGCCGCAGACCGCCAGGCGAATTCGTACCCGAAGGTGCGCGCGCCCGGCACGGCGGCGTGCGCCGAGGCCAGCGCCTGGCTGCCCTCGTTGAACAGGTCCGTGATGATCCGGCCGGCCAGGTCGCCGGGGTCCGCGTCGGGATGCCGGGCGCGGTAACCGCTGATCAGCTGCTGCGGCTCGTGGGAGCGGCGAGCGGCGATGGCCGCCAGATCGGCTTCGGTCACCGGTCGGGCCGCGCTGTGCGGGACCAGGTAGAGATTCCCCTCCTGGGCGTTGGAGCCGATGAGCAGGCTCTCGGCCGTGCTGCGCCCGGTGGCGCGCACCACGTCGGCCGGTTGCCCGGTCAGCACCTCGCCGTCGATGACCGGCTTGAGCGGGCTGTTTCCCAAGGTGGGGTCCAGCAGGCCGTGGGCCGCGTGGTCGATCCCGGGCATCAACGCGAGCGCCTGGACCAGGCGCTCGTCCGGCAGCCGGCCCAGCGCCTCGGCGGTCGGAGGCTGGGCGAGCATCCCGGCGAACGACCTGGTGACCAGGTACGCGTGCTCGGGCCGGTAGGCGCACAGGCCGTTGCCACTCTGGCTGATCGCGCGGCAGAACAGGCCCTCGGCCGCCGGTGCGGCCAGCAGGCAGGCCACGATCATCGCACCGGCCGACTGCCCGGCCACCGTCACCCGGCCCGGGTCGCCGCCGAAGGCGTGGATGTTCTGCGCGACCCAGCCGAGCGCCGCGAGGACGTCGAGCAGGCCGCGGTTGTCCGGTGCGTCGGGCAGGTGCAGCCACCCGGGCGCCCCGAGGCGGTAGTTCACCGTCACCAGGACGATCCCGTCACGGGCGTAGGAGGCACCGTCGTACAGGTCAGCCTGCCCGGTCCCGGAGGTCAGGCCGCCGCCGTGCAGGTACACCAGGACCGGCAGTCCGCGAGCGGTCGTGTCCGGGGTGGTCACGGTGACGCTCAGATAGTCACCTGCCGACTCGCGGATGGTGCCCAGAACCGGGCTCAGGTCCAGCGCGCCGAAGTCGGTGCGCTCCAGACCCGGAGCTCTGGGCCCCGGCCTGGTCGCGTCGCGGATCCCGTCCCACCCGACGTGCGGCTCGGGGCGGGCGAAGCGCCCGGGGCCCACCGGCGCGGTGGTGTAGGGGATCGCCCGGAACACCTGGTCACCCGGGCGAGCCAGCCCGCGCACCCGGCCCTGGGCGGTGCGGACGATCACAGTGCGCGTATCCCAGTCCGTCACATCCGCCGTACACGACCCACCTCGCATGGCTGTCATGCCGATTCCTCCGATGCGAATTCGATCCACGATCCGATGGCGAAGCCGGATCCGGCGTGCTCGACCGTCATGGCCGGGCGTCGTCCGCGGACGTGGGCGGGCACGACGATCCGGCGCCGGTCGGCGGCTTCGCCCAGGACTCGGCGGCGGGTGGCCCGGGCGGCGGCTTCGTCCTCACAGAAACAGCTGTTGCAGTCGGGCCGCACCACCTGGATCGGGTTGTGCAGCACGTCGCCGACGAACACGGCCCGCTCGCCCTGCGACTCGAGCTCCAGCACTGAGGAACCGGGAGTGTGGCCGGGCGCCGCGACCAGTGTCAGGTTCTCGTCGATGACGTGGCGCTCGTCCCACAACCGCGCCTGCCCGTGCCGCACGAGCGGGGCGATGCTGTCCTCGAACACGTTGAGGTTGGCTTGACCGATACGCCGTGCGGGCGAGACGGACGGGTCCCAGAACTCGTAGTCGGTGCGGGGAAGCAGATAGCGGGCGTTGGGAAAGGTGGGGACCCACTGCCCGTCCACCGCGCGGGTGTTCCACCCCACATGGTCGGCGTGCAGATGGGTGTTGACCACCAGGTCGACGTCCTCGGGTTCGATCCCTGCGACTTCGAGCCGGGCGAGGAAAGTGGTGTCGAGCATGTGGAAGCCGGGCAGTGCAGGACGCTGCTTGCCGTTGCCCACGCCGGTGTCGACCAGGATGACCGCTCCGGCGCTGCGCAACGCAAAGGTCTGCACGCACGTGCGCAGCAGGTTCGCTTCGGCGTCCCAGAACTCTGGTTCCAACCAGGGGCGGTTCAGGGCCCATGCTTCGGCGCCGACTTCCGGGAACATCGCTTCCGGCGGGCGGGTGGTTCCTTCGTATTCGATGATCCTGATCACCTCGACCTCGCCCAGAAACAGGGTGCCGGGTGCAGCGGTGGTGGCCATGGGGACTCCGTTCGTCTGCCCGCGTTCAGCAGTGGGGAAAGACGGCTCGTGGCCCGCGCCGTCGAGCTGCGCGCGGCGGCGCGGGCCACGGCACGCCCGGTTCAGACCGTCGCGGTGAGGGTGACCTCGATGTTTCCCCGGGTGGCGTTCGAATACGGGCACACCTGGTGCGTGGCCTGCACCAGCTCGTCCGCGTACGCCTGGTCCAGGCCGGGCAGGTGGGCGGCCAAGGCCACCGCCAGACTGAATCGGCCTTCGCCGATGGTCAGCAGACTGACGGTCGCGGCGACGGTCGATCCGTGCACGGGAGTCTTACGCTCGGCGGCGATCAGCCGCAGGCCGTTGTGGAAGCAGGCGGCGTACCCGGCGGCGAACAACTGCTCCGGGTTGGTCTTCTCTCCCCCTGGGCCACCGAGTTCCTTGGGGACCACGAGGTCATGCTCGAGGACCCCGTCGACGGTGCGTACGCGACCGTTGCGGCCGTCGCCGGTGGAGAGCGCCTCGGTGGTGTAGAGCGTGCTGGTAGACATGCTGATGACTCCTGTCCTGTGTTGTGCCTGGGTGAATCAGCGGGGAGCTGTGTTCACGGGCTTGTGGGTGGTGTCCGTCGAGCCGGCGCTGGCTCCGGCGCCGTGCGCCGCGGTGTGCGCGAGCAGGGCCAGGGCGTTGCGCGCAGCCTCGTCACACGGGGTGACCGCCACCAGGCGCTGGCCCTTCACACCGGGTACGGCCATCGCCTGCTGGGTGACCTCCAGGGACCCGACCGCCGGGTGGTGCATCCGATAGGTGGCCAGGTCCCATGCGCGCACCGGATGCTCGGACCACAGCTCGGTGAATTCCCGGCTGTGCATCACGAGCTCGCCGATCAGTGCGGCCAGCAGCGGGTCCTCCGGGTTGCGGCCGACCGCCACACGCAGCCGGCCGACCGCGTCCCTGGCCTTCTTCGGCCAGTCCTCGCCGTACAGCTCCCGGGTGTGCGGGTCGCGGAAGACCAGACGCGCGGTGTTCGGCCGCGCCTGCGGGCTCTGCGGGTCCCGCAGATCGAGGTGCCCGGCGAACAGGGCGTGCCCGGTACGGTTCCAGCCGAGCACATCGCTGCGCCGCCCCAGGACCACGACCGGGGTCTGGCCGAAGGCCGTGATCAGGGCACCGGTCGCCTCCGCCAGCTGCTCGGGCCGCTGGCCACGGGCCCCTTTCCGCGGATGCCGGCGCCCGGCGTGCGCCAAGTCGTGCAGATGCAGGCGCTCGGTCTCGTCCAAGCCCAATGCCCGGGCGATCGCGTCGAGAACCTCCGGCGAGGCGTTGAGCGAGAGCCCCTGCTCCAACCGGATGTAGTACGACTCGCTCACCCCGGCCAGGCCGGCCAGCTCATCACGCCGCAACCCGGGCACCCTACGGCGCTCGCCGTAGAGGTCCAACCCGACGTCCTCGGGCTTGAGCTGGGCACGGCGGGCCTGGAGAAACAGCCCAAGCGGCGACTTGTCGGTCATGCCCTCGAGTATCTGCTCTCCGCCGCCCGTTAGCCTGCCCCTGCCAGTAGCAGGCTAAGACGGCGTGTCCAGCCGTCAAGATCAAAGACCGGTAGACGCGGACGCAGGCCCGGCTCGCGCATGCATGCGGGCCCGGCATCGACGGAGGCGATCCGGACGCAGGGTGGGCGACGTACACGCCGGCCCGATCCTGGCAGCCGATCTCTCAGGGTGCCTCTCATTGAGGTCGTGGGCCGGTCGGACCGTGCGACGCAAGCGGCCCTGCGCGCCTGCCGCCCGGGAGCGGCAGGCGCGGGCCATCGCGTACGTGTTCTGCGGCGCCGGCTGCCAGCATCTGCGTGTACTTACATGGTTTCCATGATGTGCCAGGTCGGCCTGGGCTTTCAGCTTGGGGTCGGCCCGTGATTCGGGTGGTCACAGGAGGCTGTGCCCATGGTCTGCCGGTTCTCTGGCAGTGGCCGGTTCCCCGCGTGGGGAGGGGGAGATCCGCATGAAACCGATACGCGGGTTCGCGTGGCTGTCGGCGCTTGTCGCCACCATGCGCGCAGGCCTTCGAGCACCGCTCGAAGGCCTGCGTGTGAAAACTCTCGGAGGGTTGTATCAGGCGAAGAACTCGTCCTTGGCCTGCTGGTCGCCGGAGTAGTTGGTGACCTGCGTGATCTTTCCATTGGCGAGCGTGAAGACCTGCACTTCGCGGACGTCCAGTGCACGGCTGGGTGCGTCTGTGCGGTGGCCTTGGATGTGGAGCACGGCGAACACCTGGTCCCCGGCGGCGGCGATGGTCTCGGGCTCGATCGTGACGTCGCTCGCGAGGCTCTGCACGAACGGGACGTAGGAGGCGGTGTCTTGACTGCCCGTGTGCTCGCGGGCGTGCGAGTGGTGGCTGCCGGAGACCTGCAGGAGCACCTGGTCGTCCAAGAGGGCCTCTTGGACGTGCGCCGTGTCTCCCTTGCTGAGTGAGGCGTAGAGATCCTGGACGATGGCGATGTTGGACTGTTCGTCGGACATAGTGCCCTCCCTGGGTCACACATGCCTTGCGGGCAGCAGAAGTTGAGATCCCGCCGGCATAGGCTGGCCGGCGTCCGAAATCCCCCCGCCGTAAGATTACCGAGGCGGTCCGGCCAGACACCGTGAGCGATGGGCTCATCATGCTCGCGCTCCGGTGGACAGCACAAGAGAGGCAGAGCACGATAAAATCCGCGCCCGTCCGTAACAAACTTCTGACGTGCGGAAATGCGTTCAATCAGGCGAAAAGCCCGAAGACGGGGGACTGGAGCGGTATGGGCGGTGAAGCCATGCCCCCAACGCTTTACGACGCGCGATATCCCCTGATCAGACGCATAGTGGTGCGCCTAGCGAGCACCAAGTAAGCCGTTCGGAGTTGACCGATCCCCGACAGATTTGCTGACTGGTTGTCAGGAACTAGCCCTGACACGTCGCCGACGTGTAAGCCCTCGTACTGAACCGGTCCGGCCATCAGACGGCGAGCAGGCGCTGCATTGTGTCGGTCATCAGGCCGGTCCCGTCGCGTGCGGTGGTATCGGCCAGCTCAGTGGTAGGTGTTCGAGGTATCGCAGGGTTCCGCCGAGGCGGTGGTCGAGCTGATGGCCGGGTGTCAGGGTGTAGTCGGGGATGCGGCGGTGCCATTCCTGCAGGGCGATCCGGAGTTTCATCCGGGCCAGGTGGGCGCCGAGGCAGCGGTGGACGCCGGCGCCGAAGGCGATGTGGTGGTTCGGGGTGCGGCGCAGGTCGACGTCGAAGGCCCGGGGGTCGTGATCGTCGTCGGTGTTGGCGGACGCCAGGACGACGTTGACCCGTTGGCCGGCGCTCAGTGGGCAGCCGCCGAGTTCGCTGTCCTGCAGGAGGTACCGGCGCACGCTGGAGGTCGGCGATTCCCAGCGCAGCAGCTCTTCGACGGCCGTAGGGACGATGCCGGGGTCCGCGGCGATCTGCCGGCGGTGTTCCGGGTGGGTGGCGAGGAACGCGAAGACGCATTCGAGGGCGTCACTGGTGGTGTCCATGCCGCCGAGCAGAAGCATGTAGCACATGTCCAAAAGCTCGTCGCGGCTCGGTCGTCGCCCGTCGACCGTGGCTTGCAGCAGCTGGGTGAGTAGGTCGTTCTGCGGTGTCTGGGCCCGTTCGTCCAGGGCCTGGGAGAACAGGGCGTAGCAGCGTTCGCCGGCGCGGGCGGCGCTGCGGCGTTCGGGGTCTTGTGGGCTTGGGCGCATGATGTCGTTGACGATCGACATCAGGGCCGGATGATCGGTGTGCGGCAGGCCGAGCATGTCGCCGAAGACCAGGACCGGTAGCGGGATGGCGAAGTCGGTGCTGAAGTCGCAGTGGCCCTCGGCGATGACGTCGTCGATGAGTTCGGTGACGCGCTGGGTGATGCCGGGTACCAGGTGGGCGATGTTCTTGGGGCTGAACAACGGGTCGAGCAGGCGCCGGTACTGGGCGTGGTCGGGTGGGTCGATCTGGAGCGGGATCAGGGGCCGGGCGTTGCCGAGGCTGACGGCGTCCATGCGGGAGGAGAAGGTCTGGGGTGTGCGCAGCGCGGTTTCCACGTCGCGTCGGCCCAGGACGGTGACTCGTCCGTCGACGTCTATCACGGTTCCGGAAGCACGAAGGCTGCGGTAGTACTCCTGCGGGCAGGCCGCAGGACTGGGAGCGGTGCTGTCGGCGGCGGGCGTGGGTGCTTGGGAGGTCACAGGTCGGCCGCCGCTCGGATCACCGCGGGACGGGTCTGGGCGAGGTGGGTGGACACGAGAATCGCTGCCTCGATGATGGCGTGGGGGGCGTAGAGGTCTTTGTCGTGCCACAGCGCGTCGTGGCTGGTCCCAGCGCACTGCTGGAGGAAGCGGTGTCCGCGGGCCGCGGCGTGCGCGGCGGCCTCGGGGAGATTCTGGCTGCCGGTGAGCAGCAGGATCTGCAGGGCGTACGCGGTTTCCTCCGCGGTGCCGTTCCACCGGCCCCAGGAGCCGTCGGAGCGCTGGGTCGCCAGGACCCAGTGTGCCGCCTTCTCCAGGGCGTGGGCGGCTGCCGGGTCGCCGGTCTGGGCGAGGGCTAGGGTGCAGCACTGGGTGGGGTAGAGCGGCGAGGCATGCCACTTGTCTTGCCAGCTGCCGTCGTCCTGTTGATGTTCCAGGAGCCAGGAGGTGATCTTCGTGGCGGCCCGGCCGTATCGGCTCGCCTGGTCCGTGGTGGTGGCCGGGTGGTGTTTCGCCGTTGCGAGGACTTCTAGGACGTGGCCGTTAGCGCTGGGTGATGCGTTGCGTTCGCCGTAGTAGGTGCAGAAATGCGTTGGCAGCTCATAGGGCCACAGGCATTCCACGAAGGGTTCGGCCCCCAGCTGGGACAAGGCGAAGAGCAGGATGGACGTGGAGTCGGCATCCGGTGGCAGGCCCGCTCCGCCCGGTGCTCCGTCCGGGCCGAGCAGATCGGTCAGGCCGGACGTCAACGCGTCCGGAACGTACAGTGGCAGGCCGGTCCGGGACAGGGTGGCGATCACCTGGGCCCGTTCGAAGACGTCGAGCGGCAGAGCGCAGGGCACCGGGCCGCCGTACTGGCGCACGACACTCTCCAGATACCGCACCCCGGGCCGATCAGGGTCGACGGGCCGCTTGGCGCCGATCCACGCAGCGGTGGCCGCCGGCGAGGCGCCGACCGCGCCGATCGGCAGCGTCGGACGTACCCCGGGTGCGCCGACCGCCGCTGGCCCGGCCACTTCCAGGGAGTGCAGCAGTTTGGTCGGGACCTCGCCGCCGGTTTCGAGCAGAGCACGGACCCGTAGCAGGAGGCTGTCGTCCAAGCCCGGCGGCAGCGGCAGGCGCCCGCTACCGCGCCAGGCGTCCAGGCCGCTCACTGCGCAGTGCGAGAGCCGGTCCAGGGCGTGGTTGAGCGCGGCCGTCAGGGCGGGCACGATGATCTCGATCGTCGGCGTGTCGGGAATCGACGGGTTCGAGCCCGATCTGAGGGCTGCGAACAGGTTTCCCAAGGCGCGGTGTACCGCTCCCAGGACGGAAGCCTGATCCGGTGTGGACGTGGGAGGGTCGGCGAGCAGCGTGTTCAGGAGCGCCTCGGCGGCGCTGAGCGTGGGCACCAGGCTGTAGCCGTCCGCAGGCCCCCAGCTGCCGTCAGGATGCTGAGTCTCCAGGAGGAACGCGATCCGCTCCCGGTGGCCGGCCAGCCACGGCGCCAGGGACACCAACCGCCCGGTCTCGTACACCGAGGGCGAGATGTCGCTCCACGGCAGCTCCGTCAATCCGGCCAGCAGCTCCTGCGCCCTCGGGGCCTGGATCTCGACGCTCATGGGAAAGTCCTCTCTCTCGTGGCGTTTCAGCGCCGACCGGTCAGGATGTGACGGACGTGAAGTGATCGGCTGTGCTCTGGCCGCGAGGTGCTTTCGCGCCGGGCCAGGCGGCGCCCGCAAAGGTCACCGGGTCGCTCACCGCGGTCACCGGTTCCTTCGGGTGAGCATGTCGGCCAAGGTGAGCAGATCGTGAGCCCGCTCGTCGTCGGGCACCGCGGCCCGCAGGTGCACCAGGGCCGCGGCGCTGTGCTCGGCGGCCTGACTCAGCGCCCACGCGCGTCCGCCCGCACGTTCCACCAGCTCCGCCAGGCGCGCGACGTCGGCGACGTCCACCGGCAGATCGCCGTGGTACAGGGCGGCAAGTTCCTCCCCGGCCGCAGTCCCCGACGTCAAGGCGGCGACCACCGGCAGCGACTTCTTACGGGCGACCAGATCTGCGCCCACGGGCTTGCCGGTGACCGCCGGATCACCCCAGATCCCCAGCAGGTCGTCGATGAGCTGGAAAGCCAGGCCCAGTCGCCGCCCGAACGCGTCCAGTGCCGTCACCTGCGCCGGCGCCGCGCCCGCGTACAGCGCGCCGATGGCGCAGGCGCTGCCGAGCAGAGCGCCGGTCTTCCCCATGGCCATCGCCTCGCACTGCGCCACGGTGATGTCGGCGCGCTGCTCGAAAGCGCAATCAGTGCTCTGCCCTTCGCACAGCTCGATCATGCAGTCGGCCAGGCGGTCCAGCGACGGCAGCGCCGCCGGGTGACGGTCCTGAGCCAGAACTCTGACTGCCAGCGCCTGCAAGGCGTCGCCGACCAGGATCGCGTCCGCGGTTCCGAAGACGGCCCAGACCGTGGGCCGGTGCCGGCGCAGGGAGTCGCGGTCCATCACGTCGTCGTGCACCAGCGTGAAGTTGTGGACCAGTTCAACGGCGACGGCCCCGGCCAGCGCGGCGCCATCGCCGCCCAACGCGCTGCTGGACGCAAGAACCAGGGCCGCGCGCACGGCCTTGCCCCCCGCCCCGTGCCGGGCGGTTCCTCGCTCGTCCCACCACCCCAGGTGATAGCCGCCCATGTGCCGCAAGGCGACCGGAAGCCCGGTCAGCGCCGCGCGCATCCGCGGCTCGACCTCATCGCGCATCCGTCCGAGCAGGGCCGCGCCATGGTGCTCCTCCACCGCCAAGGTGCCGGCAGTCATCACACTTAACTCCACTCACGCAAAAGAAACGATCGGGCATGGGGACATGGGGCATCGCATCGATCCGCAGGGGCGCATCAGGATCTGCGCCGCCATACCTGGCGGAGTCGACAGTCAGCCTTTCGATCGGAGACATTCAATCCACGCGTGGTCCCCAGGGGACCGCACGCGCCTTCGCACCATGGAAGGGTCTGGGCCGTGAGGGATGGCTACACGCTGATCTACGGTGATCGCGGCCGCACTCGAAGGCATCCCGGATGGACACTCCCGTATTCGAACACTGAACACAAGTATGCCAATTCAAAATTAATGCGGCCGTAACTCCAAGGTCATTGTCGCTGCCCCATCCGCTCCACCAGCCACATTGGTAGCCATGGGGTTATCAGGGCTCACTGAAAGCGTGACCACGAACACGTCGAGAGTCACGTCGAGAGTAGTGGCGCGGCGCGCACTTCTCCCCCATAGTGGGGATCATGGCAGCCCCGCTCAGGCAACAACAGACCGAGGATTCGGGTCTGTCGCGAACCATATCCGCGAGCACGCGAATCAATGCGCTGCCGGCGAGAAGACCATGAGCATGCCGGACCCGGTCGCGAGCGCGGCCGCAGGGGCGACCACGCTGAAGGTGGCGCGATCACTTCAGAAATGGGCAGCTCCAATCCCGACAGTCGTCAACCTGGATCTGGTGCTGCCGGTGGCGTTGACTCACACCTTCTGTTGCCCGTGGCTCGAACCGCGGGAACTTCTCGCGGGCTGCCAAGCCGCCCTCTGGGTCTTCCATATCGATGACCTCGTGGAACAGGCCCCGCTCGACGTACCCCGCCTCCTCGACATCGCCGCAGGTGCCGCCCCCGACCCGGGTGCACCAACCGAAACCGTCCTCGGCGAACTGCGCGACGAACTGACCCGCAAGCCATTGTTCGACGCCATGAGTGATCTCTGGATCGGCACACTGGACCGCTTGCTGACGGCATTGATGTGGGAGCGCGACGCCGCGCTCGCCCTAGCCGCGGGGTCACCCGCGCCCAGCGTGGCAGAGTACCTCGACTATGCATTCACCATCGGTAGCGCCTTCATTCGCTCGACCATCTGGCTCGCATCCGAGAACACCGAACTTCTCCCCAAGATCGAGATGCTCACTGCGGCGATGGCCGAAGCAGTCGTCGCCGTCCGACTGGCCAACGACCTCGCCACCTACAAGCGGGAGCTGGGCGAACCGGCATCTCTCAATATCCTGATGCTCAAGGACGTCGATGAGCCCTGGGTTCACGGCGAGATCCGGCAACGCCGCGCCCGGTGCACAGAAATCCTGGCCCCAGTGATCCAGGAGAGCAACGCGGCTACAGGCGTGCTACGCCTCATCGACTATACGACGACCTTCTACCTCGACACC
The DNA here is from genome assembly GCA_035943635.1 of Actinocrinis sp. Taxonomy (GTDB): domain Bacteria; phylum Actinomycetota; class Actinomycetes; order Streptomycetales; family Catenulisporaceae; genus DASZBX01. The sequence goes on along the minus strand of DASZBX010000064.1, from coordinate 83,589 downwards.
GACTACCGCCCCAGCGAGTAAACACTCACGAAGTCGACCCCGCCGGCCCCGACTACTCAGCTCTGACCGGTACTTGGCCTTGGGACCGTACCGCTGCGACCAGCAAACCGACACCCACCGGTCCGCCGACGCCGATGGAAGTAGCGCCGGCCGTTGAGCCTGGCCTTGTTCACGCACAGGTACTCTCAGGCGCTCGGCGACCGCACCTGCATCGGTGTTCCCGCCGCCTGAAAAGCGCTCGCCGGATGTCAGTCCAAGCTGTGGGGCTCGGCAATACGAATCTGGGCGATTGAGACATAGCTGCTCCTCTCCTCCCCTAGTCTTGAGAGCATCGTGGGATGCTGATCACCTTCGCCCATCGGATCACCCGCAAACTCCTCAGTGCGCTGGCCACCGTCGCGCGCCACGATGTGTCTAAGGACGCCGAGCTTCTCGTGCTGCGCCATGAGAACACCGTCCTGCGTCGCCAGATCACCACGGTGCGCTATGAACCGGCCGACCGGTTCTGGTTCGCCGCCCTCTCCTCCCTCATCCCCCGCCGACGCTCGGCCGAAGTCTTCCCCATCAGCCCCGCGACACTCCTGGCCTGACACCGCTGACTGCTCGCCCGAAAATGGGACTACCCAGCACGAAGGAAACCCGGACGCCCTTCCACCGCGCGGGAAATCAAGAAGATCATCATGAGGATGGCGACCGACAATCCTCTCTGGGGACACCGCCGCATCCAAGGCGATCTGATCAAACTCGGCCTCCAGTACAGCGTCTCGCTCCTCGCATTGGGCACCTACACCATCACCATCACCGTCTCCAGCACCACCCCCGACTCCAACACCGCCAACAACACCATCACCCACACCTGCAATGCCCTCACAGGACTTATCATCACCTGCACGTGAGCGTGACGTCCGAGCCCACGGCACATCCGCGACACGGCCGGACCCGCCGACACGGCAAGACGGGGAAGCTGCCCCACGCCCCCTGCCGCTGCGGCCAGTGACACCTCCCCGCTCGCGCAAGGCCCGTCGCTGCCTTCCCCCCAGGCAGCGACGGGCCTTGCTGCCAGGAGAGCAAGAACGAGAACTCTGACCCCGAAGCAGGCCGCGACCCCGACCCCGGGAAACCCGATGCACCCCTGGGGAAGATCACCACCTTGTCTCCGTCAGCCCCTCGTCGGGCCACACGAGGACGGCAACACCGTTTCCACCACCGGACGGCTGCGCCGCAACCGTCCCGGCCACGCCCCGCTGCACCTCAGCTAGGTACACCTAGTCGCCACCACCGCGCCGCACACCAAGCCGACCGGATGGTGGCTGGGAGCCGATGCTGAAAGTCAGTTCTCGTTGGCCAGACCTGGCGCCGTCGCGGCTTTGAGGGAACAGACCGAGGCCATCCACGACTACCCGGACGCAGGAGGTGACCCGAACCTTCTCCCCGTCGCGACATGGCTGGTCGGCTAGGGGCGAAGTCCCTGGGCGGCGAAGAACGTGAGCCATTCGGCCACAGAGCGGCGCGCGATGGCCTGGCCATCCCACAACGTGGTCACACCGTCGTACACGGACTCGACGGTGATGGTCACGGCGTCGGAGTCGGCGAGCTCCACCAGTGTCGCCCGGGCTTGGGCGCCCCGATTACGGGTGCGGTGCTTGGACGTGTTGATCACGTCCGCGGCCATATTGATGCAGGGTGCGGCACCCGAGTCCAGGAACGGGCGCACGGCAGCCTGTACTGATGGGGAGACGGCGGGGTCGCTCTTGATCCAGTCCTGCAGGTGGTAGCAGTCCTCGCAGAACTGGACCATCGCCGCGGCCCAATCCGGGGAGGTCGCAGTGCCGCTGTAACCGGCGTCGATCAAGTGCAGGCCCCGCACCACCCCAGCCCACTTCACGGTCCAGGACGCGGCCGGCGACGGGGTTACGGCCCGTCGAGGAACGTAGGCGTGCGTGACCGCGATGGCCATCATCGTGATGTTGTAGACGGCACGGGCATTGCACTGCGGGCACGGCGCGCCGACCGGGGTGGCCGACAGGTCTGCGGCGCAGGCCGGGTCCGCGCACTGAGCCTTTCCCGGTAAGCGCTCGTTACGCAGGGTAGCCGCCGGGCAGGGGCCGGTTGTGTTCGAGGTGGAGTAGGACGAGCGCGGCTTTGACGATTCCTCCTATGCGGGTCGGGCTCAGGCTGACGAGTGCGAGGGCGTGGAACGTCTCTTTGAGCAGCGCGTTCGCGCGTTCGCCGATGCCGTGTACGCCGCGGATCACGGCGTTGTACGCCTTCTGTTCCTCGGTCAGTTCGCCGCCTTTGGGCTTCTTGTGCGGGTGCCGGATCGCCGGGCTGAGGTTGAGGTATCCGAGGTCGGTCAGTGTCGGTGTCCGATGCTCGGCCTCGAGGGCTTCGAGCGCGGGAAGCAGGCCGGCTGCCGCCTTGGCGCAGGTGGTGTCGTGCTCGCGGCCCGGGCGCACCTCGGAGACCCAGATCGGAAACCCGTCGGGCAGGCACAGCACCTGGATGTTGCCGCCGTGGCACTTGTGCTTCCCGCTCCACCACAGGTCCGCGCTGTTCGGGCCTTTCACCGCGAGCCGGTCGGTGTGGATCAAGGTGCCGTCGAGGTTGATGTGGGTGGCACCGAAGGCAACGGCGGCCATCAGCGCCTCGTGAATGTCCGGGGCTGCAAACGCGAGCACCGCGACCGCCTCGTGCAGGTGCCGATAGCAGGTCGAGACCCCGATCGCGTTGTCCGCCGCCAACTGCTTGATCCGGGTGCCGTCCAGAAACCAGCGCAGCACGAGCACGGCCTGCGACCAGGGCGAGAGGGCGCGGCGCCCGGCCCGGGTGCCGATCACCTCGCGGCGCTGCTGGAGCAGACGGGCGAGGAACATCACGGTGGACGGACGTACCTGGAGCACGCAGGAGTATGTGACACTGGGCATGCGGAGTCCTTGCAGAGATAGATCTTGGTCGATAGATCTCTTACCAAGGGCTCCGCATTCAGTTGACGACGCATCACATGCTGGACCGGACAAGCGGATCCACGCCGACGATCACGCAGCGCCACCACCGGTTACCGGGAATGGCTCAAAGTCTATTGAAATGCCCAGTCATACTGCGCGGGCATCTTCGCCGGAGGGCTCGGCTCGTACAGTGATACGCGAGTAGACTGCCGGAAGTCAGTATCGTGATGCAGTGACATCGGGAACATCACTGCGTCTCCAGTCGATCCGGGGGTTCATGGGCTGTGGGTAACTCGCTGGTTCCTATAGTCAGGGGTTTCATCCAGGACACCACGGATGCGATCAGCGGCAAGGTCGGGCCGCTGCTGGAATCCTTCACCCACAAGACCGCGGACCTCGTTGCCGACAACGCCAACGACATCAACACCGCCGAGGACGGCATCACCCAGAATGTCAAGGGTGTGATGAACGGGGGTGGCGGGGATGTGCCGCCCGGGGACGTGATGCCGGGCGGAGCGCCGACTGATCCGGTCTCGGCGCCGGGTGCGAGGAACCCGGGGGATCTGGCGCCGCCCGCTGATCCGGTGCCGGGTGGCGATCCGGTCGGGACGAACGGTGTCGGCGGGTGCGGCAAGGCGGGCGAGCCGGTGGACGTGGTCACCGGCCAGTACGTGGCCGCGAAGACGGATGTGGACCTGCCGGGAGTGCTCTCGCTGGTTCTGCGGCGGGCGTACGCGTCCCACTACCGCGGGGGACGGCTGGTCGGACCGGGCTGGTCCTGCACCCTGGACATCAGGGTGCAGATCAGCCCGGACACCATACGGTTCGCCGATGACGACTGCCGGATCCTGGAGTACCCGCACCCGCGCGCCCAGGGCGGCGCGACGCTGCCCACCGAGGGCGATCGTCTCCCGCTGGCCTGGGACCGGGAGGCCGACGAGATCCGGATCCTGGACTCGGCCACCGGCCGGACCTGGCATTTCACCACCCTCGGGGCCGAGCGGACGGCGACCGGCGAGGTTCGGCCGCTGACCGCTGTCAGCGATCGCCACGGCAACCGGATCGTGATCGAACGCGACCACGACGGCCTACCGACCGAGGTCCGGCATTCCGGCGGCTACCGGATCGCCGTGGACACCGGGTACACGGCGGCCGGCTTCCGCGTCGAAGGGCTGCGCCTGCTGGATGGCACCGTGGGCGCGAACGGCGATCAGGGCTCCACTCTGGTGGCGTATCAGTACGACCCGCACGGCCGGCTGGTCGCCGTGGTCGACGGCACCGGTGTTCCGTTCGTGTACGAGTACGATGCGGCTGATCGGATCGTCGCGTGGATGGATCGGCTCGGATACCGGTTCGAGTACTCCTACGACCAGGCCGGCCGCGTCATACGCACGGCCGGCGAAGACGGATATCTCTCCGGCTCCTTCTCCTACGATCCGGGCAACACTGTCACCGCCTATTGCGACAGCCTCGGGCACGCCACCGAGTATCACTACGATCGGCGCGGGCGCATAGTCAAGATCGTGGACCCGCTCGGCCGCGAGAACATCACCGAGTTCGACGGTTACGGCCGTGCCCTGTCCCACACCGATCCGCTGGGGAACACGACCGACTACTCATTCGATGAGAACGGCGACCCACTGCAGATCGTGCGCCCGGACGGGACCCGGATCTCAGCGCAGTACAACGCAATGCGCCAACCGATCTCCGTGACCAATCCCAACGGCGCGACCTGGGTGAACGAGTACGACGAGTCCGGCAATCTGCGCTGCACCACGGACCCGGCCGGTGCGCTCACCCGGTACGCCTACACCGATCGCGGAGCGCTGGCCGCGATGACCGACGCGCTCGGACACCCGACCACGATCGCCGTCAATCCGGCCGGGCTGCCCCTGGCCTTCACCGACGCGCTCGGCGCGACCTGGGCACTGGCCCGCGATGCCCGCGGCCGGATCACCGCCGTGACCGACCCGCTGGGGGCCACGACCACGACCAGGTGGGACGGCGCCGACAACCCGGTGTCGCGCACCTCGCCGGACGGCTCCGTCCAGACCTGGGAGTGGGACGCCAACGGCGGTCTCGTCGGGCACACCGACCGGGCCGGGGGCCGGACCCGCTTCGAGTACGGGCCCTTCAGCACGGTGTCCGCGCGCACCGACCCGGACGGCGCGCGGTACACGTTCGCCCACGACACCGAACGCCGCCTGACGTCCGTGACCAATCCGTCCGGAGCATCCTGGACCTATGACTACGACGCCGCCGGGAACCTGACCGGCGAACAGGATTTCAACGGTCGACAGTTGACGTACCAGCACGACGCCGCCGGCCTGCTGGTACGGCGGGTCAACGGCGCCGGCCAGGCGGTCGTCCTGGTCCGCGACGCACTCGGGCAGGTGGTCGAGCAACGCATCGGCGAGGATCGCAGCGCGGTCTTCGAGTACGACCCGAACGGGGCCCTGCGCCGGGCCGCCGGAGTGGGCGGCGAGGTGTTCTTCACCCGTGACGCCCTGGGCCGGGTCACCGCCGAGGGGCCGGCCGGCCGGGTGCTGGCCTCGGAGTACGACCTGCTCGGTCGCCTGACCACCCGGACCACCCCGGGCGCGGTCCTCTCCTCCTGGCAGTACGACCCGGTCGGCAATCCGCTGGCGCTGAGCACCGGCCCGGCCCGGCCACAAGGCGCGGCCTACGGGCAGATCGGTTTCGGCCACGACGCCGCCGGCCGGGAGACGCATCGCTGGCTTGGCTCGCAGGTCGCGCTCACCAACGAGTGGGACCGGCTCGGGCGGCTCACGTCCCGGCGGGTGCTCGGCGTCGAAGGCACGGCGCAAGCGCGAACGTCACGGATCCTGCACGAGCGCGCATGGACCTTCCGCCCGGACGGCGCACCACTGTCCGTCGCCGACACGCACTGCGGGCTGCGCCGCTTCGACCTGGACCCGGTCGGACGGGTGACCGCGGTCAGCGCCGCCGACTGGACGCAGGCGTACACCTACGACGCAATCGGGAACCTCACCCGTGCGGCTGACTCCCGGGCCGCCGACAGTGCGACGGCCGGGCCGCGCACGGTGACCGGAACGCTGCTGCGGCAGGCCGGTCGGACCAGCTACGAGTACGACGGGCAGGGCCGGCTGGTCCGGGCGGTGCGCCGCACCTTGTCCGGCGGGCACAAGGTCTGGTCGTACACGTACGACGCGCACGACCGGATGACCGAGGCCACCGTGCCGTCCGGCGACCGCTGGCGGTACCAGTACGATCCGCTCGGCCGGCGCACCGCCAAACAGCGGTTCGACCCCGACGGCACACCGGTCGAGCAGGTCAGGTTCGTCTGGGACGGAACCCGCCTGGCCGAACAGGAGCACAGCGCGGCCGGGCACGACGTTCTCGCCACGACCACCTGGGACTACGAGCCCGACTCCTGGACACCGGTCACCCAGCACCGGCGCGTATTCGCGCGCACCTCGCAGGAGCTGATCGACCACCAGTTCCACGCGATCGTCACCGACCTGATCGGGACACCGACCGAACTCGTCGACCTGGGCGGCCGGATCGCCTGGCGACGCACCGCCGGCCTGTGGGGCGATCCGGGTTCCGGCCCGGCGCCGGCGCCGAGCCCGACGGCCGGGATCCCCGACGCCGACCCGTCCTGGTGCCCGCTGCGCTTCCCCGGCCAGTACCACGACACCGAGACAGGGCTCGACTACAACACCAACCGCTACTACGACAGCGCCACCGGCCGGTACAACACTCCCGACCCGCTGGGCCTGGCGCCGTCGCCGAACAACTACGGGTACGTCGCCAACCCGGTATATTGGCGCGACCCGCTCGGGCTGGCGCCCGCCGCCGGCAACCCGGCGCCTGTTCCGCAGGTCGACAATCCGCGGTTGCAGAACATCATCGACCGGCTGTACAAAGGCGTGGGCAATCCGCAGCGGATCGGCGACGGGACGGCGATGGCGGCGACAAACCACGAGGTACTCGGCGGCAACCTGGTCGAGGCCAGGGACCACATCACCAAGACCTCGGAACTCAGCCGCGCCATCGAGAACACCCTGGCCGCGGACGAGATCAGGGTGAAGGGCGGCAAGAAGATCCCCAACCCCAAGACGCCGCGGGACACCGAGGTCGCCAACGACCTGCGCACGGCGATCGACGACGCCCAGAACGGCCGTTACCAGGGCTACCAGAACTATCCGGGACTGGCGGTGGACTGCCCGTGAACGAGGGACAGCCCGTGCACGAGATCGCGAACGAGTTCTTCGAACGGCTGGTGGCGGTGTTTCCGCAACTGGCCGAGGACTACGAGATTCACGTGGAGAACGAAGGCCAGGTACTGGCGCACGTGTTCCTCTCGATCGACGTCGTCCCGGCCGCGCTCGCGGCATACAGCGGGCAGGACGGCGACTACCAGGACCTGGACTGGCGAGCACTGCTCACCTACCTGGACGACACCTTCCCGACCGCTGATCCGTACCTGCAGAAAGCCATCGTCACCTCATTCCTGATGGACCTGCCATGGCCCACCGAGCCCGGCTACGGCATCATCGAACACCTCGGCCCGGTCCTCGCGGCGAAATTCCACGAGGCCAGACCGGCGGGGTGAGACGGGCCGGCGGACGGGCCGGCCTCCGGTCGGGACGAGCTTGTCGGCATCAACAGGTGGGCACTGCGTTGTCGACGGGACTGTACGGCATTCGGTGTAACCCCTGAACATGATGAAGTTGCATTCGGATGAGCTTGGTGGAAGTGGAACAGAACGTGGTTGATCGGCGGGGTGCCGAGGGGGCGGTGGGGCTCGATGCGCTGGATGAGCGGTTGCTTGACCAGCTCGTCGGGCAGGCCAGGGAGCGCGGGGTCAGGCTCGCCGGCGAGGGCGGGCTGCTCCAGGCACTGACCAAGCGGCTGCTGGAGTCGGCGCTGGAGGGCGAGATCGCCGATCACCTCGGCTACGAGAAGTACGACGGTGGCGGCGACGGGTCGGGCAACTCGCGTAACGGCCGCAGGCTCAAGACCGTGCTCACGGACGTCGGGCCGGTGCAGGTCGAGGTGCCGCGGGACCGGGCCGGCTCGTTCGAGCCGCAGATCGTCAAGAAGCGGCAGCGGCGGCTGTCCGGGGTCGACGAGATGGTCCTTGCTCTCGGCCCGCGGGCTGACCCACGGGGAGATCTCGGCTCATCTGGCCGAGGTCTACGGCGCCGAGAGGCCCAAGGCGACGATCTCCACTTTTCCCCGACAAGGTCATCGAGGGGATGGCGGCCTGGCAGAGCCGGCCGCTGGACTCGGTCTATCCGGTGATCTTCATCGACTGTGTGCACGTGAAGATCCGGGTTCTGGCGCTGATCTTGTTACGAGGCACCGGATCTTGCGGCGTGTCCTACCGATGAGAAACGCGGTTCTGCAAGATCGTGTCTTCCGTGGCCGCTGGATGAACGCTGCTCCACGTTCCGCCAGCCGGCCAGTGTCTTTCACGAAGCGTGTGCGTTCGTGGTCTGATTCTGCTGCTCGGCGGCCGGTTTCGCGTTCCGATTTTGAGCGCTCGCGTCACCGCGTCGCCCAATACGACCCGGGGGCAAACCCCTCCCGCCGGGTAGCCCGGGCCGTTGCCTGCCGGCTCCGGACCACTCGCCAAACGGATTTGTGTCTGATGTGGCGGGCTCGCCGTAGGCCGGCTGAATATCACAGTGTTGCCGCCCGTCGACCAGGAGAAGGTCCTTGACCTGGGCACGCAGCACGGTCTGGGCATCGTCGGGCAGGGCGCTGCCGGTGATCACGGTGGCGGCGGCGGACGTGGGGCGGCCGGGGCAAGTGCCAGCGTGTTCCAGGCAGAGTGGCGGGCGAGCACGACCAGGTGGCGGGCTACGGAGATCAGGGCGCGGTCGGTCTCGGCGTGCGCATGAGAGAGCGAGAGCAGTCCTCGGGCGGGGTCTATGGCATCGAACTGGAGAAAGAGTTGATCGAGGGCCAGCTGTCGGATCGTGGCCAGAGCGATCGGTCCCACGTACTGACCCGTGGCTGTGGCGGTCCCACCAGTGAGCAGTACCTGTTGGCCGTAGGACTGATCGTGCCCGAAGGCCAGTGCGACGGAGGGTGAGGTGGTGACGACGGTCAGACCCGGGGTTCGGGCCAGGTTCCGAGCCATCTGGGTGGTGATACTTCCAGGACCTAGGCCGATGGTCGTGTGTGCTGCGACAAGGCATGTGGCGCGTGCTGCGATCGCGGTTCCTTCGTCGGCGTGGCCGATGTGGCAATCCGTAGGCCAGCAGGCGATTGCGCCGTCGTGCACAGGGGTCAGGTGGCCGTGGCGAGCGAGCACCTGTACGTCTCGGCGGATTGTGATGGCGGACACGCCGAGAGTACGTGCGAGGTCGGTATACCGGAAAGCGCCGTCGTGGTGGAGCCGGTTCATGATCGCCGCTTGTCGTTGAGTACCGGTGGGCACAGCGCCGCCTCCGCTCGGATGGTGTGCGGTCGATTCGTCGGAAGGTGGATGCTCCACGCCAGTACTCGGGTGCCCGAGTGCCCGAGTGCCCGGGTGCGCGGTGGGGTGACGGGCCCGCTTCGGTTCGTGACCGTCACGAGATGGGATCCTTGGCGTTGCCCGTGGTTTCGGCTCGGGTCCTGCCGGCGAGCGCACGCACCGGGCGGTTTCAGCGTTCCTGACCGGCCGCCGTTCGGTTCGGCGCGCCGCAGGCCGGGCCGTGGCCGGGCCATGGATCCAGTGTCACGGTGGCGCTCTGGCCGGTGGGGCGGGGTAGGAAGAGGGTTGCGGGCCGCCCGACGCTGTACCACTGGTCCCGGATCAGGGCCGCGCCGTCTTCCGGGACGGCCAGGATATCGGTGCCGGTGCGTCGAGCCGTCTCGGCGACCTGGTCGCGGTGGGCCGGGGTGTAGTGCGGCCAGACATCGGTGTTTTCCAGCAGCTTCAATCCCTGTAGCTGGTCGAGGACGACTTCGTTGTCGTCGAAGTGGGCGGCGATGCGGATATCGGCGCCGAGGATGATCGCCCCCGCGCTCATGCCGTAGACCACGGCGCCGTCCTGGTGCATCAGGGCCAAGGCCGTGTCTTGGTGGCTCCTGCGCAGTATGTGCATGAGTTGGAACGTGTTCCCGCCGTCGATACAACTCCAGCCCACCACAAACACCAGATCGCCGCCTGACATCGATCACAGCACTCCACTGATACCTTAGCCTCCTATACTCAGCGGCTGAGCTGTGAGTTCGTGGTGTGAGATGCGAAAGATGCCCCTGTCCTGCGATGATTCGGTTGCTGAGACACGAATCTGACGACAGCGTGGGTGCACCTTTCTGGTGTCCAAGACTATCGGGTGGGACCGGGGTTTGTCTGTCCAGGCCGACGGCAAAGGGCTGGTCGGGCACGCCGGGGCGGTGTTGTTACGCCGCTGTGCGGACAAAACGGGGCTGACCTCGGCGTTGTCCGCGGGGTTGGCGCGGCGCGGCCTGCTGCCGGGGTGGGACCGCGGCGTGGTGCTGGTGCACTTGGCGGTCGCGATCTGCCTGGGCGCTACCGCGATGGTCGACATCGAGTTTCTCCACCATCAGGCGGTGGTGTTCGGGGCAACGCCGTCGGACGCGACGGTGCGCCGGGCCCTAGATGAGCTCGACGAGAAGGCGCGGGCGAGGATCGCCAAGTCCCGGGCGTCGGTTCGCGCCCGGGTGTGGCGCCTGCTGGCCGAGCGCGAGGCCGGGTTCCCGTGGGTTTGCCTGGCCGGGAAGGTGCTGACCGGGTGGATCGTCGTGGACATCGACGGCACACTGATTACCGCGCACTCGAAGAAGGAGGGCGCGGCCGCGACCTTCAAGAAGGGCTTCGGCCACCACCCGCTGGGGGCGTGGGTGCAGAATACGGCCGAGTCGCTGGTGATGACGCTGCGTGCGGGCAACGCCGGCTCAAATACCGCGTCGGACCACATCGAGGTGGTCAAGGCGTCCATCACGCAGATCCCGTGACGTTTCCGGCGCAGGTTGCTCTTCCGCGTCGACGGCGCCGGCGCCGGCCACGCGCTGATGGAGCACCTGGCGGGCCTGAACACCGCCCGGCGCACGGTGAAGTTCGTGTGCGGGTGGACGATCACCGACGCCGACGAAGCCGCGATCGCCCACCTGCCGGAGTCCGCCTGGAGCGTGGCGGTCGACGTTGCGGGCGAGCCGACCGACGGGCGCGGGGGCACCCCGATCGCGCACGTCGCTGAACTGACCGGCCTGGCCACCCGGCTCGAACACCGGCCAGCCGGGGTGCGGCTGATCGTGCGCCGCTCCAAGCCCTCCCGGCGCCACGAACGCAAACTCACCACGTTCGAGAAGAACACCGGCTGGCGCTACCAGATCCTGGCCACCACCATCGACACGCTCGCCGACGTGCCCGGATCCCACCACCCCTTCTTCCTGGACGTCCTCTACCGCCACCGCGGCGGAGCCGCCGAACAAGCCGTGCGCACCGGCAAGGCACTGGGCCTGCGCAACCTTCCGTCCAAGACCTGGAACGTCAACCAAGGCTGGATCATCGCCGCGAACATCGCCAACGACCTGCACGCCTACACCCGGCTCCACGGCCTCGACGAGCACCCCGACCTTGCCCGCGCCACCCCGGACACGCTGCGCTTCCGTCTCTGGCACCTGCCGGCCCGCCTCGCCAACCACGCCCGCCGACGCGTCCTGAAAATCCCCGCCGACCGGCCCTGGGCAACGGCGTTCACCGACTGCTGGAACCACCTGGCGACCCTCCCCGCCCCAGGCTGACCAGCACGAAACCGAACCAACTACACCGAAAGGAATACCCCAGCACCACCCCGGGCCCGTGGAACCCGGCGCACCCGCAGCGACACGCGACGGCCCGTCACCCGACCCCAGGGGACAAACCGGGCAAGCCGCGGGGATCATCAAGCAGCTGCGATACCTGAGTCATTGAGGCTGATGGCCGGATTCAGCGCCGTATCGTGGCCCGCACGGCCGCCATAGGCCCACCCGATTCGGTTGCCACAAGACCAGGATTGCGAAGCTCCGAAACCTGTTCCACTCGACCCGCGCTTAGCTCCTAACGTCCGGATCCTCTGTTGGACCGAGCGGACTGTGGTTCACTAGGAAGCCCGCAGATACTCCGGAAATCACATCGGTTCCGCACTGTTGCCAGTCGTTTCTGGAGTTTCCGATCTGGCATTTTCGTCTTCCACTAGTGATCACCGGCTTGAGTCGAGCTCGCCCGCGGACAACTGCACGCAACAGAGAACACTTATTCAACGGCACCAACCACATCAGAGGTCGCCCGCCGAACTCGGAGCCGCCACGAAAGGTATTTGATCAGCGAAATCTGTTGACGACAGCTCGGCGCTCAGCCACGACGGTAGAGGTCAGGCGCATACGATATGAAAATTCGTCAGAACACAACCGCTCGAACCTCGCCCTTTCAAGGGCGCTCCTCTGCAAACCGCTCCCCCAGCCGACAGGACGCTGTTAAGTGGCACAGACAGCCATCACCGCGATTAGCCACTCCCCTAAGTTGCGAGCAAACGCCAACAGATACCCGCAGTTGCGGCCGGTTCCAGACCTTGCTCCCCTGCCTGCTCCCCGGGAGCAAGGGGAGCGAGCCAGGGAGCAGGGAAAACAAGTAAAGGCCATGACAGGAATTGCACCTGTCATAGCCTTTCACCTGCTAAAACAACACCAATACAATCTGTGGGCGATACTGGGATCGAACCAGTGACCCCTGCCGTGTGAAAACAACACCATTCATCAGTAGGGTGCCGAAATGCAATCCCCACCAGGCCGAAAGGGTCCGTACGCATCCGTACTTGTTCGCCAGTGTCCGCCGCGGTTGTCACCCAATTTGTCACCCACCGCCAAACGAGGGCCGCCACCGAAATGCCCTAAACTACGTCGACAATCGTGATGACTTTTGCTGTGAGGTCTACCTCATACAGGACGATGCCGAGCATCCCGACACCTAGCATGCGGTAGGAGCGATCCCCTTCGCACGTCATTTCGTCACCCTTAAATGGGTCGTCGATCAGGCTCAGCATTTCCAGCAGCATCAACTGGTGACGGACCTCGTCGAAGTGCGCAAGCTCTTGGGTGACGACTTCGTTTATGAACAGCCCATATGCCATCAGGCGGCTGTCCACGCGGTGCCAAACACCTCAGCGGCCGGCACCGCGACGAACGAGCCGTCACGAGCTTGAAGCTTCGCCAACTCGCCCATTGCGCGCGGGCTCGACACGACGCTCGCATACATCCACCACCGCTCGAAGACCGCGACCACGTCGCCATCCTCCAGTTCGGCAGCAAACTGGGCACGCTTGTCGTCTGGCAGGGCCGTCCGCACTGCCCGAAGGGTGCGCGGCAGGCGGGTGGCAGGTCGGCGGCCGCCGGCATCGGCTGGTTGAGCGCTCATGCCATTCAGCGTAGCCCCGGCAACGGTCGGCGTCTGCCGAATCCCACCTTGAATTGGCTAGCACTACTGCCTAAAGGGGATATCGCCCAGGTCAAACAGAAGTCAGTCGTGCGGTACCTCATCATCGGGGGATGCATCGGCGGTTGCCGACGCTGGTCACGATGTTGTACTTGTCCCCCCGCAACCTCTAGCGATGGCGCCCAACCAGCGACCACACGCTACTTCACCAAGAAGGGCGCATCGATGCAGAGTGCTCGACTCTCACCACCTAACCGATAGTGTGACGTGTGGACTTGGCACCTACAACGGACGGGCAGGCAAAGGTATGCCAGCGGGCAAGCAAAGCCCTCGCGACACTTATCGGCAGATTGCTGACACGCTTCGAACTGAGATCGGCAATCAGCCGCATGCCACCGAGCCTGCGCGGCTGGGGACTGAATCGGACCTTGCCTCACGTTTCGGAGTAGCGCGGAACACCTTGAGAAAGGCTCTGTCAGACCTGGCTCAGGAGGGGCTCATTTACTCCGTGCCGACCAAGGGTTGGTTTGTCGGCAGTCTTACTAAGAACACCCAGTCGCCTACCCAAGACTCGATCGCCGCTGAACTAGCTGGCGAGATTAGTTCTGGTCATCCAAGTCCAGGCGAGAAGTTCACCACGGCGCCTCAGATTGCGAGGCAATATGGAGTATCGCTGCACGTGGCACGGCAGGCGCTCATTACACTTGGGGCCAAAGGCTTGATCGAGTCTCAGCACGGTCGAGGATGGTTTGTCCGGTTGCCCAGCGAGTGATGGACCACATTACTCATTGCTGCAAGAAAAGAGGAAAACGTGCCGGACAGCAAACCGAGTTCCGCGGGCTTTTCTCCCGAAACCTCACAAAGAATTCTGGCTAAAGCGTGTAAGGCCATCGGAGTCAACCCCGATAGCGCTCGCCTTTTGCGGCTCGGCGAGAACGCTATTTTTCACATAAAAGACCTAAATTTAGTATTTAGGATTGCCCGCGGCCCTGATGTGCTCGATGACGCGCGGAAGGAAGTGGCGGTATCCCGATGGCTTTACTCTGTTGGGTTACTTGCCGCGCACGTGGCCGACTACAAACAGCCGATTGTTGTCGATGGCTACCCGGTTACGTTCTGGGAGTTCATTGCGTCATCCGGAGGGGAAGCCACAATCGCCGACCTCGCGGCAATGTTGAAAAATCTTCACTCTCTTGCCTTGCCGTCATATTTGAACCTTCCGGCAATGGATGTGTTTGGCAGGGTCGATGCTCGAATCGATCGAGCTTCTGACGTGCCAAAGACCGATCGCGACTTCTTACGTGGCAGAACAGGCGAGTTGCGGGCCGCATATAGAGAATTGACCTTTCCCCTTCAGCCGTGCGTAGTCCACGGGGATGCCCACGTCGGGAATCTTATTAGGGCATGCGACGGGTCTGTGCACCTAATCGACTTTGAGCGCTTTGCTTTTGGCCAGCCAGAAATTGATCTCGCTACGACTGCTGTTGAGCATAGGATCGGTTGGTATACGGACGCCGAGTACACGAGCTTCGTTGACACGTATGGGTTTGACGTAACCAGCTGGCATGGATTTTCGGTACTGCAAGATATCAGTGAACTGAAGATGACTACCTGGATCATGCAGAATGTCAGCCATGGACCTGAGGTTGCATCCGAGGTCCGCACTCGCCTAGACGCGCTCAGAGACTCAGCTATCCCTCGCCATTGGAAGCCGTTTTAATTGGGCCCACTTGGTGAGGTTGAGTACCTTTCCGAGACCAGTGCCTCAAAAGCTCGCACTGAAGGGATTTTAGCAAAAAGTTTAAGGTCATCCTGCAAATCCCGAATGTACCGCATATACCTTACGGACTTTAGTGGACCAGCATCATTTATGACTGCTGTAGCGACTTCTACGGCTTCCTCCGGCGCGTCACTCTGAACGAGACTTGCCGCATGCACCAACTTCACGAACGCCAAAGTCCTAGCGTACTCAGGCAAAGTAGTTTCGATAGCCCGCGAAACAAATTCAAGTGTGCGCGAGGGAAGTTTCAAGTCTCGGAAGCAGTGAGCGGCCTCGCCGGCAATTTCGGCGTCATCGAAGTACGCGATCCAAGCTGGTTCGTCCGACAATCGGCTACGCGCATACGCCGCCTCGGCTGCTCGGAGCGCGGTGGAAACAGCCCTCGCATCGCCCGCGCCGGCCATTGCGCGTGCCTCCATGGCGAGGAACATTGCCATAACAGCCGGGGTAGCGGTTGTTCGCACCCCCTCCTGTGCTGCACGTGCGAGTTGCGCCGCAACCTGAAAGAAGCCAAGGTAATTTGCCTGATGGCTCAGGCTTGCCATGACCCGGGCAGCAAGGGTCCGGTCATTCCCAGCTTGAGCAAGCCGTAGCGACTGGATCAAATACCTTTGAGCCAGCCCGTGCCGTCCCAAGTCGTACGCCGTCCACCCGAGGAGTTCAGCCGCCTCCGCCGCAGCTGCGTACAACTCGCGTCCCACGTCGGCGCTGTAGCTTCCGTTCAGGAGCGGAATCACGTCGTGCGTGAAGAATTGCGCCAGGGCCGCCCTGGCGTGCCCGCCTCCGTATCGGAAGTCAAGACCGAGGAACATTCGCACCGTTTGGCGGACGGCCTCCACGTCGGCCGTTGTTACTCGGGTTCTGGCCCCAGTGCGATCGCTCCCCACATCTGGCCGAGCAAGCATCCATAACAACATCGGCTGAGTGAGAGCCTCCGCAGACGCTGGCTTACCGACAAGTTGAGGGTCAGCAGACAGATCCCGGCGTGCAAGCGAGCCAAGCCGAATGATGCTCTCAGCTACATCTGCCGGGTAGTCGAGCGCGTCTCCCATCCCAGTGGCTCCACTCGCGTCCATACCGATCATTACAGGTGTGATCCGCTCGCCAGCCAATTCGGTCAGTGCCGTGGCAATCAGCTCTACAGTTGCCGGCCGCGGTACTGCACCGTCACACCAGTGTTTGACAGTGACGTGGTCAGTCTTTAGCTCTTCGCCCCGTTGTTGAGCAAGAAGGCGAACCCTGCGAGCGAGCCCGCCCCGAGTGCAGTTGTAACGCTCCATCACTGTGACCAGCTGGTTGTTCGGTTGGATCTGGTCGCGCATCGAATACTTCGCCCCCTGACACCTGATCCGGCTTCAGAAAGTAGCCACTCAACCACGTTACGCCTGTTCATCACAGACGTCGACTTGTTCACCGAGTCAAAATCACCCGCAAAATCACCCCCAGAGCAAGTAATCACCCCCTCGATCACGTCGCGCAACCCGTTGTAGCTGCGCTTTTCTAGAGACAAGCCGCTCGGCGAGCCAGCCGGACGACAGGATTCGAAGATCTAGTCAAAGTTTCGCTTGACCCGATCCGGAATCCGTGTAGAGTTCGTGTTGAACAAGGTGACTTGTTCAACACGAACCGAAAACTTCATAGCCCGCTTGGTCGGGAGTTTTCCGGATGACGGTGGTCGCGTGAGCGCATCCACAGGTTCCAGGTCCCGGGATGGTAGGCCGTGAGTTCGATCTCGCGGTTCGCCAGGACTCTGACCATGTTGCGGGCCAGTGCTTTCGCTGTCCGGACGCCCACGGTCCACGTGTTGTCGGCCCGTGGGCGGCGGAGAACCAAAGCCCTGCTTTTCCTCTGCTCATCATCCCTGCCCTCGCCGAAGGATGTGTTTGTCGTGTCTTCGAAAAGCCGCACCAATGGTCGTCCGGCGCTGCCGGTCAGCTCTCTTCCCGCTCTGCACCTGGATCTGCCTGCCGAATCGAAGTCCGCATGGCTCGTGTGCCCGGACTGCCGCCACTGGGTGGAGGCGACGCGCGGCCTGGTCCAGACCCACAAGCCCGACGGGATCCGGTGCGACGGATCCGCGCAGGTCCTGGACGTCGACCTGACCCCCGCGCAGCACGCCACCCGCCGCGCCGCCGCCCGGGAGTTCCAGCGTGCCGGCATCGGCCCGCGCCGCGGCCCGGTCGCCGTCCTGCCCGAAGGGCCGCGCCCGGCCGCCCGGCACGCCACCGTGCGCAGCGCCCAACAGCGCACCGAGGCCGAGCCGCGCACCGCGATGGCCGAGGCCCTGGCAGAGGCGTGGCTGAAGTTCTCCCGGGTCCCGGTCGCCCCGCCGGTGCACCGGATCGCCGCCCAGCGGGCTCTGCCGGTCGGCTAGCCGGCTACGTCCGGCGGTCGCGGCCGTCCGGTCGCTGTGGCCGCCGACCTCGCCGCCCGGCTCACCGAGGACGGCTGGGCCGTGACCTGGAGCACCGGCACGTGGCCCGGCCCGTCGTCGCCCGCCCGGTCTGATCGCCAGTCCGCGCCCACCCGACCCCGAGGGGCCGGGTGGGCAGCGGCGGGTCATCAGGCCCGACCCCACCACACACCACAGGAGACCCGCAATGGCCAAGAACAAAGGCACCTGGACCATCGAGCACGGCGGGACCGGCGAGAACGTCAACTTCAGCAGCAGGCGCGAAGCCGCCGCCTACGCCGCCGAGTGGCTCAAGAAGGGCGCCTGCGACCTGGACGTGGTGACCCCGGACGGACGCGTCGGCTCCCTCGGCTCCCTCGACCGCGCCACCGGCACGGTGCGCGACAGCCACTGGGCCGACTAGCCGGTCGGCCGCCAGACCGCGCCCACCCGGCCCCGGGCCGGGTGGGCAGCGGCGGGCCGGCCGACGGTTCCACCAGATCACCGCGTACCGCGCCGACAGCGACGGGCCATGACCGGCCTTCCCTCATCCCCCCGTTCACCCTTCCTTGGAGCACCACGCCATGTACCTGCCCACCCCGCTCGCCACCGTGCCCTCCGCCACCTGGACACAGCCCGACGACGACAGCCACACCGATGCCCTGATCCCCTCCGCCGGGCTCTCGCTCGACAGCGACGCCGGGCCGGTGGACCTGGTGGCCGTGGACCGCGTGCGCCGGGGCCACCCCACGCCGCTGACCCGCCCGGACCTGATCCACCTGCTGCACACCATGCCCCGCAGCACGGCCGCCGCGACCCTGGTCGCCGAGGCCTTCGAGCAGGGCCGGTGGGGCCACGCCACCGCGCTGACCCGCACGGACCTGGTGCACCTGCTGCGCACCCTGCCCCGGACCAAGGCCGCCGCCGTGCTGGCCGCCGAGGCCTTGTTCCCCGCCTGATTCCCCCCTCCCCGCCGCGACAGCCCTGTTCTCACCTTTGGAGTCCTTCATGTCCCAGATCACCGCCAGGGCCGAGGTTGAGCCCGCCGTCCTGCCGCCGCCGCCCGCGCTGGCCGAGGTGGCGCTCGCCGCGTACCGCGCCGGCGTGCTCGACGCCCGCCCGGCGCCCGCGGCCCCGGCCACCGTGCTGCACTACGCCCCGACGTTCCTCGTCTACCACGTCGCGCCCCCGGACGGGCCGGTGCCGGTCGCGTTCATCCGCCCCGACAAGCGCCGGTTCACCCTGGCCGAGGTAATGGTCATCGCCGGGCGGGTCCTGATCGGCGGTGGCGTCGCGGACCTGTGCGCGTGCCTTCTCACCGGTGGTGTCTCGTTCCTGCTGGCCCTGGCCCCGGTGGGCGGGGCGCTGATGGTCCTGGCCGGCGGGTTCGGAATCAACCGCGAGGAACTGGGCCGATGAACGGCATGCTGTTCTCCCTCGCGTTCGCCGCGCTCTACGCCGCGCACATGCTCGCCGACCACTGGATCCAGACCCAGCACCAGGCCGTGACCAAAGCCCGGCCCGGACGGGCCGGACGGGTCTCGTGCGCCACACACGTAACCACCTACACCCTGACCGCCGCCCTGGTCCTCGCGGCCGTGGCGTGGCGCACCGGGGCACCGCTGAACCCGGGCCGCTGCGCCCTGGCCCTGCTCGTCTCCGCCGCCTCGCACTACTTCGCCGACCGGCGCACCGGCCTGGAACGCCTGGCCCGCGCCGTCGGCAAACAGGGGCTCTTCGACCTCGGCGCACCCCGGCCCGGCCGCGACGACAACCCGAGCCTCGGGACCGGCGCCTACGCCCTGGACCAGTCCTTCCACATCGCCTTCCTCTTCGTCAGTGCCCTGATTATCGCGTAACCGGTGCCCGGGCCCGCTGGGAACCGACCCCGGCCCCGGGGCGGCGCCCGGCGAGCGCGGACACCCCCGTGCCCTTCCCGCCACACCAAGACAGGGACACTTCATGATTCTCGCCCCGGCCAACACCACCACCGACAAGCGGGCCGCGTTCGTCGCCGGCCTGCGCGCGTTCGCGGACCTGCTCGAATCGGACCACTCCATCCCGTCCCCGGTCCGCGCCGACCTGTGGGCATTCATCCAGGAGTACGACACCGGCTTGGACCAGGACCAGCGGTTCGTGCTGGTCCACGACTTCGCCGACGCGCACGGCGTCCAGGTCACCGAGGACGACAAGGCCAACCGGGCGGCCGAGAAGAAGTTCGGCCCAGTCCTGCTGCGCGTGCACGCCTACGCGGACAAGAAGCCCGACGCGCACATCGTCGCCCGGCCCGTCGCCCGGCCCGCAACCGCCGCCTGCCCCCGGCAGGCCGAACCGGAGACGGGCGACCTGATCCCCGCGTGACCGTCCGACCGTTCCCGCTGACCCGCCCGGCACCCTGCGCGTTTACGCAATCAGGGAGTGCCGGGCGGTTCGGCGAGAGCGACCGACCGGCCGCCGTGACCCCGAAAGGCACCCTGTGACCATCACCGACACCGCACCGACGACGACCGTCCCGCAGTTCGCCACCGCCCTGATCGCGGTCGGCGCGTTCCTCGCCGCCCACCCCGACCTGCCCGCCCTGATCCGCGTCGCGATCGGGTCCGACCCCGGCGGCTTCCTGGTCTACGTCTCGCACACGCAGGACGAGGAGACCCCGGAGCAGGCCGAGGACTACGCGGCCCGGTGGGCGGCGGCCCTGGGCACGACCCCGACCACGCACTCGCGCACGCTCGGGGTCCAGGCCCCGTACATCAGCCACAGCGCCGAGGCCCAGATCGCGCCGGGCGTGAGCGTCCTGGCCTACTTCCAGGCCGCCCTAGCCCCGGTCGAGCCGGTCCTCGCCGGATAGGCCGTCCGGCCGCCGTCACCGATCCGCCCGGCACCCCGCGTGAGCAGGGGCGCCCGGGCGGATCGGTGTGGGCGCCCGGCCCAGTCACCACCGACCGAGGGAGACCCTTTCGTGAGCATGCCGACCCTGACCCTGATCGCCACCCCCGACCCCGACGAGCCCTTCCGCGCGCAGGCCGTCACCCGTATCGAGCAGCTGCACGACCGGCTGGAGACGGCCCACATGGAGTACGACGCGCTGATCGACGCCGCCCGCGCGACCCTGGCGGCCGACGCCCGGAACATGAGCAACCCGCTCGGGTTCCTGCGCGACCACCTGGCGCTCATCGGCGCCCTGCCCGAGCCCGGGGCGCGGCCCACCGACTTCCAGCCGACCGGCCCGGACGGTGGTGTCTGGGGGCGGCGGTGAGCCCGCGGATCGGGACCGTCTACCTGCTGCACTTCGACACCCCCTTCGGCCACGCCCGCCACTACACCGGCTGGGCCCACGACCTGCCCCGGCGCCTGGCCCAGCACGCCACCGGGCGCGGGGCCCGGCTGACCGAGGTCGTCCAGGCCGCCGGGATCGGCTGGACCCTGGCCCGCACCTGGCCCGACGTCGACCGCGGATTCGAGCGGCGCCTGAAGAACCAGGGCGGCGCATCCCGCCGCTGCCCGGCCTGCGGCATCACACCCCGCCCCCTCACCCCGCCCCCGGCCGGGCTGCCCGCATGGGCCGTCGAACACACGGACCAGGGGCCCTGGCACTGGGCCATCGACAACCCCGGATCCTCAGCACCCTGCGAAACATGCCAGACGCCCAAGGCTCTGTTCGAGTTCGACCTGTCCGACCCGGCCCGGCGCGTGTGCTGGGACTGCGCCGACAACCCCCTCCCGGCTTGACCGTTCACCGTGCCCGACCGGCCCCGCGCGGGTCGGCCCGGCGCGGCGGGCGACCACGCCCGACCCCACCCAGGAAAGGAAACCCCCCGATGCCCCGCAACCCCGAGAACACCGCCCTGCGCGAGGCCCTGGACGACCGGATCCACAAGACCCGCGAGGAGTACCTCGGCTCGTACGACCAGAACACCCCGAAGCGCAACACGCAGCTGCGCGACCAGATCGACGCGGACAGCGCCGCCCTGCTGGCCGTCGGCACGCGGACCACGAAGGGCTGACCGATGACGCAGAAGACCATGCAGGACCCGAAGGACACCCCGCCCCCGAAGACCCGGCGGGACGACACCGCGACCGACCTGCCGATCCGCAGCGCCCCCACCCGCACCGCCCGCTGACCGGCACTGACGCCCGCCCGGCCCCGGATCCGCGGGCCGGGCGGGAATCACGGACGATCGAGCCCGGCCTCACCCCCGGAAATCTCAAGGAGACCCCTGATGCCTCAGACGCCCCCGCAGGACCAGCCCGCGACGCCGTCGGCACCCGAGGTGCTGATCACCACGTACGGCGTGCTGCACGGCCAGCCGCCGAGCGCCCAGCGCCCGCAGGCCCTGATCGAGATCGACCTGCGCACCGCGCTGCGCAACCCGCACGAGGACCCGGGCATGCGCTTTTTGACCGGCCTGGACCAGGCGGTCTACGAGCACGTCCGGGCTACTGCGGGTGCCGAGCAGATCATGCGCGACGCGCTCGGGGACATCCTGCGCGAACTGGACCGCGCCGACGCCCTGTTCGACCACGGCAACGCGCTCGTTGAGGTCCACGTGTTCTGCCAGGGCGGGCGCCACCGCAGCGTGAGCATGGGCCGCTGGCTCCAGGCCGAACTGCTGCCGATGGGCATCAGCGTCCAGCTCGTCCACCGCGACATCGACAAGGACGTCGTCCAGCCCTGACCGCTCCTGATCGCCACACCGCGCCCCCGAGCTGGACTCATGCCCCGGGGCCCGCGGGCAGTCTAGGCGATCTTCTCGCCTGACCGGGTCAGGCGGGCGCCGGGCCGCACGGGTCCGGCGCCCTGCGACACGCGCAACCCGCTCACCGTCCGCGACACCAACGGCAACACCGTCACGGTCAAGCACCGCAAGTAACCACGCACCGCGCTGATCGGCTCTGATGCCTGCCCGGCCCGCGCTGCGGGTCGGGCAGGCATCACGGGCGATCGAGCCCGGCCCCACCCAGGAAAGGAAGCCCCCTGATGCCCCAGCAGCAGAAGACCACGACCGAGACCGACAAGCCCGCGCAGGACACCAGCGACTGGTACAGCAAGACGAAGATCCCGACCCAGAGCCCCGACGGCAAGACCAAGTACTGACCCACCCCGCACCATCACGCTGCGGCCCCCGAGCAGGTCTAGTGCCCGGGGGCCGCTGCACATCCTAGCCAGCCCGGACAGCTCTCGCGCCCGGGCCGCTGACCAGTCCAGACACCCCCGCCCGAAAGGCAACGCCATGTCGTTCCACCACAAGGGCATGCGGGCCCAGTTCTTTAACAAGCCCGACACCCGCCCGGTCGGGCCCGGCCAGGTACGCACCGAAGACCCCAAGCGTCCGGCCCAGCGCCAGCGCCCCGGCACGCCCCCGGGCTCCCGCACCACCACCCGCCCCGGCCAAGCCTGAACCCCGCACAGACCCCCGCTGCCCGCCCGGCCCGCCTCGGCCGGCCACATGACCACCCCCGCCCCCTACACCCCGGGGCCGTCCCTGACCCGTCCCCGGGAGCAGGCGGACCACCACACCCATCGAGGACCCGCATTGACCACCTCACCGAATCCGCCGGACACCTGCGTCTTCTGCGACATCGTGGCCGGCCGGGCCCCGGCCACCCTCATCCGCGCATGGGACGACGCGATCGCCCTGGTCCCGATCGAGCCGTACACCACCGGTCACGTCCTGGTGATACCACGGGTGCACGTCCCCCACCTCGCCGCGGACCCGGAGGTGACCGGGGCGGTGATGCGAAGGGCGGCGCAGCTGGCCCGGGACGCGATGACCAGCGCGAACATCCTCACGTCCTGGGGTAGCCAGGCGACCCAGACGGTCCCGCACCTGCATGTGCACGTGGTGCCGCGGGTCGCCGGGGACGAATCGGAGCTGGGGCTGTGGCCGTGGCCGCGGTGGGCCCAGCTGCGACACACCTACCACGCGGCCGACCCCACCGGCCGGCCCCTGTGCCTGGCCGCGCACGGCACGGCGTCCGCCCGGTGGGCCGACGCCACCTGCCCGGACTGCATCCACCTGACCACCACACACCACACCTGACCGCCAACCCCAGGGAGAACGAGATGAGCAGGAACACCGAGCAGCGGCGCGACGTCTTCATCGCCTACACCGACGGTCGCACCGACAAATTCACCGGCGTCACCACCGAGGTCAGCAAGCAGCTCGAAGACCTCCCCTTCGACAAGAACTCCGGCGTCAACTCCAGCAGCTCCGTCCCGTCCCGCAGCAACCGACGCGACTGACCGCCAGACCGCGCCCACCCGGCCCCGGCGGCCGGGTGGGCAGCGGCGGGCCGGCCAACCGACCATGCCCGAACCCAATCGGCAGGAGACACGCAATGCCCCGCAACAACACCCGCCCGACCACCGAGAACTGGGACGCGCAGAGCGCGGCCGAGGACAGGCGCAACACGGAACGGGCCCACCGCACCGGCCCGACCCAGCAGCAGCGCGAGGTAGCCCTCGACGCCTTCTTCAAGGGACCCGAGAAGACCACCAAGCGCTGACCACCTGACCAACCCCGACCACCGGCCCGGTCCGCAGTGCGGGGCCGGGCCGGACCCAAATCACGAAGGAGAACACCGCCATGTCCATGGACAAGACAAAGGCCGCCTCGAAGGCGAGTGACGAGAAGCTCCGGGCAGCGGTGGAGTCGGGCGACACCGCCTCCGTCCAGCTCGGCAACGGCATCACCAAGATGCGAGACCAGGTCTGCCGGGCCGGCCTCGGCAAGGCCGGGCAGGGGCGCAAGTAGCACCACCCCACCTGATCGGCCCTTTCGCGGCTCACGCCCGACAGACCGGGCGTGAGCCGCCATGGGGTATCAGATCCCGCATATCCCCGCTTCCGGAAGGAGTGTTCCTCCGTGCCCGTGATCGCCTACATCGACAAGACGTTCACTTCCAAGTCCCTGGCCATCATCGACCAGGCCAATCAGATCTGCGCGGACTACCGCCGCCAGGGCTACGACCTGACCCTGAGGCAGCTGTACTACCAGTTCGTCTCGCGCGACCTGATCGCCAACCGCGACACCGAGTACAAGCGGCTGGGCAACATCATCAACGACGCGCGATTGACGGGCCTACTGGACTGGTCCTACATCGTGGACCGCACCCGCAACCTGCGAGGCCTCTCACACTGGGACGACCCGGCCGACGTGATCGACTCGGCCGCCGCCGGATACCGCACCGACCTGTGGGCCGGCCAGCCGCACCGCATCGAGGTGTGGATCGAGAAGGACGCCCTGATCGGCGTCATCAGCCGGGCGTGCAACACCCTGGACGTGCCCTACTTCTCCTGCCGCGGATACACCAGCCAGTCCGAGGTGTGGGGCGCCGCCCAACGCCTGATCCGCTACAACAAGAACGGTCAGTCCCCGGTCATCATCCACCTCGGAGACCACGACCCGTCCGGGATCGACATGACCCGCGACATCACCGACCGCCTGAACCTGTTCGGCGCCAACGCCACCGTCCGGCGCATCGCCCTGAACCGCGACCAAGTCGACCAGTACCAGCCACCGCCGAACCCCGCCAAACTCACCGACTCACGCGCCACCGACTACATCACCACCCACGGCCAGTACTCCTGGGAACTGGACGCCCTGGACCCGAGCACCCTGGGCCGACTGATCCACGACACCATCAACGACTACCGCGACCCGGCGCAGTGGGACATCGACGACCGGGCCATGCGGGAAGGCCGAGACCGCCTGGCCACCCTGGCCCGCCGATTCCAGGAGATCACCGCCTACCTCGACGACACCCCCGACGGGGCATGACCCAACACCCCCGACCAGCACACCTCCCGCAGCACGCGGACCCCCGGCGCAGCAATCGCCGGGGGTCCGCGTGCTTCCCATCCCCCGAAAGGCCCTGATCACTCATGCCCGCCACCCTCGCCCCGCCCGGGACACAATCGCAGCCGGGCCCGATCAACGGCCACCGGCCACCGGAACCGCCCGGTTCGGTCATGCCCCAACCGGCCCCGGCCGAACAGGAGGCGGCACCGCGGGTCGACAAGACACGTGCCCGTGTCGTGACCGCGGCCCTGGCCCTGCCCGCCGCGATGGCGCTGGCACTGTCCGCCTCGACCTCGTACCGATTCGCCGGGGACAGGCTCGGCATCACCAACCTGCACGAGCGGGTCATGCTCTGCGCAACGGTGGAGACAGCGGTGATCGCTTTGACGCTGCACGCCTGGGGAGCCCGGTCCAAGGCCTCGGCCTGGCTCGCCTACGGGCTGGTAGCCGTGCAGTCGATTCCGGCGTTCGAAGTCTCCGGCGGCGCCGGCGGCGTCTTTCGCATCGCGGCCGGGCCGGTACTGCTCGCGGTGCTGCTGCACAAGCTGTTGGGCTTGGAAGGCAGGTTCTCCGGTGCCGCCTCCACCGGGCTGCTCGCCTCGGCCGGACGCGAGATCCGGGAGCGGCTGACCGCCTCGCTCGGCCTCGGCCGGCGCGGCGCGGACAGCGCCGCCATCGCCCGCAGCCGCGCGGCGGACCGGGCCGTCGCGCTCGCCTCCGCCCGGCGGTTGACCCGGCGTTCGGCGGCCCGCCTGGCCGCGGCCATCGACACGACACGGCACGGACTGAGCGACGCGGACGCGGACGCGGCCGAGGCCTCGATCGTGACACGCGTCATACGCCGCAGGTCGGTCGCGGACCTGCACACCCTCGACGCACGGTACGTGTGGATGACCGCCGGGACGGGCGCCGACGGCCAGAACGCGGCCACGGATCGGCCACGGGGCGGACAGGCCGACGGCCAGAAGTCGGCCACCAAGCGGCCGACCGCCCGGCCACGCTCCGGCCAGGACACGGCCACGAAGGTGGCCACGTTCGCGGCCAAGCACCCGGACATGCCCACTCCGGACATGGCCACCAAGTTGGGCATCAGTGAGCGCACCGTACGCCGCTACCGCAACGCCACCGCCTGACCCTTTCCAGCTCCACTCGATCCGGCCCGCCTGCCTTCCCGCAGGTCGGGCCGGATCGGTCATGCCCCAATCCTCGCCCTACACCTAAGGAGATACCTAGATGAGTACTGATACCCTGACCGGTCCGGATGGCGCCGGACCGGCCGATGCGCAGGTGTTCGACCTGGGCACCGGCCGCCGGATCGACCCGGCCCCGGTACCGGTCGACGCCATACCCGCTGCCCCCGACCCGGACCCGGACCCGGACCCGCAGGAGGATCCGGACGCCGAACCCCCGCGCCCGGTAGACCCGAAAACCCTGGCCGACCCGACCTCGACCGCGCCCAAGCGGCACAGCGTGCTGGCCGGGTGGGCGAAGGACGGGGCCGAGTTCCGGCGCGCCTCCTCCGGCGTCATCGACCACCACTGGTACCTGATCCGCTTCCACGCGGTCCGCATCCCGTTCCTCTACCTCCCGCGCCTGGCCGCCCGCTCCCCGCTCGGCCTGCTCAAGGCGGTGCGGGTGTGCGGCCGGTGGGTAGCGGACCGGCACGGGGGCGCGGTGGTGGCCGACGCGGTCGGCAAGCTGGACGCCGGACTGTACCTGCGCGTCTCCCCGCAGCACAACCGCCGGGTACGCGCCCGCCTGGCCCTGGCCCTGCCCGGTATCGCCGCCCTGGCCGCCGGGTGGGTCCTGGCCCAGCACCTGCCCCGCATCGACGCCTACCCGCTCTACCTGACCCTGATCAGCGCCCTGGGCGTGATCGGGCGCCCGGCCGACAAGCCGCTGCTGTCCCGGGCGACCGAGTCCGGGCGGGTGGAGAAGCTGACCAGCGAGATCGTGCTGCGCGCCCTGGGCTCGATCGGCATCGCCAAGCTCGCCGACGCGGTGACCAAGGGCCGGGGGATCAGCTTCCCGACCGAGATCGCCCGGGACGGGGCCGGGTACCGCGCCGTGGTGGACCTGCCCTACGGCGTCACCGCCGACGAGGTGATCGAGCGGCGGATCAAACTGGCCTCCGGCCTGCGCCGCCCGCTCGGGTGCGTGTGGCCCGAACCGGTCCCCGAAGACCACGAAGGGCGCCTGGTCCTGTGGGTCGGAGACAAGGACATGGCCGAGACCACGAAAGAGCCCTGGCCCCTGCTCAAGCGCGGCACGGTGGACCTGTTCAAGCCGATTCCGATCGGCACCGACCCGCGCGGCCGGTGGGTGTTCATCACCCTGATGTACGCCTCGGTCGTCATCGGCGCGGTACCCCGGATGGGCAAGACGTTCTTCCTGCGCCTGCTGCTTTTGGCCGCCGCCCTGGACCCGAGGGTCCAACTGATGCCGTTCGACCTGAAAGGCACCGGGGACTTCCGCGCCCTGGCCCCGGTCTCCTACCGGTACCGGGCCGGAGACGACGTCGACGACATCGAATACGGCCTGACCGCGATGCGCGAACTGCGCGACGAGATGCGCCGACGCACCAAAGTCATCCAGAACCTGCCCGTCCACCTGAGCCGGGAGAACAAGGTCACCCCGGAACTGGCCGCCGATCCGTCGTTGGGATTGCACCCGATCCTGCTGGCCGTCGACGAGTGCCAGCGCTGGTTCGAGAACAAGACCCACGGCGAGGAGTTGACCGAGATCGCCGAGGACATCACCCGACGCGGCCCCGCCCTGGGCATCATCGGCGCGTTCGCCACCCAACGCCCGGACGCCAAGTCCCTGCCCACCGGAATCAGCGGCAACGCCATCATCCGATTCGCCCTGAAGATCCTGGACCAGGTCGCCAACGACATGGTCCTCGGCACCAGCAAGTACAAGCAGGGCATCAAGGCCACCTTGTTCCGCCGCCGCGACCTCGGCGTCGGCTACCTGGTCGGCGAAGGCGACGACCCGCAGATCGTCGCCAGCTCCTACATCGACGGCGAAGCCGCCGAAAAGATCGTCGCCCGCGCCCGCACCGCCCGCGAACAGGCGGGAACCATCACCGGGTACGCCGCCGGCGTCCACATCCCCGAAGCCACCACCCAGGCCGCGACCATCCTGGACGACCTCTCGGCCGTGATGGACAAGGTCGTGTTCACCAACGGCAAGATCTGGGGCGAGGAACTGCTCACCCTGCTCACGGACTACCGGCCCGACCCGTATCAGAAGTGGAAGGTCGAGACCCTGACCTCCGCCCTGAAGCCCCACGGGATCAAGTCCGTCAACGCCAGCCGCCGCGACGGCGAGACGGTCACCACCAGGAAGGGCTATGACGAGCCCGCCCTGACAAAGGCAGTCACTGAGCGTGACTGACAAGCAAGTCGGAGAGGCGTAGTCGGGGCCGGGCGCGAAAGCCCCCGGCCCCGATTACGTAATCGACCCCGGTTTCACCCCAATACCAACTGTGATCAGGCTGAAAGCAGTAATCGGCCTGACCTGCGGTATGCCCGAAAACCCCGATCGGAGACCCTGTTGCCCTCACACTCGCCCGCTTTCACCGCCCTCACCATCCTTCTACTGATTACTGTCGGTTACCTGCTGTCGGTGTGGTGGCGCCCGTTCAAGACCTGCCGCCGCTGCCACGGCATGGGCCGGATACAGCGCCGGATCGGACGGCCCAAACCCTGCCGCCGCTGCCACGGACACGGCATCCGCCCCCGGGCGTTTCGCCGCCCGGCCAAGACCGCCCGACGCCTGCTCGACGACGCCCGCAGCGAACCCCACCGCCAGGACACCCACGTTTAGGAAGGACCTGCCCGCATGCTCGTCACCGTCTCTGCCGCCCTGCTCCTGGTCGCGCTCACCTTCGGCACCATCCGGTGGGCCGCCCACAAACCCAGTCACGCACTGGTCGCCTTCCTCGCCGGATTCTTCGTCGCCGGCACCGGCGCCGCCCCCTACATCCAATCCCTGATTCATGCCGTCACCCGGGCGGTCACCCACCACTGACCGACCCCAACCCTCTGACCACACCCACCGGCGCCACACCCGAAGGTGTGGCGCCGGTGGTGTCTTCCTGCCTCTGGAGCGCCATGACCACCACGTATGACAACTGGCGGGACGTGCCCGAGCACTACCGCACCCGCACCCAACTGGCCGACCTGGACCTACCACGCGTCCCGGTCGGGGACCCGGTCGCCTGGATCGAGACCCGCAACGCGATCGGCCGGCGCGACTGCTTCGACCTCTACGACGCCACCACCTCCGAGCCCAGCCCGGCCACCGCGAAAACCCTGGAAGCCGCCGCCGCCCGGCGCAGCGCCAAGAACTACTGCTGCCAGGACTGCGGCGCCCGCACCGACAGCCCGACCACCGCGCTCCGCCTCCCGGGCAAATCCGTGCCGTGCGAGCTGTGCCGCACCTGCCTGCACATCGGCCACCTGCGCCGTGCCCAATCCGCCCGCGCCCTAGCCCGGATCGACGTCACCGCCCGCGCCGCCGCGTGGGTGAGCAGGGACACCGCCGCCGTGATCGAGGTCACCAACCACACCCCGCCACCTGGAGAGAGCGGGCGGCGCAAACCCCCGGTCGCCCTGACCGTGCAGGCCGTCACCCCCACCGGGCAACCCCTCGCCGACCTGTCGATCCGGCTGCGCAACTCCCGCCACGCCCTGGTGCCCCCAGGCGCCCTGGACCGAGACACGGCGTTCGCGCAACTGCGCACGATCCTGGCCGGGCGCGCGCCGATCGCCTGGCACGCCCGCGACCTCGACCCGATCACCCTGGCCCTGATTCCCGACCCCTTCGCAGTCGACGACCTCTCCGACCACTGGCGCCGACCCGCCGTCAGGTCCCTGCACGACGCCGTCGCCACCTGGCGCGGGGAACTCCACCCGCACACCGGGCGCCTGCTGGCCCCGTCCCTGCGCCCGGGCCGGGCCGACCGCATGGCCCTGCTCATCCGCCGCATGGCCGCCGACCACCACCACGCCAGCGACACCCAACTGCCCACCCTCGACCATCCGCCGACCTCGACCGGAGAGACGTCCCGATGAAACTGCCTGCGACCTCCGACCTGTCCTCGATCCACCTGCTGTGCGGCGCCGGTGGGTGCTCGCACGGGTTCGCCGCCGCCGGGTGGCGCGTCGTCTTGGGCGCGAACCACTGGGACCGGGCGATCGAGACCCACGCGGCGAACTTCCCGGACGCCGAGCACCTGTGCGTGGACCTGAACCACTACGACATGCGCAACCTGCCCAAAGCAAGGGTCCTGGTCGGCTCACCGATCTGCTACGAGGCGTCCCCCGCCGACGGGGTGGCACGATCCACCACCCGCCCCGCACCGGGCCAGGAATCCCTGTTCGACGACATCCCACTCAAGGGGTGGGAGCGGACCCGGTCCACCGCCTACGACCTGCTCCGGGCCGCCGAGGTGCACGGGTTCGACGCCGTGGTCTGGGAGAACGTGCCCCGGTTCGTCACCGCCTGGCCCCTGTTCGACTGGTGGGTGGACGGGTTCCGCCAGCTCGGCTACCGCCACCAACTGCTGTCCCTGAACGCCGCGCACGTCGGCGGGATGGAGAACACCTCGGCGGCGCAGTGGCGCGACCGGTGCTTCGGGGTGTTCACCCGCGAACACATCCCCGCCCCGGACCTCTCGGTGACCCCGCCCGCCTGGTGCCCGGCCTGCGAAACGGTCGTGGCCTCGGTCCAGACGTTCCACCCCGGCAAGGTCGCCGGGCGCTATCG
Source organism: Actinocrinis sp. (assembly GCA_035943635.1). Taxonomy (GTDB): domain Bacteria; phylum Actinomycetota; class Actinomycetes; order Streptomycetales; family Catenulisporaceae; genus DASZBX01. The sequence goes on along the minus strand of DASZBX010000064.1, from coordinate 52,475 downwards.
CCAGGCGTATGACTACCGGTGCCCGAACACCCGTTGCGGACACCGCGTGGTCGAACCGTACGTGAACCCGGCCGCCAGCATCATCGACTGGTCCGACACCGGAACCCGGATCGGGGACCGCGCCGGACTGGGGATGCGAACCCTGGCGCCGACCACGATCCGCAAAATCCGGATGGGACTGGACAAGCACCAGGTCCCCAGCGTGATCACCGTCAACCACACGGACACCGGCGACGGCCGGGCCGTCCCGGCGCACGCCGCACCACTGCCGACCAGGACCCTGCGGATCGGCGAGGGCATCGCCCTGCCCGGGTCGTTCATCACCGAACACCGTGGCGGGGGCTCGACCACCCGCGCCATCACCCACCCCCTGGCCACCATCACCGCCGGAGGCAACCACCACGGCCTGGTCATCCCCTACCGCCGAGGCGCGGCCAAGACCACCGGCGAGCCGCTGCACACCGTCGCCACCCGGGAAAGCGCCGGACTGCTCACCGCCAACCCGCCGCGCACCGCCGACCAGGTGGCGGCCGAGGACTGCTACTTCCGGATGCTCGGACCGCGCGAGCACCTGCGGGCCCAGCGCTTCGCCGACACCTACACCGTCAAAGGCAACATCGGCGAACAGACCGCCCAAGCCGGCAACGCCGTCCCGGCCAACGTCGCCCAACACATCGCCACCCGGCTCGCCAAAGTCCTGGCCTGACCACCAGAGGGGAACCGCCTGCCGCCGGTAGCCGCCGCATCCACCACCAGTCCGACCGCTCTGCCCGCGCCCGCCCGGTGCGGGCAGAGCCGTTTCCGAAGGAATTCTGCATGACCACAACATTCCTGCTCGGCACACACCAGCCCGGCTGGCTCACCCAAACCCGGGTCCCCCTGTTCATCTCCGACGTGCGGTTGCGCGTCTACAAGACCCTGCCCCGCGCAGCTGCGCCGTGGTCCCTCGACAGCGGCGGGTTCAGCGAGCTGCAATACCAGGGCCGCTGGACCGTCACCCCCGACCAGTACGCCGACCGGGTCCGCCGCTACCAGGCCAACATCGGGCACCTGACCTGGGCCGCACCGCAAGACTGGATGTGCGAACCGGCCGTCATCCACGGCGGACAGTTCGGGCCGCTGAAGTTCGTCGGCACCGGCCTGAGCGTGATCGAGCACCAGCACCGGACCGTGGAGAACTTCGCGCAACTTCGCGACCTTGCCCCGGATCTGCCATTCATCCCCGTTTTGCAGGGCTACACCCAGGCCGAGTACGAACACTGCGTCACCCTCTACCATGCCGCCGGGATCGACCTGACCGGCGAACCCCTGGTCGGCCTGGGCAGCGTCTGCCGACGCCAAGCCACCAAGGAAGCCCACCAGATCGTCACCGCCCTGCACCAGCACGGCGTCACCCGCCTGCACGGGTTCGGTGTCAAAACCCTGGGACTGGCCCGCTACGGGCACCTGCTGACCTCCGCCGACTCTCTGGCCTGGTCCATGGACGCGCGCAAACTGCGCCGCCCACTGCCCCGGTGCGCCGGACGGCACAAGAACTGCGCCAACTGCCTCAGGTACGCCCTGGCCTGGCGCACCACCCAACTGACCACCCTCAACCACCCCGCGACCTCGAAGGCAGGGCCTGCCGCATGATCAGACGCCGCATCACCCGCCTGCGCGCCGCGCTCGACCAGGCGACCACACACAACGCCGCACTGCGCCACCAGGTCCAAGGCCCGGTGACGCTCTGGGACGCCTTCCACGAATCCTCCGAACAGGGCGTCGGACTGTTCCGCACCGAAGCCCAGGCCCGCGCCGCGTGCGAAACGTACGTCGGGACCTACGACGGCTACGAAGACCCGACCTGGCAGGACGGGGAACTGTCTGCCCACGTCACCTGGCTCGGTCACACCGTCGACACCGGATTCCGCGTCCAGAAGCTCACCGTGCCCGCCAGCCCCGACCCCGACCCGTACTTCGACCTCGAACTCGCCGCACCGCAATCCGACACCCCCTAGCCAACCCTCGAACGCCCGGCCCGCCGATCGCCCGACCGGCTCGCCGCCGTCCCAGCCTGACCGCACCTGAACCGCCCGCCCCGCCGTGTCGGCCCGCTCGCGCAGCTGCGCGAGCGGGCCGACCCCTTACCCAACAGAACAACTCAACCCCCGACCCCCACGGAGCACCATGTCCGACAAGAGCCCGATCGAGTGGACCGAGGCGACCTGGAACCCGACCACCGGATGCGACAAGGTCGGCCCCGGCTGTGAGAACTGCTACGCGATGACCCTGGCCAAACGCCTCAAGGCCATGGGCGCGGCCAAGTACCAGAACGACGGAGACCCGCGCACCTCCGGCCCCGGATTCGCCGTCACCCTGCACCCCGACACGCTGGACATCCCCCGCCGCTGGCGCGCCCCGCGCACCGTGTTCGTCAACTCCATGTCCGACCTGTTCCACGCCAGAGTGCCGCTCCCCTTCATCCGCGACGTCTTCACCGTCATGGCCCAGACACCGCAGCACACCTACCAGATCCTGACCAAACGCTCAGTACGCCTGCGACGGCTCGCCGACCAGCTGGACTGGCCGCCCAACGTGTGGATGGGCGTGTCGATCGAGGACGACGACCACGTGGCCCGCGCCGACGACCTGCGCCGGGTACCGGCCGCCGTACGTTTCCTCTCCTGCGAACCCCTGCTCGGACCCCTGCCGAGCCTGAACCTGGACCACATCGACTGGGTCATCGCCGGCGGCGAATCCGGACCCCACCACCGCCCGGTGGACGAACCCTGGATCACCACGCTACGCGACGCGTGCACCGACCAGGACGTCGCGTTCTTCTTCAAACAATGGGGCGGACACACCCCGAAAGCTGGCGGGCGCCTGCTCGGCGGGCGCACCTGGGACCAAACCCCGCCGCACCCCACCACCACGGCCGCCGAACCCCAGGCGACCGGAGCCGGGCGATGACCGCCCCGACCAGGCCGACGCAAGGCGCACTGTGGACCACCACGCTGCCAACCCGGATACGACTGCGCCGCACCCGCGGCTGGCGCCTCCAAGCCCAGGCACCCGGCGCGATCGTCGTGCGCAGACCCAGCCGCTACGGCAACCCTTTTACCGTCACCGACGCCCTGGCCGAGGACCCGACCCTCACCCACACCCAGGCCCGCGCCCGGTGCACCCGCCTGTTCGCACTCTGGCTCGACGGAGAGATCACCCTGACCGACCCGACCACCGTCGCCCGCCGCGCCTGGATCCTGGACCACCTGCCCGACCTGACCGGACACCCGCTCGCCTGCTCATGCCCCCACCCGGACCCCGGCCAGCCCGACCACTGCCACGCCGCGCACCTGATCGAACGCAGCAACACCCGGCCCCACTGAGCCCCCACCCCGCCGACAGCCCGCCGGCGCTCACCCGAGCACCGGCGGGCTGTCGCATGCCCGGAAAGGACCCCACGACCATGCCCACCCACGCCGATCTGCTCGCGACCGCGCTCGACCTGGCCGAGCGCGGCATGCACGTCTTCCCGCTCAAGCCCGGCGAGAAAACCCCCGCCCTGCACAAGGACTGGGAGAATCGGGCCACGACCGACCCGGCCCGGATCAAACGGTGCTGGGCCGCCGGACCCTTCAACATCGGGATCGCGTGCGGGCCGTCCGGGCTGCTGGTCATCGACCTGGACACCCCCAAGCCCGAGACCAAGCCCGCCCCGCCCCCGTTCGACGTGCCCGGGGTCAACGACGGCGCCGACGCCCTGGCGCTGCTGGCCGAGCAGCACGCCGAGCGCTTCCCCTGGGAAACCCTTACCGTGACCACCACCAACGGCGGCATGCACCTGTACTTCACCCAACCCCCCGGCACGCAGCTGCGCAACACCGCCGGACGCCTCGGCTGGCTCATCGACACCCGCGGGCACGGCGGCTACGTCGTCGGCCCCGGATCCACCGTCCACAGCAAGGCCTACCGCACCACCTACCCCGGGCCCCCCGCCCCGCTCCCGCGCTGGCTACACCGCCTGCTGGACCCGCCCAAACCCAAGCCCCGACCCGCACCCCCGCCCGGGGCCTTCAAAACCCCGTCCCGCTACGCCGAAGCCGTACTGCGCGGAGAGCTGGAACGGATCCTGTCCGCGGTGCCCGGAACCCGCAACGACACCCTGAACCGGGCCGCGTTCACCCTCGGCACGCACGTGGCCAAGGGCACCCTGCCCGAGGCCCTGGCCGAACGAGCCCTGACCCACGCCGCCGAGAACCTCGGAGGCAACGTGCCCAAGAGCCTGGCCACGATCCGCAGCGCCCTGGCCGACGGGCAACGCAAAGGAGGCACCCGATGACCGACCCGAACAACGCCCCCGAGCACGACCCGGACCAGCCCGACACCACCCCGGCCGGGGACGCCGAGACCCAGACCACCGCCATCCTCGCCGACCTCGACGCCACGGCCCAGCTGAAGAAGCTCGACGCCGGTAAGACCGCCGAGTCCACGACCAAGAAGACCGACACGAGCACCGACACGGACACGGGCAAGGGGCCGAGCCAGGCAACCCGCCTGGTCGAGCTCGCCCACCGCGAATACCGCACCGTACGCGGCACCGACGGGCGGACCTACGCCGTCCTGACCGCCGACGGCGCCGCGTACACGGCCCAGTCCCTGCGCGGGGAGAACGGGCTGCGCATGCGCCTGGCCCACCAGTACTACACCGAAACCCAGTCCGCCCCCAGCGCCGGCGCCCTCGCCGACGCCCTGACCATCCTGGAAGGCCAAGCCATGGACACCCCGCCCGAACCCGTCGCCCTCCGGGTCGCCCGCCACGACGGAAACCTCATCCTGGACCTGGCCCGCCCCGACGGCAAATGCGTCATCATCTCCCCGGGCCAATGGCACCTGGAACCGGTCTCCCCGGTCCTGTTCCGCCGCACCAACCTGACCAGCCCCCTGCCCGACCCCGTCCGCAACCCGCTCCACGGCCCCAACGGCCTGGACGGGCTGCGCGAGCTGCTCAACGTCTCCGAATCCGGATTCCGCCTCCTGGTCGCCTGGCTGATCACCGCCCTGTTCCCCGACGTCGCCCACCCCATCCTGACCCTGACCGGAGAACAGGGCACCGCCAAATCCACCGCCGAACGCCTCCTGGTCTCCCTCATCGACCCCTCACCCGCACCCCTGCGCACCGCCCCGAAAGACCAGGACGCCTGGACCGTCCAGGCCGCCGCATCCTGGGCCGTGATGCTCGACAACATCTCGACCATCCCCCCGTGGTTCTCCGACGCCCTGTGCAAAGCCGTCACCGGCGACGGCATGGTCAAACGCGCCCTGTACACCGACGACGACGTCTCCGTCGTCTCCTTCCGCCGCGCCATCGGCATGAACACCATCGACGCCGGCGCCCTGCGAGGCGACCTCGCCGAACGCATGCTCCTGGTCGAACTCGACCCCATCCCCGAAGACGAACGCCGCACCGAAAGCGAAGTCAACGCCCTGTTCGACCAAGCCCGCCCCGCCGTCATGGGCGCCCTGTTCGACCTCGCCGCGAAGGTGCTCAAGGTCTTGCCCGATGTCCGGGTCCAGCGCCTGCCGCGCCTGGCCGACTTCGCCCTCATCCTCGCCGCCCTCGACCAAGCCGCCGAGTGGGACACCCTCGCCGACTTCTTCGCCATCGCCGCCGAACTCACCGAAACCGTCATCGAAACCGACCCGTTCGCCGAAGCCGTCCGCAAGCACGCCCAAACCAACACCACGTGGACCGGCACCGCCGCCGCCCTGCTCGAACTGCTCACCCCCGCCGAGAACGTCCCCAAGACGTTCCCGCGCACCCCCCGAGCCGTCTCCGGACACCTGCGCCGCGTCGCACCGGCCCTGCGCAAGAGCGGAACCGAGGTCGAGTTCCAGCGGGAGAACACCAGCCGCACCATCCGGCTGACCCACACGATGAGAGATGACGGGAAATGACCGTCACCACCGTCACCACCGTCACCCGACCACAAAAACCGCACGTCACCCCGCATCCCGAGCGGTGACGGTCGGGTGACGGTAGGCCCACATCGGTGACGGTAGCTCACCCGCCGCCCCTCGCGGACCGGTGACGACCATCACCCCTCCCAGCAGAGCCGGTGACGGTCTACCGTCACCCAAAAGCCCCACCGTCACCCTACCGTCACCACTTTTCGCCCTGGTCAAAGGCCACCGGTGACGGTGGTGACGGTAGTGACGGTCATTTCCAGCCCTCTCTAAATTCCTCCCAGCCCGCTGGCCGTGCGTCACGCCAGCGGGATTTCCCACGCCCCCGTCAAGCCCACTTACATGGCTCGACGCCAGCGGGCTCCGCCCCGTTTTTCAACCATGCCAGCGAGAGGACGCCCGCCATGCCCATCGCCACCCTCACCCGTACGGAGCCCGAGCCCCAGTTCCTCCGTGTCAATGAAGCCAAACAGGTGCTGCGTCTCGGCCACACCAAAATCTATGAGCTGATCAAATCCGGCCGCCTTCGTTCCGTCACCGAAGGCCGCACCCGCCTCATTCCGGCCAGCGCCATCAGCGACTACTCCACCCTGCTCAACAAGGAAGCCGAGGGCAAGCGATGACCGACGACAATGCCGAAGAGAACGAGGAGAACATTGGCAAGCCCACGCCGCGCAAGTACCGTAACCACGGCGATGGCGGACTGTACTGGGACAAGGACCGCGAACGTTGGACCGCCGAAATCACAGTCGGCTACCGCCCCAACGGCCGACGCATCGTGCGCAAAGCGCGGGGCAAAACCAAGACCGAAGCCACCAAGAAGCTCAAGGAAATTCAGCGCGACCTCGATGATGGCCACAAGACCAAGGCTGGAAGCTTCACTGTCGCAGACGCCGTACGCGACTGGCTCACCTACGGTCAGCACAACCGGGCCGAGTCCACCAAGAAGACAACCCAGCAGCACGCTGACAAGCACATCATCCCGGCTCTCGGCGCACGGCAACTACGTGAACTGACTCCGGAGGAAGTCGAAGACTGGCTCATCGAGAAATCCGCGATCCTCGCCAGTTCCACCCTGTCCAAGGTCCGTTCGATCCTCAAGCGATCGATCGACCGCGCCCAATCCCGTGACCGCGTCAAACGCAACGTCGTCGTACTGTGCGAGACACCGAAAGGCCGGCCCGGCCGCCCGTCCAAGGCGCTTACGTTCGACCAGGCCGAAACGCTGTTGGACGCCGCAGCCCAGACCCGCATGAACGCCTACATCGTGCTGTCGCTGCTGACCGGTGCGCGGACTGAGGAACTGCGTGCATTGACCTGGGACCACGTGGACTTGTTTGGCAAACCCGACGCTACCCCGCCGGTACCACCGTCGATGATGGTCTGGACCGCCGACCGGGAAAGCAAGGACACCAAGACCAAGAAGTCCCGTCGTACGCTTGCGCTCCCCCAACGCTGCGTCGATGTCCTGCTCGCCCACTGGGAAGAGCAGGCCGACGCCCGGGCACGCGCGACAAAGCGAGACCTGCGCCCCAGCTCGCCCGCGCGCGTTCGCGCCTGGACGGAGAACGCGCTCGTCTTCCCAACCAGCCACGGCACCGTCAAAGACGCACGCAATGTACGCCTGGCGTTCCGCCGGGTCGTCAAGCTCACCGGGCTGGCCCCGGCCGACTGGACGCCGAGGGAACTGCGCCACAGCTTCGTCTCGCTCCTGTCGGCCTCCGGAGTGGCGATCGAGGACATCTCCCGATTGGTCGGCCACGAAAGCACGCTCGTTACCGAAACCGTCTACCGCCACCAGATCAAACCCGTGATCCAGGAGGGCGCCCAAGCGATGGACGCTTTGTTCCCGAACCGCAATTCTGACCGGTAATCATCACGCCGGTTCCCTGTTTGTCTCCCACTTTGTCACCCAGCACGCTAAAAGCCCCCTCCGCGAGATCGCGAAGGGGGCTTTTTGCTGGTCAGACTGTGGGCGATACTGGGATCGAACCAGTGACCCCTGCCGTGTGAAGGCAGTGCTCTCCCGCTGAGCTAATCGCCCGGGAACGAGCAAAACTCTAGCAGATCGCGGGGCGGATCTACGAACGGATAGGGAACGGGGTCACTCTTTGTGATGGATGAGCTGGGAGAAGTGGTGGTCAGCAGGCGCAGGAGGCGCCGCTGGTGGGGGCGGTGAGGGGGTCGACGGCGGGTTCGCGTAGGCCCCGCCGGGATTGGTACGGGAAACCTTCGCGGGTCCAGTACTCGAAGCCGCCGATGAGTTCCTTGACCGGGTAGCCGAGCTTGGCGAACTCCAGGGCGGCTCGGGTCGCGCCGTTGCAGGCGGGGCCCCAGCAGTAGGTGACCACGGTTACGCCGGCGGGGACCTCGTGGGCGGCCCGGTGGGCGATTTCGCTGGTCGGGAGGTGGATTGCGCCGGGGATGTGGCCTTGGTCCCAGGATTCCTGGGAGCGGGAGTCGACGATGATCAGGTCGGGGATTCCGGCGGACAGGTCGGCGTGGACGTCGGATACGTCGGCTTCGAAGGAGAGGCGGGCTGCGAAGTGGGCTAGTGCGACGTCGTTCGGGGCGGTGGGGACGGATAGGACTGATGAGGACGGGGTGGGTGGAGTGGGTGGGATGGGTGGAGCGGATGGAGCGGGTGGAGTGGTGACGGAGGCAGGAGTGGAGGGGGCGGCGTCGGTAAAGGGTGAGGTGGGCATGGGAAAAGGGTTTCATGCGGGGGTGGAGGGCAGAAGTGGCGTGAAAGACATTGAGCGATAGGATCACGCTATGAGTGGGGAAGCAGATACGGCAGCGAATGCGTCCTGGGGCGGACGCGCTGTGCCGGTTTCAATCGGTAGTCGTGGGGCGGGGGTGCGAGGCGAAGGGGAGGGGAACGGGCACGACGACGCACGCGGAGACGGGAAAGCCCCCAGCGTGGCAGTCTTCGCGTTCGCAGGGATGAATCCGTTCGAGCTCGGATGCGTGATCGAGGTGTTCGGGCTGGCGCGACCGGAGTTGGCGGCGGAGTTCTCGTTGGGGCGCGGGTGGTACGACCTCAAGGTCTGTGCCGAAACCCAGGGGCCGATGCCGGTGGTCGGCGGGGTCAGCATCGTTGCCGGGTATGGGCTCGACGAGTTCGCCGCTGCAGACACGCTCATCGTGACGGCCGTGCCGGACGTCCGCGGAGCCGTGTCGCCCGGACTGATCGGCGCCCTACGTCGCGGACATGCCCGCGGCGCGCGGATCGTATCGATCTGCTCAGGAGCCTTCGCATTGGCTGCGGCAGGGTTGCTAGACGGACGGGCGGCTACCACTCACTGGCAGTATGCGGACTTACTCGCGCACCGGTTTCCAGAGGTCCGAGTCAACCCGGATGTGCTCTACGTCGACGGCGGCCAGGTTCTGACCAGTGCGGGCAGTGCGGCCGGACTGGATCTGTGCCTGCACCTGGTCCGGTTGGACTTCGGCGCCGCGGTGGCCAACTCGGTGGCTCGGCGGCTCGTGCTGCCGCCGCATCGGGACGGCGGGCAGGCGCAGTTCATCGAGGGCGGCGTACGGCCGGTGGACGCCTCGGACGGGGGCGTGGCGCGGTCGATGGCGTGGGCGTTGGAGAACCTGGCCGAACGCATCGTGGTGGCGGACCTGGCCCGTGTCGCGGTCATGTCGGAGCGCACGTACATCCGGCAGTTCGCTCGGGTGAACGGTACGTCGCCGCTGCGCTGGCTGGTGGCGCAGCGGGTGGCGGCGGCGCGGGCGTTGTTGGAGACGGCTGAGGGCGCGTCGGTGGAGGAGATCGGGGCGGCGGTCGGGTTGGCCGATCCGGCCGGGTTCCGGCGGCATTTCGGGCGGATCGTGGGGGCGCCGCCCTCGGCTTACCGGCGGGCATTTCATGGGGACGGTGGCTGAGCGGCAGGGCGACCGAATAACGAGAAAAACTGCTGCGGCCGCGAGGGAAGCGGCGCAGCGGGGCGGAGCGAAGTAGAAGCGATAGCAGTAGTAGAAGCAGTAGAAGTGATAGCGGATCAGTCAGCGAGAAGGCCGGAAGAAGAAAGAGCAGAGCCAAGCGCAGCAACAGGCCCCAGAACAACGATGGCAGGCGGACGCACACCCTGAGCGAGGACCTCGGCAGCGACCGTATCAAGCGTGCACCGAACAACCCGCTCAGCGGGCAGCGAGCCGTCCTGGATGACGGTCACAGGCGTGTCGGGCTTCTTGCCGTTGGCGAGCAACGCCTCAGCGATCGGCCCCATCCGCTCAACCGCCATCAACATCACCAAAGTGCCGCGCAGACGGGCCAGCGCAGCCCAGTCGACCAGAGACTTGGGATTGTCAGGCGCCAAATGGCCGGACACCACCGTGAACTCGTGCGCCATCCCGCGATGGGTCACCGGGACCCCGGCCAAACTGGGCACAGAGATCGCGCTGGTTATCCCGGGCACGACAGTAACCTCGATCCCCGCTTCGGCGCAGGCCAGCAACTCCTCGTACCCGCGACCGAAGACATACGGATCCCCGCCCTTGAGCCGCACCACGAACTTCCCGGCCAGGGCCCGGTCAACCAGGATCCGGTTGATCTCCTCCTGCGGCATGGCGCGCCCGTAGGGGATCTTGGCGGCGTCGATGATCTCGACCTCGGGGGCCAGTTCGTCGAGCAGCCGCTGCGGGGCCAGGCGGTCCGCGACCACCACATCAGCCTCGGCCAGCACCCGGCGGCCGCGGACGGTGATCAGGTCCGGGTCGCCCGGGCCGCCGCCGACCAGGGCCACTCCGGCCGCCCGGGCGCGGAAGCGCGGCGCGGCGATCGTGCCGGTGCGCAGGCCGTCCAGGACGGCGTCGCGGACCTGGACCGAGCGGCGCGGGTCGCCAGTGCGGCCCGGCGCCGCCTCGGGGTCGGACGCGGCCGGTTCGCCGGGGCTGAGCACGCCGATCTGCACACCCGCGTGGTGGCCCACCGCGGGGGTCCAGGCGGTGGAGAGCGCGGCGTCGTCGGCGCGGGAGCAGAAGATCCGGGCGGCTTCGGCCTCGGCGGCGGCCGCGGCGTTGGCCAGGGGGTCGTTCGTCGCGGCGACCACGTACCACGCGCCGGCCAGGTCGCCGATCTGGTAGCCCCGGGGCGTCCAGCTGATCCGGCCGGGCGGGCGGGCCGCGGGCGCGCCGGAGGCGGGGTCCGGGGCGGCGCTCGGGGGGCCGAAGGCGTCGTGCGGAGTGTGGCCGGCGGATATGTCGGGGACGGACTCGGACTCCGGCGCCGCGTCCTCGGACGCAGCGACGCCGTCGGCGGAGCCGGCGTCGACCTGGGCGGCCAGTGCGGGGGTGAGCTCGGGCGAGATCACGTGCACGTCGGCGCCGGACGCGAGCAGTCCGGCCACCCGGCGGGCCGCGACCGGACCGCCGCCGATCACGACGCAGCGGCGCCCGGCCAGGCGCAGTCCGGCCAGATAGGGTGGCTCGCTCATGCTTCGGTGCCCTGGGCGGCCGGCGGCGTCGGGACGCCCGCGGCGGGACGGGCACGGTCGGCGGAGCGGGCCTGCGGGATCCGGGGCTGCTGGACCGGCTGGGCCTGAGCCTGGGCCTGGTGGGCCGGTTGCTCCTGGCCTTGGACCTGCCCGCGGGCCGGAGCCTGCGCCTGCTGCGGCTGGGCGGCGGCACGCGGCTGGCCGCCCTGACCGTTCAGGCCGCCCTGGCCCTGGCCAAGCGCAGGAGCGTGCCCCTGCCCCTGAACGGCCTGCGGCGCCGCCGGGGCGACCACCGCGGCCTCGGCCACGCCGGCGTCGTCGAACGTCGCGACCTCGCGCAACGCCCGCACCGCCGCGCCCACCAGCGGCAGCGCCAGCGCCGCGCCGGAGCCCTCGCCGAGCCGCAGTTCCAGGTCGATCAGCGGGCTGATCTCCAGCGCCTCCAGCGCCAGGGCGTGGCCCGGTTCGGCCGAGCGGTGCCCGGCCACGCACGCCGCGGTGCTCTCCGGGGCCAGCGCCTGCGCGACCAGAGCCGCGGCGCCCGCGATGACGCCGTCCAGGATCACCGGGATGCGCAGGGCGGCCGCGCCGAGGATGAAGCCGGCCAGGGCCGCGTGTTCGAGGCCGCCGAACGCCGCCAGGACGCCGATCGGGTCCAGCGGGTCCGGCTGGTGCAGGTGCAGGGCGCGGTGCACGACCTCGACCTTGTGGGCGTAGGTCTGCTCGTCGATGCCGGTGCCGTAGCCGGTCACCTGGGCCGGGCTGGCGCCGGTGAAGGTCGCGATCAGGGCGGCCGACGCGGTCGTGTTCGCGATGCCCATGTCGCCGGTGAGCAGGCAGCGGTTGCCGGCCGCGATCAGGTCGCGGGCGGTCTCGATGCCGGCCTCGACCGCCTCGATCGCCTCGGACCGGGACATCGCCGGGCCCTGGGTCATGTCGGCGGTGCCGTAGCGGATCTTGCGCGGGATCAGGCCGGGTTCGCCGGTCAGGTCCGCGGCCACGCCGACGTCGACCACGCACACCTCGGCGCCGACCTGCTTGGCGAAGGCGTTGATCACGGCGCCGCCGGCCAGGAAGTTGCCGACCATCTGGGCGGTGACCTCCTGCGGCCAGGGGGTGACGCCCTGCGCGTGCACGCCGTGGTCCCCGGCGAACACGGCCAGGGCGGCCGGTTCCGGCGCGGGCGGCGGGCAGACCCCGGCCAGGCCGGCCAGCTGCTCGGCCACCGCCTCCAGCTGGCCGAGCGAGCCGGGCGGCTTGGTCATCCGGTTCTGCCGGTCCCGGGCCGCGGCCATCGCGGCCGGGTCGAGCTGGCGCACGGCGTCGATGGTCTCGTTGAGCAGCGAGATCGGTTCGGCGCCGGGCATCGCGCGGTGGCCGAAGGTCTCCTCGTGCACGGCCCAGGACAGCGGGCGGCGCTTGGCCCAGCCCGAGCCGGCCAGCTCGGGCTCGGTCGGGAACTGGCGGACGAAGCCGACGCACAGGTACGCGACGATCTGCAGGTGGTTGGGCAGGTCGAGCACGGCGGCCAGTTCGCGCTCGTCGAAGAAGGAGACCCAGCCGACGCCCAGGCCCTCGGCCCGGGCGGCCAGCCAGAGGTTCTCCACGGCCAGGCAGGAGGAGAAGGGGGCCATCATCGGCTGGCTGTACCGGCCGAGGGTGTGCCGCCCGCCCCGGGTCGGGTCGCAGGTGACCACGATGTTGACCGGGGTCTCCAGGATCGCCTCGATCTTGAGCGCGGCGAAGGCCTTGGCCCGGGCCTTGGGCAGCGAGGCGGCGTAGGCGCGGCGCTGGCGCACGGCGAGGTCGTGGATCGACTCGCGGGTCACCTGGTCGCGGATCACCAGGAAGTCCCAGGGCTGGGAGAAGCCGACCGAGGGCGCGGTGTGCGCGGCCTCGAGGATGCGGGTGAGCATCTCGATCGGCACCGGGTCGGGCAGGAAGTCGTTGCGCACGTCCCGCCGCTCGTGGATCACCCGGTACACGGCCGCAAGGGTCTCGTGGTCGTACCCGGGGGCCCGGAGCGAGTCCTCGGCGCCGGCCGGGATCAGGCCGCCGGGGGCCGTCTGGACCACGGGTGCGGCAGGCTGCTGACGCGGCTGGCGCACCAGCGGCTGCGGCTGCGCCTGCGGCTGTGGCGGGGCCGGCTGCTGCGCGGCGGCGAATGCGGACACTGATTGAGCGGTCTGATGAACAGGGGGCTGAATCTCGTCCTCCTGCTCCTGGTCGTTCTCCTGGCCTTGCTCCGGCTGCGATTCCCGGTCGTCGGCGAGGTATTGCTGAGCACTGCGACGGCGGGTTCCGCGCGGGACGGCGGCCGGGTCCGGCCCCTGGTCTTCGCCCTCGAACAGCTGCTGGTCCTGGGCCTCGGCCGTTTCTTCCGACTGTGCCGGGTCGAGCGCCTCGGCGGATTCGAGCTCGGGGTCGGGGTCGAGGTCGGCCTCGGCTTCGAGCCCTGAGTCCGCTGCCGGGACGCCGGCGGCCTGGGCCGGTCCGGCCTCGGCCTGCGGCTGGGCCGGGGCGACGACGGCCTGCCACGGGACGATCAGCTCGTCGGACTCGTCCAGTTCGTCCGGCTCACCGGCCGGGTCGGCCGGGTGAACCGGCGGCTGCACCGGCTGGACCTGCACCTGCGGTGGAGGCGGAACCTGCGCTTGGGGCTGTACGTGAACCTGTGGCTGAGGCTGAGCCTGCGGCTGAATCTGCACCTGCGGCTGGGCCTGCACCTGCGGTTCGGGCTGGGGCCGGAGCGGACGGTTGGCCGCCGCGCCCACCCGGGTCGCGGCCCGCAGCGGCGGAGCGCTCGGCGGCGGCTGCACCGGAGCGACCTGGGGTTGAACGGTCTGAGCGGCCTGCGCGACCTGGGGCTGGACACCTTGAGCAGTCTGCGCGGACTGAGCGGCGTCGGGCACAGCGGAGCCGACCACGGCCGGGGCCTGCACCGGAGTCTGCAGCGGCGCGGCGGCCACGGCCGAAGCCGCAGCTGCGGCAGCCGCCGCTGCGGCCGCGGCGGCGGCCAGCGGGCCGGGGGACGGCTGCGTCACGACCGGCTCACTCTGCACCAGCCCGGAGACCGGCTGGTTCTGCACAGGCTCGACCGGAGCGGCGGCGACCGGCCCGGACTGGCCGAACACGCTCGGACCGGTGACCGGCGCGCTCGGAGTGGCCGCGGCACGGCTGCCCCGACGCGGCGGGGCCATCGTCTCAAGCCCCTGCGGGCGGGCCTGGTCCCCGCGCGCGGGATGCGGGAGGCCGGGCTGGATCGTGGCGGCCCGGCGCGGCGCGGGCTGCCCGGGGGCGCCCTGCGCCTGGCCCGGCTGACCGGCCTGCGCAGGCTGGCCCGACTGGCCCGGCTGTCCCACCGGACCGGCCTGTCCGCCCTGCCCGGGCAGCGAGTGCGAGCCGGACGAAGGCAACGGCGAACCGAGCGGCTGAGCCTGCTGCTGGGCCGCGGCGGCAGCGGCCTGAGCGTTCTGCCCCGTCTGCACCGGCTGACCGAGCTGCCCGACGGACTGCAACGGCTGAACCGGCTGAGGCACCTGCCCCTGCGGTTGTCCCTGCGGCTGCGGCGGCAGCTGCTCCTGCTGGTCCGACCGCGCGGTCCAGTGGCCGCCGCCGTTGCCCGGGTTCTGCGGCGGGATGCTGCCGTAGTCCACATACTCCGGCTGCGCAGGCTGCTGCTGCTGACGCTCCTCCCCCAGCGGCTGGTGCGGCGGCAGCGACTGCTGCTCCGGCTCCACGCCCTGCGGCGGGAACGGCTCGTCGTAGAACGCGCCGGGGAAGAACTCCGTGGTCGGGGCGTCGTAACTGGCCACCTGGTGCGGCGGCTGCCCCCCGGGCCGGCGGCCGTCGCCGCGCGCCGGGCCGTCCGGGCCCGGGCGGCGGAAGTCGGACTCGGTGAAACCGGACGGCGGGAAGTCCGGCTGGGCCTGGCGGAAGTCGCCGTTGCCGAACTCGGGCTGCGGCGGGAACTCGGCGAACTCCGGGGACGGCGGCTGCGGCTGGCCGGCCGGGCCGGGCGCGGTCAGCCGCGAGCGCGGGCCGATCGGCGAGGCCGAGGTCGCGGCCTGCGAGTTCGCGCCGAACACGGCCTCGGCGTAGCCGACCCCGGCGCCGCCGATCCAGGGCAGCTGCTCGTCCGGCAGCTGCACGTCCAGCGGCCGGTCGCCGTAGCCGGCCCGGCCCGGGTCCGGGCGGCGGCGCGGGGGCTGGCCCGACCGGCTCGGCAGCGGGCGGGGCGGCTGAGCGGGGCCCTGCGCCTGGTCGGCGTACGGCGGCTCCTGGTCGCCCCCGCCGAACTCGGCTGGCCCGAACTCTTCGGTCCCGGTGGTCATCGTGCCTCCTTGTTCCCGACTGCCGCGCCGCCTGGCACGACTCGCACCATCCCCGGTCCGCGCCCCCGGCCGGGGCCCGTCCGTCCCCTGTGGCCCGGCACGGGGAGGCGATCACGTACCCTACCCGGATTCCGGGCTTGATCGCGCCGGGGCCGGGCCCCGGACGCACAGCTCGGACCCTCGCCGCAGGCCGCGCGCGGCCGCCGGACCCGGGCCCGCGGCCCGGCCCCGAGCAGGCCGGGGGCGGCCCCGGGCGCGACGGCCGGCCCGGGGGCAGGCCACAACCACCCGTTCGACTGATCCCGCGCCGAACCGCGCCCGCTCACGAGCGTTCGCTCCACAGGATGAAGACCGGGTTCACCGCGGCGAAGCGGTGCGCGTCGCCGGGCATCGCGGCCAGGCGCGAGGACTGGAGCAGCACGCCGTCCACCTTACGGCCCGGCACCTTCAGCGCGGCCTTGGCCTCGGCCACCCGGTCGATCGCGGTCAGGGAGACCACCACGATCCGCGGGTCGCGGTTGATCGCGGCCCGGACCACCTCCAGGCCGCCGCCGCCGACCATCACCGCGTCCGGGTCGGGCAGGTCCAGCAGCACCTCGGGCGCCTGGCCGCGGACCACCTGCATCGGCACGCCGTGCATGGTCGCGTTCAGGTCGATCCGCTCGGCCGAGTCCGGGTCCCGCTCCACCGCGATCACCGCGGCGCCCAGCCGGGCGCACTCGATCCCGACCGAGCCGGAACCGGCCCCGACGTCCCAGACCAGCACCCCGGGCCGGGGGGCCAGCCGGGCCAGGGCCAGGGCCCGGACCTCGACCGGGGCGATCTGGCCGACCCGGTGCACGAACGCGTTCTCCGGCAGCGCCCAGGCTCCCGGCGGTCCGGTCCAGCCGGCGAACAGGGGCGGGCGGGCCGACCACAAGCGGTCCTCGTCCAGGCACAGCACCAGGTTCGGGTCGCCCCAGTGGTGCCGCTCGGCGGCCTCCTGCAGGCTGAGCCAGTCCACCGACTCCTCCGGCTCGCCCAGGCGCTGGGCCACCACCAGGGTCCGGTCCAGCGGGTTCTTGCCGTCGCCGAGCAGGTGCGCGGCCAGTTCGGCCGGTCCCAGGCTGCCGCCGGTGAGCACCGCCACCTTCGGGTGCGCCCGGCACAGGTTGGCCGCGGTGCGCAGGGTGGAGACCGGCCGGCCGGCCACCGGGTCGTAGACCGCGCGCACGGTCGCCCCGGCCCGGCCCTCGGCGCCGTCGGTGCCCTCGGTGTCCATGCCCATGGTGACCACCAGGGCGTCCTCCCAGGGCAGGCCGATCCGGCCGAAGGCGGTGGCCACCGAGGAGGGTGCGGGCAGGGTGCGCATCGCGATCCCCCGGCCGCGCAGGGCCCGGACCACGCCGAAGAAACCCGGGTCGCCGGAGGCCACGATCACCGCGGGGCCCTGGTTCACGGCCAGCTGGGTCAGGGCCGCGTCCAGGCCGCCCATGTAGATCCGCCGGGCCCGCTCCGGCACCGGCAGCGCGTCCAGGTGCCGGATGTTGCCGACCACGAGGGTCGCCTCGGCCAGCGCGGCCCGGACCGGTCCGGTCGGCGGCCGGCCGTCGAAGCCGATCACCGTCACACGCCCGCCGGGACGGCCCTCGCGGTCCTGCCGCGCGCCGGTCTGCCGCTCGCCCTCGCTGTCACCCTGTCGCATATCCGTCCGATCATCCCACGGACCTTGCGGCCACGGGGCCGAATCGGGGATTCGGATCCGGTCGCCGGGCCCTGCCGCGCGACGCGCGCCGGACGTTCCCGGGCAGGCCGCCGGGCGCCCCGGACCGGCGCCGACCGGCGCCGCGACCGAGGCCGGCGGGCCTGCTTCGGCGGCCGGAGAGCCGCGCGGGATCCGTCCACGTCGGCTTCGGACGCTACCAGTCCCGGGCCGTCGGCAGAGCCCCCCGAGGGCGGAAGAGTCCTCAAACAGTTACCGAATGCCGGCCGCCGCC
Source organism: Actinocrinis sp. (assembly GCA_035943635.1). Taxonomy (GTDB): domain Bacteria; phylum Actinomycetota; class Actinomycetes; order Streptomycetales; family Catenulisporaceae; genus DASZBX01. The sequence goes on along the minus strand of DASZBX010000064.1, from coordinate 34,778 downwards.
ACCGCTCGGCGCACCGGCGCCGCAGACGCCGAAGGCGCAGGGCCGGACGAGCTCGATCAGCTCGTCCGGCCCTGCGCCTTCGTCTTCCCGCGTCCTGTCTGGTGTCTCGAACCGGCAGCCCGGCGGCACGAGGACCTTCGTCGGACCTTCGCCTAGCGGGCGAACTCCTCGCGCCGTTCGGCCAGGTAGTACGCCTGGGCGTGCTGGCCGGCCCGGTGCAGGGCGGCGACCACCTCGCCGTGGTCGTCCCGCCGGGCGGAGCGGCCGAGCATCATGTTCTGTTCGGCCACCCGGTCCTGGTCGGTCAGGATCACGCTGAGCCGGACCAGGTCCGACGGCGTGAGCGTGTCCGCCAGGTACTCCAGGTAGCGCTGCGCCAGGGTGCCGATCCCGGCCCGCTGGAAGGCGGCCAGCACCGCGCCGCTGTCGCCGCGCACGGTCAGCGCGCCGTGCAAGGCCGCGCTGCTGCCGTCGTTGCCGCTGTGCCACAGCCCGGCCACCAGCTGGGCCAGGTCGTCCGGGTCGGCCACCGCCGCGTACCGGAACAGCACCAGACCGAGCGCCTTGACCAGGGACTGGCGGCCCAGTTCGTGTGCCACCGGCGGGACCAGTTCGACCCGCTGGGAGAACAGCAGCCCGGCCAGCACCTCGCCGTACTCGTGCTGGCCCTGCTCCTCGAAGGCCTGGAAGGCCTCGACGAACTCCTCCGGCGGACGGTTGGCCAGGGCCTGGGTGAGCAGGTCGGCCAGCGCGCCGGAGTGGTGCGGGTCGGACGGGGAGAGCCGCAGCCGGACCAGCGAGGACAGCGGCCACTCGGCGGCCGCGCCCAGGACCTGGCGGATCGCGCCGTCCTGGCCGCCGCGCCAGAGCGACTCGACCACCTGCCCGCACACGTCCGGGGAGGCGTGCGTGATCAGGTGCAGCAGCTGGGTCTGGTCGGCCTGCCGGTTCTGCGCCCGCAGCTGTTCGAGCAGGCCCAGCGCACTGGACGGACGGGCGGTGATCACCCCGTCGAGCAGGGTGTCGGCCTCCTTGGTCCGGTTGTGCTGGCGCAGCTGGTCGACCAGGCTCAGGATGTACTCGGCGTCCCCGGCCAGCGCGGCGGCCAGCAGGGCCCGGTCGGCCAGGCCCTTGTTGCGGCCCGCGCTGAGGTAGTTGACGAACGTGAGCAGGTCCATCTCGCGGTAGTGCACCGCGACCATGTCGAGCAGGGCGTCGGCCTGGTCCTGCAGGTCCTCCGCGGCGAGCGCGGTGACCAGGTAGGCCGAGGCCGAGGCGAATCCCTCCACCGCCCGGGCCATGGCCTGGAACAGCTGGGCGCCCTGGGCCTCGGCGCCGAAGTCGATCATCCGGCGCAGCAGCCGGGCCGCCCGGTCGGACGGCCAGTTGCCGCCGATCAGGGCCCCGGCCTGCGGGTAGAAGTCGAACGCGGCTTCGGTCAGGTCGATCGAGTCCAGGTACTCGGCCACGGCCAGGATCGCCTGCGGGCTCAGTTCGCCCGGACCCAGGCCCAGGGCCCGGCGGGCCATTTCCAGCGGGTCGCTGGAATCCGGCTCCGGGTCGGCCGGCTGGAGCACCCGGCCGAACATGTTGTTGACCACGGTGATCGGCCGGCCGGCGGTCCGGGCCCGCTGCTGCGGGATCGGCCGGCCCTTGGCCGCCAGCTCCTGGCGCAGCCAGTAGTACAGCGGCTCGGCCTCGACCATCTCGTCGCCGCCGGGCAGGCCGTTCTCGATCGCCCGGATCAGTTCGCCGGTGAACGCGGTGTAGCGCTCGCCGGGCGGCGCCCAGGCCGCGACCGAGTCGGACGCGGCGGTCAGCACGTACATCCCCTCGGCCATCGACTGGTCGGCCAGCTGGGCGGTGCCGCCCATCGAGCCCTGCAACGCCCGGCCGCTGTAGCAGCAGTCGAGGATCGCGATCTTCTGTTCCGCCGCGCAGTAGGAGTTGAACTGATTGCGCAGGTCGTCGTACCGCAGGGCGCGGTAGAGGCGGGCCGTGGCAGTACCCGGCAACGCGAGGTGTAATTCCGCGTTGGTCGGGGAAAGCAGTCCGTGTCCGGCGTAGTAGAACAGGAAGGTGTCGGTCGCCGCCGCCGCCGCCTCGTGGATGGCGTCCAGGGTGGCGAGTGGATCAAGCGGGTTGTGCAATACGGTACAGTTCTCGGGCGGCAAGCCCCAGACTTCCGGCGCGGTGAGCAACTCAGCCAGGCGGTCCACATTGTCGACAACCGCCGGAAGTGAGTCCAGATCCGGTGATTCGGTGTAGTCGTCTATGCCGAGTAACACCGCGCGCGACGCCTCGGGCGCCCCTAAACGGGTAGGTGCGCGTCCCACGGGTATGTCCCTTCTCGGGTTCAAGTGGACGAAATTGTATGCGCCTGCCCCCCTTGCTGTCTGTAGTAACCGCTGGTCTTTTCCTTCCCACGCGGGATGCGGCGGCGTACGGACCGGGGGTTGGGCCGTGGCCGTACGGTAGCCGGGTCGCGGCGTACAGGAGAGGCAGATGGGGGTTGGTTATCCGATTGTCATCTTTAAGTCTCCGGCTGGTCACCATCCAATGCGGTAAAATCATGATCCCTGGTGTTAGGTTCTATGTCCGTGGCCATGCACCGGGCGGCCGAAATCGGCTATCAGCTCGCCGCGCGGGATTATGAACGGGTACGCCCGTCTTATCCCCTGCGGTCCCTCGGCGTCCTCGCCGACGCGCTCGACCTGGGCCCGGGCAAGTCGGTGGCGGACCTGGGCGCCGGCACCGGCAAGTTCACCCGGCTGCTGGCGCTGACCGGGGCCCGGGTGATCGCGGTGGAACCGGTGGCCGCGATGCGCGAACGGCTGGCCGAGGTGCTGCCCCAGATCACCGTGACGGCCGGCCTGGCCGAAGCGACCGGACTGCCCGAGCACTCGGTGGACGTGGTGGTCGCAGCCCAGGCCTGGCACTGGTTCGACGCCCCGGCCGCGCTGGCCGAGGCCCGCCGGGTGCTGCGCCCGGGCGGGGCGCTGGCGCTGGTCTGGAACACCCTGGACATGACCGTGCCGTGGGTGGCCGAGTACTCCCGGATCTACCAGCTGTGGCGCACGGACGCGGTGCCCGGCCACGGCGACGGGATCTGGCGCGGCATCCTGGACGGCCGGCCCGGCTGGGGCCCGCTGCACGAGGCGCACGTGGAGAACCCGTACCTGACCGACCGCGAGGGCGTGCTCGGCCAGGCGCTGACGTCGAGCGTGATCAGCGCCCTGGACGAGACCAGCCGGACACAGATACGCGGCCAGCTCGAAGCGGTGCTCGACCGGCACGAGCAGACCCGGGGCACCCGGATCGAGATCCCGTACGTGACCGACCTCTACTGGACCCGGCGGCTGGCCGACTCGGCGGACCCGGCCGGGGAAACGGTGGCCGAGCCGGGTCCGGCGACGGAATCGGGGCCGGGGCCGGGGGTCGGGAAGAAGTCCGGCAAGAAGTCCGGGGCGAAGGACAAGTCGGGTCCGGGGTCCGCGCCGAAGTCCACGTCGAAGAAGTCGGGATCGAAGTCCGGCTCGAAGGACTGAGCCGAAAGCCTTCGCCCCCAGCGCGATCCGCCTGATCCGCTCCGAATCCGGCCCGCCGGATGCTGACCATTCGGTCAGAGCCCTCATATGATGGGAGGGGCCGGCGGATCGGCTCGGCCGGGCCGCCGGCGCCGTGCCGCCGCCGCCGTCGACGCGCATGGTGAGTGGGGGAAGCTCGATGACCGGACAGCCCGGATTCGATCAGAACAGTCCGACCGTGCAGTTCACCCTCTCCCGTCGCCCCGGCCCGGGCGGGGCGCAGACCCTGACCGCGGTGCACCGGTCGAGCGGGAAACCCTTGGCCGTGCACGAGATCCACTTCCCGCCGGCCGCCACCCCGGACGAGCGCCGGGCCCAGGCCGGGCAGGTGCGCTGGGAGGTCGAGCGGCTGGCCCTGCTGCACGAGGACCCGGCCGTGCTGACCGTCTACGGCGTGGTCGAGGAACAGAACCGGCTGTGGATCGTGACCGAGGCGCTGTCCGGGACGAACCTGGCCCGGATCGTGGCCGCCGGCGGCCCGCTGCCGATGCTCGAGGCCGCCCGGGTCGCCTCGGCCGTGCTCGGCGCGCTGGCCGCGGCGCACTCGGCCGGGGTGGCGCACCGCGGGGTGCGCCCGGCCGCGGTCGTGCGCTGCGACGACGGCCGGATCGTGCTGACCGGCTTCTGCGCCACCCCGGTCAAGTCCTTCCCGGACCCCGCGGCGCTGGAGTTCGCCGACCCGCACCGGGTCCGCACCGGCCAGGCCACGTTCGGCGGCGACGTCTTCTCGGCCGGCGCGACGCTGTACCACCTGCTCGACGGCACCTCCCCGTTCGCCCGGCCGACCCCGCAGGCGACGGCCGCCACGGTGCAGAACGAGACGCCGCCCGCCCCGCGCCACGGTGCGCCGCTGACCACGATCGTGATGGCGCTGCTGACCCGGAACCAGGCCGCGGTGCTCACCCCGGCCGTCGCGCGGGAGCAGGTGGACGCGCTGCTGGCGGCGAACGCACGACCGGCAATGGGCTCGACCCCGGTGCCGGGCCCGCCGAACGGTCCGGCACCGGCCCGGCCAGTACCGAACTCCGCCGCAAGTCCGACGCCGTACGGCCAGGCCCAGAATCCGGCCGTCCATCCGGCACCGGTCCGCCCGGTGCAGAATCCGGCTCCGCAGCCCCTTGCGGTCCCGGCCCAGGGCGTCGCTCCGCCCTTCCCCGCCCCGCCGCCCTGGACGCCGAGCCGCACGCTCTGGCTGCTGACCGCGCTCGCCGCCACCGTGACCGCGCTGATCGCCGTCGCCGCCTCCTGGGGATCGGTCAGGTACGCCGGCGAAACCGCCGCGCAGGCCTACTCCGGCACCCTGTTCGCCATGCTCAAGACCGACGCCGGCGGTTCCACCGAACCGAAGCCGGGCATCCTGGGTCTGGTCCTGCCGCTGATGCTGCCGGTCCTGGGCACCGCGCTGTTCGGCGTGATCGCGGCGCTGGTGTCCCGGCGGCTGGGCAAGCTGTGCGCGGGCTTCGCCCTGCTCGGCCTGACCGCTGAAGTGGGCTGCTACCTCTGGGTCGCCGGCATCCCCACCCCGGCCGACTTCGGCCAGCCGTCGGTGGTCCTGCACGCGGGCGGTTACCTCGGCCTGACGAGCGCCGCCGTCGCGCTGGCGCTCGGCCTCGCCGGGCTGTTCGCGGACCGGGCCGAAACCGCCCGGATCCCGACGCCGGTGCCGGTAACGCCGCCGATCCGCCCGGTGGGCCTCGGAATCCGGATCACGGCCGGGGTCGGCGCCGTGGCGGCCGTGATCGCCGCCTTCCTGCTCTTCGGCACCGACGGAAGCACCCGCATCTCGTCCTTGGAGTGGAGCCAGATGTCGATCCTGCCCGAGGGCTGCTGCCTGCTCGCGATCCTGGTCCAGGTCCTGTTCTTGCGCACCCCGAGCCGTCCGCTGACGGCCACCATGCTGATCATCCCGGCCGCGATCGCGTTCGTGCTCCAGGTGATGCCGCTGTTCCAGGTGATCGGGTTGAACGCGCGGCTCATCGGGGTAGCCCGGGTCTCGATCTCCTACGGGTGGTGGATCGGCTTCGTCGCGACGCTCGCCGGGCTCGTGGCCAGCGCGCTGGGATACCTCCGCCCGAGGACCACCGGGGCCGTGGGCGCTGCCGGACCGGCTTACGGGACTGCGCCCTACGGCGTGCCGTCGGCGGCCGCACCACCGCCCGCACAAGGCGGCCACGGCACCTACGCGCCGCCCATTGCCCAGCGCGGCTACCCGCAGGCCGCCTACCCGCAGCAACAGCAGCCCGGTCAGGCACCGGGCGCGGGCCAGAGCCAGGGCTGAATCCCGGACTTGCTAAACCAGGAGTTTGACCAACGCCGCGACGCCGACGCACACGATCAGCACCCGCAGCGCCGTCGGCGGCAGCCGCCGGCCGATCCGGGCCCCGACCTGGCCGCCGATGATCGACCCGGCCGCGACCAGCGCGACCACCGTCCAGTTCACCGGCGAGAGCACGATGAAGATGACCGCGGCCACGCCGTTGACCAGCGCGGCCAGCACGTTCTTGGTCCCGTTCAGCTGCTTCATCGGGTCGGTGAAGGAGATGCCCAGGAAGGCGAGCAGCAGCACGCCCTGGGCCGCGCCGAAGTAGCCGCCGTACACGCCGGTGCCGAAGACCAGCGCCCACAGGACCAGCCCGCCGCGGGACACCTGGGGTTTGGGCCGCGCCGCGGTCGCCACCGTGCCGGGCTCGGATTCGGCCGCCGCGTCGACGCCCTCTGATTCGGCCGGGCCCGGGGCCGGGACCGCAGCCGTCCCCGGCACCGGGGCGTCGCGCCGGGCCGCGACCCGGGCGGACAGGCGCGGCTGGACCACCACGAGCACCAGCGCAAGGCCGATCAGCACCGGCACGATCGCCTTGAACGCGTCGGATGGCAGCGACAGCAACAGGATCGCGCCCAGGATCCCGCCGAGCAGGGAGCCGGAGCCGAGGAACAGCAGCCGGGACTTCTGGCCGTCCAGTTCCCGGCGCATCCCGGCGATGCCGGACATCACCCCGGGGACCAGGCCGACCGTGTTCGACACGTTGGCCACCAACGGCGAGTAGCCGAAGGCGAGCAGCGTGGGGAAGGTGATCAGGGTCCCCGAGCCGACCACGGTGTTGATCGTCCCGGCGGCCAGGCCGGCGCCGAGGATCGAGACCGCTTCGATCAGGTCATGCGCGGATATCGACACCGTGTGATCTTAGCGCCCGCCCCTGCCGGGACAGCGCTCCGCAAGGGCCGGGGTCGGATATATCACAGATATATCCGGCCCCGGCCGCCGCGCCGGGAAGCCGGGTCAGACGCCCCGGGCGTAGTACCGTCCGTCGACGGTCTCGACCGCGAGCGGCAGACCGTAACAGGCGGAGAGGTTCTCCGGGGTGAGGGTGAACTGTATCGGCCCGGCCGCCACGATCGCGCCCTGGCGGACCATCAGCACGTGGGTGAAGCCCGGCGGGATCTCCTCCACGTGGTGGGTCACCAGGATGGTCACCGGGGAGTTCGGGTCGGCGGCGTGGTTGCCCAGCCGGCGCACCAGGTCCTCCCGGCCGGCCAGGTCCAGGCCGGCGGCCGGCTCGTCCAGCAGCAGCAGCTCCGGGTCGGTCATCAGCGCCCGGGCCACCAGCACCCGCTTGCGCTCGCCCGAGGACAGGGTGCCGTAGGAGCGGTCCGCGAAGCCCTCCATCCCCCACCAGACCAGCAGGTCCTCGGCCCGGTCGGTGTCCAGCTCCTCGTATTTCTCGCGCCAGCGGGCCAGCTGGCCGTAGCTGGCGGTCAGCACGACGTCGCGCGCGGTCTCCAGGCCCGGGATCCGCTGGTCGATCGACGCGGAGGTCAGACCGATCCGGGCGCGCAGCTCGAACACGTCCACCTTGCCGAGCCGCTGGCCCAGCACGGCGGCCGAGCCGCTGGACGGGTGCATCTGGGCGGCCGCGATCTGGATCAGGGTGGTCTTGCCGGCGCCGTTCGGGCCGACGACGACCCAGCGTTCCCCGGTGGAGACCTGCCAAGTGATCCCGGCCAGCAACTTCTTCCCGTCACGGACAAGTGAGACGTCGACCAGGTCGAGTACATCGGTCATGCCCATAAACCTAGCGGGTCTGCTGGCCCGATGAGAAACCCCTCCAGGAGATTGTCACGCAATCCACAGACATATTCCACCGTACGGGCACGAATGTCGTGTTCCCTACGCGCAGGTATGCCTACCTGTGGTCACTTGCGTGTCATGTTCATCATCCGCACCATTCATCTCGGCCGTGTGGAGGCATGCGCGGAAGTCACAGCCGACCCTTGTGCGGTACTTCACAGACGGCCCACGAAGTGGTCGCCGGTGCCTGTTCCCGGCCCGGGCCCAGTACCGTGTCGGCCATGGACTCCGCGCCCTCCCCCGCCGACCACCCGGCCCAGTCCCGGCCCGTGCCCGACCTGCCGCCGGACGAGGAGCCGCCCACGCTTCTGGTCACCGTGTTCGGCGCCGACCGGCCCGGGGTCACCGCGGCCCTGTTCGAGCGGATCACCCCGTTCGGCGCGCACGTGGTCGACGTGGAGCAGATCGTGCTGCGGGGGCGGCTGACCCTGGGCGTGCTGGTGCTCGCGCCGGCCGACCCGACCGAGCTGCGCCAGGCCCTGCACCACTGGGCGCTGGAGTGGAAGCTGGACGTGGAGATCACCGAGGGCCGCGGCGACAACCGGCCGCGCCGGGCCGGGCGCAGCCGGGTCACCCTGCTCGGCTCGCCGCTGCGTCCGGCCGCGCTGGCCCAGGTGGCCGGGCTGATCGCCCAGCCCGGGGGGAACATCGACCGGATCGTGCGGCTGGCGAAGTACCCGGTGACCGCGCTGGAGCTGGACGTGTCCGGGGTCGACCCGGGCGAGCTGCGCGCGGTGCTGGCCCCGGCCGCCCGCATGGCCGGGGTGGACATCGCGGTGCAGCATGCGGGCTTGGCCCGGCGGGCCAAGCACCTGGTGGTGATGGACGTGGACTCGACCCTGATCCAGGACGAGGTGATCGAACTGCTGGCCGGGCACGCGGGTTGCCTGGACGAGGTGGCCCGGGTGACCGAGGCGGCGATGCGCGGGGAGTTGGACTTCGCCGGGTCCCTGCACGCCCGGGTTGCGTTGCTGGCCGGGCTGCCGGAGACCGTGTTCGATCTGGTGCGCGCGGAGGTTCGCTATACGCCTGGTGCTCGGACGCTCGTGCGCACGCTCAAGCGGCTGGGGTATCAGGTGGGGATCGTGTCCGGTGGGTTCACGCAGGTTACGGATGCCCTGGCTGCAGAACTCGAGCTGGATTTCGCCAAGGCGAATACCTTGGAGGTGGTCGACGGGCGCCTGACCGGGCGGGTGCTCGGCGAGGTGGTGGACCGGGCGGGTAAGGCTGCGGCGCTGCGTGACTTTGCGGAGCAGGCCGGGGTTCCGTTGTCGGAGACGGTTGCGATCGGGGACGGCGCCAATGATCTGGACATGCTCGCCGCGGCGGGGTTGGGCGTGGCGTTCAATGCCAAGCCGACTGTGCGTGAGCAGGCTGATACGGCGGTCAATGTGCCTTTTCTCGACACGATTCTGTTCTTGCTGGGTATTCCCGGGGAGGAGATCGCGGAGGCTACCAGCGGGTGAGTGGGGCGGGGGCCGGGGTTCGGCTCGGGAGCCGGCTATGGCTCACGGATCGAGTCGCGCGACGTACCGGTCCACGCCGTCCGCGAACCGGCGCAACGCGAGGGCCAGCGCCGCCTGCTCGTCCGCGCTCCATTCCCCGAGCACCTCGGCCAACCAGTCCCGGCGGGCCCGCAGGGTCGCGTCGATCGCGGCCCGCCCGGAGTCCGTCAGCTCGAGCCGGCTGGCCCGCCGGTCGGCCTGATCCCCGCTGCGCCCGACCAGCCCCGCCCGCTCCAGCTGCCGCACCTTGCGGCTGACCGCGGGCGTGTCCACGTGCAACCGCTCAGCCAGCTCACTGACCCGCAGGCTCGCAGACTGCTCATTCAGCACCGGCAACACCGCCGCCCCGGCCCGATCCAGGTCGATCCGGGCCCGCACGAGCAGAAACTCGTGCAACCGAGCCTGCCTGAGCTCCCGCACCAACGACTGCAGCGCCGACTCGATCGCCGCGTCGCCATGCACCTCATCGTGCGCCTGCGCCATCCTTCTACGCTAACAACGCGGCCGGGGTGAGTAAATAGGCTGGTTATCGGCCGAAAAAGAATCATTACAGATGATCTATACACAGAAACGCCAGCTCACGTGGACCTCGGCCGATCCAGTCGGTGCCATCCCGTAAATTGTTCGCATGCCGACCATGCTCGACCACCCCCAAGGCCACGTCACGCCGCCTCCAGGCAATCTGGAGGTGAACTACGGCGAGGTGTTCACCCAGCGATGGGTCGTCGACTTGATCTTGGATCAGTGCGGCTATCGGCCTGACACAGACCTCACACTGCTCACCGTCGTCGAGCCGGCGGTCGGGACGGGCGCGTTCCTCGGACCCGCACTCGAGCGCCTGCTGGCCGCACGGTCCACTTTCAAGCCAGAGCAGCCGTGGGAGGACATCGGCACCTGTTTGTCCGCGTTTGATCTGCAGCCCGACCACGCGGACACCTGCCGTGCCCTGGCCGTCCGGCTGCTGACGGATGCCGGATGCCCACCGCTCACAGCGGAAAAGCTGGCGAAGGGCTGGATCAATCAGGGCGATTTCCTTCTCGACGATCTCGGAGACCCCCAGGCGGACATCGTCATCGGGAATCCTCCTTATATCCGCATCGAAGAGCTCGCGCCGGACCTGCTTGCCGCCTATCGGGCGGCGTGTCCGACGATGACCGGGCGCGCCGACATCTTCATCGGGTTCTATGAGCGCGGGCTGGAGGCGTTCAAGCCCGGCGGACGGTTGGCATTCATCTGCGCAGACCGGTGGATGCGCAACCAGTACGGCCACCGCCTTCGGGAGAAGATCCTCAGCGGCGGATACGCCGTCGACAACTGCATCGTCATGCATGATGTAGACGCCTTCGCGGAAGACGTGGCGGCCTACCCGGCAATCACCGTGCTTCGCCGAGGTGTTCAGGGCGAGGTGGCGGTGGCTGAGGCGACTGCATTGTTCGACCGAGATTCGGCGCGCCAGTTCTCTGCCTGGTTCGACAGCGGTGAGCCGAGGCTGAGCACTGCCGCGGTGCACGCCGCCCGGCTGCCGCACTGGCACAAGACCGCAGAAGACAGAGTGTGCGGGCCGTGTCCGCGCCGGCGAAGTAGGCGGCCGAGCGGGCGGCGTCGGTGCCGGCGGCGGGATTTCCCAGGATGACGAACAGCAGCATGGGCAGGCCGATCCCGGCAATGCCGAACACGATCTCCATCGCCATGGTCAGCGCGCACGCCGAGCATCGACGCGATCAGGTACCCGGTCACGGTCCAGCCGACCGCCAGGTGGAACGCCGTCAGTCCGCCGTTGTCATGCGGCGAGACCGGCACGAGGTCCTGGACCGCGACGGTGCGGTGCTGCGCACCGACGGCCGCCTTGATCACGTTGGTCAGGGCCGAGGCAGTGGACGGGCTGGCCGCCGACGCGAGGTACAGCGTGTCCTGGGTCGAATCAGGGCTCACCACCAGTACGCCATGCCGGGGCCGATAGTCGGGCGGACGACCGGGCCCGACCGGCTCGGCGCTGGGGTAGGTGGCGAACGAGTCGTCGTCGAACGGCCCGGGCGACGTCATACCGACCACGCTCCCCCGCGCCACCGCCACCGCCCCGGCACCCCGGACTAGGCTGACCGAGTCCTGAGTGGTATCACCAGCGCAGGCCTGGACCCTACGCTCGTCATACCGGATTGGGCACAGCGAACTCGAACCGGATCCAGTCCTCCGACGCCTCATACCCCAGCTCGAGGTTCACCCGCAGCATCGGGCCGTTGTCGGCGTTGTTGAACGTCTGCAGCCAGTACGCCTCGGGATAGTCCGCCATCGCCCACATGGTGCCCTCGGCCTTGATCCGCACGCCGAGACCGTGACCCCGATGGGCTTGCACCACGCCGGTATCCCACACCTCAAGCGTGCGCGGTTCGCCGGGGAAGCTGAAAAAGGAATGGAACGCGGCGATCTCGCCCGCCTCGTCGACCATGGCCACGACGTGCCGCCGGGCGCCGGCCGCGACCGAGCCGTCCTCGCCTGCGGCCAGTTTCTCGGGGGTGACGGCCGCGATCTCGTAGCCGCTGTCCCCGGTCGGCGCGTCCTGCATGGCCGACTGGGCGGCGCAGTAGTTGTCCACCAAGTCGGGCGGGCAGTGGTCGGTCCAGCGGACGGCTCGGTATCCGGCGTTCGCGGGGCTCGGGCCGGCGAGGGCGGCGAAGCGGGCGCGGTCGACCGCGCGCAGGTCGAGCACGGAGCGGGTCACCCTCTCCACCGTCTTGCCCTGGTGGTACGCGGCGAACGCCTCGGGGTCCGCGGTCGCCGGGCCCTGCCACATCAGCACGGAGCGCTCGCGCGCCGCGACCGCCTGCAGCGCCTCGGCGTGCAGCGCGGAGCCGACGCCCTGGCGGCGGGCGGCCGGGTCGACCCACAGGTCGCCGAAGGCCATATCGAGGTTGTCGGTCAGCTCGAACCGCAGGTTCGCGTAGCCCAGGACCACGCCGGTCTGCCCGTGCGCGAAGGCGGCCAGGGAGACGCCCTCGGACGTGCGCTGGTCGGCCGTCTCCAGCAGCAGCCGGGCCGGCGCGACGTCCGGGAAGTTGGGCAGCGCCGCGCTGAAGGCCGCCTGGGCCACCCGCTGGATCGCAGCGAGGGCGGCCGGGTCGGCGGCGGGGTGGATCTCTCGTATCTGCATGCCGGAATGCAATCAAGCCGCGATGGCGCGGCGCCACCGAATCAGCCCGGCAATCGGAGTGGATCGACCGGCAATCGCGGGCCGGCGGCCGGTTCAGCCGTTCTTCGCACCCCAGATGTTCACGGCCACCAGGACCGCGAACATCGCGACCATGGCCAGGGCCACGTACGCCGCCTGGCGCTGGCCGGCCGAGCGGGTGGTCTCGCGCCACTCGCGCGGCGGCCACTCCTCGACCCCGGGCTCGGCGAACGAGGACTCGCCGCCGGTGGACTCGATGCCCACGGCCACGCTGTCCTGAGGCTTCCGGACGGCAGCAGCGGCACCAGCGGCGCCGCCACCGGCCGCAGCCGGCCGGGGCCGGGGCTTCGCGCCGGGCCGCGGGCCGGGCTTCGTCGCGCCGGACTTGGCCGGTCCGGGCTTCGGCTGGGCGGGGATCTGCGAGCTCATGGGGCCCAGTGTGGCACCGGTCCCGGCCGGCCCGGCGGCGGGGTCGGCGCCCGAGCCGGCCCCGCCGCCGCGGCTCAGTCGTCCTCCTCGGCCAGCTGCTCGAGCACCGGCAGCGCGGCGAGCAGTTTCTCGTACTGGTCCTGCGACAACCGCGACACCCGCTCGGACAGCAGCGCGGTCCGTTCGGAGCGCACGTGGTCGAGCAGGTCGCGGCCGGCGTCGGCCAGCACGATGTGGAACGAGCGGCCGTCGTCCGGGTCCGGCACCCGGTCGATCAGCCCGAGGGTGAGCAGGCTGGCGGCGGTCCGGGTCATCGACGGCGCGGCCACCTGCTCGCGCGCGGCGAGTTCGCCGAGCCGGATCGGGCCGCGCTTCTCGACCGTGACCAGAGCCGAGACCTGGGCGAAGGTCAGCTCGCCGTTGCTGCGCTGGGCCAACCGCCGGTGCAGCCGGCCGACGACCACCCGGAGCTTGGCCACGTCCTGGCCGCTGGGCACTGTACTCATCCTGCCCACCTTATTGGACGGAACCGGTGTCCGAGTGTTTTCCGGCCTCGGCCGCCGCGAGCGGCTCGGCCACGCTCAGCGGCTCGGCCCCGAGCCCGACCGCCGGGGCGCCCCCGGCCAGGATCGCGGGCTCGATCTCGGCCCCGGACTCGTACCCGGCGGCGGGCACGAGAGCCGGAACCGGAGCGTCGGCGGCGTCGGCCGAGGCAGTCTCGCCCGGTCCGGCGCCCGGCTGGCCGGCCTGCCCGGCCGACCGCGGGGCCCGGATGAACGAGGTGGCCGCGCCCAGCAGGCTCATGATGATCGCCAGCCAGAACACCACGACCAGGCCGTCGTGGAACGGGGTGGAGATCAGGTGCGGGAAGAACTGCTGGCCGGTCAGGGTCGCGGCGTTCTTCGGCGGGATGCTGTTGAGGACCTGGCTGCCCAGCAGGTGCTGGATCGGGTTGTAGCCCAGGAACGCGGCGAACAGCACGCCGACCGGGGGCAGCGCGGCCAGGCTGTGCGCGGCGGCGGCCGGCACGTTCTGCGCGATCAGGCCCTGGGACAGGGTGGTCGGCAGCGAACCGGCCAGGCCGACCACCATCAGGGAGAAGAACAGGCCGATGGACAGCACCATGCCGGAGTTCTGGAACGTGGCCCGCATCCCGGAGGCCGCGCCGCGCTGGTGGGCCGGCACCGAGGACATGATCGCGTTCGCGTTCGGCGCCGAGAACAGGCCGGAGCCCAGGCCGTTGAGCGCGATCAGCAGGGCGAAGGCGAGGTAGTTGAAGTCGGTGGGCAGCAGCAGCATCCCGCCGAAGGTCGCGGCCATCAGCAGCATGCCGATCGCGGGCAGCAGTTGCAGCTGCCCGGTGTGGCCGCGGGCGCCGAGCCGGTCGGACAGGCGTCCGGCGGCCGGGCCGGCCACCAGGAAGCCGATGGTGAGCGGGACGAGGTAGATGCCGGCCCACAGCGGGGTCTCGGAGTAGCTGTAGCCGTGCAGGGGCAGCCAGATGCCCTGGAGCCAGATGATCAGCATGAACTGCAGGCCGCCGCGGGCCACCGACATCATCAGCATCGCCGCGTTGCCGCCGGCGAAGACCCGGTTGCGGAAGAGGGAGAGCGGGAACATCGGCTCGGCCACCTTGGACTCGATCACCAGGAACACCGCCAGCAGCGCGATCCCGCCGACCAGGCCCGCGATGATCAGCGGGTTGGTCCAGCCCATGGTGTGGCCGCCGTAGGGCTGGATGCCGTAGGTGATCGCGGCCAGCAGCGCGGTCAGACCGATCGCGAACGACAGGTTGCCCCACCAGTCGATCTTGCCGGGCCGGCGTTCCGAGGTCTCGTGCAGGGACTTGTAGGCCCAGACGGTGCCGATCAGGCCGATCGGGACGTTCACCCAGAAGATCGAGCGCCAGTTCCAGTCGGCCAGCACCCCGCCGAGCACCAGGCCGATGAACGAGCCGGCCAGGGCGGCGACGATGTTGATGCCGAGCGCGGTGCCGCGCTCCTTGGCCGGGAAGGCGTCGGTGATGATGGCGGCGGAGTTGGCCATCAGCATCGCGCCGCCGACGGCCTGGACCACCCGCCAGCCGATCAGCCACAGCGCGCCCTGGGAGCCGGTGAACGGGTCCAGGGACAGGATGACCGAGCAGACGGTGAAAATGGCGAAGCCGAGGTTGTAGACCTTGACCCGGCCGAACATGTCGCCGATCCGGCCCAGGGTGACCACCAGGACCGCGGTGACCAGCATGTAGCCCATCAGCATCCAGAGCAGGTAGCTGACGTTGCCCGGCTGCAGCGGGTCGAGCTTGACGCCGTTGAAGATGGCCGGGAGCGAGATGAGCACGATCGAGCTGTTGATCGTGGCCAGCAGCATGCCCAGCGTGGTGTTGGTCAGCGCCACCCATTTGTAGTGTGAGTGTTCGGGGCCCGCGGTCATGGCGTCGCGGAAGGAGCGGTGGCCGGGTATCGGAGCGGAAGCGGAGGCGGCCTTCTGGTCGGCTGTCATGATGTGCCCATCACCAAGTGTCAAGTGCGGTCCGGCGGCCGTCGCGGGCCGGCGGACGGCGGGCCGCCGTCGTGGCGGTGCCCGGCCTGGCCGGCTTCGCCCGGGAGCCCGGTGTGGTGCCCCCGCGGCCGAATTAGTTAGCAAACATCAACTAACCATATTTTCGGCCGAAAGGGAAACCGGGCGAGCCCGGCGACAGGGCAATGACGCCCGAATCGTTACGGCGCCCGCCTGCGGACCCCGCGCCGTCCGGGTAGCCTCGAAGGCGTTCGGGGCGGCGTGACACAGCCCTTAGTCACTCCTGTGCTGCCTTCCTTCCGTCACGCCTGCCCGCAATCCGCCACCGACCGTGAGAGGTCCTCGCGATGCCCTGCGCCGTTCCCTGGCCGCACTCCTACCGTTCCGCCCCGCTGATCGCCAACGGCCCGGTGTCCGGCGCCCGGCAGGTCGCGCGCCGGCCGGCCGCGCCGAGGGGGCCGCTGCGGCCCTGGTCGCCGCCCTTCTAGAGCCGCCCGGCGGGCCCGGATAGGATGATCGGGAGAGCACACCGGCCGTCGCGGCCGCCCGGGAACGAAGGACACTGACGAGACGATGCGCACCGGCGGCCTGCTGATCGCGGGCACCACCTCGGACGCGGGCAAGAGCGTGCTGACCGCGGCGCTGTGCCGCTGGCTGGCCCGGCAGGGGGTGCGGGTGGCCCCGTTCAAGGCGCAGAACATGTCCAACAACTCGGCGGTCACGGCCGGCGGCGCGGAGATCGGCCGGGCCCAGGCGATGCAGGCGGCCGCGGCCGGGGTCCCGGCCGAGGCGGCGATGAACCCGGTACTGCTCAAGCCGGGCGGGGACCGGGAGAGCCAGGTCGTGGTGATGGGCCGGCCGCTGGCCACCGCGAGCGCCGTGTCGTATCAGGCCTTGAAGAAGCAGCTGCTGGGCACCGTGCTGGACGCGTACGACGACCTGCGCTCGCGCTTCGACGTGGTGGTCAGCGAGGGCGCCGGCTCGCCGGCCGAGATCAACCTGCGCGCGGACGACCTGGTCAACCTGGGCCTGGCCCGGGCCCGGAACCTGCCGGTGCTGGTGGTCGGCGACATCGACCGCGGCGGGGTGCTGGCCGCGTTCCACGGCACGGTGGCCCTGCTCGACGCCGCGGACCAGGCGATGGTCTGCGGGTTCGTGGTGAACAAGTTCCGCGGGGACCAGTCCGTGCTGGACCCCGGCCTGCGGATGGTCGAGGGCTTCACCGGGCGCCCGGTGCTCGGCGTGCTGCCGTACCTGCGCGACGTGTGGCTGGACGCCGAGGACGCGCTGGCCCTGGACGGGCGCCCGGCCTGGGCCGCCGGGCCGCCGGTCGGCCGGGAGCCGCTGCAGGTGGCCGTGGTCCGGCTGCCCCGGATCTCGAACTTCACCGACATCGACGCGCTGATGCTGGAGCCCGGGGTGGAGGTCTCGTTCACCACCGGCCCGCGCGGGATCGCCGAGGCGGATTTGGTGGTGCTGCCCGGGACCAAGACCACGGTGGCCGACCTGGCGTGGCTGCGCGAGCGCGGGATCGCCGGGGCGCTGGCCGCCCGGGCCGCGGCCGGCGGCCCGATTCTGGGCGTGTGCGGCGGCTACCAGATGCTCGGCGCGCGGATCGAGGACGAGGAGCGGGTGGAGAGCCGCGCGGGCTCGGTCGACGGCCTCGGCCTGCTGCCGGTGACCACCCGGTTCGACCTGGACAAGACCCTGGCCCGGCCGGCCGGCCGCGGGCTGGGCGCCCTGGTGACCACGGCGTACGAGATCCACCACGGGACGGTGACCGTGCACGGCGGGCAGAGCCTGTTCCGCGCGGACGATCCCGGCCCGCCAGCCGACGAGGGCGCGCCCCTGGACGGCTGCGTCGAGGGCGCCGTGATCGGCACGCTGTGGCACGGCGCGCTGGAGACCGACGCGTTCCGCCGCGCGCTGCTGTCCTGGACCACGGCCCGGACCGGGCGGGCGTTCACCCCGGCGCCGGACACCGACTTCGCCGCCGCGCGCACGGCCCAGTACGACCGGCTGGCCGACGCGGTCGCCGAGCACCTGGACACCGCGGCGATCTGGCGGCTGCTGGAGCACGGCCCGCCCCCCGGACTCAGCCTGCTGCCACCCGGCGCGCACCGCTGAGGGCGTCGGCGCACCCTGATTTCCCGTCGGCCGGCCAGGTGACCGGTTCAGCGTCTGGTGTGACGAGTGGGTGAGGAGTGCACATCTGGTGCGACCGGTGGGTCGGGACGGGCTGCCGGGCCCGATGTAGCCGACAACCTGTCAGGACAACAGCTCGAAAAATGGGGCCGAACGAGCGAACCGGGGCCCGGATCCGCTCCGCGCTCCCCCGCGCGGCGCCCGGCCCGGCGGTCTCAGTCCTCGCTGGGCCGCTCGTTGTACACGCCCGCGTAGTCCTGGCCGCTGAGCTTCTGGATCTCGGTCACCACCGCGTCCGCGACCGCCCGCCGGGCCCGGGCGTTGGTGGCCACCGCCTCGCCCGGGAAGCCGATCCGGGAGGCGTCGATCGGGTCGCCGAACCGGATGGTGACCCGGACCAGCCGGGGCAGCTTCGCGCCGAGCGGCAGCAGCTTCTCGGTGTCCACCAGGCCGACCGGGATGATCGGCGCCCCGGATTTCAGCGCCAGCCAGGCCACCCCGACCCGGCCGCGGTAGAGCCGGCCGTCCAGCGAGCGGGTGCCCTCGGGGTAGATGCCGAAGGCCGTGCCGGACTCGATCACGGTCAGCGAGGTGTCCAGGGCCTCCTGCGCGGCCCGGTGGTCGCCCCGGCGCACCGGCACCGAGCCGATCGCGCCGAAGAAGGACTTCATCAGCCAGCCCTTCAGGCCCGGGGTCTCGAAGTACTCCGCCTTGGCGATGAAGGCGACCTGCCGCGGCGCGACCATCGGGATGATGATCGAGTCGATGAAGGAGAGGTGGTTGGACGCCAGGATCACCGGGCCGGTGGCCGGGATGTTCTCCCGGCCCTCCACGTGCGGACGGTAGACCAACAACGACACCCGGGTCACCAGCATCTTCAACACCGCGTAGAACACGTCGGGCCTCTCCAACTCGCCAGGCGGAATCTGCATCCACGAGAACCGGTCGATACGACACACGAGAGGATACGGGCTGGTCTCGTTCGAGTGATAGCCGAGCGCAGGGCGGGCCGACCTCCCGGACCGGGCGGCCCGGCCGCAGTTGGATCTGCGTGTGAGCCGATCGAGCACCGAACCCGCCGCGCCCGCGGGCGCCGAACCCCCGCCCCCGACGCCGCCGCGCGACCCGCCGTCGCAGCGGCCGGGCTCGGCCCGGTCCCCGGCACCGACCCGGTGGACCGACCCTCAGGTGGCCTCCGCGTACGCGCGCCGGGAGGAGAGCCTGGACCGGAGCCTGCTGTGGCCGTTGCTGGCCGAGCAGCTGAGCCCGTTCGACCCGCAGCGGGCCACCGGCCGCCCGGACGCGGAGGTGCTCGAGCTCGGCTCCGGCCTCGGCGGCCTGAGCCACCTGCTGGCCACCACGCAGTGGACCCGCGCGTACGCGATGGACCTGTCCCCGGCGATCCACCGGGCCGGGGTGCACCGCTACCAGGACGACTGGGTCGAACGGATTCTGCCCGGCCGCAAGTCCTGGCGCCTGCCGCTCAACAACCAGCAGTGCACCGGCGCGGTCGCCCAGTTCCTGCTGCTGCACCTGCGGCACCCGGCCGAGATCATCTGCGTGCTGTCCGAGGCACGCAGGGTCCTGCGGGTCGGCGCCCCGCTGATCCTGCTCGAACCGGCCGGGCCGGGCGGCCCGGCCGGCACGGTGCAGTGGGGCGGGCCCCGTTGGGGTGAACCCGCGCCGGACGCGCCAGGCCGTTCCTCGCCCCGGTGGGCCGAGGGGCAGGGCTTCCTGGCGCACTACCGGCTGCGCGGCGGCGCGACCTTCTCGGCCGGCGCCTGGCACCATTCCCCGGCCGCCCTGGCCGACTGCCTGCGCCGCTGCGGGTTCCGGGTGGTCGAAATCACTCCTTTGGCGGTACCCGAAACGAGCAATGACCAGCCCTCGTTCCACCTGTGGCGGGCAGTGGCGCAGTGAGCCGCGCCGGGCTGCCGCGGCCGAGGTCAGCGGGCGGCGCGCAGCGCGTCGAGGCGGGCGGCTAGGTCCGGCGGGGGGTCGGTGACGGCGACGATCTTGTCCCGGCCGGCCGCTCCGGCGACCAGCCGCAGGCTCCGGGCCGGTACGTCCAGGACCTGGGCCAGGGCGGCCAGCGCGGCCGCGGTGGCCTTGCCGTCCACGGCGCGCTCGCGCACCGCCACGATCAGGCTGCCCGGCCGGCCGAACGCGGTCCCGGCGTAATGGCCGCCGACCATGGTTCGCGCGGAGCCGGGCTTGACCCGGACGGCTATTCTCGGCTCGGCGGGCACGGGCGCGGGCACAAGCGGACCGGCCGGGCTCAGCCGACCCGGGAGCGGCGGCGCAGCGCGAGCTCGTCCACCGGGCCGCCGGGGGCGGGGGTGGGCACCGGGCCGTCGCCGAGCACCTCGGCCGGCAGCCGGCCGAGCGTCTCGGCGATCTCCCGCCACACCGCGCCGACCGAGATGCCGAAGATGCCCTGGCCGGTGTGCACCAGCTCGACCACCTCTTCGGGGGAAGTGCACTCGTACACGCTCGCGCCGTCGCTCATCAGCGTGATGACGGCCAGCTCGGTGCTGGTCCGGGAGCGCACGTGGTTGATCGCGGCCCGGATGTTGTGCAGGGACACGCCGGCGTCCAGCAGCCGCTTGACGATCTTGAGCACGATGATGTCGCGGAAGCTGTAGAGGCTGGGCACCGGGCCGCCGCCGGCGCCCGGCAGGGTCGGGCCGAGCAGGTTGGTCCGGGCCCAGTAGTCCAGCTGGCGGTAGGTGATCCCGGCCGCGACCGTGGCCACGGTGCCGCGGTAGCCGTACCCGTCGAACGGATCGGGCGCAGGCTGCCGCGCCTCGGCGATGACCGCGCTCACGTGCCCTCCGTTTCACCGGGCGGCAGGCGGCCGGTGGCCGACTGCGCCGAGTACCGCCTAGCTGGTTCCCGTCGTGGTTGTGCGCTCGTCTTGGTTGTGCGCTGCGACGCCGGACGCCAAACCGACCGGATCGGTGATGGGTCCTCGACGACCGTAAGCAGCCACCCCCCGTCACGTCAACGATTGAACGCCTCGCCACGCCGGATGACTATCCGTCAACCTAACATAATGAGGGGGCCAGACCGGCCGACCAAGGCCCGCCGGGCGCGCCGGACCCCGGTCCGCGGCCGTGCGCGGACCCGCTGCGGCGGCCCGGGTATGGACAACACCGACCGGCCGACCGGACAATCAGTGCCGTGACCACGCTTGAGTTCCTGATCCCGGCGGCGCGGGCCTCGGATGCGGACCGCGACCGGGCCATCGACGCGCTGCGGGCGGGCGCGGTCGACGGCCTCATCTCGCACGACACCTTCCTGCTCCGGATGGACGCGGCCCTGGCCGCCCGGCGCCGCGGCGAGCTCGGGTACCTGACCGCCGACCTGCCCGGCACCGACGTCCCCGGCTCCCGGCCCGCGCCCCCGCCGCAGGAGGGCCGGCTGGTGCGCTGGACGGTGGAGAAGGTCAGCCGGGCGGCCCGGTTCCGCAACCAGGTCCGGGCGGCCTGGCGGATGCCCGACCTGCCCCGGCTGCGCCTGCCCGAGCCGATGCCGTTCCCGCTGCGGATCGGCCGGGCCGAGGGCTGCGAGCTCGGCCTGCCCCACGACTCGGTCTCCCGCCGGCACGCCGAGATCTACCACCGCAACGGCGTGTGGTTGCTGCGCGACCTGAGCTCGACCAACGGTACCCGGGTCAACGGCCGCCGGATCACCTCGGACGTGATCGTGCAGCCGGGCGACGTGGTCAGCTTCGGCAACCTCAACTTCCGGCTCAGCGCCAGCCGGTGACGGCCCGCCCGCGGCGGCGGGCGGCCAGACACACGGGCAGACGGGCGCCGCGGCAGGCACACGGGACGACTTACGCGGCTGCCGTCACGCGCGACGGCAGCGCCGCTCTCAGGCCCCGCACAGGGCCCGCCACGGGGATGACAGCACACGGCCGCCGGGGAGGCCGGGACGCCTGGTGCCGCAGTGCTCTGCGAGCCGGAAAGCCTTTCGGGTGAACGGGAAGCACGGCAGCCACCGCACGCGCCCCGTGGCGAACCACGGTTCGAACATCCACGACGACCACACGACAGCGTACGAATACGACGGTCCGATCCGACCGGTCAGGCCGACACGTACACCGGCAGGCTCTGGAAGCCGCGCAGGTTGTGCCGGGCGCCGCGGACCGGCTCTCCGGCCGGGGCCAGGTCCGGGAAGCGCTCGAGCAGCAGCCGGAACGCGGTGTGCACCTCCAGCCGGGCCAGGGCCCGGCCGAGGCAGTAGTGCGCGCCCGCGCCGAAGCTGAGCGGCGCGTTGTCCGCGCGCAGCGGGTCGAACGTGTCCGGGTCGGCGAACCGGCCCGGGTCCCGGTTGGCCGCGGCCAGCAGCAGCAGCACCTCCGCGCCGGTGTCGGCCGGCAGCGGCGTCCCGCCGACCCGCAGCCCGGCCGTCAGCGGCACCCGGGAGGTCATCTGCACCGGCGCGTCGAAGCGGAGCACCTCCTCGACGAAGCCCGGGTACACCAGCGCGCCGGAACGCAGCCCGGCCGCCACCGCGGGCCGGTCGAACAGCAGGGCCAGGCCGTTGCCCAGCAGGTTCGTGGTGGTCTCGAAACCCACGGCCAGCAACAGGATCAGGTTGCTGATGAGCTCGTCCCCGGACAGCCGGCCGCCGTCCGGGCCGACCTGCGCGGCCAGCACGCTGACCAGGTCGTCGCGCGGGTCGGCCCGTTGTGGTCCGGCGGGTTCGCGTCCAGCACGGACCGGCCGATCACGGCCAGCGCGGGCTGCGCGGCGGTGTCCGGGTCGACCTCGGCCAGGGCGTCGACGTCGAGGTGGCCGAAGGCCGGGTTGCGCAGCACCTCGTTGACCTCGGCGTAGCCGGAGACGACCAGCACCCCGGGCCAGGCCTCGGCCACCGGGCCGAGCCGGTGCGCCGCCGCGTAGAGCGGGTACGGGTCGGCCCGGCCCTCCGGAGTCACCAGTGCCTCGATGATCGCCGTCGCGTCCATTCAGCCGTCCCCGTGTGCGCCCGTTCCCGTTATGGTCACCGGAACAACGAGCGGCCGACGGGGCCCGTTCCCGGCGCGGGGCGGCGCAGCGCGGCGCAACGGGCGGTAGACGAGTGATTCCGAACTCTGACGCGGCGAAACACCACATCGGCGGTGGCTGGCCGCACGCCGCGGCCACCCACAGACGACAGAGTATGCGGCCGGCCGCGGCGTGCGGCCAGCCACCACCGCTGAGCCGTTTCGCCGTGCACACCCACCCACCAGGTCACCACACCGACCAGCAACTCGGCTCAGGCGCCAGAGTTCGGAATCACTCGTCTACGCCGTCCAGCCGTGGATCCGCCAGCAGGACGCCGCGGCGATCAGCTGGACCTGGCAGACCTCGTCCCCGGCGCCCGGGACGGGCCCGCGGCCGGCGTCGGCGAAGGACAGCTGCACTCCGTCGACGTACCCGCGCTGGTTCTCCAGCGCCCAGAACCACGACACCCGGCGGCCGAGCGCCGGGGCCCAGGGCGAGCCCTCGGCCGGGTCGCAGAAGTCGAATTCGCGGTGCCGGGAGGCGGAGAGCTCCTGGATCCGGACCGAGTCGTCGTCCGGGTCCACCATCACCAGCCACTGGCCGGACTCGAAGCTGAGCGCCACGGCCGAGACCGTGCCGGGCAGGTCCGGGTAGCAGCCGTGCCGGACCGCCACCAGGCGCCCGGCGCCGTCGCAGATCGCGCCGCGGGCCACGCCGTAGGACAGGTCCCGGCCGGCCGGCGTGGCGGCCACCGGCCCCGCGCCGTGCGCCCGCGGTCCCGCCCCGGCCGGCATCTCAGCTCTCGAAGTCCTCCGGGGAGACCTGGTCGAGGAACTCGCGGAACCGCTCGACCTCGTCCTCCTGGTCCTCCGGCATCACGATGCTCGCCTCGTCCAGCACCTCCGGCGCGGCGAAGATCTTCGCCCCGCAGCGCAGCGCCAGCGCGATCCCGTCCGAGGGCCGGGCCTGGACCGTCACGCCCCCGTCGAAGACCAGCTCGCCGAAGAAGGTGCCGGACTGCAGGGAGGTGATCCGCACCTCGGTCAGCCGCCGGCCCAGCGCCTTGACCGTGTCCAGGAACAGGTCGTGGGTCAGCGGGCGCGGCGGTACGGGGGCGTGCTCGAGCGCGTTCACGATCGCGTTCGCCTCGCCCTTGCCGACCCAGATCGGCAGGAAGCGCTCACCCGACTGCTCGCGCAGCAGGACGATCGGCAGGTTGTTCGGCAGTTCGACCCGGACGCCGACCACTTCGAGTTCGTTCACGATTGCCACCTTAGTGCGAACAGCGGGAACGGCGCGAGAAGGGGGTGGCCGGACGGGCGCCGGACGCACGCTCCGCCCGCCCGCGCGGTCACCGCCGGCTCACTGGCCGCCGGTCAGGAACAGCAGCCGGTACTTGCCGATCTGCACCTCGTCGCCGTGCCCGAGCAGGACCTCCTCGATCCGCTCGCGGTTGACGTAGGTGCCGTTGAGCGAGCCGACGTCGCGGACCAGGTAGCCCTGGGCGGCCCGGGTGAACTCCGCGTGCCGGCGCGAGACGGTCACGTCGTCCAGGAAGATGTCGCTGTCCGGGGCGCGGCCGGCCGTGGTCACCTCGGTGTCCAGCAGGAACCGGCTGCCGGCGTTCGGGCCGCGCTGGACCACCAGCAGGGCGGTGTCCGCGGCCAGTCCCTCGACCACGCCGAGGACCTGGGCCTGGGTGCTGTCGCCGTCGAACTGCTCCAGCGGCAGCGAACCGAGCGAGATGGTCGAGGTCACCTCGGTCGGCCGGGGCAGGCCGGAACCGTCCGGGCCCTCGCCGGTCAGCTGGTTGCCGCAGTTCGAACAAAAGCGGCTGCCCTCGGAGTTGGCGTGCCCGCACCGGGTGCACAGCGGCATTGGTTCGACCTCCTGCTGTGGCCCGGCCACAGTCGCTCGGGTTCCGCCCCCGCCGGGGATGGGCGGACTCGGGATGGGATGGGAAGAGATGTCGTCGGACGGGAATGTCACAGCTTACCGAAACCTAGGGCCGGGCGGCGTACGGGTCAACCGACCCGCCGTCCGGGCACCGGCCTCGGGTGCTACCTCTCGGTGACGGACCGGTAGGCCGCCGGGCCGAGCAGCGCGTCCACCGACGCGCCGTCGGCGAGTTCGACCTCGAAGATCCAGCCCTCGCCGTACGGGTCCGTGTTGACCAGTTCGGGACTGGCGTCCAGCTCGGCGTTGACCGCGGTCACGGTCCCGCTGACCGGTGCGTACAGCTCACTGACGGACTTGGTGGACTCCAGTTCGCCGCAGGACACGCCCTCCTCCACCTTCGCGCCCGCCGCGGGCAGCGTGACGAAGACGATGTCGCCCAGGGCGCCCTGGGCGAAGTCGGTGATCCCCACCCGCACGACCGGCCCGGTGCCCCGGACCCACTCGTGCTCCTCGGTGTACTTCAGGTCCTCGGGGAAGTCCGCACTGCTCACTACCGCTCTCCATGGTGCTAGTCGCCAGAATGCTTCCGGTGTCGCGACCTTACTACAGGTCGGCGGCGCGTACCGGACCCTGACACGGTGGTCCGGGCCGCCGCCGGAAGCGTCCGGCCCGGCCGGGCGCGCCGCCGGGGGTCCGGTCGCGCACCCGGCCGGGCCGGGTCGCCGAGTCCTACCTACCTCGTCCGGGCGGTTTCAACCGCCCTCGATTGTCCCGGTTCGGTGACCGCTGTAGCAGTTCAGTGACCGGCCTGGTCCACCACCGCGGCCCACAATGCGAGCAGTTCGTCCGCGGTGTCCGGATCCGGGCCCTCGGCCCACAGGTGGGTGACCGCCTCGGCCGGGTCCGGCAGGACCAGGATCCACCGGCCGTCGGGTTCGACGATGCGCACCCCGTCGGTGGTGTCCAGGGTCCGGTTCTCGGCCGCCTCGACCACCGTGCGCATCACCATGCCCTTGGCCGCCCACGGGGTGGGCAGGTCGAGCCGGCGCACGTACGCCACCGGGATCCGCGCGTCTATCTGGGACAGGGTCAGGTGGGTCCGGGCGACCAGGCCGAGCAGCCGGGTGAAGGCCGCGATCCCGTCCAGCGCGGCGTGGAACTCGGGGATCACGAACCCGCCCTTGCCGTCCCCGCCGAACACCACCCCGCCGGCGGCGCAGGCCCGGGTCAGGTCGTCCGGGGCGGTGGAGACCCAGTCGACGCCGACCTGGTGGAACTTGGTCACCCGTTCGGCGATCCGGGTGGTGGTCACCGGCAGGGCCATCCGCCCGCCCCGGTTCTCCGCCGCGACCAGGTCCATCAGGACCAGCAGGGCCCGGCCGTCGTCGATCCGGGCGCCGGTCTCGTCCACCAGCCAGATCCGCTCGCCGACCGGGTCGAACCGGACCCCGAAGGCCGCCTTGGACGAGGCCACCAGGGCGCCGAGCCGGCGCAGAGCGGTGGCCTGCTCGGCCTCCGACTCGGTCGGGTGCGCCTCGTTGGTGCCGGTGTTCACGGTGAACGCCTCGACCCCGAGCCGGCCGAGCAGGGCCGGGAGCACCAGGGCCGCGGCCCCGCCGCCGGCGTCCACCACCACCTTGAGCCCGGACTCGACCACGCCGGTGGTGTCCACCCGGCTCAGCAGCTCCTGCACGTAGCTCTCGAAGATCCGGGAGGGGGTGCCCAGGTCCCCGATCTCGCCCGGGAAGGCCCGGCGGAACTCGGCCCGGGAGTAGACCCGGTCCAGTTTGCGCTGGCCGGCCAGGGACAGGTCCGCGCCGGTGGAGTCCAGGAAGGAGATCTCCACGCAGTCCGGCACGCCGGGGGTCGTGCGTATCGCGACGCCGCCGGCGGTGCCCCGGGCGGTCTCCAGCCGGGCCACCGGCATCGGCACGCACTCCAGGTCCCGGACGTTGAGCGCGCTGGAGGTCAGCGCCGCGATCACCGCCCGCTTGAGCGCGCGGGCGGCCCGGGACCCGTCCCGGGAGGCGGTCACGGTCGCGCCCTTGCGCAGGGTGGTGGCGTAGGCGCCGGCCAGCCGGACGGCGAGCTCGGGGGTGATCTCCACGTTCATCACGCCGCTGACCCCGCGCGGGCCGAACAGCGAGCGGGCGCTGCGCTGCTCCCAGATCACGTCGGTGTTGACCACCGCGCCGGCCTCGATCGTCTTGAACGGGTAGATCCGCACCCCGGGGCCGAGGATCGACTCCTCCTCGATCAGGCACTCGTCCCCGACGACCACGCCCTCCTCTATCCGGGCCGCGCGCATCACGTCGGTGTTCTTGCCGATCACGCAGCCGCGCAGGTTCGCCTGGCGGCCGATGTACACGTTGTTGTGCACGGTCGCCCGGTGCAGGAAGGCCCCGGTCTTGACGATCACGTTGGACCCGATCACGGTGTGCTCGCGGATCTCCGCGCCCGCCTCGATCTTGGCGTAGTCCCCGATGTAGCAGGGGCCGAGCAGGATCGCGTCGGAGTCGATCTCGGCGCCCTCGGCCACCCAGATCCCGGGGGCGGTCTCGAAGCCGTCGATGTGCGCGTCCACCTTGCCGGTGAGCACGTCGGCCTGGGCCTTCTGGTAGGACTCGTGCGTGCCGACGTCCTCCCAGTAGCCCTCGGCCACGTAGCCGTACACCGGCAGGCCCTCGCGCAGCAGCTGCGGGAAGACGTCGCTGGACCAGTCGGCGTTCTCGCCCACGCCGATGTAGTTGAGCACCTCCGGCTGCATGACGTAGATGCCGGTGTTGACGGTGTCGGAGAAGACCTGGCCCCAGGTCGGCTTCTCCAGGAAGCGCTCGACCCGGCCCTCCTCGTCGGTGATCGTGATGCCGAACTCCAGCGGGTCCGGGACCCGGGTCAGGCAGACGGTGACCAGCGCCTGGCGTTCCTGGTGGAACTTGATCAGCGCGGTCAGGTCGAAGTCGGTCAGCGCGTCTCCGGAGATGACCAGGAAGGGCTCCCCGGCCAGGTAGTTCTCGGCGTTCTTGACCGAGCCCGCCGTGCCCAGCGGGGTGTCCTCGTTCGCGTAGTGCAGGACCATGCCCATTTCTTCGCCGTCGCCGAAGTAGTTGCGCACCAGCGACGCGAGGAACTGGACGGTCACCACCGTCTCGGTCAGACCGTGCCGTTTGAGCAGGTTCAGCACGTGTTCCATGATCGGCCTGTTCACCACCGGCAGCAGTGGCTTGGGCATGGACGCCGTCATCGGCCGCAGGCGGGTGCCCTCTCCGCCCGCCATCACGACAGCCCTCATCTGTTTCGCCCATCTCCTCTTGGCACGGACCGCCCGCGCCCGAAATCCTCGTGAATAAAGCAGCATCGCGATATGCCGCGAAGCTCGCCCTACCCATGCCCAGACATGAGGTGACTATTCGGCTGAAACAATGAGTGCAAGGTCACGTTCACCCGTATTGTCGCGCCAGCCGGCGCACCTGCGCGACATAGATCCCGCCGGCCAGCCAGTACAGCACGGTGCCCCAGATGGCGAAGGCCCAGCCGACCACGTCCGCGGTCGTGTGCAGCCACCCGGAACCGTCTCCGAGCAGCAACAACGGGAAGGCGTAGAGCAGGTTGAAGGTGGCCGCCTTGCCGGTCAGGTGCACCGGCAGCAGGCCCAGGCGCAGGCCCAGGCGCTTGAGCGTGGGGACCACGAACAGCAGGGCGACGTCCCGGCCGACGAGCACGACCAGCAGCCACCACGGGATGATGTGCCGGGCGGCCAGGCCGATCAGGGTGGCCAGGATGTAGAGCCGGTCGGCGGCCGGGTCCAGCACCTGGCCGAGCCGGCTGGTCTGGCCCAGCGCGCGGGCGAGCTTGCCGTCGAGGTAGTCGGTGAAGCCGGCCACCATCAGGATGCCCACCGCCCAGCCGTCCTCCTTCGGGCCGTGCCAGACCGGGCGCAGGACCAGCCAGAGGAACAGCGGCACGCCGAGCAGACGCAGGGCGCTGAGCGCGTTGGGGATCGTCACGATCCGGTCCCCGACCTCGGGGGCGGGCGGCTCGGCGGCGGGCTGTTCGGTCATGTCGGCGAGCTTAGGGGGTGGGTTCGGGCCGGTGCCACCCGGGTCGTCCGGGCCGGTCGGACCGCCTGCGGCCCGGCCGGTGTGCCGGGGGATCAACACGGGGCAAAGTCGGCAAAGCTTGGGTCAAGCACCGCGCCGCGGCCTTCCGATGGACCTCGGGTCGGCCGTAGCGTGAGCGTCACCGGGACCGCGAGTCGCATACGAACGTCGGTCCTGTGCACGGTATGAACACTGCCAGCCGCTCGGTCCGCGTACTTCTCCCCCCTTGGTGCGCGGCCGGGCGGCTGGTCTGTCCGGCCGGCGATGCACCCGAATGTCCCGCCGACGTGACGAGCCGCGGCGAATTCCAATCCGGATATGGGTAGAGTATTCGCCCATGAACGTGACACAGCCCGACCCGGCCCGGGCGGCCGCGAATCCCACCGGAACCCAGTTCGCGATCGACGGCGGCGGCTACCACGCCGTGGTCACCGAGGTCGGCGCGGGCCTGCGCAGCCTGGAGGCCGACCCCGGGGTCGGCGGCCTGGGCGACGGGCCCGGTCCGGCCGAGAGCGGACGCTACCCTTTGATCTGGACCTACCCGGCCGAGCAGGCCGTGCACGCCGGGTCCGGGCAGCTGCTCGCGCCCTGGCCCAACCGGGTCGCCGACGGGCGGTACGAGTTCGACGGCGCGACCCGGCAGCTGGACCTGTCCGAGCCGGCCAAGGACAACGCCATCCACGGGCTGACCCGGTGGATGCCCTGGCGGCTGATCGCGCATGATGCGGACCGGGTGTCCCTGGCCGTCACCCTGCACCCGCACCCCGGCTACCCGCACACGCTGGAGCTGACCGCGACGTACTCGGTATCCGAGGCCGGACTCGCGGTGGAGGTGACCGCGGTCAACCTCGGCGGGGACGACGCGCCGTACGGCATGGCCGCGCACCCGTATCTGACCCCTGGCAGGAAGACCGGCGCGGGCGCGGTGGACGAGTGGAGCCTGCACCTGCCGGCCGGGGTCCGGGTGACCGTGGACGACAGAATGCTGCCGACCGGGCTGGCCGACGTGGACGGGACAGGGTTCGACTTCCGCGACACCCGCCCGCTGGCCGGCGCGCAGCTGGACACGGCCTACTGCGGGCTGCAGCGGGAGCTGGACGGGTT
Organism: Actinocrinis sp.; assembly: GCA_035943635.1. Classification (GTDB taxonomy): domain Bacteria; phylum Actinomycetota; class Actinomycetes; order Streptomycetales; family Catenulisporaceae; genus DASZBX01. The sequence continues at coordinate 5,200 of DASZBX010000064.1, read as the reverse complement.
CGGCCGGGTGCGGGTGACCGAGCCGGGCGGCGGGGCCGTGACGCTGTGGCTGGACCGGGGTCTGGACTGGATCCAGATCTTCACCGCGGACCCGCTGGACGGGGACGGGCACCGGGTCGCCGTGGCGGTCGAACCGATGAGCTGTCCGCCCGACGCGTTCAACAGCAAGACGGATCTGATCCGGCTCGCGCCGGGCGCGGACTGCGTCCACCGGTGGGGAATCCACGCTGGTTAGAATCCTGACGCCTCGTCAGATCGGTGCGGGACCCAGGGGATGACATCCGTTGTCTACTCTCCCACTGTCAAGATCTGGCGAGGCCTGGCGCAGGCGGGCGGCCATATCATCAATAGTTTTTTCCGATTGTGTTTCCTGATTGCTCCATTCGGGTTTATCATGCTGTGTAGAGACAGCAATGCTCTGTGACGATGCCGCGGCGACACCGCCGCTACATAAGGCACGGGATAACCCGGGCAGTTCGAGCGGGGCATGTTATCAGGATTCGAAGGGGTCAACAATGAGTTCCGCGACGAAGAAGCAATCCCTGCTGCCGGCTTCCGGCGGCCGCTCGGCCCGCCGGGCCCGGGCGGTGGCCGAGGCCGAGCAGGTTCGTGCGCAGGAGGCCAACTACCGGCCGCAGAGCGCCTACTTGTCCTGGTTGCTCACCCGCAGCACCCGGGAGCTCGGCCGCCAGGTCGACATGGTGCTCGACGAGGTGGACCTGACCGAGGCCCAGTACGGCGTGCTCCAGGCCCTGGTCCAGCTCAAGACCGCCTCCTCGGCCACGCTGGCCCGCTCCGTCCAGGTCACCCCGCAGGCCATGGTCGGCCTGGTCGCCGCGCTCGAGCGCAAGGGCTACATCACCCGCACCTCGCACCCGGGGGCCGGACGGGTGATCGCGACCACCGTCACCCCCACCGGCCAGGAGGTCTTCGACACCGCCAAGCGCCGGATCCGGGCCCTGGAGCGCAACGTGCGCAAGGCCCTGGGCGAGGAGGAGTACGACCTCATCATCACGAAGCTGGAACGGCTCGGAACAGTCATCGCCGAGTCTTGAGCAGCCGTGTTCCCGGGCACGGGCGAGGGCGCGGACAACGCATCATGACTCCTCCTGACGGTTTTATCCCCAAACACCTCACAATTCCGCCCGATCGGCGCAATGATGGGAAGCGGGCACAGCAGATCTTGACCTTCGGCTGTGCCCGCCGGTATCGCCCGTCAGCGTAAGGAACGACAACGTGGAGCCGCGCCCGGAGCACGACGAGTCAGCTGCCGCGCGCCCGGGGCCGCCGCGGTACTTCGCGCCGGGCGGCCCGGGCGGCCCGGACCCGGCCGCCGAGGTGTACTCCCCGACCCGGATCGCCGCCGCCGCGGCCGCGATCGTCGAGGCCGCCACCACGGGGAACGCCGGCGGCCGGACCTGGTGCGCGGAGACCGCGGCCCAGCGGGCGACCGCGATCATCCGGGCGGCCTTCACCGACGGGACCGGCGAGAGCGCCGTGGTCCTCGTCCGCATCTTCCAGACCTGCGTGTGGGAGTCCCTGACCGTACAGCTGCGCTCGTTCGTGCTGGCCCGGCTCGGCGAGGCCCCGGGCGTGGAGCCGGCGGCTGTGCCGGCAGTGGACCCGGCGCAGGGCGCGCACGAGGGCGCGGGGGCGCCTGAGGGCGCCGATACGGGACCGGACGTGCTTCAGGGCGTGGGCGCCGGAGCGGCGCCGCAGAGTCTTGTGAACAGACGTTCGGGCCGTTACTCCCCCGGGCCGGACACGGCCACCCAGGACGTGGTCGGCCCCGGCATCCCGCTGGGCCCGCCCGGACTGATCCCGCCGGTCACCCGCTCCGCGGCGGACCCGAACCAGGCCACTGTCTCCCGCGTGACCGGCCCGCGCCATGACGACGAACCGTACCCCGGGACGCAGGGTACTGTGTCGCGGCACGGCACGGCCGCTCCCATGTTCGCCCCCACCCAGCCGACGCTGCCGCCGCCGCCGCAGCAGTCACAGCCGCCGGTGATTCAGGGCCCGGCGACGCAGCGGGCCGGACTGGCCAACACCCCGTGCCTGGCCCTGTTGGCCACCGACGGCGAACGCCCGTCCTGGACCGACCGGCGTGCGTCACTCAACCACCAGGCGCTGCCGCTGAACGGCCCGGAGGTGCTGGAGCGGGTGCCGCTGGTGCTGACCGTGCTCGGCGACCTGGTCGGCGCGACCGGCCTGCCCAGAGAACAGGACGGCCGGACCAGGCTGGCCGTGCACCCGGTGTCCCCGGCGGCCGGATCCCCGCTGGTCCCGGCCCAGTGGCTGACCGCCCAGCACGGCGTGACCGCGGCGCTGGGATTGGGCGGCCTGCTGCCCAGCGGCGAGGCGTTCACCCTGGTGCTCTTCTCCCGGGCGCCGCTGCCGGCCGACGCGTCCATCGCGTTCCGGCCGCTGGTCCAGTCCCTGCACACGCTGCTCGGCCCGCTCTCCTCGGCGCCGTTGTTCGAACCGGCCGGACCGGTAGGCAGGGTTCTGCCACACGAGGGCGAACACCGGGCCGCCGACCGCACCACCGACCGCCTGTCGGACCGCCCGGGCGACACCGGCGAACGTACCGCGCAGCGGCTGTTCACGGCGCAGGACCGGGACAGCTCGCCCCCGCCGCGCAGCGACGGCCGCGGCGAGGGCGGCTGGCAGGTCAAACCGCGCCCGTCGGTCGAGGCCGCGCTGCGCGACCACCGGGCGAGGCTGGCCCAGGAGGCGCGGATCATCGAGACGCTGTACTCGGTCGGTCAGACCCTTGCGAAACAGTTGGACCTGAGCAAGCTCGTGCGCACCGCGATCGAGGCGGCGACGAGCGTGGTCGGGGCGCGGTTCGGCGCGTTCTTCTACAGCGTGCGCGAGACGGATGGACAGAGCCAGGTCAAGTACGCGCTGGCCGGACTGCCGCCGGACTCCTTCGACCAGTTCCCGCTGCCGCGCGCCGCCGGGTTGCTCAGTTCTGGGGCGCTGATCAGCAGCACGATCCGGTTGGCGGACGTGGCCGAGGAGATGCTGCGCGGCGCTGGCAGCGCGTATCCGCCGCTTGCTCTGCCCGGGCGGCCCGGCCCGTTGCAGGGCGATCCCGGCCAGCCTGGGCTGTTCCCGGACGGAGCGGGGCTTGCGAGTCCGGATCCGTCGTCTGGATCAGTATACGAACAGAGTCGTTACGCACAACCCGGTTCTGGTCGAACAGGGTACGAACGCTCAGGCAATTTCCAGCCCGGCGCCGGTGATCCGGGTTCGGCGCAGTCGGGATTCGCAGACCCCGGATATGGCGTGCCCAACCCGGCCCAGTCGTACACGATGCCGCGCAATCTGTCGGCATCGGCATCGGCGGGGACCTATCCTCCTGGCAACCAGCAGAGCGTGCCGCCCGGGCACCCGCCGGTCCGCTCGTACCTGGCCGTCCCGGTGACCGCCGCCAGCGGCGAGATCCTGGGCTCGTTCTACTTCGGCCATCCCGACATCGGCGTCTTCACCGAACGCGACGAACAGCTGGCCAAGGGCGTGGCCGCGCAGGCCGCCAGCGCCATGGACAACGCCCGCCTGTACCGCCGCGAGCGCGCCACCGCCATAACGCTGCAACACTCGCTGTTGCCGACCACGCCCGAGCAGATGGGCGATTTGGAGGTCGCGTCGAGCTATATGCCCGGCGAGCAAGGGTCCCGGGTGGGTGGCGACTGGTTCGACGTCATCGCCCTCTCGTCGGACCGGGTGGCTCTGGTGATAGGCGATGTCATGGGCCGCGGCATCGAGGCGGCCGCCGTGATGGGCCAGCTTCGCGCCGCGATTCAGGCGTACGCGGTGATGGATCTGCCGCCGGCGCAGATCCTGGATCAGCTCAACCGGCTGGTGTGCCAGTTGCCGGACGACCAGATCGCGACGTGCGTGTATGCGGTCTTCGATCCGGCTGAGAGTACTGTGCGCTGGTCCAATGCCGGGCACCTGCCGCCGTTGCTGACCACGCCGGATGGCAAGGTGACGTTGCTGGAGGCCAACCTGGGCATGCCGCTGGGCGTGGACCGGGCCGTGTTCTCCGAGGCGATCCGGCCGATGCCCGCCGGTAGCAGGCTTCTGCTGTACACGGACGGTTTGGTCGAGTGCCGGGATCAGTCGCTGGCCGACCGGTTGGGCGAACTGCGCGACGTCATGGCCGACCTTTCCGCTCCCGGGGTGATGGTCGGCGCGCAGGAGAGCTGTAAGCATCTCATCAGCACTCTCATCACCGGGGAGGAACATGATGATGTGGCGCTGCTGCTCATCACGGTCCAGCCCGGCTCGGCCCGGTCTGCGCAGCTGGATTTGCCGCCGACGCTGGAGGCCGCGCGCACTGCTCGCGGATTTATTCGCAGTACTCTGGCTTCTTGGGAGGCTGAGGACTTCACCGACTCGGTCATCTCAGTGGCCAGCGAACTAGTCAACAACGCAGCCGAACATGCGGGCACGCCGCTCGCCCTCACGCTGCGGCAGCGAGATCAGAGCATGCTGATCGAGGTGGCGGACGGCGATGGGCGCCTGGTCAGGCCGACCGCGGCCGGCGAGGATGATGAGCGGCATCGGGGGCTGGTCATTGTGTCGACGATGGCTAAACGTTGGGGTGTGCGCCCGACGGAGAGCGGCAAGATTGTCTGGGCTGAGCTGACTGTCCTTTGATACATTGATGCTTGGACCGCGCCGGGGGTGTGCGGGTGTGGGTATGCAGGTGATTTTCGCGGCTGGGGGTGATGGCTGCGGCGGGCGGGTGACGGTCGCGGCGAGGGGTGCTGGTCGCACGAGCTCGCACGTATGCGACTACTGTCATGCGGCCTTCGGGAGCGCCATTCGGGTTTGTTCTGGCGTTGCGCCGCCATATCAGCTTACGTCTACTGCTATGCCTCCGGCGGGCCAGGAACCCCCAAGGATCCTCATGGGTCAGTTTATTTGGGTGGTGGGTTACCTTTTGGGTGTGTCGGATCGGGATCCTCGGTGGCCCAGGCGGCCCGGAGCCTGCCACACCGGACAGGCCCTATCAACTCCCGGGCCAGGTACTTTGGGAGATCTACTCGCGGTGGTTGTGGGTTGGGTGCGGGAGTTGACAGGACCTGTCCGGCGTGGCTGTCTTCGTTCCGCCTGGGCCACCGAGGATCCCGATCCGACACAGCCCCAGCTTTGCGCGAGAGTCGCGCAGACCCCTTCAACCACC
>DASZBX010000063.1:0-14307 GCA_035943635.1 Actinocrinis sp. | reverse complement strand
CCACCGGTCCATGATCCTGCTCGCCACAGCACCCAGATTCCCCGTCGCTGCCGCGGTCGTCGCTTTGGGGGTGGTTGTCGGTGGTGGTGTGGAGGTGGTTGGTGGAGAGGGCGTCGAGTGCGGTGGCGAGGATGGCTCCGGATTCCGGGTCCAAAGTTCCGGCCAGGTCCCACATCCCATCCAGTGTCGGTGAGAGGTAGCAGGCGGATCGTTGCCGTTTGGCCTGGTGTTCTTGTTCGACGCCGAGGGGGTCCATGATCTGTCGTAGGCCGGTGACGGCGCTGCGTACGGCGCCGGGGTCTTGGTCGATGGCCAGGGCGAGCAGGACCTCCTCGGCCTGCTGCACGCCTTGGGGTAGGTGGGCGACTGCTTTGATTCCGGTGAGGATCTGGCTGGCGTGCTGCGGGCTGATCTGCCCGGCCGCTAAGGCGTCCCGGGTGTCTGGGCAGCGACGTAGGCCCCGTGCGTCGCGCACCATCCCCGCGGCGGTGGTTCCCGTCACTCGCAAGCGATCCCGCAATAGCGAGGCTGTGCCGCCGTGGCCCAGTAGGAGGGCGTCTTGTTCTTCGTCGGCCTCGGCTACCAGGCCTAGGAACGTGCCGTATCCGGCGCAGGCCTCGCGGTAGGCCTGTTCCATCAAGTGTGCTCGTTGTTCTGCGGTCCCCGGCACCCCGATCATCCCCTTCCCCAAGGTTCAAGCTCACCACCCTGAGCTCAATACCTATAGTATACCAGGATGTCCAGGTTTGGGGCGAGGAATTACATAACAACTCTATATCAGGCTATTGGTGTGATTAGATGCCACGCTGGGACTGGTGGCCGCGCACCCGTCCCAGGCCTCTAGGTGAGCTCCTCGAGAGGTGGCCCGGGGGAGAAAACCGTGGTGATTTTCTCGCGTCTCGAACTCACCCATCGCCTGACCCTGCGCGGAAAATTGCCACGGGCCGCAGTTGACTTCAACTCATCCACCGCAACCCAACCACCAACCCAGAGCAAGCCGAAACAGCCCACCCTCCCCACCCCCGGCCCCCACTCAATCCGAATAACAAGCCAAAACAAGCGCCAAAGCAGCCTCAGAACTCGGCCAGGTAGCAGCCTGAGCCAAAGCAGCCTTCCGCAACCGCCCCTGCTTCTCGGCATCCCCGAGAATCGTCCCAAGCGCCCGCGCGAAAGCCCCCGGCTCCCCGGGCGGCACCAACACGGCAGCGGACCCGACCAGCTCAGGAATCCCGCCGACCTTCGTGGCAAGAACCGGCAACCCGGCCCGCATGGCCTCCTGCACTACCAGAGCCCGAGCCTCCCAATCCGAGCACAACACGAAAACATCAGCCGCCGCAAGCAGATCGGCAATATCCTCGCGCCGCCCCAACAAATGCGCATCAACGCCAAGGCGATCGATCTTCGCCTGCAACTCCGCCCGCAGCGGACCATCGCCCGCGATCAACAAAGTCGGCTTGGTCGTACTCTCCACCCGAGCCAAAGCATCCAGCAGCACCGGATAAGCCTTCTGCGGCGCCAGACGGCCAACAGCCAGCAGCAGCGGACGATTGCGATCCAACCCCAACTCAGCCCGAACCTGCGGCCGACTCCGCGTAGCCGGACGCAGCGGCGGCGCAGGCACGGGCCCCAACTCGGCCCGGCGGGCGCCCAGCTCGCGGGCACGGGCCACTAAATCAGCCGAGGCTCCGAGGACCACGTCGGCGCGGCGTACGGCCATCCGTTCGAGCACGCCGAGCAGTTTCGCCTTGCCTCCCGTGGCCAGCATCGCATTGTGCAAGGTGACCACACTCCGCGGTGCCCCAGACGCATGCGGCAGGGCGAGCCGGGTCAGAGATCCGGCGCGGACACCGTGTGCGTGTACGACATCGGCGTCCCGGGTCAGGCGGCGCAGGGTCCGCACGGCGGTCAGATCGTGCGCCGGGTCCGGAGCCGGACCGATGGCTACCGGGACGAAGCGCACAGCCCGCCCCCTGCGCGCGGACGGCACAGCGGCGCCCGCCCCACCGCTGAACCCGAACTGCTCATCCGTAGCCGCAGGCCCGGCCACCACGACCTGATGCCCCTCGCGTATCAAGAACCCGGCCAAATCGCGGACGTGCGCGCCGATCCCCCCGGTACTGCTCCCCAACACCAACACGATCCTCATCGGGAGCCTCCGGGGCGGATCCGGGCCCGCAGACGGGCGGTTATGTTGGCCAGGGTCGGCCTGAGGTCTCCGTCGTCGAACAACAGCAGCCCGCCTGCGTACAGGCACAGCGCGACCAGTGCGCACAGCACCGCTTCGGCCATCGCCAGGGTCGGGCTCAACGGGCCGATCAGGATCGCCACGAGCCAGCCGACCGAGCCGGCCACGGCCGCGGCCAGCACGCTGACCGCGAACGCGCGCGGCAGGCCGGCGAACACGCCGCGGCCGATCTGGCGGCGGACCGCGGTCAGCAGGGCTGCTCCGGCGACCGTCATACCGATCGTGTTGCCCAGGCCTAGCGCGGTCACGGCGTCGGATTTCGGCAGGGCGAAGATCAGGGCGCAGTCCACGGCCAGTACCGCCAGCCAGCCGGTCACCGTCGCGCCCGCCGCCGCGCGGCCGCGGCCTGCGGCGTACAGGACCCGGCCCAGGTGGGCGATCGCCGCGTAACCCAGCAGTCCCGGGGCGAAGGCGAGCAGGCCGTACGCCATGCTCGACTGGGGCGGGTCGCCGGGGACGTTGCGTTCGATGAACAGGTACGCCATCGGCCACGCGGTCGCCATCAGCAGCGCCGCTCCGCCGCAGGCCGCGATCAGGACGGCGCGGGTCGTGGACGCCACCGCGTCGCGGTAGCCGGCGTGGTCGCCGGTTTCGGCGCGGGCGGACAGGTCGGTGAACGCGGTCGTGGCGATCGGGACGGCCAGGACCGCGTACGGCAGCACGTACACCGCCCAGCTGAAGTTGTAGACCGCCAGCGCGCCGCTGACGGCGCGGTAGTTGGTCAGCAGCACCACGCCCAGGGTGGCGAGGTTCTGTGCCACGAGCGTCGCGATGCCCGCCACGGCCAGGGCTCCGGCGCGGCGGGCCAGGCCGGGCGGGAAACGGAACGTGGGCCGCAGCCGCAATCCCGTTCTGCGCACGGCGGGCAGCAGCGCCAGGACGAGCATCGCCACGCCGAGCGTGGTGCCCAGGCCGAGGATCAGGCGGGCGCGGGGGTCCAGTTCGCTCAGGTCGCCTGCGGCGCGCGGGTCGGTCTGGCCGAACAGCAGGTACGTGCACACCACGACCAGGCTCGACAGCAGCGGTGCGAGTGCGGGCGCGAGGAATCTGCGGTCGGCCTGCAGGGTCGCGGAGAGGACCACGGCCACCGCGTAGAGCGGGATCTGCGGCAGGAACAGGGTCAGGAAGTCGCTGACGGTCTGCGCGTAGCCGGGGATGTCGTGGCTCGGGCCGGCGATCAGGTCGCCGAGCAGTCCGGCGCAGGCCATGCCGAGCAGGCTCAGCGGCAGCAGCACCGCGATGGACCAGGTCAGCAGCGGGGAGACGATCTTCGAGGCCGCAGTCCGGTCCCGGCGGGCGAACGGGCCGGCCAGCAGCGGCACGGCCACGCTGGCCAGGGCCCCGCCGGCCACGATGTCGAACACCGTGTTCGGGATCTGGTTCGCCGAGTTGTACGCGTCGGCCAGGTTGTTGGAGCCGACCGTGTGCGAGAAGACCAGGGTGCGCAGGAAGCCGACCAGGCGGGAGAGCACGGTGACGCCCGCGATCAGGGCCGCGCCGGCTGCCAGGGAGCGGGCCGGGCCGGCGCCGGTGCGGGTGCGGCCGCCGGGGACCTGGCCGCGCCGGGGCGCGTCCTCCTCGGTGATCGGCTGGACCAATGGTTCGTCCACGCCGTGCGGTTCCACCCCGGCGTGTTGCGAAATCGCCAGATCGGACGAATCCGCGCGGGCGGCCGGGGCTGGTGCGCCCGTGCGGGACGGGCCGGCGTGGTTGTGGTCCGGCCGGCCGGCCTCGTCGCGGGCGGCGTCGGTGTGGCCGTGGTTCTGGTTCTGGCTGCTGTGCGACGTCTCGGTGTGCGCGGTGTCCGGGTATCCGCCGTCCGGGCGCGGTTCGGCCGCCCGCGCGGACGCCGCCGCGCGGGCAGGGTGGAGCGCCCCCCGTGCGTTCGGCTCAGCGGGAGGTGTGGTGCGTCTAGACACGGCGGCCGAGTCCGTCGAGCGCGCGCAGCGGCGCGTTGCCGGCGATCACCTTGGTGAAGGAGACCTTCTCGCTGGCCCCGGTCAGCGCGGCCAGGGCGGCCGCGCGCCAGAGCAGGGAGCCGCGGCCCCCGGCCGAGACCGCCGCGACGCCGAGCAGCGCGCCCAGGGCGTTGGCCCCGCCGTCCCCGAGCATGGCGCGCTCGCCGAGATCCTCCGGCAGCACCGCGGCGGCGGTGCCCAGGGCGGCGGCCCGGACCACGTTGCCGGCCGAGCCGAACTCGCCGCGCAGCAGCGCGGGGGCGGCGGCGATCGCGGCGGCCTTGATCGCCCGGCCGGGCCGCAGGTCGAACAGGTTGACCATGTTGGCGCCGGCCGCGACCACCGCGCCGGCCAGCAGACGGTCGGTCAGCGAGTCGGCGCCGGGCGGGCGGGCCAGGGCGCCGGCGGCCAGGCCGACCGCGCCGATGCCCAGCAGCTTGACCCCGCCGGTGGTCACCTCGCCCTTGCTCAGGGCGGTCAGGTGGCCGCGCAGGCCGCGCCGGTCGCCGTTGCCGTACAGGTCGTCGTAGACCCCGAACGCGCCGGCTCCGGCCGAGGCGAGCACCGCGGCCGCGCGCAGCCGGGGCGGCAGGCCGGGGGCCAGGGCGACCGCGGCGGTGGCGGCCGCGGCGTAGGCCGGGCCCTCCAGCAGGGTCACCGGTTCGCCGCGGTGGTTGGTCCGCTCCCAGACCTTCGGGTCGACGCCGAGGGCCGCGGACAGCGGGGCGGGCCGGCGGCGCAGCGCGTTGAACGCGAGCCGGCCGAGCGCGCCGCCGGCCGCGGCCGCGAGCAGTACGGTGCCGCCGGAGGGTCTCTTCGCCGCGATTGCCATGGTTCGTGTTACCTGGTCCGTTCCTGAGTCGTGGCGATCTCGTGGGTGGTGCCCGAGCCCGGGCCGGGCGAGCCGGCCCCGGGTTCACCCGGCACAGCCTATGCCGTTTCCGGGCGGGCTCGCCGACGATCCGGCCGTTCCCTCATCCTGGACGCTCCTTCGCGGTGCTTCGGTTCGGCGTGTCTCAGGGGGTCGGGGTCGGCGGCGCGGGGGTGCCGGTTCCGGTCGGCTGCACGGTCGGCTGCGGCAGCGGGCTCAGTTGCGGCAGCAGCCCCTGGGTGGCCGGGCCGACGCTGCCGTAGTGCTTGGCCGGGTTGGTGGATCCGGCCATCGCGTTCGCGTCCGCCTCCCAGAGGGTGAACACGACCGCGACCTGGCCGATCGTCAGGTTCATGTTGTCCACGGTGGCGATCTGCTTGGCCGCGGTGCCGTCCTTGAGCGCGGCGTCGAGCAGGCCGCCGTCCTGGGAGGAGCCGGCCGTGTTGTTCTCGGCCGCCCCGCCCATCACCGGCGTCGCTCCGTCCGCGCGCAGGGCCTCGGCCAGGGTGACGTACGCGGCGTTCTGCGCGGGGGTGTTGGCGGTGGTCGGCGCGGCGATGAAGGCCAGGGTGGGCTGGGCCGCATCGGCCGGTTTGAGCGCGGCCGGCACGGTGTTGACCGCGATGAAGCGGTCGGTGGCGAACGCGGCGATCGCCGTCTGGGCCTGCGGGTAGGTCATCCCGGTCGGCGTGGCGTTCGTGCCCGGGCCGGTGGCGGTGCCGGTCGGGGTCGGGGTCTGCGTCGGGGCGCCGGCCGGCGGGGTGGCCGGCGGGGTGGTCGCCCCGGTGGTCGGGCTGCCGGCGCCGCCGGTCCCGTCGGTGGGGGGCGGGGGCTGCACGGTCAGCGCCGTGGCCAGCACCGCGGCGGCCTGGACCGCGGCGGGGCCGGTGGCCGGGTTCTGGCCGAGCGGCAGCAGGGTGCTGGTGACCAGTCCGGACAGGGTCGCCTCGGTGGGCGCGTCGGTCGCGGTCAGCTGCGGGGTGACCGTGATGTCCGCGGTCACCTTCGCGCCGGCCTTGCCGAGCAGGGCGACCGTGGCCGCGGTCAGCGCCGGGTCCTCGCCGGCGACCTCGATCACGACGACGTTGTCGCCGTTCAGGTAGTTCTGCACCAGGATCGGCGCGGTGCCGGCGATGTAGTTGTCCAGGGAGGTGATCGAGTTGGTCTGGGTGCGGTTGGTCTGCTGGAGGTTGTTGCGCTGCGCGGTCAGGCTGTTGATCGAGTCGCTCAGGTTCTGCACCGCCGCGCCCTTGAGGAACGAGGCGCCCAGCACGAGACCGACGGTCAGAGCCAGGAACACCGCGACGATGGACACGACGTGGTAGCGGAAGTCGATCACGAAAAGAGCCCTTGCACCCAGAAGACGAACGAATCCCAGTAGCTGCGCAGAACATCCCAGTACAGTCCCGACAACGGGGAGACGTACGCGGCACCGAGCATGGTTATGAACGCCGCGCCGACCAGGAGCAGCAGGGAGGTGCTGGAGATCTGGCTGCGGTAGAGCCGGGAGACGCCCTTGGCGTCGACCAGCTTGCCGCCCACCCGCAGCCGGGTGACGAAGGTGGAGGACATCCCGGCCCGGCCCTTGTCCAGGAACTCGACCAGGTTGTAGTGCGAGCCGACCGCGACGATCAGCTTGGCGCCCTTGTCGTCGGCCAGCAGCATCGCGATGTCCTCGCTGGTGCCGGTGGCCGGGAAGACCACGCAGTCGCGTTCCAGGGCCCTGATCCGGTCCAGGCCCGGGGCCCGGCCGTCCCGGTAGGCGTGCACGACCAGTTCCGCGCCGCTGGTCAGCGCGGCGTCGGAGACCGAGTCCATGTCGCCGACGATCATCGAGGGCTTGTATCCGGCCTCGATGATCGCGTCCGCGCCGCCGTCCACGCCGATCAGCAGCGGGCGGTACTCGCGGATGTAGGGGCGCAGGACCTTGAGGTCCTCGCGGTAGTGGTAGCCGCGGACCACGATCAGCACGTGCTTGTCGTCGAAGTCGGTGCGCACGTCCGGCACGCCGATCCCGTCGAGGAGCAGGTCGCGCTCCTTGCGCAGGTACTCCATGGTGTTCTCGACGAAGGCCTCGAGCTGGCTGGAGAGCCCGGCCCGGGCCTCCTCCATCGCCGCGATCACGTCCGCGGTGTCCAGCAGCTTGCCCGCGACCAGCGGGGTCTCGCCGCGGAAGAGCACGTTGCCGTCCACCCGCAGGCTCTCGCCCTCGCGGACCAGGTCCATCACGTGCGCGCCGACGTTGTCGATCAGCGGGATCCCGGCCGAGACGATGATCTCCGGGCCGAGGTTGGGGTAGCGGCCGCTGATCGAGTGCGCGGCGTTGACCACGGCGGCCGGCCGGCAGGCGATCAGCGCGTCGGCGGCGACCCGGTCGATGTCCTCGTGGTCGATCACCGCGATCTCGCCCGGCCGCAGCCGCTTGGTCAGGTCCTTGGTCCGCCGGTCGACCCGGACCAGGGCCGCGGCCGGGGCCTTGTCGCCCTCGCCGCCGGTCATCGCCTGGCCGGCGCTGTTCAGGCTCTGCCCGGCCCGGCTCAGGCCGCTGCGGATCGCGCTGCGGGCGCTCTGGCCGCCGGCGCCGAGGGCCCAGCGGGCCCGCTGGGCGCCGCGGATCCGGGAGACCTGGCCGACCGCGGAGTCCGGGGCGGCCGGGGCCGGCGGCGCGGCGGGCAGGTCGGCGTCGGGCAGCAGGGCGGGGTCGACGAGCGGCAGTCCGAGAGCGGCCGGCTCGGGACCGGCCGGCGGTTCGTCCGCCGCCGCGGGGGCCGGATCGGCGGCCTCCACCGGGATCGCGGGGGCCGGATCGACCGGGTCGGCCGCGTCGGCCAGGACGTCCACGAGGGTCCCCGGGCCGGTCAGCAGGTCGTCGGCGGACCCGGTGCGGGCGGCCGCGCCGACGATCACGGGCGCGGGTCCGGCCTCGAAGGCGGGCTCGAACCGGGCCGCGGACGGGTCGCCGGAACGTTCGGCCGGGTCCGGGACATGGAGCGACCGGGCGTCGCCGCGGCCTCGGCCCGGCCCGCCCCCGCCGGTCTGGCCCGACGTTTCCGTGGAGATCCTCATCACCCCCCATCCTGCCAGGTCTGAAGCGCTGGGATGCCCGCCCGGCCCAGTTCTTAACCAGACTTCAGCGGGCTGTGATGCGCTTGTTATCCTTCAGAACATCCGCTCTCGTTCGGCCCGCGCGGCTTCGAGCAGCTCGTCCGCGTGCGCCTGGCCGGTGGCCGAATCCTCGCGCCCGGAGAGCATCCGGGCCAGCTCGCGGCGGCGTTCGGCCTCATCCAGGACCGCGATCCCGGAGGAGGTGACCGTGCCGTCGCTGGCCTTGCGCACCAGCAGCTGCCGGTCGGCGAAGGCCGCCACCTGCGGCAGGTGGGTGACCACGATCACCTGCGCGGTGCGGGCCAGCCGGGCCAGCCGCCGGCCCACCTCGACCGCGGCCGCGCCGCCGACCCCGGCGTCGACCTCGTCGAAGACCAGGGTGGGCACCGGGTCGGCCCCGGCGAACACGACCTCGATGGCCAGCATCACCCGGGACAGCTCGCCGCCGGAGGCGCCCTTGGCGATCGGCAGGAACGGCGCGCCCGGGTGCGGCGCGAGCTGCACCTCGACCTCGTCGATCCCGTTGGCCCCGAACAGCAGTCGCCGGACGGCGCCGTCCGGCTGCGGGAAGTCCAGCGCCTTGCCGGACTGGTCCGCGGCCGGGTCCACCTCGCGCTGGGTGACCCGGACCAGGATCCGGGCGTGCGGCATGGCCAGCTCGGCCAGTTCCCGGGTGACCGCGGCGGCGAAGTCCAGGGCGCAGGCGCCGCGGGCCGCGGAGACCAGGGCGGCCAGTTCGACCAGCTGCCCGGCCAGTTCCTCCTGCCGGGCGGCCAGTTCGGCGATCCGGCCGTCGTCGCCCTCCAGCAGGGCCAGCCGGGTCCGGGCGGTCTCGGCCCAGGCCAGCACCCCGTCCAGGCCGGGGCCGTAGCGCCGGGCCAGGGCGTTGAGCTCGGCCAGGCGCTCCTGGGCGGCCTGCAGCCGGGCCGGGTCGGCCTCCAGGCCGCCGAGGTAGGTGGCCAGTTCGGCGCTGGCCTCGGTGGCCACCCAGTAGGCGTCCTTGATCTTCGCGGCCACCTTGGCCAGGCCCGGGTCGGTCGCCGCGGCCTGCTCGATCGCCCGGCGGGCCAGGTTGAGCACCGCGATCGCGCCGATGGTCGGCTCCTCCTCGGCGTTGAGCGCCTCGTACGCCTGCTCGGTGGCGGCGCGCAGCACCTCCACGTGGTCCAGCCGGCCGATCTCCTCGGTCAGCTCGGCCTCCTCGCCGGGCTCCGGCTGCGCCTTGTCGATCTCGCCGAGGCCGTAGCGCAGCGCGTCGGCCTCCTGTTCGCGGGCCTTGGCCTGGGTGACCAGTTCGTCGAGTTCGGCGGCGACGTCCTTGTACTTCGCGTAGGCGGCGCGGTAGCCGGCCAGCGGTTCGCTGACCGCGGTCCCGGCGTAGCGGTCCAGCGCGGCCCGCTGCCGGGTCGGCTGGAGCAGGCGCTGCTGCGCGGACTGCCCGTGCCGGGCGACCAGTTCCTCGCCGACCTCGGCCAGGGTGGACACCGGCACGGCCTGGCCGCCCAGGTGCGCCCGGGAACGGGCCGAGGACGGTCCGCCGCCGCCGGGCCCGGCCGCGCCGACCACCCGGGCCAGCAGCAGTTCGGAGCGGGGGGTGCCGTCGGCGGCGGGGTCGGCCGGGTCCAGTTCGGCGCCGGCCTCCCGGGCCCGGCGGGCGACCGCGCCCTCGGCCGGGACCAGGATGGTGCCCTCGACCGTGGCCCGGTCCGCGCCCGGTCTTATCCGGGCCGTCTCGGCCCGGCCGCCGAAGAGCAGGTCCAGCCCGGTGACCACCATCGTCTTGCCGGCCCCGGTCTCGCCGGTGACGGCGGTGAACCCCGGGGACAGCGAGAGGACGGCGTCCTCGATCACGCCTAGTCCGCGGATGCGCATCTGTTCCAGCACACACACGAGATTAGCCGACCGGGGCGGTGCACGTGAGCGCGGCGGCCGTAACAGCCCTGTACCGGGGCCGGACGGGGACCCGCCGCACCGGCCCGCGGCCCGGCCGCGGGCGGGCCCGGCGGCGCCGGTCAGCTCGGGTCGGCGACCTGTCCGAGGAACAGGATCTGACCGGAGATCACGTCCCGGATGACGTACACGAACGGGTGGTTCGCGTCGAACTGGACCTGGTCCATGGTCGGGGCCGCGGCGGCGGCCTGGACCTGGACCCCGCTGCCCGCGGCGGCGGTCGTCCCGGCCTCGCTGACCTCGATGTGAGCCTTCTGCACGACCGTCTTGACATAGGGCGGATTCGTCTGGCCGGGGGCGAACAGGCCGCTGAGATCAGCCGAACTGGTGAACAGGTTCGCCAGGCCCATCTGCTGGAGCAGGTCGGACAGCGTGGACAGGTCCGAGTCGACGGTGAACTCGGGCAGGGACAGCTCGACCTGCTTCGGGGTGAAGGCGTCGGCCATCGCGGTCAGTCCGGGGACCGTCAAACTGTTCCGGTACGCGGCCAGGGATCCGGGTGCGGAGGAGTCCGGCAGCAGCACGTCCATGGCGAGCTGGCCGCCGTTGTACGGAAGCTGGACCGCTTTCCAGCCGGGGCCGGTCGCGTAGCCGAACTCCGTGGTCTGGTTCATCATCGGGACCTGCGCGGTGGACCCGGTGGCGGTGGTGAAGCCCGCCGGGGCGGTCTGGCCGGGATCGAAGGACTGCTGCCAGGGCGCCTTGAAATAGGTCGCGTCGGTCAGCACCAGGACCGTGTCCGCGTCGAAGGACGTGGGTGAGAACAGCTGCGGGATCAGGCCCTTCGTCTCCTGCGACACCTGCTGGTTGACCTGGTTCGCGGCGGCGGCCGGGTCGGCGGCGAAGTCGGGCTGGCGCACCCCGGAGCGGAACGCCCCGGACAGGGTCTGCAGATAAGGGGTCTGCAAAGTCAGGCCCTTCTGCACCCAGACGTCGTCGGCCTCGGTCAGGGTGTCGGACCCGGCGACGGCGCGCTGCTCGGTGGCCAGGTCCTGGGCGCCGAGCGCGTAAGCCGCCTGATCCGGGCCGAGCCCGGTGTAGCCGAGCACGGACTCCAGGGCGGTCGCGGAGGTGCCGCGGGCACCGGGCAGCAGCATCGTGAGGACCTGGGTCAGGCTCTGCGGCGAGAGCACCAGGTTGCCGTTCCCGGTGCCCAGCTTGCGGAACAGGGCCAGGCCGAAGCCGTCGAGCCCGGTGACCACCTGCGCCTGCGCGGCCGGATCGGCCGGCGGCGTGCCGGCCGGGGCCGCGGTGACCATCGCCACCACCTGCATCTGCGGCGAGGACGAACATCCGGCCGTCGCCATCGCCGTCGCCAGGGCGACTGCGGCCGCCGTGATCGCGGCCGGTCGTCTTCTCAGCATGGACCTGCGCCTCCCCTTGTCGAAAATCAGCCCGTCGAGAAAGTCTGTCGGACCTTAGACGGCCGGCCGCGAGGCGGGTTCCGCGCCCTCGGACAACGAAGGGTAACGATTGCGACCGCCGCTCCGTTACGCAGCGGCCGCCGATACTCCTACCGGGTCAGCCACCCGTCCACCGGCAGGGCGAACTTGGCCACCAGCCGGTCGGTGAACGGCGCGTCGCGCAGCCGGGCCAGCCGGACCGGCCGGGTCCCGCGGCGCACCTCGAAACTCGCCCCGGGCGGCAGCTCGATCGTCCGGTGCCCGTCGCAGGAGAGCACCCCGCTGCCCACGTCGGCCGGCCGGCCCTGCTCCTGGCCGCGGCCCGGATCGTCGAGCACCTTGATCGTGACCACCGAGCTCGGCCCGACCACCAGCGGCCGGGCGAACAGGGCGTGCGCGCTGATCGGCACGACCAGCAGCGCCTCCACCTCGGGCCAGACCACCGGGCCGCCGGCCGAGAAGGCGTACGCGGTCGACCCGGTCGGCGTCGCGCAGACCACGCCGTCGCAACCCCAGCGCGAGAGCGGACGCCCGTCGATCTCGACCATCACCTCCACCATCCGGCCCCAGCTGCGCTTCTCCACGGTCACCTCGTTCAGCGCCCAGGTCCGGTCCACCACCTCGCCGGCCGCGGTGACCTCCACATCCAGGGTCATCCGCTCCTCGACCGCGTAGCGCTGCTCGGTGATCCGCTCGACCACCTCGTGCAGGTCGGCGAGTTCGGCCTCGGCCAGGAAGCCGACCCGGCCGAAGTTGACCCCGAGCAGCGGGATGTCCGCGTGCCGGGCCAGTTCCGCGCCGCGCAGCAGGGTGCCGTCGCCGCCGAGCACCACGACCACCTCGCAGTCCGCCGCCGCGCAGATCGGATCGGAGAACACCCGCGCGGTGGCGCCGAAGTCGATCCCGTCCACGTCCCCGGCCAGCACCCGCACCCCGATGCCGCCGTCCGACAGCCACTGCGCCACCTTGCGCGCGGCCGCCTTCGCCTCGGCCCGGCCGGTGTGGGTCACCAGCAGGACGTGCCGTTTCGGTTCCCCGGCCAGCCAGCGCTCCGGGTCCGTCTCGCGGCCACCGCTCATCGTCGCTCCTCAGGATTCGAATACGGATACGGACGCGTCGGGCGCTGCGGAGGTCGCCTGAGCCGGGCCCGCGGCGCCGGCGCCGGCCGGTCCGGCCGCGATCGCCGCCGCGAGGTCCGCCTCGGCCAGCGCCGGCGCCCCGGCGGACAGCCACAGGAAGTACTCCACGTTGCCGCTCGGCCCGGGCAGCGGACTGGCCGCGACCGCGCGCACGCCCAGCCCGAGCCGCCCGGCCCCGGCCGCGACCGTGCGCACCGCCTCGGCGTGCAGCGCGGTGTCCCGCACCACCCCGCCCGCGCCCAGCCGCTCCCGGCCGACCTCGAACTGCGGCTTGACCATCAGGGCGAAGTCCGCGTCCGGGGCGGCGCAGCCGACCAGCGCCGGCAGGACCAGCGTCAGGGAGATGAACGAAAGATCCCCGACCACCAGTTCCACCTTCGCCCCGCCGATCTGGTCGACCGTCAGTTCGCGCACGTTCGTCCGGTCCACCACGACCACCCGCGGATCGTTCTGCAGCCGCCAGACCAGCTGCCCGTACCCGACGTCCACCGCGACCACCTCGCGCGCCCCGGCCCGCAGCAGCACGTCGGTGAAACCGCCGGTGGACGCGCCGGCGTCCAGGCAGCGGCGCCCGGCCACGACCAGGCCGCGCGGCCCGAACGCGGCCAGCGCGCCGGCCAGCTTGTGCCCGCCGCGGGAGGCGTACTCGGCCGCCCCGGCCGGATCGGCCCGGACCACGATCGCGGCCGAGGTCTCCACCTGGGTCGCCGCCTTCCCGGCCAGCTGCCCGCCCACGCTCACCCGCCCGGCCAGGATCAGCTCCACCGCCTGCTCCCTGGACCGCGCCTGCCCGCGCCGGACCAGTTCCGCGTCCAGCCGCCGACGTGCCTGCCCGGCCATCGCCCGACCTTCCCTACCGCTGCCGGTCTAGCTCGGCCAGCACATCCTGCAACCGCTGGTGGACGTCGTCGTAGAGCTCGGCGTGCCCGCCCACCGGACGCTCGGACAACTCGCCCAGCCGCATCAGCGCCGCATCCACCTCGGCGTGCCCGGTCGGCTGCAGCTCGGGCAGGGCGGCCTCGGCGACGGCGTGCGGCAGCTCCATCGCCTCGGGGCCCCGCCGGTCATTCCCGCCGTGTTCATTCCACATAGGGATGACGGTACCGTGCCGATCGCGGACGGCGCGGCCACGGCGTAGGCTTCGGTCCGTGGCGACCAAGGAAGAATGCGCGAAGGCCCTGGACCAGCTGGCCCAGAAGATGAGCGGGATCGACTCCGCGGAGCGGTCCAAGAACCTGCTCGAACGGTCCGTGAGCTGCGAGATCCCGGACCTGAAGACCACCTTCCACGGCCAGCTCAAGGACGCCCGGCTGGTGGACGTGCGCTCCTTCGACCCGCCCGCGGCGGTGCCGGACGCGCAGATCCGCCTGGTCATCCCGAGCGACGACCTGCTCGCCCTGGTCGACGGCCGGCTCAACTTCATCGCCGCGATGACCGCCGGCCGGATCAAGGTGAACGCCTCCTTCGGCGACCTGCTCAAACTGCGCAAGATCTTCTAGGCAGTGTTTGGGAATGTGTCAAGGCCACGGCATGACCGCCGGTTTGTGCTGGTAGGTGAGGCGAATCTGGTCAGCGCCGAGCATGGGCGCGCCGCACGGGACGGCTCATACTCGGTCGTCTGTGCCGTTGCGTGCGG
>DASZBX010000062.1:0-49553 GCA_035943635.1 Actinocrinis sp. | reverse complement strand
ACGTGCGCGGCGGCGCCAACGCGGACCTGACCCCGGTCCAGCTCTACACCTGCGACGGCACCAACGCGCAGCAGTGGAACGTCGTGACCGCCAACAACACCCTGCGCAGCCTGGGCAAGTGCCTGGACGTGAACAACGGCGGCACCGGCGACGGAACGACAGCCGACCTGTACACCTGCAACGCCAGCGGCGCACAAACCTGGGTGCCACAGGCGAACGGATCACTGCTCAACCCGCAATCCGGCAAGTGCCTGGATGATCCGAACGCCAGCACCAGTGCAGGGACGCAGCTGCAATTGTGGGACTGCAACGGCACCGTCGCCCAGAAGTGGACTCTGCCCGACACCAACGCGATCGTCGGCTATGCCGGAATGTGCCTGGACCTGCGCGCCGGGAACACCGCGGACACCACTCCGGTGCAGCTCTACACCTGCAACGGCAGCAACGCCCAGCGCTGGAGTGTGGTGCCCAGCAGCAACACCCTGGAACTGCTGGGCAAGTGCCTGGACGTGACCGCAGGCGCCACGACCGACGGCGCCCTGATCGAGCTGTACACCTGTAACGGCACCGGCGCGCAGACGTGGGTGCCGCAATCGAACGGTTCGCTGCTCAACCCGCAGTCCGGCAAGTGCCTGGACGACCCGGGCAACAGCAGCACCGCCGGCACCCAGCTCGACCTCTGGGACTGCAACGGCGGCGCCAACCAGCACTGGGCTCTGCCTCTGACGGTGTGAGGCCTGCTACGGCCTGACGGCCCCGCCGTCTGTCGCCCAGTGCACCGGCTGCCTGGTGCCGAACCGTCCGCCGCTGACGCGGACGGCGACGGCACCAGGCAGCGTTCTTGCTGGTCGGCGGCGCTAGGCGGTGTTGGGGAAGTCTCAAGGCGCGAGTCCGGTGATCGCCGTCGCCTGGCCGCACCGCACGGAACGGCGCAGACGACCGGGTATGAGCCGTCCCGTGCGGCGCGCCCATGCTCGGCGCTGACCAGATTCGCCGCACCTACCAGCACAAACCGGCGGTCATGCCGTGGCCTTGACACAATCCCAAACACTGCCTAGACCCAGATCGTCGCGAGCCAGGTCGCGACGCCGGCCAGCGCGATCAGGCCGATGTTCAGCCCGAGCACCTTGACCTCGCCCCGGCTCAGGTGCAGCGAGATCCCGCCGACCTGGACCAGCACGAGCCCGATCGCCGCGGCGAGGGCGAGCCCCGGCGCGATGCCGGTCAGCGGCGGCAGGATCAGGCCGATCGCGCCGAGGACTTCCAGCGTGCCGATGGCTCGGACCAGTGGCAGCGGCACCGTGTCGATCCACCCCATCATCGGCCGCAGCTGGTCCTTGGACTGGACCACCTTGATCCCGCCCGAGTACAGGTAGACAAACGCCAGCACCCCGGCCACGATCCAGTAGGCGACGGTCATACTGCTCACCCCTTTGGTTACCACTTGATAGTGGCCACATTGTCGATCAGAATCGGAGGGCTTACAAAAGTTACACCCGTGTGCGTTACTCTCAGTGATCGGCGAGGTGCCCGTGTCGGACTACAAGGATGTGTGTCTGATCAGGGGTGATCAAGGTAAGGCCGTCCGCGCGCTGCTCGACCGGATCGCTGATAAATGGGCCCTGCTGATCATCGCGACCCTGCATGCGCAGCGGCTGCGGTTCACCGAGTTGCAGCAGAACATCCCCGGTATCTCCCAGCGCATGCTGTCGCTCACGCTGCGCAAGCTCACCCGGGACGGACTGGTCGTGCGCACCGCCCACGCGGAGGTCCCGCCGCGTGTCGAGTACGAGCTGACCGATCTCGCCACCACCCTGATCCCGCACGCGGTCGCCCTGGCCAACTGGGCCGTGGAACACAACCCCGACATCGACGCGAACCGCGCGGCCTATGACTCTGCGGATTCTGTCAGGTCCGCAGCACCGGAACACTAGACCGAACCGGTTCGGAACCCGTCAGGCCTCCCGGCGGCGGTAGTGCCCCGGGACCATGCGGGCCGAGACCGCGATCCGGTTCCAGGCGTTCATCGCCGTGCTCAGGAAGATCAGGTGGCCGACCTGCTCCTCGGTGAACGCCTCGCGGACCCGGGCGTAGACCTCGTCGCCGACGCCGCTCTGCTCCAACCGGGTGATCGCCTCGGCGAACTCTAGGGCGGCGCGCTCGCGGTCCGAGTAGATGCCGGTCGCGTGGTCCCAGCCGCTGAGCAGGTAGATCCGCTGCTCGCTGACGCCGGCCGCCCGGGCGTCGATGGTGTGCATGTCGATGCAGAACGCGCAGGCGTTGATCTGCGAGATGCGGATGTTCAGGAAGTGGACGATCTCCTCCTCCACGCCCGCCTTGATCGCGCCGTCGGCCGCGGCGGCGCCGAACGCGGCCAACGCTTGGTTGCTCTCGGGTGCGATCTGGCGCAGCTGAAGCCGTGCTTGCGGTGCCATGTCGGTCCTCCGACCAGGTTCGGGCGATACGCGCGAGCGCGCACGCCTGCCAGTGTTCATCAGTGATCTTATCGACGATGCGCATGGGGTGCTCGTGATGGTCGGCGGCGAGCCGGGTCGCGATCCGGGTCGGCGCGGACCAAGTTCGGGGTCGGCTGCGGCCTGCGCTCGGGCGATATGGGCGAGCAGGGCGTCCCGGTGGCGCGCCGAGGTAATGGTGCCGGCCAGCTGCCTGGCCCGGTCGGGGTCGCGGATCGTCAAGACCATGGCGACGTGGCACTGCGCGGCCGCCTTCGAGTTGCCGTCGGGCATGTCGGCGGCGACCGCGAGGGCCTGGGCGATGGCCCGTTCGGCGCGTTCCGGATCGCTGACCAGCAGTTTGTGCGCGATGATGGCCAGCGCGAGTGCTCTTTCGCGGGCAACGGTGATGGTAGCGGCGACGCTGTCGACCCGGTCGGGATCGATGGGCGCCAGCGAACCCGCCAGGTCTCTGAGCGCGACCGCCTTTCGGGCCTCGTCGGGGAGGGCGCCGATCACGCGGATGGCCTGGTCGAAGTCGCTGATCGCGGCGGCCGCGGCGATGGCCTCGGTGATCTCGATCAGGGCGTGCGTCTGATCGAGGAACTCGACCACGGGCACTACTTCGACCGGTGATCCACCCTCCGGCCAGCCGGTCTACTGGCAGCGCTAGAGCTTGCGCGCGATGATCCGGTGGATCTTCTTGCCGGACGAGGCGCTCTCGGACTCCTCGTCGAACAGGATCTTCGTGCCGGACAGGGCCGCGCGGACCTGGGCCGCGTCGACGGCGGCGTACAGCCGGCCCTGGTCGTCGCGGCGGTCCTCGCCCTCGGTGACCCGCCAGCTCAGGTACAGGGTGCCGGCCGGTTCGAGGATGTCCACCAGCCGGAACACGGTGACCCGCTGCTCCTCGGACTTCAGGTGCATGATCACGGTCTCGCACAGGACGTTGGTGAAGCTCGCGGCGGCCAGGTCGGCCAGGTCCGGCAGCGGGCTGAGCTGGAACGCGGCCTCCGGGTGGCGGCGCCGGGCCTCGGCCAGCAGGCCCTCGGAGGCGTCGTAGCCGGTGGCCGGGAAGCCGTTCCCGGTCAGCCAGGCGGTCTCCCGGCCGCTGCCGCAGCCGATGTCCGCGGTCGGCCCGGGCGCGAAGAACCGCCGGATCAGCGCGTGCAGGTCGGTGGGCGCGGACTGCGTGTCCTCCCAGTCCTCGGCGAACGCTCGCGCGGACCGGTCGTAGGCGCGCAGGGTCTCGATGTCCATGTATCAGGCCTTTGTGACGGTGGCGATGGCGAAGATGCGGCGGAACGGGTAGACGGTGCCGTGCGGCCCGGCCGGGTAGGCCTCGCGCAGCAGGTCGCGGTACTCGGCCAGGAACGCGTCGCGGTCGGCCGGGTTCCCGGCCAGCGCGGCCAGGACGGAGCGCAGCGTCGTGCCCTTCGTCCAGTCCAGGACGGCGTCCTGGCCGGGCAGGAGCTGGGCGTACGTGGTCTCCCACGCGTTGACCTCGCAGCCGAGGCCGGCGAGGAGTTCGAGGTATCCGGGCGCGGTGAGCACGCTGGCATGCCGGTCGGCCTCGCCGGAGAGGCGCTCGCGCCAGCGCGGGCTTTCGCACAGGCCGTAGAGCAGCTGGTGGCTAGGGGCGGTGAACTGGCCGGGGACCTGGAGGGCGAACGTGCCGCCGGGCGTTAGTGCGTTGATCCAGGCCGGGATCAGGGCCGTGTGTTCGGGAATCCACTGCAGGGCGGCGTTCGAGACGATCAGGTCGTAGCGCTGCCCGGGGGCCCAGTTGGCCAGGTCGGCGTGGTGGAACGTCAGGCTGCCGCTGTGCTCGCTCGATCCGGGGCGGGCGAGCTTCTGCGCGTCGGCGAGCATCTCGGGCGAGTTGTCGAACCCGTGGATCGCGGCGGTCGGCCAGCGGTCGGCGAGCAGGGCGGTGACGGTGCCCGGGCCGCAGCCGAGGTCGGCGATCCGGGCTGGTTCTTCCGGCAGGCCGGGGATCTGGGCGAGCAGGTCGACGAAGGGGCGGGTGCGGTGCCCGGCGTGGCGCAGGTATTGGGCCGGGTCCCAGGTCGTCTGGGCCATGGTGGTCTCCCTGGCGAGAGAAGGGACGGGACGGCGGCCGGGCATGGGACATGCGTGATCCACTCTTCCGGCTTACTATCTCTATGTCAAGTTTCTTGATGGCGAGATATGTGGGGGTTCGGGAGCGCGGGCGCGCTGGTCGCGGGCGCTACCAGCCCGGGCTCAGGCGCTTGAAGTCCTGGCCGACCAGGACGGTGTCGATGATGTCGACATTCAGCGCGGCCAGATCCTGGGTGAGGAACTCGTAGAAGTGGTCGAGATCGCGCAGCCACACGGCGATGTACAGGTTGCTCGGGCCGGTCGTCGCGAGGGCGCCGTGCACGGCCGGGTGCGCGGCGAGGCGTCGGCCGGTCTCGTCCAGGTGCGCCGGGGCGACGCGCATCCGGATGTTCGCGTCCACGCGCAGCCCGAGCCGGTGCGGGTCGACGACGATCCGGGTGTGCAGGACGCCCTCGTCGAACAGGCTGCTCACCCGGCGGCGCACGGTCGACTCCGGGTGGCCGATCCGGCGGGAGAGCGCCGAGGCGGACATGCGGGCGTCGACGGCCAGGGCGGCGGCGATGGCGCGGTCGGTGTCGTCCAGAAGGGTGACGTCGCGCGTGGCTGCGGCGAGGGCGGACGGGTCTGGTCTCGTGGGTGTCAGGGCTTGGCGTTCTTCGGCGGTCAGGGCATCGAGTCTCCAGCCGCCGACGTCGGAGAACACGTGCACGATGGTCTCCGCTTCGACGGACGTCACCGCGCTGGTCGCGGGCAGCTGCTTGAAAACCAGGCGGTTGCGGTCGTCGGGAGTCGACAGCAGGAGCGCGGACAGTTGGTCACCGCCCACCGAGATGTCGATCATCGGGATGTCGTCGCGGGCGGCCAGAGCACGGGCGACCGCGTCGAGTTTTCCGCGCAGCACCCGGATCCGCAGCAGCATGACGCCGTCCGGCGCCGGCCGCGGGGTCGCGGCGATGACGCGGGCAGTGCCGTCCCCGATCAGGGCCGACCAGCGGCGGGCCACGATGCGCGGCGCGAGGCCGAGGACGTCGCCCGCACGCTCGGCGGTCACGCG
Organism: Actinocrinis sp.; assembly: GCA_035943635.1. Taxonomy (GTDB): domain Bacteria; phylum Actinomycetota; class Actinomycetes; order Streptomycetales; family Catenulisporaceae; genus DASZBX01. The sequence continues at coordinate 43,964 of DASZBX010000062.1, read as the reverse complement.
ACCGTCGCATTGCAGCGCCGCGATCAGCCGGAGATCCGTGGTATTTGCGACATGATCGCTCAAAAAAGTAGGCACGAAGAGAAGTATTGCTCAGGATTGCGAGGAGCGAAGGGGCATGTCGGCCAGCGGGTGCGAGGCTTGACAGCGAAGCACAGGGCAATGCGGCGCAGCTCAGACCGAGGCGCGAGAAACCACTCGAATGGAGACTCCCATGACCGACACACTCATCACCCAGATGGCCCAGACCGTGCAGGACGCCGCGGCCCTGCTGCCGCCGCGGACGGAGTCGAACGCGGCCGACACCTGGCCCGACGTCAAGGTCGCCTTCGACGCGGTCGAACGGCCGCTGATCGCCCTGCTGCGCGACCGGCTGGAGCGGATCCGCCCCGGAGTCGAGTGGGCGGACGAGTTCGGCAGCGAACTGCCCGGCACCGGCGAGCGCTGGGTCGTGGACCCGATCGACGGCGCGGTGCAGTACCTACAAGGGCTGCCGCAGTGGGCGGTCAGCGTCTCCCTGGTCCGGGACGGGCAGCCGGTCGCGGCGGCGCTGCACAGCGCGACGTTCGGCCAGACGTACACCGCCACCCTCGGCGGCGGCGCCTTCCGGAACGGCGCCCCGATCGCGCCCTCGACCAGGACGAACCTGGAGTTGGCACTCATCGGCATGAGCCACCCGCCGTTCTTCGCCCAGCAGCCGGACGCGGTCGCCGCGACCGGGCGCGCGATGCCGGTCCTGCTGCCGGCCGCCGGGCCGCACCGCAACCTCGGGCCGACCTCGTGGCAGGTGGCCGACGTCGCGTCCGGGCGGATGGACGCCTTCTGGCAGTACGGCCAGGACGCCGGGAACCTGCTCGGCGCCTCGCTCGTGGCCCGGGAGGCCGGGGCGACCGTGACCGAGATCACCGGACGGCCCTGGCAGGCCGGCTCGACCAGCTTCCTGGCCGCGCCCGCGTCCCTGCACGGCCAGCTGCTCGACCTGTTCGCGCAGGCAGAGAACTGAATCAGGCCGAAAGCAGGCGATGGCGCGACCGCCGGTTCGCTGAGAATTCGCCCAGACACCGCCCGGGATTGCCGGGATTGCGACGAGGGCCGCGCACGTGCCGGATAGGATTCGAACCGCAACCATTCGAACGCTGCCGATCGCCGCAAGGGTCCGCCAGGGCGGGGCAGCGCACTCACCGGGAGACACTCACATGTCCACAGTCACGCTCAGGGGCAACGCGGTAACCGTCGGCGGCGAGTTCCCGACGCCGGGCACCCCGGCCCCCGATTTCACCCTGGTCGCCAAGGACCTCTCCGACGTCTCGCTGGCCGCCTTCGCCGGCAAGCGCAAGGTGCTCAACATCTTCCCGAGCGTGGACACCCCCACCTGCGCGGCCTCGGTGCGCCAGTTCAACGAGCTGGCCTCCGGGCTGGAGAACACCGTGGTCCTGTGCGTGTCCGCGGACCTGCCGTTCGCCCAGGCCCGGTTCTGCGGCGCCGAGGGCCTGGAGAACGTGGTGACCCTCTCCACCCTGCGCACCCCCGGGTTCCGCAGCAGCTACGGCGTGTCGGTCGAGGACGGCCCGCTGGCCGGCCTGGCCGCCCGCGCCGTGGTGATCGTGGACGAGAACGACGTGGTCACCTACTCGCAGCTGGTGCCCGAGATCTCCGAGGAGCCCGACTACGACTCGGCCGTCAGCGCCCTGAAGTAGGTCGCAGAGCAGGTCACAGTACTGATCGCCCCCGGGTCGGCAGCTCGCCGACTCCGGGGGCGGTGTCTTTGCGTCGACCGGTTGACTGCCTGACTGCCTGACCGGCTGACCGACGGATTATGCCGCGCCGCTGCTCGCCCAGGGTTCGATCCCGGTCACGACCGGGGTCCCGGCCGCGGCCGAGTCTTCGACGGCGAGCGCGAGCAGGTGGTCCTGACAGGCCTGGGCCAGCGGATACGGCGCCGGTCCGGCGTCCCGGGCCCACGCGCCGGTCGCGGTCAGCAGGGTCGCGATCGCGATCTCCTCGTCCATCAGGCGCAGGCCGAGGAACGGGTTGCGGTACACCACCTCGCCGTTGTGCACGATGTGCTCGGTGTCGTAGCCGTCGAGGTTGAGGTCGTAGCCGAGCTGCGAGCGGACCATGGACGAGCGCAGGATCGTGCGGGGGCCGGCCAGGCGCACCACGTCGTCGTCCGCGATCTCGCCGTGGCTGCCGCGGATCAGGATCCGGCGCAGGCGCAGCTGGTTGTGCCACTGGTTGTCGGTGAAGTCGTAGAGCCCGCTGGTGCCGCCGAAGTCGAGCGTGGCCAGGGTGGTGGTGGCCTGCTTGGGCGTGTCGTCGTCGGTCCAGCCGGCCCGGGTGAGCGGGTCGACCAGCGGCGCGGCGAAGCGGGAGGCGCGGACCTCGACCGGGTCGAAGCCGGCGCCGAGCAGGCCGCGGATCATCGACACCGCGTGGTACATGTGGGTGGAGGACACCTGGACGGACGTGGGCGTGCCGATCACGCCCTGCTCGACCAGGGCACGGCGGGCGGCGTGGCCGGGCATGAGCAGGTACTGCTCGGCGACCTGTACCAGGCCCCGGCCGCCCGCGCTCGCCCACAGCCGGCGCAGGCCGTCGGCGTCCGGGGCGGGCGGCGTCTCGCTCAGCACCCTGGTGCCGGTCTCGGCCAGCGCCGCGACCACTTCCGGGTTGACCGGCCAGGGCAGGCTGGTGATCACGAAGTCCGGGTGCCGGTGGCCGACCAGCTCCTGCGGGGAGAGGTAGGCCGGCACGCCCCACTTCGCGGTGACCGCCTCGGCGCTCTCCGGGCGGCGGACGGCGGCGCCGACCAGGGCCAGCTGCTCGGGCAGCAGGGCGGCCAGCCGGACGAAGAACTCCGCCCGCCAGCCGCTGCCGACGACGCCGAAGGTCGCGGGGGGTGCGGTCATGCTCGTTTCCTCTCGGTCCAGCCCGGCCGGGTCTGGCGCCACAGTAGAGCGTTCACTCGTTTGCCGCATCAGGTGTCCACGACCGGGTGACCTTCGAGGGTGCATCCGATCCCGGAGGTGACCTGCGAACTCCTCCGGACGGGCGCACCCGGGCGCGGCGCGGCGCGGTCGGTCACGGCCCGTGATCGTGGCAGTATGCTGTGCTATGTCACAATCCGCCGTGCGTACCGTCGTGTCCGGACTGGGCCAGACGATGATCACCGTCGCGGTCCTCATCGCGCTGTACGTCGTCTACCTGCTGACCTGGACGAGCGTCGTGGCCCACGCCTCGGCCCGGGCCGACGTGTGCGACCTGCAACGCGAGTGGGCCAAGTCCGTGTCCGTGCAGCCGCAGGCCGCACAGCCCTTCGCCACGCTCCAGATCCCGCAGATCCGCAACCCCGAGGCCTGGCCGGTGCTCGACGGGGTGGACCAGACCGAGCTGAAGCAGGGCGTCGGCTGGTACCCGGGCAGCGGGCTGCCCGGCCAGGCCGGGAACTTCGCGGTCGCCGCGCACCGGCGCACCTGGGGCGACATGTTCCGCTACCTGAACGAGGTCAAGGCCGGGGACACGGTCGTGGTCCGGGAGGCGAACACGGTCTACACGTACAAGATCACGCAGGATCCGATCTACGTCGAGCCGAACGCGGTGGACGTGCTCACGGCGATCCCCGGCCGGTCCGGGTTCGCCACCGCGGGGGACTACATCACCCTGACCACTTGCGACCCGGTGTACAATGCGACCCGGCGGCTGGTGGTGTTCGGGGAGTTGGAGTCGCAGCGTACGTTGCAGAGCGTCCAGGTCTGCTGAGCGGGGCGGCGGCCTCGGGGGCGGGTCGCGCGCCGGATCTCGCCCCGCCCCGGGCGGGCCGAGGGCGGGGCGCGGGCGCGGGCGACCGGGACTGACGACGGGTCAGGCGGTCGCGTCGAGTTCGGCGTCGCAGTCCTGCGGGGTGCCGAACTCGGCCAGCAGCTCGACGATCCGCTCGCTGGCCCGGCCGTCGCCGTACGGGCTCGGGGTCGCCTCGAGCCGGGCCGGCAGGTCCGGGTCGTCGAGCAGGCGGGCGGCCGCGGCGCCGAGGCCGGCCGGGTCCGGGACCAGGTGGGCGAAGCCGGCGGCGACCGACTCGGGGCGTTCGGTCGACGTGCGCACGACGAGCAGCGGCTTCTTGAGTACCGTGCACTCCTCCTGGAGGCCGCCGGAGTCTGACACGAGCAGTCGCGCGTGCCGGGCCAGGGCCAGGAAGTCCTGGTAGCCGAGCGGCGCGACCGGGCTGAGCCGGTCCAGGTCGGCCGACAGGCCGTGCCGGTGCGCGGCCGCGACCGTGCGCGGGTGGGCCGGGAAGAGCACCGGCAGCGGGAGCTTGGCCAGCGCGGCCAGGATCGCCTCCAGTCGCTCGGGGTCGTCGGTGTTCTCCGGGCGGTGGATCGTGGCCAGGACGTAGTAGCCGGCCTGGACGCCGTGCCGCGCCAGGGTGTCGGCGGTGTCGGCGGCGTCCGGCAGGCAGGCGAGGGTGGCCTCGACCACGGTGTTGCCGGTGGTCACGACGCTGCGCGGGTCCACCCCGGCGCGCAGCAGGTTGTCGGCGGCCTGCGGGGTCGGCGCGCAGTGCAGGTCCGCGACGACGCCGACCAGCATCCGGTTGATCTCCTCCGGCATGGCCCGGTCGTTCGAGCGCAGCCCGGCCTCGATGTGCACGACCGGGATCCCCTCGAACTGGGCCGCCAAGGCGGCCGCGGCCGCGGTGTTGGTGTCGCCCTGCACGATCACGGCGTCCGGGCGGTGGCCGGCGAAGTGCTCGCCGAGCCCGGCCAGGATCCGGCTGAACTGGCCGTTGCGCGAGGCCCCGCCGACGCCGTCCAGCCGCAGCAGCGGGGCGGGCAGGGCGAAGGAGGCCAGGAAGGTCTCGGACAGGTTCTCGTCGTAGTGCTGGCCGGTGTGGATCAGGTACGCGCCCGGGCCGAGCAGGCGGGTCAGCACCGCGAGCTTGATGATCTCCGGGCGGGTGCCGACGACCACGGCGATGCCGGCGTGCCGGCGGGCGGTGAAGGAGGACGGGCCGGGCCCGGGCGTGGCGGCGGTGGCCGGGTCCGGGGCGCGGTCGTGGTCGGGCGAGGAGGCCGCGGCCATGCGGCCGGAGCGCGGCGCGATCACCCCGGACGGGGCCAGGGCGGGGGCGGCGGCCGGCCCGGTCGCGGTCGCGGTCTGCGTCCGCGGCGGCGTCCGGGGGGCCTTCGGCGGGGTCGGGTCGGTCGGCGACGGTGGGTGCACGGGGTCTGTCCTCACTTCCGGGGGCGGTCCTCAGCCGGATAGTGGCCGGTCCGGGCCCCGGGGCCGGGCGCGGCTCGTCGTGGCCCGGATTTAAATCAACCATTTGGCGTATGAATTGACAGAAGTGACCTGCTTTCATATTCCGCGCTTGGTATTTACCGGTGTGTCACACGCGGGTGGCGTGGTGCGGCGGGTTATGTTCCCAGACGACCAGTACTGGACGAATTGATAGGAGAACGAGCGCATGTACCGAACAGTGGGTAAAACGGGCGGATTGGGCGGCCTGGCCGTCACCGGGGCGCCGAACGTCGCGGTGTTCCTGGTCGTCGCGTGCGCACTGGTCGTGGCGGGTGCCTGGATCGTGCGTACCGAGATGGTGCTGCGCAAGTCCGGCCGGTGAACCGACCCGACGACGGCGGCGACCCGGCACGGACCGGCGCCGCCCCTGCCTCCGCGGCCGAGCCGGGTGTTGCGGCTGAGGCCGCGGTGACGACCGGCCCTGCGTTCCGAGAGGTCAACCGTTCGGTGCCCCGGTGTCTCGCCGGGGCTTTGGTGTGCACGGCCGGCGTGCTGGCCGTGGTGTATCAGGCCTGGTATCGCGGCGTCGAGGCGGCGCTGGCCGGCTCGGCCGTGCAGCACTGGCTGGGCTATCCGGTGGTCGTGGCGCGGTCCCAGCAGACGATGTTCTTCGCGTTCCACGGCACCGGGATCGCCCACATGCTCGGCTTCCAGGTGACCCTCGGGTGCAGCAGCGACCTGCTGATCGCGCCGCTGCTGCTGTTCGCCGGGCTGCTGCTGATCCTGGGGCACGTCCCGCTGAGCCGGGTCATGCTGGCGGTGGCGGCCGCGGCGGCGATCGTGATCTTCGTGAACGTGCTGCGGCTGGTCATGATCGCGCTGATGGTCGACTGGTGGGGCGTGGAGACCGGTTTCGGCTGGGGCCACACCCTGTTCGGCTCGGTGCTGACCCTGCTGGGCATGGCCGGCGCGGTGGCCTCGTGCGTGTTCGTACTCAACCGCGGCCGCCGGGCGCGGCCCATGGAAACCAAGGTATCGGGGTAGCGCCGCAGTGGACCTGTTGGAGATCTCCATCGTCCTGTCCCTGGTGTTCGGGTTCGGATTCCTCACCTATGTGGTCGCGCTGGTGTCGACCTTCCTGCGGCACCGGCCGGCCCTGGCCGGGGACCCGGGCGGGTTCGACTGGCACCTGGTGATCCCCTGCCGGGACGAGGCCGTGGTGATCGCGGACACGCTCGGCTACCTGCGCGGCCGTTTCCCGGCCGCGCAGGTGTGGGTGGTCGACGACGCCTCGCAGGACGACACCGCCGCGATCGTGACCGGGTTCGCCGAGCGGGACCCGCTGGTGCACCTGGTCCGCCGGGTGCTGCCGGAGGCCCGGACCGGCAAGGGCGACGCGCTCAACGCCGCGTATCGGGAGATCTGCGCGGCGGTGCCGCAGGGCGCGGACCGGGAGCGGATCGTGCTGTGCGTGATCGATGGTGACGGGCGGCCGTCGGCGAACCTGCTGCAGGTGTGCGCCGGGCCTGGGGTGTTCGGCGATCCGAGGATCGGGGCCGGGCAGGTCGAGGTGCGCATGTCCAACCGGGACCAGCGCCATCCGCTGCCCGGACAGGGCGTGGTGGCGAACCTGTGTGCGATGTTGCTGGTGCGGTTGCAGGACGTGGAGTTCCGCGGGCCGATTTCGGCGATGCAGATGCTGCGGGCGCGTAGCGCGACGGTGAACTTGGGCGGGAACGGGCAGGTCGCCCGGCTGGCCGCGTTGGACGCGGTGGCTGAGGGGACCGGTACGCCGTGGGGTAACGCGTTGCTGGAGGACTACGAGATCGGGCTGCGGCTGATGCTGGCCGGGCGGCGGATCGCGTACACGACGGATGCGTGGGTGGATCAGGAAGGGCTGTGGAGCTTGCGCAGTCTGCTGATTCAGCGGACTCGGTGGGCTCAGGGGTCGATGCAGTGCCTGGGGTATCTGCCGAAGGTGTGGAGCTCGCCTCAGTTCACGAATGCCGGGCTGCTTGAGGTCACGTATTTCATGGCGCAGCCGTGGTTGCAGATCATCGGGTCGTTGGCTTATCCCGCGCCGGTGATCGTGTTGTTGTCGAATGCGGCTCGGTATCCGCAGTTCACTGAGCAGTTCCTGCGGGATGGTGGCGCGGCGCTGCTGGGGCTGTATTTCTTGATCGGGGTCGGGGAATTCGCCGTGTGGGCTTGGGCTTATCGGAGGCGGTGTGAGCCTGGGATCAGCTGGCGGCATACTGCTGCGATCGGGGGTGGGCTTACTGCCTATGCGTTTTTGAGTTATGTGATCGCTTGGCGGGCTTTTGCCCGGTTGGTGACTCGGCGGTCTTCGTGGCCCAAGACGAAGCGGAATGCGGAGATGGCTGCTGTCGGGGTGCCGGGGCAGGGCGTGGTCGAGGTCGAGGGTCAGGGCGTGGGTCAGGGGCGGAGTCAGGGTCAGGGTCAGGGTCAGGCGAGTGGCGAAGAGTTGGTGCGTTCATGAGTGGGTGGCGGGTTGGGTCGGGGGTTCGGGGACGGGTGATCTCCGTGGCTGCGGTTGTGGCCGTGGGAGTGGGAGCGTCGGGGTGTTCGGTGCCTGCGATGGAGCGGGTTGGGATGGGGGTCGGGTCGTATACGACCACGTGGACTGTCGGGTCGTGCCATCGGCTGGATCAGTTGAGCGAGACGGATCCGGTGTACAACTCGGATACGTCTCCGGCGGTGTCGTGCGGTACTTCGCATGAAAGTGAGACGTTTGCCGTGCTGCCGATCGGCGGGGCTGTGGCGAAGGTTGCGCAGCGGCCCAGTCCGGAGGTGCTCGATGCGGCGTTGAACGGAGTTTGCAGCTCGGAGTTGCTGGCCACGTTCCTCGGTCAGGAGTCGATTGATGCGCTGGACAACGTGTCGGTGGTGCAGTTCGTGCCGAGTGTGCCGGAGTGGCGTGCGGGGGTGCGCAAGGTGCGGTGCGATGCGCTGGTCGGGCCACGGACGACGCAGGCGGTGGCGGCGGTGACGCGTTCGTTGCGCGGGATTCTCACCACGGCGGCCGGGGCGCGGTTCCGGACGTGCCGGCTCGGGGATGTCGAAGTGCCTTGCGACGGTCTGCATTCTGCGGAGCTGGTCGATCCGGCTGTGCCGTTCAACGGCGCGGAGTTGGCCAGGGGGCAGGCGTATGAGATGTCGAAGGTGCTGGACGTGTGCAATGCGGCCGTTGCCGCGTATGTCGGGGTTCCGTTGGCCGAGCGGCCGGATCTGAAGCTGTATCCGCAGCTTCCCGGGGAGCCGCCGGATGCCGGGAGCACGGTTGGCGAGTGTTGGGTCGGGTCGGCTAGTGGGCTGTCCACGGCTGGGAGCGTGCGGCGTACCGGCGGATCGGGGAAGGTGTCATGAAGAAGGTCGTGGATGGTCGGTCTCGGCGGGGTGGGCGGGACGGGCGCAGTGGCCCGGGCAGGAAGAGTGAGCGGGGCGCGGTACGTGGCGGGCGGAATCGGCGTGCGGCGGCGGGATTGGTGCCGGTGTCGGTTGTGGTGCCGGGGCCTCGGCGCGGGCCGCGGGCGCGGGCCCGGTCGGGGGCGCAGGCCGGCTTGAGGGTTGGGGCTGGTGTGGTGTCGGGTGGACGTCGGGCGGTGCGGGGGCTTGGGCGGCCGGTGAGGTTCGTCGGGCGGCATCCGGCTTCCGGAACCGGGGTTCTCTGGGGTCTGATCATGCTGGCGCGGATGTTCGTCGGCGGCGCGGTGGGGATGGCGGACAACTACGACGGGCATCGGCTGATGTGTCAGCTGGGTGTTGCTCCGCATGCGATTCCGGCTTCGCAGTCGCTGTGGTCTTACATCACGCCGCAGTATGACGCGTACAAGTGGTTCGGAGAGGCTTGTAGTGCGGGGGGTAGTGGGCAGCCGTTCTTGTCCACTGAGTACTTTCCGTTGTGGGTTGCCAAGCAGTTGACGTGGTTGTTCGGGCTGCCGGGTGCGTTGGATCTGCGGATGTTGGGGCCGGTTTTCGCGGTCGGGGTTGCCGGTGCGGTGGGGTGGACGGTTCGGGAGCTGGCCGGGCCGACCTGGGCCAGGGTGTTGATCGCCTCGGCGGTCGGGCTGGTTGCGGTGGACAGTGCTGTCGCGCCGTACTTCATTTCGCCGTTCAGTGAGCCGGCGGGTTTGATCGGGATGTTGTTGCTGGTCCCGGCATTGCTGCGACTGTTGAGCCGGGAGCATGTCAGGGTTCGGGATGTGGTTGTGGTTGTCGCGATCACGTTGTGGACGATCGGTGCGAGCGTTCAGCTGGCTGGGTTGTTGTTCGTGATCGTGCCGGTCTTGTTGGTGCGGCCGGGTATTCAGCTGCGGATTCTTTCGTCGGGGCGGGGCGTGGTGCGGGTTGTCGGGGGGTTCTTTGCTCGGATGCCTGCATTGATTGCCTGCTTGGTGATGGTGGGGGCGGCGGTCGGGTTCATGCAGGTGCAGTCTCGGTGGGTTGATGAGTTGGATCTTTATCACGATGTCTTCTCGGATGTGTTGGGGCATAGTTCTGATGTTCCGGCTGACTTGCAGGCGTTGAAGCTGCCCACGTCGTTGGCTTCGGCGGCCGGGTCGTCGATTGTCGGGTCTGATTCGGCTGTTTATTCGCCACAGTATGCGTATTTTGCGACGCATGCGACGTTCGGGGATGTGGTGAAGTTCTATGGCACGCATCCGGTGACGTTGTTCGGGGTTGCGGATCGTGGGTTGGACGGGTTGGCTGCTAGTCGGCCTTCTTATCTGGGGAACTATCTGGCGAGCAGTGGCGCTGCTGCGGGGGAGCAGGAGTGTCGGTTCTGTGTGGCCAGTGCTGCGTTTACGTTGACGGAGCCGTTCCGGTGGGTGGTGATTCCCGGGATGTGGCTCGCTGGGATCTTCTGCGGGATTCGGTTGGCTCGTAAGCGGAAGCTGCCTGCTCGGGCTCGGGGGGTCGGGATTGTGCTGGCTGCCGTTGCGGCGGCGACGTTTGTGGAGTTCTGGGTCGTGATGGTGACCGAGGGGGATAGTGATGTTGCCAAGAATCTGGTGTTCGTGCTTTTGGGGACCATGTTGTTGGGGCCGTTGGGAGGTGCTGCTGTTGCGGCGTCGGATGCTCGGGTTGAGGCTCGGGGTGGGGCTGAGATTCGGGCGAAGCGGCGGGTTGGGCGTCGGGTGGAGCGGGTGGAGTCGGCGGAGGGTGTGGAGCTTGCGGAGAGCGTGGGGGATGCGAGTGCTGCGAAGCTCGGGGAGCGGGTGGAGTTGGCGGAGCCGGCGTTGCCGCGGCAGGCTCGGGATGAGGATGGCGCGAGTGTCGATTCCAGCGGCGGCGTGTCGTGACTCGGGATCTTCGTACTCGGCGGGGGAGGGGCGGGCAGCGGTGGTTTGTTGCTCGGCGGGCTACGTTTTCGCTGGTGGTGCTGTCGATGCTGCTGGTGACGGCCGTGGCTGCGGTGGTTGAGGGCGCTGATCGGCACTCGCGCCGGGGTGGGGGTGATTGCGCGGGTGTTGTGGCCGTGTCGGTTCCCGTGGTGGTGGGGGTGGATGAGACCTGCGCGCCCGTCGGGTCTGCGGGGGTTTCGATGGCTTCTCGGCGTTGAGGGCGTTCGTTGAGCCAAATGCTTGATTTCTGGAGTTTCACGGTAAGACACGCAGTCGATGAGACGACGAAGAGCCCGGTGTGCGGGATCTTTGAACACAAGTAGACCCCTACCATGCAGCACTAGTAGAAAGACACTGTCACATGAGTTCACGTTCTCGTCGTCGGGTCACCGTGGGCGCGGCTGTCCTCGGCGGACTGCTGTGCAACGCACTGCCCGCCCACGCCGCGCTCACCACGCCGGCGTCGACCGCCTACGTCGTCTCCGCCTCGGCGATCGGCAACCTGGTGGCGGTCGCCCCGACCCCGACCTCGACCTACGCGCCGGGTGGGACGACGACCGTGGCCGGACTGGCCCTCGGCCCGTTCGCGACCAACGCGACGCTGACCGCGACCACCGCCGGCGACCCGACCACCGGTGACTCGTCCGCTTCGGCCACGGTCGACACCCTCGGGGTCAACCTCGGCGTGATCGGGTCCCTGGCGCTGACCGGGATCAACTCGTCCTGCGCCGCGACCCCGACCGGTGCCGACGGCAGCGGCGTGATCGCGGGCGGAACCGTGACCGTCGGCCTGCTGCCGCCGATCACCCTGGCGGCGAACGCGGCTCCGAACACCACGATCTCGATCCCGCTGCTCGGCTCGCTGGTGCTGAACGAGCAGAGCACCGACCCGACCACCGGCATCATCACGGTCAACGCGGTGGACCTGAACCTGCTGCCGGCCCTGGGCGGCGCCAACCTGACCCTCGGGCATGTGACCTGTGGTGGGGCTGCGCCCGTGGTGGCCACTCCGATGGTGGCTGCGCCGATCGCGGGCGGTGCCTCGGTGGCTGCTCTGGCCGGTGGGATGTTCTTCATGCGGCGTCGGTACGTCAACGGGAAGTCTGTTTTCGACGCTTCGTGACGCGGGGCTCGAGGGTTCGGGCTCGGTAGGGTTTGAGGAGAGTTGAATCGGCGGAGGTCGAGGGGGAGTTTTCCTCTCGGCCTCCGTCGGTTTTGGGGTGGCGGGGTGTCCATGCGGCAGGATGAGCGCGTGACCGACCAGAGCACCACGCCGGTGGACGTCTTGTGGCGGCGGATCGAGACGCGGCTGGCCACGCACGCACCCGCCGGCCTCGAGCACCTCAACCCGGCCGCGGCCCACGACGAGATCGATGCCGCTGAGCGCGCACTCGGCACCCTGCTGCCCGCCTTGGGGTTGCGTCAGCGTGTTGGCGTGCGTTTACTGCTGTGCCTCCGGCGGGCCCGGAACCCCCAAGGATCCAATGGTTCGTGGGCCGGGTTCGGCTGGCGTTGTTGGTTACGTGTTGTGGTGTCGGTTTCGGATCCTCGGTGGCCCTGTCGAATCTCAGAATGACGCATCGAACAGGCCCTATCAACTCCCGGGGTTGTTGTTCTGGGTGGTCTGGTTGGGGTGGGGTTGTGGGGCGGGTTCGGGAGTTGACAGGACCTGCCCGATACGTCCTTCCAAGCTCCGCCAGGGCCACCGAGGATCCGAAACCGACGGGCGAGTTGTGCGGCGGGGGCCGCGTGGGGCCCTTAACTGCCGCAGTAGCTGGGCGAACCATGCTGCTGGTAGGGCGGGTGGGGGTTGGGTGATCAGGGGGTGGCCAGTTGGCCGTCGTGTAGGTCTACGACTGTGTCGGCGAAGTCTGCCATGCGGCGGTCGTGGGTGCTTACTACGACGGCTGTGCCTTCGGTGTCGGCTATCTGGCGTAGCAGTTGCAGGATGCGTATGCCGGTGTGGGAGTCCAGGTGGCCGGTTGGTTCGTCGGCTATCAGGAGTTCGGGGCGTTGGGCTAGGGCTCGGGCTATCGAGATGCGTTGTTGTTGGCCGCCGGAGAGTTCTGCGGGGCGGTGTTCGGCGTGTTCGGTCAGGCCTACCAGGTCTAGGACGTGTCGTACGCGCGCGTCGCGGGATTTGACGTCGGTGCGGGACAGGCGTAGTGGGATGCTCGCGTGGATGACTGTGGTCGCCGATCGCCGCCGTGGGGGGGACGCCCGTCCGCAGAGAGCGCTCTCCAAAGGGTGGAGGAACCGCCCGGCCGTGTCAACCCTTCGAAGACATGATCCTGGCCCTGACCGGCCGGATGGTGCGGACCGGCTTGCGCGCCCGGTCCGCCCGGGGCTCCTTCCGGGCCGGTCCGGGCCCAAGCCTTGACCCGGGTGCGGTGGAGGCAGGATGCTTCCAACTGTCGGAGAGCGCTCTCCCGCCGGTTCGGCGCGGCTCCCGGCAGTCAGCGTACACACATGACGAAGGTGGAGTGGAACAGTGGTGCAGGCCGAAGCGATCAGCGACGCAGAACTCGACGCCCTGGTGGCGAAGCTGGACCTGGAAAGCAAGGTGCTGCTGCTGTCCGGCGCCAGCGTCTTCCACACCCGGGCCGAGCCGCAGATCGGGCTGCGCTCGATGGTGGTCTCCGACGGCCCGGCCGGGGTGCGCGGGGAGCGCTGGGACGAGTACGACGTGTCCCTGAACCTGCCCTCGCCCACCGCGATGGCCGCCACCTGGGACGAGGAGCTGATCGCCCGGCTCGGCGGGCTGCTGGCGGTCGAGGCCCGGCGCAAGGGCGTGGACGTGCTGCTCGCCCCGACCATCAACCTCCAGCGCTCCCCGGTGGCCGGGCGCCACTTCGAGTACTTCTCCGAGGACCCGCTGCTCACGGCCCGGATCGGCGCGGCCTACATCGAGGGCGTGCAGGCCGGCGGGGTGGCCGCGACCGCCAAGCACTACGTCGCCAACGACTCCGAGGACGAGCGGCTGACCCTCGAGGCCCGGATCGACGAGCGGACCCTGCGCGAGGTGTACCTGGCCCCGTTCGAGGCGGCGGTGGCGCAGGGCGTGCTGCTGGTGATGTCCGCGTACAACGCCGTCAACGGCCCGACCATGTCCGAGAGCCCGCTGCTGGCCGAGCCGCTCAAGGGCGAGTGGGGCTTCGACGGGGTCGTGGTCTCGGACTGGGGCGCGGTGCGCTCCACGGCCGAGTCCGCGCGGGTCGAACAGGACCTGGCCATGTCCGGCCCGAACGAGTACTGGGCCGGCCCGCTGATCGAGGCGGTGCGCGCCGGCGCCGTGCCCGAGGCCGCCGTGGACGCCAAGCTGCGCCGGATCCTGCGCCTGGCCGCCCGGGTCGGCGCCCTGGCCGGGTACGAGCCGACTCTCGGCACCAAGGCCGCCGCCGAGACCACCCTCGGCCAGGCGCCGGACGTGGAGACCGCGCGCCCGCTGCTGCGCGAGGCGGTGGCCGCCGCGGCCGTGCTGCTGCGCAATGAGGACTCCTTCCTGCCGCTGGACCCCGCCGCACTGCGCCGGGTCGCCGTGGTCGGGCCGAACGCCGCCACCGCGCGCCTGCAGGGCGGCGGCAGCGCCGGGGTGTTCCCGGTCTCGGCCGTCACCCCGCTGGACGGGATCCGCCGCGCCCTGGCCGGCGACGCCGAGGTGGTGCACGCCGTCGGCGCCCACATCGACTCCCGGCCGACCCCGCTGGACCTGGAGCACGCCCGCAACCCGCGCACCGGCGTGGCCGGCGTCCTGGCCCGCTACCTGGACGCGGACGGCACCGAACTGCTGGCCGAGCACCGGCTCAGCGGCCGGATCCTGGAGCCGCACGCCGCGCACGGCCGGGACGCCATCGTCGGCGCCGCGTCGGTCGAGATCAGCGCCCGGCTGCTGGCCGAACCCGGCGGCCAGTGCCACCTCGCGGTGGTCGGCGTCGGCCGGGTCGTGCTCGACGTGGACGGGCAGACCCTGCTGGACGAGGTGATCCTGCCGGACTCGATCGACCCGGCCACCCTGCACCTGACCCCGCCGTTCCGGCACGTCCTGGTGACCGTGCCGGACAGCGGCGAGCTGAACCTGGTGGCCAGTCGCGCCCTGGACGCCGGGACCGGCCTGGCGGCCGCGCTGTGCGCCGACAGCCCGCGCGCCCAGGACGAGGCCGAACTGGCCGCGGCGGTCGAGCTGGCCCGGTCCGCGGACGTGGCGATCGTGGTGGTCGGCACCACCGACGAGACCGAGAGCGAGGGCTTCGACCGCTCCGACCTGCGCCTGCCCGGGCGCCAGGACGAACTGGTGGCGGCCGTCGCGGCGGCCAACCCGCGCACGGTGGTCGTGGTCAACTCCGGCGGCCCGGTCGAGCTGCCCTGGCGCGGGGACGTCCCGGCCGTGCTGCTCAGCTGGTTCCCCGGCCAGGAGGGCGGGGACGGCCTGGCCGACGTGCTGTTCGGCGCGGCCGAGCCGGGCGGCCGGCTGCCGACCACCTGGGCCGCGCAGATCGACGACCTGCCGGTCCGCAGCACCACCCCGGTCGACGGAGTGCTCGAATACAGTGAGGGCCTGCACATCGGATACCGGGCGTGGCTCAAGGGTTCCACGACGCCCGCGTTCTGGTTCGGCCACGGGCTGGGGTACACCACGTGGGAGTACGAAGAGGTGTCGGCCCCCGCGCAGGCGGCGGTCGGCGGCTTCGAGGTCGTGGTGCGGGTGCGCAACAGCGGCGCCCGGGCCGGGCGCGAGGTCGTGCAGGTGTACCTGGCGCGCGCGGAGAGCGGCTTGGACCGGCCGGTGCGGTGGCTGGCCGGATACGCCGTCGTCTCCGCGGAACCGGGCGCACGGGCCGAGGCGAGGGTGCACATCGCGGAGGGCGTGCTGCGGCACTGGTCGGTGGAGCGGCACGGCTGGGACGTGGAGCCCGGTGCGTTCACGGTCCAGGTCGGGCGCTCGGCCGCCGACCTGCCGCTGAAGACGGTCGTCGAGATCGGCAAGTAGCTTGGCGAGGTAGGTGCTTTAGCTCTGCCGGAGGGCGCAGATCCGCGGAACGTGCGCGGATCTCCGCCCTCTCGGCGTTCCCGGGGCGTCTCATCCCATCCCCGCGGACTTCTCATGAATCCCTCATGCCTCGTCGAGCGTTGCGCTCATCGCCTCGGCCGAGAGTGGAGTTGCACCGGAACAAACCCGGACGGACGCAGGTCCGCACCACCAGTGGACGGAGAACGCGATGGCGACAACAGAGAACAGGCAACACATCCGCCGCCGAGACCGACTGCGCCTGACCATGGTCACTTCCGCGTTCGGATCTCCGGCGCGGCCGGGGCGCTCGCCGTCGCCGTGGTCCTGCCCGGCTCGACGCACAGCACCGCCAACGCCTCCTCGGGCACCGGCACGACCAGCACCGGCGGCGCGAGCGACAGCACACCTGCCCGGTCCTCGCCCTGCGCCTGGTCGATCGCCGCAGCTGAGTAGAATCCCGCCACAGCCTGGGCGCCTCGGGCTTGCCATGCGTCGGCTGGAGAACCGGCGAACGGCAAGCCCGGAAGCGCCTTCGGCTGCTCAGCCGCTCAGTCGGCCGTGCCCTCCGCAGCCAGGGCTGAACGCAGGGTCCTGCGCTTCTGGTCCGCCAACCATCCGCGCCCGAACTGCACCAAGGTCGGGACGACCAACGCCAGCGTCGCGACTTCGACCAGAACGCTGATCAACGCCTGCGGTGCGGGCTGGAATCCCTTCTCGGTGAAGCCGAAGACGCCGACCGTGCGCGAGCCGACGAATCCGGCCAGCGCGCCCAACGCGACGCCCGCGCCCACGATCCGCAGGCCGACCGGCGAGCCGATCAAGAACAGCGCGGCGACCGCGAACGAAACGCTGGCCTGCACCAGGAACATGACCCCGATGTCGTGGATGAACCGGTATCCGTCGAGATACAGCTGCGCATGGATGACGCCGCTGACCGTGAGAGTCGCGGCCACCGCGAGCCGCCACGCTGCCCGCACGACGACCTTGCCGCCGATACCGCCAACGCCGCCTCGGCTCACGGCACCGCCGCGCCCGTCGCCACCCCCGCCGCTCACAAACCCGCTCATGCCGCAAGCCTCGCATCCGTAACGGCCAGCGCCTCAGTCCCCTGCCGATACAAGACCGACCGTATCCCCAACGCCGCCGAAAGCTGCCCGGCCGGCAACACCTGCGGAGTCGGCGCGGGCGCAGCGCCGGGCTTGGGCAGCGGATACGCCGTGGTGGTCGCGGAGTGGAACGTCACATTCCCCTCCGTGTGCGTGAACAACTGATGCACATGCCCGTTCAGGCACGTCACCGACGAGAACCGCTTGAGCAGCGCCAACACCTGCAACGCGTCATCCGTACCCCAGCCCCACTTCGGATACATCGCGAACAGCGGAATGTGGCTGAACACGACCACCGGCGTATCAGAACTCAGACCAGCGACGTCCTTGCGCACGAAGTCGATCTGCTCGTTCCCCAGATGCCCCAGGGCCTCCGGACTCAGAGTATTGACCAATGCGATGAAGTGCACGCCATGCGTGTCAAAGCTGTACCACCCGTCGCCCACGGTCCCGGCGGCAAACCGCTGCCGGTAAGCCTTACCGCCATCGCCGATCGAGTCGTGCTCGCCCGGGACCGTGAAAACCCGGTCGGTATCCATCCCGGTCAGCATCTGGTGCACCTGATCGAACTGCTCCGGCTTCGACACATGGGTCAAGTCGCCGGTGTGCATCACGAACGTCGGCCGGAAACCCAGGGTGTTGACCTGGTTGATCGCGTCGGTGAACGTCTCGGTCACGTCCGTGTTGGCCGGTCCGGTGAACCCGATGTGGCTGTCCGAGACCTGGACGAACCGCAGCGTGTTGGCATCGGACACACTGGTCGAGGCCGCCGCCGCGGTCGAGTCCCGGTGGTCGGCGATGTGGCTGATCACCTCGCCCCCGGCCACGGTCAACACGATCGCCGAGCCGAACCACCCGGCGTGCCGGGCCAACTGCCGCCGGGTCATCCCGTGCTCGGACTGCTTGCCGTCGGCGGATCCGGCCGATCCGCCGGACCCAGAGGCCCCGGAGCCCGCACGGTCGATGGAGCTGTCGAAGAAATCAGGGGTCTCGCTCACTGGGTCACCGTCACGGTAGCGATCATGAAAGGGTGGATGGTGCAGTAGTAGCTGTACGTCCCAGGCTTGGTGAACGTGTACGAGTAGCTCTGCCCGGTATCCAGCGCCGCCGATTGCAACGGCCCGCCGGAACCCTGGCTGGTCACCGTGTGGTTGTCGGAGTCCTGGTTGGTCCAGGTCACGGTCGTCCCGACCTTGACCATCAGCGCCGCCGGGGCGAACGCGAAGTTCTTGATGGCCACCGCGTCCCCGGCCACCGGCGCGGCCGGCGCGCCGGACCCGCCCGGCGCCGTCATGATCATGGTCATGCTCGGCATCGGATCCCCCGAGGCCGCCGGAGCCGCGCCGGTGCCGGTCGACCCGGGCATCCCGGCCAGCGACTGGCCGGCCCCGGCCGCGATCCCGGTGGCCGCGGGGGCCGGGCCGGAGGTACCGGAACACGCCGTGAGCGCCGCGGCGGCGAGCAGCAGGCCCGCGAGCGCCGACGCGCGGCGCGCCTGTGCGTGGTGAATGAAGTCCATGATTCTCGTTCCTCAAGGAGCCCCGGCGTTCGGGGCGGGGGACGGATTGCCGGGCGGACGGAACGGACCGTGTCGGCCGAACGCCGCCTGACCTGGAATACCCCCGGGGGTTACGCACCGCGGCCCCGGTTGCGCATCGCCGTCCACTGCGCCGAACGGTGTAACCCCCCTCGGTATTACACCGGTGAACAGCGCAAAAGCCGAAGAGGGAGACTGCGGGCCATGCCATCGAGAGCCAGGGCGGACAGCCGTGACGCATCATCAGTACATTGAGTTTAGGTGCGGAGGAGGGGGCAGTGCGTGCGGCCGGGCGCGGTGAGCCGGCCGGGCCGGGCGTGGCCCCGGCGCGGGTGCTAGGGCGCCCGCAGGTGCTGTCGACCGCCGCGTACGCTGACTGGGACGCCATCTACGCCGACAACGTCATCCGGGTCTACCGGCTGATGTTCGCCAAGGTCGGCAACCGCCCGGACGCCGAGGACCTCACCTCGCAGGTGTTCCTCAAGGCGTTCAAGCCGCTGCGGGCCACCGCGAGCGTGGGGGAGGTGCGCGCCTACCTGGTCGCCACCGCCCGCACGGTCCTGGCCGCACACTGGCGCGACACCCTGGGCCACCAGGTGACCCAGATCGACCTGGACCTGGTCGACCTGGAGGACTACGCCGACCAGGCCCGCCCGGCCGCCGGCGGCGAGGCCTCGGCCAAGGTGGCCTGGATCCTGGGCGCGCTGTCCGAGCGGCACCGGGCCATCCTGACCCTGCGCTTCCTGCGCGGGTACTCGATCCGGCAGGCCGCCGCCGAACTCGGCGTCACGGTCGCCAACGCCAAGGTGCTCCAGCACCGCGCCCTGCGCTTCGCGGCCGGCCTGGAGCCGGAAGGGGACGCACGGTGAAGCGAGCAGTGGACCGTTACGTCGAGAGCCTCCTGCAGCGCAGGCGGCCGAAGGCCTTCGTCCCGTCCGAGGAGGACCTGGTGGCCGCCCGCACCGCGATCGGCCTGCTGGCCGACACCCCGGACGCGTACACCCCGAGCGCAGGCTTCGTCGACGACCTGCGACGCCGGATCACCGCGCTGGAGGACGAGGAGACGCAGGCCGCCCCGGCGCGTCCGGCAGCCCAGCCCGAACCGGCCGTCCCGGCCCGTCCGGCGCGCAACCCCAAGCGGGTGACCGGCCTGGTCACCGGCCGCGGGGCTGGAACCGGCCGCACAACCGGCACCGGCCGGGACAACGGCTTCCTCGGCGGCCTGGCCGTCACCCACGGCACCGGCCTGGTCGCCGGACGACGCGGATTCCTCCAGGTCGGCGCACTGACCGCCACCGGAGCCGCCGCCGGACTGGCCGCGGACCGGTTGCTCTCGGACCGCACCGACCCGGCCACCCAGGGCGCAGGCGGCCAGCCGAACCCCGGCGTGCTCTCGCCCGCGACCGGCGGCAGCTGGCAGACCGTCGCCGCCAGCGCGGACCTGCACGAAGGCGATGTGCTCTCCTTCGACCAGGGCCCGGTCACCGGTTTCGTACGCCGGGTGTCCGGCCGGGTCCAGGCCGTGTCCGCGACCTGCACCCACCAGGCCTGCCGGCTCGCCCTGAACACACCGCAGACCACCCTGGTCTGCCCCTGCCACGGCGCGACGTTCGCCCTGGACGGAACCAACCTGACCCACCCGCTGCAAGTCGACCGACCACTACCCGCCCTGCCACGCGTACCGGTGCGGGAAATAGAAGGGCTGATCCAGATCTACGCACCCTCACCGTCGCCCTCGCCCTAACCCGATCCACCGCAGACACGGCAACCACAACCACACCGGCGCCCCAACCCGGCCCGCCGCGCACGGACCCGCGCCCAGGGGAATCAGGCCTCAGTCTCCCCGAGCCGGTCCAGCCGCGCGGCGGTCCGGCGGGCCCCGGCGACGCCGAGCCTGCGGTAGATCTCCAACGCCAGCCTCAGATTCGCCGTCCCCTGATCTATCTGCTCGTCGCGCAGGTCGACCTCGCCGAGGCCGGCCAGCGCGTCGGCCTCGTCCTGCGGCGAACTGATCTCGCGGGCCAGATCCAGCGCCGCACGGTGGTCGGCCCGGGCCCGGTCCAGGTCGCCGGTCGCGGTGGCCAGCCGGGCCCGGTGGTTGAGCACCCCGGCTTCCCCGGCCCGGTCGCCGATCTCCTGGAACCCGCGCAGGGCCTGCTCGTACGCGGCCGCGGCGCCGTCGACGTCACCGGTCAGCCGCATCACGTTGCCCTGGCCGCGGACCGCGTGCGCCTGGCCCCAGCGGTCGTTCAACGCGCGGTGCAAGGCCAGGGCGGCGCCGTAGGCTTGGTGCGCGCCGTGGTAATCGGCGGTGTCCTCGTGCACGCCGCCGAGGTCGGCCAGCGCATTGGCCTCGCCTTGGCGGTCGCCCAGGGCGCGGTGCAGCTCCATCGCCTTCTCCAAGCGGGTCAAGGCGCCGGGGTAGTCGCCGGTCTCCCGCAGCAGGGTGCCCAGCTTGCCGAGCACGGTGGCCTGCCCGAGCCGGTCCCCGGCCTCCCGATACAGGTCCAGGGCCAGTTCGTACGCGCTGGTCGCGCCCGGGTAATTGCCGGTCATCTGCCGCACGAAGGCCAGGTTGGCCAGCGCGTCAGCCTCGCCCTGGTGGTCGTCGAGCGCCTGGAACAGGCGCAGCGCGCGGTGCAGGGCCTCGGTGGCGCCGGGATAGTCCCCGGTGCGTTCGCGCAGGATGCCGAGGTTGGTGACCGCGTTGGCCTCCCCGGGCCGGTCGCCGAGCGCGCGGAACAGGTCCAGGGCCCGCTCCCCGGCCTGCGCCGCGCCCAGGTACGCGCCGGTGCGTTCGCGCACGCTGCCCAGGCTCATCAGCGAGTTCGCCTCGCCGCGGCGCTCGCCCAGGGCCTGGAACAGGGCGATCGCGCGCTCCAGGGCGTCGACCGCGCCGAGCCGGTCGCCGGTCAGCTGGAGCACGTCGCCCAGGTTGTTCAACGCGTTCGCCTCGCCGAGGTGGTCGCCCAGGGTACGGGCGGCGCTGACGGCCGCTTCGTACAGCTGCGTGGCCTGCGCCCACGGCCCGTGCGTGTGCAGGTGGGCGCGCATCGCCGCCGAAAGAGTGACCGCGTGCACGGGCCGTAGCCGGGACGCGGACAGTTCCGCGCCCGCCGCGAGGTTCGGCTGCTCCTTGTGCATCCACGCCTCGGCCTGTTCCCGGTTGTCGATGGTCGGCGCGTGGTCCGGCGCCTTGCCGACCGGTGGGATGTACACGGGCGTCAACCGCGCGAGGTGCGCGTCGGCCAGTTGCGCGGCGTACTGGTAGTAGTCCAGCAGCCGGTCGATCGCGCCCTCGCGTTCCTCGTCCGGGTCCTGCCAGGCCGCGCGCGTGCGGGCGTGCTCGCGGACCAGGTCGTGCAGGTGGTAGCGGCCCGCCTCCGGCTCGGTCAGCAGGCTGTGGTCGACCAGGTCCTCCAACTTCTGCTCCGCCTCCGCCAAGCCCGTGCCCAGCAGGGCCGCGGCGGCGTACGCGTCCACGTCCGGGCCCGGAACCAGGCCCAGCCGGCGGAAAAGCCGCCGCTGCGAGTCGTCGATGGTCTGGTAGGACAGGTCGAAGACCGCGACCAGATCGCGGTCGCCGTCCGAGAACCCCTCCAACCCCACCCGCCCCTCGCGCAGCTTGGCCGCCAGGTGGCTCGCGGTCCAGGACCTGCGGTTGCGCAGCAGGGCGGCGGCGATCCGCAGCGCCAGCGGCAGCCGCCCGCACAGGTCCGCGATCTCCTCCAGCAGCGGGTCGTTCGCCGTGGTCCGCCCGGGCCCGGCCACCTCCCGGAACAGCGCCAGCGCATCGGTCGCGGGCAGCACCTCCAGGGACAACGCGTGCGCGTCGTCCAGCGCCTTCAACCGCTTACGGCTGGTCACCAGCACCAGGCACCCGCTGTCGCCCGGCAGCAGCGGCCGGACCTGGGCCTCGGCCGAGGCGTTGTCCAGCAGCACCAGCGTGCGCGTCCCGGCCAGCCGGGCCCGGTACATCCCGGCCCGCGCCTCCGGATCCGCCGGGATCTGCGCCGGTGGCACGCCGAACGTCTGCAACAGCGTGGCCAGCGCGTCGGCCGGGTCGCGCGGGCTCAACCCCTTGGTGTGGCCGTGCAGGTCCAGGAACAGCTGACCGTCCGGGTAACGGTCGGCCAGTAGGTGCGCGGCGTGCACTGCGAACGCGGTCTTGCCGATCCCGGCCATCCCGTCGATCGCCGCGACCACCACCGCGCCGGTCGTGCCCCCGGCCCGGGCCGCGTCGGCCACGGCCAGCACCTCGGCCAGCTCGCGCTCCCGGCCGGTGAACGTCCCGGTGTCCCCGGGCAGCTGGTGCCGCGGACCACGCACGGCCGCCGCACGCTGCGGACTGCGCGCGAGGGCCGCCTCCTGCGCCTCGCGCAGCGCCCGGCCGGGCGGCTGGCCCATCTCGTTCAGGGCGTAGCAGGCCTTGGCGGCCAGGTCGGCGGCCTGCGCCGACTCGCCCAGCGCGGTCAGCGCCCGGATCAGCGTGACGGTCAGGTTCTCCCGGGCCGGGTGGTGCGGCGCGACATCCCGCAGCAGCGCCGCGGCGTCGGCCGGGCGCTCGGCGTCCAGGTGGATCTGGGCCAGCTGCTCCAGCGCGTCCAACCGCTTGGTCGCCAACACCGTGGCCCGGGCCCGCAGCCAGGGCGACTTCACGTCCGCGAGCGCCGTCGCGGAACCGTTCCACTGCCGCAGCGCCCCGGCCAGCCGCTCGGCGGCCAGATCGTCCTCGTGCCCGAGCCGGTCGCGCCCGGCCTGCTCCAGCAGGGCGGCGAAGCGGTGCGCGTCCACACACGCCGGGTCCAGCTCGACCCGGAACCCCGGCCGCACGGCGACCAGCCGGAACAGGTCCCCGGCCGGTTCGAGCGCCTTGCGTAGCCGGGACACGTACGCGACCACCAGATTCTCAGCGGTCTGCGGCGCGTCCGCACCCCACGCGTACTCGACCACCTGCGCCTTGGGCACCACCTGGTTCGGATGCAGAAGCAGGACGGCAAACAGGCTTCTGGCTTGCATCCCTCCCAGAGTCAACGGCCGCCCGGCATAGTGAGCCTGCACTGTGCTCAGCAGCCGGATGTCGAGTAACGGCTCGCCATGTCCGGTCTCTGTCATGTCCTCAGCCCGCCCTGCCATCATTCGTGAGGTACGTTGATGATCCCCCGGCGTGCTGATCTATACGCCTCGGACCGACAGTAAGACAGTACTCTGCCTGTCCTGCCGGTCACCTTGTACCCTGACGGACGAGTCGGGCGCGACCACGGTTTCGCCCCCGGCCAAGACCGGAAAAGCGATGGCCGCCGATCGCATGATCGCGATCGGCGGCCGACTACCCACGCATCGTCACTACACCTTGTCACACACCGAACCGGCGAACCGGTCGGCGAAGGTCAGCTGTAGACGCCGAATTCGTAGAGCGAGTAACCATAAGTCGTCCCTCGGGCCGTGCCGTACATCCGCACGTACCGTCCGGAACCGGTGACCGGGAACGTCTCGACGCCGCCGGCACCGGTGGTGGTCGAGTAGATCGTCGTCCAGTTCACATTGTCGTTCGACACCTGGATCTGGTACGACGACCCGTAAGCCGACTCCCAGACCAGCTGGATGTTGTGGATCGCGTAGGTCTGGCCGAGATCCACCTCCAGCCACTGCGGGTCGCTCCACGCGCTGGCCCAGCGGGTGCTGGTGTTGCCGTCGGTCGCGTTGCCCGGGCCGTACGAGCCGCCGCTGTCATTGGGCTGGTACGAGGACGCGGTGGTCGTCTTGTTCAGCGCCTCGTTGGTGCCCGCGACCGGAGCCGGGACCACCTTGAAGGACGCGGTCTGGATGCCGACGTTGCCCTGGTCGTCGTACACGTACACGTCGACCTTCCACACTCCGGGCGTGGTCGGCGCCTTGATCGTCAGCACTCCGGCACTGGTCGCCGTGAACGTGGCGCCCTGCTGCGCGGTCGCGCCGTTGATGTACTTGTTGTTGAAGTTCACGTCGTACCGCAGCGGCGCGCCGATCGGGCTGGTCGCCGACACGTCGACCGTGAAGTTGCCGCCGGCCGAGACCGCCGTCGGGTTGCTCACCGTCAGGTTGGAGATCACCGGAGCCTGGTTGGTGGCGTGCTGGCCGCCGTACAGGGCGTTGAGCTGGTAGTACTCGTCACGCTTCCAACCGCCGGTGATGAAGTTGAACCAGATCCCACCGAAGTCGTTCTCCACGCCGTAGTTGAACAGCGTGGCGCCCAGGGCTACCCCGGACGCGGACTTGATGCAGTTCCAGTCCGTCGCATAACCCTGCGTCGACTGCTGGTCGGTGTCCTCCAGCGGAACGCCGTTCTCGTCGTTGGGCACCTCCCACTCGCCGAGCGGGCCGGCCTCGGTGACGATGTACGGCTTGGTGTAGCCGCCGCTCTGCCAGGCCGCCTGCACGCCGCACTCCGCGCCGTACGAGTTCACGGCCAGCAGGTCCAGGTTCGGGGTGTTGGCCTTGTAGTACGGCCACGCACCGACCCAGGCGTCGGTCGAGGTCACCGGGTGGTTCGGGTCCGCGGCGTGGATCGCGTTGACGACCCGCTCGACGAACGCGGCGTACGCGTTGCGCTCGGCTTCCAGCTGCGCACCCGAATACGTACTCGACAAGGTGTTGAGCACCTCGTTGCCCACGTCCCACATCAGGACGCCGCCGTTATTCTTGTACTGATTCACCAGCGAGACGATGTTGTTCAGGTCGCTGGTCTCGTCGGCGGTGTCGTTGACGTAGTCCTCGGATTGGCTCAACCAGAATCCGTTGATCACCTTGATCCCGGCCGCGTTCGCCGCATTGAGCAACGTCCCGGTGTCCGTGGTGTCGGTACCCCAGGTACGCACGGTGTTCACGCCCGAAGAAGCGAGGTCGGACATGTAGTACGCGGCGTCATTGTTCGACGGCCCGTAGGTGACACCCTTGATGTAGTACGGCGAACCGTTGACCGACAGGCCCCAGTTGCCTTGGGAGCCGGTCACCTTGACCACGCTCGGGTTGTTGGCCGGAGTAGTCGGCGGGGCCGGCGGCGCGGGCGGCACGGTGCCGGTGGACTGCTGGACCGAGACCGACGCGATGCTCATCGTGCCGCCGGACGAGGTCGCCGAGGTCGGCGAGGTGCAGCCGCAGTCGGCGTTCGGGAACGAACCGCCGATGGCCAGGTCGAAGATGATGAAGAAGCCGTGGTCCACGGCCGCCTGCCAGGTCGCGGTGCCCACCTGGCTCTCGCTCACCGACCAGAATTCGGTGCCGTCCACGTACCAGCGGATCTGCTCGTTGGTCTGCGTCCGGTCGATGACCTCGGTGTAGGTGTGGTACCCGGTCTGCGCGCCCGCAACGGACTCGAAACCGCTGGTCTTACCGGTGTACTCGTTGCACGGACCGCCCGGGGCGACCCCGCAGTGCAGCGTCGCGGCCTCCTGGCTGCGCGCGTTCACCGACTCCATGATGTCGGACTCGCCGACGCTCGGCCAGGTCCCGCCGGTGCGGTCGCCCGCGCCCAGGGTCCAGAAGGCCGGCCAGTAGCCGACCCCGTTGACCGGGTTCGGCTGCTCGATCGACGCGGAGATCTGCAGCTCGCCGCCGGCCGGCGCGGCGAAGTCGCTGCGCCGGCTCTCGATCCGCCCGGAGGTCCAGGCGCCGTTGTTGTCCAGCGCCGTGATGTCCAGGTGGTTGCTGCCGTCCACGTGCACGTTCGCGGTCGAGTTGGACATCGACTCGACCTCGCCGGTGCCCCAGTTGGCCGGGCCGCCGGGAGCACTGGTGCCGGTGTCCTCGATCCAGTTCGACGAGGACGGGCTGGTGCCCGCGGCGCCGGAGAAGTTGTCGGTCCAGACCGGGGTCCAGTTGACCGGCGGGCCGGTCGGCGGGTTGGTCGGCGGCGAGGTGGGCTGGGTGCCGCCGCCGTAGACGTCGAACTCCCAGATCGAGTAGCCGTAGCCGGTGGCCCGGGCGGTGCCGTTCAGCCGCACGTAGCGGCCGGTGCCGGAGAGGGTCAGGTTCTGCACGCCGCCGGCGCCGGTGGTGGTCGAGTAGACCGTGGTCCAGGTGGTGTTGTCAGTGGAGGTCTGGATCTGGAACGCGGTCGCATACGCGGCCTCCCAGTTGATCGAGACCCCGCAGATCGCCTGGCTGCTGCCCAGGTCCACTTCGAGCCACTGCGGGTCGCTGAACGCGCTGGACCAGCGGGTCCCGGTATTGCCGTCGAACGCGTCGGCGGCCGGGGTCCCGGCGTTCTCGGTCGAGGACGCGCTGGCCGGCTGGTTCAGGGCCAGGTCGGTCGTGCCGCACGCGCCGCCGGTCGGCGGGTTGGTCGGCGCGGTCGTCGTGGGCGGCGAGCTCGGTGGGGCCGTCCCGCCGTAGACGTCGAATTCCCACAGGGAGTAGCCGTAGCCGGTTCCCCGGGCTGTGCCGTACATCCGCACGTAGCGGCCGGTGCCGGAGAGGGTCAGGTTCTGCACGCCGCCGGTGCCGGTGGTGGTCGAGTAGACCGTGGTCCAGGTGGTGTTGTCGGGGGAGGTCTGGATCTGGAAGGCCGAGGCGTAGGCGGTCTCCCAGTTCAGCGACACGCCACAGATCGACTGGCTGCTGCCGAGGTCGACTTCCAGCCACTGCGGGTCGCTGGCGACGCTCGACCAGCGGGTGGCCGTGTTGCCGTCGGTGGCCGCGGACGCCGGGAACTGGGCGCCGCTCTCCAGCGAGGACGCGGTGGTCGGCTGGTTCAGGGCCAGGTCGGTCGTGCCGCAGGTGGCGGCGGCCCGAGCGAACCCGGCCTCGGCGATCAGCGCCGTGGCGGCCAGGCCCATGGCGAGGAGCACCACCAGCATGGCCTGGACAGAGCGGGGGAGTGACTGTAACGGTCTCCTGCGCGGGGGAGCGCCGGGAGAAAGAATTGCCATGCTGGCTCCTGCTTGGCTGGGCGTCGGGGGCCGTCTGGTGTCGGCTCCCGACGAGAGGGTTTACGTCGTGGTGCGATTGGTGCAGGTGTGTGGGTCCTGTGATGCTGTGCCGGAGCGGCCGGAGAGCGCTCTCCGACGGAAGGGTTGCCGACAAGTTGCGGACCTGTCA
Organism: Actinocrinis sp.; assembly: GCA_035943635.1. GTDB lineage: Bacteria > Actinomycetota > Actinomycetes > Streptomycetales > Catenulisporaceae > DASZBX01. The sequence continues at coordinate 16,634 of DASZBX010000062.1, read as the reverse complement.
ACGGGTCGGAAACACCGGAACTCGGCGGGATTGCGCCCGGGGGACCGGAAATCGGGGCCTGCGGGGCTGTGAACTGGGCGGGCGTCGGCGGCGGCCGATGGCAATGATTTCGTAATGTGCGGGCTTGGAGTGGGGGTGCGGTGCCGGAACCGGTGCCGGTACCGCTTCCGGGAAAGGAGTCGTGGGGGCTGGTTGATCGGGGGGAAACCTGAGAGTACGCTGACAAGTCGGAGAGCGCTCTCTGCCTTGCCGGTTCAGGTGCCGGAGCTGGGTTGAGCAGTACGGTTTCGGTGGTGGATCGCTGGGTGGGGTGTGCGTTTCGGCGTGCCTGGGTGGGGCGTGGGGGAAAGCGCTCTCTGGGTGGTTCGGGGGTGGGGTGGAAAGCGGGTTCCGGCAGCGCAGCGTGGCTTTGGCGGCTGTCTGCGGCTTGCGTGGCCTTATCGTGCGGGGTGTTGGTCGGGGGCGCCTCCCGGCATTTCCAGCGTGCTCGGGCCCGCGTCTCCCTGTCTCGGCCATGACGGCGGCGGTCTCGTTGTTCTGCGCTGCCCGTGGTTGAGTGCCGAAAGAGGAAAAGCAGGGGGATGCGTGGTGGTTGGGGAGGGTTTGGGGCGGGGCGGAAAAATAGTTGCGTGGAAACTAAAACTGAAGCGAGGCTGAAGGCGTCTGTAAGGGCGTGACCGAAATCAAGACACAGGCGTGGTCGCGGCGGCGCTTTATGGGTGGGATGGCCGGGTTGGCCACTCTGGGCTCCTTCGCTGCGGCGTGCGACGGGCAGGCGGGGACGAGCGGGGCTCGGCCGGGCGGTTCGTCGGGCGGGACCGGAGCCGGGGCCACTGCGGGGGGTGTTGCGCCCGCGGTGGTGAAGAGCACGGGCAGTACCGTGGATGCGGAGCTGATCAGTCAGAGGTACGGGGGGCTGGCGCCGTTCGCCCCGGCGCCTGCGCTGCCTGCGGCCAAACCGATCAGTCTGGATGCGGCTGATCCTACGGTGTTCTCCAATGTGCCGATAGCCGACAAGGTTACGTTTGTTACTATTGACGATGGTATTGACAAGGATCCGGCGTTCATCCAGATGGTCAAGGACTTCCAGATCCCGATCACCATCTCGTTGGCCGACACGCTGATCAAGGACGACTACGCGTACTTCGAGAAGCTGTACCAGACCGGGTACGTCTCGATCCAGAACCACACGGTCACCCACCCGCTGAACATGCCTGGCCTGTCCGCGCAGCAGCAGCTGGACGAGATCTCCGGGCAGCAGGTGAAGCTGCTCGCGGAGTACGGTGTCACGCCGTACATCTTCCGTCCGCCGGGCGGCAACTACACCAAGACGACGGTCAGTGCGGTGCAGAAGGCCGGTCTCGGGGGTGTCATGTTGTGGAAGGAGTCGATGGAGATAAACAACATGGAGTATCAGACCTCTAAGAAGTCGCTGGATCCCGGGGACATCATCCTGTGCCACTTCCGCGGGCCGGCCCAGCTTCAGGGCGAGACGATGGTTCAGATGATGACCAAGCTGTACCGGCACATCCAGGAGCAGGGGTACACGGTCGGGGATATCACGAAGTACGTGTGAGGCGTCGGGGGTTGCAGCCCTCTCGGTCCGGGTGATTCCGGGGCGGGAGGGCTGTCGGTTTTTGTTGACCACTTCTTATTTCGGGCTTAAGTCGGTGGCCTCACGGGGTGGGTCGGACGGAAGCGAACAGCTCGGGGGAAGGGGTGCGGAGGGGGCGGGGAGCAGGTGAAAAGTGGGCGGAATGGGGAGTGGGCGGGGATGAACCGAACAGGGCTGCGTGTGGAAATACCAGGTGGGGGAACATTTTTGGGACGTGGGGGGGGGTCTACCTGGCTTGTTGGGCGCGGGGGGCGGAAACGTTCCCGGAAATTGTGCTTCCGGTCCGGCCGAAGGCTTGACAACGGGGCGGTTCCGAGTATCAATACCAAAGAGTTACAAACATTTTCGAACGCATGACGAACGGCTCTCCTCGGCAAGCGGGGTCGAGCGGCCGGGCGGCGTTAGCGTCCGCAGCCCACGGAACGATCCGCGGCCGTCCACCCGGCCCGGGTCCGCTCGACTGGAGAATGGCGAGGTAGGCTTGTGAAGAAATCCGCTGTAGCACTCGTACTCGGCGCACTGGTCGGCGCGGCCGCGGTGCCGCTGGTCGTCTCGGCCAGCGCGCAGGCGGCCGGGACGCCGGTCGCCGGCCAGACCGCCACCCTGCGGCTGGAACCGGTCGGCGACTCGATCACCTACGGATACCAGAGCACGACCGGCAACGGTTACCGGCAGGAACTGTGGAACGACCTGACCGGCGAGGGCCACCCGCTGGACTTCGTCGGCTCCGCGGTCGGCGGGAACATGGCCGACCCGGACAACGAGGGCCATTCCGGCTGGCGGATCGACCAGATCGCCGGGATCATCGACAACTCGCTGGCCACCTACAAGCCGAACGTCATCACCCTGATGATCGGCATCAACGACATGGGCCAGGACTACCAGGTCTCCACCGCCCCGGCCCGGCTCAGTTCCCTGATCACCCAGATCGAGAACGACGACCCGACCGCGACCCTGCTGGTGGCCAACCTGACCGTGTCGACGAACACCGACGTCGCCGAGTACGAGCCGGCCTTCAACGCGGCGGTACCCGGCATCATCCAGACCCAGGCGAACGCGGGCCACCACATCGCCCTGGTCGACATGCACAGCGCCCTGACCACCTCGCAACTGGCCGACGGCCTGCACCCGAACGACGCGGGCTACGCGGTGATGGGCGACGTCTGGAACACCGCCGTCCAGGCGGCCGCGGCCAAGGGCTGGATCAGCGCGCCGGTCGCGCTCTCCAGCGGACCGTCCGTCCGCAACACCGGCCCGATCCTGTCCGGACAGTCCGGCAAGTGCCTGGATGTGAACGGCGGCAGCAGCGCCGACGGCACGGTCGTCCAGCAGTGGGGCTGCAACGGGACCACGGCCCAGTCGTGGTCGGAGTACACCGACGGCACGGTGCGTATCCTCGGCAAATGCCTCGACGCAGTCGCAGGCGGCACGGCCAACGGCACCAAGACGGACCTGTACACCTGCAACGGCACCGGCGCCCAGATCTGGCAGCCCTACGACGGCGGCTTGCGCAACCTGGTCTCCGGGCGCTGCCTGGACGACCCGGCCGGCAGCACCGCGAACGGCACCCAGCTCGACCTGTGGGACTGCAACGGCGGCGTCAACCAGCAGTGGGGTCCGCTCGCCCCCGGCCCGGTGACCTCCGGGATCTCGGGCAAGTGCCTGGACGACTACGCCGGCTCGAACGCCGACGGCACGAAGGCCGATCTCTACTCGTGCAACGGCACCACCGCCCAGCTGTGGACGTTCACCGCCGGGACCCTGCAGACCGGCGGCAAGTGCCTGGACATCGTCGGCGGCTCGACCGCCAACGGCGCCCTCGTCGACCTGTGGGACTGCAACGGCGGCGGTAACCAGCAGTGGACACAGGTGAACAACACGCTGGTCAACCCGGCGTCCGGCAAGTGCCTGGACGACCCGAACGGCAGCACCACCGACGGCACGCAGCTCGAGATCTGGACCTGCAACGCCGGCACGAACCAACAGTGGACGGCCCCGACCGTCTGACCGGAAGAACCGGCGAAAGCCGGTCGGCACGACCGCGAGCGCGGGCCCGGCTGGAGCAGTCCGGCCGGCGGCCCGCCTCGCCCCCAGGCCGCGGCGATCTGTGACTCGCCGCGGGACGGCGCACTCCCACCACTGCGGGAGTGCGCCAGTCCTTTTTCCCGGGCGGCGGAGATTCCGGTGCGCGGCCGGTCCGGCCGGATACCGACGGATACCGACTGCCGAGGTCGGCCCAGCGCCGCCCGATGCGCCCGTGCGCGCCCTACGTGCCTTGCGACGCCGTGCACTTCGGCGCCCCGCACCAGCGGCGAGACCACGTCACTGCCGTCACAACGAATGCGTGGCCTGTATCGAATTCGTCCCAGGTGTTGCCCCGGCGTCTGCGGCCCGTGTTTACTGGTCCGACGCCGCTACGCTGCACAGATGTGTGCGCGAAGGAGGAAAAGAGTGTCGGGCCAAGGCAGGCGATTGCGCAACAGGTTCGTCGACGCACCGGGATCGGTCGGCGACCGCGCCCGGACTCGGCGGTGGGAGCAGTTCAGAGAACAGTTTCCTGACATCGAGGACATGAGCGTGATCGACCTCGGCGGCCGGGCCGGCATGTGGATGCGCGCGCCGTTCCGGCCCAAGCACGTGCACCTCGTGAACCTCGAGGCCCAGGTCGACACGTTCCCCGAGTGGATCACCGCGGAGACCGGCGACGCGACCGCGATCGCCGCGCAGTCCGACGCGCCGCAGTACGACCTGGTGTTCTCCAACTCGGTGATCGAGCACGTCGGCGGGTTCGCCAACCGCACGTCCTTCGCCCGCGCGGTCGGCGACCTGGCGCCGAAGCACTGGGTGCAGACCCCGTACCGCTACTTCCCGGTCGAGCCGCACTTCATCTTCCCCGGATTCCAGTTCCTGCCGCTGTCCGCCCGCGCCGAAGTGCTGCGCCGCTGGCCGCTGGTGCACAGCCGCCCGACCGAGCGCGCGCGGGCCCTGGAGATCGCGCTGTCGGTCGAGCTGCTGTCCCAGTCCGAACTGCGGTTCCTGTTCCCGGACTCGAAGATCTTGGTCGAACGCGTCGGCGGCCTGCCCAAGTCCCTCATCGCCGTGCGGAGGTAGTGGGGGTAGGTGCGCGGTAGATGGGTGATCTCGGGCGGGCTGCCGCTGTTGGGGCCGGTGCGGATGCTGGTGCCGATGCAGGATGGTCACCTCACGGAATCAGCACCGTCTTGCCGACCGTCTCCCGCGCGGTGATGGCCGCGTGGGCGGCGGCGGCCTCGGCGAGCGGGAACCGCCGGCCGACGAACGGCCGCAGCCGCCCCGCAGCCACCGCCGCGATCACCTCCCGGGTCTGCCGCAACCCCGCCTCCGGGCTGCGGTCACCCGTCGGCGGCCCGAAGTAGGAGTGCACCGTGACGCCGCGCTCGGCCACCCGCTCCGGATCCAGCTTCGTCATGCTTCCGCTGGCCAGCCCGAACACGACGAGCCGCCCCTGCGGCGCGAGCAGTTCGAACGCGCGCCGCCCGGTCTCCCCGCCGACCCCGTCCACGACCACCGACACGCCCTGCGGCGCGACGGCCCGGACCTGCTCGGGCCAGTCGTCCTCGGAGTAGTCGATCGCGGTGTCGGCGCCGAAATCGCGCACCAGCTTCAGCTTCTGCTCGCCGCGGGCCAACCCGATCACCCGCTCGGCGCCCGCCGCGCGAGCCAGTTGCAGCAGCAGGACGCCCACGGCCCCCGCCGCCGACTCGACCAGCACGGTGTCCCCGGGACCGATTCCGGTCGTCTGCACCAGCCCGGCCGCGGTACGCCCGGTACCCAGCAGCGAGACCGCGTCCGCGAAGTCCAGCCCGTCGGGTAGCAGGTGTGCGGAAGGCGCCGCGAGCACCGCGAGTTCGGCGTACCCGCCACTCCCGGCCGCGGTCAGCCCGGCAACCCGCCGCCCGAGCAGCTCTGGATCCACGCCGTCGCCCAGCGCGGCCACCACCCCGGCCACCTCCCGCCCCGGCGTCCACGGCAGCGCACCCGGCGACATGGCAGCCGGCCCCGGCATCGTCCCGGCCCGGATCTGCGTCTCGACGAACTGCACCCCCGACGCCGACACCCGTACAAGCACCTGCCCCGTCCCGACCACCGGATCAGGCACCTGCTCAAGCACCAACCGCTCCGGCCCGCCGAACTCCCGTAACATGATCGCCCGCATGTGTGCCCCATCTCGTTGTGAACAACTCGCAAACGAGACGCTATGAGCGCACGGTAGGGCAGCGCATCGGGCATGAGCCCGAGATCGATCTACGCCTTTCGGCCTAGGCCCCGTCGGATGGCTGGCCACGTTCCGCATGAGTATGATTAGCTAACTGGCCTAAGGAGTGCTAGCAATGCCCCGATCGCACGGTTCCGCGTCATCTCAGTCTCTCGTTTTGACGTATGCAGAGGTGGGGTCAACCAAAGGCACAGAACTTCCCGAAGGATTCAACCACCTTCGGCGTACAGCCGTCCTCGGCATCGGCTCCGAGGTATTCGAGTCCGCGGTGGTGCAGTTGTTTTCGTGGCAGATGCATCGCGGCGCGGGGCTCGGCGTGGAATGCTCCGAGCCGGTGGTTGAAGGCACTGTGGCTCGTCTGGTTTTCACCATGGGATTCGGCCGGTTCTCAGCGCCGGTCCGGATCGTTTATCTCGTGGACGAACCGGACCGGCGAGGCTTTGCGTACGGCACACTGGCAGGGCATCCGGAGCGTGGCGAAGAGGCATTCATCATCAGTATCGGCGCCGATGGTCGCGTGACAGTGGACATCACCGCCTTCTCCCGCCACGCCACCTGGTGGGCACGGCTGGCCGGCCCGGTGACCCACGCCGTGCAGGCGCGGATCACGGACCGGTACATCCGCGCGCTCCAAACAGGCGTTAAGCCGCTGCAATCATGACCGGCTCAGTTACAAGTGCTGATCGGTGTGCCCGAACTGACGTCGAAGGACTGCCCATTCTCCGGGAAATACCATTCGAGCTTCTGATACATCAGAGTCCCATTGCAGGTGCCCAAATCGAACGCGACCACCGTGACCTGTTCCTGCGTCCCCTCGGCGACTGATTCATTGCCCGAAACCCAGTCGGACATCCCGGTCCCCGTCGCCGTCGATCCGCCCCACGAAGACCAGCTCACACCGGTCACGAGCCCCTGAGGGTCGCCGCCGTTGAAGATACGGCTCGGCTCGACCTGACCGTATCCCTGCTGGGAATTGGCAGTTATGGCACCGAGCACCGGAGGCCCTTGGGTCGTCGGGCCGGCCGTGCTCGTGGACGGCGGCGCCGTGACGGTGCTCGGAGCGGTCGGCGTCGCCGGAGACGCCTGGTCCGTCGGCGCCCCGGCCGACGCCGAACCAGCCTGGTTGTTCACCCCCAGGTTGTCTCCCTGCCAGTACAGAGACGAATCCAGCTCAGCCCCAAGGCTCTGCCCATACGGCTGAAGACTGCCGACCAGCCACGAATACACGCCACTGACATACGAAGCCGTAGCCGCGGACTCGCCGTCGACGCCCGCCCACACCTTCCCCAGACACGTTCCGGCCAGGTTGAGCCCCTGCCAGAACGCCGACCGGGCGCTGTCGACATCCGTCACCGAGTCGTCCAGAATCCCCTGCGCCGACGACAAGCACTCCTGATCGCGCAGCGCCGCCTGAACCGCAGCGAGCGCCGCACCGGACCGCGGCGCGGACGCGAACGGCGTCCGCTCGGTCGCCTGCACGAGCGTATTCACACCATAAATGAACGCGCTGGTCAGGAACGCGGCCGGAGACGGCGTCGCCTGAGCGTTACCAGCCGCGTTGGCCGGGAAGGTGAACGTCAGCGACTCGCCACCCGGGATGATCGCGACCTGGTCGCCAGCCGGAACGGCCGTGCGCAGCCCACTCAAGCCGTCGGTCACGGCCGTGTCCAGATCTGACCAAGCCCCGGCCTGCGGACTCCAACCCTGCGGATAATCGAACGCGACCGCGAACCCGCGACTGTTCGCAACTGTCAGCACAATCTGCCCACCGCTCTCCCCAACACACCACTTGACCAGCGACTCCGCCGACGAATCCACGCTCACGCCCAAAGCCGCCGCATCCGCACTGCCCGCACAGACCGGCTGCGCGACCGTGCCGTCAGCGCTCAGGAACGAGCTGAACGTGCCATGCAGCCAGTTCGTCAGTGAAGCGGAGTCAACTCTAAACACGCACCAGTCCGTGGCATGGTTGCCTATGGCGACCGCCATGTGAGTCGTGTGATCGTAGGACGTGGCGACCGGCGTCCAGGCATGGGCGGAAAGATCGTAATAGGCGATGATCGCCTCATCGGGACCGGCCGGCCCGTACGACGGCGCAGGCAGATTGAGCGTGATGTTGTTGGTCAGCTGGGTGTTGTTGACCACGATGTTGTAGGTGTTCCCGACCAGCAGCGCCCCGGACGGTGGCGGCGCGGGGGCGACGACGGTCTGGGCGACGAGCGTCCCATGCCCGGCGACTGCCCGCTGCGGCACCGAGAGCGATCCGCCCGCCGGAAGCGGCAGGTTCGCGGGGGCCGTCGTGCTCAGCGGCACCGAATCGAGGGTGCCGACGGACGAGGTCGGATCGACCGAACTGCCGGGATCGCCCGAAGGCCCCGAACTGGCCGTGGAGCCCAGGCCGACCGTGCTGATCGTCTGCGGACTGCGGGCGAAGTGATAGGTCACGAAGGCGGTGAGGAACAATGCGACTGCGGCGACGGTGGCGATGGCTACGGTCTGAGCTCGTCTGCTGTGCATGCTGACCCCCAGCATTGCGTGGCGAGAAGGCTGCGTGTCTCCCCGGCGAAAGCCGATAAAGAATCCATCTTACGGATCTTGACCGGCTTTCCACCGCAATGTCAGGAACTATTCCCGTTTGAGGGCCATCAGGGTGAAGCTAGTACTTAGTACTTCCCGGTCACGTCGCCCTTCACGTTGGCCGTGATGTACCCGCCGCCGTCGTACTCGTCGGTCACGTACACCCGGATCGTGGGCGAATCGTCGGCCCAGTCGGGGCCGATGATGATGTAGATCTCGGGCGGCCCGTTGAGCGTGAACGAATGCTCGGCCTTGGTGATCAGCGTCGGCAGCACGCTCCAGTTGAAGATGGTCAGGTCGACCGTCTTGTCGCCGTCCTCCAGGGTGCCGCCGGCCCCGTCGTCCTCGGCCTGGCCGTTGGAGTAGTCGAAGTCGTCGTAGACGTTGTGGTTCTTGCCGAGCACCACATCGCCGTCCGCGTGGTCCGGGTAGACGGTGAAGTCGGTGGTCTTCGTCGTACCCATGACCGATTTGACCTGCGCGACCAGCGCGGTCATCCCGGCCGGGGTCAGCAGGTCGGTCCCGGCCGAGCCGGTGTCCGCCGCGGCGGGGGCGGTGGTCTGGGGCTGCTGGCTGCTCGCGCCCAGGACGTTCTGGCCGCCCGCGCCCGCAGCCGTGCCGCTGGCGGCCGGGCCCTGAACCTGGGTCGTGCTGCCGGACGTGCCGCCCGACCCGCCGCTCAGGGTCCACACCAGCGCCCCGACCAGTCCGACCACCGGCACCGCGACCAGAGCGGCGACGAACGCGGGCGACCTGCGCGGCCTGCCGTTCTGCAATTCGCCCGGGCCCTGCCAGTCGTTGTAGCCCGGTCGCGTGTCGGCGGTGGTCCAGGGCGGCGCGGCGGCCCCGCCCATCGTGGCTCCGGCTGCCTGAGCACCGCTCGGATAGTCGGCACCATTCGGATAGTCGGCACCGGTCGGATAGCCGGTGCCGCCCGGGTAGCCGTTACCGCCCGTGCCGTTCGTACTGCCGGGACCGCCGACACCGCCCATGCCGTTCGTGGCACTGCTGCGACCCGTGCCGCCCATCTGTCCCGTGCCACCCGCTCCGGCGATCGCGCTTGTGCCGCCCGCGCCATACATACCGCTACTGCCGGGGACGCCGTAGGCCGCCGTCCGCTGCGGCCCGTGCGGATTCGTCATGCCGCTGCTGCTGCTGCTGCCGCCCGTCCCGCCCAGGCCCTGCCCCGGCGCCCAGGTCGGCTGCTGCTGATACGGCGACGGCCCGCCCATCTGCCCCGACTGCCCGGTGCCGAACTGGGCGTCGGCGAGCAGCCGGTCGAACAGGTCGTAGCCGCAGCGGGCGGACGGGTCGCGTACCAGGACCGCGTTCAGGGCGGGCAGCAGCGGTCCGCACCGGACCGGCGCCGGGATCGGCTCGTCGAGCACGGCGGCCAGCGTGGCCATGGTGCTCGTGCGGCGCAGCGGGCTGTAGCCCTCCGCGGCGGCGTAGATCATGATGCCCAGCGACCACAGGTCCGAGGCCGGGTTGCCCTCCTCGCCGCGCAGCCGTTCCGGGGCGATGAACTCGGGCGAGCCGATCACCGAGCCGGTGGTGGTCAGCGCGGTCGACTCGCGCATCGCGGCGATGCCGAAGTCGGTCAGGACCGGGGTGCCGTCCGGGCGCAGCAGCACGTTCGCGGGTTTGACGTCGCGGTGCTGGACGCCCGCCTCGTGCGCGGCGCGCAGTGCGGCCAGCACGCCGCGGCCGACCCGGGCCGCGTCCGGCGGGGCGAGCGGGCCCTGCTTGAGCCGGTCGTGCAGCGAGCCGCCGGTGACCAGTTCCATCACCAGCCACGGGTGGGGCAGTTGCGGGGTGTCGACGATGTGGTAGATCGTGACCACGTTCGGGTGGTGCAGCCGGGCCAGTGCGCGGGCCTCGCGCAGGACCCGTTCGCGCATCACCCGGGCGCCTTCGGGGTCGAACTCGGCCGAGGCCGGGTCGGTCGGCCGGACCTCCTTGAGGGCGACCTCGCGTTGCAGCACGATGTCCAGGGCGCGCCAGACCAGTCCCATCGCGCCGCCGCCGAGCCGTTCCAGCAACTCGAACCGACCGTCTATCAGCGTCGAGCCTTGGCCCCCAGGAATCATGGCGGCAATTGTACGGGCCGCCGCCGACCGCGCCGCGCACACGTTCGACCGGCCGGTGATCGCTACCCGAAGATGATCAGGGCGATCGTGCCCCAGAAACCGGCACAGACGACCATCATGGCGATCGACGCGAGGATCGTGGCGCGGATTTTGGCCGTGGTGGCCATGCCGTGGTCCCGCAGTTGGCGGCGCGCATTGAGGCCGAAGATCAGGGCCAGGATCTCGCAGACCAGGAGCGGCGGGATGAGTGTTGCGCCGGCCCCGACCCGGGCCAGGACCGAGGCGGAGTCGGCGAGTTTGGTCGCGGGCGCGGTGGCGGCGAGCGCGCCGAGACTCGTGGTCAGGTAGGCCTCTTTGTAGTGGCCTGTCTCGCGGCAGAAGTAGACCTGCTCGGGCTGCCCGGCGGGTTCGGCCCCCGGCTCCGATCCCGAGTCGGGTTCGGTCCAGCCGCGGTGGGCGGTCCAGTACTGGCCGATGGTGTGGAACTGAGGCTGGAATCGTTTGCTGGACTTGAAGGAACCCCCGGTCGGCGCCTGAAGCCGCACGCGCCGACGCTCCGTGAGATAGAGGCAGGCGACCGTGCTCCCGCCCACCCTTTCGGCCACGACGCCGTCGACCTCGGTCCACGGCACGACCCGCCTGCGCCAGCCGCGCAAGATCGCGGCCTCTGGGGTCAGATCCACGCCCATGCCGATGACCCGCACCCCGGCCACGCCGAGCAGCAGCGCGGCGACCATCTCCCACCAGGGAAACGGCTTGGGGTAGGCGCTGATTGAGTACAGCAGTGACTCCATCCCAAGAATCATCACCGGTATCGCGATGATGGCGATCCGCAGCGCATACGGCAACCCGATCCGTATGTGGTCCGGTGCGCCCGGTATGGCCTGGGCGTGGGGCTGGATGGTGGTCACCGGCGCATCATGGCAGAACAGGCGCTGGGCGTGCAGCATTTCGGGGAACTGAGGATTTCCAGCAGGGCTGTGAGACGCCCTGCCGTGGCCCTGGGCCGACCCGCCCGCGGCCGGTCCAGTCCGGGCAGTTCCGGCGGCTTCGGCACGATGATCAGGCAGGGTGTGCCTGTCGACCGGGGCCGTTAGACTCTGCCTGGTGAGCGAAAGACAGAGGGCGACGACGGAAGGCCAGGACCGGCAAGACCGGGTGGTCTCTCGGCGGGTCCGGCTGGGGCGCCCCGTGCCGCTCATGTCCGCGGACACTCTGCTGTTCGCCCCGGACGTGCCGGAGCGCGACCGGCTCCGGCTGATCAACGAGCCCGAGGCACAGATCCCGTACACGGCCGGCACCGCTGAGCAGTTGCGCCGGCGGACCCTGGTCCGGCCGAACCGGAAGCCGTTCTGGCGGCCGGTCCTGCTGTGCGTCGGTGCGTACCTGGTCGGACAGTTCTGGCCCGGCGAGTCCCTGATCTCGTACTGCATGTACGGGGTCAGCGCAGCGTCCGCCGCGCTGTTCGCGGCGTACGAGGTGCGTTGGGCGCTGGACCGTTCCTCGATCAGGAAACTGGCCGCGGGCCTGCATCACCAGTACCTCAAGCCGAGCATCGACCTGGACAAGGCCGGGCGCATCCTCGTGCACCGGGCGCAGGTCGCGGCCACCACCATCACCCAGTGCCGCCTGCAGGCCGACGGGCTGCTGGACGAGGCGGCCAACAACGCGGTCCTGCCCGCCCTGCTCTGGGAACTGGCGACGCAGTCCGCTGATCTGGCCGTCCGGCGCGCGGAACTGGCCCGCAGCCTGCTCGGCGCCGGACCGGCCACCCTGGCCGCGCTCGAACCCGTGCAGTCCGCGCTCGCCGCGGCCGACCAGGCCCTGGCCCAACGCGTCGCGGCCCTGGAGCGGGTCGCGGCCGACGCGGCGCAACTGGACGTCAGGTACCAGGACATGATGGCCGCCCGAGCCGTCGCCGCCGGCCACGACGCCGTGGTCGATCTGGTCGCCGGACGCGAGCGCGACGCGGTGGCCCTGACCGAGATCGCGATGATCGCGGACGGACTGCCCGGCCCGCGAGCGCTGGTCGACGAGGAGATGGCCGCGTTGTCCGAGTCCGCCCGGCGGCTGCGGATCTCGATCACCGACATCCGCACCTAGCGCCGTGGTCGGGGACGTTTGCCCCTTCCCGGCTCTATGCGCAGTTGATATTCACAGCGCGCCTGCCTGCGGACCGGGATGCGCCCACGGACGACCGAGTACGAGGGCGATCGGCGGATCCTTGCCAGCCGAGCGCCTAGAACCGGGAAGGGGCAAACGTCCCCGACCACGGCACCAGTGCCGCGGTACTAGCGGTTGGTCTCGGTGGTGATGTGGGTGAACAGCCCGGGCTGGATCCTCGTCCCGGCCGCCTGCGCCCACGGCTCGTCCAGGTGGCGCAGCTCCAGGGCCGCGCCGTTGTTCAGCAACATCCCGAACGCCAGGAAGGTCTTGACGGTCACCGGATCAAGCCCGGTGATGTCCGTGACGGCCTGCCACATACGCCCGAAACTGCTCTGCACGGCCGCGCGCACGTCCGCGTCCCCGGCGGCGGCGAAGCCCTGGAGCTGGAGCAGCAGGTTGGTCCGGTCGGCGAGCATCGCGTCGTAGTGGCCGCCCATCAGCGTGAGCGCGTCGAGCCCGGTGGCGGACCCGGCGACCTCGCGCATGCCGTCCGTCATCCGGTCGAACGCCGCGTCCACCACCTGGATGAACAGCAGTTTCTTGGTGGAGAAGAGCCGGAACACGTACGCCTGGGTGATGCCCGCCCGCCGGGCGATCGTCTCGGTGGACGTACCGTGCAGACCCCCGGCCGCGAACTCCTCGGCCGCGATCCGCAGGATCTGCTCGCGCCGCTCCTGCGCGGTCATCTTCTTCGGCGGCGTCGGAGCCCCTGCTGGTGTCGGTTCCACGCACGCATGGTACTACTCACTAACCAGTAACCAGTAACCAGCGCGCCGGCCGCCGTAGCCCTACAGCCTGCGCATCACGGTGACCACCCGGCCCAGCACCACGGCCTCGTCCCCCGGGATCGGGTCGTAGCTGGCGTTGCGCGGCATCAGCCAGATGTGCTCGCCGACGAACTTCAACTGCTTGACCGTGGCCTCGCCGTCGATCATCGCCGCGACGATCTCGCCGTTCTCCGCGCTCGGCTGCTGCCGGATCACGACGGTGTCGCCGTTGCAGATCGCCGCGTCCACCATCGAGTCCCCGACCACCCGCAGCGCGAAGTGGGTGCCCTCGCCGACGAGTTCGCGCGGCAGCGGCAGCAGGTCCTCGACGTGCTGCTCGGCCAGGATCGGGCTGCCGGCCGCGATCCGGCCGACCAGGGGCACGAAGACCAGGCTGGCCTCCGCCGGGCTGGACGCCAGCCGGGCGTGCCAGGCCGGCTTGGGCTCCTCCGGCCCGCACACGATGTACGAGCGCGGACGGCGCGCGTCCCGCTTGATCACGCCCTTGCCCTCCAGTGCGAGCAGCTGGTGGTGCACCGCAGACGTCGAGGTCAGACCCACCAGTTCGCCGATCTCGCGCATCGACGGCGGGTAACCGCTACGGTCGATCGACTCCTGCAGAACCTGGAGGATCCGGTTCTGCCGTTCGGTGAGCCGTGTGCTCATTGCGGTTCCCTTCTTCTTGATTGTTTCAAAGGTAGTCGCAGCCACCGACATTGACAAACATATGTTCGACCCACAGTTCGAAAAAGGCGAAAAAAGTCGCCGAGGCCGGAAAGAAAACGGTGCGCGGAACCGGAGCCGAGTCCGATTCCGCGCACCGCGGGCCGACGTGAGGCTCGGCCCGGTGATTCGGGTATGGAAGGTATTCAACGCCGCGGCGCCGGTATCCGTGGCGGTACCGGGCCCGGCGGATTCGCCTTTACCCGAGCGTCCACTGCTGATTGCCGCCGCCGTTGCACGACCAGAGTTCGAGGTCTGTGCCGTCGGCGGTGGCGGCGCCGGTCGCGTCCAGGCACAGCCCGGACTGCACACCGGTGATGGTGCCGTTGGAGTTGACCGTCCACTGCTGGTTGGCGCCGCCGTTGCAGGACCAGATCTCGACCTTCGTTCCGGCCGTGGTCTGGTTGTTGTAGGCGTCCAGGCAGTCCGCGCCGCCGTAGACGCTCAGCTGGTTGCCGGTGGTGTGGGTCCAGGCCTGGTTCGACCCGCCGTTGCAGTCCCAGAGCTCGACGGCCGTGCCGGCGGTCTGCAACGCACCGGTGACGTCCATGCACTTACTCGAGCCGACGCCGTACACGGACGCCGCGGGCCGGGCCGTGCTGGCGTTGCCACCGGACACCCGGTAGAGCACGGTGCCGTGGCTGGGCACCGACGCGCTGATCGCGCCGCTGGTCGTGGACGTCGTGCCGCCCCACAGGTTGGCCAGGGTGTAGCTGGACGCCCCGGACTTGCCGATCGCGGATATCGAGGTGCTGATGGTGGCGGTCGACCCGGTGGTGTTGAACAGGGCCACGGACACGTCGCCGTTGGACAGCGGCTTGGCCAGCACGTCCAGCCCGTTCGCGCTGGAGATCTCGCTGCCCTGGATGCCGAGGGAGTCCTGGTCGACGGCGATGACGCTCTTGTCGGTCAGGATCGACAGCGTGCCGGAGCTGGCGCCGGCGATGTTGGTCCCGGAGATCAGCGGAGCGGCCATCTCGGCCCAGAGGCTGAACTCGGACTGGTCCTCCGTGCTGGACATGCCGTTGCCGACCTCCAGCATGTCAGGGTCGTTCCACTGCCCCGGATGGGCGCTGCCGGCTAGTTGGACGTTGGTGTTGAAGTTCGAGAGCATGCTGGAGAAGTTCGCTTGGATGTCCCCGGTGGTGCGCCACAGGTCCCCGGTGCTCGGACCCCAGGTGGTGGCCACGCTGTCCTGACCCCAGACGCACAGGCTGAGCGCGATCTGCCGTCCGGTGGCGGCCAATGCGTTCTTCATCGCGGTGTAGCGGGTCAGCGAGCTGACGCCCTGATTGTTGCAGTTGTCGTACTTGAGGTAGTCCACACCCCAGGAGGCGAAGGTGTTCGCGTCCTGCTGCTCGTGCCCGAGGCTGCCCGGGTAGCCCGCGCAGGTCTCCGTCCCGGCGTCCTCGTAGATGCCCAGCTTGAGGCCGAGCGAGTGGACGTAGGCGGCCGTCCCGGAGATCCCGTCCGGGAACTTGGTGAAGTCCGGCTGCAGGTTGCCGTTCGCGTCGCGCGACTTCTGCAGCCAGCAGTCGTCGATGTTGACGTACTGGTAGCCCGCGGCCTGCATGCCGTTGTTGTGCATGGCCAGCGCGGTGGCCTCGATCAGCGACTCGGAGACGTTGCAGCCGTAGGCGTTCCAGTCGTTGAACCCCATCGGCGGCGTGAGCGCGAGCCCGTTGCCGAGTGCGGCGGCCGGCCCGGCGGCGAGCACTGAGGCCAAGGGCGCCCCGGCGGCTACTATCGCCGCGGCTAGGGCGAGGCGGGCGAGGCGGTTGGGTCGGCTCAGCTGGGAGGTGCGCGGATGGCGGGCGGGAGCGCGCGGCATGGATCTTCTCAGGAACACAAGTCATCGTCCTTGATGGTTGTGGGCGCGTGGCTGCCGGCGTTGGTCGTCGGGTGTGGGGTTTAGGGCGTAGGGCCGTAGGGTGTGCGGCCGTGGTGTGCGGACGACGGAGGCGCGGCGAGCCGATCTGTGAGGTTAGGTAACTACCGATGTTCACCTTTGTCAATATGTGACTGAAAGTTTCATATAGTGGTAGATGAGTGCGTGAATCCATCAGAAAAGCGATCAGAATCCAACAGTTAGAGGGTGAGCAATCCGTTTTGATAGGCGAACACGACGGCTTGGGCCCGGTCCCGAGCGCCGATCTTCGGTAGTAGATGATTGATATGGCTCTTGATGGTCGTCTCACTGACGGTCAGTCGGCGCGCGATCTCCGCGTTCGGCAGTCCCCGCGCGATCAACACGAGGACTTCGGCCTCGCGCGGCGTCAGCCCGTTCGGCGGAGGATTGTTGGTTGGGCTTGGGCTTGGGCTCGTGCTTGCGTTGTCGCGGGCATTGCCCGACGCTCGTCCGCTGCCGCTGCCGCTGCCGCTGCCGCTGCCGCTGCCGCTGCCGCTGCCGCTGCCGCTGCCGCTGCCGCTGCCGCTGCCGC
>DASZBX010000061.1:0-170419 GCA_035943635.1 Actinocrinis sp. | reverse complement strand
AATTACATAACAACTCTATATCAGGCTATTGGTGTGATTAGATGCCATGCTGGGGCTGGTGGCCGCGCACCCGTCCCAGGCCTCTAGGTGAGCTCCTCGAGAGGTGACCTGGGGGAGAAAACCGTGGTGATTTTCTCGCGTCTCGAACTCACCCATCGCCTGACCCTGCGCGGAAAATTGCCACGGGCCGCAGTTGACTTCAACTCCGCCCCAGCCGCCCACACCCCAACGCAATCAGTCCTCCTGCGCAATCAACGCCATATGAGCCCCAGCAACCCTCGTCACCACAACCACAGCACTATTAGGCCCGGCAGGCCGCAACTGCTTACGCAGAAAAGCCGGATCAACATCAGCCCCGCGCTTCTTAACCGTCAACCGCCCATACCCACGTTCCGCAACCACCGCACGCAACCGCTTCACATTGAAAGGAAGCACATCGGTGATCTCATACCGAGCGACGAAAGAATTACCATCACCGCCCCCGCTCCCGCTCCCGCCCCCACCCCCACGACTCCCCTCCCAACTACGATCAGCCGTCAGATAAGCAATGGTCGGATCAATCGAGTGCGCCCCCAGCAACTCCGCCAACTCACCAAGCAGATGCGCACGGATAACCGCCCCATCCGGCTCATACAAATACCTCCCAACGGGCCCAGGACTCGGATCAGGCACCCCAGCGCTCTCCAGCCGATAAGACCCCGGCAACAAGGTCGCCTGACGTTCCGCAGCGCCGCTCCCACCACCCACGCCACCCACGCCACATCCCGCCCCCACCAAAGCCCCGAAGTAAATCCCCGCCTCCTTAACCTCACCACGATCCGAAACCCACTCAGCCTGCGCACCCCGCGGAATCAACTCATGCGGCAACCCAGGCGCCACCTTGAATCCGACAGCCGCCGCCACCCCCCGCACAGCCAATCCGACCGCATACGACCACGACGGCGAATAAGCCTCCGGATCAAATGTCCGGCCGCGATCAGTCCTGCGGGCCGGATCAAGAAAGACCCCGTCGCAACCACGCAGATCAACCGTCTCGACGCCCTCACACCGAACCTCGATCGCCCCCTCAACCCCGAACGCCCGAGCATTGGCCGCCAGCACAGCGCAGGTCAGCGGATCACGATCCACGGCCAAGACCTCAATACCAGCCGCCGCAAAAGCAAGAGCGTCCCCACCGATACCGCAGCACAGATCAGCCACCCTCCGCACCCCAGCCCGCCTGTACCGCTCCGCACGCAGCTCGGCCACGGACATGCGCGTGGCCTGCTCGTACCCGGCCGGCGTGAAGTACATGTCCCGCGCGCGGGATCCGAACTTGGCCGCCGCCCGGTCGCGCAGTCTCGCCTGGGTGAGCGCCGCCGAGACGAGGTCCGGTGGATACTCCGCGCGGAGTTTCTCGGCTTGGGACAGCACGGCCGACTCGTCGTATCCGCCCGTGAGCCGGGCCAGGAGTTCTTGGCCCGGTGCGGTGAGCAGCGGGGCGAAGTCGGCGGGGTTCACCGGGGTGGGCTCCTTGGTCGACAAACGGGTAACAGCTGCGGCAATTCGTGCGTAGTGCTCTGTAACGGGGCGTTGTCTAACGTGTGGCCGCACCGTTACCCTTCCGTCGTGGCCCAAACCAGCGAGGACAAGACGATCTCCGAGATCCCGCCCACCGGCGAGAGCACCGACAGCGGCGGCATCAGCGGCGACGGCGACGGCGACGGCGAAGCCACCGAACACGGCGAGACTGACGAGACTACCGGCAACCCGCCGCGGCGCTGGTCATCCGGGGCGGCGCTCGGGCCGTGGATCGTGGTGGCGGCGCTGACCGCCCTCTACTCGGTCCTGTCCATCGCGCACTACGAGACGGCCGGGGCCGGATCGTGGGACCTGGGCATGTTCACCGAGGTGATCAAGCAGTACGCCCACTTCCACTCGCCGATCGACGACATCAAGTCGCCCGGCTACGACCTGCTCGGCGACCACTTCCATCCGATCATCGCGCTGCTCGGGCCGTTCTTCCTGATCTTCCCGAGCCCGATCACGCTGCTGGTCGGGCAGGCCTTCCTGTTCTCGCTGGCCGCGGCGCCGATCATCTGGCTGGGCCGGGACAAGATCAGCGCCGGGGCGGGCTACGGGCTCGGGATCGCCTACGGACTGTCCTTCGGCATCGCGCAGGCGGCCGACTTCGACTTCCACGAGATCGCGTTCGCCACCCCGGTCATCGCGTTCGCGCTGTGCGCGCTGGTGCGGGGGCAGTACCGGCAGACGATCTGGTGGTGCGTGGCGCTGCTGTTCTGCAAGGAGGACTTCGGGCTCTTCTTCGTCATGCCGGTGGGCATCCTGATGATCGCCCGGGGCGAGATCCGGCGCGGGGTGATCCTGGCCGCGACGGGGACCGCGGCGACCCTGCTGTGCGTGTTCGTGATCCTCCCGCACTTCAACCCGGACCACGTCTACCAGTACTGGAGCCTGGTCAACACCAACGGCGCCCAGGGGCCGCAGGGCATGGCGCTCGGGCCGATGACCGGGCACTTCTTCGCGGACTTCGGCACGAAGTTCCAGCTGATCTTCCTGTTGGTGGTGTGCACGGCCGCGCTCGCGATGCGGTCGCCGGTCGCGTTGACGGCGGTGCTCGGGCTGGTTTTCCGGTTCGTGTCCACGACCCCCGCGTACTGGGGGACGATGTACCACTACAACGCGCCGGTGATGCCGATCCTGTTCGTCGCGGCGGCCGACGCGATGATCCGGGCCAGGAACGCGCCGCCGCTGCCGGACGTGGCGGGCGGGGCCTGGCGGTTCGGTCGGCGGATGAGCACGGCGATGGGGCAGCACGGCGCGGTCGCCGCGTTGGCCGTGTCGGTGGCGCTGATTCCGCAGTTCGCGCTGAACCAGTACTTCAACCTGCCGCAGATGTTCAACGTGAGCCCGCAGCGGCACGCGGCGGACTACGCGGTCTCGCTGGTGCCGGACGGGGCGACCGTCGAGACGAACGTCTGCGAGCTCGCGCCGCTGGCCGCGCGGGCGGACACGTTCTGGATCGGCTGGCCCGCGCCGAAGAACCCGGCAGTGCAGTACGCCGTGATCGACACCCAGTGCTTCGACCTCTCGGGCACGCCGATCGGCGACCCGGTCACCTTCGAGCAGGACCGGCACCCGGGCACCAAGTACCAGGTCGTGTACCAGAGCAGCTACGGCGTCTACGTGGTCAAGCGGGTCTGAGTCTGACCGCGGCTACTGGACGGGCGTGACGCCGGCGGGCGCCTGGGTGCCGTGCGTGGTTTCGACCAGGTGTCCCCACCAGACCAGGCGGCTGGTGTCGATGTAGATCGGCGTGCAGGTGGTCAGCGTGATGTAGTGGCCTGCCGTGGTGTAGCCGGAGCCCTGTGGGATGGCGGCGATCACGCCGATGTCGGCGATGGGCACCGAGGGCGCCTCGCGGTCGAGTTGGTACACGTACCAGCCGTACTGGGTCTGGACGTAGATCTTGTCCCCCGCCTTGAGCTGGTCCAGGTCGCGGAAGATCATGCCGTGGCCGTCCCGGTGGCCGGCGATGGCGAAGTTGCCGTCGGCGTCCCAGGGGAACGAGGTGCCCGGTCCGGTGTAGTGGCCCACGGCGCCGGTGTTGAGCACCGTGGTGCGGTCCACGCCCTGCATCACCAGCGCGCGCCAGCCGGGGCCGAAGGCGGGGATGTAGACGAACGCGAAGCTCTGGCCGGTCGGGACCGCGTCGGAGGGGACGGCGGCCGCGGAGAACGGGTGCGTGTCGAGTCGGTGTTGCAGGGCCGCGGAATTGCGGGCGGTCTGCTGGGCGGCGACGATGTTCGTCCACCAGAGTTGATACACGACGTAGAGGACCAGCAGCACGCCGAGGGTGAGGAAGAGGTCGCCGAGCACGGCGGCGGGGGCGAAGCGGCGGCTGGGCGGCGCGGGGCGGGCTCGCCGAGTTGATCGGGGGGGCGGGGAGCCGTCGTCCGGCGCCGGTGGCGGAGGGGGCGGGGTCCTCGGTCCGACTACTCCGGGCCCTGCCGTGTCCGTCGTTCCGCCCTGGTGAGAAAGCCGCATATGACCGTATCCTAGACCTTTGGCTATGAAAAAGTGGGCGAATCCCATAACTCTGGGATCCGCCCACCTCAGGTGAAACGTACCCTAAGGTACGGTTCGACTAGCGGGTGCGGTGCCGACCCGCGCCGCGCAGGCCGAGCCCGGCCAGCAGGGTGCCGCCGGCCAGGGCCAGGGCGAACCCGTCACCGTCACCGGTCTTGGCCAGCTGGCCGACCGGGGCCGGGGTCGGGACCGCGACCTGCGGGATCGGCGGCGGCATGACCTGGCTGGTCGAGGGCGCCGGCGGGGCCGGGGGCGCGGGGACCGCGGGCGGCGGCACGTCCGCGGGCGGGGCCGGCGGGGCGGGCACGGTCGGCGTGCCCGGCGTCCCCGGGGTTCCGGGAGTCCCCGGAGTCCCAGGCGGGACCGGCGGGGCCGGCGGGACCGGCGGCGTGACCGGGGATCCGGGCGGGGCCGGCGGGGCGGGCGGGGTCGGGATCTGCGGCTGGTGGCCGCAGGCCGCGCCGTCCGCGTCGTCGCCGGACGAACCGACCGGCACGTTCAGGCCGCACGCCAGGATCGGCGTACCGCCGGCCACGCCGACACTGGTGCCGGAGCCGACGCCGCCGGAGTGGATGGTCGTCGTGCTGGCGCTGGTCGAGGCGCCGGCCGAGCAGTCCGCCCCGGCCGTGCGGCTGTCCGTGGTGGCTGCGGAGACCACGTCGCCGCAGGCCTGGACCGGAACCGCGATCGGCGTGGACACGGTGTCGCCGGAGCCGATGCCACCGGAGTTGCCGGTGAAGCTGACCGTGTGCGAGCCGCCCTGGCCGGGCAGCTCGCCGCAGGTGGCCGGGGCCGCGGGCTCGAGGTTCGACGTGCCGGCGACCTCGACCGTGTTGCCGCACACGTCCACCGGCGCGTCGACCGGGGCCTGCACGGTGTCGCCGGAGGCGATCCCGCCGGAACCGATCGACCCGGCGGCGGCGAACGTCCCGGACCCCGCGCCGACGCAGGAGGCCGGACCGCTCAGGCTGTCGGTCTCGGCCGCGCCGACGTGGTTGCCGCAGGCGTTGACCGGGACGTTGATCGGGGTCTGCACGATCAGGCCGGAGCCGATCCCGCCGGAGTGGTCGGAGAACCCGGCCGCCCCGGCCCCGGGGAACGCGGTGGTGCCGGCCGGCGCGGAGCAGTCCGCCCCGCCGGAGACCGAGTCGGTCGAGGCCGCGGCGACCGAGGTGCCGCACAGGTCGACCGGGACGTTGACCGGGGCCTGCACGATGTTGCCGGACAGCAGGCCGCCGGAGTGCGAGCTGACCGCGGTGGCGCCGGCGCCGGCCGAGGCCCCGGCGGCCGGGATCGTCCCGCACAGGGTCGGGGCGGAGCCGTCATCGGTCGCGGCCACGGCGACGGTGGTGCCGCAGGCCAGGATCGGGACGTTGACCGGCAGCTGGACGGTGTTGCCGGACAGCACGCCGCCGCTGTGGTCGGTCAGCGAGGTCGCCGAGGTGCCGGCGGCCGAGCTGCAGGCGGTGGCGCCGACCACGTCCTGGACCGCGAGGGCCAGCACGTTCGTCCCGCACAGGTCGAGGCCGAGGTTGATCGGGATCTGCACGCTGTTGCCGGACAGCAGGCCGCCGGAGTGGCTGACCACGGAGTCGGCCGCCGCGCCGCCGCCGGACCCGGCGGCCCGGGCGCCGGCCGCGGGGGTGGTGGGGCTGGATGCCTCACGGAGGCTCAGCGGCACGGACAGGGCGGACGAGGCGTCCGCGTGGCTGCCGGCGGCCGCACTGGCCGGTTCGGGACCGGTGGAGCTGCCGGAGCCGGCTACGGCCGCCTCGGCCAGGGGCGCGAAGCCCGGGCCGCTCAGCAGCAGTCCGCCGGTGGCGACCGTGAAGGCCAGGCTGCGCTTGGCCACGTCGTACATGGGAGACCTCTTCGGATCGGTCGAGGAGCGGGCAGGCGCCCGCTTAGCCCTGCAACGGAGGCGAAGCGATCAGAGTAACGGGTGTACGGCCGAGGGGGTGATTACTGATATGAGCGGGCCGCTGGCTCTTCGTCTTGTCATCTTGTCAGTCCGGACCCGCGGGCAGCCGGACGGTCGGTCCGGCTGCCGGCGAGCACAGGAGGAGGACAGAGCGCGCAGCGCAGGACCGCGGCCGGGCTCAGGCGGCGGTCGCGGCCTTGCGGGCGGCCTGCCGGGCCAGGGCGATCTGGGCCTTCTCCTCGAACCGGGCCGCGGCGCACTCGAGCGCGTCCATGATCCCGGCCAGCTCCTCGCGTGCGGCCTCGCCGGCCGGGCCGAAGCCGGTGCGCTCGAAGACCTTCACGTTGCGCAGCACCGGCACGAGCACCTCGTCCCGGTGGATGCGCAGGTTGTAGATCCCGGCCAGGGCGATCTGGACCGACTTGCGGGTGTAGTTCTCCACCGAGGAGCCGGGCATCTCGAAGTTCTTGACCACGTCCAGGATCGCCAGCATGGTCTGGTCCGGGGACAGGTCCAGGGCCGCGTTGAGCAGGTTGCGGTAGAAGACCATGTGCAGGTTCTCGTCGTTGGCGATCTTCTGCAGCAGCGCGTCGCACAGCGGCTCGGCCGAGTAGCTGCCGGTGTTGCGGTGCGAGATCCGGGTGGCCAGCTCCTGGAACGAGACGTACGCGATCGAGTTGAGCGCCGCGTCCGAGTTCGGCGAGTGGTAGCCGGCCGACATGTGCACCATCCGGGCCCGCTCCAGCGCGATCGGGTCGACGGCGCGGGTGGTCAGCAGGTAGTCGCGGATCGCGTTGCCGTGCCGGCCCTCCTCGGCAGTCCACCGGTGCACCCAGGTGCCCCAGGCGCCGTCCCGGCCGAACAGGGTGGCGATCTCGTGGTGGTAGCTGGGCAGGTTGTCCTCGGTCAGCAGGTTCAGGATCATCGAGGTGCGGGCGGTCTCGTCCAGCTTGGACTGGCCCGGCTCCCAGGCCTTGCCGCCGAGCGGGCCGTCGAAGTCCTCCCCGGCGCCCCAGGGCACGTAGGCGTGCGGGAACCACTCCTTGGCGAGGGACAGGTGCCGGTTGAGGTTGGCCTCGACCACCGGCTCCAGCTCATACAGCAGGGCGGCCTGGCTCAGGCAGCCCGCGGTGGCGGCGCTCTGTGTTGCGGAATCGAGGGTGATGCTCACAATGAACTCCTGGTCGTCACGTCGGGCGGCTGGATGGTCCGCTGCTTCCGAGTATCCAGTAAAACCTACGGAAGCGTAAGTTACGCAAACGTAGCCGAGAAGTCTGAGAGTTTCCAGCCGTCGCCCGGGCCGGATCCGACCGGATTTCCGGTCGCCGCGCACGTGGTGAGGGTGGCGGCCGGCGAACCGGAACCGGATTTTGTTGCCGCCGTTGACAAATTAAACGGCCTGGGCCAGACTCGGATTCGAGGGTGGGACCTGGCAACATGCGAAACCCTTAACCGGCCTTTCAACTGCGCAAGGCCGGATGAAGCCAGGGACCAGATCACCGTCCGCTCGGCCCCTGAGTCCAAGCGGCGGGTACAAACAGACATCGCCGCACCGCCGCACCGGTGCGGCGATGGTTCTTTTCCGGGGCAGGTGCGCCACCTGCACGTTCCCGGGGTTCCGGGCCGATCCGGGCGGTTGGGGACTCAGCCGCCCGGCGCAGTCGGGACCGTCCGCGCCCGTCCGGGCCACGCTTCCCGTACCCCGGGCGCTTCCGCAGCGGGCGCCCGAGCCTCTACGATTCGGCCATGGCGACAAAGACCGGCAGACCCCGGCCGGGCGGCCCGCAACCCGCCCCGGCCCCGGCCGCGCGCCCGCCGAAGGCCCGGACTGCGCCGCAGCCCGCCGGGAAGAGCGCGGGAAAAGGTGCGGCGGACACCAAAGTGAAGCCCGAGGCCGCCCCGGCCGTGGACGGCCCGGAGAAATCCGGCGGCTCGTTCCTCAGATCCGTCCTGCTGCCCTCGGCCGGCTGCGGCGTGCTGTTGGCCCTGGTCGCGGTGCAGGAGGGCGCGGATCTGGCCGTCGGCGTGCTGATGGCGGTCTGCATGACCGGCGTCATCGCCGGGATGATCAAGCTGAAGAATGCGATGTACGGCGGCTGACCTGGCCGCACGCGTATTAGGCTGTAGCTGTACACGGGCTAGTCGGCCGTCGCCGCCGGGCGCGGCTCCCCTGATCGACACCCGGAGATGATGCCGCGCTGTGGACGCCTTGGTCATCGCCACCACTTTTGCCGTCGTCTTCCTGGCCGAACTGCCGGACAAGACCGCCCTGGCCGGGCTGGTCCTGGCCACGAAGTATCCGGCCCGGCTGGTCTTCTTCGGCGCGGCGGCCGGTTTCGCCGTGCAGGTGCTGATCGCGCTGGGCGCCGGATCGCTGCTGACCCTGCTGCCGCACCGGCCGCTGGCCGCCGTGGTCTCGGCGTTGTTCCTGCTCGGCGCGGTGCTGCTGCTCCGGCAGGCGAACGAGCCGGCCGAGGAGCCGACCACCGAGGCCGAGGACGGCAAGACCGACCTGAAGGTCTTCCTGACCAGCTTCATGGTGATCACGGTGGCCGAGTTCGGCGACCTGACCCAGATCGCCACCGCCAACCTGGCCGCGCACTACCGGGCTCCGCTGCTGGTCGGGATCGGTTCGTTCGCGGCGCTGTGCAGTGTGGCCGGGCTGGCCGTGCTCGGCGGACAGGGGTTGCTGCGGGTGGTGCCGCTGAAGTGGATCGTGCGCACCGCGGCGCTGATCATGATCGTGTTGGCGGCGATCTCGCTGGTCCAGGCGATCCGCGGCTGAGGAGTCGCTCGCCGGCAGGTGTCAGCCGAGGCTGTTGAGCAGGCCCGCCGGGATGGCTTCGTCGGCGTTGACCGCGGCGAACAGCTGCTGCGCCTTGGCGCTGTTCCACACCACGGTCGATCCCACGCCGGAGACCTGGTAGCCCTGGTCCGCGATGGGCACCGTGCCGACCGTGCCGCGGCCACCGGTGATCGTCTTGCTGTTCCAGGCCAGGTCGAGCAGGCTCCACACGCTGGTGCCGTCGTCCACCGCGACCGAGTCGAGCATGGCGGCGAGCAGCGGGTAGAAGACGAACGGATTGCCCAGCACGCCCGGCCGCAGCGTCGACTGGACCATGGCCGAGACGAAGTCCTGCTGATCGGCCATCCGGCTGATGTCCGAGTCGGGCAGCGAGTAGCGGGAGCGGACCAGGGCGAGCGCCTGCTGTCCGTTCAGGGTCTGGCAGCCGGCCGGCAGGTCGGCGCCCGAGTAGCTGTCGTGCACGGCGCTCGGCAGGCACATGTCCACGCCGCCGACCGCGTTCACAACATTGACCACGCCGAGGAATCCGATCTCCAGGTAGTGGTCGATCCGCACGTCAGTGGCCTGTTCGACCGCCCGGACGAGGAGTTGCGGGCCGCCGAGATCGTAGGCGGCGTTGATTTTGTTCTTCGAGGCACCATGAGTCGCGCCCGACGAGTCGGTGTACGCCGGGATGGTCGCGTAGGAGTCGCGCGGGATGGAGATCAGGTCGGGGCCGGACGCGCCGTAGTGCAGCAGCAGGATGGTGTCGGAGCGCTGACCGGCGACGGAGCCGACGTGGTATTGCTGCTTCTGCGCGGGGGTCAGGGTGGAGCGGCTGTCCGAGCCGACGATCAGCCAGTTGGTGCCGCCGCCCTGGACCGGCCGACCGGAGTACTCGGTCAGCGCGCCGATCTTGGTGAGTTTGCCCGAGGCCCAGAAATAGGTGCTGACGCTGCCGACCAGGAACAGCACGAACAGGCCGAGCAGGACGAAGGCCACGGTCCGAGCCCAGCGGCGAGGCCGGCGCGGTGTGGCCGGGTTGCCCCGGGCGGCCGGGGCGCCCGGCCGGTCCGGCCGGGCGCCGTGGTAGGGCTCCGATCCGGCAGAGGTCACCAGACAAACCTACGTGCCCCCGGCCGGTCCGGCCGCTCCGACTAGCCCGAAGGCCCGAACGCGGCGCGGCCGGGCCCGAGAACGCTAGAGCAGGCGCAGCACGCCCGACCACTCCGGCGGCGCGGCGTCCGGGCCGGCCAGCAGGATGACGCCGGTGTTCAGGTCCCGCGCGACGGCCAGGTCCGGTTCGGGCAGCACGCCCGCGGTGCCCGCGTCCCCGCTGACCACCGCGGCCGCCTCCAGCCCGGTCGCCCCGGAGGAGACCGCCGCGGCGACCGCCGCCTGGAGCGCGGAGAGCTTGAGCGCGGGCAGGTTGACCGGGATCGCCGCGTAGGTGCGGCCGGTGGTGTCCCGCACGGCCGCGCCGTCGGTGGCCGCGTTGCGCGCGCGGGCGGCGCGGGCCAGGGTGAGGATCTTCGCGTCCTCGGGGTCCAGGGGGGATTGGTCGGTCATGAACGCTCTTCCGCCTTCTGCTCTTCGTCGGTCTGCTCTTCGTCGCCGGTCTGCCGGACCAGCACGGTGCCGACCCGGCGGCGGCGGCCCTCGGTGGACTCGGCCACCAGGCTCAGGCCCTCGTGCCGGATCGCCGAGCCGGGGATCGGGACCAGGCCCAGGCACTTGGCCAGCAGGCCGCCGACCGTCTCCACGTCCTCGTCCTCCAGCTCGCGGCCGAACAGGTCGCCGAGCTCGTCCAGGGCCAGCCGGGCCGAGACCCGGGCGCCGGCGTCCAGGTCGCCGGGCTCGCCGAGCCACTCGACCTCCGGCGGGCGGCTCTGGTCGTACTCGTCGGTGATCTCCCCGACGATCTCCTCCAGGATGTCCTCGATGGTGACCAGGCCGGCCGTGCCGCCGTACTCGTCGATCACCACGGCCAGGTGGATCCGCTGCGCCTGCATGTCGCGCAGCAGGACGTCGGCGTGCTTGGAGTCGGGCACGAAGATGGCCGGGCGCATCACCTCGTCCACCCGCTCGGTCGCCGCGGCCGAGCGGGCCGCGCCGTTCCAGCCGGCCGTGACCGTGCCCGGGGCCGCGTCCTGGCCGTCCTGGGTGCGGCGGACCAGGTCCTTGAGGTAGGCGATGCCCACGATGTCGTCGGCGTTCTCGCCGATCACCGGGATCCGGGAGAAGCCGCTGCGCAGGGCCAGGGACAGCGCCTGGCGGGCGGTCTTGGTCCGCTCGATGAAGATCATGTCGGTGCGCGGCACCATGACCTCCTTGACCAGGGTGTCGCCGAGCTCGAAGACCGAGTGCACCATCCGGCGCTCGGCGTCCTCGATCTCGCTGTGCTGCTCGGCGATGTCCAGCAGCGCGCGCACCTCGGCCTCGGTGGCGAACGGGCCGTCGCGGAAGCCCTGGCCCGGGGTCAGCGCGTTGCCCAGCATGATCGAGGCCTTGACGATCGGGCTCAGCAGCCGGCCCAGCACGAACAGGAACGGCGCGGCCGCCCGGGCCACCCGCTCGGCGTGCTGGCGGCCCAGGGTGCGGGCCGAGACGCCGACCGCGACGTAGGAGATGGCCGCCATGACCAGCACCGTGATCGCGCCGACGTACCAGGTCCGGCCCCACCAGCTGTCGGCCAGCATGGCGGCCAGCACGGTCGCGCCGACCTCGCCGAACACCTGGATCAGCAGCACCAGGTTGACGTAGCCGGGGGTGTCCTCGGTCAGCCGCAGCACCCGGGCGGGACCGGCCCCGCCGTCCACCGCGAGCTCCTCGGCGTGCGCGGGGGTGATCCGGGCCAGCGCGCCGCCGACCGCGGCGGCCAGCCAGGCCAGCACCACGGCCAGGGCGCCGCCCAGCACCAGCCAGATCTCGGCGGCGGTCACGGCGGCCGCTACTTCTCGGTCGGCCGGGTCGGCCGGCCGGCGTCCCCGCCGTCCGCGGCCCGGCCCGGGGCCTGCTGGCGGCGCCAGGCCGCGAGCAGCTCGGACTGCAGGGCGAACATCTCGGCCTTCTCCTCCGGGTCGCCGTGGTCGTAGCCGAGCAGGTGCAGGATCCCGTGGGTGGTCAGCAGGTGCAGCTCGTCGGTGGTGCCGTGGCCGGCCGCGGCGCCCTGCTTCTCGGCCACCTCCGGGCACAGCACCACGTCGCCCAGCAGGCCGGGCTGCGGCTCGTTGTCGTCCTCGGCGCGGGACGGGCGCAGCTCGTCCATCGGGAAGGAGAGCACGTCGGTCGGGCCGGGCTCCTCCATCCACTGGATGTGCAGCTGCTCCATCGCGGCGACGTCGACCAGGAGGATGGACAGTTCGGCCAGCGGATGGATGCCCATCTCGTCCAGCACGAACCTGGCCAGGGCGACGATGGTCGACTCCTCGACCTGTGCCCCGGACTCGTTGTTGATATCGATCGACATAGCGGCAATCATCCCACCTACCGCGCGGATCCCCGCCCGCGCTGGCCGCCCCGGCCGCTCGCCGGCTGCTGCTCGGCCTGCCGGACCGCGTCGAACCGGCCGTACGCCTCCACGATCTCCCCGACCAGGCGGTGGCGGACCACGTCGACGCTGGTCAGCACGGAGAAGTGGATGTCGTCCACCCCGGCCAGGATCTGCTGCACCACCCGCAGCCCGGACTCGGTGCCGTTGGGCAGGTCGACCTGGGTGACGTCGCCGGTGACCACGATCTTGGAGCCGAAGCCGAGCCGGGTCAGGAACATCTTCATCTGCTCGGCCGAGGTGTTCTGGGCCTCGTCCAGGATGATGAAAGCGTCGTTCAGCGTGTTGTGGGTCAGCAGATAGTCCTCGGTGACGTACAGCGAGTCTGCCGCCGCAACCTGGATGCAGACCGCCTGTGCGCGGCCTTCCGGCTCGATGCTGTCGATGAACCGCATCGGTCGTCCGCCGCCGGCCGCCTGGTACTTCTCCAGCTTGCGCCGGAGCCGGAAGGGCTCGATGCCCTCCGGAAGGCGCACCTCGACGACGTGCGCGTCGTAGCGGTAGTAGTCGGGCCGGCCGTTGGCCATCCCGGGGGCGCGTCCCGCTGCCTGCCTGCGGCGCGAGTATGCGACCCCGCCCAGAGAACGGACGAGCCGGATGACATCGTCGCGGATCGCTTCCGACGTCGTCGAGTACTGGATCCGGCACGTGCGCCCGTGCTGGGCCACCGGGCCGCCGTCAGAGTCGAAGAGCCCCTGCAGGACGGCGAGCCGGACTTCGGCCGAGTTGTGGATGTACTCGACCGGCACGAACGTGGAGTTCGACCGTGTGCCTAGCAGCCCCAATGCCCGCAGAGCCCCGGTGACCGGGTTCTCCAGCGTCATGACGTCACCCGGCGCCCTGACCCGCTTCAGGGTGTGGTTCACCCGGTCTTTCCACTGCACCTGGACACCTGGCAGCGCCGCTTCGAGGGAGAGGGCGAGTTCGGCGTCCTCGGTGGCGAAAGACGCGGTGGTGGAGCCGGTCAGACAGCCGTCGCCCAGCAGCAGGCCAAGCGCATAGGGGTCCATGGGGACTTCCTGCTCCGGAAGGCAAACCGGCTTGCTGAGCAGCGGCAGCTCGTACCGGCGGGTGTGGGCGGCCCGGAGCCTGCCGATCATCGCCTTGGTCTCGAGGACCCGCCACGGCTTGCCGCGCCGACGGTCTGATGCCGTTCTGACCGTCCACAGGTGCTCTCCGCAGCAGAGCGTCGAGGAGCCGTCCTGTGCGGTGACCCGGTAGATGTCCTTCTCGCCCTGCGGGTAGACGCCCAGGACCGGAGTCGGCTCTCCGTTGGACCCGATGACGAGATCGCCCACGGTGAGGCTGCCGATCCTCCGGAATCCGTCCGGTGTCAGCACGGTGGTGAATACCGGCTGCGCCCTGCCACGCATGTATGCCAAGGGCGCGACTTCGATCGTGCCGGCCGCCATCAGTTTGGGGATGGAGTCCGGGTCGATCATGTCGTGCAGGGCGTCGTAGAGCGGGCGCAGGTAGGGGTCGATCTTCTCGAACAGGGTGCCGGGCAGGAAGCCGAGGCGTTCGCCGGCCTCGACCGCGGGGCGGGTCAGGATGATCCGGCTGACGTCCTTGGCCTGCAGTGCCTGGACCGCCTTGGCCATGGCCAGGTAGGTCTTGCCGGTGCCGGCCGGGCCGATGCCGAAGACGACCGTGTTGTGGTCGATCGCGTCCACGTACTGCTGCTGGTTGACCGTCTTGGGCCGGATGGTGCGGCCGCGGTTGGACAGGATGTTCTGGGTCAGCAGCTCGGACGGCATGGTGGCCGCGGCGCCGCCCGCCGCGGCGCGCAGGGCGGCGACGGCGCGGGCGACGGTGTCGTCGGTCACCGGCACGCCGGTGCGCAGCACGATCAGGATCTCCTGGAACAACCGCTCGACCAGGTCGACCTCGGCCCGGGGGCCGGCCGCGGTGATCTCGTTCCCGCGGGCGTGGAAGTCCACCTCGGGGAAGCTCTTCTCGATCACCCGCAGGATGCTGTCCCCGGAGCCGAGCACCGAGACCATCGGGTGCGCGGCCGGGATGGTGATCCTGGTCTGGGCGGGCAGCAGGCCGGCGTCGTCGGCCGGGCCGGACTGCGGGGTGGAGGGGTGGGGCCCGGTGGCCGCCTGGTTCGGCTGGGGCACGGTCTTGCGCGCCCGGCTGGGGGATCGCTGCTCGCTACTCATGGGCCGGCTCAGGAGCCTTGGGACCACACCTTCGTCGCTCGTCGGTTCGGGACCACTCCATCGTATCGAAGGAACCAACGAAAACCCCAGGTGATTTATTGCGGCTTACAGCGGCCCGAAGAAGCCGAAGTGGCCGAGCTGCTCGCCGCCGAGGACGTGCAGGTGCACGTGGAAGACGGTCTGACCGGCGGCCTGGTCGGTGTTGAAGACGAAGCGGTAGCCGGGCGGCTCGGCGGAGTCGGTCAGGCCTTCCTGTTCGGCCACCCGGGCGCCCTCGGCGAGCAGCGCGGCGGCGAGGTCGGGGTCGGTGGCCAGGTCCGCGACGTTGCGGTGCAGGTGCGTCTTGGGGATCACGACCACGTGCACGGCCGCCTGCGGGGCGATGTCGCGGAAGGCGAGGAAGTCCGGGGTGTCGCGCACGACGGTGGCCGGGATGTCGCCCGCCACGATCTTGCAGAAGATGCAGTCGGGGTCGGTTGTGATCTTCATTTCGCTCCCACGGGTTGTAGCCGGGCCCGGTTTTTCGCCCGATCGGTGATCTTCGTTCCCACTAAAGGGTCGTCTTTGTTCAGTACCAGCGATCCTAGGCCGTTTCGCCGGCCTGACCCTGTGTAAGTTCAGCCCCGGGTCGGCTCGGCCCGGTTCCAGCTCAGGGAAAGCACCACCAATCATGGATCGTTTCGTAGCCCATTGTGTCGCCACCGCCGTGATCACCGCCGCGCTCGCCGCCGTGTCGACGCTGCGGGCCGCGCCCTCCGACGCCGTGGCGCCCGGGCCGGCCGGCGGGCCGTCGGCCGCCGCGTGGGCCCCGGCGGTCTCCGGGCCGCCGGCGCAGGCGCCGTCGACGCCCGGGGCCGGGATGCCCTCCTCGATCCCCACGCTGTCCCTGCCGCCGGAGTCGGTGCCGATGATCCCGTCGGCCGGCCGGCCGGCCGTTGCCGCGCCGGCCGATCCCGGGGTTCTGGCCGGGATCGCCGCCGGCCAGGTGTGCGCCGACACGCACCAGGTCGGGGTCACCGCGTACGCGCGCTGGCACGGCCGGATCGTCTTCTCGGTCAAGCAGTACTACTCGCCGAGCTGCCAGGCCCGGTACAGCTACGCCTACCCCTGGCTGCAGTTCCGCGAGCAGGATCCCGACTACGCGATCGGCCTGGCGGTCTTCGACACCACGCATGACGAGCTGGACGGCGCCGTGACGGCCGTCGACGGCGTGGGCGGTCCGGACTTCTTCTCCGCGCCGGTGGTCCTGCCCCGGCACACCTGCTCCGAGGCGACCGTGCACCTGTTCCTGCCGGACGACGAGAGCGACACGTTCTCCGAGCAGTTCTGTATCTAGTCCGTCTCTAGTCCCAGCGCCCGGACTGGGCCAGCAGCAGCGCGGCGGCCGCGGTTCCGGCGGTGGAGGTGCGCAGCACGGTCGGCCCCATCCGGTAGGGCACCGCGCCGGCCTGGGCGAAGACCAGCAGTTCCTCCGGCGAGATGCCGCCTTCCGGGCCGACCACCAGCACTATTCCGGCGGGTTCGGCCGCGCCGTCCGGCCCGGCCGGGTCCAGCTTCGCGTCCCGGACCGCCGTGGTCAGCGAACGGTCGGCGGCCTCGTGCAGGATCACCGGCAGTGCGGCCTGTTCCAGCAGCCGGGCCGCCTTGGCCGTGGTCACCGTGTCGGCCACCTCCGGCCACCAGGCGCGGCGGGACTGCTTGGCCGCCTCCCACGCGGTGGACCGCCACTTGGCCAGGGCCTTGGCGCCGCGGTCGCCCTTCCACTGGGTGATCGAGCGCCCGGCCGACCAGGGCACGATCACGTCGACCCCGATCTCGGTCAGCGTCTCCACCGCGGTCTCGCCGCGGTCGCCCTTGGCCAGGGCCTGGATCACCGTGATCCGCGGGCTCGGCGCGGGCAGCAGCCGCAGGTCGAGTACCTCCAGGTCCAGGGCGTAGCCGTCGGCGTCCAGGATCACGCACTCGGCCACCAGCCCGGCCCCGTCGGTCAGGTTGATCCGCTCCCGCGGCTGGAGCCGGCGGACCAGGGCGGCGTGCCGGCCCTCGGGGCCGTCCAGGCGGACCGTGGAGCCGGCGAGCTTGTCCCGGCTGATGTGGAAAACGGGTACGGACACGGTGGCGGCGGACTCCGGTGCGAGGGGCGGGGAGAAGATCCTACCGCCGCCGGGCGGGCGCGCGCGGGCGCCGGGCCGGCGGCGGTCGCGGCCGGCCCGGCCGCGCGGGTCAGCGGTTGTTGATCGCGTCCTTGATCCGGGAGAACAGGCCCTGCTGGCCGGGGGCGAAGGTGCCGGAGGGACGCTCCTCGTTGCGCAGGCGAGCCAGCTTGCGCATCAGCTCCTCCTGCTCGGAGTCCAGGTTCTTCGGCGTCATCACCTCGACGTGCACGATCAGGTCGCCGCGGGAACTGCCGCGCAGGTGCTGGATGCCGCGGCCGCGCAGCGGCAGGGACTGGCCGGACTGGGTGCCCGGGCGGATGTCGAGCTCGACCATCCCGTCCAGGGTCTCCAGCGGGATCTTGGTGCCCAGGGTGGCCGCGGTCATCGGCAGGGTGACCGTGCAGTGCAGGTCGTCGCCGCGGCGCTGGAAGATCTCGTGCGGCTCCTCGACGATCTCGATGTACAGGTCGCCGGCCGGTCCGGCGCCCGGGCCGACCTCGCCCTCGCCGGTCAGCTGGATCTTGGTGCCGTTGTCCACGCCCGGCGGGATCTTCACGGTCAGGGTCCGGCGGGTGCGCACCCGGCCGTCCCCGGCGCACTCCACGCACGGGGTCGGCACGATGGTGCCGTAGCCCTGGCACTGCGGGCAGGGCCGGGAGGTCATCACCTGGCCGAGGAAGGAGCGGGTGACCTGGGACACCTCGCCCCGGCCGCGGCACATGTCGCAGGTGACCGGCTGGGTGCCCGGGGCCGCGCCGTCGCCCTCGCAGCTGCCGCAGACCACCGCGGTGTCCACCTGGATGTCCCGCTGCGCGCCGAAGGCGGCGTCGTTCAGGCTGATCTCGACCCGGATCAGGGCGTCCTGGCCGCGCCGGACCCGCGAGCGCGGGCCGCGGGCGGCCGCGCCGCCGCCGAAGAAGGCGTCCATGATGTCGCTGAAGGCGAAGCCCGCGCCGAAGCCGCCGGGCCCGGCCGAGGGGCCCGAGGCCCGGGTCGGGTCGCCGCCGAGGTCGTACATCTGCCGCTTCTGCGGGTCGGACAGGACCTCGTACGCGAGCCCTATCTCCTTGAACCGTTCCTGGGTCTCCGGGTCCGGATTGACGTCCGGGTGGAGTTCGCGGGCAAGCCGGCGGTACGCCTTCTTGATTTCGTCCGGGGAGGCATCACGCCGGACTCCCAGAGCCGCGTAGTAGTCGGTCGCCACTTGAAGAACTCCAGCTAAGAGAAGAACGGGTCGTCACAGTATCCAACGAATTCGCCGACCGGGGCGGCGAGCAGGCCGCCGGTCAGTTTACGCCTGATCAAGCAGCCTCCCGACGTACCGGGCCACGGCCGTGACCGCCCCCATCGTGCCGGGGTAGTCCATCCTGGTCGGCCCCAACACGCCGAGTTGGGCGACCATGTCTTCGCCGCGGCCGTAGCCGGTGGCGACCATGGACGTCGAGCTCAGGCCCGCGTGCGGGTTCTCGTGCCCGATCCGCACGGTGACCAGGGACGGTCCCGAGGTCTCGCCGAGCAGTTTGAGCAGCACGACCTGTTCCTCCAGGGCTTCGAGCACCGGCCCGATGGTCTCCGGGAAGTCCTGTCGGAACCGGGTCAGGTTGGCGGTGCCGCCGAGCATGACCCGCTCCTCGCGCTGTTCGACTATCACCTCGAGCAGCACGGCGGTCAGCGCGTCCACCGCGGTCCGGTCCCCGCGTTCGAACTGCTCGCCGAAATCGGACAGCAGGGTCGGCACCTCCGACAGCCGGCGCCCGGCGATCAGGGTGTTCAGCCGGCTGCGCAGGTCGGCCAGCACCTCGTCGGCCAGCGGGGGGACCTCGACGAAGCGCTGCTCGACCCGGCCGGTGTCGGTGATCAGGACCAGCATCACCCGGTTCGCCGAGATCGAGACCAGTTCCACGTGCCGGACCGCGGACCGGGTCAGCGAGGGGTACTGGACCACCGCGACCTGCCGGGTGATCTGGGCCAGCAGCCGGACCGTGCGGGAGACCACGTCGTCGAGGTCGACCGAGCCGCCGAGGAAGGTCTGGATCGCGGCCCGCTCGGCCGCGGACAGCGGCTTGACCGCGGAGAGCCGGTCGACGAAGAGCCGGTAGCCCTTGTCCGTGGGCACCCGGCCGGCGCTGGTGTGCGGCTGGTGGATGAAGCCCTCGTCCTCCAGCATCGCCATGTCGTTGCGTATGGTCGCCGGGGACACGCCGAGGTTGTGCCGGTCCACCAGCGCCCTGGAGCCGACCGGCTCGTGGGTGGCGACGTAGTCCTCGACGATCGCGCGCAGCACGTCCAGACGCCGGCGGTCCAGGCTGTGTTCGACCACGCCGGATTCCTCAGCCATGTGCGCGCCTCCTGTCTGTCCGGTTCGGTGCGGCGGGGCCCGCGGCCCGGCCGCCTTCTGTTCATACCGCAGCGGGGCCCGGTCCGTAACGTCGGCGGTGTGCCATTCCAGTTAACCAGCAAACCCTGGCACTCAGAAGTATGGAGTGCCAGCGTTGTCGGCTATTAGTCTACGCCGGTCCCGGTACTAGACGAGTTGTTCCGAACTCTGGCGCCTGAGCCGAGTTGCCGGTTGGTGCGTTGACCTGCCGGGTGAGTGTGCACGGCGAAACGGCTCAGCGGTGGTGGCTGGGCGTGCGCCGCGGTCGACCGCATACTTTGTCGTCTGTGGTCGGCCGCGGCGTGCGGCCAGGCGCCGCCGATCAGCCGTTTCGCCGCGCCAGAATTCGGAACAACTCGTCTAGGCTCGGCGGCATGGAGCACAGGTCTGCGCGGCGTACTGCCAGTGACGTCGAGGTCGTTCTCGGTGACGTGGTCGAGGAGGTCGAGACCGGCTTCTGCGGCGCGATCACCAGGCTGGAGCGAACCCCTTCGGGGTACACGGTGACCCTGGAGGACCGGCTGGGCAAGCTCCGGGTCTTCCCGATCGGACCCGGTTTCCTGGTCGACGGGGAACCTGTGGTGCTGGTCCGGCCCCGGCCGGCCGCGGGCGGGCAGGGCACCGGCACCTCCGGGCGCAAGCGGACCGCCTCGGGGTCGGTGGCGGTGGACGGGCTGCGCGCCCGGGTGGCCCGGCAGGCCCGGATCTACGTGGAGGGCAAGCACGACGCCGAGTTGGTCGAGCGGGTCTGGGGCGACGACCTGCGGATCGAGGGCGTGGTGGTCGAACTGCTGGACGGGATCGACTTCCTGCCGTCGATCATCGAGGAGTTCCGGCCGGACCGGGAGCGGCGGCTCGGGGTGCTGGTGGACCATCTCGTGCCCGGCTCGAAGGAGACCCGGCTGGCGCAACAGGTGCAGGTGGAGCGCGAAGACAGCGTGCTGGTGCTCGGGCACCCTTACGTGGACATCTGGCAGGCCGTCAAACCGGCGTCGGTGGGGATCGAGGCGTGGCCGCATGTTCCGCGCGCGGAAGAGTGGAAGGCCGGGGTGTGCGAGCGGCTGAACCGCAAGTACCCGGACTGGCCGCTGGATTCGCGGGCGGCCTGGCGGCGGATCCTGGGCTGTGTGCGTGGCTATCAGGATCTGGAACCGACCCTGCTCGGCCGGGTCGAGGCGCTGATCGACTTCGTCACCGCGCCCTGATCCGGGGCGAGGAAACTGTCGAACTATCAGACGAACGGCCTATCGGGTCATCGGCCGATCACGCTACTGCGCGACCGAGCGCCGGTGCCGGGGCGCCGGGCGGTGGTACACCGGGAACGTCATGAGCACGGTGGCGAAGTAGAACGCGTACACCTGGCCGCCGCGGCTGCGGAATCCGGGCAGTTCGCCGAACGAGGCCCACTGCTCCATCGGCTCGGCCGCGAGCACCGCGACCACCAGCACGGCCAGGGCCAGCCCGGCCCCGCGGCGGCGCAGGACCAGGGCGAGAATCAGCCCGGCCTCGGCCAGCCAGGGCGCGGTGGCCACGGCGCCGTCGTACGCCGAGCGTCCCGCGCAGGACCAGGACGGGCTGCTGAGGAACTCGTCCGCCGCCCGGGCCGCGCCGAGCAGGCAGGCCAGGACCAGGACGCCGACCGTGGCCCGGTGCGCGACGGTCCGGGTTATCCGCAGCGAGTCGGCCCGGGCCGGCCCGCGCAGCCGGGCCCGGACCGGCTGCGCCCGGGTCGGGGCGGGTCCGGACCGTGGTTCGCCGCTCGGTGTGCTCACGCCGCCGCTCCTCGCCGCCGGGCCCCGGGGCGGCCTGTGCAGCCGCCTCCTCATGAAGACCTGAACGCTTCGAACAGGCGTTGCGTTGCGCGAGATAGGCGAGTCTTTACCGGGACTTCACCATGACGGCTACCGGCCGGCTCCGGGGGCCGGGCCGACCGGGCCGGGTTCTCCCGGGCTCAGTCGACGAAGTCGCGGACCAGCGCGTCGGCGAGCAGGCGGCCCGGGAGGGTGAGGATGGCGTGGCCGTCGGCGTACGGGATCGGTTCGAGCATGCCGTCGGCCAGGGCGCGGGCCGCGGCGGCGCGGCCGGGCGGGCGCAGCAGGCTCAGGTCCAGGCCGGAGTTGAGCCGCAGTTCCAGCAGGATCCGTTCGACCCGGCGCTCCTCGGCGGTCAGCTGTTCGCGGGCGTGGCCGGGCGAGCGGCCGGCCGAGAGCCGGCCGGAGTAGGCCGCCGGGTGTTTGACGTTCCACCAGCGCAGGCCGTTGACGTGGCTGTGCGCGCCCGGGCCGACGCCCCACCAGTCGCCGCCGGTCCAGTACAGCTGGTTGTGCCGGCACTCGGCGTCCTCGGACACGGCCCAGTTGGACACCTCGTACCAGCGGTATCCGGCCTCGGCCAGCAGCGCGTCGGCGGCGAGGTAGCGGTCGGCGTGCACGTCGTCGTCGATGCCGGGCAGTTCGCCGCGGCCGATCCGGGCGGCCAGCCGGGTGCCCTGTTCCACGATCAGCGAGTAGGCCGAGACGTGGTCGGGGTAGGCCGCGATCACCGCTTCCAGGGAGCCGCGCCAGTCGGCCTCGGTCTCGCCCGGGGTGCCGTAGATCAGGTCCAGGTTGACCTGGTCGAAGCCCGCGTCGTAGGCCCAGCGCACGCACTGTTCGGGGCGGCCGGGGGTGTGCCGGCGGTCGAGCACCTGCAGGACGTGCCCGCTGGCCGACTGCATGCCGAAGGAGATCCGGTTGAATCCGCCCTCGACCAGGGCGACCAGGTACTTCTCGTCCACCGACTCCGGGTTGGCCTCGGTGGTGATCTCGGCGTCGGCGGTCAGGCCGAACTCCTCGCGCACCGCCTTGAGGATGGCGACCAGGTCGCCCGGCGGCAGCAGGGTCGGGGTGCCGCCGCCGAAGAAGACCGTCTCGGCCGGGACGTGCCGGCTGCCGAGCACCTGGCGGGCCAGCCGGATCTCGCCGATCGCGGTCTGCGCGTAGTCGCTCTGCGCGGCGCCCGCGCCCAGCTCCCGGGCGGTGTACGTGTTGAAGTCGCAGTACCCGCACCGGCTGGCGCAGTACGGCACGTGCACGTAGAACCCGAACGGGTTGCGGCCGAACCCGGCCAGGGCGTCGGCCGGCAGGGTGCCGTCGCCGGGCACCGGGTCGCCGTCGAGCTGGACTGAGGGCACAGTGGCGTCCTTCTTCGGCTACTTCTTCTTGGCGTCCGGCGTCGGTCCGTCGGAGTCGGTGGACAGCGCGGCGATGAAGGCCTCCTGGGGCACCTCGACCCGGCCGACCATCTTCATCCGCTTCTTGCCTTCCTTCTGCTTCTCAAGCAGCTTACGCTTCCGCGAGATGTCGCCGCCGTAGCACTTGGCCAGCACGTCCTTGCGGATCGCCCGAACGGTCTCCCGGGCGATCACCCGGGCGCCGATCGCGGCCTGGATCGGCACCTCGAACTGCTGGCGCGGGATGAGGTCCTTGAGCCGGTCGGCCATCCGCACGCCGTAGTTGTAGGCCTTGTCCTTGTGCACGATCGCGGAGAAGGCGTCCACCTTCTCGCCGTGCAGCAGGATGTCGACCTTGACCAGTTCGCCGGCCTGCTCGCCGGTGGGCTCGTAGTCCAGCGAGGCGTAGCCGCGGGTCTTGGACTTGAGCGCGTCGAAGAAGTCGAAGATGATCTCGCCCAGCGGCAGGGTGTAGCGCAGCTCGACCCGGTCCTCGGACAGGTAGTCCATCCCGAGCAGCACGCCGCGCCGGTTCTGGCACAGTTCCATGATCGCGCCGATGTACTCGGACGGGGCCAGCACGGTGGCCCGGATGACCGGCTCGTAGACCTCGTTGATCTTCCCGTCCGAGGGGTACTCGCTCGGATTGGTCACGATGTGCTCGGAACCGTTCTCCATGATCACCCGGTAGACCACGTTGGGCGCGGTGGCGATCAGGTCGAGGTTGAACTCGCGCTCCAGGCGCTCCCGGATGATCTCCAGGTGCAGCAGGCCGAGGAAGCCGACCCGGAAGCCGAAGCCGAGCGCGGCCGAGGTCTCCGGCTCGTAGACCAGGGCGGCGTCGTTGAGCTGGAGTTTGTCCAGGGCGTCGCGCAGGTCCGGGTAGTCCGAGCCGTCGATCGGGTACAGGCCGGAGAAGACCATCGGCCGGGGTTCCTTGTAGCCGCCCAGGGCCTCGGTGGCGCCCTTGTTCTGGGCCGTGATCGTGTCGCCGACCTTGGACTGGCGCACGTCCTTGACGCCGGTGATGATGTAGCCCACCTCGCCCGCGCCCAGGCCCTCGGCCACCCGGGGCTCGGGCGAGATGACGCCGATCTCCAGCAGCTCGTGGGTGGCGCCGGTGGACATCATCAGGATCCGCTCGCGCTTGGACAGCTGCCCGTCGACCACCCGGACGTAGGTGATCACGCCGCGGTAGGAGTCGTAGACCGAGTCGAAGATCATCGCCCGGGCCTTGCCGTCCGGCCGGCCGACCGGGGCCGGCAGGACCCTGACCACGTGGTCGAGCAGCTCGGGCACGCCGGCCCCGGTCTTGCCGGAGACCCTGAGCACCTCTTCCGGCTCGCAGCCGATCAGCTTGGCCAGTTCGGCGGCGAACTTCTCCGGCTGCGCGGCCGGCAGGTCGATCTTGTTGAGCACCGGGATGATGGTCAGGTCGTTCTCCAGGGCCATGTACAGGTTGGCCAGGGTCTGCGCCTCGATCCCCTGGGCCGCGTCCACGAGCAGGATCGCGCCCTCGCAGGCGGCCAGCGAGCGGGAGACCTCGTAGGTGAAGTCCACATGCCCGGGGGTGTCGATCATGTTCAGGATGTGCGTGGGCCCGGCCCCGGACACCTTCCAGGGCAGCCGGACCGCCTGGGACTTGATCGTGATACCGCGCTCGCGCTCGATATCCATCCGGTCCAGGTACTGCGCCCGCATCTGCCGCTCGTCGACCACCCCGGTGAGCTGGAGCATCCGGTCGGCCAGGGTGGATTTGCCATGGTCGATGTGCGCGATGATGCAGAAGTTCCGGATCAGGGCCTGGTCCGTCTTCGACGGCTGCGGGATGTCGGCGGGGAGCGAGGGCACGCGAATCTGTCCATTCGGCTGGTTGGGAACCCCCACATCGTCCCACGCGCACGGCGTCCGAGTACAAACGCGGTCGCCGGCGCAACCGGCAGCTTGGCCGCCGGGGTCCGCGACCAGCGGACGGCCGGGCGGCGGACCACCTGTGGCGGCGCATGCGGCGTGGCCGGAGACGTCCCGGCTGCTGCTAGAATCGTCGATTGCGTGGGTCGCGCCCTTCACCGGGTGGCGACGGCGCGGCGTTGCCGAGCGGGAGCCCGACTCCCGCGTGCCCGGTCTTTGCGGACGGGCACGGTGGCTACCCCAAGACGCCGCGCGGCCGGG
This sequence comes from Actinocrinis sp., assembly GCA_035943635.1. Classification (GTDB taxonomy): domain Bacteria; phylum Actinomycetota; class Actinomycetes; order Streptomycetales; family Catenulisporaceae; genus DASZBX01. The sequence goes on along the minus strand of DASZBX010000061.1, from coordinate 145,993 downwards.
AGGCTGTCCGCGCTGTAACCACCACCCTGTAGACGAACGAGGTAGTTCTCCGTGGCAAACATCAAGTCGCAGATCAAGCGGATCAAGACCAACGAGAAGGCCCAGGCCCGGAACAAGGCCGTCAAGTCGGAGCTGAAGACCGCCATCCGCAAGGCCCGCGAGGCCGTCGTGGCCGGCGAGGCCGAGAAGGCGCAGGAGCTGGCCCGGGTCGCGTCCCGCAAGCTGGACAAGGCCGTGACCAAGGGCGTCATCCACGCCAACCAGGCCGCCAACAAGAAGTCCGCGCTGACCAAGGCCGCCAACTCGCTCTGAGCAGCGGGTTACGGCGGCGCTCGCGCCGATCTGCCGGTACATGAACGTGAAGGCCGCGACCGTCCCGGGAATCCGGACGGGCGCGGCCTTCACGCTGTGCGGGGCGCCGGCGGTCAGCGCTTGGCGATCTCCACCACGCACCGCTCCAGCGCGTAGGCCGGGTCGGCCGCGGCGCCCTTGACCTCGGCGTCGGCCCGGGCCACGGCCAGCACCGCCCGGGTCAGCCGCTGCGGGTTCCAGTTGCGGGACTGCCGGCGGGCCTTCTCCAGCATCCAGGGCGGCATGCCCAGGTCCCCGGCCCGGCCGCCGGACCCGGCCGCCGCGGCCTTGCCCAGGTTGCGCAGCCCGGAGGCCAGCGCGCTGACCAGCAGGACCGGGGCGACCCCGGTGTCCAGGGCGAAGCGCAGCTGGACCAGGGCCTCGGCGGTGCGGCCGTCGAGCACCAGGTCGGCGATGGCGAAGCCGGAGGCCTCGGCCTGGCCGGTGTAGTACTGGCCGACCACGGCCTCGTCCACCACGCCCTCGGTGTCCGAGACCAGCTGGCCGGCCGCGGCGGCCAGTTCGCGCAGGTCCGAGCCGACCGCGTCGGCGACCAGCTGGGCCGCCTCGTCGGTGATCTTGCGCTTGGCCTGCCGGAACTCGTTGCGCACGAACGCGGCCCGGTCGGCCGGCTTGGCCAGTTTCGGGCAGTCGATCTCGACCGGCTGGAACTTGCGCACCGCGTCCAGCAGGGCCTTGCCCTTGACCCCGCCCGGGTGGGTGAGCACCAGGACGATCTCCTCGGCCGGGTCGGCCAGGTACTTCTTGACCGCCTCGGCCCCGGCCGCCTCCAGGTCCTGCACGTCGCGCAGCACGACCACCTTGGCCGAGCCGAACAGGGACGGGGAGACCAGCTCGGCGAAGGCCCCCGGCACGAACGCGTCCGGGGCCAGGTCGCAGATCTCCACCGAGGGGTCCGCGGCCCGGGCGGCGGCCACGATCCCGGCCACCGCCCGGTCGGCCAGGAACTCCTGCGGCCCGCTGATCAGGGTCAGCGGGGCCGGGACTGCGGCGGGCGCGGAGGCGGCGGGCATCAGGTCCCGGCCGGGTCCGCGGCCTCGGCGCCGTCCGCCGGGCCGCCGGTCGCGGTGGTGATCACCCAGGCCAGGTTGAAGGCCTCCTCGCGCCAGGCGTCGTAGCGGCCGGACCGGCCGCCGTGCCCGGCCTCCAGCTCGGTCTTGAGCAGGAACTGCCCGCCGGTGGCGGTCCGGCGCAGCCGGGCGATCCACTTGGCCGGCTCGTGGTAGTACACCCGGGTATCGTTGAGGCTGGTCACCGCCAGGATCGCCGGATAGTCCACGGCCTGCACGTTCTCGTACGGGCTATAGGACTTCATGTACTCGTACACCTCGACCGACTCCAGCGGGTTGCCCCACTCCTCCCACTCCATCACCGTCATCGGCAGCGTGGGGTCCAGGATGGTGGTGAGCGTGTCCACGAACGGGACCTCGGCCAGGATCCCGGCGAACGCGTCCGGGGCCAGATTGGCCGCCGCGCCCATCAGCAGGCCGCCGGCCGACCCGCCCCGGGCCACCAGCCGGTCCGGCGCGGTCCAGGTCAGCCCGTCCGGGTCCGGCCGGGTCAGCGCGCGGGCGCAGGCGGTGAAGTCGGTGAAGGTGTTGCGCTTGGCCAGCATCTTGCCGTCGTCGTACCAGTCCCGGCCGAGCTCGCCGCCGCCGCGCACGTGCGCGATGGCGAAGACGAAGCCGCGGTCGAGCAGGGAGAGGCGGGCCACCGAGAAGTACGGGTCCATCGACATCTCGTAGGAGCCGTAGCCGTAGAGCAGCGCCGGGGCGGTGCCGTCGGCGGGCAGGCCGCGCCGGTAGACCAGGGACAGCGGGATCCGGGCGCCGTCCCGGGCGGTGGCCCAGGCCCGGCGCTGCTCGTAGTCGGCCGGGTCGTAGCCGCCGAGCACCGGCTTCTGCTTGAGCAGGGTGAGCACGCCGGCCGGAACGTCGTAGTCGAAGACCGAGGCCGGGGTGACCAGCGAGGTGAAGGTGAGCCGGACGTGCTCGGCCTCGAACCGCGGGTTGTCGTCCGGGGAGACCGTGTAGACCGGTTCGTCGAAGGTGATCGGGGTGCCCTCGGCGGCCGGCCGGCCGTCGCGGACCGGGTGCACGGCCAGGCCGGTCAGCCCGTCCCGGCGGTACTCGACCACCAGGTGCGAGGCGTAGGCGTCGACGCCGAGCAGCCGGGTCTGCGCGCTGTGCGGGATCAGCGGGGTCCACTCGGTGGTCCGCCCGATCGGGGCGGTGGCCAGCTCGAAGTTCTTGCGCCCGTCCCGGTTGTGCAGCACGAGCAGCAGGTCCAGCTCCGGGTCGTCCGGGTGGGCCCAGTGGTCGATCTCGTACTCCACGCCCTGCTCGCGCGGGGCGACCACGGCGAACCCGCCGGTCGGGTCGTCCGCCCGCAGCAGCCAGGACTCGCTGGTCAGCTTGGACGAGCAGCTGATCTCGAGGTAACGCTCGCTGCGGGTGCTGGAGATGTCGATCCAGAACCGCTCGTCCGGCTCGTGGAAGACCACGACGTCCTCGGTGACCGGGGTGCCGATGGTGTGCCGGTGCACGGTGTCCGGCCGCCAGGCCTCGTCGACGGTGAGGTAGAACAGTACGGAGCCGTCGGCGGACCAGGCCGAACCGTAGGCGACCCCGGGGATCTCGGTCGCGGTGTCCGTGCCGGTGGCCAGGTCCCGGACCCGCAGGGTGAACCGCTCGTCCCCGGCGAAGTCGACCGAGTAGGCCAGCCGGTCCCCGGCCGAGGTGAGCTCGAAGGTGCCCATCGCGAAGAACTCGTGCCCGCGGGCCAGCTCGTTGCCGTCGAGCAGGACCTGCTCGCCGGGCAGGGCCGAGCCGTCCTCGGGCAGCGCCGGCGGGAGCTCGTCGGCCGCCGGGACCCGGCAGTGGATGGCGTACTGGCTGCCCTCCTCGGTCCGGGAGTAGTACCACCAGGCGCCCTGGCGGACCGGCACGGACAGGTCGGTCTCCTTGGTCCGCCGCTTGATCTCCTGGAAGATCGTCTCCCGGAGGCCGGCCTGTCCGGCGGTCTTCGCCTCGGTGTACCCGTTCTCCGCCTCCAGGTAGGCGATGACGTCCTTGTTCTCCTTGTCCGCGAGCCAGAAGAACGGATCGTCCACGGTGTCGCCGTGGTGGGTGCGCTCGTGCGGCTTGGGCTGGACTGCGGGAGGCTGAAGCTGCTGCATAGCTTCAGATCCTACGGCTCCCGGCGGACCGGGGGCTGATGGCGGGGAGGTGATTGTGGGCGCCGGAGCTACCGGGAGTACTGACGGGAGTGGCCCTTCGCGCGGTGGTGGGCGGAGCGGCGCGACGGGGTCGCCTGGTCGGAGGCGCCCGGGCCCGGGCCGGAGCCCGGCGGCCGGCCGTCTCCGTGCTCGGCGCCGACCAGGTAGCCGGCGGCGCCGGGGGCGGGCAGGGCGACCGTGACCGTGCCGTCCAGGTCGGTGCGGTACAGGCGCGCGCCGGTGGAGCCCATCAGGCGGAGCGTGCGGGCGACCGGGTGTCCGTAGGGGTTTCCGGCGCCCACGGAGATGATCGAGGCCGTGGGGTCGACCGCCCGGACGAAATCCGGGTCCTGGTTCGCGCTGCCGTGGTGCGGGACCTTCAGGACGTCCGCGCGCAGGAGGGCGCGGTCGACGGCGAGCAGGTCGGCCTGGACCGGTTGCTCGATGTCTCCGGTGAGCAGCAGGTGCAGCGCCGTCGGGCCCGGGGTCGCGGTGCCGGTCGGCGGCGGACCGGGATCAGTGGGCGGACCGGGTGCGCGGATGGTGACGGCCATGACGATCGAGGTGTTGTTCGGGCCGGGAGACTCGCCGTCCCCGCTGCCGCCGCCCATGTCCATGCCCGGCATGTGGTCTTCCGGCGCGCTCCCGTCCGGGCCCAGCGGGAAGGCCGGGTCGGGCCAGAGCACCTGCCAGCTCACGGCTCCGAAACTGCGGCGCTCGTGGGCGGTGACCCGGTGCACCGGCACGCCCGCGGCCGAGGCCTGCCGGCGCACGTCGGCGGCTCCGGCGGGCGGGATGTCGACCGTGGTGGTCTCGATCTCCTGGACCCGGGTGTCGGCCAGGACGGCGCTCAGGCCGCCGATGTGGTCCGCGTGGAAGTGGGTGAGCACCAGGAGCGGGACCGTGGTGATCTGGAAGCGTTTGAGGCAGCGGTCCTCGGCGGCCGGCTCGGGACCGGTGTCGACGACGATCGCCGCGTGCGGTCCGGCGGCCAGCAGCATGCCGTCGCCCTGGCCCACGTCGCAGACCGCCAGCGCCCAGCCGGCCGGCGGCCGGTCCGGCGCCGCGCTCCGGTGGACCAGGAGCGCGGCACCGACGGCCGAGCAGGCCAGGACGGCCAGCCCGACACCGAGGGCTTTCCTGCGCCTGGGAGCGCCGCCCTGTCGCCCGAGCTTGGTCGAAGAATCCCCTCCAACCTTCGAACGCCCGGCCCTCCCCATGGTGCGATCACCAGTCATACCGATGACACCTTTTGCTTGTCTAGACGGGCCTTGGTCACGGTTTGGCGGAAATCTACACCGGCGAAATATGCGATAAGCACATAGTTTGCTACCAGTAATAAGCCGCCGAGCGCTCCGCGCGGCCAGGGCAGCACAGCTCCGGGCACTGCGGACCCGGTCTCGGCGACCAGGCAGATCCACCGGACCGGCCACTGGCCGAGCCAGGCGATCACGTGCCCGAGCGGCAGCCAGACCGCGGCGCCGAGCATCGCGGCGACGCCCAGCACGGTGGCCACCGGAGCGGCCGGGACCGCCGCGACGTTGCACACGACGGCCAGCAGCGGCAGCTGGCCGGTGAAGGTCACCAACAGCGGCTCGCAGAAGACCTCGGCCGCCGCCGTGGCCGAGATCGCGACGGCCGCCCAGTCCGGCACGCCGCGGTCGGCCAGCCGCCCGTGCCAGCCCGGGGACAGGATCAGCAGGCCCGCGGTCGCGGCGACCGACAGGACGAACCCGTACTCGTGGGCCAGCCACGGGTCGTACCAGAGCAGCACCAGGACTGCGGCGGCCATGACCGGCAGGGCCCGGAACCGGCGGCCGGTGATGCTCGCGGTCGCCGCGAACAGGGCCATCACCGTGGCCCGGACCATCGGCGGGCCGGGTCTGGCCACGGCGGTGAACCCGAGCGCGAGCACCGCGCCGGCCAGCGGGACCGCCCGGCCGCGGACCCCGGCCCAGCGGACCAGCGGGAGCAGGGCGATCGAGCAGAAAACCAGGTTCTCTCCGCTGACCACGGTCAGGTAGGTCAGGCCGGTGGCCTTGAACGCGTCGGCCAGCTCCGGCGGCTCCCGGCTGGTGTCGCCCACGGCGAGGGCCGGCAGCAGGCCGGCCGGCTCGGCGGGCAGACCCGCCACGGCGGCCCGCAGATCCGCCCGCAGCCGCCCGGCGGCGCTCTGCAGCACGGAGGGACGGCCGACCACGATCGGAGCTCCCTTGGCCGCCTTGAGCACCGCGGACTCGCCGGTGCCGGGCAGCGCCTCGGCCAGCCGGCCGCGGACCGAGATCGCGGTGGACGGGAGCAGGTCCAGCCAGCGCCGGTCGGTCGGCGAGGGGCTCTTGCCGACGTAGACGAACATGGTCACCACGGAACGCACCGCATAGGTGGCGCCGGAAGCGCTGACCTCGTTCATCCGGGCCGGGATGAGCAGGAGGTCCTGGTCGTTGCGGGACCAGGCCGGGCGCGCGGCGCTCCCCGGGCGGGGCGATGCGGAGCCGATCGCGCCCGGGCGGTTGAGGACGATGCGGCGCGGGTCGCCGGTCACCGTCAGCACCGCGCCGACCATGGCCGACTGATGCGCGAGCTGCGGCACCGGCCCGGCCTGGACCGCCAGCAGGTGCAACGCCCCCGAGGCGGCGAAACCGGCCCCGACCAGCAGTGCGGTGTAGACCGACACGGCGCTCGGCGGCAGGTCCAGCGGGTGGCTGAGCACCCGGCGCCGGCACCGCAGCAGCCCGAACGCGCCGAGCAGCAGGAACACCGCGGCCGCGGCGACCGAGAACAGCGGCGGCAGGGTCAGGCCGAACCAGGACGCCAGCCAGGCGGCCAGGGCGGGCGGCAGCAGGCGCAGGTCGGCCGGGGCCGGACGCCTGGTCACGGCGTCACCAGGGCGCGGACCGCGGCGAACTTGTGCGGGCCGAAGCCCTTGACCTGTTGCAGGTCGTCCACCGAGGCGAACCGGCCGTTCTGGCTGCGCCAGTCCAGCACCCGCTGGGCCAGCGCCGGGCCGACGCCCGGGAGCTCTTCGAGCTGTTCCAGGGTGGCCGTGTTCAGCCGGATCGGCGCGGACGGCACGGCCTTGGTCCGGCCCTTGGCCGCGGGCGCCGAGGCCCCGGCCCCGGGCACCGCCCCGCCGCCGCCGCCCGGGCCGACCATGACCTGCTCGCCGTCGCCGAGCACCCGGGCCTGGTCCAGGTTCGACAGGTCGGTGCCCGGCAGCGCGCCGCCGGCCATGGTCAGGGCGTCGAGCACCCGGGAGCCGGCCGGCAGCCGCTGCACGCCGGGCCGGGCCACCCGGCCCTCGACGTCGACCAGGATCGGGGCCTCGGTCGTGGCCCCGGCGGCGGGCAGCGGATCGGCCATCGGCATGGACATCGATCCGGCTTGGGGTGGATCGCCGTCGCCCGACCCGGATGCGGGGTCCGTATCAGAACCCGACTCGGCGGCGGGCGTGCGGCCGTCGGCCTGATCGGCGCTCTTGGCATAGCCCTGATCGGCCGACCCGGCCACGGCGAACTGCTGCGGTTTCTGCTCCGGCTGCGCGCTCCACAGGGCGTAGCCGCCCATTGCGAAGGCGCTGATCACCGCCACCGCGGACAGCGCCATGCCGACCCGGTGGTCCATCCGCCAGCGGCCCTTGAGCGGGTCGGGCAGCCGGTCGGCGATCCAGCCGCGGATCCGGTCCGTCCGGCGGCTCGGCGGGCGGCGGACCGGGGCGGGCGGCTCGACGTCGTACGCTGACTCGGCCGACTCGTCCAACGCGTCGACGTGCGTCCGGGCACCGAACTCGAAATCTTCCGGCAGTGGCATCTGATGCTCCTGAGATCGAGATCCGGCTGCTGACACAACCGGCTTGATCTTGACTGTAGGAGACGATTCAGGCGCAGTGCGGAGTTTTTCGACCACCTGTGGATAACTCGGACCCGCGAGCGGCGCAGTCACCCGTTCGGCCCAGCCCTATCCGCGTGTGCGTACATACGGGCCGGGCCGAAGACGGAGGAATCAGTAGTCGAACCGCGGTGAGACGACGACCGCGAGCAGCCCCAGGCCGGCGTGCGCGCCGAGCACCGCGCCGACTTCGGCGATGGTCAGTTCGCCCAGGCCGGGCAGCTGGTTGCGCAGGTTCTCGGTCAACAGCTCGGCCCGGGGCAGCGAGGCGAGGTGGTGGACGGCGATGTCCACCTGGTCCACGCCCGCGCGTTCCACCGCCAGCTGTTCCAGCCGGGCGATCGCGCGGGCCGAGGTGCGCACCTTCTCCAGCAGCTCGACCCGGCCGTCCACGAGGTGCAGCAGGGGTTTGACGGCGAGTGCCGAGCCGAACAGGGCCGCGGCCGGGCCGATCCGGCCGCCCTGGCGCAGCTGCTCGAGGGTGTCGACGTAGAAGAACGCCGAGGTGTGCGCGGCCCGCTTGGCCGCGACGTCGGCGCAGACCGCCAGGCTCTGCCCGGCCAGGGCGGCCCGGCCGGCCGCCAGGGCCGCGAACCCCAGGCCCAGGCCGACCGAGCGGGAGTCCACCACCTCGACCGGGATCGGCGCCTGGGCGGCGGCCAGCAGGGCGGACTCGTAGGTGGCGGACAGGTCGCCGGACAGGTGCACCGAGACGATGCCGGTGGCCCCGGCCTCGGCCAGCACCCGGTACTGGGCCGCGAACTGCTCCGGGGCCGGGCGGGAGGTGCTGGCCGGCTGCCGGTGGCGCAGCGCGTCCAGCAGGTTGGTCCGCGCCTCCGGGGTGCCCTCGGTGTAGGAGTTCACCCCGATCACCACCTGGAGCGGGACGATGTTGACCGCCGCCTCCGCGGCGGCCCGGTCTGGCAGGCACGCCGTGGAGTCCGTCACTACCGCGGTCCGGTCAGTCATACGATGCACCATAGTGCATCCATGGCTGGACCAGCGTGGGGCTAAGAGGCTACGAGTGGATCAGGGTCCGCCAGGTCGGCAGGAGCTCGTCGACCAGGGCCTCGGTACGCGGGTGCAGGCCCTTGACACCGTGGACGTACCAGGTGCGCTTGTACAGGCCCTCGATCGCGCCCTCGAGCCGGATCATGTCGCCGGTGGCCGCGGTCGCGCGCAGCAGGCCGCGCCACAGCTCCTCGTCGTCGGGGCTGCCGCGCATCCCGGCCTTGACCGCGTCGATCGCGGCCTCGGCCAGGCCGGCGTTGGCGCAGGAGTCGGCCAGTTGCAGCGCGGTGTCCGCGATCACCGCCGGGACCTGGGCCTCGGCGATCTCGTAGGCCAGCCACGCGTACCGGCCCGACTCCCGGTCGGCCAGGTACGGCCCGCGGACCAGGTCCAGCGCGATGCTCAGCAGCTGGCCGCGCTGGCCGGACTGCTGCACCCCGGCGTCGTACAGGGCCCGGGACTGGAGCGACTGGAACTGGTCCCAGTCCGACCAGACGTAGGGGCCCAGCCGCAGCCGGCCGTCCGGGTCCTGGCGCAGGTTGCGCGAACCCTTGCGGTCCACTCCCAGCCACTCGGCCAGCCGGGCGAAGGTGGACTCGATCACGTCCCGGGTGGCTCCGCGCGGCCACAGCGCGGCCGCCAGGACCTGCGGGTGCACGCCGTCGCGGTGGTGCACCAGGTAGACCAGGGCCTCGGCCAGCAGCCCGGCCCGCTCCTGGTCCACCGGCCCGGAGCCGGTGATCTCCAGCAGGCCGAGCATGGCCACGTAGATCGACGGCGGCTCGTCCGGCAGGGCGCCGGAGTAGCCGACCGACTGGTGCACCTGGGTCGGCCCGATCTCGGCCCCGCGCACCTCGGACACGGCCCGGAACAGGCCGAGGATGGCCGCGTACTGGTCCTCCGGGAGCAGCTGCGGGCTGGCGTCCACGCCGAGTTCGGGGGCGACGATCCGGTCGTCCCCGGTCAGCCGGAACTGCCAGGCCGCGCCGGTGACCTCGCCGGCCACCACGAAGCCCATGCCCACCCGGGTGGTGGTGGCCGCGGAGCTGACCAGCCGGGCCAGGATGGCCGGGTGCGGTTCCTCGGCCACGATCACGAAGTGCGGCGGGAAGGAGCTGGCCTGGCTGGCCCGGGCCCGGCCGTCGAGCACCGAGCCGAGCCGGGACAGTCGCAGCGCCCGCTCGCGTTCGGCCGCCTCGGTCTCCAGCGAGGGCAGCACCTCGTCCAGGGTGCGCGCGTGCCGGATCCGGGCCGGGGCCAGCGGGGTCAGCTCGCCGGGGAAGCCGACCAGGGTCACGCTCATCCGGTCCGACCAGGAGTTGGTGGCCAGTTCGGCGGCCAGGGCGGCCAGCACCGCCCGGCGGTCGGCCGGCGGGCCGGTCACCGCGATCACCCCGCGGGCCTCCTCCAGGTCGATCAGCAGCCGGTCCCGGCCGGCCCGGCCGATCGAGACCAGGCCGGGGTAGGGGGCGAAGCAGCGGCGGGCCGCGTCGGCGTCCACGTCCCCGATCCGCTGCCGGGGGAAGTTCCAGGAGCGCCCGTCCGGCGCGGCGTACCAGGGGGCCGGCGGCCGGATCGGCCCGCTCGGGTCGATCGCGGTGCTGAGCATCAGCTCCAGGCCCTCCGGGCGCAGCCGCAGGGCGTAGCCGGCCGGCAGTTCCTGGCCGCGGGCGATGCAGGACGCGGACAGGCCGCGCAGGGCCAGGTCCAGGAAGTAGACCTCCGGTTCGCCGGCGCCGATCCGGATCGACTCCTCGGCCGCGGCGCCGTCGCCGGTGGCGGTGACCGGGCGGCGGCCGAAGATCCGGTGCCACAGCTGCCGGCGCCGGTGCCGGCGCAGCGCCAGCAGCAGTCCGGCGGACAGCAGCGGCGCGCCGGCCAGACCGTAGAGCAGCCGGTCCTCGGAGTTGCCGGCGGCGCTCTCGTCCGGGTGCTGGGAACCGCGGTGCGAGCCGGGCGCCAGCGGGGCGGTGCCGGCCGTCATGGTCGGGGCGTTGTTCGTGGTCTGGTTCGCCGCGGCCGCGGGCGGGAGGGGCGCGGGCGGCTGGGCGGCGGCCGGCCGGACGGCCACGGGCTGGACCGAGGTCGGGGCGCCTCCGGTCTGGGTGCCGGTGCTGAGGGCGGGCAGGTTCGCGGCCGAGGACGAGGGCGGCGCGGTCGGGTACTGGCCGGTGCCGCCGGGCACGGTCTGGGACGGCGCGATCTGGGCCGGGAGGTTCTGGCCCTGGGCCGGGTTCTGCGCCTGGCCGGAATTCTGGCTCGGGTTCTGGGCCGGGCTCTGCGCCGGCAGCACCCGGGTCGGGAAGGTCTGCGCCGGGTTCGGCGCGGTCGGGTTCGGCGGCGCCCCGGAGCTCGTGGTGGCCGGAAGGTTCTGCCCGGCGGCGGACGGAGCGGTCCCGGCCGGCAGCGCGGCGGCCGGAGCGGAGCCGTACCGCGCCGGCGAGGTCTGGGCCGGGGCGGCCGTGGTCGGGGTGATCCCGCCGGGCGCGGCCGGGGTCAGCGCGCCGGAACCGGACGGCAGGGCCTGCGGCGGCGCGGTCTGGTTCAGCACGGTCGAGGCCGGGCCGTTGTACACCGGCACCGGTTCCAGCACCGAGGAGTCGACCACCAGGTCCCCGCCGGTGGCGTCGGCGGGCATGGCCAGGATCCAGCCGGGCCGGATCAGCGAGGCGTTGGTCAGCTTCTGCCCGTCCGGCTGCACCCGGTCCTTGTTGAGCTCGAAGATCTCCTTGTACCGGCGCCCGTCGCCAAGGTGCCGCTGGGCGATGTCCCAGAGCGAGTCGTGGTTGCGGCCGGCCGGGGGCGTCACCCGGTAGAGCTTGATCTCGGCGTCCACCCCGTCCGGGACGGCCACCATCGGCCCGGTGTTCTGCGGGGTCGCGCCGGACACGGTCGGCTGGACGACCGGTGTGGAGGAGAGCGAGAACGCGGCCGGCGCCATCGCCGGGGAGGTGCGGGCCGGCGCGCCGGAGCCGGTCGCGGCCGGGCCGCCGTGCGGGGCGGCGGTGGCCGTGGTGGCCGGCCGGGCCTGCGGGGCCGACTGGCCGCCGCCGAGGTGGGCCAGGTTGGGCACGAACGAGGCGGCGGTCGCGGTGATCATCAGGATCGAGGCCACCAGCTGACGGGCCAGGAACTGGCTGGGCCCGGCGCCGAACACGTGCCGTGGCATCCCGATCCCGTGCTTGGCGGCCCGGAACTCGATCAGCACGCACGCGGCGAACTGGGCCCAGGCCAGCCAGACCACGACGGCCAGCGCGTGCAGCAGGGTCCGCTGGCTCAGCGGCTGCTTGAACGTGTCGGCGCCGGGCACGTGGTGCGGCAGCGGCCACCCGATCAGCAGCACCATGGCATAGGGGATGCCGACCAGGAGCGCGAGCAGGAGGAGGAAGGCGCCGGTCCCGCGCACGAAGTCGCCGAAGGTGCGCCGGTGTTTGATCCGCTGCGGCTGCGGCGACCACTGGTCGTTACGGCCCTGGTCGGCGTTCGGCTTGCGCTGCGAGGGCGGACTCGCGGTGCTGGCCATCGTCTTTTCCTCCCCGAGTCGAGAGTTCTGCTTCATGGGGGCGGCCGATCATTTCGTGGGTGCTGTGACGGCCGCCGCCGTCGCAGTTGCATGTGCTGTTACACCTTTACCCCAAAGCAACGGGCTGTAGGCGAGAGCGACCGTTACTGTGACCGTATTTCCATTTTTCACGTTACAGCTCGCGATCGACACGTTCGGGTCGTCGAGGGAGAGACGGATTGCGTCGGTGTCCTGCACCCGGCACGTGCCATCGGGATTGCTGTTGATCATCACCGCTCCGGTCTGTGTCAGGCCGGTGAGAATGATGTCGTTGGCCACGCTGCGGGCGACCGAGTCGGCCACGTCGGCCGCGCGCTCGTTGGCAGTGATCTCCATGCTCCCGTCGATGATCAGGACGAGCAGGGCCATGAAGATGAGGACCCAGACCACCACGGCGACGGTGAACGAACCCCCGTCACCACCCGGCCGACTGCGGATCAGGGCTCTCATCAGTTCGTCTCCCGGTACTGGTCTATCGGCGAGATCGAGGTGGAGCTGAGTGTCGCGGTGAAGCCGAAGTAGTTCACCGAGCAGCTCAGGGTCACCTGGTAGAGGGCTCCGTTGGTGAAGCCGGACGCGTAGTCGCTCTTCGAGTTCGGGTCGTACTTCTCGGTGGTCTCGACCAGCAGCGGCGCGTTCTTGCTCGGGCCGTTCGAGCAGGCCACCTGGCCGGCCAGGTCCGAGTCGGCGACGTTCTGGGCCTGGGTGTCGGCGTCGCCGCGGTCGCGCTGGAGCGAACCCATCCGGGCCGCGTCGGCGGAGGCGGACCCGACGTCGCCCTTGTCGTTGACCATCATCCCCAGCGCCACCATCACCAGCAGCACGAAGACGATCAGCGGGGTCAGCAGCACGACCTCGACTGTGGAGACGCCGGACTCACGGTCGGCGCTCTTGACCGGTGCGGTCCATCGCATTCGGATCATCGTCTTGTGCCTCGGGGTTCTCGTCGGCCGGCCGTCAGCATTCCGGGTAGAAGTTCTCCACCGGGCCCGCGCTCTGCGCGTGCACCGACATGCCGCCGAACACGGAGTTCATGGTGAACGCGACCTCGACCGTCACGATCGGCGGTGTGCACGCGCCCGGATCCGGATCGCCCTGGATGGTCGGGGTGGTGGTGATCGGGCCGCTGATCCCCGGCCCGATCAGGTTGTCGACCCACGAGGCGGCGGCGTCCACGGCCTCGTTCTGCCAGTTCTTGTCGGTCGCCTCGTCCTGCCGGGCGGTCCGGGCGCCGGCCTGGGCCGCGGTGTCCGCGACGTGCTGGGCGAACAGGAACAGGCCGAGCTGGAACAGCAGGAACAGGATGAAGAACAGCAGCGGCGTCCAGAGCACGAGCTCGATCGCGGTGCTACCCGACTCCCGGTCGTGCCGTCCAGCCCGGCCGTGCATCAGTTACCGGTGCCGGTGCCGGGGAGGCAGCTCGCGCTGGTGCCCGAGGTGTTCAGGCATGTCTTGATGGCGCCGGCCTTGTCGGTGATGGCCGGGATGATCACCGCGGCGGCGATTCCCGCCAGGACCAGCACGATCAGGGTGATGACGACCCATTCCACCGCTGACGCACCGAACTGGCGCTCTTCGCCCTCGCCCTCGGCCGCGGCCCGCGCCGACGCGATCCGGCTGCGCAGCACCAGCCCGACGTAGTCCAGGGCCGGATTTCCGATCATTGTTCCCATCATCTTGTTCACCTTCGCCGTCTACTAAGGATTCTCATTGTGTGGGTTCGGTCCTTGGTACGGTGTTCAGAAAGCACTGATCTGCGCGACCGCCGGGTACATCAGGAACAGCAGGAAGGCCGTGCACAGCAGCATCTGGGCGACCAGCATGGATTGGGACCTGGCGCCCGCCTTGCTCTCCAGTTCGGCCAGCTCGCGGCGACGCATGGTCTCCGCGCGCGAGCTGAGCGACTGGCGGATCTTGGCCCCGTCGTCGGCGACGAGGGCGAGGGCGAAACCGAGGTCCTGGAGTTCCTCGATCCCGATCTGTTCGCCGAGCATGCGCAGCGCGGTCCACTGGGTCTGCCCGGACAGCCGGGCGTCGGTCAGCGCGATCCTGATCCGGCGGATCGCCGGGCTGTCGCTCAGCTCGGCCGCGGCCATCAGGGCCTCGGGCAGGCCGCGGCCGCCGGCCAGGTTCATCGACACCAGGTCCAGGTAGGCCCCGACCACCCGGCGGAAGTCCTCCCGCTTGGCCTTGCCCTCGTTGCGCACCTCCAGGTCCGGCAGCATGAAACAGCCTCCCGCGGCCAGCAGCGCCAGCCAGAGCGGAATCAGGACGTTCAGGTGCAGGCCGAGCAGCCAGGCCAGGGCGAACAGGATCGGGATGGCGAAGAAGCCCAGCGCGGCCAGCCCGACCTTGGTGGCCAGGAAGGTCTCCCAGGGCCGCTCCAGGATGTTCAGGTCCGCGCGCACCGTGGTCTGCTTCCAGCCCTGCCGCGCGTAGACGTCGGACAGCCAGGTGCCGATCTGCTCCTTGAGCGGAGCCTCCTGGTCCCGCTCGCGCCGCACCGGCTGGCCGAAGCTCTGCCCGCGCTCGCGCAGGGCGTCGATCTGGGCCACCGTGCCCGCGGCGCTGCGCCGGGCCGGGAACAGGGCGTAGATGAAGACGAACACGGCGAAGCCGACCAGGCCGCCGCACAGGATGACCGGGATCACCGCCGCCCTCCCATCGCCGGCCGGGACAGCGGCTGCGGGCCGGGGGTCATGCCCTCGGCCGCGCGCCGCTCGCCCGGGGAACGGCGCACCAGCAGCCGGGACGGGGCCGGCACGTCGGCGAGCCGGCGCATCCAGTAGAAGCCCGCGCCGAACAGGCCGATCACCGCGCACAGCACGATCTGGCCGACCGCCGAGTCGTAGGGCTTGACGAAGTTGTGCGCCAGCAGGGCCACCCCGAGCACGACCACGGCGACCACCACCACGATGATCTGGACCGAGCGGCGGGTGCCGGCCCGCTGGGCCATCACCCGCTGGCGCATGTCCACCTCCTCGCGGGCGGACCGGGCCAGGGCGCCGAGCACCTCGCGCAGGCCCGGGCCGCGCAGCTTGGCGTTGAGCATCAGGGCCGAGATGACCAGGTCCGCGCTGGCGTCGTCGATGTCGTCGGCCAGGAACTGCAGCGCGTCCGGCAGCGGCATCCGGGCCCGCAGCCGGTCCAGCAGGGTGTTCAGGTGCGGGCGCAGCGCCGGGGCGGCCGCGCGGGCCGAGGCCGGGATGGCCTGCTCCAGGCCGACCGCGCCGGCGATGGTGTCGCGCAGCGACTCGGTCCACATGGCCAGCGCCTCGATCCGCTGGGCGGCCAGCCGCTCGCCGGCCAGGCCGCCGAACAGCTTGTTCCACAGCACGATCAGCAGGGTCGTGGCGATCCCGGCCACCGGCCAGCCGGTCAGCAGCGCGACCAGGATGCCGAGCACCAGGGCCACGATCAGCCGCTGCGGGGACTCCTGGACGAACTTCTCGATCGCGGCGGTCAGCGAGTCGGGATCGGGCTCGCGCTTGCGGAACCCGACCAGGGCGGCGACGAACAGGGCCAGCCCGCCGCCGACGGCCAGGCCGGTCAGCACCGCCTCCAGGGTGCCCAGGTCGAACAGCTCGGACGGGTTCACTGCCACACTCCGCTCGGTACGTAGCCGTTCGCCATCAGCTCGTCCAGGCAGGCCACCGGCGAGTGCGGCACCGCGCGGCCGTCCGGCCCGGCCGAGAACACCTCGGAGGACATCACCCGGCCGTCCACGCCGTTGACCTCGCGGACCGAGGAGACGAACCGGCGCAGCCGGCCGCCGCGGGAGTAGTCGTTGCGCTTCTCCTGGAAGATCACGAAGTCGATCGCCCCGCCGATCAGCATCTGCGAGGCCTCGACCGGCAGGCGTTCGGCGGCCTGCAGCGCGTAGGTGGAGATGCGGTTGAACACCTCCAGCGAGGAGTTCGCGTGGATCGTGGACAGCGAGCCGTCGTTGCCCTGGGACATCGCGTTGAGCATGGTCACGATCTCGTCGCCGAGCACCTCGCCGACGATCACCCGGGAGGGGTTCATCCGCAGCGAGCGGCGGACCAGCTCGGCCATCGAGATGAAGCCGAGCCCCTCGGAGTTCGGCAGCCGCTCCTCGAACGCGACCACGTTCGGGTGCAGCTCGGGGAACTGGTCCAGGCCCAGTTCCATCGCGCGCTCGACCGTGATCAGCCGCTCGTTCGCCGGGATCTCGTTGGCCATGGCGCGCAGCAGGGTGGTCTTGCCGGCGTTGGTCGAGCCGGCGATCATCACGTTCTTTCGCGCCCGGACCAGGGAGCTCATGAAGTTGCCCAGCTCCGGCAGCACGGTGCCGTTGCCGACCAGGTCGGACAGGAACACCTTGCCCAGCCGGGCCCGGCGGATGGACAGGGACGGGCGGCGGGTGACGTCCATCACGGCCGAGAGCCGGGAGCCGTCCGGCAGGCGCACGTCCAGCTGCGGGTTGGCCGCGTCGAACGGGCGCGAGGACAGGCCGGAGTAGGCGCCGAGCAGCTGGATCAGCTCGATCAGCTCCTCGTCCGAGTCGGCCACCGGCTCGCCCATCACCTCCCGGCCGTTGGCGTAGGACAGGAAGACCCGGTCGCAGCCGTTGATGTCGATGTTCTCGATCTCGTTGTCGTCGAGCAGCGGCTGGAGCCGGCCGACGCCGAACAGCGCGGCGTGCACGCCGGAGGCCAGCGCCTCCTCCTCGTTCGCGTTCGGCGGGGTGCGGCCCTGGGTCATCTCCAGGTGGGCGTGCTCCTGGAGGACCTGGGCGATCACCGAGCGGGCGTACTGCCGCTCGTCCTCGCCGGTCATCGGGGCCAGGCCCGAGATCAGGTCGATCCGGCGCTGTTCGGCCAGCCGGTCGCCGACCTCGGCGCGCAGCCGCTTGACCAGTCCGTGGTCCGTCACACCAGGCCTCCGGCGTGCAGCAGGCCGTAGCGCCTGGTGATGTTGCCGACGGTCTCCCGGACCGAGCGGATCAGCAGCGACTTGTCCACCCGGGACCGGGCCCGGCCGTTGATCGCGGCGGCGCCCTCGGCGTCGAAGGCGATCACCCCGAGCACCTCGGCCCCGGCCGCGGTGTGCGAGAGCAGGTCCCCGACCTGGCCGGCGGTCCGCTTGGCGGTCTTGGGCTCGGAGATCAGCAGCACCCCGATCGGCGGGCGGGCCACCGAGGTGGACGAGCCCTGGTTCGGGTGCAGCCGGTGGGACAGGCCGTTGACCCGGTCGCGCACGTGCGCGACCTGTTCGGCGTCCGAGCGGCCGATCACCAGGACCAGGGCGGCCTGCGGCATCAGGTCCAGCGCGGGCGAGTCCGGGCCGACCCGGCCGCAGTCGGCGATCACGTCGGCGCCGTGCGGGTAGTCGGCGTAGCGGTCGCACGCCCGGCCCAGGTTGCTCCACAGGCCGGCCATGCCGGCGGTCTGCTCGGCGTTGCCCAAACCCACGATCACGTCCAGGCCGCCCTGGATCCGCTGGCTGTGGTCGGCCAGTTGGGCCGGGTCCAGGCCGCGGCGGGCCGAGACGGCCAGCGAGACCAGGCCGCGGTTGGGGTCCAGCGGGCCGCCGTTCTCGGCCGGCAGCCGGTACACCAGGTCGCCGCCGTGCGGGTCGCACTCGACCAGCAGCGAGCGGCGCGGCCAGACCGCGGCGATCGCCAGGCTGGTGGTGGTCACCCCCGGCGAGCCCTTGTCCCCGCACAGCACGATCAGCGCCATCGTCCGCTCCCCCTGCGCCGGCTCAGTTCCCGGCCGCGTTGGCGACCAGGACCACGGCGTTGGCGGACGAGTACTCCAGCATGGTGGTGGCCAGCGACTTGTCGACCGAGACGGTGTACACGTCGTCGGAGTTGCCGGAGGCCGCGCCCAGGGGCAGGGCGACGATCGTGACGGTGCCGATCGGGCCGGCCTGCGGGACGGTCGCGCCGGACGCCGCGCCGGCGCCGGCCGAGCCGGGCACGTAGTAGACGGTCAGGGTCTGGCCGATGTTCAGCCCGGCCGGGTAGTCCCCCGGCTTGAGGGTCATCGGGATCAGGACCTGGTTGGGGTTGACCGAGACCTGGCTGGTGAGCATCTGGCCGACCAGGATCGTGCCGGGCACCAGGTTCGCCGCCGCGCTGTACTTGGCCAGCAGGTCCTCCTGGGACCAGAGCACGTAGTTGATGGCCGAGTTCTTGGCGACCATCACCTCGGTGATGTCGGCCGAGGTGATCGGCTGGCCCTGGCCGACCTCCTTGGTCACCTGGATCACACCGACCTCGTCCCGGGCCTGGATCTGGAGGTAGACCGACGCCAGCACGCCGACCACCACGAGCAGCAGGGCCAGGGCGGCCAGGGCGGGTTTGCGCTCCCGGGGCGCGCTGGGCAGCCGCGGCGCGGCGACCGAGGGGGGACCCACCGGCGGCGGGGCCGCGGCGGCGGTCCTCGTCGCAACGCTGGTTCCTGATGGCTTCCAGCCGCTGCTGGGCGGCGTCATGCCATTGTCATAGCTCTTCACGGAAGGTGGCCCCCCGGCCGCGAGTGGGGTGTGCGAGGTCTGTGCAGTTGGCAAGGAACGGGTCAGCTGACATCACCCCTCAGCTTGGAGGTGTGTCCCTAGGTACCCGGACGATAGCCGATAGTACTGGGTACTGCCGGTTTGCCAATAGCCCTTGGCCATGATCGGTACACAGGACCCTGCGGTTTGTGACGCCGGCAGCGGGGAAGTCACATGCCGTCAGCAAAGATTTGGTTCAAGTTCGGACACTATCGGTATCCGCATCCTCACCCTTCCCGATAGCATGCCGCTGGACCAGAAGGACGCAGGCTTCGATCACCTCGTGATCAATGCCCTCGTCCGCCGGTTCCCGGCCGGAAGCTGACCGGCCCTCTTGGGGATGGACCTGATGGACGTTCGCGCACCACGATCCGCCGCCGCCGCACTGGTCACCGTGCTGGCGGCATCCGTGCTGGTCGGATGCGCCAGCCAGGCCGCCCAGCCGATGGCCACGCTCGGCGGCGGCCCGGTCGCCACCCTGGCGCCGCAGGCCACCGCGGCGCCCACCGCGGCCACCACCCTCGGGTCCGACTTCGCGGTGGACCTGGATCTGACCGTGGCCGGCACGGCGACCCAGATAACGATTCTGAATCAGGCCAAGGCGCTGATTCTGGCCTACGAGAAGGCGGTCGAGGCGGACGATCCGAAGGATCCGGCGTATCAGAGCCTGGTCGTGGGCCGGGCCCTGTCAAGCCTCTACCAATCCGTGTCGACCTACAAGTCCTCCGCGCAGCGGCCGACCGGTACCGACTTGTTCTATGACTTCACCACAGACGTGAGCGCCGGGCTCGGCGCGGACGTATTGTTCTGTGAGGACCGCACGCAGGAACACCTGGTCAACTCCGGCACCGGCGCCGCGGTCAAGGACGCCGACACCGGCGAACAGCACTGGGACTTCGGCTTCGACGCGAACTCCAACGGCACCTGGAGCATCGCCTTCGTATCGACACAGGCAGTGACGGCAGGGAGCACGCAATGCACCTGAGACAGCGACTCGTGACCGGCTCCGTGGCCGGCGGCGCACTGCTGGCGCAACTCTCGCTCAGCCCGGTCGCCGTGGCGGCCGGCGCGCCCGCGCCCGCGGCCAGCGCGTCGATCAACGGAAGCTACGTCAGCACGAACGTGTCGATGAACTACAGCGGCAAGATCAACTCCGGCGGCGGGTTCAAGGATCCGCCGCAGTACGCCCGGTCCCCGACCTGCTGGCTGTCCCCGTTCGGCGGCGACGGCGCGTCCCCGGTGGCCACCTACACGCCGAGCGAGTTCGGCGCCTACATCGACAACCTCATCACGCTCGGCACCGGCGGCGGTTCCCTGCCGGCGCAGTCCTCGGACGCCTACAACTTCCAGACCGAGTACAAGACCGGCAGCCCGGCGACCAACGGCGTCGTCCACCTGAGCAGCCCGCCGTACAACACGGGCGTGTCCGGCGGCTCGTGGGACTGGGAGGTGTGCTCCAACAACGCCGACTGGGTCACCATCCTGAACCTGCAGAAAGCTCTCAACGCCACCAACGACACCGAGAGCTGGTTCTGGGTCACCAACGGCCCGGCGGGCGCGGGCGTCCTGAGCCCGGCCGTCCTGGCCGAGTACGCGGCCGCGAACCTCCAGCCGGCCCCGCTCTGGCCGGTCACCCAGCCGAGCCTGGGCGTCGCGGCGAACAAGCAGACGGTCAACCTCTCCGCCACCGTGACCCTCCCGCAGAACGCCCAGACGCTCCAGGGCCTCGGGTACGTGAAGGACTCGGCCACCGCGACGCTCATCCTCAACCCGAACATCACCAGCACGGTCACCGCCGTCCCGACCAGCATCACGATCACCTCCGCGGACATCGCGGGCGGATCGCCGGTCACCTGCAACTTCACCTCCACGCCGGTGGGCTTCACGCTGGGCCAGTCCTGCTCGCTGCCGTTCACCAAGGCGAGCCCGCCCGGCGGCGTCGCGGTGACCGGTTCCGAATTGTGGTCCGTGAACTGGAACGGGGCCCCGGCCGGATCCAACTGGCCGCGGACCATCAAGATCAACCTGCCGACGCAGAACGTCAACGTCCAGGAGATCCAGACGATCGTCAACCCGGCCACGAACTGATCTCGCAGAACCCGGAGACGCCCGCGGTCAGCGGGCGAAGCCGTACAGCAGGACCGCGAGCCAGGATCCGAAGAGGAGGTAAGGGCCGTAGGCGAGCTTGCTGCGGCGCCAGGCCTTGCGGCGCAACGGGATCAGCACCAGCGCGCCCAGGGCCGCGCTGAGCGTTCCGAGCAGGATTCCGGCGTACGCGTACTGGAACCCGAGCCAGCCCAGGTGCAGTCCGAGCACGCCGACCAGCTTCACGTCGCCGAAGCCCATCGGGCCGAAGACCGCCAGGACATAGAAGATCCCGTAGAACAACGCCAGGCAGATCAGGCTGATGACAAGCCGGTTCCAGTGCGCTCCCGGGACGCTCGCCGCGGCCAGGCCGATCAGGCCCGTGACGTACAGCGGCAGCACGATCTTGTTGGGCAGGCGCATCAGGCGCAGGTCGATCACGGCCAGGGCGCTGCCGCCGATTCCCAGGAGCAGAAAGGGAATCAGCGCCCACTGCCAACCCAGCGCCCAGCATGAGGACGCGCACACCCCGATCCCCAGCAACGCGGGGATCGGGGCGAGCAACACCTCCAGGCCGGGCAACGGCCCGGACGGGACGGGTACTGATTCAACCGTCCCGTCCGCACCATCCGTATCAGAGGACGCGATATCGAGCTCGGATTCGGTGCCGGTCGGCCGCGGGTCGCCAGTCGTCATACCGGAACAATATTGACCAGCTTCGGTGCGCGCACGATAACCGTCCGGATCGCCCGGCCGTCCAGCGCCCGCACGACGCCCTCGGCCGCCAGGGCCGTCTCGCGCAGGGCCTCCTCGGTGATGTCCGGGGGCACCTGCACCTTGTCCCGTACCTTGCCGGCCACCTGCACCACGCAGGTCACCTCGTCGGCGACCAGGTACTGCGGGTCGGCCACCGGGAACGGCCGGTAGGCGATCCCGTCACGGTGCCCCAGCCGCTCCCACAGCTCCTCGGCCAGGTGCGGGGCGAACGGCGCGACCATCACGACCAGGTCCTCGGCCACCGGGCGGGGCACGGCCGACAGCTTGGTCAGGGTGTTGTTCAACATCGTCAGCTTCGCGATCGCCGTGTTGAAGCGCAGGTGGTCCAGGTCCTCGCGGACCCCGGCGATCGCGGCGTGCACCGCGCGCCGGGTGGCCAGGTCCGGCTCGTCCGCGGTCACCCGGGGCAGGCCGGTCTCCTCGTCCACCACGTTGCGCCAGACCCGCTGCAGGAAGCGGAACGCGCCGGAGACCGCCTTGGTGTCCCAGGGGCGGGAGACCTCCAGCGGGCCCATCGCCATCTCGTACACGCGCAGGGTGTCGGCGCCCCAGGTGTCGCAGAACTCGTCCGGGCTGACCGAGTTGCGCAGCGACTTGCCCATCTTGCCGTACTCGCGCCGGACCTTCTGGTCCTGGTAGTAGTACTCGCCGTCGCGTTCCTGCACCTCCTCGGCCGGGACGTAGACGCCCCGCTCGTCGGTGTAAGCGTAGGCCTGGATGTAGCCCTGGTTGAACAATCGGCGGAACGGCTCGGCACCGGAGACGTGGCCCAGGTCGAACAGGATCTTGTGCCAGAAGCGGGAGTACAGCAGGTGCAGCACCGCGTGCTCGGCGCCGCCGACGTACAGGTCCACGCCGCCGACGTCGTCCGGCCCCTGCGGTCCGATCCAGTACCGCTCCACCTCGCGGTCGGCGAACCGCTGGTCGTTGTCCGGGTCCAGGTAGCGCAGGTAGTACCAGCAGGAGCCGGCCCACTGCGGCATGGTGTTGGTCTCCCGGCGGTACCGCTTCGGCCCGTCGCCCAGGTCCAGTTCCACCTCGGCCCAGTCCGCGGCCCGGGCCAGCGGCGGTTCGGGCGCGCTGGCCGCGTCGTCGTCGGCGAAGGTGCGCGGGGCGTAGTCCGGGATGTCCGGCAGCTCCAGCGGCAGCATCGACTCGGGCAGGGCGATCGCGTGCTCCCCGGCCCGGCCGGTCTCCGGGTCGATCTCGTAGACGATCGGGAACGGCTCGCCCCAGTAGCGCTGCCGGGAGAACAGCCAGTCGCGCAGCTTGAAGGTGACCGCGCCGGTGCCGACGCCGGCCGCCTCCAGGTACCGGATCATCGCGGACTTGGCCTCGGCCACCGGCAGGCCGTCGACCGACACCGCCTCGTTGGCGGAGTTGACCGCGGGCGCGTCGTAGGAGTCGAAGGACTCGGTCCACTCGGCCACGTCGGCCGGGCGCCGCTCGCCCGGGTCGACCACGATCCGCATCGGCAGCTCGAACGCGCGGGCGAACTCGAAGTCGCGCTGGTCGTGCGCGGGCACGGCCATGATCGCGCCGGTGCCGTAGCCGGCCAGGACATAGTCGGCGATGAAGACCGGGACCTGCTCGCCGTCGACCGGGTTGACCGCGTAGGCGCCGGTGAACACGCCGGTCTTCACCCGGCCCTCGGCGGTCCGCTCGACCTCGCTCTTGGCCTTGGCCTGGGCCCGGTATTCGGCCACCGCCCCGGCCGGGCTGTCCGCGCCGCCGGTCCACACGGCCGGGATGCCGTCCGGCCAGGCGGCCGGGACCAGCTCGTCGACCAGCCGGTGTTCGGGCGCCAGCACCATGTAGGTCGCGCCGAACAGGGTGTCCGGGCGGGTGGTGAAGACCTCGATCTCGCCCGGGCCGGCCGGGAAGCGCACCCGTGCGCCCTCGGACCGGCCGATCCAGTTGCGCTGCATCAGCTTGACCGGCTCGGGCCAGTCCAGCCGGTCCAGGTCGTCCAGCAGCCGGTCGGCGTAGGCGGTGATCCGCATCTTCCACTGGCGCAGGTTGCGCTTGAACACCGGGTGGTTGCCGCGCTCGGACCGGCCGTCCGCGGTGACCTCCTCGTTCGCCAGCACGGTGCCCAGGGCCGGGCACCAGTTGACCGGGGCGTCGGAGATGTAGGCCAGCCGGCGCGCATCCACCAGCGTGGCCCGCTCGGCCGCGGTCAGCGCGGACCAGGCCCGGCCGTCCGGGGTCGGCCGGCGGCCGGAGTCGTACTCGGCCACCAACTCGGCCACCGGGCGGGCCCGGCCGGCCTCCGGGTCGTACCAGGCGTTGAAGATCTGCAGGAAGATCCACTGGGTCCAGCGGTAGAACCCCGGGTCGGTGGTGGACACGCCGCGGCGCTTGTCGTGGGCCAGGCCGATCCGGCTGATCTGCTCGCGGTAACGCTCCACGTTGCGCTCGGTGGTCACCCGCGGGTGGGTGCCGGTCTGTACCGCGTACTGCTCGGCCGGCAGGCCGAAGGCGTCGAAGCCCATGGTGTGCAGGACGTTGCGGCCCAGCATCCGCTGGTACCGGCCCACCACGTCCGTGGCGATGAAGCCGAGCGGGTGCCCGACGTGCAGGCCGGAGCCGGACGGGTACGGGAACATGTCCATCAGGTAGTACTTGTCGGCCGGCCGCGGCCCGCCCTCGGTCGCGGCGGAGCCGGCCGGGTTCGCCGCCTGGAAGGTCCCGTGGCTCTCCCAGTACTCCTGCCAGTGGTCTTCGATCCGGCCGGCCAGGGCGGCGGTGTAACGGTGGGCCGGCTCGTCGGTCGGGGTCGGGCTCGGGGCGGACTCGCTCATGGGTGATTCCTGATGGTGGGTGTGGGTGACGGGGGGACGCTGCGACGGCTGACCCGGAGGGCGGCCAGGAGGGCGCAGGCGCGGAAAAGGCCATCGCGCAGGAGGGGACGCCGCGCTGGGGAACCTCCGGCCGGTGAGCCCGGGCCCGGTTCGGTCAGCGCGGCCGGATAAGGTATCGGCGCAACTCGCAAACCCCGCTGGCATGCATGCGCCGAGCGTAGCACTGCCGCCCCGGGCCAATCCCCTTACGCGGACGGACGGGGATGCGGTAGCGTGCTGACCGCAATCGCGCCTGAACACCCGTTCCGCTCCCGACCCGTCCGACTCGCCCGACTCGCAGTGAGGACCCCGTGGAACCGACGCACGCCGACCACGCCTCGGGCCGAATACCGCCGCAGGCTGCTGCGCCGACGCCCGAGCAGTCGGCGGCCCAGGCCTCGGCTTTCCGCCGCACCCTGGACGAGCAGACCACCTCGCACGACGAGACGATCGTGATGCCCCCGGTCCCCGGCGGGCTGCCGGCCGTGATCCCGGTGCCCCCGCCCCCGCGCGAACGCGCGGTCCGGTTGATCGACGCGCAGCAGCAGTACCGGCAGCGGGCCGCCGGCCCGGGCGCCCGGCCGGACCCGACCGCGGTGCTCGCCGTGCCGCCGTCCCCGGGCATCGCCGCGCCGCGCAACCCGCGTGAGCTGCGCGAACATCCCGGCCAGGGCCTGGCCGGGCCGAGCGCCCGGGAGGTCGCCTCGGCCCGGACCGTGCCCAGCCGCGAACTCGACCGGGTGGACGCCGGCCGCGGGCTGCTCGCCGCCGACGGGTCCGGCGACAGCCCGCCGGCCGAGCGCAAGCGGCACAGCGCGGGCAACCGGCCCGGCCGCCTGCCCGCGATGATCGGGGTCTGCGCGACCCTGGCCATGATCGGCGGACTGATCCTGATCCTGACCAACGGCGGCCTGTCGCCGAACCCGACCGCGCCGGCCGCCCTGCCCGGCCTGCCGACCACCCAGCTGATCGTGATCGCGGGCGGGACCGGGAACGGCTCGCTCGGCGGCAGCGCCAGCCCGCAGGCCACGCCGAGCGCCACCGCGACGCCGACCCCCTCGGCCCGGCCGACCGCCCCGGCCGGCAGCGCCCCGGCCACCGGGAAGCCGGTCACGGCCCCGGCCGCGCCGCCGACCCACGCCAGCCCGAGCGCGAGCGCCACGGCCAGCGCGGCGTTCCAGACCCTGTCCGAGGGCAGCAGCGGCCAGGCCGTGGCCCAGCTTCAGGCCCGGCTTCAGCAGTACGGCTTCCTGATCAGCTATCAGGGCCGGTATGTCTCGATCTGCGCGCGCAACGGCCTGGACGCCTCGGGCTCGGACGAACAGCAGACCACGGACGCGGTCTACCAGTTCCAGCGCAACTACGACGACTTCATGGGCGGGAACTTACAAGCCAACGGCGTCTGCAACTACGCCACCTGGCAGGCCCTGTTCGGCGCCGCGGTACGCGCCAAGGACTGCTACGGCTCACCCTGACCAGAAACACCGTACGTACCAGCCGCACCATGCACACCGCGATCACCTTGCCACGCACAGTGAATTTTGCCATTGCACTACCTTCGACTGCTTGCATACCGGATGATGGGCACGCACAGCAGAACCACATGAACCGACCATTGATGTTCTGTTCAGGGGGAAGGTGACACCCGTGAGCCGGGTGGGTGGCCAACTTGCGGCCGTGCGTCCGCAGAGCCGGGATCTACTGCACGTGTTCTTCGTCGACGATTCCGGAGTGCTGCGCTGCCTCGTGGAGGAGCCGTTCTCCGGCGCGGTCGCGAACTGGCGCCCGGTCCAGCTGCCCCAGGCCGACGGGCTCCCGTTCAGCACCGACTACCACCCGGCCGGAGCTGTGGCCACTGGCCACCAGATGCGCGGGGAACGGTTCGACGTGTTCACCGTCGACCGCGACGGCATGCTGCGGCTCTACTACGCCGACGGCCGCTCCGGCTGGCGCAGCGACGTGGTGCCGGACGCCCTCGGCATCCCGCCGGGCTCCGGGCTGGTCACCGGGTATCTGGACGGCGGCGGCAAGCTGGCCGTGTTCAGCGCCGGGCGGGCCGGGGAGCTGTTGTGTTTCACCGGCACGGATGACGAACGCTGGCGCAAGCTGCAACTGCCGCTCGGCGGCACCCTGCCGCACGGCGCGAACCTGGCCACCGGGTACCTGGCCACCGGGTACCTGGCCGAGCGCGGCCGGCTGGCCGTGTTCGCGGTGGACCGGGACGGCGCCTTCCAGGTGCTGGTCGAGGAGACCGGCGGGATGTGGAATCCGCTCTCCCCGGCCGAGGCCCGGCTGCCGGCCGGCGCGCCGCTGGCCACCGGCTACCGGCGCCGCGGGGTGGACCCGAGCGTGTTCGTGGTCGACGACGACGGGGACCTGCGCGAGTTCCGGTTCGACGGGCAGACCTGGCGTTCGCAGGTGCTGCCCGGCGGCGGATTGACCAGTCCCGCCTCGGTGGCCACCGGCTACCAGGACGACCAGCAGCTGCTGGTGTTCGTGGTCGACGAGGTCGGCCGGCTGCGCCAGTACGCCTGCCGGCCGGACGGGTCCTGGACCGTGGGCATCGTGCCCAACGGCAACGGCCTGCCCGCGGGCACCCCGCTGGCCACCGGGTACCGGGAGAACGGGACCGTGCTGGACGTGTTCGCCCTGCCCCGCCAGCCGGCCGGCGCGCCGATCCACTATTCCGGGTACGGCGGGGGCTGGACCGGACCCCACTCCTTCTAGGAAACTTCGGCCATGACCATCACCAGTTTCGGCGAGCTCTGGCAAGAGATCACCAACGCCCAGCCGACCCCGCCGAGGTGGCTGGTGCTGGCGGCCGCGGGCGTGGCGGCCGCGATGGTCGCCTACCGCCCGGTCTGGCGGCTGGCCCGCAACGCGGTGACCATCGCGCACGAGGGCGGCCACGCCCTGATCGCGCTGTGCACCGGCCGGCGGCTGAGCGGGATCCGGCTGCACGCGGACACCTCCGGGGTGACCATCTCCTACGGCAAGCCGACCGGCCCCGGCATGGTGCTGACCGCGCTGGCCGGGTACGTCGCGCCCCCGCTGCTCGGCCTGGGCGGCGCCGCGCTGCTCTCGTTCGGCCACATCACGGCTCTCTTGTGGGCTTCGGTGGTGCTGCTGGGGCTGATGCTGCTGATGATCCGCAACTTCTTCGGCCTGCTGACCATGCTGGCGACGGGCGCGGCGGTGTTCGCCGCGACCTGGTACGCCGACGCCCGGATCCAGGCCGGGTTCGCCTACCTCGCGGTCTGGTTCCTGCTGTTCGGCGGGGTCCGGCCGATCGTCGAGCTGCAGGCCCAGCGCCGCTCCGGCCGGGCCGCGAACTCCGACGCGGACCAGCTGGCCGGCCTGACCAGGCTGCCCGGGATCTTCTGGGTGTTCGTCTTCAGCGTGGTCGGCCTGGGCTGCCTGGCGCTCGGCGGGTACTGGCTGATCCCGGTCGCCGGGCGGCTGCCGCTGTAGCCGGGCGGCATCCTCGGCCGGCTCGTACGCCTGTTCTCCTGTTCAACTGCTCCTTTGTGTCTCTGTTCACATCATCGTCACGACTTCCGGCCCGGTGCGCAGCCCGTTCACCTGCGCCGGCGCCGCGTCGGTGCTGCTGCGCGCCTGCATGAGCAGCTCGTGACAAACCGCTTCTTGCTTCTCCAGCTGAGCTGTGCCGATAATTCTTTCGTAGAATAGGGCTTGTACGCGTAAAACTTATGGGAGGAGTGGGTTATGACCGGGATAAGTGTGATGGTCGACCAACCGGCGCCGGTCCTCGGCCAGACCGCCTGGTCCCGCCTGGCCGCCGCGATCGAGCAGCTGCGCCCGCTCCAGTCCAAGGACGGCTCGATCGACCTGTCCGAGCACGACGCCGGCCCGGCCCAAGCCGCCGTGCACGCCATGATCGACGCGGTCGGCGAGCTGGCCCCGGACTTCCCGCACGACGCCGAGTACCTGACCGCCCTGGTCGCCGACCTGCAAAAATGGGTGGCCGGCGGGTTCGGCGTGCCGGACTTCCTGGACTCGCTGCTCGCCTTCCGGCCGGAGCGGCAGCGGATCGACGGGCTGCGCCACCTGGTCCTCTTCCCGATGTACACCCAGAACGGCAACCCGGACCGCAACTTCGAGGCGGTGCTGCTGCACGTGGTCTGGCCGGACTGGCTGGCCGCGCTGGAACAGGACCGGTACGACAACCCGATGTTCGTCCCGATCGCCTTCGACGCCTTCACCGCCGGCTACGACACCAACTCGGCCGTGCTCTTCCCGGAGACCGTCGCCGTGCGCGAGGTGCCGGTCTACACCTGGGGCGCGATCTTCTGCGACCGGGAGGCGGCCCGGTTCCGCACCGTGGTCGAGGCGGCCGCCCGGACCACCCGGCTCGCGCTGCCGCCGGAGACCGAGGCCCTGGTGGCCGACCAGAGCGCCGCGCAGGACGTGTTCGTGCTCTGGGACATGGTGCACGACCGCACGCACAGCCACGGCGACCTGCCGTTCGACCCGTTCATGATCAAGCAGCGGATGCCGTACTGGCTCTACGCCCTGGAGGAGCTGCGCTGCGACCTGACCGCGTTCCGCGAGGCGGTCCGGCTGGAGGCCGAGGGCCTGGCCCAGGCCCGCGGCGTGCAGCAGGCGATCATCTTCGACCGGATCTTCCGCTTCGCGATCACCGGCGCCCGGGTGCGCAACTACGACGGCCTCAACGGCCAGCTGCTGTTCGCCTACCTGCACCGCTCCGACGCGCTGCGCTGGACCGACAACACGCTGACCATCGACTGGGACCTGGCCACCCCGGCCGTGATCGCCCTGTGCGAGCGGATCGAACTGCTCTACCGCGAGGGCATCGACCGGCCGAAGACCGCACACTGGATCGCCGCGTACGAACTGGTGGCCGAGTACGTCACCCCGAACCCGGCCTCGGTCTGGGCCCGCGGCCTGACCGAGCCCTGGGCCGAGGCGCTGCCGCTGGACGGCCCGGCCAAGGCGCTGGTCGACCTGGTCCGGCCGGACGAGTTCCCGCTGAGCATGTTCTACGAGGCACTGGAGAAGAAGCTGCGCGGCGTGGTCGCCTCCACCCGGGGCATCACCGGCTGAACCGGGCGGGCGAGTCCGACGGCCGGCCGAGTAGGTATCGTCGAAGCCGAAGTCGCCGCCCGTTGCGCCGAACCCGGCACCGACCACGAGGGAGCTGCACCACCATGACCGTCGAACGACGCCACGACCCGGCCGTCCGAGGCTTCGCCAGCGACAACTACGCCGGCATCCACCCCGAGGTCCTCACCGCGATCGCCAAGGCCAACGGAGGCCACCAGGTCAGCTACGGCGACGACGAGTACACCGAGCACCTGCAGGAGGTGTTCCGCAGCCACTTCGGCCTGCGCGCCGCCGCCTTCCCGGTGTTCAACGGCACCGGCGCGAACGTGGTCGCGCTCCAGGCGATGACCGAGCGCTGGGAGGCGGTGATCTGCGCCGCGACCGCGCACATCCAGGTGGACGAGTGCGGCGCCCCGGAGAAGATCGCCGGGCTGAAACTGCTGCCGGTGCCCACCCCGGACGGCAAGCTGACCCCGGAGCTGATCGACCGGGAGGCCTTCGGCTTCGGCGACCAGCACCGGGCCCAGCCGCGGGTCGTGGCGATCACCCAGACCACCGAACTGGGCACCTGCTACTCCGCGGAGGAGATCCGGGCGATCTGCATACACGCGCACGAGCGCGGCATGAAGGTGTACCTGGACGGCGCCCGGCTGGCCAACGCGGCCGCGACCCTGGACCAGCCGCTGCGCGCCTTCACCACGGACGCGGGCGTGGACGTGCTCTCCTTCGGCGGCACGAAGAACGGCCTGATGCTCGGCGAGGCGATCGTGGTGCTCAACCCGGACGCGGCCCGCGGCGTGCAGTACCTGCGCAAGGCCGGGATGCAGCTGGCGTCCAAGATGCGGTTCATGTCGGCGCAGTTCGACGCCCTGCTCGGCACGAGCCTGTGGCTGCGCAACGCGAAACACAGCAACGAGATGGCGCAGCGGCTGTACGAGGCCGTCCGCGAGATCCCGGGCGTGCAGGTCACCCGGAAAGTGCAGGCGAACGCCGTCTTCGCGGTCATCCCGCCCGAGGCCGCCGCACGGCTGCAGAAGCACTTCCGCTTCTACACCTGGAACGAGCACACCGGCGAGGTGCGCTGGATGACCTCGTTCGACACGACGCAGGAGGATGTCACCGCCTTCGCCAGGGCCATCGGCGAGGAACTCGGCTAGCGTTCGGCGGTACCTATATAACTGCCTCGTTCGCGCCCTCCCTATAATGGTGCGCGTTCTGGCGGAGGGGCTCGCCATCGACCGCGGCGCCTGGCCGACCCGGCCCGACGCCTGCCAACGGTCCCTACTTGAGTGGTTCTGCGAGTAGGAGAGGTGTGCCCGATGGCGAACAGCCGCGACAGCGAACCATCCAGATCGGTGCTGCCGGTCGACCCGGACGTCGAAGTCTCTGCGGCGCCGCCGGCGCAACCCCACACCGCCCGGGTGCTCGCCGCGATCGCGGTGGGCGGCTTCGCCGGCGGGGTGAGCCGGTACGAACTCGGATTGACCTTCCCGACCAGGCACGGAGCCTTCCCCGCGACCACCTTCGCGATCAACGTGTCCGGGTCCTTCGTCCTGGCGTTGCTGCTGGTGTTCGTGGTGGAGATCTGGCCGCCGACCCGGTACGTGCGCCCGTTGCTCGGCGTCGGCTTCTGCGGCGCCTACACGACGTTCTCCACCTGGATGGTCGACACGGACCGGCTGCTCGCCGACCGGCACTACGGGGCCGCCGCGCTGAACGTGGGCGGCTCGCTCGCGGCCGGCCTCGCCGCGACCTGCCTGGGCCTGGCCTGCGGCCGCGCCGTGCTCGCGCGGCGCCGGTTGGCGGCCGAAGCGGGCGCGCAGAGCGCCGCAGCGGATAAGGCGGAGGTCTGACAATGGGACTGATGGCCTTGGTGGGTCTGGGTGCGTCGTTCGGCGCGGTGGCGCGGTATCTGGTCGACCGGGCGGTGACCCGTCGGCGCGGGACGGCGCCGGTCCCGGCCGCGCCGTTCCCGGGCGGGACTTGGCTGATCAACGTGAGTGGTGCGTTCGTGCTCGGTCTGCTCGTCGGTTTGGCCGGGCGGCACGGGATGCCGGCCGACGTGCTCGCGGTGGTCGGTACCGGGGTGTGCGGCGGGTATACGACCTTCTCGACGTTCAGCGTGGAGACGATCCGGCTGGCCGAGGACGGCCGGGCGACGCTCGCGCTGGTGAACATGGTGAGCAGCATCGCCTTCGGTCTGGCCGCCGCGGCGCTCGGACTCGGGCTGGCGTACGCGGTCTGACCGGGTGTCAGGGTCGTCTGATCACCTCGTCTCCTCATCACCTTGTCATCTTTCGGCGCAACGGCCCGGCCCTGCGCCCGCGGAAACGCAGGTCGGCTCATTATCCTGACTGCATGCGCATCAGATCGGCCGCCGCCATGCTGGTGTCTGCTGTCGCACTGGTTTGTTTCGCGCATGGGTCATCCGCAGGGTACGCCGATGCCGGGCGCGGTGTCGGCGCCCCTGTCGCTTCGCCCTCACCCTCGCCTTCGCCTTCGCCTTCGCCTTCGCCTTCGCCTTCGCCAAGGGTCTCGGCACCCGCGCCCATCACGGTGACGGCCCTGGGGCACCCGATTCAGGCCCTGGACTCCCTCCCCACCGCCGCCGGTTTCTTCGCCGCCATCCCCCACCAGGGCTCGGCCTCGTCCGGCTGCCGGATCCCGCCGGTGATCGCGCACCGCGGCGAGGGCGGGAATCCGGACGCGTTCCCGGAGAACACCTCCTGGAGCGAGGTCGACGCGGCCCGGCACGGCGCCGGCATCCTCAACGTCGACGTGCGCTGGACCGCGGACGGCGTCCCGGTCGCGCTGCACGATCCGACCGTCGACCGGACCACATCCGGGACCGGGCCGATCACCGGCTACACCGCGGCCCGGTTCACCGCGCTGACCTCCCGCGACGACGCCGGCCAGATCCGGGCCGGGCTGCACCCGCAGACCCTCGCGCAACTGCTCGCCGGAATCCGCGCGACCGGGCTGCCGATCGTGATCCAGATGGAGTCCGACCCGCTGGACGGCTCGGACCCGGTGCCCGCGCAGACCCAGTTCGCCCACTTCGCGCAGGTGATCGCGGCGTCCGGGCTGAGTTCGCGGATCGTGGTGGCCGGGTGGACCGCGCCGGACCTGCTGGCGTTCCGCGCCGCGGCGCCGTCGGTCCCGACCGCCTTCCTGCAGGACGCCGGGGACCCGCCGCCCAGTGCGGTGCTCGCCACCGGGGCCCGGATCCTCTACCTCCAGTACACCGGGATGACGGCCGCCGAGGTCGCCGGCTGGCACCGGGCCGGGCTGGTGGTGTGGGCCTGGACCCCTCCGTCGTCAGCCGAATGGAGCAGTCTCAGCCGCGATCGGGTCGACGCCATCGCGACCAACTGGGTCCCGGCCTATGCCCGCTGGGCCGGCGGCGGCTGTTCCTCCGTCCGCGGCGGCTGAGCCGCGCCTGCCCGGCGCACCGACGCTTACCGGGCCTCCGCCACGGCTCCGACCTGCACGTTCTCCTTGCCCAACAGCTCCGCTATCCGCTCGGCCACCATCATCGTCGGCAGGTGGATGTTCCCCGCCGGAAGCACCGGCATGATCGACGCGTCGGCCACGTAGAGCCCCTCCACGCCGTGCACCGCTCCCCCGGCGTCGACCACCGCGCCGTCGGCCGGCTCCGGGCCCATCGCGCAGGTCCCGGCCGCGTGGTGGTACGTCCAGGCCGCGGCGCGCACCGCCCGGCCCAGCTCCTCGTCGTCCTCGATCCCGGCCCCGGGCCACCGCTCCGGCCCGGCGGCCAGGTCCGTCATCGGCGACTCGGCGCCGATCTGCCGGGCCGAGCGCACCCCGGCGACCAGGCGGGCCAGGTCCAGCGGGTCCTCCAGCAGGTTCAGCCGGATCCGCGGCGCGGCGGCCGGGTCGGCCGAGGCCAGCCGCACCGTGCCGCGCGACCGCGGGGTCATCACCGCAGCCGAGATCCAGAACATCCCCGGGGCGCCGGCCGGCAGGTGCTGCATGTCGTAGCCGGAGTCCACCGCCTGCGGGTCCAGCCCGCTGCGCCAGGTCGCCACGATCTGGAACCGCGGCCCGTCCGGCTGCGCGGCGTCGGCCGGCCAGATCACGGACACCCCCGGGTGCTCCTGCAGGTTCGCGCCCACCCCGGCCAGGTCCGCGTGCACGCTGATGCCCAGCTCACGCAGCTGCCCGGCCGCGCCGACGCCGGAACGCAGCAGGATCGCCGGCGAGCCGTACGCGCCCGAGGCCAGCACGATCCGGTCCGCCCGGACCATCCGGCCGTCGGCGAGTTGTACGGCCACGGCCCGGCCGTGCTCGATCACCACCCGGTCGACCAGGGCGTCCGGCAGCACGGCCAGGTTGTCCCGGGACCGGGCCCGGGCCAGGTAGGTCCGGGCCGCGCCCATCCGCTCCCCGCCGACCGTGTTCACCGGCGCCGGGCCCAGCCCCACCGCGCCGGGCCGGTTGTGGTCGGCCAGCTCCGGGAACCCGGCCAGCACCATCGCGGTGTAGGCGGCGGCGTTCGCCCAGGTCAGCTCCTTGGGCCGGTAGCGCCGGACCGGGATCGGGCCGCCCCGGCCGTGCCACTGGTCGGCGAAGTCCAGATCGTCCTCGACCCGGCGGAAGGCAGGCAGCACGTCGGCGTAGGCCCAGCCCGGATTGCCCAGCGCGGCCCAGCGGTCGTAGTCGGCCGGGGTGCCGCGCAGCGCCACGGTCCCGTTGGTCGCCGAGCAGCCGCCGACCACCCGGGCCCGGGCCACCGGCCCGCCGGTGACCTCGTCGGTGTAGGCCCAGTCGTGCGTCCCGGCCGCGCGCCAGCCGCTGCGCAGCTCGTCCGGCAGCAGGTCGACGGACGGGTAGTCCGGCCCGGCCTCGACCAGCAGCACCTGATGGCAGGGGTCCTCGGAAAGCCGCGCAGCCAGCACACACCCGGCCGCCCCGGCGCCGACGACGATCGTGTCGGCCTCACGCCTCAACTCGTCCACGCCTCTCAGAACAGCACCCGCAGAAGTGCTGCACAAGAGCGCCCGGTTACATGCAGACAACCGTTCGCGCACCTGGCGCGTCTACTATGGTTGTCCAACAAGCCGACCAGCAAGGGAACTTTCCGAGTCGGCAAATATACGGTCATTTCCACCCGAACACGCACTCAGTAGACAGTTGGGGAATCATGTCCACTTCGACCGACACCCGTGCCACAACGCCCATGACCGCCGAGCAACGCGCCCAGTTCGACCGTGACGGGTATCTGGTCATACCCGGCGCGCTGAGCGCGAGCGAGGTCGAGCTCTACACCGCCGTGATCGACCGCGTCTACGCCGCCGAGCAGGCCGGGGAGCGCCTGTCCGCCGAGGGTGCGATGCACCTGCTGTGCGGCGTGAACAGCGCCCCCGACACCGTCAGCCTGATCGACCACCCGGCCACCTTCCCGTTCGTCTGGTCGATCCTCGGCTGGAACATCCACATCTACCACTCCCACCTGGACGTGCACCCGCCGATCCGGATCGAGAAGCCGTACCGGTACGAGTGGCACCAGGACGGCGGCCGGCAGAACCGCGAACTGGAGACCTCCCCCCGCCCGCGCCTGTCGGTGAAGCTGGCGTACTGGCTGTCGGACGTGTCCGTCCAGGGCCGCGGCAACTTCAAGGTCGTCCCCGGCAGCCACCTGACCAACCGGATCGACGGCCCGCCCCGCCGCGACGTGGTCTGGCCCGAGCCAGAAGGATCGGTCGAGGTGTGCGCCAACCCCGGCGACGTGGTCTTCTTCGACCGCCGCCTGTGGCACACCCGCACCAACAACTACTCGGACATCACCCGCAAGGCCATGTTCTATGCGTACACCCACCGCTGGATAGCCAACCGCGACGAAGTCGCCAAGCTCCAGGCGAGTGAGATCTACGACACATTCTCCCCGATCCAGAAGCAGCTCCTCGGCGGCGTCGGCCAGGGGGATGGTGACCACGCGTGGGGCCACTACCCGGAAACGACCCCGCTGCACGGGTTCCTCAAGGAGAACGGGCTGCTCGACCCGGCTTACCCGCCGTTGCAGCCGTAGTTCGGAGGTGGGGAGGGGGCTGCGGTTGTCGACCGTCTCCCGAGTCCCACCCGATCTCACCCGACGCACCGCAAACCGGTGGCGGACCACCCCCGTTTATAGGCTATCCTTTTCGAGGCCACTCCTTCGGGAGTGATCACCTTGGCAGGTTGCCCGAGCGGCCAATGGGAGTGGACTGTAAATCCATCGCGAAAGCTACAAAGGTTCGAATCCTTTACCTGCCACGGTTAGGCAAAAGAGCCCCCGAACAGCGGAAACGCTGAGCGGGGGCTCAACCCATTTATACGTCTGGTTACGGCCCATCACGACCAGATACGGCTGATCGTTCCTTATACGTTCCCCATGGGGGAAGCCTCGCCTTCAGGCCTTTCGGCATCGGGCTCGGGCTCGGGCTCGGGCTTCATGGCGTCGAGAATGCGCCGCTTGGCTTCGGCGTCCTTGCCAGAGATGCACTTGGCGTACACCCGGAGTAGGACCGCCACGGAGTGCCCTGCCCACTCGGCTACTTGAGCCGGGTCTACTCCGACGTTCAACCACGTGGAGACTGCGGCGTGTCGGAGCTCATAGGGCCGTTCAGCGAGGGGTGAGGCCGCTTCAGCCGGGGTGAATGCTCCAGTACGTGCCGTGTGGAAATGCGGCAGGTAGCCGCTGTCGGAGATCCGGCCGCCGCGCGGTCCGCGAAAGACGTCCCCTGTCGCAGTGGGGAACCGCTCCAGGTGGGAGCGAAGCAGTGCGACCAGGATGGGGTGGATCGGTACAGGACCACATCGGTGGCGCGTTGCTTGAGGCTGCGACGCTCGCTTTGTGTGCCGCTGTCGGTCCAGCTCTTACCCGGCGACGTTTCCGCCGTGTACAGCAGCGCCTCTCCCCAGCCCTTCTTGAGTAAGCTCGCCAAGTCATCCCGCTGCAAGCCGATGACTTCCTCAGGCCGCAATGCGGCCTAGCACATACAGCCGAAGAACGCCACCAACCTTTCTCCCAGTTCGCCGTGGGTGGCCACGGCTGACAGGAGCCGGGCAGCCTGATCCGGGTTGGCAACGACCCGGACGTCGATTTCCTCGGAGACTTTCGGCTTGGTCCATTTCACCGCTTTGAGCGGGTTGGCATTCAAGACACCCATCTCGATTGCGTAGCTCATCAGGTTGTTTGCGATGGCACGATTGCGCATTGCCATGCTCGCAGCTGCGGGCGAACCATCTTGCCTACCACTGAGCCGGTCCAGCAGTTGCCTAGCCAGTTGCGCACCTTGGCCCTTTTCCTCGAACGCGGACATAGGCACCGTGTTGCGCTCCAGCCAGCCGATAGCTGGCGCGAGGTTCGGTGGAGCTTCTCGTGCGGGGTCACGGACTTTCTCACTGACTGCCCAGCGCACGGCGGCCGGTAGATCCGCAGTGCTCAGAGCGACAATCTTGCTGGAAGGCATGACCTCGGTCGCATCGGCCATCGTGTCGGCAATGCCGTGCCGATGATTCGACAAGACGTAGGGCCATTTGCTCCCCGCGCAGTCCCCCGGGTTCCGCAGATAAATGCCTTAACTAGTAACACAAAAGGTCCTCTGAGCTGGAAGGATACGGGTCAGCGCCCGAAATGCCCGTGTATCTAGGTGCGGCCGTCGATGCAGCTCACGGGCGGTCCTTACATGGTGCTCGACGGCCGCAATAGCGACACGACTGCGGTCGGGCTGCTTTTATCGACGCAGGTGGGAGTATCACAATCTGCTGCGACTCCGATTGCGAACATGGCGGACAGTCAGTAACATCTTGCGGTGATGGTGAGCAACCCAAGCCGCCCATCTGGATGGTTCTCACCGGCAAGCGTGTGACCTGCGATTTTTCGAGGGTCCAGTAACACGCCATGTCTCTATGAGTACCCTCATTTGCCCAGGTCAAGGGCACTTTATAACACTCGGTGAGTGGTGATCTGCGGAACCCCGGAGTCCTGGGCGAATGCGAACCATGCCGGGCTTGCGGCCTTGCGGTTGTCGCTCGCGGGTCGCCCGGTCGCGCCGTCGAATGGCTCGCCTCGTTTGGTCGCTGCGATCAGTTCGGAGCGGAAGGAGTCGGCTTGGGCGGCAGTCTTGAACGTCTCTCGCCACAACGGCAGCCTTTCGACTAGCCATCCCACGCGGTATGAAACGGTTTTTCCAGCGCTATTCTTGCGGACTTCAACCTTGTGGACATGGACAGAGTAAGTAAGTTCCATCAGCACTTTTCCTCGTGAGCCGTGAGCCAGCGCTCCAGTTCGCTACGGCGAATCCGGAGGCTGCCATTGGGGAGTTTCAGCAGCGGCTCGACGAGATCGAGAAGCCGCATAGCCGCCCGGTACGCCGCCGATAGATCAACGGTCCTAAGGATCGGGACGGCACTCGATGTACTCATGTCGAGAGAGTGTTCCAGATGTTACATCACTGGTCATCTGGGTTGGGTAGCACGGGACAGGTAGATGCCCATCCCCAGGACCCACGTCGCTTTGCGGCGGTCCGGCAGCTGCCAAATTCCATGATTGCGACAAGGGCGCGACAACGCATGG
The DNA here is from genome assembly GCA_035943635.1 of Actinocrinis sp. GTDB lineage: Bacteria > Actinomycetota > Actinomycetes > Streptomycetales > Catenulisporaceae > DASZBX01. The sequence goes on along the minus strand of DASZBX010000061.1, from coordinate 108,056 downwards.
AGGCTGCGAATCCTGCGGGAGCTTCAGAGCCTGGTCAGCACATTGGACAGTCCATAATGGTTGAACTCCCCTAAGCTCGAACCCATTGAAGCCCATCACGACCAAGGGTCATAGGCTGTCGCATTGTGGCTGTTCAAGGCTGCTTTACGTAGCTTTTTGCGATGGATTTACAGAACATCGCCGGTACCTCGCTGAGCAGCGAGGGGGCTGTGGATCGTATGTTTCAGGGAGGGCGCGGGGAATGATCTTTGGTGGTTCGGGTGGTTCGGGTGGTTCGGGTGGTTCGGGTTCTGAGAGGGTCGGCTCAGGGCTATGGTCGGGGTGCCGTTGTCGTGTGCCAAGGCGCGGGTGGACCGTGACAGGGGGAAACGCCACGGTGTGGTGGTGGGGGCCGGTCGCGGAGTGATCCTGCGTGGGAGGGTTGACCGGTGTGGGGGGCGCCGAGTCAGACGTCGCGCCGCTCGACCAGGATGAGCGCGCCGATGAGGGCGGCGGCGGGGTAGCAGAGGAACACTCCGAAGCCGGTCCAGGCCCCGAGTGCGCCGCCGGTGTGCACGACCGTCATGATTTGGCTGCCGGCGTTGACCGGCATGTAGTTGATGACGTCGTTGCGCCAGTCGGTGGGCAGCAGGTCGATCAGTGCGGTGGGCGCGTATAGCAGGCCGAAGAAGGCTGACAGGGCTCCGGCGGTGTGCCGGAGCAGCGCGCCGAGACCGAAGCCGAGCAGCGCGGTGGCGGACAGGTAGAGCCCGGCGCCGACGACGGCGCGCAGCACTCCCGGGTCGGCGAGCGAGGTGCCGATGTGTTTACTGGAAAGGATCGTCTGGCCGAGGCTGAAGGCGGTGAAGGTGCTGACCTCGCCGAGCAGCACCGTGGCGGAGGCCAGTACGAGGCCCCTGGCCGCGAGCACGAGCCGGCGCTGTGGCACCGCGGTGAAGGTGGCCCGGATCATGCCGGTGCCGTACTCGCTGGAGACCACCAGTACACCGAGCGCGCCGAGGGCGACCTGGGCCAGGTACACGCCGGTGAGGCTGAAATTTGTCAGGTCGCTCTGGAGATCGTCCGGGCTCAGTTGGTCGTATTCCTGAACGTAGCGCAGGCAGATTGCGATCGCGATGACCACGGTGCCCACGCTGGCCAAGAGCGCCGTGATGTACGTCGAGCGTACGGTGCGTAGCCTGGTCCATTCCGAGCTCAGAAGGTCGGCGAAGTCGACGGTGCGGATACGGGAAGCGGGCGCGGGTACGGGGGCGGTCATCTGCGGGCTCCTGAATCGTTCGGTCCGGTCTCGTGTCCGCGGGAGATACGGTATTCGACGCTCTCGCGGGTGAGTTCGAGATAGGCGTCCTCCAGGGAGGGGTTTTGTGCTGCCAGACCGTGCACGGTCAGGCCCAGCGCTGCGCCGAGATCGCCGACGGCGGCGCATTCCAAGCCGTGGACCAAGAGCTCTTCGGGGTCGATGCCCGCCTCGACCCGAGCCGAGCGGCCGCGCAGCGCCCGGGTGAACTCCTCGGGTTGAGGGGTGCGCAGTACGGTGTGCCCGGCCGGGCCGGCGGCGATGACCTCGGCCATGCTCGCGTCGGCGAGCAGTCGGCCCTTGCCGATCACGATCAGGTGGTCGGCGGTCTGCGCCATCTCGCTCATCAGGTGGCTGGAGACCAGGATCGTGCGCCCCTCGGCGGCCAGTGAGCGCAGCAGGGCGCGGATCCAGGAGATACCGTCCGGGTCCAGGCCGTTGACCGGCTCGTCGCAGATGACCACTCCCGGGTCGCCCAGCAGTGCGGCGGCCAGGCCCAGGCGCTGGCCCATGCCCAGCGAGAACGCGCCTGCCCGTTTGCCGGCCACCTCGCTCAGGCCCACCAGCCCGAGCACCTCCTGGACCCGGCCGCGGCCGATGCCGTTGCTCTGGGCAAGGCAGAGCAGGTGGTGATAGGCGCTGCGGCCACCGTGCCAGGCGCGGGCGTCGAGGAGCGCGCCGACTTCGTCAAGGGCGCGGCCCAGGCCCTGGAAGGGTTCTCCATTGACGGTCACCGTGCCCGAGGTGGGCCGGTCCAGGCCGACGATCATCCGCATGGTGGTGGACTTGCCCGCTCCGTTGGGGCCCAGGAATCCGGTCACCCGGCCCGGGACCACTGTGAAGGAGAGGTCGTCCACAGCGGTCGTGGAGCCGTATCGCTTGGTGAGCGCGCGAGCCTCGATCATCGCAGGCCCCGTAGTACTCGATGGCTGGTTTTCATGGTCTCGACGCTATGGCCGGGCCGCCGGTCGCCGCCTCGCCCGGCGGTACCCGATCAGGCGGGTTTTTCTCATACTTCGGAGTGAGGTCGGCTACACGCCCGTTATCGGCCCGTCATCCACTCACGGCTCGCCGCAAGGCTCCGCCCTCGCCCGGGGTGACCAGGCCGGACTCGTAGGCCAGGACGACCAGTTGGACCCGGTCGCGCAGCCCGAGTTTCGCCAGCACCGCGCTGACGTGGGTCTTGACGGTCTGCTCGGCCAGGTGCAGCTGCCCGGCGATCTCGGCGTTGGCCAGGCCCCGGGCCACCAACATCATTACCTGTTGCTCGCGCGGGGTCAGCCGAACGAGTTCCGGCGGGGCCAGCAACCTGGCCCGGCCGGCGAACTGTTCGATCAGCCGCCGGGTCAGCGCCGGGGCGAGCAGGGCGTCCCCGGCGCCGACCACGCGGACCGCCTCCAGGATCTGCTCCGGGGTGGCGTCCTTGAGCAGGAAACCGCTGGCGCCCGCGCGCAGGGCGTCGTAGACGTAGTCGTCGAGGTCGAAAGTGGTGAGGATGAGCACTTTGACGTCCGGGCTCTGGACCCGCAGCAGGCCGGTCGCCTCGATGCCGCCGAGCACCGGCATCCGGATGTCCATCAGCACCACGTCCGGGTGCAGCTGCCCGGCCAGCCGGACCGCCTCGCGTCCATCGCCGGCATCGCCGACCACCTGCAGGTCCGGTTGCGAGTCGAGCAGGGCGGTGAAGCCGATCCGCACCACTGCCTGGTCGTCGGCGATCATTACCCGGAGGGGGCGGTCGGGCGTGCTCATCCGGCCTCACCTGCACACTCGGGGCCGTTGAGGTCGGCAGTCGCGGCCGGAACCAGCGGCAGTTGCGCGGTGACGCGGAAGCCGCCGTCCGGGTCGGGGCCGGCAGCCATGGTCCCGTGCAGCATCGCGACGCGCTCGCGCATGCCGATCAGACCGAATCCGCTCTCGCCGACAGTGGGACATTCGTTGGCCGTCGGCCGCCCGGCACCGTCGTCGTGGACCGTGACGACGAGCTGCTCGTCCCGATAATCGATGTCCACGCACGCCCGGCTGCCCGGCGCGTGGCGGCCGGTGTTCGTCAGCGATTCCTGGATGATCCGGTAACCGCACAGTTCGACCGAGCCGGCCAGCGCTCGCACCCGGCCTCGCACGGTGACCGACACCTCGGTCCCGGCGTCGCGCATCCGGCGGGCCAGGTCCGGCAGATCGGCCAGGCACGGCTGCGGGGAGTGCTCGGCGGCGCCAGCCTCGGCCCGCAGCACGCCGAGCACGGTGCGCAGCTCGGACAGCGCGGTGCGGGCCTGCCCGGCGATCTCCTCGAACGCGGCTCGGGCCGGCTCGGGCAGTCCCGGCTGGCTGTAGGGCGCGGTCCCGGCCCGGACCGCGATCAGCGAGATGTGGTGGGCGATCACGTCGTGCAGCTCGCGGGCGATCGCCGCCCGTTCGCGGGCCGCCGCGTCCCGTTCGCGCAGCCGCAGCACGAGTGCGTGAGCGGTGCTCCGCTCGGCGGCCGAGCGCCGACGCGCCCGCAGGCTTTCGCCGATACCCCAGGCGGTGATCACGGCCAGGAATTCGGCGAGGGTGGCGTCCCAGGGGGTGTAGTTACCCGGAGTGGACGCGATCGCCGCGCAGAGTACCACGGCCTCGCTCGTGCCGAAGGCTACCAACGCGGCGCGGCGGGATAGCAGGATCGGGCACAGAGCCAGCGCCGTCAGCCAGCACACCACGCCCAGGATCGGCCAGGACAGCCGCCCGAACACGATGAACACCGAGTTGACCACGAGCACCGTGGCCAGCGCGGTCAGCGGTGCCCGTCTGGCCAGCACGAGCGGAACCGTGCCCAGCAGAGACAGCGGGGCCACGAGCAGCACGGCCATCGTCTGCGGATGGCCGAGGAAGAGCAGCGCGGCAGAGCCCAGCAGCACGCCGTCACCGGCTGCCCCGCGCCGACTGCGATAAAGCGCGCCGAGTGCCACCTCGGCCCGGCCGACCAGAACCCCGGGCCAGGCCGGGGAGACGGACTGACCGGCGGGCCGGCCAGCAGATCGGCCTACTGGTCCACCGGCCTGTCTGCCGAACGGTAACGCGGTCAAGGCACGCATGCGGTCAGTATGCACGCCCGAGGTCCCGGGCGACATGTGACCACGGGATGATCCGACCCCCTACATAGGTATGAGTCCCGGCTCCATGCCCCGCGAGCCTTACCGGCTGCCGAGGGATTGCACGCCACCAGTCTCGGAGGTCGAAACCAGTCAGCCGAGCAAACCCCAACAGGGCACATACGACTCGTCACAACCCTCACGATGGACTTCCAGTCCACCACCACAACCACACTGACCAGCAGAATCACACTCTTGCTGACAGGGCCAAGAGCGAAGGGGAGGAAGGCAAGGTGGAGTGTCTTCTGGGCGTCGCCGTGGGCGTGGAGGACGAAGTCGTGCCGGTGGTTGGGGTTGGTGGTGGGCAGGGTCTTGATGTGGTGGAGGTGTTCCTGGATAAGGCAGACGGCTTTTTCGATGACGGACTATTAAGGCCCGGCGAATAGGCCAAGAGTTGTACAGCCGCCTGGCCGCGGCCGTAAAAAATCTAGTGCATCGCAACACCCGTTGGCTGTATAGCCACTACACTTACATGTATCAGGGTTGCGCGTCGCATCGGGCCTATTGAATGTAGCGGCGTGAGACTGCTTTGTGGCAGTAGGGTGGCGCTTTTGCTAGGGGCACGACGAGCTTGATTGCGTCGGGCTGGTAAGGGTCAGGTGGGGCGGCGCGGATCGCGCCGGGGGCGAAACCGATCGGAGACTGCTGATGGTCGCAAGATTTCTCCCACTGGAACCGGGCGATCCGCGCTCGGTGGCGGATTTCGAACTGCGGGCCCTGATCGGCCGGGGCGGAATGGGCCGGGTCTACCTGTCTTTCACACCGGGTGGCCGGGCGGTGGCGGTGAAGGTGATCCGGCCGGAGTTGGCCGCCGACCCTGAGTTCCGCGAACGGTTCCGGCGTGAGATCGCCGCAGCCCGGCGTGTTGACAGCCTTTACACCGCCCCGGTTGTCGGCGCGGACGCCGAGGCCGAGCGGCCCTGGCTGGCCACTGCGTATGTGCCCGGTCCCAGCTTGCACGAGGTGGTGGTCGAGTCGGGCCCGTTGTCGGCCGATCTGGTGCTGCGGCTGTTCGGCGCGGTCGCCGAGGGGGTGGCCGCGGTGCACTCGGCCGGGCTGGTGCATCGCGATCTGAAACCGGGCAACGTACTGCTGGCCGCGGACGGGCCGCGGGTGATCGATTTCGGAGTGGCTTATGAGCCCACCGCCGGCCAGTTGACCACGGTCGGCTCGGTGCTCGGCACGCCTGTCTTCCTGGCTCCGGAGCAGGTGACCGGTGATCCGGTCGGTCCGGCCACCGACATCTTCGCCCTCGGCCATCTGACCGCTTTCGTCGCCATGGGCCGGGCCGCCTACACGGCCGCCACGGCGATCACGGTCCAGTACCGGATCGCGGCGAAGGACCCGGACCTGGCCGACTGCCCACAGCCGTTACGGGGCATCGTTGAACTCTGCATGGCCCGGGACCCGGCTGACCGGCCAGCTTTGGCCGAGGTGATCGACCAGGTGCGCCGGCTGCGTGGTCCGGATTCGCCAGACTGGTTTCTGCCAGGGCCGCTGCGCGCCTCGCTGGGAGACTACGACACAGCGCGCGCGGGCGCGGCGAAAGCAGGATTGTCGGCGCCATCGCCGGCGCCGGTACAGGCGCCGGTGTGGCCCCCCGCAATTCCATCGGTGCCGGTCGGCGAGGCGGGGAGATCTCAACCCGGGCAACCGATCCCAGGACCTCACGCATCCTGGCAGACCGGTCCGCGCGATGCGACGCCCACCGGTTGGGATCCCACGTATGGGGCACGAGCCACCCCCGGTGCGCCGACCACGCCGCCACAAGCGCCATACCCCTCCTGGACAGGCTGGCCGCCCGCACCTGTGCCGCCGCAGCCGTCGAAACAGCGCCGCAAGCGGCCGGTCGCTCTGACCGTCAGCATCAGTCTCGCGCTCACCGTCACCCTGGCCGTCACCGCCGAGATGAAGTTCGGGAAGCCGTCCACATCCGGCACATCGGCTCAGCCGCTCAGCGGCGTTACCTCTCAGGTCGAGACCGGTGGTGTACCAGGGGCCGGGGTCCTCGCCGTGACCCCGACTCCGGCGCCAGGACCGCTCAGCGTCACGGGGGCCTGGACCAAGACCTTGCAGACCCTGGTGCTTACGGTGACCAAGGTCGAGAACGACGACGGAATGGTCACCTTGTATGTGAAGGCGACGTCTACCGATCAGAATTCGATCACGCTCCCGCTATTCGGCAACTTCACCGCGATCGACAATCAGGGCGTGACCTACCAGGCGCAGTCGTTCGCCTCCAACTGGAACGAGACCGTACCGGGAAACGATACGATCTCCGGCACCATTCTTCTGGAACAACAAGTCTCGGCGGCCGCGACCTCGCTGAAGATCTCGTTTGCCAACGTTCTTGGCTCCGGCTTCGATTTCTTCGACGGCTCGATCACCGTGTCGAGCGTCCCGGTGCCGCACTGAGCCGCAAGAACTCGCGACGTGGGCTGGACCATGAGCGGCTCTGTCGGGGTGTGTGCGTCGGCACGTTTCATGATCTTTCTGCACGGTCAGACCAAGCCACAATTGCCAGGAGACTTGTGACCGATGCACGACCAATATTGAGCTACCGGCAAGAACCAGCTGTTCAGAACGGCGTAAAATATACGGATTGGGCCTCCGAGCTGTTGAACGCTTCATCGCGACAAGGGCGCGACAGAAAGCTGACATCAGATCGCCCGCCCCTCAGCGCGAGGCGTTGCGCAGATGCCGCCGCAACGCTCCTCGCAAGCGGTCCAGCGGCATCGTGGCCCCGAGCGAGTGGAGGAACTCGTCGACCGGCCAGGTGATCATCCCGCCCTGGCGGGAGAGGTACAGGCCGACCCGGTCGATGCCGTAGTGGTCGCTGTAGTCGAGAAGGAGATATCCGGCCAGCTGGTGGAGCTCCGCGCGGCCGAGTCGGCGCGGGTTGCGTGTGGCTTTGCAGTCGAGCAGCAGGCCGTCGAGGATGAAATCGGCGTCGGCGCCGCCGAGGTCGGCGCTGCCTTCGAAGACCGGGCCGCAGATCTTGGCGTGCTCCGGCAGCGCGCGCAGGTCGCGGAAGGGCTCGTCGGCCAGGGCTAGCTGCCTGGCCAGGTCCTCGACCGCGTACGCCGGGACCGCCTCGGTCAGCTCGGTGAGAGTCGTGGTCGGCTTCGCCTGGTCGAACATGCTTCCCGTCCGGATCCCGCCGCTGCGGTAGAGGTCCTCGTAGTAGGCCGCCACGAAGCACAGCCGGCTGAGTTCCTCCTCGTCGAACCGGCCGGGCGAGATGAAGTGCCAGTCGACGGAGGCCTGCAGGAACTTCCCGGCCTTGAACAACGCGGCCCTGGTCTCCCGATCGGGCGCGCCCGGCAGCGGCAGCGGGCTGCCGATGTTCGTGACCCCGTGTGACACGGCCGGGCCGAACCCGCTGCCGAGGGACAGCCGGATCCGGAAGTCGACGGCGTGGCCGAGCGCGGCCCAGTCCGGGGACCTGACCTCGAGCGGCTGGACCGGATACGGCAGCGAGGCCGCGAATTTGAGGAACTGCACGTACAGCGGGCCGGTGCGCGGCAGATGCTCGGCCATGAATTCGGAGACGGGCGAGCCGGGGAATTTGAGCTGACCGGTCAACGGCAGGTCGATCAACGTGCGGCGATCGACGGCGGGGCCGGCGCCCGACATCCGCTTCTCGTATCCGTCGAGCCAGGACAGGGACGAATCGTCCAGGACATGCCGGGCCCGGGTCACCGCGACGTAGATCAGGCGCGCCTCGTCTTGGCGCAGCGGGCTGCCGACACCGAACTCATCCACGGACGGCTGGCGGAATCCCGAGCCGATCCGGACGGTATCCCACTCCCGGCCCTTGGCCCGGTGCGCGGTGGACACGATGACCTTCGCCTCCTCCTCGGCGCAGAGCCGGTCGACCGCGTCGATGATCGTGTCCGGGCCGAAGGAGTCGATGAGGTGCACGATCGAGCGCAGAGTCTGCGCCTCGCGATCCTTCTCTGCGTAGTCCTGCACCTCGCCCCAGGTTGTGAACAGGAACAGCTCATGATGGCTGGTGTGCCGCCCGGCTTTGAGGTCTATCGCCGCCTCGGCCAGTCGGCGCAGGGCGCCGCCGCCACCGGTGAGGGCGACCGGCGTGCCCTGGTCCAGGTGGTCGAGCACCTCCTGCATGGAGTCGGAGTTGCCGCGGCACAGCACAGCGTCCGGGTGCTCGACTGCCCCGACCCGGCTGTCGGCCGGTCCCCTGCCGCGCAGCCGCATCGGGGAGCCGGCGTGCACGAGCCACCGGTTGGCCTCGTCGGCGATCGGCTGTCCGAACCGGAAGGACTCGGTCAGGTAGAGGTGCTCGGCCGGGAAACCGGTCATCACGTCGCGCGCGTTGCGCCAGGCGTAGATCTGCTGGGCCGGATCGCCGACGCAGACCCGCTGCGCACTCTGGGCGAGGAACACCTCCTCGACCACCGGATTCGTGTCCTGCGCCTCGTCGAGCAGGATGAAGTCGCCGGGCAGTCGCGGCTTCGACAGGCCCCAGATCTTCACGTAGTGGTCGTGGCCGAATTTCAGCACGCCCTCGTGGGAGCGGATGTCCGCCCAGGCTCGGACCGCGTAGGGCAGCAGGTGGGCGGCGACGAACTCGTGCGCGGCCGGGTCGAGTCCGTTCACCCGTTCCATGTGCCGGACCGCGATCTCGGGGTCGGCCGAATGGCAGTACGTCTTGACCATGCCCATGACCAGACGGGCCTGGTGCGCGAGGGTGAGCCGGGTCGGGGCGACGTCGAGGTCCTCGGTCAGGCCGAGCAGTGCCGCGGTCTCCTTCGACGGGCGGTGCGGCGAATTGTTCAGCCGGTCTTTGTACTCTCGGCCCACAGCGTCGTAGGCGACCGAGTGCGACGTGCGACATTCGACGTTGCGGCCGAACCGGCGCCCGGCGTCCACGGCGGCCGCCTTGTTGAAGGCCACGTACAGGCCGCGCTTGACAGTCGCCTCGCCCATGAGCATCAGCGTCGTCGTCTTGCCCGTCCCGGCGCCCGCTATCAACGCCAGGTCGCGGCCGGAGGCGAAGACGTCCCGCGCGGCCTGCTGCTCGGCGGTCGGCTGCATGATTCGAGTATGCAGTCACCATGGGTATCAGTGTGCGGATTGCCATGGACCGATACCGAAAACTTACGTGAAAGAAGGGTGGGCGCGCATCGGCGCACGCTGCCGGATCACTTGAAGTGGACCAGGATCCGGCCTTCGTTGGTGGCGTCGGTCTCCACGCGCAGATACAGCTTTCTGATGTGTTTCTGGGCAAGGAAGGCGAGGACGCGCTTCTTCAGCTTGCCTGTGCCTTTGCCGGGGATGATCTCGACCGTGTCTACGCCGGTTGCGGCTGCTTTGAAGAGGGTTTCCCGCAGGGCGAGTTCGATGTCTCGGTTGTTGCGGAAGATCGGGTGCAGATCCAGGGTGAGCAACGCGGTCGCCTCCGGCGGGCGGGCGGTGGTGGGGGTCGGGGTTTCCCGGCGGGGCCGTCCGTCGGGACCAGCTTGCCGCATCGGCGGCGCAGATGCTGGGGGCGGGGTGGATCTTCGCCCTCGGGCGGGGAGGGCGCGGTTCCGGGCGAGTCTGGACTGACGGTGGCGCCGGGGTTGGCGGCCTGGTCTGGAACGCGAGCGGAAGGGCCGGTGGGATGGCGGAATCGAAGGACTGGAGCGGGAGCGCGGGCGGGAGCGGGAGCGGAGAGTGCGTGCGGTCGGGTGTCGAGGGGTCGGCCGAATAGGTTGCGGCAAAGGCTTGGGCGGCGGGTGCCGGTGTTGTGTGCGCTGATGTTGACGTTGGCGGCCACGGCGCTGTCGGCTTGCGCCAGCGAGAGCAGCGGCGTCGGAAGCACGAGCGCGGCAGGCGACCCGACAGCCGCGGCGCGGTCCGCAGCCCAGATCGACCCGGCGATCCAGAAGATCATGGACAAGCCGATCTACCGGCACGGCGAGTTCGGTCTGCTGGTCGTCGACCCGGCCACCGGGCATACCGTCACCTCACCCAACCCGGCCCATTTCTTCCTCCCGGGCTCGACCACCAAGCTGTTCACCGTCTCCGCCGCATGGGACACCTTCGGCAGCACCCAGCGGACCACAACCCCGCTGCTCACCGACGGAACCGTCACCGGCGACACCCTGACCGGCAACCTGATCCTGGTCGCGAAGGGCGACCTGACCATGGGCGGGCGGCTGAAGCCGGACGGCACGATCACCGTCACCATCGCCGCCGGGTCGCACCCGTGGCTGTCCACCCTGCCGGTCGCCGACCCGGCCGCGTTCGCCCGGACCGCGATGATCGACGCGTTACAGCGCGCCGGGATCACGGTCGACGCCGCCGCGACCGGGCCGGATCCGGCGCCCCCGGCTCAGGATCCGACCAGCGCGCCGGTCGCCACGCTGGTCTCCCCGCCGTTCCAGCAGGAGGCGCAGCTGATCCTCAAGGTCAGCCACAACCTGGGCGCCGACCTGATGGTCTGCCTGCTCGCGGTGCATGCGGGCAGCAAGGACTGCCAGTCCGGTTTCGCCGGGATCAAGGCCTTCGACACCAAGGCCGGGGTGGACGTGACCCAGGCCGCGGTGAACCCGCTCAACGACACGGTGCTGGTGACCGACCGGTCGATGGCCGGCTACCCCGACATCGGCGGCGGCCACTTCGACCTGTTCACCGTGGTGTTCAACGATGCGCAGGTCTCGGACAGCGACCAGATCCTGTCCATCGCGCAGGACATCGCCCAGATCGCGGCGCTCTTGCAGCAGGACGTCGCCGGAGCCACCCCGACGCCGTAGCGCGGGCAGCCGGCGTCGCGCTTTTAAGGCTGCTCACCCGCAGCCGGCGGCCCGGGCCCGCAGCAGGTCCCGCTCGCGCTCGTTGCGGGTCAGGGTCGCGGCCCGTTCGAACTCGGCCCGGGCCTGGGCCGGGCGGCCGAGCCGGGCCAGCAAATCGCCGCGGACGCTCGGCAGCAGGTGGTAGTCCTTCAGCGCCGGGTCGTCGCCGAGCGTGTCCAGGACGGCCAGGCCGGCCGCCGGGCCGTCGGACATCGAGACGGCGACCGCGCGGTTGAGTTCGACCACCGGCGACGGCGCGACCGCGGCGAGCCGGGCGTAGAGCGCGGCGATGGTCTCCCAATCAGTCTCCTGATAGCGGACCGCGCGGGCGTGGCAGGCGGCGATCGCGGCCTGGAGCGCGTACGGCCCGGCCGTGCGTCCGGCCGCGCGGGCCGCGGCGGTCGCCTGGTCCAGGGCCGCGAAGCCGCGCCGGATCAGCAGCCGGTTCCAGGTGGCCCGGTTCTGCTCGGCCAGCAGCACCGGTTCGCCGCCGGGGCCGGTCCGGGCGGCGGTGCGCGAGGCCTGGATCTCCAGCAGCGCGACCAGGCCGTGCACCTCGGGTTCGTCGGGCATCAGCCCGGCCAGCACCCGGCCGAGCCGCAGCGCGTCCTCGCACAGGCTCGGGCGCAGCCAGTCGTCGCCCGCGGTGGCCGAGTAGCCCTCGTTGAATATCAGGTAGACGACTTCCAGCACGGAGCCGAGCCGGGCCGCCCGGTCCTGGCCGTAGGGCACCTCGAACGGCACGTCCGCGCGGGCCAGGGTCCGCTTGGCCCGCACGATCCGCTGGGCCACGGTCGGTTCCGCGGCCAGGCAGGCCCGGGCGATCTCCCCGGTGGTCAGGCCGCCGAGCAGCCGCAGGGTGAGCGCGATCCGGGCCTCGGTGGACAGGACCGGGTGGCAGGCGGTGAAGATCAGCCGGAGCAGGTCGTCGTCGATGTCGTCCGGGTCCGGGGGCTCGGCCGGGGCCGGGGCGTCGGCCAGGGTGCGGCCGACCTCGGCCAGTTTGCGGGCGTAGACCTCCCGGCGGCGGACCAGGTCCACCGCGCGGCGGCGGGCGACCGCGGTGAGCCAGGCGCCCGGGTTGGCCGGGACGCCCGACTGCGGCCACTGTTCCAGCGCGGCGACCAGCGCGTCCTGGGCCAGTTCCTCGGCGATGCCGACGTCCCGGACGATCCGGGCGACCGAGGCGATGATCCGCGCCGACTCGATCCGGAAGACCGTCTCCACTGTGCTCGTCACCGTCACGACCACCTATCAGACCAGCCGGGCCGGGGGCGGGCAAGCGTGACGCGGCTACTCCGCGATCTCGCGGACCTCCGCGGTCATGGTGTAGCGCTCGTTGTGCACCTGAAGGAAGCGCCGGGCCCACTCGACCGCCTCGGCCTTGTCCTTGGCCTGGATGATGGCGTAGCCGCCGACGATCTCCTTGCTCTCGGTGAAGGGACCGTCGGTGACGGAGATCTTCCCGCCTTCGCGCAGGACCCGGGCGCCGTCCGCCGCGGTGGTCAGGCCGGCGGTGTCGAGCATCACCCCGGCCTTGGTGATCTCCTCGAACAGGGCGCCCATCCGCTGCCCGAACTCGGGGTCGGGGTCGGTGGCGGGCGAGTCGTCCTCGTCGAAGCGGATGAGGGACAGGTAGCGCGGCATGGTGACTCCTCGGTCGGGCGGGGCCTTTCCCCGCCGCTCACCTGTGCGTCGAACGGGCGGCGGGCGGATCGACACGGGCGGCCGGGAAATCTCGGGAGAGTATTCCGGCCGACCGATGTCGGGTCATCCGGTGAGTGCCGCGTCGAGCCACGTCGGCCGCCGTCCGGCCCCACTCGGTGACCTGCGGGCGGATCGGAGCTACTGTGGCCCTGAGAACCGCACCCGTGAAGGAAGTACGCATGATCGCGACCGCGCAGAACATCGGACCGCAGGACGGCCCGCGCCGGGCCGGGCTGCCGCGCACGATCAAGGCGATCCGGGCCGCGTTGCCGGCCGACCGGCGGGCGCAGTTCATGGCCGAGCTCGACGACTCCGAGGCGGGCGGGCTGGCGGTCGTGGTGGAGCGCTGGTGGACCCGGGCCGTGGTGTGGTCCAGTCCGGCCACCATGCTGAAGCTGGACGCGTACGACGCCGGGCAGTGGCACGGCGTTCCGGCGGCCGAGGTGCTCGGGGACCGCTGGGCGGCCTGAGCGATGGGATACAGCCTGGTCATCGATATCGAGGTGACCAGAACCCTCGGGTTGATGGACGCCCAGACCACCCACGATCTGTTCGTCCTGGCCATCCTGGACCTCAGGAGCAATCCGCACGGCCGGGGCCACGTGGTGGGCGGGGACGGGCCGCACGTGCGGCGCGCGATGGCGCTGGGGGTGCACGGCCTGATCGTGTACGTGGTCAACGACACCGAGTCCACGGTCAACGTGCTCGACCTGATCTGGACCGGGTAGCCGCGCCGGATCAGTCCTCGGCGTCGGGCGTGTCCGGCCCGGCGACGGCCGTCCGCTCGTCCCGGCGGGAGCGCAGGATCACCAGCACGCTGCCGGCCAGGAAGCCGAGCAGGACCACGACGGCGCCGAGGCTGGACACGGTGTTCGCGCCGCGCAGCACGATGTTCGCTTCGGTGATCGTCTGCGGCGCGGCGGTGCCGCCGGGCAGCGACGGGCTCGGGGCCGGGGCCGCGGGCTTCGGGGCGGCGGCGCCCGCGTTGCCGACCGGGAGCGCGGAGATCGCCGCGGGGCTCGACGACGGCGTGCCGGTCGGGGCGGGCGTGGCGGTGACCGTGGGCGTGGCGGCGGTCACGGGCGTCGGAGTCGAGGCGAGCTGCGCGGGCGGCGCGGGGGTCGGGGACGCGGTCTTTCCGCCGGAGCCGCCGGCAGCGCCGAACGTGAACGAGCCCTGGTAGTCGTCTTCGGTCACGGTGCCGCGCAGCACCGCACCCTCGGACTCCTTGAGGTAGCTGAACTGGCCCGCGTCGACGTGCTCGGTGCCCGCGGCGGCCTTGGCGCTCATCGTGATCCGCAGGTGCACGGCCAGGGTTCCGCCCGCGCGGATGAACACGGTTCGCTTCGGCTCGGTCAGGGTCCACGTGCCGTCCGCCGCGTCGATCTGGTCCGAGGCCCGCCAGGCGCCGGTGCGCGGGTCCTGCCACAGGACGCTGATCCCCTTGGTCGGCGCGGTGCCGGCGTCAGGGTTCGACATCGAGATGGCCAGGCCGGTGATGTCGACCGGGAACAGCGACTCCCAGTGCATGTCGACGGTCAGATCGATGGTCCCGCCGACCGCGAGGGCGGCCGGCAGTCCTTGGGCGGAGGCGTACATCGCGCTGGTGAACGTCTGTGCGGCGGGGACCGCGCCGGACTGCGGCAGGGCGTGCGCCTGGGCCGGGCCGGGGGTCGCGAGGGCCGCTCCGGCCACCGCGGCGGCAGCCAGCGCCCGGCCCGCTCTGCGCCCCATCCCCGCGATCCCCTCATCCGGAAAAACCCCGCCACGCAGCGGGTTCCCCGCCGGGCGACAAAGCATCGATGTCTTATGAACAGCCGACAATGTAGTCCGTTTCCCGGGGGAGCACCACAGTCGGGGGCGGGTCCTGACCTACTGTTGAATCAAGCCGTACCAGGCCGTGGTCCGCCGCGGCCGGCCGGCCGGAACCGGACCGTGGCGCCGGGGGCGGCCTGGGCGGCGCGGGCCAGGCCGGCCGCCGGGACCACCCCGATCACCGGGTAGCCGCCGACGGTCGGGTGGTCGGCCAGGAACAGGATCGGGCGCCCGTCGGCCGGGACCTGGATCGCGCCGAGCACCGCGCCCTCGCTCGGCACGGTGTCCGGGCCGCAGCGTTCCAGCGGCGGCCCGGCCAGCCGCAGCGCGATCCGGTTGGAGGCCACCGCCACCGCGTATTCGGCCTCGAACAAGCGTCGCCAGGCCGCGGCCGTGATCCGGTCGGCCCGCGGCCCGGGCAGCACCGGCAGGTCGACCGGGCCGCCGATCCCGGCCACGCCGGGCACGGTCCACGGCAGCACGTCGGCGGTCGCGGCCGGACCGGCGGGTTCGCCCAGCGCGAGCAGGTCGCCGTCCCGCAGCGGGGCCGGGCCGAGGCCGGAGAGCAGGTCGGCCGAGCGGCTGCCGAGTACCGGCGGCGCGGCCAGGCCCCCGGCCAGGGCGAGGTAGCAGCGCAGGCCGTACCGGGCCGGCCCGACGTCCAGGTCCGCTCCGGCGGGCACCCGGAAGGCCCGGCCCCAGGGCGCCGGACGGCCGTCCACCCGCACGCCGGCCGCCGCGCCGCCGACCGCGGCGAGCAGGTCGATCGTGGGGCGCAGGGTGACGCCGGTCAGGGTCGTCTCCAGGGTCGCGGCCTCGGGCGGGTTGCCGACCAGGCGGTTGAGCAGCACGTGGGCGGCCGGGTCCAGGGCGCCGGCGCGGCCGACGCCCAGGTGTGCGTATCCGGGGCGGCCGAGGTCCTGGATCGTGGTCAGCGCCCCGGCCCGGATCACCTCGACCGCGCGGGCCGGGCTTGTGGTCGGGCTCGTCATCATGACTCCCGGACCTGGAACCGGACCCGGGTGCCGGGCGCGAGCAGGGCCGGTTCCGGGCGGCCGAGGTCCCACAACGGCGCGTCGGTGCGGCCGAGCAGGTGCCAGCCACCGGGCGAGGGTTGCGGGTAGACGCCGGTGTAGGGTCCTGCCACGGCCACCGATCCGGCCGGCACCGCGGTGCGCGGCGTGGTGCGGCGGGGCAGTTGGTACTGCTGCGGAAGGCCGGTCAGGTAGGCGAATCCGGGGGCGAAGCCGCAGAAGGCGACCAGGTATTCGAAGCCTGAGTGCACACTGATCGCCTCGGCCGGGCTGATCTGCCAGAGGTCTGCGACGTATTCGAGGTCCGCGCCGTCGTAGACCACCGGGACGGAGAGTACTGCCGCAGGTGGATTTCCTTGCTGGACAGGGGAAACCGGCTCAAGCTCCCATTCGGCCAGATCCGCCGCGAAGGCTGCCGGGTCGTCGAGGCCGTCGATCAGCAGGGTCAGTTCGGCCGGGACCAGATCGTCGAACCGCAGCAGCAGGCCGGCCGCGCGGCGCCGACGGATCTCGGCGTGCAGGGCGGCGACCTGCTCCGGGTCTACGCACTCGATCAACAGGGCCCTGTCTCCGTACAGCAGGGGCCTCACGCGAACGGCCCGATCCGGATCCCGGCCCCGGTCAACGCCTGCCGGACCCGCCGGGCCAGGTCGACCGCGCCGGCGGTGTCGCCGTGGATGCACAGGGAGCGGGCCGGCACCCGGTCCGGGTCCTGGTCGGCCGGTGCGGGGATCGCGGCGGCGGGCGCCGAGAGCGCCTCGTCCGCAACTGCGGCCAGGGCCAGCGCCCGGGCGACGACCGTGTCCGGGTCGTGGATCACCGCGCCCGGCTCCGAGCGCGGCACCAGGGTGCCGTCCGCGCGGTAGGCCCGGTCCGGGAACGCCTCGGCCACCACCGGCAGGCCGGCCGCGGCCGCCGCCCGGTGCACCGCCGAGCCGGGCAGGCCGAGCACCGGCAGACCGCCGCCGGCCAGCAGGATCCCGGCCACCACGGCCCCGGCCTGCTCCTCGTCCCAGACCACCCGGTTGTAGAGCGCGCCGTGCGGTTTGACGTAGGCCACCGGCGTCCCGGCGGCCTCGGCGAACACCCGCAGCGCGCCGATCTGGTAGGCGACCTCGTCGGCCAGCTCGGCGGCCGGCAGCTCCATCGGGCGGCGGCCGAACCCGGCCAGGTCGCGGTAGGAGACCTGGGCGCCGACCCGGACCGCGCCGGCCGCGGCCAGCTCGCAGACCCGGCGCATCGTGGACGGGTCCCCGGCGTGGAACCCGCAGGCCACGTTGGCGCTGCTGACCACCCCGAGCAGGCCCTCGTCGTCGGTCAGGGCCCAGCGGCCGAAGCCCTCGCCGAGGTCCGCGTTCAGGTCGATGGTCCGGTCAGTGTGCTGCATACCCTGACGATATCCACTCCGCCCGCCCCGGCGCGCGGCCGGCGCCGCGATATCCGTGGCCGCGCTGCTCGGGCCACCCTGTCTGGGCGGCGGCCAGACGGTGTCCGCGGTCCTGGACCTCGGCCACACCGCCGACGGCACGCGCACGGCCCACTACTACGCCCCGGGCCGGGACTACGGCCTGCCCGCGTCCCGGGGATACGACGAGGCGACCGGCCTCGGGTCGCCGAACGCCCGGCTGCTGCTCTTTCCCTTAGCCCGCCACCCGATGGCGCACGGGCCCCGGCGGTCGCCGGTCGTCCGCTCGGCGGGTCGTACCCGGTGGACGGCCTGACCGGGCGGGTCGGAGTCGGTAGGCTCGGGGGGTCACTTCCACTTCGAGTGCAGGAGCACCGCGATGCCAGCCGAGGCCAGTTTCGACATCGTCAGCAAAGTCGACCGCCAGGAGATCGACAACGCGCTCAACCAGACCACGCGGGAGATCGGCCAGCGCTTCGACTTCAAGAACGTCGGCGCCTCGATCGCCTGGTCCGGGGAGAAGATCGAGCTTCGGGCCAACTCCGAGGACCGGGTCAACGCCGTCCTGGACGTGTTCAAGGACAAGCTGATCAAGCGCAACATCTCGCTCAAGACCCTGGAGGCGGGCGAGCCGCAGCTGTCCGGCAAGGAGTACAAGATCTCCGCCACGGTCACCGAGGGGATCAGCCAGGACAACGCCAAGAAGGTCTCCAAGGTGATCCGGGACGAGGGCCCCAAGGGCGTCAAGGCCCAGATCCAGGGCGAGGAACTGCGGGTCAGCAGCAAGTCCCGGGACGACCTGCAGGAGGTCATCGCCCTGCTCAAGGCGCAGGACTTCGACTTCGCGGTCCAGTTCACCAACTACCGCTGAACCCGGCCGGGCCGGGCCGCACCCCGCGCGGGCAGGCAGGAGATCGCCACGGATCGACTGCCTGCCCCGCCCCGGAATCCCGGCCGGACCGGGCCACTGCAGGGGCGCGGGCTACCGCTCACGTAGCCGCCCGGCCGCGGCACTAGTTCCAAAGGATGACCTGAGAAACCGTCTCGCAGCCGATTCGGCCCGGCGGACGGCGTGGTGTCATAGGGATATGACACCAGTCAGCTCCACTCGGAGCCCCTTCCACCGCGGGTCCGGCCGCCGCCAGGGCGTGCGCGCCCTGCTGCCGCTGGGCATCGTGGCCGCCGTCGCCGCCGGGACCGCCCTGGCCCCGAGCCTGGCCTCGGCCAGTCCGGCCCTGCCCGGGATCTCCGCGCAGGCCCTGTTGACCAAGCTCGCCACCACCAAGGTGCAGGCCTACTCCGGCACGATGCACGTCACCACCAACCTCGGCCTGCCGGCCCTGCCCGACCTGTCCGGCGGCGCGAACCCGCTGTCCCTGCTCAGCGGCACGCACGTGCTCCAGGTCGCGGCGAACGGCCCGGACAAGCAGCGGGTCGCGCTGCTCGACACCACCTCCGAGTACGACCTCATCCGCAACGGGCAGCAGGTGTGGATCTACGACAGCGAGCAGAACGCCGTCGAGCAGGGCACGATCCCCGCCGGGAAGGGCCGCGGGGGCACTTCCCAGCCGCCGGTTCCGAGCGGCCCGGCCGGCGCCGTGCCGCTGACCCCGGCTCAGGCCGTGGCCAAGCTGATCGCCGCGATCACCCCGACCACCGGCCTGGCCGTCTCCGGCACCGAGAGCGTCGCCGGACAGTCCGCCTACATCCTGGTGGTCACCCCCAAGCAGGCCGGCTCGCTGATCGACCGGGTCGAGATCGCGGTGGACGCGCAGAACGGCGCCCCGCTCAGCTTCGCGGTCTACTCGACCAAGGCGCCGAGCACACCGGTGTTCCAGCTCGGCTTCACCTCGGTGTCCTTCGCCGCCCCGGCCGACTCGCGGTTCGAGTTCACCGCGCCGGCCGGCGCCAAGGTCTCGCCGCTGACCGCCGCAGAGTCCGGTGACGCGACGAAGTCGGGCAGCAAGGACTCGGCCGACCCGCAGACCCTGGGCCAGGGCTGGCTGTCGGTGCTGGAACTGCACGGCGTGGACGTGTCCGGCGGCATCGGCCAGCTCCAGCAGTCCGGGCAGGGCCAGTCCGGCTCGACGCCCCACCTGTTCGCGCACGGCTCGAAGCCGTCCGGCCAGGGCGCGGGGCAGGGCGGTCAGGATTCGCAGAACCCGACCGGGCTGTTCAACGGCAACATCGACAGCTACCTGCAGGCCCTGGGCAACGCGGGCACGAAGGTCACCGGCAAGTTCGGCAGCGGCACGCTGTACACCACGAACTTCCTGACCGTGCTGGCCACCGACGACGGCCGGGTGTTCCTCGGCGCGGTCACCCCGGCTCTGCTGGAGGCCGACGCGAACGCCCAGGGGATGCGGTAACGCCATGACCCCCTCTCCCAGCACCCTGACCGCGCCCGGTGGCCGGGACCTGGCCGCCGCGGCGGACCGGGCCGCCATCGTGGCCGACGGCGAGGCCGCCATCGTCACCGACGGCCTGGCCAAGCAGTACCGCGGCGGGCAGCTCGCCGTGGACGGGCTGGACCTGACCGTCCCGGCCGGCTCGGTGTTCGGCTTCCTCGGGCCCAACGGCTCGGGCAAGACCACCACGATCCGGATGCTGATGGGCCTGATCGCGCCGACGGCCGGGCAGGCCCGGGTGCTGGGCGCCGACGTGCTGCTGCACGGCGGCCGGGCGCTGCCCCGGGTGGGCGCGCTGATCGAGGGGCCCGCCCACTACCCCTACCTGTCCGGGGCGCAGAACCTGGCCAGGTACGACGCGGCCGACGCGAGCGCCGACCCGCGGACCCGCGCGGTCCGGGTCGGCGCCGCGCTGGACCGGGTCGGCCTGGCCGCGGCGGCGACCAAGAAGGCCAAGGCGTACTCGCTCGGCATGAAGCAGCGGCTGGGCCTGGCTTCGGCCCTGCTCCAGCCGCGCGACCTGCTGATCCTGGACGAGCCGACCAACGGCCTGGACCCGCAGGGGATGCGGGAGATCCGCAGCCTGATCAGCTCCCTGGCCGCGGACGGGACCACGGTGTTCCTCTCCTCGCACCTGCTGGACGAGATCGAACAGGTCTGCACCCACGTCGCGGTGATGAACCACGGCCGGCTGATCACCCAGGGCCCGGTCGCCGACCTGTACGCGGCCCAGCAGGCCCGGCTCGTGGTGACCACCGCGGACCGGGAGCTGGCTGCCGGGGTGCTGCGCGAGGCCGGGGGCACGGATCTGAGCACGGCCGGGGAGACGGTCTCCTGTGCGGCCGCGGACCTCGTGCCGGAAGCGGTCTGCGCCGCGCTGGTCGGCGCGGGCGTGCGGGTGGCCGGGTTCGGCGTCCAGCGCGCGACCTTGGAAGACGCCTTTGTGGCCCTGACCGGAGAAGGCTTCGATGTCGACGAGTAGCAGTCTCGAACAGCAGGAACAGGACGAGCAGGCCCGGGTTTCCGGGGGCAGTCGGGCGTCCGGGCCGGTTCCGGCCGGGGACGCGGCCGAATCGGCGGTGACGGCCGGAGCCGCGGGGGCCGAGGCAGAGTCGGCGGCGACCGCATCGGGGGCATCGGCAGTGTCCCCGGGCCCGGCGCTCGTGGCCACGCCAGGCGCGCCGCGGCGGCCCAGGTACGCCCTGCGCGGCGGGTTCCTCAGCAGCGAGCTGGTGACCATGTTCCGGCGCTGGCGCAACCGGGCCCTGCTGATCGCCCTGGCCGCGATCCCGGTCGCGCTCGGCATCGCGTTGAAGCTGACCACGTCCAACGGCAACGGCGGCGGCGGGTTCGTCACCCAGGTCTCCAACAACGGCCTGTTCCTGGTCTTCGTCGCGCTGACCCTGACCCTGCCGGTGTTCCTGCCGATGGCGCTCGGGGTGGTGGCCGGGGACGCGATCTCCGGCGAGGCCGCCCAGGGCACCCTGCGCTACCTGCTGGTCGCGCCGGTCGGCCGGGGGCGGCTGCTGGCGGCCAAGAGCGCGAGCATCGTCGTCTTCTGCTTCGTCAGCAGCTTCGTGGTGGCGCTCTCGGCCTGGGTCACCGGCCTGGCGCTGTTCCCGGTCGGCCGGGTGACCCTGCTGTCCGGGGACACCGTCTCCTACGGCCACGCCCTGGTGACCGCGGTGCTGATCACCGTGATCGTGGCGCTGTCGCTGCTCGGGCTGGCCGCGATCGGGTTGTTCGTCTCCACCCTGACCGACACCCCGATCGCCGCGATGGCGGTCACCGTCGGCGCGACCATCCTGTCCGGCATCCTGCAGTCGATCCCGCAGCTGTCCGCGATCCAGCCCTGGCTGTTCACCTACCAGTGGACCTCGTTCGCCGACCTGCTGCGCGACCCGGTCTACACGGCCAACATCGTGCACAACCTGTGGATCCAGCTGGTCTACGTGCTGGTCTTCGGTTCGGCCTCCTGGGCCCGGTTCTCCGGCCGCGATGTGCTGGCCTAGGTGGAGGGGACGGCTCGGGCGTCACAGCCCGGCCATCTCCTCCAGCCGGCGGATCCGCTCGCTCATCGGCGGGTGGGTGGAGAACAATCGGGTCGCGCCCGAGGCGCGGCCGAAGGGGTCGGCGATCATCAGGTGGCCGGCCGTGACCAGGCTGGGTTCGCGCGGCAGCGGCGAGCAGCCGGTGGCGTACTCCAGCTTGCGCAGGGCCGAGGCCAGGGACAGCGGGTCGCCGGTGAGCCGGGCGGCCGAGGCGTCGGCCTGGTACTCCCGGGAGCGGCTGATCGACAGCTGGATCAGGGTGGCCGCGAGCGGGCCGAGCAGGAACACGGCGAGCAGGCCGGGCAGGCCCGGGCCGTCGTCGTCGGCGCGGCCGAACGGCAGCAGCCAGGCCAGGTTCACCGACCACATGATCACGCTGGCCAGGCCGCCGGCCACCGAGGAGATCAGGATGTCGCGGTTGTAGACGTGCGAGAGTTCGTGGGCCAGGACGCCGCGCAGTTCGCGCTCGTTCAGGATCCGCAGGATCCCGGTGGTGCAGCAGACCGCGGCGTGCTGCGGGTCCCGGCCGGTGGCGAACGCGTTCGGCGAGGCGGTGGGCGAGATGTAGAGCCGGGGCATCGGCTTGCGGCTCTCGGTGGCCAGTTCCCGCACTATTCGGTACATCACCGGCGCGTGGTGCTCGCCGACCGGCTGGGCGTGCATGGCCCGCAGGACGAGCTTGTCGCTGTAGTAGTACGCGAAGGCGTTGATCCCGAGGGCCAGGACGAGGGCCAGGACTACGCCCACGGTCCGGCCGATCACGCCGCCGACCGTCACGATGAGCACACTCAGCAGCCCAAGCAGCACAGCGGTCTTCACGCTGTTGTGTTGGTCGTTGCGCATGGTCACCACTGTTCTGAGGGTCCCGATTGAGCGGATATTTCCCGCTCCCCATTCTGCCAACGGCCCGGCCGCCGGATCAGTTCCCCCGGCGGCCAGGTCAGAAGGTCAGCCAGAGCGCCGGGTCGGGGTAGACCGAGAAGACCAGCGCGCCAAGCAATGGTAGGGCCACGGCCAGCCGCAGGGCCACGGGGGTCCTGGTCCAGCGGATCGGGACGGCGGCCCGGACCGCGGCCTCGGCGCCCTCGGCCGGTGCGATCGCCGGGGTGAACAGCAGGGCGATCCAGCGCAGGTAGTAGAACAGGCCGATCACGATGTTGACCGCGAGGATCACCGCGAGCCAGAGCGGGCCGCCGTCGATCACCGCGCGGATCACCGCGACCTTCGCGAACAGGCCCATCAGGCCCGGCGGCAGTCCGGCCAGGCAGAGCAGGAAGAACGCCAGCGGCAGGGCCACCCGGGGCCGGGTGCGGAACAGGCCGCGGTAGTCGCCGAGCGTGGGCGATCCGCCCTCGTCGGCCGAGAGCAGGTTCACGATGGCGAACGCGCCGAGGTTCATCACCGCGTACAGCACCAGGTAGCCGACGCTCGCCCCGGACGCGGCGGACGCGTGCAGTTCCCCGGTCACGGCCAGCGGGACCAGCACGTATCCGGCCTGGCCGATGCTGGACCAGGCCAGCAGCCGGACCACCGAGTTCTGCCGCAGCGCGACCAGGTTGCCGACCGTCATGGTCAGCGCGGCCAGGACCGCGATCAGGACCGCGACCGAGCCAAGGTAGCTGCTGAACGCGAGCTCGACGGTGAAGATCAGTCCGGCGAAGCCCGCGGTCTTGGACACCACCGACAGGTAGGCGGCGATCGGCAGCGGCGCGCCCGCATAGACCTCGGGGGTCCAGAAGTGGAACGGCACGGCCGAGACCTTGAACGCGAAACCGGTCAGCGTGAGCACGATCCCGACGGCCAGCACCGGCAGCCGGGGCTGAGTGTGCAGTTGCAGGTCGATCGCGGTGAAATAGACCGATCCGGTGACCCCGTAGACCAGGGAGATGCCGAAGAGCATCACCGCGGTGGAGGCGACCGACATCAGGAAGAACTTCAGCGCCGCCTCCCCGCCGGCCCGCTTGCCGAAGCCGACCAGCGCGAACGCGGGCAGCGAGAGGGTCTCCAGGGCGACGGTCATGGTGATGAAGTCGCGGGCCGCCGCCATCAGCAGGGCGCCGACCAGCGAGCTGAGCAGCAGGAAGTGGTACTCGCCGAAGACGCTGTGGCCGCCGTGCCGCTGCTTGAGCCTGGACGACATCAGGATGACCAGCAGGGTGCCGCCGAGGGCGATGGTCTGCAGGGTCAGCGTGTAGCCGTCGACGGAGTACGAGCAGTTCCGGATCGCGGCCACGCCGGGCGAGGGTTGGAGCGAGGCGCAGAACGTCTCGCGCGGGTTCGTCCCCCGGGTGAACCACAGGTACAGTTCGCTGCCCAGGGCCGCGACCACGACCGCGCAGGCGGACCAGGTCAGCAGCGGCTTGCGCTCGTCCGGCAGGAACAGGTCCAGCACGAGCAGCGCCAGGGCGCCCAGGGCCACCAGGATCAGCGGCAGGGTCCCGGTGTAGTCGATCGTTTCCACGCCGAGCATGCTCACTGGGCCCCTCCGAAGACGACGCGGACCGCGGGGTCGGCCACGGCCAGGATGAGGGCCGGCCAGGTCCCGGCGGCCACGGTCAGCACGCCCAGCGGCAACCAGGCGCCCAGTTCGCGGCCGGTCAGGTCGGCGAAGGCGGGGTCCGGCGGCCGGGGGCCGTCCTCGTCCGCGTCCACCGGGACCTCCAGGCTGCTGTGCACGGTGCCGTCCGGTTCGGCCACGTCGCCCTCGGGCGCGCGGGCCTCCTCGGCGGGGGTGATCGCCGGGGGCACCGGGGTCTCCAGGGCCGGGTGGCCGGTCTCGTCGAGCTCGGCCTCGGCCGGGACTCCGGCCAGGGCGACGTTCGGCACGGCCATGCAGACCCGGCGCACCAGCATCAGCAGGTATGCGGCGGTCAGCACCATGCCCAGGCCGGCGACCGCCATCAGCAGCCGGAACCCGGCGGCGGACAGGCCGTGGGCCGGACGGTAGGCGCCGATCAGCACGTACAGCTCGCCCCAGAACCCGGCCAGGCCGGGCAGGCCGAGCGAGGCCATCGCGGCCACCGCGATCAGCACGCCGTAGCGCCGGGCCCGGGCGTACAGGCCGCGGCCGACCGCGTACAGGTCGGTGCTGCCCAGCCGCTCCTTGATCCCGCCGGCCAGGAAGAACAGCAGGCCGGTGATCAGGCCGTGGGCGACCGAGGCGTAGAGCGCGCCGTCCACGCCGACCCGGGTCATCGAGCCGATGCCGACCAGGACGAAGCCCATGTGGCCGACCGAGGAGTAGGCGACCAGGCGTTTGAGGTCGCCGCCGCGGCGCAGCTGGGCCAGGCAGGCCAGCGCGCCGTAGACGATGCCGACCGCGCCGAACGAGGCCAGGGCCAGCCCGTACCGGTGCAGGCCCAGCGGCAGCAGGCCGACGCCGATCCGGATGAAGCCGTACGTGCCCATCTTCAGCAGCACCCCGGCCAGCAGGACCGAGCCGACCGTGGGGGCGCTGGTGTGCGCGTCGGGCAGCCAGGTGTGCAGCGGCCACATCGGGGTCTTGATCGCGAAGCCGAGGCCGACCAGCAGGAACGCGCCGGCCTGGACGCCGCTGGTCAGCCCGGAGCCGTGCTGCCGGGCCAGGGTGACCATGTCGAACGTGTGGGTGTGGCTGTAGATGACGACGAAGCCGAGCAGCATCAGGGCGGAGCCGAGCAGCGTGTAGAGGATGAATTTGTTCGCCGCGCGGCGGGCCGGGATCCCGTCCTTGACCACCCCGGTCTTGGTGCCGCTGCCCCACTGGTGGATCAGCGCCCACATGGGGATCAGCACGATCTCGAAGAAGAGGAAGAACAGCAGCAGGTTCTCGGCCAGGAAGGTGCCGATCATGCCGACGGCCAGCAGCAGGAGCAGGGCCGTGAACGACCGGCCGGAGCTGTCGGCCCTGGTGGTCTTCTGCGCGTAGAACAGGCACAGCAGGGTCAGCAGCGTGGTCAGCAGGAGCAGCGGCAGCGCGATGCCGTCGATGCCGAACTGGAAGTACAGCCCGATGCTGGAGACCCAGGGCGCCTTGACCTGGCCCTGCATCCGGCCCGGGTGGGCGAAGTCGAACCAGGGCAGGACCAGCAGCGAGACGAGGAACACGGCCGCGCCGGTGAGCGTGCCGACCGGTCCGGCCAGCCTGGCCGGGGCCAGGTAGAGCGCGCCGATCCCGGCGCAGGGCAGCAGCAGGAGCAGGACGAGCAGAGCAGCCATCAGCCCACCTGCCCGGTGAAGACGCAGGCGATCACGATTACTCCGGTGAGCAGTACGGTCAGGTAGATCTGGACGTTGCCGGCCTGGCTGCGCCGGACCAGTCCGCCCAGGCCCCGGGTGCCGGCGCCGGCGCCGCGCACGTACGCGTCGACCACCTCGGTGTCCAGGAAGGCGACCAGGCGGGCCAGCGCCTTGGCCGGGCGGGCGGTCAGGAAGTCCTGCGCCTGGTCGGCGTGGAAGCCGGCCAGGGCCGGGCGACGCAGCGGGCCGAGCAGGGCCGCGGCCGGGTCGGCCTTCGGGTCCCGGCGCCAGGCCAGCCAGACCAGGCCGCCGCCGAGCCCGGCCGCGGCCAGCGAGATCAGGCTGGTGGCCAGGGCCGGGCCGAGGTCGAGCGCGGCCGACGGGCCGACCGCCTGGCCCTCGTAGCCGCCGATCCAGGTGTCGAAGGTGCCCTTGCCGAGCGCGATCAGGCCGAACAGGGCGGCCGGGATGGCCAGCAGGGTGAGCACGACCAGTTCGGTCTGCGGCGCCTCGACCAGCCAGGCGGCCGAGTTCGGGGTGGGCGGGTCCTCGGGCAGCGGGCCGTAGAAGGTCCTGAGCCACAGCCGGGTGGCGTAGGCGCCGGTGACCGCGACCGTGAGCAGGCCGACGACCACGATGATCTTGCCGCCGGCCGCGAACTCGCCCTGCGCCGCCCAGGCGGTGCCCAGGACCGACTCCTTGGAGAAGAAGCCGGAGAGCGGCGGCAGGCCGACCAGGGCGCCGAGGCCGACGGTCATGGTGCCGAAGGCGACCGGCAGCCGGTGCCGCAGGCCGCCGTAGTCGGCCAGGTCGTTCGAGCCGACCCGGTGGATCACCACGCCGGCCGCGAGGAACAGCAGGGCCTTGAACGCGCCGTGGCTGACCAGGTGGAACAGGGCCGCGGTGCGGCCGCCGACGGCCAGGGCGCCCATCATGTAGGCCAGCTGGCTGACCGTGGAGTAGGCCAGGACCTTCTTGATGTCGGTCTGCGCCAGCGCGGCCACGGCGGCCCCGAGCATGGTGATCGCGGCGAGCACGGCCAGCGTGAGCAGCACGCCGGGTGCGAGCAGGAACACCGGGTAGAGCAGGGCGATCATGTACACCCCGGCCGCGACCATGGTGGCCGCGTGGATGAGCGCGCTGATCGGCGTCGGGCCGGCCATGGCGTCGGGCAGCCAGGTGTGCAGCGGGAACTGCGCGGACTTGCCGAGCGCGCCGCACAGCAGCAGCAACGCGATCAGGGTGGTGTGGTGCAGTTCGCCGGAGTTGGCGGCCAGCAGCACGTCGCCGATCCGGAAGCTGTGGGCCTGCACGCCGAGCGCGATGATGCCGAACAGGAACGGCACGTCGCCGGTCTTGGTGACCAGGAACGCCTTGAGCGACCCGGCCCGGGCGTCCGGCTTCTCCCAGTAGTGCCCGATCAGGAAGTACGAGCAGGCGCCCATGATCTCCCAGCCGACCAGCAGCACGACCAGGTCCACGGAGAACACGACCAGCAGCATCGCCGAGGTGAACAGCGCGATCAGGCCCGCGTAGGTGGCGTAGCGGCGGTCGTCCTTCATGTAGGTCAGCGAGTACACCTGCACGCAGGAGGCGACGAACGTGACCAGGATGGCGACCACGGCCGACATCCCGGTGACCCGGGTGCCGAGCCAGATGGTGAGCGTTCCGGCCGGGGCCAGCCGGGTGGCGGCGACCGAGGCGCCGCCGGTGCCGTGCTCGACCGAGACGGCCAGGCAGGCGAAGAAGGCCAGCACGGTCGGCGCGGTGGACCAGAACCGGGCGTGCGCGCGGTCGCGGCCGCCGAGGAAGGTGGAGAGCGCGCCGAGCGCGGGCAGCGCGATGGCGATCGTGGCGAAGGTGTTCATCGGGCGGCCCCCGCCCGGGTGGCCGGGGCGGCGGCCGGGTCCTCGCCCTGGTCGTCGGGAGCGGCGGCCGGGCTCGGGAGCGGGTCGGTGTCGGCGGACTCCGGCTGGTGCCGGCGGCCGGTCGGCTCGGCCAGCGCGCGCTGCTCGTCGATCGCGGAGGTGCCCTTCTGGCGGAAGATCAGCAGCACGATGGCCAGGCCGAGCCCGGTCTCGGCGGCGGCGATGGTGATCACGAACAGGGTGAAGGCCTGCCCGATGTTGTATTCGTCCCGGATGATCGAGCCGAACGCGATCAGGTTGATCGTGACGGCGTTGAGCAGCAGCTCGATCGCCATCAGCACGGTGATCGCGTTGCGCCGGGCCAGGACCCCGTAGATCCCGATCGCGAACAGCAGCGAGCCCAGGACGAGTGGATAGGCGGCGTGCATCAGCGCTCGGCCCCTTCGGTCGAGAGCGGTCCGGCCGCGGCCGAGCCGGTCCGGTCCTCGCGCCGCGACAGCGCGATCGCGCCGATCAGGGCGGCGAGCAGGAGCACGGACAGGGCTTCGAACGGCAGCACCCAGAACTTGAACAGGGCCGTGCCGTTCGCCTGGGCGGTCCCGGCGGCGACGGCCTGGCGCGGGTCGAACCAGACGTTCTTGTACGCGTCGACCACGACGGTGACCAGCAACCCGGCCGCGGCGAGCGCGACCACGACGGCGGGCAGCCGGTGCTTGACGTCGAGTTCGTCCGTGTGCCCGATCGGCGCCCGGGTCAGCACCAGGCCGAACAGCAGCAGGACCACGACCGCGCCGACGTAGATCAGCACCTGCACCCAGGCGATCAGTTCGGCGCCGAGCAGCAGGAACTCCCCGGCGATCGCGCCGAGGCAGACCACCAGCCACAGCGCGGCGTGCACCAGGTTCTGCACGGTGACCACCAGCAGCCCGGAGCCGAGCACGACCAGGCCGATCAGCACGAACGCGATCTCGATCCCGGTGGGCGAGAGGTAGTGGTGCGTGGCGGCGGTCGTGGCGGTGACGGTGGTGGTTTTGACGTCGGCGAGCCGGGGGGCGGCGAGCAGGAGCAGTGCGTCCCGGTTCACTCAGTGCTCTCCTTCGGCAGTTCGGCCTGCTTCTTCAGCGCGGCCTTCTCGGCCAGGGCGATCTCCTTGGGCGGCTCGGCGCCGGGGTCCAGGGCGACCGGGGCCGGCACGGTCTCGGCCCACTGGCCCAGCCGGTCCTTGTCGTGCAGCAGGTTGCGGATGTCGTACTCGGCGTACTCGAACTCGGGCGACCACTCGAGCGCGTCGAACGGGCACACCTCGATGCAGATCCCGCAGTACATGCAGAGCGAGAAGTCGATGTCGAACTGGTCGAGCACGTTCCGGGTCCGGTCCCGGCCGCCGCCGGGGGGCGCCGGGACGGTCTCCTTGTGCGAGTCGATGTAGATGCACCAGTCCGGGCACTCGCGCGCGCAGAGCATGCAGACCGTGCAGTTCTCCTCGATCAGCGCGATCACGCCGCGGGTGCGGGGAGGCAGGGCCGGGGCGACGTCCGGGTACTGCACGGTGTGCGATCGGTGCGTCATCGTCTTGAGCGTGGTCGCCAGGCCGGCGATCAGGCCCGCGCCGGGGATGCCGGTGCGGCGGTCGTTCCCGGCGGAGGTATCGCCGGGGGTGTTGTCGCGGTCGGTGTTGTCGCCGCCCGTGTTCTCGCGGTCGGTGTTCTCGTTCTCGTCCCGCGTGTCGTCCCTCGTGGCCTCGGTCACAGCACCTTCACCACCCCGGTGATCAAGAGTTGGGCCAGGGACAGCGGGATCAGCACCGTCCAGGCGAATTTCTGCAATTGGTCCTCGCGCAATCGCGGGTAGCTGACGCGCAGCCAGATCACCACGAACGCGAGGATGAAGGTCTTGATGAGCGTCCAGAGCCAGCCGAGATGCTGGTCGTCGACCGGCCCGTGCCATCCGCCGAGGAACAGGACGGTGGTCAGCAGGCACAGCACGACGATGCCGGCGTACTCGGCCAGCAGGAAGAAGGCGAAGCGCAGGCCGGAGTACTCGGTGTAGGCCCCGAAGATGATCTCCGAGTCGGCCACCGGCATGTCGAACGGCGGCCGCTGGAGTTCGGCCAGTCCGGCCGTGAAGAACACGAACCCGCCGATCAGCTGCCAGGGCAGCCAGTACCAGTGCCACTGCGCGACGATCCCGCCGAGCGAGAGCGTCCCGGCCGCCATCGCGACCGAGGCCGCGGACAGGATCAGCGGCAGCTCGTAGGCCATCAGCTGCGCCGCGGTCCGGATGGCGCCGAGCAGCGAGTACTTGTTCGCGCTGGCCCACCCGCCCATCAGCGCGCCGAGCACCGCGACGCCGAGCACCGCGAGCACGAAGAACAGCCCGAGGTCGAGGTCGACCCCGACCTGCGTCCCCGGCCCGATCGGGATGGTGACCAGGACGACCAGGTACGGCAGCAGGGCGACCACCGGCGCGAGCTGGAAGACCCTGCGGTCCGCCGCCGCCGGGACGATCGGCTCCTTCTGCGCGAACTTGATGCCGTCCGCGATCAGCTGCGCCCAACCGTGGAACCCGCCCGCCGCCATCGGGCCGAGGCGGCCCTGCATGTGCGCCATGACCTTGTGCTCCATCTGGCCGACGACCAGGGGGATCGTGAGGAAACAGCCGAAGACGACGACGATCCGGAGCGCTACTTCGAGCCACCAGGTCATGCGGTGTCACCCCGGTCCGGGGAGGTCGGGTCGGCGGGTGGGGGCGGGGGTGTCTGCTTCCTGGGCGGCGCGGGCTTGGGCGCGGCCGCTTTGGATCCGGTGGAGCGCGGGGGCGTGGGCTTGGGTGCGGCGGCCTTTTTGGACGCGGTGTCCTTGGCTGCCGCATTCTTTGAGGCCGTGTTCTTGGACGCCGTGTTGTCGGACGCGGCGGTCTTCCTGGACCTGGCCGCGCTCGCCGACTTGGCCGCCTTCGAAGCGGCGGGCGACGGGTCGACCGCGGCGGTCTCCTGAGCCGGGGAGTCTGGCTCGGCAGGCGCGATGTCCACGGCGCGGGCGGGAGAGTCTGCGGAGGGATCGCCCGGTTCGGCGAGGTCGGAGGCAGATTCGGCAGCTTCGGCAACGTTGGCAGACGCGGCGGCCTCGGCAGATTCAGCCGGCGCCACCACCTCGGCAGCCGCAACAGGCTCGGAAATCTCAGCCTCTTCGGCGGACTCGGCAGGCGCCGCCGCTTCAGCGATTGCGGCAGGCGCTGAGGGTTCGACCTCTTCCGCAGGCTCTTCGGACTCGGCAGGCGCCGCCACTTCAGCGTTTGCCGCAGACCCGGACGCTTCGTGCTCTTCGGCAACCGCGGCAGGTTCGGCGGATGCAGAGTCCTCGGCGGATGCGGCGGGCTCTTCCGCCTCGGCCACCGTGCCGACCTGAGCAGGCTCGACAGATCCGGTGGGCTCTTCGACTTCGGCCGGCGCGACCGGCTCGGCTACGGCCGCCGCGGCTGGCTCGGCCGCTTCAGCGCGCTCGGCAGACCCAGCCGGTTCTTCTGCCGGTTCTATGGTCTCGGCCGCAACAGGTTCAGCCGGCTCGGCGGGGCCTGCCGCGTCGACGGCCTCCGCCGCAGCAAAATCAGCGGCTTCGCCCGCTTCCACGAACTCGGCCGCCGGAGCAGACTCGACTTCCTCAGCCGGTTCGGCAGCTTCGGGAAGCACCTCAGGCTCAGGAAGCGCTTCAGGTTCAGCGGCTTCGGCTTCGGCTACTGCGGCAGGTTCGTCCGGCTCCACGGATTCGGCCGCCGCGACGGGCTCTGCGACTTCAACCGGTTCGGGTGCTTCGACGGCGGCGGGCTCTGTGGGCTCGGCCAGCCCGTCAAGCTCGGCGGCTTCGGCAGATTCGGCGATCGCGGTCGGCTCGGGAGACTCGGTCAGGTCGGCCGAAATCGGCGCCGCGGCGTTCTCACCAGCCTCTTCGACACCTTCCGGCTCACCGGAATCCACGAATGCGGAAGGCGTGGCCCCCGCGACCGCCTCGTTCGTCGCCACCGGCTCCGCAACGAGCTCAGCTGCGGGTTCTTCGATCGGCTCGGGCGCCGGAGCAATCCTCTCCGGTTCGGCGGTCGGGGCCACGACGGCCGGGACCACCGGCGCCGCCGCCGCAGCAACAACCGGCGTGCTCCCCGCACGCCGCGCCGGGAACTCGGCCCGGGCGTTCGCCTCACGTCGCGCAGCCGCCTCGGCCCTCGCGCCCGGCTCGCGGCGCAGGTTCGCCTTGGCCGCCTCGATCTCCGCCTCCACGCCCGCGGCGGTCGGCAGGGGCTTGAGCCAGCCGTCGCCGGGCACGCCGGGCGGGAGCATCCGGCGTCGGCCGGGCGAGGCGGGTGCGTGGTCGGACTCGCCCGGTTCCTTGGCGCCGGGCCAGGCCTTGGCCACCCGGGCGGCCAGGATGAAGTCCTTGCGCAGCGGGGTGCCCTCGAAGCCGTCCGGCAGGAGCAGCGGTTTGAGGTTCGGGTGGCCGGCGAACTGCAGGCCGAACATCTCGAACGCCTCGCGTTCGTGCCAGTCGGCGCCGCGGTACACCGTCGTCGCGGTGGGCAGTTCGGGCTGGTCGCGCGGGACCCTGGTCTTGAGGATCAGACCCTGGCCGCGGGCCAGTCGTCCGGTGGAACCGTCGGCGCCGCCGAGGCCGGCCGTGCCGGCGGCGCAGACGAAGGCGGCGACGGTGAACCCGTCCGCCAGCTCGTCCACGCCGGTCAGCCAGTCGAAGAAGTCCGCGCCCAGGCGGTCCCGGGCGGCGGTCAGCGCGGGGATCCAGTCCTCGGCGGCGACCGTCACGGTCACCCGGCCGAAGGACTCGGCCACCGTCGTGCCGGCGCCGGTGGCCGGTTCCAGCGCCGCCCGGACCATCTCGGCCAGGGCGGCCAGGTCGCGCCGGGGGTCAGTCACGCTTGCCACGCTTGCGCTCCCACTCCTGGTCTTCGACGGCCTGCTCGAACAGGCTCAGGCCGTGGTCGCGGGCCCGGCGCAGCTCGCGGAAGTACCGGCGCCGCGGGCCGCGCTTGGGCACGATGATCGTGGGGATCTCGGCCGTGTCCAGCACCGGCATCTCGGCGGTGACCGCGTCGGACGGCGGCAGCGGGGCGAACGGCTCGGCCCGCGGAATCGGGGTCAGGGCGACGGTCGGCCCGTCCGGCGCGACGGCCGTCCCGGCGGCGAGGGTCTCGGCGGAGATCTCCACGGTCGGGGCGGCCGGATCGGCGGCAGTCGGGTCCGCGGCGGTCAGGTCCACGGCAACCGGGTCGGCGGTGACCGCGCCGGGAGCGATCGGAGCGACGGCGATCGGCGCCGTGGTCTCGCCGGCCGTCGTGACGGTCTCGACCGTGTCCGCGGTCGCATCCGGAGCCGGAGCCACCGGCGCAACCAGAGCCACGGTGGCAGCGGTAGCGGCAGCCGTGTCCGCAGCAGCGGCAGCAGATGCAGCGCCAGCCCCGACACCCGCAGCGGGCCGCACACCGGCAGACCCGGCCGTCGCCGGACCGTCGCCGCCCTCGCCGTCCGGCCTCGTCGCGCCCCCCGCCAGCGCGGGCAGGCGGCGGGCGGGCCTGCGCCGCGGCTTGCCGGGCTTGCCCGGACGGCCGCCCGACGCGATCTTCTCGACCGCGATCTTCTCCTGGAGCTTGACGATCCCCTGCAGCAGCGCCTCCGGCCGCGGCGGACAGCCGGGCACGTACACGTCCACCGGGATGATCTGGTCGACGCCCTTGGTCACGCAGTACGAGTCCCAGTACGGGCCGCCGCAGTTCGCGCAGGCGCCGAACGAGATCACGTACTTCGGCTCCGGCATCTGCTCGTAGAGCCGCTTGATCGCCGGGGCCATCTTGTCGCTGACCGTGCCGGACACCACCATCAGGTCCGCCTGGCGCGGGCCGGGGGCGAACGGGATCACGCCGAGCCGGATGAAGTCGTGCCGGGCCATGGACGCGGCGATGAACTCGATCGCACAGCAGGCCAGCCCGAAGTTGAACACCCACAGGGAGTACTTGCGGCCCCAGTTGAGCACGACCTTCATCGGCTTGGGGGCCAGGTCGAAGCCGGTCCCGAACTCACGCTCGGGCATGCCCACTCCCGGCAGGCCCAGGGCGACCGGGTCTGTCACACCCACGTCAACACGCCCTTCTTATAGGCGTAGAGGATTCCCACGGCCAGGAATCCGAGGAAGACGAACATTTCAGCGAGCGCCGTCGCGCCGAAACCCGGCGCGGCGAAGACGGTCGCCCAAGGGAAAAGATACACAGCGTCGACCGCGAAGATGACATACAAGAAGGCGTAAACGTAGTAACGCACATGGGTGTGTGCCCACCCCTCACCCACCGGGTCCACGCCGCATTCGTAGGTGAGCAGCTTCTCCGGGGTCGGCCTCGATAAAGACAGAATCCTGTTGGCGGAGAAGGAGACTGTGACGAACAGGATGCCCACAACGGCCAGGATTCCCACGATTGAATACGCGGAGTAGTAAGTCGTGCCGCTCATGTCCTCGCCGCCTTGACGTCGCCGGAAGCTAGTGGCAGAACTAGCATCTTTCTTCGAACCGACCGCGCCCGACGCCTCCGCGCGCGTGTCAACGCCCAAGGGTACCCGGGATGCGGAGCGGTCCCGCGCACCCGGCGGACGCAGTAGCCCGATAGGCACAAAACCAGCCCTTACCGAGCATTGCTCACTTCTTCTCACTAAACTCTCGCGTCCAAATGCCCGATATGTCATCTGACGAGCGGATGAACATACCTCTGAAGTGGTAGAACGGACGCTTGGCATGGGCATGAGAATCCCGTAGAGGCCGTTAGAGGCCCCTCAATTTATAGACATACTGAAACCATCGGCCGGGGACACCCGCGACTGTAAGAGGCGAGATGACCACGTCGAGCACGGGGACCGCGCAGCAGGATCCGCAGGCTCCGGACCGGCCGGCCGCCGCCCCGCCGCCGCCGGCCCTGTCCGCCACGGTGGACGTGCCGGAGAGCCTGAACTACCGGATCAAACGCCGCCTGCTGGGCAAGCCCCTGGTCAACGACCAGCTGCACGGCGAGAAGCTGGCCCGGCCGGTGGCCCTGGGCGTGCTGGCCCCGGACTGCATCTCCTCCTCCGCGTACGGCACCGAGGCGATCCTGACCCAGCTGATCCCGGTCTTCGGCGTGGCCGGCTTCGCCCTGGTGATGCCGATCACCGGCGTCATCCTGGCCCTGCTGCTGGTGCTCACCCTGTGCTACCGCGACGTGGTCAGCGTCTACACCAAGGCCGGCGGCTCCTACGTGGTCGCGCGGGAGAACTTCGGCGTCAACGTCGCGCAGATCGCGGCCGTCGCGCTGATGATCGACTACATCGTGACCGTGGCGGTGCAGATCGCCGCGGGGACCATCGCCGTCTCCTCCTGGCTGTCGCTGACGTTCAACATCGACATCACCAGCTGGTCGCTGTACATCTCCGTCTTCATGGTGCTGCTGCTGTGCTACGGCAACCTGCGCGGCATCCGCGAGGCCGGGCGCGCGTTCGCGGTGCCGATGTACTTCTACGTCGCGATGGTCGGCCTGACCGTCGGCGTCGGCATGGTCAAGCTGCTCTTCGGCGACCTGCACCAGGCCACCAACCTGCATGACAAGCGGTACGGCGGGGTGATCGAGCTCGGCCACTCCACCCAGACCCTGGTCGCCTTCGTGGCGATCTCCGGGCTGCTGCGCGCGTTCGCCAACGGCGGCTCCTCGCTGACCGGCCTGGAGGCGATCTCCAACGGCGTCTCGGCCTTCCGCAAGCCGGCCAGCGTGAACGCGCGCAAGTCGATGTTCTGGATGTCGATCATCCTCGGCTCGCTGGTGCTGTGCATCTCCACTCTGGCCTGGAAGACCCATGCCATGCCGTACACCTCCGGCAGCCCCTCGGTGCTCGGGCAGCTCTCCAGCCTGATCTGGGGCGGCGGCTGGTTCGGCAGCGCGATGCTCACGATCGTGCAGCTGGCCACCGCGCTGATCCTGTACACCGGCGGCAACACCTCGTTCAACGGCTTCCCGTTCCTGGCCTCGTTCGTCGCCGAGGACTCGTTCCTGCCCCGGCAGCTGCTGCACCGCGGCCACCGGCTGGCCTTCTCCAACGGCATCATCATCCTGACCGTGCTCTCGCTGCTCCTGCTGGTGGCCACCGGCGGCGACCTGACCCAGCTGCTCGCGCTCTACGCGATCGGGGTGTTCACCGGCTTCACCATGGCGGCCAGCGGGCTGTTCAAGTACCACAAGTCGCACAACGAGAAGAACCGCACGGCCAAGCTGCTGATCAACGGCTCGGCCGCGGTGCTGTCGGTCGCCGTGGTGCTCATCTTCGCCACGTTCAAGTTCACCGAGGGCGCCTGGGTGGTCGTGGTGGTCTTCCCGATCGGGGTGTTCGCCCTGATCAAGCTGAACGAGCGCTACCGGCGCGAGGCCGCCGCGCTGGCCCAGGCCCCGGCCTCGGCCTCGCTGCCCACGCTGACCCGCAGCACCGTCCTGGTGCTGGTCGACTCGGTGGACCTGGCCGTGATCAAGGCCCTGCGCTACGCCCGGTCGCTGCACCCGGTCGAGCTGCGCGCGGTGCACCTGATGATCGACTCCAAGCACGCCGAGCACCTGCGCCGGACCTGGGACGGCTCGCACGCGGCGGACATCCCGCTGGAGATCATCGAGGTGCCGGACCGGCGGCTGCGCCGGGCCGCGGTGGAACTGGCCGCCCGGACCGCGCGGGAGACCGCGACCGAGATCACCTTCCTGCTGCCCCGGCGCTCCTACGCCTTCACCAGCCGGCTGCTGCACGACCGGACCGCGGACAAGATCGCCTTCGAGGTCTCCAAGCTGCCGCACGTGGCGGCCATGATCGTGCCCTTCGACGTGGTCGAGGCGATCGAGGAGCTCAAGGGGCACGGCCCGGGCGGCCCGGGGACGCCGGGCCCGGACCGGGCCGGCCGGCCGGTCCGGGCGACCAAGAAGATGCTGCTGAGCGCCGACTGCCCGCCACAGGACGCCGAGGCCGGGCCGGTCGAGCCGATCCCGATCAACGCGGTCCGCTGGCGCAACCGGGCCATCCTGGAGGGCCGGGTGCGCTCGGTCTACGTCGGCCCGGTCTCCGGCTCCCCGGCCCTGGAGGCCGAGCTCTACGACGAGACCGGCGGGATCACCCTGGTCTTCATCGGCCGCCGGGCCATCCCCGGGATCGAGCCGGGCGCGCGGATGCGGGTGGCCGGCATGGTCGGCGAGATGGAGGGCTACCTGGCCATGTCCAACCCGTCCTACGAACTGCTGCCCCGCGGCGACGACGAGGACGAGGGCGAGCAGCACTGAGACAGCCACTTGTCGCGAATTGGCCGCTGCGCACCGGTAAGCGGCTCGCTAGGGTGGCGACTGTGACAGAACAGAGGCGCGGACTGGTCCTGGGGATAGCGGCCTACGGCATGTGGGGCCTGTTCCCGCTGTACTGGCCGCTGGTCAAGCCGGCCGGGGCCCTGGAGATCCTGGGCAACCGGATGGTCTGGTCGCTGGCCGCCGCGGCCGTGATCCTGGGCGTGCGCCGGAACTGGGGCTGGATCGCCCGGCTGCGCACCGAGCCGCGCAAGATCTGGCTGCTGGCCGCGGCCGCCACGGTGGTCACGGTCAACTGGGGCGTCTACATCTGGGCGGTCAACCAGGGCAAGATCGTGGAGACCTCGCTCGGCTACTTCATCAACCCGCTGTTCACGGTCCTGTTCGGGGTGCTGATCCTGAACGAGCGGCTGCGCCGGCTGCAGTGGGCGGCGGTCGCGATCGGGGCGGCGGCCGTGGTCGAGCTGACCGTGGCGTACGGCCGGCCCCCGTGGATCGCGCTGATCCTGGCCACCTCCTTCGGCAGCTACGGCCTGTGCAAGAAGCTGGCCGGGGTGCCGGCCGTGCCGTCGATGGCGGTGGAGTCGGCCTTCCAGTTCCTGCCCGCGGTCGCCTATCTGGCCTATCTGCAGAGCACCCACCGGGCCGTCTTCGGCCACGCCCCCTGGCACGTGACCCTGCTGCTGGTGTGCGCCGGACTGGTCACCGTGGTCCCGCTGATCTGCTTCGCCGGCGCCGCCAACAGCCTGCCGCTCTCGACCGTCGGCCTGCTCCAGTTCCTGGCCCCGATCCTGCAGCTGAGCTGCGGGGTGCTGGTCGCGCACGAGGTCGTGCCGGGCACCGAGTGGCTCGGCTTCGGGATCGTCTGGATCGCGCTGGCCGTGCTCACCTTCGACAGCCTGCGGCACGTCTCCGCGACCCGGCGCCAGACCCGGCAGGTCCTGGGACCTGTTCGGAGTTCGGATCAAGGCGAAACGGCTGATCTTGATCCGAACTCCGAACAGGCCCTGGACGCGCTCGCGGCCCGGCGGGCCGGCTCAGACGGTCCGGGAGACCACCACGTCGCACAGGGCGAGCAGGGCGGCCTTGGCGGGCAGCTCGGGCAGGTCGGCCAGCAGCTGCCGGGCCTCGTCGGCGTAGCGGGCCACCGTGGCCCGGGCCTGGTCCAGGGCGGGGTGCCCGCGCAGCGCGGCGAGGACCTCCTCGACCAGGGCGTCGTCGGCGATGGGGGCGGACAGCAGGTCGCGTAGCCGGGCCGACTCCGGGTCGGTGGAGGCCAGGGCGTAGAGGGTCGGCAGGGTCGGCACGCCCTCGCGCAGGTCGGTGCCGGGGGTCTTGCCGGACTGCTCGGAGTCGCTGGCGATGTCGAGCACGTCGTCGGACAGCTGGAAGGCCACCCCGAAGGTCTCGCCGAACCGGGTGAGCAGGTCGACCACCGGTGCCGGGGCCCCGGCCAGCAGGGCGCCGAACCGGGCCGAGGTGGCGATCAGCGAGCCGGTCTTGTCCGCGAGCACCTGCAGGTAGTGGTCGATCGCGGCCTCGTCCGGGCGCGGGCCGACGCACTCGTTGATCTGGCCGGTGACCAGCCGCTCGAAGGTCTCGGCCTGCAGCCGGACCGCCTCCGGGCCCAGGTCCGCGAGGATCTGGCTGGCCTTGGCGAACAGGAAGTCGCCGGTCAGGATGGCGATCGAGTTGCCCCAGCGGGCGTTGGCGGACGCGGCCCCGCGGCGCATGGCCGCCTCGTCCATCACGTCGTCGTGGTAGAGCGTGGCCAGGTGGGTCAGCTCGACCACGGCCGCGGCCGGGACCACGCCCGGGGCCAGCCGGTCGCCGAACTCGGCCGCCACCAGGGTCAGCATCGGCCGGAACCGCTTGCCCCCGGCCGCCATCAGGTGGCCGGCCGCGGTGGAGATGAAGTCCCGGCCGGAGTTGGTGGAAGCGCCCAGCAGCTCTTCCACGGCGGCCAGTCCGGCGCTGATCCGCCGGTCCAGGGCAGGGTCGGTCACCGCCAGGCCGAAAGGTCCGGTCGCCACCTGCACGCTCACGTCTGCTCGCCTCTCCCGCGCTCCGCTACCAGCTCCAACCTAGTGCATGCCCGCCCCGGGGGCGCGTGTCGGGGCGCGCGGATCAAGGCGTTGTCGGCTCGCCGGTCCGGCGGACCGGGCCGGAGCAGGCCGGGCGGGCCCGGTGCCCGGCCGGGGTTCCGCCGCCGTTCCAGGTCAGCCGCCCGGCCGTGTTCCGGGCCGGCCGGCGGGTCCGGCCGGGTCCGGGGCGGCCGGCGGGCCGCCCGACAGGCCCGCGGGCCGGCCGTGGGTCAGCCGGTGCCAGGCCACGCCGAGCCGGTCCACCCGGTCCCAGGCCCCGTCGGCCCGGTCCCGGGGCCGGTCCTCGAACAGTCCGTACGCCTGGTCCCAGACCGCCTGCGCCTGGTCCGGCCGGCCGGCCGCCAGGTACGCGACGCCGAGCCATTCCAGCGCGTAGGCCTCGACCAGCGGGCTGCCGAGCCGGCGGTGCGCCGCGGCGGCCTGGCCCAGGGTGCCGATCGCCTCGTCGATCTGCCCCTGCCGCAGCTGGATCTCGCCGAGCGCTTCGAGCAGCGCCGCCTCGACCGAGGTGGCCGCCACCGCCCGGGCCAGCGGCAGCGCCTCGTCGCAGCAGGCGAAGAACTCCTCGTACCGGTCGGCCCGCGCGTAGGCCAGGGCCAGCTCGCCCAGGGCCACGGCCAGCCCGGACCAGCTCCCGAGCTCGCGGCGCAGCGCCGCGACCCGGCCGAGGAACCCGATCCTCTGGCCGGACCGGCCCAGCGCGCCCGCGACGGCGGCCATCGTCTCCAGGGTGAGCACCTGGGCCCGCAGGTTCCCGGTCCGTTCGAAGACGGCCAGCCCCTCCTCGCACCGGGCCAGCCCGGGCACCGGCCACCCGCCGACGGCCAGGCCGTAGCCGAGCAGCACGAGGGTGTGCGCGGCGGTCTCGGGGTCCGGGTCGGCTCGGGCGCTGCGCAGGCCGATCAGGGCGCTCTCGATCCAGTCGTCCCACAGTCCGCGCAGGTTGTAGAAGTTGTAGACCGCCCCGGTGAGCAGCCACGGCACGGCGCTGGTCCCGCCGGCGTCCACCGCCCGGGCCACCGCCAGCAGGTTCGGCCGCTCGGCGTCGAACCAGGCCAGGGCCCGGTCCGGGTCGGTGAAGCGCAGCGGCGGCTCGGACCGGACCGCCTCGTGCGGGCGCTGGTCCGGGATGCCCACCTCCAGGGCGGCCAGGGCCTGGCGGCAGGCGTACACGTACCAGCCGCCCAGCCGCAGCACGGCCGCGCGCACCACCTCCGGCGACTCCTCGGCCCGGGCCCGCTCGGCCAGGAAGACCCGCAGCAGGTCGTGCGGCCGGTACCGGCTCGGCGCCGGGGTCTCCAGCAGGTTCGCGTCGACCAGGGCTTCGAGCAGGTCCTCGGCGTCCTGCAGCGGCGCGTCCAGCAGCGCGGCCGCGGCGTGCACGGTGAAGTAGGGCCCGGGGAAGAGCCCGAGCAGCCGGGCCGCGCGGGCCAGGGCGCCGTCCCGGCCGTAGCCGGGCCGGCTGTGCTCCAGCTGCGCGTAGCTCATCTGGAAGCACGCGTACACCTCGAGGTCCGCCACGCTCAGCTCGCGCAGCCGCCGCCGCTCGTCGGCCAGCCGCCCGGCCAGGTCGGCCACGGTCCAGCCGGGCCGGGAGGCCAGCCGGGCCGCGGCGATCCGCACCGCCAGCGGCAGCCCGGCGCAGTACCGGACCACCTCGGCGGCGGCCTGCGGCTCGGCCGCGACCCGGTCCGGCCCGGCGATCGCGCCGAACAGGGCGGCGGCCTCCGCGGCGTCGAGCGCGTCCAGGTTCATCGCGGCGGCGCCGGCCAGCCCGGGCAGCCGGCTGCGCGAGGTGACCAGCACGCCGCAGCCCTCGCCGCCGGGCAGCAGCGGCCGGACCTGGACCGCGTCGCGCGCGTTGTCCAGGACGATCAGCAGCCTGCGCCCGTGCACGGCGGTGCGGAACGCCAGGGCCCGGGCCGCGCACTCGGAACGCTCGCTGCTCTCCGGCACGGGCACCCCGAGGTCCCGCAGCAGGGTGCCCAGCACTTTGCCCGGGTCACGCGGCATCTTGTCGGCGCCGCGCAGGTCGACGTACAGCTGGCCGTCCGGGAAGGCCTCCTTGACCCGGTGCGCGACATGAATGGCCAGTGCCGTCTTCCCGATCCCGCCCGCTCCGGTGACCACGCAGACCGTCACCTCGCCCGGCCGCGCCGTGCCCTCGCCCGCCGACAGCAGGTCGCACAGGTGCTTGACCGCGGCCGCCCGGCCGGTGAAGTCCGCGACCGCGGCGGGCAGCTGGGCCGGGACCAGGCGCCCCGGCGGGTCGGTGCCCGGGCCGGCTCCGGGCGACGGCTCGCTTCCGTCCCGGACCGGTTCGCCGTCCGCTTCCTCGTCGCCGCTCGCGGCTTCGGCCCCGCGATCCAGGCCGACCGGTGTCAGCAGGCCGGGATCGGCCCGCAGGATCCGCTGGTGCAGCTCCTGGACCGCGGCGGACGGCTCGACGCCGAGTTCGTTCACCAGCACCCGCCGCAGCCCGAGGAACACGTCCAGCGCTTCGGCCTGCCGCCCGGAGCGGTACAGGGCGGTCATCAGGTGCCCCTGGAAGGCCTCGTTCAGCGGCTGGCGCCGGACCAGGGCCCGCAGCTCCCCGATCGCCTCCTCGTGCCGGCCCAGGGCCAGGTCCGCCTCGATCCGGCCCTCCAGGGCCTGCCGGCGGGCCTCCTGGAGCTGCTGCGGCTGTTCCAGCCGCCCGGCCAGGCCGGGCAGGTCGGCGAACGGCTCGCCGCGCCACAGCGCCAGCGCGGCGGTCAGGTCCGCCGAGGCCCGGGCCCAGCGGCCCTCCCGCGCGGCCTGCCGCCCGGCGGCGCACAGCCCGGCGAAGACGTCCACGTCCAGCTCCCCCGGCTCGACCCGGATCAGGTACCCCGGCACCATCGCCCGGATCCGCGCGCCGCCCTCGTCCCCCAGCAGCCGGCGCAGTCGCATCATGT
This sequence comes from Actinocrinis sp., assembly GCA_035943635.1. GTDB lineage: Bacteria > Actinomycetota > Actinomycetes > Streptomycetales > Catenulisporaceae > DASZBX01. The sequence goes on along the minus strand of DASZBX010000061.1, from coordinate 65,933 downwards.
GGTTGTACAACGAGGCGGTGGCGGTCGGCGGCGGGCTGCCCCGCCAGGCCAGGTCGGCCAGCCGGTCGACCGACACGACCGTGTTCGCGTTCCACAGCAGTGTGGCGAGCACGATCCCGGGGATGCCCCCGCGGACCTGCACCACTCCGCGCTCATCACTGACTTCCAGACGCCCCAGAAGTGCGAAACGCATGACGGAACCCACCTTCCGTACCGTTCGTGTTCGTCTTGCCCCGCTTTGAGATGCACATGTTAGTTGAGTGTTAGGGTCCTCATGAAGGTGCGAGGGCCCGGTCCGCTGTGCCGCGCATCCTCAGTTGGCGCGGCGTGGGCAGGGCGCGAGCGACACGCACCGGGGCCGCCCCCATCCGCCGCCGCGCGGCCGACCGCGGTGTTAGCGTGTTCTGACGCACTCCCACGGCAGCGGCGGTACGACGTGCGGGGTGGACGCGAAGGGGGCAGCCACGTGGCGAACTCATTGACGACGGTGGTCCGCAGCTTCGTCGACGACACGACGGACGCGATCACCACCAGGCTCGGGCCGTTGATGGAGGGGTTCACCCGCAAGACCGGGGACATAGTCGCGCAGAACGCCGGCGACATCGACACGACCGAGTCGGACGTGACGAGCTCCGTGACCGGCGTGACCAGGAACGCCGACGGCGACCTGCCCCCGGGCGACGTGCACCCGGGCGGCGCCCCGGGCGGCCCGGCCGGCACCGCGCCGAGCGGGACGAACCCCGGCGACCTCGCTCCCCCGGCGGCTCCCGGGGCGACGACCCCGCCGGTGGACAGCCAGGGCGTGGGCCCGTGCGGCCAGGCCGGCGAGCCGGTCGACGTCGTCTCCGGGCAGTACGTGACCGCGAAGACCGACCTGGAACTGCCCGGCGTGCTGCCGCTCGTCCTGCGCCGGGCCTACGCGTCCGGGTACCGCGGCGGCCGGCTGCTCGGCCCCGGCTGGTCCTCGACTCTCGACATCAGGGTCCAGATCACCGCGGGCACGATCCACTTCGCCGACGACGACTGCCGCATCCTGGACTACCCGCACCCGCGCCGCACCGGGGACGCGGTCTTCCCGGCCGAGGGCGAGCGGCTGGCGCTGACCTGGGACCGGGAGCGCGACGAGATCCGGGTTCAGGACCCGGTCACCGGGCTGACCTGGCATTTCACCACTCTCGGCGCGACCCGCTGCGGCGTGGACGAGATCCGTCCGCTGACCGCGATCTCCGACCGCAACGGCAACCGGATCGTGTTCTCCCACGACGAGGACGGCCTGCCGACCGAGATCGTGCACTCCGGCGGGTACCGGATCCTGGTCGACACGGTCTACACCCCGGCCGGGTTCCGGACCGAGGCGCTGCGTCTGCTCGACAATCCGGACGCCGCGACGGCCGACGACCGGACCAGCACGGTCCTGACATACCAGTACGATCCCCGCGGGCGCCTGGTCTGCCTGGTCGACTCGACCGGCGTCCCGTTCGTCTACGAGTACGACGCCGACGACCGGATCACCGCGTGGATAGACCGTTCGGCCTATCGGTTCGAGTACTTCTACGACCAGGCCGGCCGGGTGGAGCGCACGAGCGGCGAGGGCGGATACCTGTCCGGTTCGTTCACCTACGATCCCGCCAACCGGGTGACCGTCTACACCGACAGTCTGGGCGCGAGTACCGCTCATCACTACGACCGGCACGGCCACGTCGCCAAGATGGTCGACCCGCTCGGCTTTGCGGTGCTGACCGAGCTGGACCGTTACGGCCGCCTGCTCTCGCGCACCGACGAACTCGGCCACACCACCCGTTTCACCCTCGACCAGAACGGCGACCCGATCCGGATCGAGCGGCCCGACGGCAGCGCGGTATCGGTGGGCTACGACGCCCTGCGCCAGCCGATCGAGCTGACCGGGCCGGACGGCAACGTCTGGCGCTACACCCGGGACGGGCGCGGGAATCTATTGTCGGTCGTCGATCCGCTGGGCCGCGCCGGATTCTTCGAGTACAACGAGCTCGGGGCGCTGATCTCCCAGACCGACGCCCTGGGCGCCGTGACCCGGTTCGAGCCGGGCCGGGCCGGCCTGCCGGTCGCGGCCGCCGATCCGGGCGGCGCGACCTCGTCCGTGATCCGCGACGCCCGCGGCCGGGTCAGTGCCGCGACCGACCCGCTGGGCGCGGTCACCCGCACCGTCTGGGACGGCGAAGGCAACCTGCTCTCCCGCACCCACCCGGACGGCTCGGCCGAGAGCTGGGTGTGGGACGCGAACGGCTCGCTGGCCGCGCACACGGATCCGGCCGGATTCACCACCCGGTTCGACTACGGCGCGTTCGGGCGGGTGGCCGCCCGCACCGACCCGGACGGCACCCGCTGCTCCTTCACCCACGACACCGAGCTGCGCCTGACCGCGGTGGCCAACCCGCAGGACCTGGTGTGGAGTTATGTCTACGACCCGGCTGGAAGGCTGACCGCGGAGCAGGACTTCAACGGCCGGAACGTCACTTACGCGCACGACCCGGCCGGTCGGCTCACGCTCCGGACCAACGGCGCCGGCCAGCGGGTCGGCTTCGTCCGCGACCCGCTCGGCCGCCGGATCAGCAAACGCCGCCTGGCCGAGGACGGCGTCCCGCTCGAGGAGACCAGGTTCACCTGGGCCGGCGCGGTGCTGGCCGAGCAGGACCACTTCCGGGTGGGCACCCCGACCGGCACCGCGACCAGTTGGGACTACGAACCCGACAGCTGGACCCCGGTCGCCCAGGACACCCGGACCTTCTACGCCGACGCCCCGCAGAACCTGGTCGACGAGCAGTTCCACGCGATCGTCACGGATCTCGTGGGGACGCCGACCGAGCTGGTCACCGCGGCCGGGGAGATCGCCTGGCGCCGGCAGGCCGGTCTGTGGGGCGGGCCGCTGACCGAACCCGGCGCGGATCCGGGGCGGCCCGGCTTTCCGCTGCGTTTCCCCGGCCAGTACCACGACGCCGAAACCGGTCTGGACTACAACTGCCTGCGTTACTACGACCCCGACACGGCCGGCTACACCGCTCCGGACCCGCTCGGCCTCGCTCCGGCCGCCAACCACCACGCCTATGTCGACAACCCGCTCACTCTGCTCGACCCGCTCGGCCTGGCGCCGACGCCGGTCACCCCGCCCACGGCTCCGGCGTATCCCGGGACGCCCGAATGGGAGGTCCCGGGGAAGCCGGGAGACGGTTTCCGAATCCTGGGCCCGAACAAATACGGCGACTACGGCTACACCTCCAACCACTACGGCAAGATCGACGTGGCGTGTTGACCTCGGCGAGGAGAAGCTAGACGTGGCTATCAGCAAGTACGCCCTGCGAGTCGACGCCGAGGGCGGGCGCCTGGTCGAGTGCACGGAACTGGACGGTTTCTTCGTCGGCGGCCGGACTCCCGAGGACGACTTCGAGCGGCCGGACGAGGAGCCGGGCTACGTGCTCTCGGCGAGCATGCGCGGCCTGCGATTCGTCGCTCCGCCCGATCGCTACCTCGACGAGCAGTCGGCGGCGTACATCCCCGGGGACGTCACTGTGGAGGTGCTGGATGCGGCCGGGGACTGCATCGGCGAGTACCCGGTCTGGGATGTCCGGTTCCCGCTTCCGGCGGCCGAGTCCGGGCCGGATTCGGCCGTCGGTCTCACGGCAAGCACCAGTTCCCTGCCGCACGCGGCCGCGCAGCCGGTCTGGGATGCGTGGCGGGTCGCTGTGCCCACCGAGCGGAACCTCTGGTCGGCGATCCCGGCCGGACGGCGGGAAGGCTGGCTGGAGGCCGCCCAGCTTCGGCACTTCCACCGGATGACCGGCCGGCTCCGGCCGGTGCCCGAGGGCGACCTCATCTTTGAAGGGCGGCAGGTCGTGGATCTGGCGAGCTTCTTCTGCGCGGTCGGCGAGGCCTTCAGCGGGCCCGGCGGCTACTTCGGGTCGAACTTCATGGCACTGGCCGACTGCCTCGACGACGCGGACCGGCCGCAGGGCAAGCGATTCCGCCTGCTCTGGCACGACTTCCCGGTCGCGCAGCGGAGCCTGTCGAAGGCCCTGGACACCGGCGACGGGCCGAAGAGCTACCTCGGCATGATCATGGAGGTCCTCAGCGGAAACGGCGTGGACGTGGTCCCCGCGTAGCGACACGTGCCACAAGCAAACCGGGCCCGCTCCCCGCTCTGGACAGAGCGGAGACGGGCCCGGAAGGCGGTGGCAGCCGGCGCGGTCAGCGCCCGCTGGCGAGCAGCGTCGCGGTGTTGTTGGCCAGGTGCAGCAGCGCCGCGGGGGCGACGCCGATGGCCAGGGTGCCGAACGCGGTCAGCGCCAGGGCGGACTTGGTCGCCAGCGAGGGGACCGCGATCACCGGACCGTCCGGCAGCGGCTCGGAGAAGAACATGACCACCACCACCCGCAGGTAGAAGAACGCGGCCAGGGCGCTGGCCAGCACCGCGACCACCACCAGGCCGGTGTTGCCGTTGGCGATGGCGGCCTGGAAGATGGCGAACTTCCCGGCGAAGATGCTGGTCAGCGGGATGCCGGCCATGGCCAGGAGGAAGAGCGTGAACAGGGTGGCCGGGACCGGGGAACGTTTGCCCAGGCCCGCCCAGCGGGACAGGTCGGTGGCCTCGCCGCCCGGGTCGCGGATCAGGGTGATGATGCCGAAGGCGCCGATCATCGCGATCCCGTAGACGGCCAGGAAGAACAGGCCGGCCGACTCCCCGGCCGCGGAGGCCGAGGCGAGCGAGATCAGCACGTATCCGGCGTTGAGCACCGCGGAGTAGGCCAGCAGGCGCTTTATGTCCCGCTGGGTCAGCGCGAGCACGCCGCCGACCACCATGGTCAGGATCGCCACGGCGTCCAGGACCGGCCGCCAGACGTCGACGCTGCCGATCAGGCCGACGTAGAGCAGCCGGAACAGGGCGCCGAAGGCGGCCATCTTGGTCGCCGCGGCCATGAAGCCGGTGATCGGGGTCGGCGCGCCCTGGTAGACGTCCGGAGTCCACATGTGGAACGGCGCCGCGCCGACCTTGAACAGCAGGCCGACGCCGATCAGCGCGATGCCCGCGTACAGCAGGGCGGAACCGTGCGCGTCGGTGTGCACGGCGGCGGCGATCGCGGGCAGCTGGACCGATCCGGCGTAGCCGTAGAGCAGCGCCGCGCCGTAGAGGAAGAAAGCCGAGGAGAACGCGCCGAGCAGGAAGTACTTCAGCGCCGCCTCCTGGGACAGCAGCCGGCGGTGGCGGGCCAGGCCGCACAGCAGGTACAGCGGCAGCGAGAGCACTTCGAGCGCGACGAACATGGTCAGCAGGTCGTTGGCCGCCGGGAACAGCAGCATCCCGCCGACCGAGAAGAGCACCAGCGGGTAGACCTCGGTGGTCAGCCAGCCGGCGCTGGTGGTCTCCCGCTCGGCGGTGGAGCCGGGGGTGGCCGCGCCCTGGGCGGTGAACGCGTCGAAGCCGTGGTCGGCCTTGCGCTCGGCCATGATCAGCACGCTGACCAGGGACATCACCAGCAGGGTGCCCTGGATGAACAGGGTGGTGCCGTCGAGCCGGACCGCGCCGGCCGCGATGTCCTGGGCCGGGGAGTTGTGCAGGGCGATCACCGCGACCAGGGCGGCGGTCAGGCCGAGCAGGGCGATCCCGACCTGCAGCCGGTAGCGGGCGGTGCGCGGGGCGAGCGCCTCGACCAGCACGCTCAGGGTGGCCGCGCCGAACACGATCAGCATCGGCGAGAGCTTGCCGTACTCCACGTGCGGGGTGACGAACGGCGGTGCCCCGGCCGCCGCGGCCGCGAGGAACGGAGAACTCACTGTCCTGCTCCATTCGTTGTCTGTCCGGCCGGCTGGGCGGCTGCGGACCCGGTGCCGCCGGGCGGCGCCGAGTGCTGCCGGGAGATCGCCGGGGTCGCGTTGATCGCCGGGTTGATGTAGTCGGTGGCGATCTTCGGGAAGAAGCCGAGCGCGATGATCAGGGCGAGCAGCGGGAAGACCGCGACCACCTCGCGCACGCTCAGGTCCTTGAAGCCCTCGACCGCCTTGAGCACCGGCCCGGTCATCGTGCGCTGGTAGAGCCACAGGATGTAGATGGCGGCCAGCACGATCGAGGTGGTGCCGATCACCGCGGCCACCGGCCAGCGCTCGAACGAGCCGACCAGGACCAGGAACTCGGAGACGAAGGAGGACAGTCCGGGCAGGGCCAGCGAGGACAGTCCGGCCACCAGGAAGGTCCCGGCGAGCACCGGGGCCACCTTCTGCACGCCGCCGAAGTGCTCGATCGCGGAGCTGACCTTGCCGTCCTTGTAGGTGCGGCGGATCATGAAGCCGGCGATGATGAACAGGGCGCCGGTGGACAGGCCGTGGTTGACCATGTAGAGCGTGGCGCCGACCTGGCCGCGGGAGTTGAGCGCGAAGACGCCCAGCACGATCAGGCCGAAGTGCGAGATCGAGGTGTAGCCGATCAGGCGCTTGAGGTCGGTCTGGCCGATCGCGAGCAGTGCGCCGTAGATGGTGCTGATCACGGCGAACACCACGATCACCGGGGTGAAGTAGTGCGAGGCGTTCGGGAACAGTTCCAGGCAGTAGCGCAGCATCCCGAAGGTGCCGACCTTGTCCAGCACGCCGACCAGGAGGACCGCGGTGCCGGGGGTGGCCTCGCCGGAGGCGTCCGGCAGCCAGGAGTGGAACGGCACCATCGGGGCCTTGATCGCGAAGGCGACGAAGAAGCCGAGGAACAGCCAGCGTTCGGTGACCGGGGCCATCTTGATCGTACCGTGCGAGACCGCCGCGGACAGGGTCTGGAAGTCGAAGCTGCCGCCGACCGAGCTGCGGGTGGCGACCACGTAGAACCCGATCACCGCGGCCAGCATCAGCAGTCCGCCCAGCAGGCCGTAGAGCAGGAATTTGACCGCCGCGTAGGAGCGCCGGGCGCCGCCGTAGGCGCCGATCAGGAAGTACATCGGCAGCAGCATGACCTCGAAGATCACGTAGAACAGGAAGATGTCGGTGGCCGCGAAGACCCCGATCATCATCGTCTCCAGGACCAGCAGCAGGGCGAAGTAGGTGCGCGGGCTGCGGTGTCCCTCGCTCTCCTCGGCGTCGTGCCAGGAGGCCAGGATCACCAGCGGCATGAGCACCGTGGCCAGCAGGATCAGCACCAGGGCGACGCCGTCGACGCCGACCGAGTAGTTGATGTGGAACTGCGGGATCCACTTGTAGGTCTCGGTCAGCTGGAACCGGGCGCCGCCGGCGGTGAACTTCAGCGCGTCCACGACGCTCATCGCGAGGGTCAGCAGCGAGGTGACGAAGGCGATCCGTTTGGCCAGGGCCGGGGTGTGCGCCGCGGGGAGCAGGGCGATCACACCGGTGCCGACCAGCGGGACCGCCATCGTGGCGGTCAGATAGGGGAAGGAAGACATATCAGCACCGTGTCCTTAACCGCGAACCAGGAGGAGGGCCGTGACCAGCATGGCCGCGCCGCCGAACATCGACAGCGCGTAGGAGCGGGCGAAACCGGTCTGCAGCCGGCGCAGCCGTCCGGAGGTGCCGCCGAGGCCCGCGGCCAGGCCGTTGACGAACCCTCCGATGCCGCGCAGGTCGAAGTAGACCAGGAAGCGGGCCAGGTACTGGCCCGGGCGCATCAGGACGGCCTCGTTGAACGCGTCGCCGTACAGGTCGCGGCGGGCGGCGCGGGTCAGCGGCCGGCCGGCCGGGGCCACGTCGGGGACCGTCTTGGCGCCGTACTGGTTGTAGGCGTAGCCGACGCCGAGCACGACGACCAGCAGGGTGATCCCGGACAGGGCCCACTGATTGATCGGCAGGTGTCCCTCGCTGTGGCCGGTGACCGGGGTCAGCCAGTTCACGAAGGCGCTGTTCAGGGTGAACAGGCCGCCGGCGAAGACCGAGCCGAAGGCCAGCACGATCATCGAGAAGGTCATGGTCTTGGGGGCCTCGTGCGGGTGTGGACCATTGTTCGGCTCCGCCGAAGTTGGCTCGTGCCCTTCGGCGTTCGCCTTCCAGCGCTTGTCGCCGTAGAAGGTCATCAGCATCATCCGGGTCATGTAGAACGCGGTGATCGCGGCGCCGAGCAGGGCCACGCAGCCCTCGATCCAGCCGGCCGTGCCGCCCTGGCTGAACGCCACCTCGATGATCTTGTCCTTGGACCAGAACCCGGAGAACGGCGGGCAGCCGATGATGGCCAGGTAGCCCAGGCCGAAGGTGACGTAGGTGATCGGCAGGAACTTGCGCAGCGCGCCGTAGTGGCGCATGTTCACCTCGTCGTCCATGCCGTGCATGACCGATCCGGCGCCGAGGAACAGCCCGGCCTTGAAGAAGCCGTGGGTGACCAGGTGCATGATGGCGAAGACGTACCCGAGCGGGCCCAGGCCCGCGGCCAGCACCATGTAGCCGATCTGGGACATGGTCGAGCCGGCCAGGGACTTCTTGATGTCGTCCTTCGCGCAACCGACGATCGCCCCGAACATCAGCGTGATCGCGCCGACGATGGTGACCAGCAGGCGCGCGTTCGGGGACAGGTCGAAGACGGCATGCGAGCGGACGATCAGGTACACGCCCGCGGTGACCATGGTGGCCGCGTGGATCAGGGCCGAGACCGGGGTCGGGCCCTCCATCGCGTCGCCCAGCCAGCTCTGCAGCGGGAACTGCGCGGACTTGCCGCAGGCGGCCAGCAGCAGCACGATCCCGATGCCGGTCACGGTCCTCGGGTTCGCCGAGCCCACGTGGTTGAACACGGTGGTGAAGTCGAAGGAGCCGAAGGTGGTGAACATCAGCATCACCGCGACCGACAGGCCGATGTCGCCGACCCGGTTGACGATGAACGCCTTCTTCGCCGCGGCCGCCGCCGAGGGCTTGTGCTGCCAGAACCCGATCAGCAGGTACGAGGCCAGGCCCACGCCCTCCCAGCCCGCGTACAGCAGCAGGTAGTTGTCCGCGAGCACCAGGACCAGCATCGCCGCGAGGAACAGGTTCAGGTAGGCGAAGAACCGGCGGCGGTTCTCGTCGTGCTCCATGTACCCGACCGAGTAGATGTGGATCAGCGAGCCGACGCCGGTGATCAGCAGCACGAAGGTCATCGACAGCTGGTCGAGGTGGAAGCCGGCGTCGGCGGTGAAGCCGGGCACGGCGACCCAGGTGTACACGTGCTGGTCGTAGGAGCGCGCGCCGCCCGGCTTGGCCAGAAGCGAGAAGAACAGCACGGCGGCGACCGCGAAGGCCGCGACCGAGGCCAGGCAGCCGAGCAGGTGGCCCCAGCGGTCGGTCCGCCGGCCGCCCAGCAGCAGGATCGCGGCGCCGGCCAGCGGCAGCGCGACGACCAGCGCGATCAGCGTGAACACGCCGGTGGCCGGGAGCGGGGAATACGACAGCGGCATCGTTGTCGTCCTCTCAGTACTTCAGGAGGTTGGCGTCGTCGACCGAGGCCGAGTGGCGGGTGCGGAACACGGTGATGATGATGGCCAGCCCGACCACGACTTCGGCCGCCGCCACGACCATGGTGAAGAAGGCGATCACCTGGCCGTCCAGGTGGCCGTTCATCCGGGAGAAGGTGACGAAGCTGAGGTTGACCGCGTTGAGCATCAGCTCCACGCACATGAACACCACGATCGCGTCGCGGCGGATCAGCACGCCGAACGCGCCCAGGGTGAACAGGATCGCGGAGAGGTAGAGGTAGTTCGCCGGATTCATGCCTGGATCTCCTCACGCTCGGACTGTCCCGGCCGGTCCTGGGCCGCACCGTTCGCGGAGCCGTCGCCGTGGTGGCCGTTGCTGTGACCGTTGCTGTGGCCGTTGCCCTGCGGGTGGTCGGCCCGCGGCAGCGGCACGGCCAGCGGCCGGATGCCGCGCAGCATGCCCCGGTTGCGCAGGGTCGCGTTGACGCTCAGTTCGGAGATGCTCCCGTCCGGCAGCAGCGCCGGGGTGTCCACCCCGTTGTGCTGGGCGAACACGCCGGGGCTGGGCATCGGGGTGACGATCGTGGACGGGTCCCGGTCGAACCGCTTGAACCGGTCCTCGGACAGTTCCCGCTGGGTCTTGCGGGCGTGCACCCGCTCCCGGTGGGCCAGCACCATCGCGCCGAGCGCGGAGGTGATCAGCACCGCCGAGGAGACTTCGAAGGCCCAGTAGTACCGGGAGAAGAGCAGGTTCGCCAGCGAGGGGACGTTGCCGCCGTACTGGCCGTTGGCCGCGTCCACGCCCTTGAACACGCCGAGGTGGGCGTGCGCGAGCACGCCGAGCATGATCGCGCCGAAGGCGACCGCGAGCACGACCGCGGCCCAGCGCTGGCCGCGGATGTTCTCGGCCAGCACCTCGGTGTGGTCGATGCCGATCAGCATCAACACGAACAGGAACAGCATCATGATCGCGCCGGTGTAGACGACGATCTGGACCACGCCCAGGAAGATCGCGCCCTGGGCCATGTAGAACAGGGCCAGGCAGATCATCACCGCGCACAGGCACAGGGCCGAGTGCACGGCCTTCTTCGCGAAGATCAGGCCCAGCGCGCCGGCCACGCAGATCGCGGAGCCGACCCAGAACAGCAGCGTCTCGCCTCCGCCGGTGCTCGCCACCGGGTCGGCCAGGACCACCAGGGCGCTCATGCCGTCGCCGCCTCTCCGGGTTCGTCTCCGGCCGCTGCGGCCACGGCGGCGGCGGTCGCGGTGGCCGCGGCCTGCGCGTCGAGGTCGTCGGTGTTCTCCGTCGCCGACACCGGGTAGGCCTGCTCCGGGACCGACTTGGTGACCTGGCCCCGGTAGTACTCCTTCTCGGTGGTACCCGGGTACATCTCGTGCGGCGCGGCCATCATGCCGTCGGCCATCGGCCCGAGCAGCCGGTCCTTGTCGTAGATCAGGGACTCGCGGCTGGTGTCGGCCAGCTCGTACTCGTTCGTCATGGTCAGCGCGCGGGTCGGGCAGGCCTCGATGCACAGCCCGCACAGGATGCAGCGCAGGTAGTTGATCTGGTAGACCTTGCCGTACCGCTCGCCCGGGGAGAAGCGCTCCTCCTCGGTGTTGTCCGCGCCCTCGACGTAGATCGCGTCGGCCGGGCAGGCCCAGGCGCACAGCTCGCAGCCGATGCACTTCTCCAGCCCGTCCGGGTGCCGGTTGAGCTGGTGCCGGCCGTGGAACCGCAGCGCGGTCGGGACCTTCTCCTCCGGGTACATCTCCGTGGTCGGCTTCTTGATGATGGTGTGCAGGGTGACGCCGAAGCCGGCCACCGAGTCCAGCGGGTTGCGGCTGGACGGCTTGGCGCCCTGCACGCCCTCGTTCCCGCCCCTGGTCGCCGGGAGTTTCTCGTGCTCAGCCATTTGCGGCCTCCTCCAGTTCGGGTTGGGTGCCCGCGGGCACGGCGCGCCGGTCGGTCCAGGCCGGCCGGCGGGTGACCGGGGCCGCGCTCTGGCCGGGCAGCGGCGGCACCGGGAAGCCGCCGGCGACCGGTTCGAAGGCCGGGGCGGCGCCGGCGCGTTCGGCCGCGGCGATCCGTTCGGCCTTGCGGCTCTTGCGCCCGGGGCCGATCAGGGCCGCGACGAAGAGCACGGCGATCCCGATCGCGACCGGCGCGACGTCGGACTCGTGGAAGTCCCCGGCGTTGCGCAGCTGGCGGAAGGTGGCGACCACGAGCAGCCAGACGAGGGAGACCGGGATCAGCACCTTCCAGCCGAAGCTCATGAACTGGTCGTACCGCAGCCGGGGCAGCGTGCCGCGCAGCCAGATGAAGACGAACACGAACAGCAGGATCTTGATCAGGAACCAGATCATCGGGTACCAGCCGGAGTTGGCCCCGTGCCACCACAGGGTGATCGGCGAGGGGGCCCGCCAGCCGCCGAAGAACATGGTGACCGCCAGCGCGGAGACGGTGACGATGTTGATGTACTCGGCCAGGAAGAACAGGGCGAACTTCAGCGAGGAGTACTCGGTGTGGAAGCCGCCGACCAGTTCGCCCTCGGCCTCGGCCAGGTCGAACGGGGCCCGGTTGGTCTCGCCGACCATGGACACCATGTAGATCACCCCGGACAGCGGCAGCAGCACGATGTACCAGCCGCCGGCCTGCGCGCTGACGATCTGCGCGGTGGACATGCTGCCGGCGTAGAGGAACACGCCGGCGAAGGACAGGCCCATCGCGACCTCGTAGGAGATCATCTGGGCCGAGGAGCGCAGCGCGCCGAGCAGCGGGTACGGCGAGCCGGAGGCCCAGCCGCCGAGCACGATGCCGTAGATCCCGATCGAGGAGACGGCCAGCACGTAGAGCACGCCGATCGGCAGGTCCACCAGTTGCAGTGTGGTCCAGTGGCCGAAGATCGACACCGCCGGGCCCCAGGGGATGACCGCGAAGGCGAGGAAGGCCGGGACGGTGGAGATGACCGGGGCGATCCAGAACACCGGCTTGTCGGCGTTGGCCGGGACGATGTCCTCCTTCAGCGCCAGCTTCACGCCGTCGGCCAGGGACTGGAGCAGGCCCTGCGGACCGACCCGGTTCGGGCCGACCCGCTGCTGCATCCAGGACACCGCGCGCCGCTCGTACCAGATGTTGAACAGGGTGAGCACGACCAGCAGCGCGAACGCGGCCACGGCCTTGATCAGGGCGAGCAGGAACCACCACGGGATGTGGGTGTCGAAGGACCCCAGGAACCAGTGGTCGGTGTTGTTGAAAGTGGCGCTGGTGGCGCTGGTGGCCACCGCGCTGGCGAACCCGGTCATCAGTGCTCAACCTCCGCGTCGTGGGCCCGGGCGATCGAGACCATGGAGCCGGTGTCGGCGGCCAGGGCGGCCCGCACGTGCGAGCCCGGGGAGTTCGTCGGCAGCCACACCACCCGGTCGGGCAGGTCCTCCACGGTCAGCGGGAGGCTGATCGCGCCGGACTCGGTGGACACGGTGACCAGGTCGCCCTCGACCGCGCCGATCTCGGCCGCGGTGGCCGCGGACAGCCGGGCCCGGGGCGCGTGCGCGGTGCCGGCCAGGAACTTGTCCCCGTCCTGCATCCGGCCGTCGTCGAGCAGCAGGTGGTGGGTGGCCAGCACGGCCTGGTTGGCCATCGGCGCGGGCAGCGGCAGCGCCTGGGCCTGCGGCGGGTTGGCGCGCGGGCCGTCCCAGGGGCCGAGTACGGCCAGTTCGGCCCGGGCCGCGGCCGCGTCGGGCAGGCCCAGGTGCACGTCCATCGCGTCGGCCAGCCGGTCCAGCACCCGCAGGTCGGGCATCGGGGCGGCCAGGGTCTGCATGCTGTCGGAGCCGAGCGCGGCGTCGAAGGTGCGGGCCCGGCCCTCCCAGTCCAGGAAGGTGCCGGACTTCTGCGCGACCGCGGCGACCGGGAAGACCACGTCGGCCAGGTCGGTCGCGTCCGAGCGGCGCTGCTCCAGGCTGACCACGAACGCGGCCTCGGCCAGTGCGGCCCGGGCGGCCTGCGGGTCGGGCAGGTCGTCCAGGCTGACCCCGCCGACCAGCAGCGCGGTGATCTGCCCGGAGCGCACCCCGGCCAGGATCGCGTCGCCGTCCTTGCCCGGCAGGGTCGGCAGGGCGCGCACGCCCCACAGGGTGGCCACCTGGGCGCGGGCGGTGGAGTCGTCGAACGGCCGGCCGCCGGGCAGCAGCCCGGGCAGGGCGCCGGCCTCCAGGGCGCCGCGCTCCCCGGCCCGGCGCGGGATCCAGGCCAGCTTGGCGCCGGTGGCCGCGGCCAGGGCCACGCACGCGGTGAGCGCGCCGGGCACGCTGGCCAGCCGTTCGCCGGCCAGGATGACCGAGCCGTGCTTGCGCAGGCCCTCGGCCACCCGCAGGCCCTTGTCGTTCAGGCCCGCCTCGACGGTGCCCTCGGCGAGGGCGGCCAGGAAGGTCGGCTCGGTGTGCGGCGCGGCGCGCAGCAGGGTGCCGTTCAGTTTGCGCAGGCCCCTGGTGGCGTAGGGCGCTATGGCCACGACCAGGGCGCCGCGCTTGCGCACGGCCTTGCGGAGCCTGAGGAAGACGATCGGGGACTCGTCCTCAGGCTCGAAGCCGACCAGCAACGCTGCCGGTGCGGCTTCGAGATCTTGGTAGGTGGCGGCCAGCGGGCGGCCGGCCACCTCGGCGGCCAGGAAGTCGGCCTCCTCGGCCGAGTGCGGCCGGGCCCGGAAGTCCAGGTCGTTGGTGTCCAGGGCGATCCGGGCGAACTTGGCGTACGCGTACGCGTCCTCCAGGGTGGACCGGCCGCCGACCAGCACGCCGGCCTGGCCGCGGGCCCGGCCCAGTCCCTCGGCCGCGGCGGCCAGCGCCTCGGGCCAGGAGGCCGGGACCAGTTCGCCGTCCCGGCGCACCAGCGGGGTGCCGATCCGGTCGCCGCGGGTGGCGTACTGGAACGCCCAGCGGCCCTTGTCGCAGTTCCACTCCTCGTTGACCTTCGGGTCCTCGTCCGCCATCCGGCGCAGTACGTTCCCGCGGCGGTGGTCGGTGCGCAGCGCGCAGCCGGAGGCACAGTGCTCGCAGGCGGACTTCGAGGAGACCAGGTCGAACGGCCGGGACCGGAACCGGTAGGCCGCGCCGGTGAGCGCGCCGACCGGGCAGATCTGCACCGTGTTGCCGGAGAAGTAGGACTCGAACGGCTGGTCCCCGGCGACCGAGACGCCGACCTGCTGGCTGGCGCCGCGTTCGATCAGGGCGATGAACGGGTCCCCGGCGATCTGCTCGGAGAACCGGGTGCAGCGCGCGCACTGCACGCACCGCTCCCGGTCCAGCAGGACCTGGCTGGAGACGTTGATCGGCTTGGCGAAGGTGCGCTTGACCCCTTCGAACCGGGTCTCGCCGCGGCCGTTGGACATGGCCTGGTTCTGCAGGGGGCACTCCCCGCCCTTGTCGCAGACCGGGCAGTCCAGCGGGTGGTTGATCAGGAGCAGCTCCATCACGCCCTGCTGCGCCTTGTCGGCGACCTTGGAGGTGTGCTGGGTGCGTACGACCATGCCGTCGGCGACCGGGATGGTGCACGAGGCGGCCGGCTTGCGCTGGCCCTCGATCTCGACCATGCACTGGCGGCAGGCGCCGACCGGGTCGAGCAGCGGGTGGTCGCAGAACCGGGGGATGGCGATGCCCAGGCGCTCGGCGGTCCGGATGATCAGCTCGCCCTTCTCGGCCAGCACCTGGATGCCGTCGATGGTCAGCGAGACGTAGCCCTCCGGGACGACCGGGGCCGGGTGGTCGGCGCCGGCCAGGCCGTCGCCGGCCGGGGCGGGGGTGGTGACGGTCATCTCAGCGCACTCCTGTCGTGGCCAGGCTCGGCGCCCAGGCGGTGCTGTGCGCCGGATCGAAGGGACAGCCGCCGGTCCGGAAGTGCTCGAGGTACTCCTCGCGGAAGTACTTGATCGAGGAGGTGATCGGGGCGGCCGCGCCGTCGCCGAGGGCGCAGAAGGCCTTGCCCTCGATGTTGTCGCACACGTCGAGCACCTTGGCCAGGTCGTCCTCGGTGCCCTGGCCGGCTTCGAGCCGTTTGAAGGACTGGACCAGCCAGTAGGTGCCCTCCCGGCAGGGAGTGCACTTGCCGCAGGACTCGTGCGCGTAGAACTCGGTCCAGCGCAGCGCGGCCCGGACCACGCAGACCGTCTCGTCGAAGATCTGCAGTGCCCGGGTGCCCAGGATCGAGCCGGCTGCGCTGACCCCCTCGAAGTCCAGCGCCACGTCCAGGTGCTGGTCGGTGAACAGCGGAGTGGAGGAGCCGCCGGGGGTCCAGAACTTCAGCCGGTGCCCGCGGCGCACCCCGCCGGCCAGGTCGAGAAGTTCGCGCAGGGTCATCCCCATCGGGCCCTCGTACTGGCCGGGTCGGTCCACGTGCCCGGACAGCGAGTACAGGACGAAGCCGGGGGACTTCTCCGAGCCCATCGACTTGAACCAGTCGGTGCCGTTGCGCACGATCGCGGGGACCGAGGCGATGGACTCGACGTTGTTGACCACGGTGGGCTTGGCGTACAGGCCGGCGATGGCCGGGAACGGCGGGCGCAGCCGGGGCTGGCCGCGGTAGCCCTCCAGGGAGTCCAGCAGCGCCGTCTCCTCGCCGCAGATGTAGGCGCCGGCGCCGGCGTGCACGGTCAGTTCCAGGTCGAAGCCGGAGCCGAGGATGTTCTCGCCCAGGAATCCGGCCTCGCGGGCCTCCCGGGCGGCGGCCTGCAGCCGGCGCAGCACGTGCAGCACCTCGCCGCGCAGGTAGATGAAGGCGTGGTTGGCCCGGATGGCGTAGGCCGCGATGATCACGCCCTCGATCAGCTCGTGCGGGTTGGCCATCAGGAACGGGATGTCCTTGCAGGTGCCCGGCTCGGACTCGTCCGCGTTGACCACCAGGTAGTGCTCCTTGCCGTCGCCCTGCGGGATGAAGCTCCACTTCATCCCGGTGGGGAAGCCCGCGCCGCCGCGGCCGCGCAGGCCGGACTCCTTGACCAGGGCGATCACGTCGTCCTGCTTCATCGCCAGGGCCTTGCCGACCGCGGTGTAACCGTCGTGCCGCTTGTAGCCTTCGAGGGTGTAGGACTGCGGGTCGTCCCAGTTGCGGGACAGGACCGCGTTCAGTCGGGTGCTCATGCCGCGCCCCCGTCCGCGCCGGCGGCCGCGTCCTGGCGGACCAGTTTGAGGCCTTCCAGGCTGGCCGGGCCGGCCGGTCCGCCGCCGTCGATCGCGTCCGGACGCTGGTCCTCGAAACCGGCCAGGATCCGCTCGGCCGCCTTGAATCCGCAGACCACCGGGCCGCGGGTGGCCTGGACCGGTTCGCCCGAGCGCAGCCGGTCGACCAGGTCGACCGCCTTCTCCGGGGTCATGTTGTCGAAGAACTCCCAGTTGACCATCATCACCGGCGCGTAGTCGCAGGCCGCGTTGCACTCGATGTGTTCGAGCGTGAGCGCGGCCGGGTGCTGCTCGTCGGTCTCGGTGCGCTCGTCGTTGCCGACGCCGAGGTGGTCCTCGAGCGTGGCCAGGATGGCGTCGCCGCCCATCACCGCGCACAGCGTGTTCGTGCAGACCCCGACGTGGTACTCGCCGACGTCCCGGCGCTTGTACATGGAGTAGAAGGTCGAGACCGCCGAGACCTCGGCGGTGGTCAGGCCGAGCTTCTGGGCGCAGTAGAGGATGCCGTCGCCGGAGACGAAGCCCTCCTCGGACTGGACCAGGTGCAGCAGCGGCAGCAGGGCCGAACGGGACTGCGGGTAGCGGGCCAGGATCAGCGCCGCGTCGGCGTCCAGGCGCTCGCGCAGCTCGGCCGGGTAGCCCTTCGGCGGCGCGGTCGGCATCGGCAGGGCGGTGCTCATCGGTCCACTCCTCCCATCACCGGGTCGATCGAGGCCACGGCGACAATGACGTCTGCGATCATCGAGCCCTCCGTCATCGCGGACACGCACTGAAGGTTGTTGAAGGACGGGTCGCGGAAGTGCGCCCGGTAGGGCCGGGTCCCGCCGTCCGAGACCAGGTGGCAGCCCAGCTCGCCCTTGGGCGACTCGACCGCGACGTAGACCTGGCCGGCCGGGACCCGGAAGCCCTCGGTGACCAGCTTGAAGTGGTGGATCAGGGCCTCCATCGACTCGCCCATGATGTGCCGGATGTGGTCGAGCGAGTTGCCCATGCCGTCCGCGCCCAGGGCCAGCTGGGCCGGCCAGGCGATCTTCTTGTCGGCCACCATCACCGGGCCGGGCTTGAGCCGGGCCAGGCACTGGGTGACGATCTTGAGCGACTCGCGCACCTCGTCCATCCGGATCCGGTAGCGGCCGTAGGAGTCGCTGGTGTCCCAGGTGCACACGTCGAACTCGTAGTTCTCGTAGCCGCAGTAGGGCTGCGACTTACGCAGGTCGTGCGGCAGGCCGGTCGAGCGCAGCACCGGGCCGGTGGCGCCCAGCGCCATGCAGCCGGTCAGGTCCAGGTAGCCGTTGCCGACCGTGCGGCCCTTGAAGATCGCGTTCTCGTTGCACAGGGCCTCGATGTCCTTCATCCGCTTGGGCATCAGGTCCAGGAACTCGCGGATCTTGTCCACCGCGCCGGGCGGCAGGTCCTGGGCGACGCCGCCGGGCCGGACGAACGCGTGGTTCATCCGCAGGCCGGTGATCATCTCGAAGATGTCCAACACCAGTTCCCGCTCGCGGAACCCGAAGATCATCGCGGACAGCGCGCCCATCTCCATGCCGCCGGTGGCGATGCACACCATGTGCGAGGAGATCCGGTTCAGCTCCATCAGGATGACCCGGATGATCTGCGCCCGCTCCGGCACCTGCGCCTCGATGTCCAGCAGCTTCTCCACCGCGAGGGCGTAGGCGACCTCTTGGAAGAACGGCGTGACGTAATCCATCCGGGTGACGAAGGTGGAGCCCTGCACCCAGCTGCGGTACTCCATGTTCTTCTCGATGCCGGTGTGCAGGTAGCCGATCCCGCAGCGCACCTCGGTGGCGGTCTCGCCCTCGAGCTCGATGATCAGCCGCAGCACGCCGTGGGTGGACGGGTGCTGCGGTCCCATGTTGACCACGACCCGCTCTTCCGGCGCCTCGCCGAGCGAGGCCGCGATCTCGTCCCAGTCCCCGCCGGTGACCGTGAACACCCGGCCCTCGACCGGCTCGCCCTCCTGGTACGGGTCGAACCCGTCCGGTTCCTGCGCGCCGCCGGACTGCTCCGGCCGCTCGGGACCCGGACCGGCGTCGCCCTCCTCGGGCTGCTCGCCCTGCGCCATACCGCCCGCCGCCTCTTCGCCTCTAGTGCTCATCAGTTGTAGGCCCTGCGCTGGTCCGGCGCCGGGATCTGCGCGCCGAGGAACTCGACCGGGATGCCGCCCAGCGGGTAGTCCTTGCGCTGGGGGTGGCCGGGCCAGTCGTCCGGCATCAGGATCCGGGTCAGCGAGGGGTGGCCGTCGTAGACGATCCCGAACATGTCCCAGGCCTCGCGCTCGTGCCAGTCCACCGTCGGGTAGACCGGGTACAGCGAGGGGATGTGCGGGTCGGCGTCGGGGGCGGCGGTCTCCAGCAGGATCCTGCGGTTGTGCGTCACCGACAGCAGCGGGACCAGCGAGTGCAGCTCGCGGCCGGCCTCCTCGGGGTAGTGCACGCCGCTCACGCCGAGGCACAGCTCGAACCGCAGGGCCGGGTCGTCGCGCAGGGTCTTGGCCACCTGCCGCAGGTGCTCGCGCCGGACGTGGAAGGTGAGCTGGTCGCGGAACAGCACGACCTTCTCGATCGCGCTCTCCGGGGCCAGGTCCTGCTCGTCCAGGGCGCCGAACAGCTCGTTCTCGACCTCGTCGAAGTAGCCGCCGTAGGGCCGCCGGCTCTGCCCGGGCAGTTCCACCTGGCGCACCAGCCGGCCGTAGCCGGAGGTGTCGGCGCCGTTGCGGTTGCCGAACATGCCCTTGCGCACCGCGATGATCTCGGCCTGCTGCACCGCCAGCGGCTGCGGGACCGCCGCGTGGGTGGACTCGGCCGCCTGGGCCGCCTCGGTCGGCGGCTGCGCCGGGGGCGTGGCCGGGGCGGAGGACGCAGTGCTCATGCCAGCAGCCCCTTCAGCTCGATCGTGGGCACGGCGTTGAGCGCGGCCTGCTCGGCGGCGCGGGCGGCCTGCTCGCGGTTGACGCCCAGCGGCATCTTCTGGATCTCGGCGTGCAGCTTGAGGATCGCGTCCATCAGCATCTCCGGCCGCGGCGGGCAGCCGGGCAGGTAGATGTCGACCGGGACCACGTGGTCCACGCCCTGCACGATCGCGTAGTTGTTGAACATCCCGCCGGAGGAGGCGCACACGCCCATCGCCAGCACCCACTTGGGGTTGGGCATCTGGTCGTAGATCTGGCGCAGCACCGGGGCCATCTTGTTGCTCACCCGGCCGGCCACGATCATCAGGTCGGCCTGCCGGGGCGAGGCCCGGAACACCTCCATGCCGAACCGGGCCAGGTCGTAGCGCCCGGCGCCGGTGGCCATCATCTCGATCGCGCAGCAGGCCAGGCCGAAGGTGGCCGGCCAGAGCGAGCCCTTGCGCATGTAGCCGGCCAGGCCCTCCACGGTGGAGAGCATGAACCCGCTGGGGACCTTCTCTTCGATACCCATCGAAAACCGCTCCCTTTCCCTTTTAGTCCCACTCAAGGCCGCCGCGGCGCCAGACATAGGCGTACGCGACGAAGACGGTGAGGGTGAACAGGACCATCTCGACCAGCCCGAACCAGCCGAGCGAGTTGAACGCGACCGCCCAGGGGTAGAGGAAGACGATCTCGATGTCGAAGACGATGAACAGCATCGCGGTCAGGTAGTACTTGACCGGGAAGCGGCCGCCGCCGACCGGCTGCGGGGTGGGCTCGATACCGCACTCGTAGCTGTCGTATTTGGCACGGTTGTACCGCTTGGGACCTGTCATTGAGCCCATGATCACTGAGCCGACCGCGAAACCGCCCGCGATCAGTCCCAGGAGCAGGACCGGCACGTACGTGTCCACACGCGCCGCCACCTTTCCGCTGCTAGGTGTACGTTCGGGCCGCCGGCGGCTTCGTCGGCGGGTGGCGTCGAGCCGCTTGCCGCTCCACCGATCTAGTGAAGTCGTTCACAAGCTCGACGCCGTATCGGGCACTGCTTCGCGATGCCTCGGGGGCAATCCTACGGCGGGTCAGTTGTGACATTCGCCACGGGGTGCCCTTTGGGTTGATCGCTGCTCTGTAACGTAGTCCTTACCCGCCGCCCGGCGCTCTGTGATCTACATCACGCCCAGGTCAGGACACTTCGGACCCTTACGGATCATCAATCCGGCATATCGGTGCCATCCACCCTGGGACGGGTTCGTAACAATGTCTCGCATCATGGTCCGAACACGCTTCCGGGCCCGATCCGGCGTCTCAGGTTGCGGACATCCGATTGGACTTTCTCCTCTACGTTCGGTAGAAGGAGCCAGCTCCGGAGGGTGTCGCTCGTTTGTGCAGAAGATCACAAACCCCTGGCCGCGGGGTGCCGGCCGGGGGCGGGAGGGTCGGGGTGAGCCGGATGGGGAGCACGGGGCGGATGGGTGCCCGCGCGGGCCCGCTACGCCGAACGCCTGAGCGCGGATCCGGCGGACTCAGGCGGATGGGCTCATCTGTTCGGGCTAAGCGGGCGCGGCCGGGTGCGGGCCGGCGCCCGGGAGCTCCCGGGGGCCCGTGCTCCGGGTCGCGCGCCCGCCGGATGTGTGCGGGGGACGGTCGGCCGGGCGGACGGCAGACGGCGGCCGGGGCCCGTTCGGGTGGTCCGGCGCCGGGGTCCGTCGTGCGGCGAACGGCCGGGGGCGGCAGCAGTCTGCTACCGGCTCACGCGTCCGGGACGATCCGGGCCAGGGCGTTGATCGTGCGGTCCATCGCGTCCCCGCCGCGCGGGTCGGTCAGGTTGGCCAGCAGCTTGAGCGTGAAGCGCATCAGCATCGGGTGCGACAGGCCGCGCTGGGTGGCCAGCCGCATCACCTTCGGGTTGCCGATCAGCTTCACGAAGGCCCGGCCGAGCGTGTAGTAGCCGCCGTAGGTCTCGGCCAGGATCTGCGGGTAGGCCGACAGGGCCAGCTCCCGGTCGTAGGTGGTGCGCCGGGAGCGGGCCTGGGCGATCACCCGGGCGGCGATCTCGCCGGACTCCATCGCGTAGGCGATCCCCTCGCCGTTGAACGGGTTGACCATCCCGCCCGCGTCGCCGACCAGCAGCAGGCCGCGGGTGTAGTGCGGCTTGCGGTTGAAGCCCATCGGCAGCGCCGAGCCGCGGATCGGGCAGGTGCGGTTGTCCTCGGTCAGCTCCCACTCGGCCGGGGTGCCGGCCAGCCAGCGGCGCATCATGTCCCGGTAGTCGACCTTGCCGAAGGCCGAGGAGGTGTTCAGGATGCCCAGGCCGATGTTCGAGGTGCCGTCGCCCATCCCGAAGATCCAGCCGTAGCCGGGCAGCAGCACGTCCGGACGCTGCGAGTCGCGCAGCTCGAGCCAGGACTCCAGGTAGTCGTCGTTGTGCCGCGGGTTCTTGTAGTACGCGCGGTAGGCCACGCCCATCGGCCGGTCCTCCCGCTTGTGCAGGCCCATCGCGATGGACAGCCGGGTGGAGTTGCCGTCCGCGGCCACCACGATCGGGGCCCGGAACACCGTCTCCTCGTCCGAACCGGCGATCCTGGCGCTGACCCCGAGGATCCGCGAGGTGCGCTCGTCCAGGATCGGCCCGGTCACGTTGTGGTTCTCCAGCAGCCGCGCCCCGGCCTTCTGCGCCTGGCGGGCCAGCAGCTCGTCGAAGTCGGCCCGGGTGCGCACCAGCCCGTAGTTCGGGTGCGCGGCCAGATCCGGCCAGTCCAGCTGCAGTCTCTGCCCGCCGGCGATGATCCGCAGGCCCTTGTTGTGCAGCCAGCCGTTCTCCGGCGAGGTGTCCACGCCCATCCGGACCAGCTGGGTCACCGCCCGCGGGGTCAGGCCGTCGCCGCAGATCTTCTCCCGCGGGAACTCGGTCTTCTCCAGCAGCAGCACGTCCAGCCCGGCCTGGGCCAGGTGGTAGGCCGTGGTGGCTCCGGCCGGCCCGGCGCCGACCACGATCACGTCCGCGGAGTTCTCGCTGTGCCCGGGGGCGGCGGCTGTCATGGTGTCCGACCTCTCAAGGAAGAGCGCGTGCTTAGCTTCATTGGTTGTGGTCGGAGTCTACCTGCGGGCCCTTGCGCGGTACGCCGCGGGCAGGTGCCAGGATAGGGGCATGAGCAGAGCGTCCATGGAGAAAGAGCCCCACGAAGTCGCGGAGATGTTCGACGGCGTGGCCGAGCGGTACGACCTGACCAACGACGTGCTGTCACTGGGCCGGACCCGGCAGTGGCGCAAGGCGGTGACCACGGCCCTGGACCCGCGGCCGGGCGAGCGGATCCTGGACCTGGCGGCCGGCACCGGCACCTCCTCGCTGCCGTTCCAGCTGGCCGGGGCGTCCGTGGTGGCCTGCGACTTCTCCCTCGGCATGCTGAGCGTGGGCCGCCGGCGCAACCCGGACCTGGACTTCGCCGCCGGGGACGCGACTCGGCTGCCGTTCGCCGACGGGACCTTCGACGCGGTGACCATCTCGTTCGGCCTGCGCAACGTGGTGGACACCACGGCCGCGCTGCGCGAGATGCGCCGGGTCACCCGCCCCGGCGGCCGGCTGCTGGTGTGCGAGTTCTCCCACCCGGTCAACGGCCCGTTGCGCACCGTGTACCTGGAGTACCTGATGCGCACCCTGCCCGCGGTCGCCCGCCGGGTGTCGTCGAACCCGGACGCGTACGTCTACCTGGCCGAGTCGATCCGCGCCTGGCCGGACCAGCGCGGCCTGGCCACCCTGATCCGCGCGGTCGGCTGGTCCCGCCCGGGCTGGCGCAATCTGACCGGCGGGATCGTGGCGCTGCACCGAGGGTTCGCGGTCTGAGCGGGGGTTCGCGGTCTGAGCGGGGGTCAGTCGGAGAAGATGTCGGCCGCGGTGACGACCAGGGCGCCGTCCGGCGCGCTGCGAACCGACTCCCGGGCGGCCAGGGCGAGCCGCGGCTCGTCCCGGACCCCGGGCAGGGCGGCCAGCTTGCGCCGCAGGTCGGCCGCCCGCCGCGGCCCGTCGACCTGACGGGCCCACTTCGCCTCGCCGATCAGGACCGGTGTGCGGGTGATCCCGGCCAGGACCACCGCGTCGATCTCGTTCTGCCCGTCGGCGGTCCAGAACGATCCGACCGCGACGATCTGTCCGCCCAGCTCGCCCCGCGCGCCGAGCCGGCGCAGGTGCTGCCGGAACGCCGACTCCCAGACCGGGCCGAGGTGCTGGTCGAGCCGTTCGCGGATGACCGGCATGATGCTCGGGCCCAGTCCGGCGTCGATCTCGGTCCGGTACCGCTGGAGGATGCCGAGGTAGAAGTACAGGAACTGGTCGCTGATCCGGTAGAGCTTGCGTTTGGTGCCCTCCGGCTCGGTCACCGGCCGCATCTTCTCGACCAGGCGCAGGCTGACCAGGCGGTCGAGCGTGCGGGTCGGCTCGGCTCCGATGGCGTCCTTGATCTCCGAGTGCTTGGTCGCGCCCGCAGCGATCGCGTGCAGCACCATGGCGGGAAAGTCGCCGGCCTCGCTCTCGGTGGCGAGCACCAGCTCACCCTCGGTCAGCAGCCGCGCTCCGGGTTGGCCGGCCAGGACGGTCAGGTTCTCCTCGACCGTCCCGTTCTGGTCCCACCAGGACAGATAGAGCGGAACCCCGCCGAGCAGTCCGTACACCAGCGCGCGGTCCTGCGCCGACAACTCCGGAAGAAGCAGCGCTGCCTCCCACGGAGCGAACGGGTGCACTTGGAGGCTCAGGTCCATCCGTCCGTACAGCGGCCGGCGTTCCTCGCCCAGGTTTCGCATGTACCGGACCGCCGAACCGCACAGGACGATACGCAGCTGAGTAAGGCCCATGCTGCGTTCGAGGAAGGCCCGCAGTACGTTCGGCAGTTCCGGGCTGCTCGCGGCCAGTTCCGGGAACTCGTCGAGGACCAGGAGCACCGGTTCGTCGGCAGCCAGCAGCGCGAGGTGGTCCAACGCGTCGTCCCAGTCGGTGAAGGGGCGGGCGTGCAGATCGCGCACGCCCGCTGCCGCGTGCTGCTCCGCTTGGCGGGCGAGCATCCGCAGTTCGGCCGGTGCGGCCCGGCCCGCGCCGGTGTGCGTGATGCACCGCAGGTCCTGGGAGAAATGACGGATCAGCGCGGTCTTGCCGACCCGGCGCCGTCCCCAGACCACGGCAAGGCGGCCGGACGGGCTCGACCACCAGGTGGCGAGCTGGGCCAGCTCTCGGGTGCGGTTGACAAACACACACCAGCTGTAACTTACACCTGAGGTAAGTTACAGCTGGTGTGAGTCAGGCGGGTCGCGCTGAGGGGCATGGACCGGGTAGCCATCAGGCCGCTGCTACGCCGCGCGGTGCACGATCTTCCCGCCGAGGACGGTGGCCAGGCAGCGGTGTTCGCCGGCGGCGGCCGCGTCGAGCAGGGCGCCGTACGGGTTCGCCGCCGTGGCCAGGGCCGAGGCGGTCTTCGCGGTGGTGGCCGCGCTCGCGGTCTGGCTGGGGTCGGTCTGCGCGGTCGAGTCGAGCGGGTCGACCGAGCCGGACGGGTCGATCGCGGCGGCGGATCCGGCGCCGCCGGTCAGGGCGAACACGGCCAGGTCGGCGCGGGCGCCGGGTTCCAGCCGGCCGGCGTCGGCCAGGCCCATCGCGCCGGCGCCGCCCAGGGTGGCCGCGGCGATGATCCGCCGGTCCAGGTCCGCTTCGGTGTAGCCCTGGTCGCGGGCCAGGTCGCGCAGGGCGGCGGCCTCTTCGAGCAGGTCCAGCGAGGGGGTGGAGGCGAGCGAGTCGGTGCCGATGCCGAACGGCGAGCCCTCGCGCAGGTAGTCGGCGACCGGCGGTTCGCCGGACTGCAGGATCCGGTTCGAGCGCACGCACAGGGCCGCGTGGACGCCGCGGTCGCGCAGGATCCGGCGGTCCGCGCCGTCACAGTGCACGCAGTGCGCGCCGTGCACGTCCGGGCCGAGCACGCCGAGCTTGTCCAGGTAGCCGACCACGGTCAGGCCGCTGCCGCCGTCCCGGATCAGTTCCATCGACTTGTGCACCGACTCGGCGAAGGCGACGAACGGCCCGGTCCCGGTGGCCACGAACTCGACCTCGGCCAGGGACTCGGCGATGTGCGGGTGGCTGCGCAGGCCGCGCTCCCGGGCCAGCGCGATCGCGTCGGCGAAGACGGCCGTGGAGACCGTGTACGGGGTGTGCGGGGAGACGCCGACGGCGCGGCCGGCCGGGGCGCCGTCGAGCTGGGCCAGCAGGGCGGCCCGGCCGCCGTCGGACCAGCTCTGCGCGTCCTGGAACAGGATCTCCAGGTAGGACACGCCGCCGATCTCGCTGCGCGCGGTCGGCTGGAGCACGCAGGCCTCGGTCACGATGTCGGCGACCGCGGTGGTGCCGCTCTTGAGCATCATGTGCAGGCCGCGGCGGGCGGACTCCTGCCACATCGGGTCGGTGAAGGTGCCGCGCTTGGCGGCCATCAGCTGGATCCAGACGTGGAAGGGCTCGCCGATCGAGTTGAGCTCCTCGAAGTCGGTGTACTGCAGGTGCGCGTGCGCGTTGACCAGGCCGGGCATCAGCACCGCGGCGCCCCAGGCCCGCTCGCGCGCGTCCGGGCGGGCCTCGCGCAGGGCGGCCGCGGTGTCCACGGCGGCGATCCGGTCCCCGTCGACCAGGACGGCGCCGCCCGGGATCGGGTCGGCGGACACGGGCAGGACGAGATCGGCGGAGTGCAGAGTCAGCATGGTGATTATGCTACGTCGACCAGGGGCAGCGCCGTGGACGAGATGTGCGAGCGGACCTGGTCGTCGACCGGGTCGTCGGCCGGGTCGGTGTGCACGACCAGGTGGTTGTACAGGGTGTCGCGCTGGGCCGGGATGCGGTCGGCGGCGCGGATCAGGTGGATCAGCTCCATCCGGTTGGAGCGGTGCCGGGCGCCGGCCGAGGAGACCACGTTCTCCTCCAGCATCACCGAGCCGAGGTCGTCCGCGCCGTAGTGCAGGGTCAGCTGGCCGGCCTCCTTGCCCACGGTCAGCCAGGAGCCCTGGATGTGCGCGACGTTGTGCAGGAACAGCCGGGAGATCGCGATCAGCCGGATGTACTCGATCGTGGTGGCCTGGGTACGGCCCTTGAGGTGGTTGTTCAGCGGCTGGTAGGTGTACGGGATGAACGCGCGGAAGCCGCCGGTGCGGTCCTGCACGTCGCGGATCATGGCCAGGTGCCGGATCCGTTCGGCGTTGGTCTCCCCGGTGCCCATCAGCATGGTGCAGGTGGACTCCAGGCCCAGGCCGTGCGCGGTCTCCATGATCTCCAGCCAGCGCTCGCCGGACTCCTTGAGCGGGGCGATCACCTTGCGCGGGCGCTCGGGCAGCAGTTCGGCCCCGGCCCCGGCGAAGGAGTCCAGGCCGGCCGTCTTGATCCGGGTGATCGCCTCCTCGATCGGCACGCCGGAGACCTTGGCCATGTGCTCGACCTCGGAGGCGCCGAGGGAGTGGATGACCAGCTGCGGGTACTGCGCCTTGATCGCGGCGAAGGACCGCTCGTAGTACTCCACGCCGTAGTCGGGGTGGTGCCCGCCCTGGAACATGATCTGGGTGCCGCCGAGCGCGACGGTCTCCTCGCACCGGCGCAGGATGTCGTCGAGCTCGCGCGACCAGCCCTTGTCCGACTTGGGCGGGGCGTAGAAGGCGCAGAACTTGCACGCCGTCACGCACACGTTGGTGTAGTTGATGTTGCGCTCGATGATGTACGTGGCGATGTCCGCGGTGGCGCCGTAGCGCCGGCGCCGGGCCTCGTCGGCCGCGTGGCCGAGGGCGTGCAGCGGGGCGTACCGGTAGAGGTCCAGCGCCTCCTGCTCGGAGATCCGGCCGCCCGCGGCCGCGCGGTCCAGAGCGTCCTGGCTGTACCGAACGGCCCTGCCGTCGTCCACCGTGGCCATGTCTGCTACCAACTTCCTGTGTGATCCCCTGTGCAACGGCTCTCGGCCCAAGCCTACGCGCCGGGCGCGAGCAGTTCGATCGACGTCTCGGGACCGACCCCGATCTGGGCCGAGACCCGGCGGGCGAACTCCCGGACCCCGGCCAGCTGCCGGTCGCCGAAGGAGAAGTCCAGGGTGGTGAAGTAGCGTTCCAGGGTGCCGGCGTCGAAGGACTCCCAGCGGGCGGCCTGGGCGGCCACCTTGTCCACCTCGGCCATGGCCAGCCGGATCGAGTGCAGGAACGCGCCGTGCACCTCGCGGGCCAGGGCGGGGTGTTCGGCCAGGAAGTCCCGGCGCACGGCCCAGACCGCGAACACCATCGGCAGCCCGGTCCAGTCCTTCCAGGCCCCGCCGAGGTCGAGCACCCGCAGGCCGAGCCGGGGGCCGTCGTAGAGCATCGCGCGCAGGGCCGGGTCGCCGATCAGCACGCCGGCCGGGGCCTCCTGCATCATCTGGGCCAGGTCCGGCGGGCAGCTGAAGTAGTCCGGGTTCGCGCCGTAGCGCTCGCGCAGCACCAGCCGGGCCAGCTCGACCGTGGTGCGCGAGGTGGAGCCGAGGGCGACCCGCTGGCGGTCGAGGTCGGCGAAGGGCAGCTGGGAGACCAGGTTGCAGGACATCACCGGGCCGTCCGAGCCGACCGCGAGGTCCGGCAGCAGGACCAGGCCCTCCGGGTGCCGCAGGTACTCGACCAGGGTGATCGGCCCGATGTCCAGGTCCCCGGCGATCAGCTGCTCGGAGAGCCGCTCGGGGGTGTCCTTGACCAGTTCCAGGTCCATCAGCGCGCCGGAGTGCACCAGCCCCCAGTAGAACGGGACGCAGTTGAGGAACTGGATGTGGCCGACCCGGGGCTTGCGGTCCGCGGCCGGAGCTTCGGCGTGCATGGGACCGACCTTACTCGTCCTCGAAGGACGCGGCCTGGTCGATCTTCTGGCTCAGCTTCTGGGTCCGGGCGACCAGTCCGGCCGACATCGCGTCGCGCTGCTTGGACAGGGCCACCAGGGAGACCACGCTGGAGAGCAGGATCGCCACGCCGAGCAGGCTCAGCTTGGAGATCTGGGAGTTCAGGTCCATGTCCGCGAGCTTGGCGATCACCCAGACGACGCCCAGGGCCGCGACGAACAGGGCCAGTCGCAGGGTCGTGTAGCGCAGGGCCGCGTGCCGGGTGTTGAAGCCCGGCTCGGGGCTCGGAGTGTCGGACTCGGTCATCATGGTGTCCTTCGTCGTATACGAACCGATTCAAGGTACAACACGACGCCTCAGCGGCTGTCGACCGGGGTCTGCAGCTGCAGGCAGAGGTTGATCAGCTCTCGATAGTCGTCCTCGGCCACGCGCAGCGCGCGCGGGAACCGTCCCCATTCGGCGTAGCCGCAGCGCTTGTAGAACAGGTCGACGCCGGTGCCGCTGCGGCAGTCCAGGTGCAGCATCTCCAGGCCCATCGACCGGCCGAGCCGTTCGACCGCGGCCATCAGCTCGGCGCCGTAGCCCAGGCCCTGGAAGTCCGGGTGCACCATCACCCGTTTGACGGAGCGCCAGTGCCGGGACAGGCCGTGCTGTCCGTCCACCAGGAAGGCCAGCGCGGCCAGCCGGCCGGGGGTTGGGCCGCCGATCGTCCGGCCCACGATCAGCCGGTCCCGGCCGTCGTCCACCCCGGCGTAGGCCTGCCCGGCCGCCGGGGCGATGTCCGCCCTGGTCACCGGCGGCACGAACCCGACCGCGCCGCCGGCCTGGGACACCTCGGTCCAGCAGTCCAGGATCTCTTCCCGCAGTCCGACGGTCAGGGCGGGGTCGACGGAGAACTCAAGCGTCATGCCTGAGATCCTTGCATAGTCATACCGGATGATGCAAGAAGTTTCACGTGAAACGGATCATGTGCTCAGTCGCTCAGCCGCAGACCCGCTCTCTGGACCCATCCGGTTCACCATTGTGCGGCTAGACGAAGCTCATCTCCTGCGGCGACTCGCGCCGGTCCGGGTCCGGTCCCTCGAACTCGCGGACCGTCTCGTACCGGGTGTTGCGCTCGACCGGGCGGAACCCGGCGTCCCGGATCAGCTCCAGCAGGCTCTCCCGGGTCATCTTGTCCGGGGTGCCGAACTTGTCCGCGTCGTGGGTGATCTTGTACTCGACCACCGAGCCGTCCAGGTCGTCCACGCCGAAGTTCAGGGCCAACTGGGCGGTGGTCAGCCCGTGCATCACCCAGAAGCACTTGACGTGGTCGAAGTTGTCCAGCAGCAGCCGGGAGACGGCGAAGGTCTTGAGCGCCTCGGCCCCGGTGGCCATCGGCTGGGTCATCAGCCGGTTGCGGTTCTTGCCGTCCTTGGAGTCGTGGAAGTCGTGCTGGAAGCGCAGCGGGATGAACACCGCGAAGCCGTTGGTCTCGTCCTGCAGCTCGCGCAGCCGCAGCACGTGGTCCACCCGGTGCCGCGGCTCCTCGATGTGCCCGTAGAGCATGGTGGCCGGGGTGCGCAGGCCCTTGCTGTGCGCCAGCCGGTGGATCCGGGACCAGTCCTCCCAGTGGGTCTGGTGGTCCACGATCTTCTGCCGGATCTCCCAGTCGAAGATCTCCGCGCCGCCGCCGGTCAGCGACTCGAGCCCGGCGTCGATCAGCTCGTCCAGGATCACGTCCGCGGTCAGCCCGGAGATCTTCTCGAACCAGTGGATCTCGGTGGCGGTGAACGCCTTGATCGAGACCCCCGGCAGCACCGCCTTGAGCTCGCTGATCGACTTGGGGTAGTAGCGCCACGGCAGGGTCGGGTGCAGCCCGTTGACGATGTGCAGCTCGGTGATCCCGTCCGGCTCCATCGACTTGGCCAGCCGGACGGCCTCCTCGATCCGCATCGTGTACGCGTCCTTCTCCCCCGGCTTGCGCTGGAAGGAGCAGTAGGCGCACGAGGCGGAGCACACATTGGTCATGTTCAGATGCCGGTTGACGTTGAAGAAGACCCGGTCCCCGTTCTTCTCCGTGCGCACCCGGTGGGCCAGTTCGCCCAGCCAGGCCAGGTCGTCGCTCGCGTAGAGGGCGACGCCGTCGTCATAGGTCAGCCGCTCGCCGGCCGCCACCTTCGCTTCGAGTTCGCGTTTGCGTCCCAAGTCCATGGCACCCACCTTACGCCGCCGGTCAGGCCGACTCCGCGCCGCCGGTCAGGGCCGAGCCCAGCGGCGGCTGGCGCCCTTCCCACTTGGTCGACAGGGCCACCGTGGTCCGGGTCCGGGCCACCCCGCGGATCCGGTTGACCTTGCCGATGATCTTCTCCAGCCCGGCCGGGTTGGCCGCCCGGACCTTGATCAGGTAGGACTCCTCGCCGGCCACGAACCAGCAGTCCTCGATCTCCACCACGTCCTTGAGCCGGCGCCCGACGTCCTCCAGGTCGGCCGCGTCGGACAAAAGGATCCCGATCAGCGCGGTCACCCCGAGCCCGACCGCGGGCGGGCTGATCGTGGCCCGGTACCCGCTGATCACCCCGTTCTGCTCCAGCCGGTTGATCCGGTCGGTCACCGTCGGGCCGGACAGCCCGACCAGCCGGGCCAGTTCCGCGTACGTCGCCCGGCCGTTCGTCCGCAGTGCGTCCACCAGCATCCGGTCCACAGCGTCCACAGCGATCAGGCCTCTCTCATCCCAGCGGCGGCAGCCCCCGATTCGGTTCTGCGGACAGGGTACTAGGGTCAGCAGGCCCGCCTCGCCGGTCTCCTCGGCACCATCGCGGCGCCCGGGCGCCCCCGCGCGGCCGGCCGGCGGGCAGGTCAGGGCTGCAGTCCGCGGGCCACCAGATCCGCGAGGGCGAAGCAGAA
Organism: Actinocrinis sp.; assembly: GCA_035943635.1. Classification (GTDB taxonomy): domain Bacteria; phylum Actinomycetota; class Actinomycetes; order Streptomycetales; family Catenulisporaceae; genus DASZBX01. Next base: position 34,713 of record DASZBX010000061.1, on the reverse strand, counting down.
CAGGGCGATTCCGACGAATCCGTTGACGGTGAAGAACGCCCGGTTCAGCCGGGACAGGTCGTCCGGCTTGACCAGGGAGTGCTCGTAGCAGAAGGCCGAGGCGACCACGACCAGGCCCAGCCACCAGAACGCCTCCGCGTGGGTGAGCCGGCCGAAGAGCACGAACAGGGCGAGCACCACCGCGTGGGCCGTGCGCGCGCCGTAGAGCGCGGCCGCCACGCCCCAGCGGGCCGGGACCGAGCGCAGCGCGGACTCCCGGTCGGTCTCGATGTCCTGACAGGCGAAGATCAGGTCGAAGCCGCCGATCCAGATCCCGACCGCCAGGCCCAGCACCACCGCGTCCCAGGACCACCGGCCGGTCACCGCGACCCAGGCCCCGATCGGGCCGATCGCCTGGGCCAGGGCCAGGATCGCGTGCGGGAAGTCGGTGAACCGCTTGCCGTACGGATAGACCACCAGCGGCACCACGGCGAGCGGCGCGAGCGCGAGCGAGAGCGGGTTGAGCAACGCGGCTGTGACCAGGAACACGCCCAAAGCGACCAACGCGCCGGTCCACGCGGCCCGCACGGAGAGCACCCCGGTGACCAGTTCCCGCTTGGCCGTGCGCGGGTTGAGCGCGTCGTACTTGCGGTCGATGATCCGGTTGACCGCCATCGCGAAACTGCGCGCGCCGACCATGGCCAGCGTGATCAGCAGCAGCTGGCGCCAATGCACCGTGCCGCTCTGCAGGAACATCGCGGTCAGCGCCGAGATGTAGGCGAACGGCAGGGCGAAGACGGAGTGCTCCAGCAGCACCAGGTTCTTGAACGCCTTGGCCCGGCCGCCGAACGACTCCGGCCGGACGATGTCGGCTGTCGTGCTCAAATCCCGTACTCCTTCCAGCGGCGGTCCACCATGGCCGCGACGGCGGGGTCGGAGGTGATCATCTCGGGCCAGCCGCCGTTGCGCAGGTAGCCCTCCTCCGGCAGCTTCCGGGTCGCGTCGATCCCGGCCTTGCCGCCCCAGAACTGCTGGTACGAGGCGTGGTCCAGGTGGTCCACCGGGCCTTCGTTGACCACCAGGTCCCGGGCGTAGTCCACGTTGCCGAACGCCCGCCAGGACACCTCGGCGTAGTCGTGCACGTCGCAGTCGGCGTCGACGACCACGATCAGCTTGCTCAGCGACATCAGGTGCGCGCCCCAGATCGCGCTCATCACCTTCTGCGCGTGCTTCGGGTAGCGCTTGTCGATCGACACGATCGCGCAGTTGTGGAAGCCGCCGGTCTCCGGCAGGTCGTAGTCCACGATGTCCGGGATGATCATCTTGAGCAGCGGCAGGAAGAACCGCTCGGTGGCCTTGCCCAGCGGGCCGTCCTCGGTCGGCGGCCGGCCGACCACGATCGACTGCAGCATCGGGTCCTTGCGCATGGTCATCGCGGTCACGGTCAGCGCCGGGAACGGCTCGACCGGGGTGTAGAACCCGGTGTGGTCGCCGAACGGGCCCTCCGGCCGGGTCACCCCCGGCTCCAGCCAGCCCTCGAGCACGACCTCGCAGTTCGCCGGGACCTGCAACGGCACCGTCTTGCAGTCGACCAGGTCCACCCGGTCGCGCTGGACGAACCCGGCGAACAGGTACTCGTCGATGTCGCCCGGCAGCGGCGCGGTCGCCGCGTAGACCACGGCCGGCGGGCAGCCGAGCGCGATCGCCACCGGCAGCCGCTCGCCGCGCCGCTGGGCCACCGCGTAGTGGTTGGTCGAGTCCTTGTGGATCTGCCAGTGCATGCCGACGGTCTTCGCGTCGTGCCGCTGGAGCCGGTACAGGCCGAGGTTGCGCACCCCGGTCTCCGGGTGCTTGGTGTGGGTCAGGCCGAGGTTGAAGAACGCCCCGCCGTCCTGCGGCCAGGTGTGCAGCGCCGGCAGCAGGGTCAGGTCCACGTCCTCGCCGGTCAGCACCACCTGCTGGCACAGGGCGGTCTTGACGTGCTTGGGCGGGACGGTGCGCAGCTGGGCGGCCTTGCCCAGCGCGTCCTTGAACCCGGACAGGCCCTGCGGCAGTTCCGGCTTGAGCAACTCGCCGATCCGGTCGCCGATCTCGTCCAGGCTCCTGAGCCCGAGGGCCAGGCACAGCCGGCGCTCGGTGCCGAACACGTTCATCGCCAGCGGCAGCCGGGAGCCCTTGACGTTCTCGAACAGCAGCGCCGGCCCCTTGGCCTTCTGCACCCGGTCGGTGATCTCGCCGACCTCCAGGTAGGGGTCGACCTGAGCCCGGATCCGGCGCAGCTCGCCCTCGCGGTCCAGCGCTTTGAGGAAGGAGCGGAGATCTTCGTAAGCCATGGTCGCGATTATCCCAGCAAGTGTGCGTTGACCGAGCGGACCAGGGGGGCCAACGCGGGCAGTTCCACCACGTCCACCCCGGCCGCGCGCAGCCGGTCGGCCCCGTCGCACACCGCGAGCAGGGCCGGCTCGCGCAGGGCCAGCACGACCCGCGGGATGCCAGCGGCCAGGATGTGGTCGGTGCAGTTCAGCGGGCGCGAGGCGCGCGGCGAGCAGGGTTCGAGCGAGGTGTACAGGGTCCCGGTGAGCCGGCGCGGGTCCTGGCGCACGCCCGGTTTGGCGAGGGCGACCTCTTCGGCGTGGTTGCGGTCCGGGTCGCCGAGCCCGGCCAGCGGTTCGCGGGAGTAGCCGGTGGACAGGATTGTTCCGTCGGCCGCGGCCAGCAGCGCGCCGACGCTGTACGCGCCCTGGGCCGGCGGGCAGGAGCGGGAGAGTTCCACGGTGAGCGCGAGCAGGTCCTCGTCGTCGGCGCCGGGCCGGGTGACCAGGTAGCGCGCGTAGGCCACGTCGCCCAGGGACCGGCTCTCGGCCAGGATCATCCGGCGGGCGGAGTTCTGCGGGTACTGGGCGGGCAGGGCGAACCGGGGCGCCTTCGGGTCGCCGATCAGGAACGGCGCGGTGGCCAGGTGGATCTCGTCGGCCAGGTCCTGGACCAGGAAGGCGCTGAGCACGGCCGCCCCGCCCTCGACCATCAGCCGCCGGACCCCGCGGGCGGCGAGCTGGTCGAGCACCGGGCCGAGCAGTCCGTCCGGTGCGGGCAGGACCAGGGTCGGCGCGCCCTCGGTGGTGAAGACGGCCGCCTCGCGCAGGCCGGGCGGCAGTGCGCCGCGGTCCGGGGCGGTGTGACCGGACTCACCCGGCTCCAATTCTCCGGACCCCGCCGCGCCGCCCCGGGTGAGCACCACCCGCAACGGGCTCGGCGACTGGCCGCGGGCAACCCGGGCGGCGCGGCGGGCCGGGTCGCGCACCAGCAGCCGGGGGTTGTCCGCGCGGACCGTGCCGGAACCGACCAGGATCGCGTCGCAGCTCGCCCTCAGATCGTCCACCCGGTCGAAGTCGGCCGGGTTGGACAGCAGCAGCCGTTCCGGGGCGGTGTCGTCGAGGTAGCCGTCGAGCGAGGCCGCGCAGCTGAGGATGACCCGGGGCCGGGTGGTGGTCAGTGTCACCCGGCCATTCCATCACAGCCCCGGCTCACCACTCCGGCGAGGAGACGGTCATGCAGGCGTTCGCGTCGGAGACGAAGTTCTCCATGGACTCGGCCGGCGGGGCGGAGGCCTGGGCGGCCGGTCCGCCGGTCCCGGCGGCCGGGGCGGCGCCGTAGGTGGTGCCGGTGGTCCAGTCCTTGCCGACCAGTACGGTCACCTGACTGTAGGACTTGGACTCGTGCACCTGGGCGGCCGGGATGTTCAGCGCGGCGGCGACCGCGGCGGCCGAGTCGGAGCGGCCGGACGGGTAGTAGACCGCGGTCTGGGCCGCGCCGTCGCCGGTCGTGCCGGTCGCCTCGGTGAAGCCCGCGCCGACCAGTCCGTCCCGGACGGCCTGGGCCCGTCCCGACACGCCGCTGTCGTTGACCACGGAGACCCGGACGGCCGCGTCGTCGACCGGGGCGCCGGTCGGCGCGGCGGGCGCGGCGGTCGCGGCCGCGCCGGACGCGGGCACCGAGGCGGCGCCGGCCGGGGTGGCGGCCGTGTACGGCTGGTCCGCCTGGAGCGCGGCGAACATGTGCGAGGCCTGCGGCTGGGCGACCTGGAGCTGCTGGGCGAAGTCCGAGTCGGGCCCGGCGTAGGGTTCCCACGGCATGTCCAGCATGGTGATCCGGCTGGCCGGGACCTTGCCCATCTGCTGGGCCAGGCTCAGCAGCTTGGTCACGCTGTCCAGGTTCGAGCTGACTGTCAGGGACTTGGTCGCGACGTCCGCGACCGAGTAGAGCAGGCCGACGTTCGTCAGCGAGCCCTCGGACTCCAGCTTGCGGATCATCGCGGACAGGTAGAGGTGCTGGGCTTGCTCGCGCTGCGGCTCGTTGAGGAAGGCGTGCCGGCTGCGCAGCCACTCCAGGGCCTGGTCGCCGACTATCGGCGTGGTGCCCTTGGGCAGTTTCAGGCCGGAGTACTTGTCGTAGACGTTGTTCGTCACGCACACGTCGACCGGCCCGATCGCGTTGGACAGGCCCACGACGGCGGCCATGTCGGCCATCACGTATCCGTCGATGGTCAGCCCGGTCAGCTCGTGCACCTCCTCGACCTGGCAGGACGGGCCGCCGTTGAGCGCCGCGTTGATCAGGTTGGTGCCGCCGCCCGCGCAGGTGGGCAGCCTGGCCACCGTGTCCCGGGGTATCGACATCACGGTCATGTTGGTGCGGTCCGCGGACAGGTGCACGACCATCTCCACGTCGGCCCGCTGGCCCGCGGCGTAGTTGTCGCTGCCCTGGCAGTCGTGGCCGAGGGCGCAGTCCTCGGCGGAGTCGCGGCTGTCGGAGCCCATCACCAGCAGGTTCAGCGGGGTCTGGCCGAACTGGTTGGGCACCTCGGCCGCCTGGGTGACTCCGGCCGGCAGCAGCGGGGTGCTCTTGAGGTTGGCGTTGAAGTGCAGGTAGAGGTAGCCGGCCACGCCGCCCGCGGACAGGATCAGGAAGGCCGTGGCGGCGGAGGTCCAGACCAGGGTCTTCTTCTTCCAGCCCCACTTCTTGCGCTGCCCGGGGGCCTTGCCGGGGGCCTTGCCGGCGCTCTTGCCGGTCCGCTTGTCCGGGGCGCGGTAGCCCTCGCCCGGGGTCCGGACGCCCGGGCCCGGGCCGCGGCGCCCGTCCACGGCGGTGCGCCCGAGGTCGTCGAGGTCGCCGGGGAACGGGGCGAAGCCGCCGGGCCGGCCGGCGCCGGCGGAGTCGCCGAGCCGGCCGCCGGCCCGGGAACGCGGCCGCCACGCGTCCTCGGACCCGCCCGGCGGATCCCACGGACCGTCGTCGTACCCGCTCATCGTCAGACCCCTCTCGCCGCGCGCGTCCGTCCAGGTGCGCGCGCCACCGGCTGCACCGGCTGTCCGGTGGTGAAGACGCGGCGGTTTCCGTGCGGGGTTGCCTGGGCGTGCGACAACCCAGGCACAGACCTGTCACGGCGACTGTGACGGCGAAACGGGTTATTCGATCAGGGTTCGTGGATAAGGGGTCAGCGCACCACGTCGGCCGGGTTCACCGGGACGCAGCCGCCGGAGGCCGAGGCGTTCTCCAGCGAGGCCTCCGGCGGGGCGCCGGCCGTCCCGGCGGACGGGGATCCGGCCGAGCCGGACGGGGCGGCCACCGCGGTGTAGCCGCCGCCGGACGGCCAGTCCGCCCCGACCACCACGGTCACCTCGGCGTAGTCGGCGGACAGCTGCAGGTCCTCGGCGGGCAGGTGCAGCGCCTGGGCCACCGCGGCGGCCGAGTCCGCGCGGTCGGCCGGGTAGTACACGGTGCTGGCCGCGGCGTCCGGCGCGTTGCCCGCGGACTGGGCGAGCTGGAAGCCCTGGCCGGTCAGCGCGTCGGCGACGGTCGCGGCCCGGTCGGTGATGCCGCTGCCGTTCTGCACCTGGACCCGCACCTGCGCGGGGTCGACCGGGGCGCCGGTGGGCAGGGCGAGCGCGGCGTCCGCGGCCGGGGCCGCCGCGGGGGTCTGCACCGCGGAGGCGGCCTGCGCGGCGGCGGCCGGGCGGCCCGATCCGGTGGAGTACGGCACGTCCCCGCGGACGTTGCGGAACATCTGCGAGGCCGAGGGCTGGTCCTCCAGCACCCGGTTCAGGTTGGTCGGGTCCAGCTTCCACGGCATGGTGACGAACGAGATCCGGTCGGTCGGCACCTTGTTCATCGTGGTGGCCAGGGACATCAGGTTGGTCAGGCCGCTGAGCCCGTCGTCCACGGTCAGCGCCCGGGTGGCGGACTTGGCCACCGACAGCAGGGTTCCGGCGTCGGACAGGTTCATGTTCTTGCGCACCTCCCGGATCATCGCGGCCAGGAAGTAGTGCTGCGCCTTCTCCCGGCCGAGGTCCGAGCCGTCGTAGAACCCGTGCCGGGTGCGGACGAACTGCAGCGCGCTCAGGCCCTCGACCGTGTTCTGGCCGGCGGTCAGCCGCAGACCGGAGTCCCGGTCGTACATCTGGTTCGACACGCACACCTGCACGCCGCCGAGTGCGGCCGACAGCGACTCCACGCCGGAGAAGTCGACGACTACATAGTGGTCGATGGTCAGCCCGGTCAGCTCGTGCACGGCCTTCTGTGTGCACGACGGGCCCCACTGCAGGCTCGTGGTGATCTGCGCCTGCGTGCCGCCGTCGGTGGCCGTGTTGTTCGCGCTGTCCACACAGCTGGGCATGGTGACCATGGTGTCGCGCGGGATGGACACGACGGTCGCGTTGGACCGGTCGGCGGACAGGTGCACGACCATCTCCACGTCCGCGTTGGCCCCGGCGCCGCAGTCCCCGCCGATCGAGCAGTCGGCCGTGGTGTCCCGGGTGTCCGACCCGATGACCAGGATGTTCATCGGCGAGTTGCCGAAGCTGTCGACCGGTTCGGCGGCCTGGGTCTCGCCGGGCTGGAGTAGCGCCTGGTGCCGGATGTCGGCCGACAGGCTCTGGACCACGTACGCGGCGACGCCGAGCGTGGCCACCAGCACCGTGCACACGCTGAGCACGACCCACCGCAGTACCCTGCGCTGGCGGGTGCGGCGCCGGTCCGCGGGCGAGCGCCCGGGGTAGGGCGCGGCGGACCGGCCGCCTCGGCGCGGGGGCGGCAGCTGTCCGGCCGAACGCCGCGGGCGGCCCGGCGCCGAGGTCTGGACGCCGCCGCGACGGCGCTCCTGGGCCCGGCCGCGGTCCCGGTCCTGGTCCCGATCCCGGTCCACGCCGCGGTCCCGCTCGTGCTCCCGATCGCGGTCCGGCTCACGGCCCCGATCTACGCCGCGGCCACGGTCGCGCTCCCCGCCGCGGCCCCGCTCCCGATCACGTTCGAGTTCCAGCTCCCGGTCCCGGACCAGCTGGTCCCGGTCCGCCCGGGTCCGGCCGCCGCCCGTGGGCGCGGCGCCGGGGCGCCGGTCGTCCTGCGGCGGATACCAGTAGTGATCGTCACTCATCGGTTCCGATCCTTCCCAGGCACTGGTGGTACGCGACGTGGCCCCCGAGGCGGCTTATGCGCAATTATGTCCGGCCCCGGGGCCGGACCCGGGCGCCACCACGCCCGGACTCAATTCGATATGAATCACCCGGTCCGACACGCCGACGGGCCCCGCCGGAAACCGGCGGGGCCCGTCCGAGCAGGGCGCGGATCTACGGGCTCTACAGGCCCGCGTAGCTGTGCAGGCCGTCGAGCACGGTGTTGACCACGAAATAGTTGAACAGCACGCAGCCGAAGGCGGCCATGGCGATCCAGGCCGCGTTCTTGCCCTTCCAGCCCTGGGTCGCCCGCGCGTGCAGGTAGGCCGCGTAGACCACCCAGACGATGAACGACCAGGTCTCCTTCGGGTCCCAGCCCCAGTACTTGCCCCAGGCCTTCTCCGCCCAGATCGCGCCGGCGATCACCGCGAAGGTCCACAGCGGGAAGATGAAGGCGATCATCCGGTAGGCGATCCGGTCCAGCACCGCCGACTCCGGCACCCGGGCCAACAGCGGCCCTATCCTCGGCAGCCTGCCCTCTTCCGAGGCCGCCTTGAGCAGGTAGAGCATGGTCGCGACCGTGGCCACGCCGTACGCGCCGGTGGACACCATCGCGGCGGTCACGTGGATGTACAGCCAGTAGGAGTTCAGCGCCGGGACCAGTTCCTCGGCCTGCGCGTAGAGCACCGTGTAGGCCAGGCCCAGGGTGAGCAGCACGATGAACGTGACCGGCAGGCCCATCCAGCGCACCGGCTTGCGCAGCGCCAGCATGATCAGGAACGCCCCGGACATGGCCAGCGAGGCGGAGCAGGAGAACTCGTACATGTTCGCCCACGGCACCCGGCCGGCCGACAGCCCGCGCAGCACCACGCCGGTCAGGTGGAACAGGAACGCGATCACGCTGCCGTAGAGCCCGAACCGGCCGACGATCTCGGCCCGCAGCGAGGTGCCGGCCACGGTCGGCTGCTCGCGCTCGTCCGGGGTGCGGGTGAGCACGGTGACCCCGCCGGAGGACCCGCCGGCCGCGCCGACGGTCAGCGTGATCCGCTCGACCGCGGGCGCCGCGGCCTGCCGGCCGAGCGAGCCGAGTTCGGCGGTCTTGCCCTGGACCACGTTCGCGCCGAACCGGGAGCGGCTGCCGAAGGCCCACTCCCCGCAGTACGCGCAGAAGGTGATGAAGTAGGCGGCCAGGGCCAGGACGATGAAATAGTTGCTGTACGTCGCGAAGGTCTGGTTGATCACGCTGTCACTCCTGCCGGGTCACCCGAGGTCGCGGGCACGGTCTTCAATGTGTCGGCCATCTTCTGCGCCAGGTCGGTCACCTCGGCCGTGGGCGTGCCGCCCTCGGTCCGGGCCAGTCCGGCGACCTCGACCAGACGGCTGCCGTCCGGCTGCCCGGTGACCCGGACCCAGATCCGGCGCCGGCGGATGCCGAGCGAGGCGATCAGGCCGAGGACGGCGAGCACCGCGGACACCAGCACCAGAGTCTGGCCGGGGTCGTAGTTCATGTTCAGCTGGACCCACTGGTCCACGCCGGTGAAGGTGATCGAGCCGAGGTGGTTCGGCAGGGTCTCGGTCTGTCCCGGGCTCATCACCAGGGCGTTGCCGCCGCCCTGGTCGTCGCTCTTGACGTCGACCTGCTTCATCTTGGTCACGTCCAGGGCGTAGACGTTCTGGTCCTCGCCGCCGTTCATGCCCAGGTTGCCGGCGAACACCGACAGGATCAGCACCGGGTTGAGCGCGGCCGGGAACGCACTGCTGGGCATCTGCCCGGCCTGGATGTTCGCGGTCGGCAGGAACAGGCCCTCGAAGCCCAGTCCCTGGCCGGTCTTCGGGTTGGCGTCCGGGACCTTGATCGCGCCGTTGGAGGTGAACATCGAGTCGGCCTCCAGGAAGGTGGTCGGACCCGAGTAGACGACCGTCCCGGTGCCGTCCCTGACCGTGACCACCGGCGCGTAGCCGTGGCCGGAGAGGTACACGTCGGTGCCGTTCACGTCGATCGGCTGGTTGACCTGGAGGTCCTCCTTCTTCGGCGCGCCGGTCGGGGTGGCCTGGAAGGTGACGTAGGCGTCGAAGGTGCGCGGGGCGCCGTACTGGTCCCGGGAGGTCTCGTAGGTGGCGGTGAACTTGTCCAGCTGGAGCGAGAACGGCGGCAGGTCGCCCGGGCCGACCATCTGGCCCATGGTCAGCGTGTCGTAGTTGGCCACCGCGTCGGCGAAGCCGTGCTGGCCCTCGGTGACCAGCACCGCGCCCTTGAAGCCGAAGAAGTGCCCGATCGCCACCGCGGTCAGGATCCCGATCAGGGACAGGTGGAAGACCAGGTTGCCGGTCTCCCGCAGGTAGCCCTTCTCCGAGGCGATCCAGCCGTCCCCGGCCACGGTCCGGAACCGCTTGCGGCGCAGTCCGCGGCGGGCCGCGGCCAGGATCTCGGCGTCCTCGGCCATCGTGCTGAACGAGGCGTGCACCGGGAGCCGGCGCAGGTTCTTCGGCGCGGCCGGCGGGGCCCCGCGCATCGCCGTCAAGTGGGCCAGCGAGCGCGGCACGATGCAGCCGACCAGGGAGATGAACAGCAGCGTGTAGATCGCGCCGAACCAGGCCGACTCGAACACGTCGAACAACTGCAGGCTGTTGAAGATGTTCGCCCAGTGCGGGTGCGCGACGAAGTACTGCGCGACCTCGCTCGGGTTGACCGGCGTCTGCGGCAGCAGCGAACCGGGGATGGCCGCGATGGACAGCATGAACAGCAGCGTCAGCGCGATCCGCATGGACGTCAGCTGGCGCCACATCCACCGGACCATGCCGACGAAACCCAGCCGCGGGAACGCTATGGCGCCGCCGGACTGCGGCCGGGACGCGACCCCGTCGGCCGGGGCCGTGGACAGCCGGCTGTCGGCGTCCTCGAACGGAACCGGCGCCGGCGCCTGGTCCGGTGCCTGCGGCTGCTCGCCGTCCGACTCTCGCGCCTCGATGGACTCTTTCGTCTGCTCGGTCAACTCTCGCCTCTACTCTTGAGCCCTGCCACAACCGCCGCCCGCCTCACAACGCCACGCCCGAGCTCGAGAACCAGTCCTGGGTCTGCCGGATCGCCTCGTCCCACAGTCCGGTGACCAGCGCCAGCCCGACCAGGACCAGCATGCCCCCGCCGAGCCGGGTGACCACGGCGTAGTGCCCCTTGAGCCACCCGACCGCGCCCATCGCCCGGCGGAACGCCAGGGCCACCAGGATGAACGGCAGCCCGAGCCCGAGGCAGTAGGCCACCGACAGGAAGGCCCCGCGCCCGGCCGAGGCCTGGGTGAACGCCAGCGACTCGACCGCGCCGAGGGTCGGGCCGACGCACGGGGTCCAGCCCACGCCGAACAGCACCCCGAGCAGCGGGGCGCCGACCAGGCCGATGGCGGGCCGGTAGTGCACCCGGGCGTCGCGCTGCAGCCAGCCGCTCCAGCGCTGCGGCAGCGCCTCGGCGAAGAACAGCCCGAGCAGGATCGTGACCACGCCGAAGATCCGCTCTATCTCCAGCTCACGGGATCTCAGGGTGGCGCCGAAGTAGCCGAACGCGGCCCCGAAGGACACGAACACGGCGGTGAACCCGAGCACGAACAACAGGGCCCCGAGCACGGTCCGGCCCCGGCCGCGGGCCCTGCGCACGACCGGCCGGCCGTCCTCGTCCAGTTCCTGCGCCCCGGCGCCGACACTGGCCTGCGCGTCGGCCGCGGACATCCCGGTCACGTACGACAGGTAGCCCGGGACCAGCGGCAGGACGCACGGCGAGGCGAAGGACACCGCCCCGGCCGCGACCGCCACCGGGACGGCGAGCAGCAGCGAGCCGCTGTTGATGACGGACGTGATGGACATGTCGGCTCCGGCGCTCAGCTCTGCGCCGAGCCGAGGAGCGCGTTGATCTGCTGCTCCAGTTCCGGCTTGGTCACGCCGCCGAGCACCCGCACGGCCACGTCGCCCTTGGTGTCCAGGATGACCGTGGACGGGACGCTGGTGGCCGGGAAGATCGACTTGAACTGGAGCACCAGAAGTTCGTTCGGGTCCTGGAACGAGGAGTAGGTCACGCCGTTCGCGTTCACGTAGGCCAGGGCCGCGTCATTGCTGTCCCGGGTGTTGATCCCGAGGAACACCACGCCCTTGGACTGGAACTCCTGGTAGGTCTCCTCCAGTGCGGCGCCCTCTTCGCGGCAGGCGGTGCACCACGAGCCCCACACGTTGAGCACCACCAGGTGGCCCTTGTAGTCGTTCAGCGACAGCGGCTGGCCCTGCAGCGAGACCCCGGAGATCTGCGGGGCGGTCGGGCGCCGGCCCAGCGCCACGGTGCTCAGGCCCGGGTCGTTGGCGGCCACGTAGTTCGTGTTGCCGCCGCCGCCGGAGATCCCGCCGCCGGACGCGCAGCCGGCCAGGGCCGGGCCGCAGAGCAGGAGCATCCCCGCGGCGGCCGCGAGGGTGCGCCGGGCCCGGGGGCGGTGGAGGGGGAGCGCGGTAGCCATAGCCAAGAGTTTCGCACGGCCGTTTTCGGGTACCGCGCCCGCCCCTCGGGTTCTCAGGAAACTCCGCCCGTCAGGCCCCGGCGACGAACTTCTTGGTCCCCTTCACCGGCAGCAGGTCCTTGGCCGGCTCGTGGTACTCCAGGCCGACCAGCTGCTCGCCGACGTACTTGAACGAGGTGACCGAGGCCAGCGTGCACTGGCGCTTGCGCGGGTCGTGCCACAGGTGCTTGTGCTCGGCCGCGAGCCGGCTGATCCAGACCGGCAGCTGGTGGCTGACGCAGACCGCCTCGTGCCCGGCGGCCGCGTCCCGGGCCGCCTCCAGCGCCGCCTTCATCCGGGCCACCTGCTCGGTGTAGGGCTCGCCCCAGGACGGCTTGAACGGGTTGTACAGCTTGGCCCAGACCGCCGGGCGCCTGAGCACGCCGTCGCCGACGCTGAACTTCTTGCCCTCGAAGAAGTTGCCCGCCTCGATCAGCCGGCCGTCGGTGCGCACCGGCACGTTCCGGCGGGCCGCGATCGGGGCCGCGGTCTCCTGGGCCCGGTCCAGCGGCGAGGCGAACACCGCGGTCACGTCGCGGTCGGCGAAGAACTCGGCCCCGCGCTCGGCCATCTTGCGGCCCAGTTCGGACAGGTGGAAGTCCGGCAGCCGGCCGTAGAGGATGCCGTCCGGGTTGTACACCTCGCCATGGCGCATCAGATGGACGGTGGTCTGCACGCCGGGATCGGTCTGCGTCGTCATGCGGCTAGCTTAAAGCGTGTCCGACACCGCCCGCGCCGCCCCCACGGCCCGCCGCCGGGCAAATCAGGGCAGGTGGGACAGGGCGGGCGGGGCGGCGTAGGGCACGTCACACCGCCCGGCGACGCCCCGGGCCCGGGCTCAGCCGGCCGTGGTCGCCGCGGCGGCGGCCTTGGCCGCCGCGGGCAGCGCCTGGGCGATCCGGTCGATCGCGGCGTCGTCGTGCGCGGCCGAGACGAACCAGGCCTCGTACGCGCTCGGCGGCAGGTAGACCCCCTGGGCGAGCATGCTGTGGAAGAAGGCCTTGAACTGGCCGGTGTCCTGCCGCCGGGCGTCGTCGTAGTCGTAGACCGGCCGGTCGGTGAAGAAGACGGAGAACATGGTGCCGGCGGACTGCACCCGGTGCGCGACGCCCGCCTCGGCCAGGGCCGCGGAGGCCAGGCCGGAGATGGTCCGGGCGGTGGCGCCCAGGTGCCGGTACACCTCGGGGGTGCAGTGCTGCAGGGTGGCCAGGCCGGCCGCGGTGGCCACCGGGTTCCCGGACAGGGTGCCGGCCTGGTAGACCGGGCCGAGCGGGGCGAGCAGGGCCATGATCTCGGCCCGGCCGCCGAACGCCGCGGCCGGGAAGCCGCCGCCCATCACCTTGCCGAAGGTCATCAGGTCCGGGGCGGCCGGGTCCAGGCCGTACCAGCCGGTCGCCGAGGCGCGGAAGCCGGTCATCACCTCGTCCGAGACGAACAGGGCGCCGTGCGCGTGGCACAGTTCGCGCACCGCGGCGTTGAAGCCCGGCCGGGGCGGGACCACGCCCATGTTGCCGGCCGCGGCCTCGGTGATCACGCAGGCGATGTGCTCGCCGTGCTGCTCGAACGCCGCCCGGACCGCCTCGATGTCGTTGTACGGCAGCACGACCGTGTCCCCGGCCTGCGCGCCGGTCACCCCGGGGGTGTCCGGCAGGCCGAGGGTGGCCACGCCGGAGCCGGCCGCGACCAGCAGCGCGTCCACGTGGCCGTGGTAGCAGCCGGCGAACTTCACCACCACCGGGCGGCCGGTGTAGCCGCGGGCCAGCCGGATCGCGGACATGGTGGCCTCGGTGCCGGAGGAGACCAGGCGCACCTGCTCGACCGGGCCGATCCGGCGCACGATCTCCTCGGCCAGGGCCACCTCGCCCTCGCCCGGGGTGCCGAAGGAGGTGCCCCGGGCCAGGGCCGCGCCGGCCGCGGCCAGCACGGCCGGGTGGGCGTGGCCCAGGATCATCGGGCCCCAGGAGCAGACCAGGTCCACGTACTCGCGGCCGTCCGCGTCGGTCAGGTAGGCGCCCTGGCCGGACACCATGAAACGCGGGGTGCCGCCGACGCCGCGGAAGGCGCGCACCGGGGAGTTCACCCCGCCGGGGGTCACCACCTGGGCGCGGTCGAAGAGCTGCTGGGACGCCGGGGCCTCGTACGCATAAGTCACCTGACCATTCTCGCCCATCCAGAGTCCCGACCGGCACGCCGCCCCGGCCGGGCGGGGCCCGGGTCCGGTCCCGGGCGGGCGGCCTCAGCCGGCGTGGAAGGTGTTCTGCGCCTGGTCCAGGGTCTGCGTGAGCAGGGCCTCGGCCGCGTCGGCGGCCCGGTCGACCAGGTACGGCAGTTCCTTGGCCTCGGCTGAGGAGAACTTCTTGAGCACGAAGTCGGCCGGGTCCTGCCGGCCCGGCGGGCGGCCGATGCCGAAGCGCACCCGCAGGTAGTCCGGGGTGCCCAGGGACTTGGTCAGCGAGCGCAGGCCGTTGTGGCCGTTGTCCCCGCCGCCGCGCTTGAGCCGCAGGGCGCCGAAGTCGATGTCCAGTTCGTCGTGCACCGCCACGATCTGGTCGGCCGGGACCTTGAAGAAGTCGCGCACCGAGGCGGCCGGGCCGCCGGAGAGGTTCATGAAGGACCTCGGCTTGGCCAGGACCACCCGGACCCCGCCGATCCGGCCCTCGAGCACGTCCGCGCCGCCGCGGTGCGCCTTGAACCGGCCGCCGACCCGTTCGGCCAGCAGGTCTGCCACCAGGAAGCCGGCGTTGTGCCGGGTGGCGGCGTAGTCCGGGCCGGGGTTGCCCAGGCCGAGGAACAGCCAGGGCGCCTGTTCGGACGGCATGATCTCGGTCACCTCTCGGACGGGCGCGGGCGTGGGCGGTGTGGCGCGGGCCGGGCCGGGCGAACCGGCCCGGACAGCGGCGAGTGCCGCGCACTCCCGGCGGACCATGGGTCCGGGGACTACGCGGCACTCACCGTACTGCTTGGCACTGCGGTGCGGCCGGGCGGCCGCGGGGCGGATCAGGCCTCGTCGGCCGGCTCCTCGTCGGCGGGCTCGGCGTCGGCCGGGGCCGCGGCCGCCGGCTCCTCGTCGCCGGCCAGGTCCTCGGCGGTCGGGGAGGCCATGACGTGCAGCACGACGTGCTCCTCGTCGATCGCCAGGGTGGTGCCGCGGGGCAGCGTGACGTCCTTGGCCAGGATCTGGGTGCCGACCGCCAGGCCCTGGACCGAGATCTCGATCGAGGTCGGGATGTGGGTGGCCTCGGTCTCGACCGACAGGCTGTTGAGGGTGTGCTCGAGCAGGCCGCCGGGGGCGATCTCGCCGGTGGTGACGATCGGGACTTCGACCGTGACCTTCTCGCCGCTGCGCACCAGCAGCAGGTCCACGTGCTCGATGCTGCGGCGCACCGGGTCCTTCTGCACGGCCTTGGGCAGGGCCAGCTGCTGCTTGCCGCCGAAGTCCAGGTTGAACAGGACGTTCGGGGTCTTCAGCGCCATC
This sequence comes from Actinocrinis sp., assembly GCA_035943635.1. Taxonomy (GTDB): domain Bacteria; phylum Actinomycetota; class Actinomycetes; order Streptomycetales; family Catenulisporaceae; genus DASZBX01. The sequence continues at coordinate 19,285 of DASZBX010000061.1, read as the reverse complement.
ATCAGCTCGTGGCCGGGCAGGGTCAGGTGTACCGGCGCTTCCTTGTGCCCGTACAGGACCGCGGGCACCTTGCCCTCGCGGCGGATCTGGCGGGCCGCGCCCTTGCCGAACGCGGAGCGCTCCTCGGCTCCTATGCGGATCTCGGACATGTTTCCTCCTGGGTGGTGTCGATACGGCCGGTTGCTTGATCAGGCGAATCGACACACCCGGTTCGGAAGAAACCCGGTCCCTCGATCAGCACGTCGATCACGGAGTCGGTCGGCACCGCGTGTCCTGGAGATCCAGGCACGGCCGACCGCTCCCTCGCCGGGCGATGGGCAGCAGTCTACCCCGGGTCACTCGTCGTTCTCGAACATCGAGGTGACGGAGCCGTCCTCGAACACCTCGGTGATCGCCCGGGCCACGATCGGGGCGATCGAGAGCACGGTGAGCTTGTCGAAGCGACGGTCCGAGGGGATCGGCAGGGTGTCGGTGACCACGACCCGCGTTATGGAGGAGTTCTTCAGCCGGTCCACCGCCGGGCCGGACAGCACCGCGTGGGTGGAGACCACGATCACCTCGGCCGCGCCCGCGTCGTGCAGGGCCTCGGCGGCCGCGCAGATCGTGCCGGCCGTGTCGATCATGTCGTCGACCAGGACGCAGACCCGGTCCTTGATCTCGCCGACCACCTCGTGCACCGAGACCTGGTTGGCCACCTTCAGGTCGCGCCGCTTGTGCACGATCGCCAGCGGGGCGGCCAGCTTGTCGCTCCACTTGTCCGCGACCTTCACCCGGCCCGCGTCCGGGGAGACGATGGTCAGCCGGTCGTGGTCGATGTTGTTGCGGATGTAGTCGACCAGCAGGGGCATCGCCCACAGGTGGTCGACCGGGCCGTCGAAGTAGCCCTGGATCTGGTCGGTGTGCAGGTCGACCGCTATCAGCCGGTCCGCCCCGGCCTGCTTGAACAGGTCGGCCATCAGCCGGGCCGAGATCGGCTCGCGGCCGCGGTGCTTCTTGTCCTGGCGGGCGTAACCGTAGAACGGCATGATCACGGTGATCCGCTTGGCCGAGGCGCGCTTGAGCGCGTCCACCATGATCAGCTGCTCCATGATCCACTGGTTGATCGGCGCCGTGTGGCTCTGCAGCACGAAGGCGTCCGACCCTCGGACGGACTCCTCGAACCGGACGTAGATCTCGCCGTTGGCGAAGTCCCGGGCGGTGGTCGGGGCCAGCTCGACCCCGAGCTCGCGCGCCACCTCCTGCGCCAGCTCCGGGTGGGCCCGCCCGGAGAACAACATCAGCTTCTTCTGGCCGGTGGTCTTGATCCCGGTCACGTCGAGGTGCTCCCTGTGTTAGTTGGCCGTGCTCGTTGACACCCGCCGGCGGCGCGGTATCCCCGAGTTTATGGTGCCACAGACCAGCCAGCCGGCAGACCGGCGTTCGGTGGCCGGACCGGCCTCGTTCACCTGTCGGTCACCGATACCGGGTCACACCGGGTCAGGCCGCGCCGAATCGGACGCCGGGCCCGGCTGCGCCGCCGCGGCCCGGGCCGCCCGGGCGGCCGCCGCAGCCGGGCCGTCCGGGCGCTTGCGCTCCACGTAGCCCTCGATGTTGCGCTGCCGGGCCCGGCCCACGGCCAGCGCGCCCGGGGGCACCGGCTGCACCACCGCCGAGCCGGCCGCGACGTACGAGCCGTCCGCCAGCTGCGCCGGAGCGACCAGGACGCTGTCGGTGCCGACGAACACGTAGTCGCCGATCTCGGTCCGGAACTTGTTCACCCCGTCGTAGTTCGCGGTGATCACGCCCGCGCCGATGTTGCAGCCGACCCCGATCTGCGCGTCCCCGACGTAGGACAGGTGCGGCACCTTCGAGTCGTCGCCCACGACGGCCTTCTTCATCTCCACGAAGCCGCCCGCCTTGGCCTTGCGGCCCAGCTTCGTGCCCTCGCGCAGGTACGTGTACGGCCCGACGCTCGCCTGCTCGCCGATCTCGGCGCCCTTGGTGGTCGCGTTGGACACCCACGCCCGCGGCCCGACCAGGGTGTCGGTCAGGGTGCAGTTCGGGCCGATCTCGGCGCCCTCGCCGATCACGGTCTGGCCGTGCAACTGGGTGTTCGGGTGCAGCACCGCGTCGCGCTCCAGCCGGACCTGGACGTCGATCCAGGTGGTGGCCGGGTCGATGATCGACACGCCCTCGCGCATCCAGTGCTCGGTCAGCCGCGCGTTCATCACCCGGCGCAGCTGGGCCAGCTGGACCCGGTCGTTGACGCCGGTCACCTCGTCGTGGTCCGGGGTCAGGTAGGCGCCGACCGGGTGGCCGGCCGCGGCCAGGATCCCGAGCACGTCGGTCAGGTACTCCTCGCCCTGGGCGTTCGCGGTGGTCAGCTGGGACAGGCCGAAGCGCAGCAGTTTCGCGTCGTAGGCCTGCACCCCGGAGTTGATCTCGGTGATCGCGCGCTGCTCCTCGGTCGCGTCCCGCTGCTCGACCGTGCCGAGCACCTCGCCGCCCGGGCCGCGCAGGATCCGGCCGTAGCCGGTCGGGTCCGCCACCTTCGTGGTCAGCACGGTCACCGCGTTGCCGGAACGCTGGTGCTCGGCGGTCAGCCGGGCCATGGTCGCGGCGGTCAGCAGCGGGGTGTCGCCGAAGACCACCAGGACCGTGCCGTCGAGCTCGCCGTCGGTCTGCACCAGGGCGTCCAGGGCCACCCGGACCGCGTGCCCGGTGCCGTTCTGCACCTCCTGCACGACCGGCCGGGCGGCCGGGTCGAAGCCGGCCAGGTACGCGGCGGCCTGCTCGCGCCCGTGTCCGACCACCACGACCAGCCGCTCCGGGGCCAGGTCGCGGGCGGCCGCGACCACGTGCCCGAGCATCGGGCGGCCGCACAGGGTGTGCAGGACCTTGGGGGTGGCGGACTTCATCCGGGTGCCCTCGCCGGCGGCCAGGACGATCACGGCGGCGGGGTGGACGGTCTCGGCTGCTGCGGGCGTGGCGGACAACCCGGTCTCCTCGGGGCATCGGCGGCTGGTGCGGACTTCAGCGAGCCTATAGCCAAAACCGGCCGGGCCGGGCCCGGACCGCGCACCGGACCGGGCCGTCCGGCCGGATTCCCTCGAACTGCTCCGCCGCCAGGACTCGAACCTGGAACAACAGGACCAAAACCTGCCGAGTTGCCAATTACTCCACGGCGGATCGCGGTGCGTGACGGCACCGGCAATCAGTGTGCCACAACCGGAGGCGGGTGTGCCTCCCGATAATCGCCGACGCCCGGCGAGCCCTCGGCCGGGCCCCGGCTCAGCCCCACCAGAAGGCCGCGGCGAGCAGGACGTAGAGCCCGACCATGGTGGCCCCCTCCAGCCAGTCCGACTCCCCGTCGGCGACCAGGAAGGCCACCGCGACCGTGGACAGGGTCATCGCGGCCACCAGCATCGGGGCGAAGACCAGGGTGAACGCGGCCCCGCCGATCAGCGGCGAGATCAGCACCAGCACCGGGGCCAGCACCAGGGCGATCTGCAGCGGGCTGTTGAGCACGACCGACAGCGCGTGGTCGGCCTGGTTCTGCCAGGCCAGCTTCACCCCGACCGCGTTCTCCACCGCGTTCCCGGCCGTGGCCACCACGACCAGGCCGGCGAAGGCCTGGGAGATGTGCAGGGCGCCCAGGGCCGGCTGCAGCCCGTCGACGAAGAGGTCGGAGACGTATGCGGCCAGTACCCCGGTGACCGCCAGCATCGCGATCGCGAAGGCCAGCGGCCAGCGGTTGCCGCCCTCCTGCTCGTGCTCCCCGGCCCGGGCCGCGGCGGACTCCTCGGCCGAGGTGGACTGCGGCCCGTCCGGGCCCTGCGGGTCCTCCCGGCGCAGCGAGGCCGGGATCGAGGCGGCGAAGACGAGCAGCAGCACCACGGCGGTGATCCGGGACAGCCCGATCTCGTGCCCGGCGGCCGGACTGTGCACGTAGCTGGCCAGTGAGGGCACTATCATCGCGGCCACCGACAGGATCATCAGGGACATGATCATCCGGGCCCGGCCCTGGGAGTACCGCAGTACTCCGTTGCGCCGGCCGCCGACCAGGAAGGCCAGGCCCAGCACCAGCAGCAGGTTGCCCAGGATCGACCCGATCAGGGCACTGGTGACCACCTCGGTCAGCCCGGCGCGCAGGGCGAAGATGCAGATGAACAGTTCCGGCAGGTTGCCCAGGGCGGACTGCAGCACGCCCACCGCCCCGGCGCCGAGCCGGTCGGCGAGGTGGTCCACCGCCCGGCCGACCAGAGCCGCCAGCAGCGCCACCGCCACGGCCGCGACCAGGAACGGCACCAGGCTGCCGGCGCCGACCACGAGGGGGGAGGCGACGGTGAACGCCGCCGCCGCGATCATCATTCCGATGTCTGATCTGCTCAGTACCCGACCGGCGATCGACTGACCTGTCATCACAAGCGCTGAGATTAGCCGGTTTCCACGCGGTGGGTCGGATTCACTCCGGCAGATCGAGGATTTTCTCCCGCACCGCGTACAGCACGGCCTCGACCCGGGAGTGCGACTGGAGCTTCTCCAGGATGCTGCGCACGTGGTTCTTCACGGTGTTCTCGCTGATGAACAGGACCTTGCCGATCTTGCCGTTGTTCGCGCCGGTGGCGATCAGCCGCAGCACCTCCAGCTCGCGCCCGGAGAGCTTGGGCACCGGCGGGGCCTCGTCCTTGCGCTCATCCCCCTGCTTGGCCATGGTGGCGAACTCGGTCAGCAGCTTGGTCGCCATCGAGGGGGTTATCAGCGACTGCCCGCCCATCGCGGCCCGGATCGAGGCGGCGATCTCGTGCGGCGGGATCTCCTTGAGCAGGTACCCGGTGGCCCCGGCCTTGATCGCGTCGTAGAGGTCGGCCTCCTCGTCGCTCATGGTCAGCATGATGATCCGGGTGCCGGGGGTGGCCGCCTTGATCGCGGCGGCGGCCTCGATCCCGCCGCTGATCCCGCCGTGCGCGGGCATCCGCACGTCCAGCAGCACCACGTCCGGCTTGAGTTCGGCGGCCTTGCTCACCGCGTCCCGGCCGTTGCCCGCCTCGCCGACGACCTCGATGTCAGCTTCCTGTTGGAGGACTATGTCCAGGCCGCGCCGCAACAGCTCATGATCGTCTACCAGGAGGACCCGGATCGTCTCTACCACTTCCCACCCCTCTTGCCTCACGCTTGGTAATCAGACCATCATCGCACGTTATCGGCGGTTACTGATACTAGCGCGCACCGGCCCCGCAGTGGTAGTGGCGGGGCCTGTCCACACTTGGTTCTCATCGGATGACTTACCGTGCTCCCAACCAGATGGTTTACCGGGAACGCCACTCCCAGCGTACGGTCCGCCGACGGGGGCGGAAGACCCGTCTTAAGGCATGGAACCGGTCCAGCCCGGTCCGGTCCACGAATCCGCCGCCCGGCGCAAGTGGCGCAGGGCGGCGGATCGTGAACTCGGCTCGGCGCGGTCAGGCCGCGGCGTGGGCCAGGTAGTGCGCCTCGTCGGCGCTCTCGTGCAGCCGGATCACTCCGTAGTCGTACCCGCGGCGCCGGTAGACCACGGCCGGCATCTTGGACTCCGCGTCGACGAACAGGAAGAAGTCGTGGCCGACCAGTTCCATCTCGTACAGGGCCTGGTCCAGGGTCATCGGCGCGGCGGCGTGCTCCTTCTCCCGGACCACCAGCGGCCCGTCGCCCTCGACCTCGATCGAGCAGACCATGTGCTTGCCGTCCTTCTCGTCGGCCGGCTCCGCGGTGTCCTCGCGGCGGTCGACCGCGGCCGCCTCGGCGGCGTCGGCGGCCATCGCGTCGGCGGCCCACTCGGCGCCCTCGAGCTCGGCCAGGGTGGAGGTGGCCACCGCGACGGAGACCGGGGCGTGCCGGCCGTGGTGCACCCGGCGGCGGTCCGCGGCCCGGCGCAGCTGCGCCTCGAGCTTGCCGGCGGCCAGGTCCAGCGCCGCGTAGGGATCGGTCGCGCAGGCCTCGGCCCGGATCACCGGCCCCCGGGTCCGCATGGTGATCTCGATCCGGTCCGACCGCTCGGCCTGCCGCGGGTTGTGCTCCTTGGACAGCTCCACGTCGAGGCTGATCGCCTTCGCGTCGTAGCGCTCGATCCGGGCGAGCTTGTCCACCACGTGCTGGCGGAAGCGGTCGGTCACCTCGGCCTTGCGGCCCTTCACCACGATGTCCACGCGCGTCTCCTTCTTGGCCGACGCCGGGCTTGCGACACCCGGCGCGAAATGTGCTGGTCCTGCGGCACTGCCGCTCATCAGGCGGTCTGGCGGGGGGTGATGCGGGAAAGTGCGGTCGATGGGCGGTCACCTCCGGCTGCGGATGAGGCAGGTGGTCCAGATCCGCCACTCCTGCGCGACGGCTGATATCTGGACAACGGCGGATTTGCCGGTCAGGGTTCCATGACCGCTATGTGGGCCGGAAAACATCCGGGCCGCGACGCAGTTCGGTGGGGGGTGCCGTCGCGATCATGGGATTGCCCCTTTCCGGTAACCATGCCGTCCGTGTTCCCGGGTACGAGACGAACGTAACCCCGCGTTGGCATCCGCGATAGATACCGGCCACCCAACTCCGCCAGCCGGGTGAACCGAATACAGCCACCCGGCCGCCTCTTGCGTGATCCGCCCCCGCGCAGTACCCGCGCACGCAAGGCGAAGTAGGCCGAGCGGGTGACTCCGTTCCCCTGCCCGGCCAAGGCGATCGCGCTCACCGCACCGGACCGGCCAAGACCGCCGCCAGCAGCCGCCGGCCGCTGCCGGGCCCCGCCGCCGCGCCGAGGGCCCGGGCCGCCTCGCTCAGGGTCGCCCCGCTCGTGCACACGTCGTCGGCCAAGACCACGACGCACCGCCCGCCGGACAGCGCCCGCACCCCGGCCGGCGTCACCCGCATGGCCCCGGCCAGGTTCGCAGCCCGAGCGGCCTGGCTCAGGCCCACCTGGTCGGCCACCGGCCGGCCGTGCCGCAGGGCCCGCAGCACCCGGACCGGAAAACCCTCGCGCCGCAGGTCGGCGGCCGCGACCCGGGCCATCCGGAGCACCGGGCGGTGCCCGCGCCGGCGTTCGGCCGCCCGGTTCGAGGGGATCGGCACCAGCAAGATCCGCCATCCGGCCCAAGCCTGCGGCCGGTCCGCGGCGCCGGAAATGTACGATAACCCGCTTTCGTCCCCGCCGCCCGGCGGGCACTCGGCCAGTGCGGCCCGCACCACGGTCCCCAGCATCCGGCCGAGCGGCCCGGCCAGATCCAGCCGGCCGCGCTCCTTCTGCGCGACGATCAGATCGGACAACGGCTCCCGGTACGCGGCCAAAGCGTAGACCGCCGCGAGGCCGGCCCGCCCGCGGGCCGGATGCACCCGGACCGGTACCCGGTCCAACGCCGCCGCACAGGCCGCACACACGCCCGGCCCGCACCCCGGCTCCCGGCGATCCGGCCGCCGCCGGTCCGGCCCGCCGCGGCCGCCCGCCCGGCCGCCACAGCCCGCGCACTCCCCCGGCAGCGCCAGATCCGCGAGCGCCGAGAACCCGGCCCTCGCCACCCGCACCGCCGTCGCCGCGTCCCCGCCCCGCCGATCTTCCCGCATGCCTCCATAGTGCCAGGTCAGGGCGCGGCCGGGGGCAGGTTTCCCAAGGTTCCCGGACCCAGCAGGGTCCAGCCCATCGCGGCGTTCGAGAAGGAGAGCAGGGTCGGGTCCGCGGCCGGCGGACTGGTCGGCGGCGCGGTCGCCCCGGGCGCGGCGGTCGGCGCCTGGGTCGCCGCGAGCAGCTCCCCGTTCGCCGCCCAGCCGAAGCTGACCAGGTTCTTCGGCGGCCCGATGTTCAGCAGCTCCTGGGTCGACGGGTCGACCACCTGCGAACCGTCGCTGTGCAGCTCCCAGATCGTGTCGGCCGCCGCGGACTGCGGGGAGCCGAGCACGCCCAGCACCGTGCCGTCCCGCCAGGCCACCTGCGACACGTTCGACCAGGAGTTGGCGATCTGGTTCGCGTCCGAGCCCACGTCCACGATCCACTTGCCCCGGACCTGCTGCACGATCCCGAGGTCCACGTTGTACGTCGAGGCCGGTCCCTGCAGCACCACCGCCAGCCGCTGCCCGTCCGGGGCGATCGCCACGCTCTTGACCGCGGTGTCCGGGTTCAGCCCGATGAAGCCGACCTGCTGGACCGCGACCTGCGGCCCGGAGGTGTCCATCCGCAGGACCTGCACGGTGCCGTCGGCGGCGGTGTCGGTGAACCACAGCTTGCCGAAGTCGTCCCAGGACAGGCTGCCGACGGAGGTGCCGGCGTAGTGCTGGACCGGGTTGATCGCCGAGTTCGGATAGCCGATCGACAGCTCCGTGGCGGCCGGATTGGTCAGCGCGGCCAGCTGGTTCTGGCCGGTGTTCGGCGGGCTCACCGACAGCTGACCGTACTGCGCCGTGGCCGCCCCGACCTTCGCCGCCTGGCCCTTGCCGGTGCCGGCCAGGGACCAGACCTGGTGGCTGGCCGGGTCCAGGTAGTAGGCCACCGGCTGGGTGGACGGCAGCCGCGAGTTCGTGCCGAGCCCGAAGAACTGCAGGTCGTTCGGGAACACGGCCTGGGAGCAGGTGCCGTCCGGGGTGCACACCGTCACCCCGTTGATCGACGCGATCCCGGTGAACGTGGCCAGCAGCTGGACCGCGAGGTTGTAACAGACCTGCTCGTTGCCGGTGCAGTCGCCCAACTGGCCGACCGCGACCGTCGCCATCCCGTTGCTCGGCTGGATGGACAGCGCCTTCAGAGTCGGCTTGGCCGCCGAGTTGCGGGCGATCGGGGCGATCCAGGACGGCTCGTCGCCGAACAGGTCGTCGGCCAGCGTGGTCGCCTGCGCCTGGTCGCTCACGCTGGAACGCAGGTACACCGGCACCGGGACCAGGCTCTTCGTCGGCGCGGCCTGGTTCAGGTAGTAGAGGTTGTAGTTGCTATAGGAGGCCGCGAAGTCCTCCTGGGTCAGGGCCGCGCCGAATCCGGGCTGCACCTGGTCGATCTGGTAGATGTGCTTGGCGTTCTGGGTGACGTGGAACGCGTACGGCACGCTCTGCGTCGCCCCGGCGGCCGCGCTCTGCACCGGCGGCGCGGCGGTGTACATGCTCTGGTCGTCGACGTCCCCGACCAGGTTGCCGGTGAATCCGTAGCAGTTGTCCGCGCCGTTGCACGACACGCCGTCGGTCAGCTCGGTGACCGAGTTCAGGTTGCTGAACACCGAGACCTCGCCCGGATCCCAGCTCTTCTGCGCCTGCCCGGTCAGGTACTCGTCCGCGATGAACTGCGGCTGGCCCTGGCCCGCGCCGGTCGGCTCGGTCGCCGTGGCGACCGCGGCCTGCAGGAACTCCTCCACGATCTGGCTGGGGCTGTCCGCGGCGTTCGGCGCCTGCGGCCAGATCCGCACGTCCGCGCCCGGGCCCGCGGTCTGCGAGCTCAGGCTGCCCGGGCTCTTGGCGGTCGGCAGCGACACGCAGCCGCCGAGCGCCAGCGCGGCGCACAGCGCCAGCACCATGGCCGGTCTGGTCCTGGTGCCGGCCCCGGTCTTGCGCACGGTCCTCACTTGTCCTCCCCGAGCCGGTCGTCGAGCACCGGGCTGCCGGCGTCGAACCAGGGCACCGCCGTGGTCGGCCGGCTGGCCGCCGCGGCCGAGCCGAGCTGGATCGCGGGCCGGCCCCCGGTCCCCGGCCCGTCCCCGCCGGACCGGCCGGCCCGGCGCTGGTGGTGGCTGGAGTCCTCCGGTTCCAGCGGGATCGGCGAGCGCAAGAGCTCGGCCCCGGTGGTCCGCGGCAGGGTCAGCCGGAACTGCGAGCCGCCGCCCGGCTCGCCCCAGGCCTGCAGCCAGCCGTGGTGCAGCCGGGCGTCCTCCAGCGCGATCGCCAGGCCCAGCCCGGTGCCGCCGGTGGTCCGGGCCCGGGCCGGGTCGGCCCGCCAGAACCGGTTGAACACCAGCGAGGACTCCCCGGGCCGCAGGCCCACACCGTGGTCGCGCACCGCGACCGCGACCGCGTCCCGGGCCACCGCGATCCGGACCACGATCGGCCGGCCCTCGCCGTGCTCGATCGCGTTGACCACCAGGTTGCGCAGCACCCGGTCGATCCGGCGGGTGTCGACCTCCGCGGTGCACGACTCCTGCGGCGCGTCTATCACCACCACGCTGCCCTTGTGCTCGGCCAGCGGCCGGGCGTTGTCCACCACCCGCTGGGCCAGGTCGCGCAGGTCCACCGGCTCGGCGTCCAGCACGGCCGCGCCCGCGTCGAACCGGCTGATCTCCAGCAGGTCCGCGAGCAGCTCCTCGAACCGGTCCAGCTGGTCCTGCAGCAGCTCGGCCGAGCGCGAGACGGCCGGCTCGAACGAGGCCCGGTCCTCGAAGATCAGGTCCGCGGCCATCCGGACCGTGGTCAGCGGCGTGCGCAACTCGTGCGAGACGTCGGAGACGAAGCGCCGCTGCACCCGGGAGAGCTCCTCGAACTCCTTGATCTTCGCCTGCAAATTGTCCGCCATGTTGTTGAACGAGCTGGCCAGCGACGCCAGGTCGTCCGTGCCCTTGGTCCGCATCCGCACCTCCAGCCGGCCGGCCGCGAGCCGCTCGGCCGTGCTGGCGGCCATCCGGACCGGCAGCACCACCTGCCGGGTGACGAAGTACGCGATCCCCATCAGCGCGAACACCAGCACCAGGCCGGCCACGCCGATCGCCTGCTCCATGTCGCTGAGCGTCTGCTGGTCCTGGGACAGCGGGAAGGTGAAGTAGACGTCGGCCCGGTAGCTGGCGTCCGGGTTGGTGGTGTCGTCCGTGGTGATCTGCTCGCCGTAGACCAGGGCCAGCTCGGTGGTGGTCTGCCCGCTCGGGGTCTCGTAGGTCACGTCATAGAACAGCGGCACCTGGGATCCGGCGTCGACGCCCTGGTCGTGGCCGCTGAGCGGTTTGAGGCTGGCCGGGTAGAGGTTGCCGCAGGAGGTGTTGACCTGCTCCGGGCGCATTATCTTCATCGCGACCTGGTACTGCTCGCCCGCGGAGCCGGCGCACAGCTTGCGGTTCGCCGCCTTGCCCACCTCGCCCGGGTCGGTGGTGCTGCCGGAGGAGGCCAGGTACTCGCGCGCGTCGCTGAACCCGGAGGTGGCCTGCGCCGCGGCGGCCTCCTCCCGGGTGTTCAGGATGTCCTTGGCCACCTGTTGGGCGATGAAGAAGCCCAGGCCCGCGGCCACCGCGATCGACAGTGCCATGGTGACCGAGACCACCCGGAACTGGATCGACCTGCGCCACCGGGCCGGCAGGTCCCAGACCAGCCGCCCGAAGGCGGCCGCTCCACGCCGCAGTCTCCCGCCCACTCCACTGCCCACCGTTCGCCGTCGGTCGAGTGCTCACCGTTCCTGTCGGAACCGGTCAACGCCCCGGTCCCGCCCCCTGGGAGACGCAAACCGGACACATCGGGTTGCCGCCGGCACCGCGCCGGCGGCCGCCGATCCCCCGCAAGGCCCCTGCCGTCACCCGCTCCGGCGTTACGCCGGGCCCGCCTTGTACCCGACTCCGCGGACCGTGATCACGATCTCCGGGCGCTCCGGGTCCTGTTCGATCTTGGACCGCAGCCGCTGCACGTGCACGTTCACCAGCCGGGTGTCCGCGGCGTGCCGGTAACCCCAGACCTGCTCGAGCAGCACCTCGCGGGTGAACACCTGCCACGGCTTGCGGGCCAGGGCGACCAGCAGGTCGAACTCCAGCGGGGTGAGCGAGATGACCTCGTGCGAGCGCTTGACCGAGTGCCCGGCCACGTCGATCGACAGGTCGCCGATGGTCAGCGTCTCCGGCTTCGGCTCGTCCGCCCGGCGCAACCGGGCCCGGACCCGGGCCACCAGCTCCTTGGGCTTGAAGGGCTTGATCACGTAGTCGTCCGCGCCGGACTCGAGCCCGACCACCACGTCCACGGTGTCGCTCTTGGCCGTGAGCATCACGATCGGGATCCCGGACTCGGCCCGGATCTGCCGGCACACGTCGATCCCGTCGCGGCCCGGCAGCATCAGGTCCAGCAGCACCAGGTCCGGCTTGAACTCCCGGAAGGCCCCGAACGCCCGGTCCCCGTCAGATACAGTCGCGGTGTCGAACCCCTCACCGCGCAGAACGATGCCGAGCATCTCCGCGAGCGCAGTGTCGTCATCGACAATCAGTACACGTCCCTTCATGCTGCTCATCCTCGCACTAAACGGACGGTTTTAGATAGCGCCCCTTCCGTGGGCGCCGCCGGGGCCCGACAAAGGATCCACAATTCACGCCCACCCGTAGCTCCCGCTCCCCTGGTCATGGCAGGATGTGACTCTGTCAAGAGCGGGCGCCGATTTGCGCGGGACACCGGCGCGATGTACCTGGACGAGGGGTGGGGATGGCCGAATCGATGGCGCCGTGGGCAGCGCCGGGCCCCAGTGCGCCGCCGACCAGACCGCAGTCCTTCGGCCTCGGCCAGGGGCCGGCAACGGGAACGGCGCCGGGGACCGGCGCCCGTCCGCCCGCCACGGGAGCGCCGGCCGGGATCCGCCCGGCCGCCCCCGCCCCGCCGGCACCGGCCAAGCCGGCCCGGCGCCTGGGCACCCGGCCCATCCCGCTGCGCCCGCTCTCCATCCTCGAGGTGATCGACGCCGGGGTCGGCTCGCTGCGGGCCAGCCCGCGGGTGGTGCACCTGACCGCGCTGGCGGTGACCTTCGGGATCTGCGCGTGCGGCGCGGTCGGGTTCTTCTTCTTCCAGCACGAACTGCACCTCGCGATAGCCCAGAGCAGTTACACCACCACCGACTTCTTCGACAACTCGGTGACGTACGTCGGCGTCGCCGACGGCACGACCAAATTCGGCGAGTTCGTCACCGACCTGCTGTTCGCGGTCGTCTTCACCGGGCTGGCCGCCTCCTTCACCGCCGGCCTCTACGCCTCCTCGGCCCAGCGCTACGTCGACGGTCTGCCGCCGGACCCGGCCGTGGCCCGGGCCGGCCTGCGCGGCCGGATCGGCGAGCTGACCCTGCTGACCCTGCTGGTCTCGCTGCCCCGGCTGCTCATGCTGATCCTGGCGGTCTCGATCGAGCTCAACAGCGCGAACAACCCGGAGGGCACCGCCGGCGACGACCTGACCTGGCTGCTCCTGCTCGGCATACCGCTGTGCTTCCTGTGCACCGGCCTGCTTGCGGTCGCGATCCCGGCCCTGATGCTCGAACGGCTCAACGTCGCCAAGGCCCTGCGCCGCAGCCGCAAGCTCTCCCAGAGCGGCCTGTGGCGCTCCGGTTGGACCTGCCTGTTCACCCTTCTGATGACCTACTCGCCGCTCGCGCTGATGTTCGTCTACGCGTGGATCAGCCTGGCCGGGCAGCCGATCTCCGGCTCGATCACCAGCGTGTTGTCCGTTCTGGACCTGATCGTGGCGGCCTTGATCGCGCTGCTGTCGGTGCCGCTGCGGGCCACCGCCTCGACCATGCTCTACGTCGACCGGCGGTTCCGCCGCGAGGGGCTCGACGTGCGGATCGCCTGGGCCCGGGTCGCCAAGGAAACCCTGTGACCACACCCGGCTCCGTGACCGTGTTCGTCGACGTCCAGCAGACCCCGGACGCGAACCAGGCCCAGCAGCAGGCCGTGAACGAGCTGGCCAAGTCCAAGTACCATTCCCAGCCCGATCCGCAGGGCAACTCGGTCACCAGCATGCCCACGATCGGCACGCCGACCACCGCCGCCACCACGCCACCGCCGAAGGCGGCCACCGCGAGCAACTCCAGCGTGATCCTGATCATCATCGGCGCGGTGGTCCTCGTCCTGGTGCTGGTGTTCGTCCTGCGCGCGTTCGGCAAGCCCCGCAAGGACGACGAGAAGAAGGACAAGCGCAAGAAGAAGGACAAGCCGGCCAGCAGCGCGGACGAGCAGGAACGCCCGGCCTTCGACGAGGTCCTCTACGGCGCGGCCCTGCACCGGCGGACCGCGCAGGACGCGGCCGACGCCGGCCGCTGGGCCGAGGCGATCCGCGAGCGCTTCCGCGCCGTGATCGGCGCCCTGGACGAGCTCGGCCTGCTGCCCGAGCGCCCGGAGCGCACCGCCGACGAGGCGGCCCGGGACGCCGGCGAGGTCCTGCCCGGGCACCTGGGCCCGCTGACCGTCGCGGCCCGGGCCTTCGACGAGGTCGAGTACGGCGAGTACGTGGGCAGCCCGGAGGCGTACGCCGGGATCCGCGCGGTGGACGAGCAGATCGCCGCGAGCTCGGCCGCGTCCCGCCCGGGCGGCCGCCGATGAGCCGGCGCACCGCCCGCACCCGGCCGGGCCCCGCCGCCCGGAGCACGGCCGCACGCGCCGCCGCGCTGCTCGGCGCGCTGGCCCTGACCGCCGGCGCGACGCTGGTCCCGGCCGCGCCCGCGCTGGCGGACGGGAACCCGAACGTCAACACCGGCACCCTGGTCAGCCCCACCTCCGACGGCGCGATGCTCAATATCCTGATGAACCAGGGGATCGACTACGTCACGGTCACCGACCCGCAGAGCGCCGCCAACGCCGGCGGCCGGGACGCCACCCTGGTCATCGACGACGACGAGAGCCTCGACGACCAGGCCCTGGCGACCCTCACCGGCGCGACCTTCGGCCGGATCGTCATCCTGGCCCAGGACCCGCTGACCGTCTCCTCCTTCCTGCCGTCGGACCCGGTCTCGATCAATGCGGTGACCTCGGACGACCTCACGCCGGACTGCACCGGGTCCAACGACATCGCGGCCAGCGCCGGACAGATCGAGAACCCGGGCTCGACCCTGACCTACGCATTCCTGTCCGACGGCCTGCCGCCCGGCGGCTCGGCGTGCTACCCGGTCGACGGCGCGCCGAGCATGGTCGAGTACCACGACAACGGCACGGACATCATCCTGCTCGGCTCCACGGACTTCCTGGAGAACCAGTACCTGGCCGACGCCGGCAACGCCGACCTGGCCCTGCGGGTCTTCGGCTCGCACCGCACCCTGGTCTGGCTGGCCGCCGACTTCCACCAGGACCCGGCGCTCGGCTGCCAGAACAGCCAGTGCGCGGGCTCCGGCGGCAACGGCGGCGGGAGCGGCGGCGGAAGCGGGAACCAGAACGGCAACGGCGGCGGCGGCAAGAACACGACGATCCACCCGGGCCAGAAGACCGCCTCCCCGCCCACGGTCGAGTCGCTGCTGCCGAACTGGATCTGGTGGGTCGCGCTCCAGGTGCTGGTCGCCTTCCTGCTGCTCGGCTACTGGCGCGCCCGGCGCCAGGGCCGGGTGGTGACCGAACCGCTGCCGGTGACCGTGCGCGCGGCCGAGACCGTGGAGGGCCACGCCCGGCTCTACCGCCGGGCCGGGGCCCGCGAGCACTCCGCCCGGCTGCTGCGCCAAGCCACCGCGATCCGCCTGGCCCCCCTCTTCGGCCTGCCCCAGGCCCGGGCCGAAGCCGACCCGAGCCTGCTGGCAGCGCCGATCGCCGCCCGGCTGGGCGTACCCACCGACCAGGTCGGCGGCCTGCTCGCCGGCCCCGAGCCGACAACCGACGCAGAACTGGTCCTCCTCGCGGACCACCTCGACCACATGGAACAGGAGGTCCGTTCCTCATGACCGACGCCTACGCGCCCCTCACCACCGCGGCCGACCAGGGCGGCCCCGACCGGCAGCCGAACGATGCGCCACCGCACGACGGCATCCCGGCCCAGGCCCAGCCGGGCCCGTCCGCCGCCCCGGCCGCCCCGCCTGTCTCGCCGACCGCCGCCGCGGACGCCGCCCGCAACGCGCTGCGGCAGGTCCGCACCGAGGTCGGCAAGGCCGTGGTCGGCCAGGACGCCGCCGTCACCGGCCTGGTGATCGCGCTGCTGTGCCACGGGCACGTGCTCCTGGAGGGCGTGCCCGGGGTGGCCAAGACCCTGCTGGTGCGCTCGCTCTCGGCCGCGCTCTCGCTGGACACCAAGCGGGTCCAGTTCACCCCGGACCTGATGCCCGGCGACATCACCGGCTCGCTGATCTACGACGCGCGCACCGCCCAGTTCTCCTTCCGCGAGGGCCCGGTCTTCACCAACCTGCTGCTGGCCGACGAGATCAACCGCACCCCGCCCAAGACCCAGGCCGCGCTGCTCGAGGCGATGGAGGAGCGGCAGGTCACCGTGGACGGCCAGCCGCGCATGCTGCCGACCCCGTTCGTGGTGGCGGCCACCCAGAACCCGCTGGAGTTCGAGGGCACCTACCCGCTGCCGGAAGCGCAGCTGGACCGCTTCCTGCTCAAGATCATCCTGCCGCTGCCCAGCCGGGACGAGGAGATCGCGGTGCTGCGCCGGCACGCCGAGGGCTTCGACCCGCGGGACCTGAAGGCGGCCGGGGTCCGCCCGGTGGCCGGCCCGGCCGAGCTGGCCGCGGCCCGCGCGGCCACCCGCGCGGTCACCGTCACCCCCGAGGTGCTCGGCTACATCGCGGACACCGTCCGGGCCACCCGGACCGCCCCGGCGCTGGCCGTGGGCGTCTCCCCGCGCGGGGCGACCGCGCTGCTGGGCGCCTCGCGGGCCTGGGCCTGGCTGTCCGGCCGGGACTTCGCCACCCCGGACGACGTCAAGGCGCTGGCCAAGCCGGTACTGCGGCACCGGGTCCGGCTGCGCCCGGAGAGCGAGCTGGAGGGCGTGTCCACCGACTCGGTGCTCGACGGCATCCTGAACTCCGTTCCCGTTCCGCGATAAGGCGGCCGTCCGACGATGACGACGCAAGCGCCCGGGCCCGTCCCGCCGGTACCGATCCCGAACCGGTTCCCGGCCCAGGCCCAGCCGGGTGGTCCGGTCGGCCCGCCAAACGCGACGGGTTACGCCCCGATCCAGGCCGCACCCGGCCCGCCCGCGGCCCGTCCCGCACCGGCCAAGGCGCCGAAACCGGCCAAGGAGCTCAGGTACCGGCGCGGCGCCCTGATCGTGACCGGCCGGGCCGGCCTGGTCGCGGCGGTCGGCGCGGTGCTGGTCGGGGTGAGCGCGGCCCTGGCGCACGTCTCCGGCTGGATCGTGATGTGCGCCTTCGAGGCCGCGCTGGCCGCGATGATCGGGCTCGACTACCGGCAGTCCACCTCGATCCGGGACCTGTCCTTCGAGCGCACCGGCGACACCACCACCCGCCTGGGCACCACCGCGGCCGTGCGGCTGGGCGTGCACAACGGAGGCAGCGCCCGGCTGCGCGGCTCGGTCCGCGACTCCTGGTCCCCGAGCGCGGGCAATCACACCGGCCGCCCGGCCCCGGCCGAGCCGCGGCACGAGCTGGACGTGGCCCCGGGCCGGGCCGTGTACGTGGACACCGTGCTGCACCCGACCCGCCGCGGCGACCACACTCCGGACCTGGTCACCGTGCGCACCCTCGGCCCGCTCGGCCTGGCCGGGCGGCAGGGGTCCCGGCAGATCCCGTGGCGGCTGCGGGTGCTGCCGCCGTTCGACAGCCGCAAGCACCTGCCGTCCCGGCTGGCCCGGCTGCACGAGACCGACGGCACCAGCCCGGTGCTCACCCGCGGCCAGGGCAGCGAGTTCGACTCCCTGCGCGAGTACGTGATCGGCGACGACGTGCGCTCGATCGACTGGCGGGCCACCGCGCGGCGCAACGACGTGGTCGTGCGCACCTGGCGGCCGGAGCGGGACCGGCACGTGGTGATCGTGCTCGACACCGGCCGCACCTCGGCCGGCCGGGTCGGCGACGTGCCGAAGCTCGACTCCGCCCTGGACGCCGCGCTGCTGCTGGCCGCCCTGGCCACCCGGGCCGGGGACCGGGTGGACTTGCTGGCGTACGACCACCAGGTCCGCACCTACGTCACCGGCGCCCTGCCCGGCCGCACGCTCGCGCTGTTCAGCGACGCGATGGCGGTCTTGGAGCCCGCGCTGGTCGAGCTCAACGCGATCGGCCTGGTCAAGTACCTGAGCACCAAGGTGCGCCGCCGGTCGCTGATCGTCCTGCTGACCAGCATCGACACCGCGCCGATCAGCGAGGGCCTGCTCGGCCAGATCAAGCTGCTGACCGCCCGGCACCAGGTACTGATCGGCTCGGTGGCCGACCCGCGGATCGCCGCGATGGCCACCGGCCGCGGCAGCGCGGACGCGGTGTACGGCGCCGCCTCGGCCGCCCGCGCCCTGTCCGAGCGCCGCCGGACCGAGGGTGAGCTGCTCAAACACGGGGTCCAGGTCGTCGACGCGGTCCCCGAGCGCTTCGCCCCGGACCTCGCGGACAAGTACCTGTTCCTCAAGTCCACCGGAAGGCTCTGACCATCACCGAACTCCCCGGCCCGCCCGATCTGCCCGATCTGCCCGATCTGCTGGACTATGCCCGGCAGGTGTTGGGGCCGTGTGAGCTGGCCGAGGACTGTTCCTGGGGGCACCGGATGTCCTCGGTGCTGCGCCTGCGCGATGCCGACGGTGTGGAGTGGTTCCTCAAACGGCACCACGAGCGGGAGCGCTACGAGGCGGAGGTCTTGGCTTATCGCTGCTGGACTTCAGCTCTGGGCGACCGGGCAGCCAGCCTGCGTGCGTCGGACGACCAGCTCCAGGCTGTTGTCCTGTCCACCCTTCCAGGTGAGTCTCCAGCGTGGCCCGATCTCACTGACCTGGTTCCTCGAGAGGCGGATCTGGCCCTGCACCGGGAGGCGGGCCGTCTCCTGCGGCTGTTCCACGAGGCCCAGCCGGCCGAGGCCTGGGACGACTTCGGCGCCGCCAAACTCGAGGAGCTGGAACGGCTGGAGCCGGACGCGCTGACGCTGCTGTCCCACCGGGAGACGGAGGTCGTCCGCGGGGAGATCCGCGCCCTGGCCGGCCTCTGCGGCCTGAGCAAGGTGCCGTGTCACCATGACTACAACCTGCGGAATTGGCTGGTCGACGAGGGCGGGGCGGTTCACGTCATCGACTTCGAGTGGGCTCGGCTGGATGTCTGGGTGAGCGACCTGGTCCGGCTGCGGGTGGGCGTCTGGCGGGACCGTCCGTTCCTCGAGGAGGCGTTCCTGGACGGATACGGCCGACGACTCGACGACGCGGAGCTGGCGGCGCTGAGGGGCTGCGCGATCCTGACGGCCGTATGGCTCGTGATCAAGGCGCACGAGACCGGTCGGAGAAGCTTCGAAGAGGGCAACCGGGAGATCCTGCGCACGCTGCTGTCCCAGTGAGTGACGTTTGAGTGATGCTGGTTCAACGCCATTACCCCACACCTGTTTAAGGGCAGCACGAAGCGAGGGGCCCGGTGCCAGTTTCCTGGTACCGGGCCCCTCGCTTGTCTTGCGAAGAATTGTGCGGCGGTGTCCTACTCTCCCACGAGGTCTCCCTCGCAGTACCATCGGCGCTGGTCGGCTTAGCTTCC
>DASZBX010000060.1:0-25179 GCA_035943635.1 Actinocrinis sp. | reverse complement strand
GGCCGCCGCCTAGGCGTGCCCTTCCGACAACCGATCCCGCGGCCCCGCGTACTTCCCGGCCTCGGGACTCCACCTGCAATGTCGTTCTCACCGCCCGCGCCAGTTCGTGTCTGGCGCGTATCGCTGATCACTTGGCTACGAGAGAGACTCTAACCCCAGAACCCTCCGAATGTCTACTGCGACGGCTATAGATTTTTGCGTCCCAGCCCTGAAGGCATGGTCCGGCCCCTCGGCATGGCGACCGCCTGGGCTCACACCGAGAGCACCGGTACCCCGGTAGTGGGCTCGTGCTGAGATCGGCGACCCGACCGGTCCGGAGGCAAACGTGTGACAGAGGCCAGGGGACGGCGCACCACCCGAGCCGCTGTAGGGGTAACCGCGGTACGGCGGGGTGCACGATAGCGATTGCGGCATCGGCCTGGCATGAGGCAGGCCGTGCAACTCAGGCATTGTTGTGACGCAGTGCCTGGATTACACGGCCTTCTCCGAGCGTATCTTTCGGCTGGCGACGCAGTCCCGGGACATGACACGGTGTTCGTCGTCCGCGTGATCGTCACTCTAGTGCCGTGGCCGGGAACGTTTGCCCCTTCCCGGTTCTAGGCGCCCGGCTGGCAAGGATCCGCCGGTCGCCCTCGTACTCGGTCGTCCGTGGGCGCATCCCGGTCCGCAGCCAGGCGCGCAGTGAATATCGACTGCGCATAGAGCCGGGAAGGGGCAAAGGACTTGTCCCCGGCCTCGCCGCCGAGTCGTGATCACCTATCAGGCAGCTTGCCAGGCCAGCACGTCCCAACCTCAAGCGCGCACTTCGTCGTCAGTGGAACCTTTTGCGCCTGCCGGCGGCCACAGCCGCGATGCCGAAGACGATCAGCCCGATACCGGCGACGGCCGGGAGCACGAGGTCGGCACCGGTCGTGGCCAGGTGGCCGCCGCCACCGTTGCCGCCGCCGCCGTTGCCGCCGCCGCCGTTGCCGCCGCCACCTGTGGACGTCGCGGTCGAGGTGGCGGTCGCGGTCTCGCCACCGGTCGGCGTGCCCGTCGCGGTGCCCGTCGCGGTGCCGGTCGGCGTGCCCGGGCCGGTGGCCGTCGCGGTCCCGGTCGGCGTCCCGGTCGCGGCGCTGCAGTCGGACCGGGTGATGGTGTTGTCATCCAAGGTCACCGCGCCGTTGCGGGCCAGCAGCCGACCGTTGACCACGGCTCCCGTCGTCGCGCTGATCGAGGTCAGGGCCAGGAGGGTCCCGGAGATGTTCGAGTTCGTGCCCAGCGTCGCGGAGCTGCCGACCTGCCAGAACACGTTGCACGCCTGCGCGCCGTTGATCAGGGCGACGTTGCTGGCCGAGCCGGTGATCAGGGTGGAGACGGCGTCGAAGACGAACACCGCGTTCGGGTCGCCCTGGGCGTCGAGTGTCACGGTTCCGGTCAGACCCAGGCTGGAGGTGGACTTGTACACCCCGGCCACGAGCGTCTGCCCGGTCAGGTCGCCGGACACGGCGGTGGAAGGGGTGCGGCCGGCGGCGTCGTTGTACGCCGTAGTCGTGGCGTTCTGCGCTTGCAGGGCTACCGCGTCGGCGGCGTGGATGACCCCGTTGTTCACGGTGCCGGGCGGGAAACCGGTGACCGCGGAGCCCGGGCTCACGCCGAGGTCGCCGCTGATCGTGGTCGGGCCGGTGTTGGTGACCGTGGTGCCGGCCAGGACCGCGAAGCTCGTGGCCGTGCCCAACCCCACCGGCGCCTGGGCCGCCTGCGCTTGCGGCGCGCTGGAGAGCACGATCGCGGAGGTCACGGCGAGCACCCCGACCACCGCCAGAGGCGCGAGTAACGCGGCGGATCGGCGGCGACCGCCTGACACACGCTTGCGCGCGAAAAGAACTGACATCGGGAATGCCCTTCCGGCTCAGATGCCGGGGCGGCCCGTACTTGCCGGGCGCCTACCGCGACACGGCAGGGCAGCGACGACAGTCCGGGCCGCCCCGATCGGCGATCGCGACTGGCCGCGCCGCCGCCATTCGAACCGGCCACGCTCGTCGCTCCGCCTCACCATATGTCGGCGGACCCCTGAACCAATGGATTGAATACTCTGGCATAAGAGTGAATCAGATTACATTGGTCCCATGATCTGACTTAACAACATTTCTTACACCGGCTGTAGCTCAACCTGCTGTGCCACCTGCCAATGCTGCTGGCCGGCAAAAGTCGGGTCAAGGAGCAAGGAGCAAGGAGCATGGAGCTTTCTCAGGTGATCGCGACAGACTCACAGAGAGAAGCAGACGGGCCAGCTCGTCCGAGCACTCCGTCGAAGGCAGAAGTTGTCACCGTTCGAAGCATGTCCGGCCAGGTCAGATACCTCCCGTCGGATACGGGAGACCTGCGAGGCCCCGAGGAACGCGATGGTGTCGGCCGGGGCCGTCCAGATCTCCCGGCGCACGATGCGCCCGTGGGCGCGGTCCTTCTGAAGGTGGTAGCCACCCTGCGTACTCAGCAAGTCCGCGGCCTGCGCATCAATGTCCTCGGCGAGTAGGCGGATCGTCGAAGTGGTGGCGGTGTGGGCGTATGGGTTCGGTGGCGGATATGCGGGTAGTCGGTTTCACGCAGGTCGCCTCGTACGTGGTGTTCTTCGCGAGCCGGGCCGACTGTATGCTTTGCGCCGCTCCAGACCTCGGTGGTGTCCCTGCGTGGTGACGAGCGAGGAGGCCCGGTATGGGCGGTGACTACCCGGTTCCGCTAATGCGCGAGCGCTGGGGTACTCGGAACGCACACAGGTTCGCACTGTGCAGGGCGGACACGGTCTTGCTGGGGGTGTGGCCGCCGGGTGAGCTGTACGTGTGCGGGCGGCGCGTGGAGGGCGGCCCGGGGTGAGCAGCGGTCCGATGGTCCGGGTGCTGGAGATGCTGCACCAGGGCCAAGACGGCCCGATGGTTCTCGCACGCGCCGCCGAGGTGCTGGAGGTCGACGGCCTGGCGCTTGCCCTGTTCAGTGGGGAGGGGGCCAGCGAGCTGCTGTGGTGTACGAATGAGACGGTGCAGGGCGTGGAGGATTTGCAGCTCACCCTCGGCGAGGGTCCGGGAATCGAGGCTGGGCGCACCAAGGCGATGGTCTCGGTGCCCGACCTTGTCCGCATTCCGCATCAGCGCTGGCCGGGGCTGGCCGCGGAAGCCGTGGGACTGGTGGCACGCGCGGTGTTCTGCTTTCCTGTCGGCCTCGGCGCGATCGGCCTCGGGGTACTGACCGCGGTGCGCCTCACTCCCGGGCCGCTGACCGGCGGGCAGGTCGAGGACGCCCGCGCGTTGGCCGACGCACTCGCCGTGCGCGCCTTGGACGACGGCGGGCGGCATCTGGACGGCCGCCACCCGAACTCCAGTCACGCGTTGACCCGTGCGGAGGTCCACCAGGCCACCGGCATGCTCAGCGTCCAGCTCGCCGTGTCCCTGCCCGACGCTTTGCTGCGGCTGCGCGCGCACGCCTACAGCAGCGGCCATCCCCTGACCGAGATTTGCCAAGACATCGTGGACCGGCGCCTACGCCTGGGCCCGCACGGCGAGGGCGCCACGCCCGCCGCAGACAAGGAGTGCTCCCCATGACCCGTGAACAGCAACTGACCAAGGCCTTCGTGCAGGTCGCCGACGCGCTGACCGACGACTTCGACGTCATCGACTTCCTTCAGCAGCTGTGCGCGCGCTGCGTGGATCTGCTCGATGTCGCCGCCGCCGGGGTGCTGGTGGCCGACACGCGCGGGGACCTGCAACTCTTGGCCGCCTCCGATGAGCGCGCCCGTGTGCTGGAGCTGTTCGCCCTCCAGCACGATCAGGGTCCCTGCGTCGCGTGCTACGCCAGCGGCCACGCCAGCACCGGCATCGACCTCGCCGACCCGCAGGCCACCGGCGAGTGGCCCGAATTCGCCGACCGTGCCCGCGCCGACGGCTTCACCCTCGCCCACGCCCTCCCGCTGCGACTGCGCGGCCGGGTCATCGGCGCCCTCGGCTTGTTCCAAACCGACCGGACCCCGCTGGGCGAGGCGGAGATCGCCCTGGCCCAGGCCTTGGCGGATGTGGCCACCATCTCGCTGATGCAGCAGCGCACCATGGACCAGGCCTACACCGAGGCCGTGCACCTGCAAAACGCCCTCAACAGCCGGATCACCCTGGAACAGGTCAAGGGCATCCTCTCCGAACGTTGGGGCTGCACACCGGACGACGCTTTCGCCGCTCTCAACAATCATGCCCGCTCCCACCACCTCAAGCTCACCGACCTGGCCCGTGAGATCGCCGCCGGATCCTTCGACACCGACACGATCTCCCGCCCCGCCACCGGGCGCGGACCACGGCGATGACGGTTCTACGCGCCGTCGGGGTTTACCGGTGAGGCCGGCCGTCACCTTCGGCTCCGGCGCGGCGGGCTGATCGAACGGCGCCACCCCACGATCACCCCGCCACAGCCCTGGTGTATCCGAGGTCTGTGTAACATCCTCAGCCGTGGCCTGCCCGGGTCGCATCACACCCCACTGCGCGGCGGCCGGCATCGACAGCGGCGAGCGGGTACGACAAAGACGACAGGGCCTCCTTCTGCTCGAATGCGTCAACTACCCCGAGCTGCACCGGAGGCCTTGTCGTCATACCGGCTGCCACCGCAACTGCCCGAACGAGGCCCTTATCTGCCATGGTCGGACAGGTGCGGCAAGCCCGCCTTATCCGGTCGGAAGTCCCAAGTGGCGTCGCTCAAGGTCGGAGCGCAGGGCGCTCAGAGCCAGCGCCATGGCCGTCAGCTCTTCAGGAGCAAGGACCCCGCCGAGGATCTCCCGGATCGCCGCCTGCCAGGCGGGCTCCGTCCGGGACACGACCGACTCGCCCGCCGCAGTCAGCGCGAGCAGGGACGAGCGCCGGTTCGCCGGGTTCGGGCGGCGCTCCAGCCAGCCCTCCTTCTCCAGGCGGTCGGCGATCTTGCTGGTCGTTCCGACGCCGATGGCGAAGGCGGAGGCGAGATCGGCGACGCGCGCGCCCGGGTGGTCGCGGATGTGCCGCAGCAACTCGAAGTGCCCTGCTCCGACGCCGGTCTCGGCCCTCACATGGTCGGCGACCGCGTTGTAGAGACGCGTCTGCACCCGGACGAGGTCGGTGAAGACCGTGTCGAGGCCACCCTGACCTTCTATTGCATTATCTGCCATGGCATGTACTGTAGTGGCAGTAACCTCGGAACGGAAGGAAAGACGATGTCCAGAATCCAACGTGAACAACTCGACGCGCAACTGCGCGGCGCCGGTGTCGGGTCGGAGCAGTCCGTCGGCGAGCTGCGCGAGAACTTCGCAAAGCTGATGAACCCGCTACCGGTACCCGACGGCATCCGCGTACACGAGACGTCACTCGGCGCACGCCCCGCGCTGCACATCAGCCCGGACACCGGAGCCGACCATGGAACCCTGCTCTACCTCCACGGCGGATCGCACGTGGTCGGCTCTCCCCGCACAGCGCTCGGCCTCACCGCCGGCCTGGTGGTCAGGACCGGGATTCCCAGCGTCTCCCTGGACTACCGGCTGGCGCCGGAACACCCGTTCCCCGCAGATGTGCAGGACGTGGTCGCGGCCTACCGGGAGCTTCTCGAGCAGGGGCGTGCGCCCGAGTCGATCGCCTTCGCCGGCGACTCCGCCGGCGGCGGGCTGACGATCGCGGGCGCGCTCGCGGCGCGCGACGCCGGACTTCCCATGCCGGCGGCGATCGTCGCGTTCTCGCCGGGCGTGGACGCGACGCGAACCGGCGAGAGCATGGCGACCAAGGCGGATGCAGATCCCCTGCTCGAACGCGCGAGCCTTGACCGCTTGAGCAGCTACTACGTCGTCGACCAGGACCGCCGCAACCCCCTGCTCAGCCCGGCGGTGGCGGCCGATCTAACCGACCTGCCGCCCATACTGGTGCAGGTCGGTACGAACGAGATGCTCCTTGACGACGCCCGCCGGCTCGCTACACGCGCCGCCGACGCAGAGGTGGACGTCATCCTCGACATCACCGCGAAGGTGCCGCACGTGTTCCAGTCGTTCACGGGCATACTCGACGAGGCCGACGAGGCCCTTGACCGGGCCGCGCTCTTCCTGCGCCAGCGCGTCCACAGCTGACCGGGAGAAGACGACCGCCCCGTCCCTGAACGCTGGCCCGCTACCAGTACAGCCGGCCCCGGAGGAAGCGCTCGAACGGCTGCGCCACCGCGTCTGGAGGCGGACGGGCACCTCACCCGGAACGGCTCCCGCTGGGCGATCCCGCGTAGCCCGCCCGGCAGACCCGGGTGCAGCTCAGGGCTGGAAACGGTATCCCATGCCCGGTTCGGTCAGCAGCTGTCGCGGGTGCGAGGGTTCCGGTTCGAGCTTCTGCCGGAGTTTGGCCAGGTAGAACCGCAGATAGTTGGTCTCCGACTCGTAACTCGGCCCCCAGACCTGCTGCAGGATCTGCTTGCCGGAGACCAGGCGCCCTGGATTGAGCACCAGCAACTCCAGCACGGCCCACTCGGTCTTGGTCACGTGCACCTGCTCCGGGAAGGTCTCCGGCGCCTCGGGGTTGCGCAGCACCGATTTGGCACTCAGATCCACGGTGTAGTGCCCTATCACGGCTACGGGTTGCGGCGGGTTCTCGGCCTCGGCCCGGCGCAGCAGGGCGCGCAGCCGGGCCATCAGTTCGTCCATCGAGAACGGTTTGGTCACGTAGTCGTCCGCGCCGGCGTCCAGGGCGTCGACCTTGTCCGCGTCGTCGGTGCGGCCGGAGAGCACGATGATCGGGACCTTGGTCCAGCCGCGCAGGCCGGCGATCACGTCCGTGCCGTCCATGTCGGGCAGGCCGAGGTCGAGCACGACGATGTCCGGCACGTGCCGGGCCGCGAAGTCCAGCGCACTGGCCCCGTCGGCCGCGACCACCACCTCGTACCGGCGGGCGGCAAGGTTGATCCGCAGGGCGCGCAGCAGTTGGGGTTCGTCGTCGACTACCAAAACCCGGATCATGTCGTCAGTTCCTTGCTGTCATCGGTCAACGTCAGGTGCCCGCCGGGCTCGGCCGACAGCGTCAGGACCATGGTCAGTCCCCCGCCCGGGGTGTCCTCCGGGGTGAGCGTGCCGCCCATCGCCTCGGCAAGGCCTCGGGCCAGGGCCAGGCCGAGGCCGACTCCGCTGGTGTTGTCCCGGTCCCCGAGGCGCTGGAAGGGCAGGAACACCAGGTCGCGGTCCGCCGGGGCGATGCCGGGACCGCGGTCGATCACCCGGATCTCCACCTGCTCGCCGAGGGCGGAGAGGGTGACGGTGACGGGCGAGTCCGTGTGCCTGATCGCGTTCTCCACAAGGTTGGCGACGGCACGTTCGAGCAGCGGGCCGTCGGCCACGGCCGTGGGCATGTCCGGCGGTGCAGGTTCCACCGTCACCCGGCCGGTTGCCCCGGGTACGTCATCCACGGCGCGGGGCACGATCTCATCCACCGCGATCGATTCCAGCCGGGGCTTGACCACACCGGCTTGCAGCCGGGACAGATCCAGGAGGTTCTCCACCAGCCGAGTCAGCCGGTCCAGTGATTCGTCGGCGGCCTCGAGCAGTTCGGCGCGGTCCGCGGCGGACACGTCCAGTTCCTCGTCGCGCAGGGTGCTCACCGAGGCCTTGGCCGCGGCCAGCGGGGTGCGCAGGTCGTGGGAGACGGCGGCCAGCAGCGCGGTGCGCATCTTGTCCGCGGCAGCCAGATTGACGACTTCCGCGGCGGACTTGGCCAGGCGGCGTCGTTCCAGGGCCGCGGTGGCCTGGGCGGCGAAGGCGGCCAGCACCCGCTGGTCGGTGGCCGGCAGGGCTCGGCCGCGCAGGGCGAGTACCGCGTCGGGGCCGGCCTCCACGACCGTGTCCGCCTGACCCGGGCACCCGGCCGGGTCCGCACCGGTGGACGTGATCAGGATCCACCGGCCCGGGTCGTCGTTCTCGTCCGGCAGGTGTGGACCCTCGCCGTCGGAGCGTTGGAGCAGGGCGACCGAGGCCATCTGGAAGGTTTCCCGGAAGCGTTCGAGCAGGGCGGGGATGGCTTCGTCACCGCGCAGCACGGCGACCGCGAACGCGTTGAGGGTCTCGGCCTCGACGGAGGCGGTGGCGGCCCGCCGAGTCTGCCTGATCGCCAGGTCCACGACGGAAGCCACGGTGAGGGCGACGAGGATGAAGACGACCAGCGCGATCGCATTGTTGGGTTCGGCGATCGTGATCGAGTGAACGGGAGGGATGAAGTAGTAGTTGAGCAGCAGCGAACCCCACAGCGCGGCGATCAATGCGGACAGCAGTCCGCCGAGCCGGGAGATGGCGACCACCGCGGCCAGGAAGAGCAGGACCTGACTGGTGAGATTGATCTGGTGGGTCGCGGGCGTGAGCACGGCGGTCATCGCCGGCGGAACGAGGACTGCGGCGGTCGGCCCGCGCCAGCGGCCGTGGCCCCAGGCGGCGACCCGCAGCGGGTTCGGCGGTAGCAGTGCCCTGACTTTGGCGCGCCCGGAGTTCCAGGCCGGCGGCTCATGGGTGACCATGTGGACGTCGATGTCGCCGGACTGGATGACCGTGGTCTCGCCGATGCCGCGGCCGGTCAGGAAGCGGTTGAAGCGGCTGCGCCGGGAGGTGCCCAGGACCAGTTGGGTGGCGTTCTTGGCCTGGGCGAATTCGAGCAGGGCCTGGGAGACGTCGTCGCCGATGACGGAGTGGTAACTGCCGCCGAGGGCTTCGACCAGGTGGCGCTGGGCGGCCAGCGCGGTGGGGCTGGTGTCCCCGGCCAGGCCGTCGGAGCGGGCGATGTGCACGGCGAGCAGTTCCCCGCCGTTGCCCCCGGCTGCTCGGGCGCGTTGGGCGATGCGGGCGGCGCGGCGGATCAGCAGTTCGCCGGCCGGGCCGCCGGGCAGCGCGACGACCACGCGTTCGCGTGCTTCCCAGACCCGGTCGATACCGTGTTCCTCCCGGTAACGCTGGAGTCCTTCATCCACCCGATCCGCAACCCAGAGCAAGGCCAGCTCGCGCAGGGCCGTGAGGTTGCCGACTCGGAAATAGTTGCCCAGAGCCGCATCGATCTTCTCCGCCGCATACACGTTGCCGTGCGCCAGCCGCCGGCGCAGCGACTCCGCAGACATGTCCACCAGTTCGATCTGGTCGGCCGATCGCACCACGTCGTCCGGGACGGTCTCGCGTTGCGGGACGCCGGTGATCCGCTGAACCACGTCGTTGAGGGACTCCAGGTGCTGGACGTTGACCGTGGTGATCACCTCGATCCCGGCGTCGAGCAGATCCTGCACATCCTGCCACCGCTTGGCATGCCCACCACCGGGCACGTTGGTGTGTGCCAGCTCATCGACCAGGGCCACCTGCGGACGGCGGTCAAGAACGGCGGCCAGATCCATCTCCGGCATCTGCACGCCGCGGTACTCCCGGACGAGCATCGGCACCCTGGGCAGGCCCTCGGCCATCTCGATGGTGTGCTGGCGCCCGTGCGTCTCCAGCACGGCGATCACGACGTCCGCGCCGCGCTCGACCCGGCGGTGGGCCTCCTCCAACATCTTGTAGGTTTTACCCACGCCGGGGGCCGCCCCCAGGTAGACGCGTAGACTCGCGCGGGCGTTCACGGGCACCATCGCATCCGGCACTGCACGAGTGCTCCCCTTTTCAGAGTGTTGATCGACATCTGGACACCGAACGACGGCGCCGAGCGGGCACCGGCCCTTGTTCCGGGTCCGGCGTCCGCTCGGCGACGTTCATCACTGCTACCTACGTGTGGCGCTTACTTGTCAGGGAATCCTGCTCGATGCTCAGGCCTTGCCCTGGAGTTCGTCCAGGGCGAGGTTGAGTTCCAGCACGTTCACGCCGGGTTCGCCGAGGAACCCGAGATCGCGTCCGTCGGTGTACTTGGCGATCAGGCCCTGCACGGTGCCCAGCGGCAGGTCGCGGGTCGTGGCGATGCGGTGGGCCTGCTGGTCGGCGTTGAGCACCGAGATGTCCGGGTCCAGTCCGGAGGCGGACGCGGTGACGGCGTCCGGGGCGACCTGCGCCGCCGTGACCACATAGTCGCCGACCGAGTCGAACTTGGCCATGACCGCCTGGTAGTTCTTGATGTTCGCGGCCAGGGCGGCGCTGTTCGGGCCGAGGTTGCTGGCCCCGGACTGGGTCGGGTCGCAGGCGTAGTACGCGCCGTCCACGTTCTTCGGGTCGTTCGCCGCGGCCGCGTTGGCGCTGTTGACCGCGTCGGAGGGCCGGGACTGGAAGTACTGCGGCAGCGGAGTGCCGTCCTTCGCGGTGAAGGACTGGCACAGCAGCTTGGAGCCGACGACCTGGCCCCTGCTGTTGGTGAGCAGCGAGCCGTCGGCCGTGTTCTTGAAGCCCAGTTGGGCGATGCCGGTGACCAGGAGGGGGTAGGCGATGCCGAGGATGACGGTGAACAGGATCATCGCGCGGATCGCGGCGAGGTGGCGTCCGATGGCGCCGGGGAGGCGGTTCATCTCATGTGCCCATTCCGGGAAGGTACTGAATGACCAGGTCGAGCAGCTTGATCCCGACGAACGGGATGACCAGGCCGCCGGCCCCGTAGATCCACAGGTTCCGGCGCAGCAGCGCCGAGGCCGAGGAGGGGGTGTAGCGCACGCCGCGCAGCGAGAGCGGGATCAGGGCCACGATGATCAGGGCATTGAAGATGATCGCCGAGGTGATCGCGGAGTTCGCGCTGTGCAGGTGCATGATGTTGAGCTTGTCCAGCCCGGGGAACACCCCGGCGAACATCGCGGGCAGGATGGCGAAGTACTTCGCCACGTCGTTCGCGATCGAGAACGTGGTCAGCGCGCCCCGGGTGATCAGCAACTGCTTGCCGATCTCGACGATCTCGATCAGCTTGGTCGGGTTGGAGTCCAGGTCCACCATGTTCCCGGCCTCCTTCGCGGCCGAGGTGCCGGTGTTCATCGCCACCCCGACGTCCGCCTGGGCCAGCGCGGGGGCGTCGTTGGTGCCGTCGCCGGTCATCGCGACCAGCTTGCCGCCCTCCTGCTCCTTGCGGATCAGGGCGAGCTTGTCCTCGGGGGTGGCCTCGGCCAGGAAGTCGTCGACCCCGGCCTCCCTGGCGATCGCGGCGGCGGTCAGCGGGTTGTCCCCGGTGATCATGACCGTCTTGATGCCCATCTTGCGCAGCTCGGCGAACCGTTCGGCAATGCCGTCCTTGACCACGTCCTTCAGGTGGATCACACCCAGGACCTCGGCCTGCGCGCCCTTGGCCCGGGCCACCACCAGCGGGGTACCACCGGCACCGGAGATGGCGTCCACAGTGGCCGACACGTCCGGCGACACCGCCCCGCCGTTCTCCCGCACCCAGTCGCGCACGGACCCGGCCGCGCCCTTGCGGATCTGCCAGCCGTCCGGAAGGTCGACCCCTGACATGCGGGTCTGGGCGGTGAACTCGATGAACGTGTACTCGGCGCCGTCGGCGTCGCGCACATCCCGACCGCGCAGACCGTACTTGGTCTTGGCCAAAACCACGATCGAGCGGCCTTCGGGGGTCTCGTCAGCAAGCGAAGACAGCTGCGCGGCGTCGGCCAGGGCCTCGATGTCCACGCCGGAGACCGGGATGAACTCGCTGGCCTGCCGGTTGCCCAGGGTGATGGTGCCGGTCTTGTCCAGCAACAGGGTGTTGACGTCCCCGGCGGCTTCGACCGCGCGCCCGGACATGGCCAGCACATTGCGCTGCACCAGCCGGTCCATGCCCGCGATGCCGATCGCCGACAGCAGCGCACCGATCGTGGTCGGGATCAGCGCGACCACCAGCGCGACGTAGACCACCAGGGTCTGCGGGGCGCCGGAGTAGTCGGCCAGCGGGCCGAGGGTGACCACGGCCAGCAGGAACACGACGGTCAGGCTCGCGAGCAGGATGTTCAGCGCGATCTCGTTCGGCGTCTTCTGCCGCGCCGCGCCCTCGACCAGCGCGATCATCCGGTCGATGAACGTCTCCCCGGGCTTGGTGGTGATCTTGACGACCACCTTGTCCGACAACACCCGGGTGCCGCCGGTCACCGCGGACCGGTCCCCGCCGGACTCCCGGATCACCGGGGCCGACTCGCCGGTGATGGCCGACTCGTCGACCGAGGCGACCCCCTCGACCACGTCGCCGTCGCCCGGGATCACCTGCCCGGCCTCGACCACCACGAAGTCGCCCAGGCGCAGGTCGGTCGCGGCGCACTCGGCCTCCGGGCCGAGCCGGCCGGGCGACCAGGACTCGATCCGGCGGGCCACCGTCTGGGTCTTGGTCTTGCGCAGGGTCGCGGCCTGCGCCTTGCCCCGGCCCTCGGCCACCGCCTCGGCCAGGTTCGCGAACACCACGGTCAACCACAGCCAGAACGTGATCGCCCAGGCGAACACCACGTCCTGGTGCGTGCTGACCGTGGCCACGATCGCGGCATAGGTGGTCAGCACCGAGCCGACCTCGACTACGAACATGACCGGGTTCTTCAACTGCACCCGCGGGTCCAGCTTCTTGAGCGCGTCCGGCAGCGAGGTCCAGAGCATCTTCGGGTCCAGCAGACCCGCACCGATCCGGCGGGCCTGTGCCCCTTGCGCCTCAGTGGGCGTGATGGTTGCCATCTACTTCAATCCTTCAGCGAACGGGCCCAGCGCGAGCGCGGGGAAGTACGTCAAACCGACCACGATCAGCACCGTGCCCAGCAGCATCCCGACGAACAGGGGCTTGTGGGTGGCGAGCGTGCCCGCCGATTCGGGAGTGACCTTCTGCTTGGCCAGCGAACCGGCCAGGGCCGCGACGAAGATCATCGGCAGGAAGCGCCCGAGCAGCATCGCGATGCCCCCGGCGGTGTTCCACCACTCGGTGTTCCCGGACAGGCCGGCGAACGCGGAGCCGTTGTTGTTCGCCATGGAGGTGAACGCGTACAGCACCTCGGTCAGACCATGCGGCGTGCCGCTGTTGAGCATCGCCGCCCGCTCACCGGGCAGCGACATCGCGATACCAGTCCCGATCAGCGCGACCGCGGGCGTGGCCAGGATGTACAGGGCCGCATACTTCATCTCCGCCGGGCGGATCTTCTTGCCCAGATACTCCGGCGTGCGCCCGACCATCAGACCCGCGATGAACACCGTCACGATCGCCAGGATCAACATCCCATACAGGCCCGACCCGGTGCCGCCCGGGGCGATCTCCCCGAGCATCATGTCGAACAGCGCCATCCCGCCGCCGAACGGCGTGAGCGAATCGTGCGCATTGTTGATCGCACCGGTGGAGGTGAGCGTGGTGGACGCGGTGAACAGGGACGATCCGGGGATCCCGAACCGCACCTCCTTGCCCTCCATCGCCGACTTGGCCAGCGAGATCGCCGAACCCCAGCTGCGCGCCTCGAACCAGGTGATCAAAGCCGCCGAACCGACCCAGATCGTGGCCATGACCGCCAGGATCGAGTAGCCGTGCTTGTGCGAACCGACCATCTTGCCGAAGGTGCGCGGCAGCGAGAACCCGATCACCAACAGCATGTAGATCTGCAACCAGTTCACCCACCCGTTCGGGTTCTCGAACGGGTGCGAGGAGTTCGCGTTGTAGATGCCGCCGCCGTTCGTGCCCAGTATCTTGATCGCCTCCTGTGAGGCGGTGGCGCTGGTGTAGATCGTCTGCGAGCCGCCGTCGAGAGTGCTGTACGTGGTCAGGTGGCTGCCGAGCGCCTCGGGCAGGCCGGCCGCGACCAAGACGATCGCCAACACGAACGCGAAGGGCAGCAGCAGCCGGAAGTTCAACCGGGTCAGGTCCACCCAGAAGTTGCCCACCCGGTCGGTCTGCTTGCGCACGATCCCGCGGATCAACGTAGCCACCAGGCAGATGCCGACCGCGGCCGAAACGAAGTTCTGCACCGCGAGACCGGACATCTGGGCGACGTACCCGAGAGTGTTCTCACCCGAGTAGTTCTGCCAGTTGGTGTTCGTGACGAACGATGCCGCCGTGTTGTACGCGAGGTTCGCCTGCATCCCCGGCATGCCCAGCGACATCATCAGGTGGTCCTGCAGACGCAGGATCGCGTAGAGCAGCAGCACGCCCACCGCGGATATCGCCAGCATCGAGCGCACGTAGGTGCCCCAGGTCTGGTCGGCGTCGCCGTCCACCCCGACCAGCTTGTAGAAGCCCCGCTCCGCCCGCCAGTGTTTCGGCGAGGTCAGGATGTGGGCCATGTAGTCGCCGAGCGGACGGTAGGAGACCGCCAGGGCGAGGACGAGTAGTCCGGCTTGCAGCCAGCCGGCTTCGGCAACGGACATGTCAGAACTTCTCCGGCTTCACAAGCGCGACCACCAGGTACACGGTCAGCAGGACGGCGACGACCAGGCCGATGATGTTCTCAGCGGTCAAGGTGCTCGACCCCCTTGACCACCAGGCCGAGAACGGCGAAAACCACGATCGTCAGGACGACGAGAGTCACGTCGGCCATGTCGGGCTCCTTCTACGAAAGTCGGGGGCGGAACCTACTCGGCCCGGGATCAGGCCGCGAGGACAATGGAACCTCCTTCCCAAACCGTTTCCTCGGCCACTGACGCCTCTCTAACGGGCGATAGGACAATCTCCACGGTCGCCTGACAGGCGCGGGCGCACACCCAGGAAAGCCAAGCCGACGATGAGCAACGCTCCGGCGGTCGGCCGGAACGTCCGGCCGGCCAGGTCGTCCGAGGCGGAGGCGGTCGCCGCGGCGAAGCCGGGGTCGGTAGCGAAATGCTGCTCAAGATCAGTTCTGGGCGGAGTCCGGATCGCAGTCCTGCATACGGGAGATTTCTTCTTGGGGCGATGCGTGCGGAGTCTGAGCTCCTGCGTGCCGCGCCGCTCGCGCTGCGCCGGTGGTTCAGCTCCGGGCGACCGTGTTGTCCGACCCGGTTTACCGCGGCGGTTGCGGCGCGTAGTGTCAGCGGTGTTTATGACGCCCCGGCCCCCGGCGCCTTGATCCTGGTGTGCAGGACGCGTCCCGACGGTGAGGCCCGCACTCGGCCGCGTCCGCCGGGGGAGGCGATCGGCGCTCCGGCGGCCGAAAGCGTGGAAGTCCTGATGGACGCATTTTTGAGTGTCAGCGACGAGTACCATCCGCTGATCACTGTGCTCGGCGAGACAGACCTGGCCAGCGCCGGCGACCTGCTTCTGCGGCTCAAGAGGCTCGCTGGCGGCGCCACCGGGCAGATCGAACTGGACCTCTCACAGGTCACGTTCATGGACTGTGCAGGGCTGCGCACGCTGGCCGAGATCGACCGGCACGTGAGCGCGAGCGGCGGCAGCGTGCGGGTGGCCGCGGTTTCACCCGTGGTTGCCCGTCTCTTCGAACTGACCGGCCCGCACGGGCTGCCGCTGCGCAGGCCGCCCTCGCCGAGCCTTGGCATTCCCACGAGCGGCGCCACGGATCTGCCGGACGTTTTGGCTGGTGATCTCCCCGCGCGTCCTGGCGCTCTCGAACTGGCCGGCAGTACCGGAATTCTCTTCTCAGTGGAGCAGGACCGGCCCTAGTGCGAACCTGAATGCCCCTCGGCGATCCATGAGTCCCCTGAGGCCGGGAAGTAGGCGGTGTCGCGGGATCGGTCGTCGCAGGGTACGCCTCCGCGGCAAGGTGCAGCGACTACGGCTGACTGCTCGCGCTTTCAAGGTCCATGGACAGGCGTACCCGGGTTCCCTTGCCTGGTGAGGAGCGAACCTCGACCAGGTCGCACAGGTTGTTGACGAACCACAGGCCTCGGCCGCCGATCTGCCCGGTCGTCGGTCGCACCAGTCCGACGAGCGGGTCGGCGATCACCCCGGAATCGGTCAGTTCGCACATCACCGACTGATCTGTGCACCACAGCAGCGCCTCCCCGCGTCCGCCGCCGTGGCGGATGCTGTTGGCGGCCACTTCGGAGACCGCCAGTTTCAGGTCCCGCATCCGGTCGGCCGCCAGGCCGCAGTCCGACGCGAACCGGGAAGCCGTTTCCCGCATGGCGCCGAGTGTGGACAGGTCGTAGACCACGTGCTGGACGGGCCCGGAGGGGTCGGCCAGTGCCTCGAAGGTATAGTCCCCGACGATGTATCCGGTGGACGGCACTCCCTTCGTTCCGTCCCACAGCAGCGGGTGGCAGCCGGCGATGGCCGTGACCACCGTCGCGTCCTGCTCGGCGGTGTCGAAGGGGCACATCAGGGACCAGGCCGGGGCCTGGGCGAACGCCCGGTTGAGCAACCACTCCTGGTACCGCAGCTCGCTGACGTGGGCGGCGGTGCGCCCGGACCAGACCGACTCGTTGATCCCGTGCACCGGCCGGTCCTTCGCGACCTGCCCGATCCACTCCTGCCAGGCCGGGATGAACCGGCCCGGGTTGCGGCTGGCGGCGGTCGGGTCGACGAACACGACCGTGTCACCGTCGGGCAGATGCGGCAGCAGTTCCTCCCGGCGAGAGGGCTTGGCCGCCACGACCACCGTGCCACCTGAAACACGCGCGTGCTCGATGTAGGCGAGAGTGCCCGAGAGGTACTGGTCCTGATCGGCGTACGGGTAGAGCATGTGCGTCACCCCAGGTGCCGGGCCGGTCTCCGTGCTGGTCATGTGCGCACCTGGACTGGGGTCGTACCTTCATAGCCGGACAGCCGCCACGCGGTGGCCACCGTGTCGTTGACCTGCTCCAGCAGCACTGCGGTCCCGGGGATGCCGGTGGCCGCCGCGACCAGTGCGTACCATCCGGCCGCGTCGATCAACTCCAGTCCCGCGCAGTGCAGTCGCAGATGTGCGCTGCGTGAGAGCAACGCGCGCAACGCAGCGGCGAAGGACCCCGCGGCCTCGAAGCCGATCACTCCGTGCAGCGCCCAGGCGTCGGCTCCGACGCGAGCGATCCGGAAACCGGCCGCATCCTGGCCCATCCCGACAAGACGTGAGTGCACCGCGCTGACCCCGCTGAGCAATTCCCGTTTCCACGCCGACCGCCGGTAGGCACACACCACACTGGTCGCACCGAGGCCGGCCACCTCCGCCACGTCTATCTCGCAGGCTATCAAGTCCTCCAACCGCGCGTCCGGCGGCGCAAGGTGCTCCATCTGCGCCAGGATCCGCAAACCCCGCCCGGCCAGGTCGACCGTGTGCGCCTGCTCGCGCATCACCTCCAAGACGGCCAAACCGTCCCGGCCCACCCACACGTCCACATCCCCGGAGGCACCCGGCGCGTTGTGCCTGGTGCGAACCCGGTCGCCGACGATCATGACGCTTTCCCCGGCGAACGCGGCCCGGGCGAGCAGATCGCGCTCGCCGACGTCGTACTCGGCGCTGGAGCGCACCAGCCAGCACACATGCTCCCCAGACCGAAAGGCCCAGGGCACATCGCTCTCCGCCGCCATCACCTCGGTGCCCTCCAACGCCATCGATCCGGTTACCATGGCCGCTCTGAGCGCCGTCGCCCACACTAATGCAGAGATTCGGCGCCCTGCCCCTTCCTGATGGTGACGTCACCAATCGTGGCGTACGTGGCCAACCGATATAACCGAATTCCTTAGATTCATGCGCGATGATTGGAATCCGCCTGGCCCCATCACCCGACGCAACCCATCGAGCAGGAGTCTAGCGATCCCACCGAACCCTCGATCTGACGATGGACGATGACCCCAAGCCCGTCGGCACGTAAGATTTCGGGTGAAGCCAGGACCACGGCCCTGCCTCATTCCCATCCCAACGCCGAATGATCGGGTGAGCATTTTGCAGGCACGAAGCGACCACTGGTGTCAGTGGTGGAGAAAGTCCGGGTGACGCAGGATGGACCGCCAAGAGCAGAAACCCGGCATCGGGCAGGACCCGGCGGAAGCGGTGGATGCGGTGCAGATCGTCGGCCACCTGGAATACGAGAGCACCACCGCCACGGCCCGGCTAAACGGTCGTTTCGAACTCCTCGAGCCCGTGA
Source organism: Actinocrinis sp. (assembly GCA_035943635.1). Lineage (GTDB taxonomy): Bacteria > Actinomycetota > Actinomycetes > Streptomycetales > Catenulisporaceae > DASZBX01. The sequence goes on along the minus strand of DASZBX010000060.1, from coordinate 7,301 downwards.
TCGCACACAAAACAGGCCAACCGCACAACCAGCCATGTGTAGTGCAGCCGCGCGGTACAGACCTCGTCCTGACCGGCGAAATCGACCTGCATAACGCCGACGAGATCGAGTCTCGCATTGTGCCCTGGCTCCACGCTGCGGAGAACTACCTGGACTGCACCGGCGTGCACTTCATGGACTCCATGGGCTTGACCATGATGCTTCGCGTCCGCGCTAAGGCAGTACAACGCGGGGCACACCTGCGCGTCACCTGCTCGGCGACGGTGTACCACGTACTGGCGATGGCCGGACTGACCGATGCCCTCCACGGACTGACCGTGACGAGAGCCGAAAACGCCTGATGTCCCAGCTCGCTGGGGATCGAAAAGAGCCCGGTCAGGCGCTCTCCACCTTTGCGGGCGCTGCCACCAGGCTGTTCGAGCGTGGCCGGCCGGGCGGCCGGTCTTCCCGGTAGGGCGATGGTGTTCTCAGCGTCGAAACCTGTGGCGGAGCTACGACCGTTGCCTGTTCGAGCAACTATGTGTGGCGTGGTTGCCTTATCCTGTTGTCGCGTCGCTCTCTTTTCCTACCAGGTGGCGGTCGTTGGCGGGTTCATCCGGAGAGCAAAGTCGTGAGGGATGGTCGGGTCGTGGCTTCCGAAGAGTTCGAGCGCAGACCGCTGGCAGCAGGTGGGACCGAGGTGTTCGCCGCCGATGACGAGGTCGGCCGGGATCTGGCGGCGGTGGACTGGGCGGCCACGCCGCTCGGACCGGCCGCGCGGTGGCCGCAGAGCCTGAAGACTGCGGTGAGCATTCTGCTCTCGTCGCGGTTCGCGATGTGGATGGCGTGGGGTCCGCAGTTGACCTTCTTCTGCAACGCCGCCTATCGCCGGGACACGCTGGGCGGGAAGTACCCGTGGGCGTTGGGCCGGCCGGCGAGCGAGGTGTGGGCGGAGATCTGGGCGGACATCGGCCCGCGGATCGAGACCGTCCTGAGCACGGGCAAGGCGACCTGGGACGAGGGGCTGCTGCTGTTTCTGGAGCGGTCGGGATTCACTGAGGAGAGCTACCACACCTTCTCCTACAGTCCGCTGCGCGAGGACCACGGCCAGGTGGTCGGCATGCTGTGCGTGGTCAGCGAGGACACTGACCGGGTGATCGGCGAACGGCGGATGGCGACGCTCCGGGACCTCGGGTCCGATCCCCGGGTGGTGCGCACGGAGCAGGAGATGCTCGCGTTCACCAGCCGCCAACTGGAGGGCAACACGCGCGACCTGCCATTCACGCTGACCTACCTGTACGAGCAGGACGGCAGCGCGCGCCTGGCGGCCAGGACCGGGATCTCCGCGGACCACCCGGCCGCGTCGGGGACACTGCCGGCCAGCGGCCCTCGCGGGCCGTGGCCTTCCGGGGACCTGGCCCGGGCACACGCAACAGTGGTGGAACTGGACGCCCCCGAGTTCGCCGCGCTGCCCACCGGCGCATGGGACCGACCACCCGAGAAGGCATTGGTGGTGCCCCTGCTACAACAGGGCGCCGGACCATACGGGTTCCTGGTGGCCGGGCTCAACCGCTACCGACCCCTGGACGGCGGCTACCGGGGCTTCATCGAGCTGACCGCCGGCCACATCGCGGCGGCGATCACCAGCGCGCGCGGCTACCAGGCCCAGCAGCACCGGGCCGAGGAACTGGCCGAACTGGACCGGGCCAAGACCGCTTTCTTCTCCAACATCAGCCACGAGTTCCGCACCCCGCTGACGTTGATCATGGGACCGCTGGAGGAACTGCGCACCCGGTTCGCCCAGTCGGACCCGCCGGTCCGCGAGGAGCTGGACGTCATCCACCGCAACGGGTTGCGGCTGGGCAAGCTCGTCAACAGCCTGCTGGACTTCTCCCGGATCGAGGCCGGGCGCATGCAGGCCCGCTTCGAACCGGTCGACCTGGGCTCCGTCACCGCCGAACTGGCCAGCGTCTTCCGCTCGGCGGTGGAGAAGGCCGGGCTCGGCTTCGAGGTCGACTGCCCATCGCTGCCCGAACCCGTGTACATCGACCGCGCCCTGTGGGAGAAGGTCGTCCTGAACCTGGTGAGCAACGCGCTGAAGTTCACCTTCGACGGCTCCATCGGCGTGTCCCTGAGCTTGGCGGACGGCCGGGCAGTGGTGCGTGTGACCGATACCGGCATCGGCGTTGCGGCCGAGGAGATGCCGCGCCTGTTCGAGCGGTTCCACCGAGTCGACAATGCCCGCTCGCGCTCGAACGAGGGCAGCGGGATCGGACTGGCCCTGGTCCAGGAACTCGTCGGCCTGCACGGGGGCACCATCACCGCCGAGAGCACCGAGGGCACGGGTACCTCGTTCACCATCCGCCTGCCGCTCGGCGCCGGACACCTGCCCGCCGACGCCCTCGCACCGGCCGCCGCCGACTCCCGGGTGCCGTTCACCACCGCCGAACCCTACGTGCAGGAAGCCCTGCGCTGGCTGCCCACCGACCAGGCCGACCCGGCCCTGCACGGCATCGACCTACCGGACACCGGCACCACCGTCTCGGCCCCGGCCGCACGCGTGAAGGTGCTGGTCGCCGACGACAACGCCGACATGCGCGAGTACCTGACCCGGCTGCTGTCCGGAGCCGGCTACCAGGTGCAGGCCGTCACCGACGGCCGGGAAGCCCTGGAAGCCGTCCGCACCCGGATCCCCGACCTGATCGTCAGCGACGTGATGATGCCGCGCCTGGACGGCCTGTCGCTGGTGGCTGCCCTGCGCACCGAACCACGCACCGCGCCGGTCCCGGTCCTGCTCCTGTCCGCCCGCGCCGACCAAGACGCCTCCATCGAGGGACTTCAAGCCGGGGCCGACGACTACCTGGTGAAACCCTTCGCCGCCGCCGACCTGCTGGCCCGGGTCCGGGCGAACGTGGAACTGTCCCGGCTACGCAGCCACCACAGCCGCTGGCGCACCGCACTCGTCGACTCCCTCCAGGAAGCGTTCTTCGTCTGCGATCAGGACGGGACCGTCGTCGAGATCAACGGCGCCTTCACCGACATCCTCGGCTACGGCCCCGAAGGCCTGCCCTACGCGCCCGTCCAGCCCTGGTGGCCGGACGCGGACGCCGACCCCCTGGCCTACCAGCAGGTGGCCGAAGCGTTCGGCGGCCTGCTCGGTGGGGCCCAGGGCACTATCACCGTCCCCGTCATGCACCGCGACGGCAACCGGCTGTGGATCAGCGTCGCCCACAGCAGAGTCCAAGACCCCGACAGCGGGCGCAGCGTCATCGTGGGCACGTTCCGCGACGTCACCGCCGAGCATTACGCCATCCGCCGCGAAAGCGCCCTGGCCGCAGTGAGCCTGCGCCTGTCCCAGGCCGCGAGCCTGTCTGACGCGCTCTCGGGCACACTGGAAGAACTCAAAGACCTGTGGCAGGCCGAGCGCGTCCTGGCCGCGGTCTTCGACTCCGAGGACCGCGAGCCATCCCTGACCAGCACGCAGACAGGGCTGAGCTGGAACACCCTGGCTGATCAACAGCGCCTGGCCCTGACCGCGCTGCGCCAAAGCCCGACCCTGACCCCGATCGCGGACCCCACCGCCGACGCCGGCATCACCCTCCAGCATCCCCACGGTCAGCTCGTCCTCTGGCTCGACCTGGGCCACCAGCGCCCCTTCACCGACCAGGACCGGCTCCTGCTCTCCCTCCTGGCCGGACACCTGGCCCAAGGCCTGGCCCGCGCGCACCAGATCGACCAGCACCGGGAAACCGCTCTGGCCCTGCAGCGGGCGATCCTCGGACCCTCCCGGCTACCCGACGGATTCGTCGTGCGCTACGAGCCGGCCGCCCGCCCCCTGGAGGTCGGCGGCGACTGGTACGACACCATCGCCCTGCCCGACGGCCGCATCGGCATCGTCGTCGGCGACTGCGTCGGTCGCGGGCTGCAGGCGGCCACCGTGATGGGCCAACTGCGCAGCGCCTGCCGCGCCCTCCTCCTACAAGACGCACGCCCAGCCCACACCCTCATGGCACTGGACCACTTCGCCGGCAGCGTCCCGGGCGCGTTCTGCACCACGGTCTTCTGCGGGGTGCTCGACCCTGACACCGGGCAGTTGACCTACTCCAGCGCCGGACACCCCCCGGGAATCCTCGCCCACCCCGACGGGGACACCATCCTGCTCGACGCCGGCCGCTCCATCCCCCTGGCCGTGAAGATCGGCGTCGAACGGCCACAGGCCGAGGTCACCGTGTCCCCGCGCTCCACCTTGATGCTGTACACCGACGGCCTCGTCGAACGCCGCCGGCGCCCCCTGAACATCGGCATCGACCTGGCCGGCGCAGCCATCCAGGACGGCCGGAGCCTCGCCCTGGACGACCTGGCCACCCACGTCATGACCCAGCTCGCGCCGACCGCAGGCTACGACGACGACGTCGCCCTCCTGCTCTACCGCCACCCGGTCCCCCTGGAAATCAGCTTCCCCGCCGAAGTCGGCCAACTCGCTCCGGTGCGCCACGCCCTACGAGCGTGGCTACGCCAGTGCGACCTGCCGATCCGCACCGTCCAGGAGGTGCTGGTCGCCGCCGGGGAAGCCTGCGCCAACGCCATCGAACACGGCCACCGCAACACCCCCGGACAACCCATCCGCCTGCATGCCGAAGCCCTCGTGGAAGACCTGCGCCTGACCGTCTCCGACACCGGAGACTGGAAAACCCCCGACCCGCAGGCCACCGCCCACCGCGGCCGCGGCGTCGGCCTGATGCGAGCGACCATGCAGCAGGTCACGTTCGTCCCCGGCCCGACCGGCACCATCGTCGAGATGCACAGGAGGATCGCCTGATGAGCACACCCCTGACCATCACGCCCGGCCACTTACCGGGCGGAGCGCCAGTCCTCAAGATCACCGGCGAAATCGACATGAGCAACAGCAAGATGCTCGCCTCCGCGCTCAAGGACGTCCGAGACCGCCTCGTCATCGACCTCACAGACGTCGAATACCTCGACAGCGCCGGCCTGAACATCCTGTTCGCCCACGCAGACCACATCGAACTGATCACCAACACTCTGCTGAGTTCGGTGCTGGAAATGTCGGGCCTTCCCGATCTGGTCACCATCCACACCGGGTGATCAGGGACAACCCGGATCCCGCCGGCACGCCACGGGAACAGGACTCCCACGGCCACGGTCGTCGTCTTCTGTCCGGGGTATGCCGTCTCACCAGTTCTCCGCCGGATGCCCTGAGCGTGCGCTGAGCATGAGCACACCACCGAGAAATTGCTGGTTGGTCGCTATACTGACCGGTGGTGTGCCGGGAAGTCTGGTCGGCTCGGGAGTATCTCGGCCGCAACGGCTTGAGGGGCCCGGCGGACCGGAGGTGTGCCCGTATGCGTGACGCGGGAATCGTGGTGGCCCTGGTCGTGGCGAGCACGACGGTGGCGACGTTCGCGAACCGGTGGCGGATCCCGGCGCCCTCGGTACTCGTGCTCGTCGGGCTCGCCGTGGCGCTGATCCCCGGGGTTCCGGCGGTGCGCACGACCCCGGAGTTGATCAGCGTCGTGGTGCTCCCGCCGTTGCTCTACGCCTCGGCCCAGGACATCTCGGCGCGCGAGCTGCGCAGCATCTGGCGCCCGGTTCTCGCCTTGGCGCTCGGGCTGGTACTGGCTACCGCGTTCGCGATCGGCGGGCTGGCTGTCTGGATCACGTCGCTGGCCGTGCCGATGGCGTTCGTGCTGGGTGCGGTGTTGGCCTCCACCGACCCGGTCGCGGTCACCGCGCTCGGGCGCCGGCTCCCGCTTCCTCCGCGTATCCAAGCCCTCGTGCAAACCGAGAGTCTGTTCAACGACGCGACCTCGCTGGTGCTTTTCCAGGTGGCGGTCGGTGTCGCCGTCGGCTCCGGCGGTGTGCACTGGGCCGCGGCCGGATGGCGGTTCATCGTCCTGGCGGGCGGGGGCATGGGCGTGGGCGCGGCCCTGGCCGTTCTGGTGGTAGCGCTGCGCTCCCGGGCCGCGGATCCGCTGTTGCAAACCGTGATCGCCCTGGTCACCCCGTATGCCGCGTACGTACTCGCCCAGAGCGCCGGAGTGTCCGGGGTCACAGCCGTCGTCGTGGCAGGTGTCGTGGTGGGCAGCGCCGGGCACAAGATCACCGATGCGCGGAGCCGGCTCCAGGTGCACGACGTGTACGGGGTCGTGGTCTTCCTGCTGGAATCGGTGGTCTTCGCCCTGATCGGCCTGCAACTTCCCGCGCTGGTGCGCGACCTGCCGCCGGGCACCGGCTGGTGGCCGCTGCAGGCCGCGGCCCTGGCCGCCGCGTTGATCGTGCTGCGCGTGGCGTGGATGCGCCCGACCGTCACACGGGCCGGACCCACCCGCACCCACCCGGCCTGGCCGGTCACCCGGGTCATGGCCTGGACCGGCACGCGCGGGGTGATGCCGCTGGCCGCGGCACTGTCCATCCCCCTGACGACCGACAGCGGCGCCGTGTTGACCAGCCGCCCCCTGGTTCTGGTGCTCACTACCGCCGTAGTGGCCGTCACCCTCACCGTCCAGGGCCTGACCCTCCCCTACGTCGTACGCACCTCGGGCCTCGCGCTCGACCCGGAACTGCTCGCGGCCAAGGAGGCACAGGTGCGCACCTCGCTCGACGAGGCCGCACTGGACTACCTCGACATGCTCCACGAGAGCGACGACATCCCCGATCAGGTGATCGACCGACTTCGCCGTAAATACACCGCCCGACTCGGGCACGCCGAAGACGGCGCGTGGCCCGTCGGCGACTTCGCCCGCCTGCAACGGCAAGTCATCGACGTCCAACGGGCGCAGCTGCGCCGCCTGTACGCGGACGGACGCATCAGCGACAGTGCCCAGCGCCGGATCACCCACGAACTGGACCGTACCGAGCACGGCATCATCCACTAACTCGCGGGCGAAGCCGTTCACGGGGCCAGTCGGCGGCGATCACTGCGTCGAACTCGGCTCGCACCAGGCCCCGGCTTTCTCCGAGTACCCATCGGCTGCGTAGCGGCCAGGTGGGCCGCGTCGCTCGCGAACAATCCATGTCTCGACGGGCGAGGCCATGTCGACACACCGGCAAATGGACCGCCGGATCCGCGGCGAAGTGCGCATCATGCCTCCAGAGCCGGCACGCAAAAATCTATCGTCACCGCAGTAGACATTCTCACTGTCCGTGGGTTATAGTTTCTGTCGTAGCCAAGTGATCAGCGATACGCGCCAGACACGAACTGGCGCGGGCGGTGAGAACGACATTGCAGGTGGAGTCCCGAGGCCGGGAAGTACGCGGGGCCGCGGGATCGGTTGTCGGAAGGGCACGCCTAGGCGGCGGCC
>DASZBX010000059.1:0-47354 GCA_035943635.1 Actinocrinis sp. | reverse complement strand
GGTTTGTGCTGGTAGGTGCGGCGAATCCGGTCAGCGCCGAGCATGGGCGCGCCGCACGGGACGGCTCATACTCGCTCGTCTGCGCCGTTGCGTGCGGTGCGGCCAGGCGACGGCGATCACCGGATTCGCGCCTTGAGACATCCCCGAACACTGCCTAGGTCGCACGTCTCAGTCGCGCCCGAGGACGGGCGCGAGCAGGTCGCGCAGGGAGTCGTCGACGGACCGGACCGGGCGCCAGCCCAACAGCCTCTCCGCGCGGGTGATGTCCAGCTGCTGCCAGGCGACGTCGGTGCGCGAGGGCGGTCCCTGGGCCTCTTCGACGAGCGGGACCCGCAGACCGCTGAGCGAGATCATCCGGTGGATCAGGTCGTGTACCGGGACCGCCTCGCCGCGGCCGACGTTGACGACCCGGCCGGTGACGGCCCCGGCCGGTGCCGTGGCGGCGGCCAGCACCGCGGCGGCGGCGTCGTCGGCGTCCACCAGGTCGCGGGCGACCCGCAGCGGCGGGAGCCGCAGCTCGGCGGGTGCCCCGCCGCGCGCCTGGACCCGCGCGGCGTGGCCGAGGTGGGCCGCGACCCGGCCGAAGAGGCTGCCGGCCGGAGCCCCGGCGCCGACCACGTTGGCGAGCCGGAGCACCACCGCCTCGGCGTGCCGGCCGGAGGCGGCCCGCAGGACGGCCTGGGTTCCGGCGAGCTTGGTCCGTCCGTACGCAGTGACCGGGACCGGGGGGTGGTCCTCGTTCGTGGCGCCGTCCAGTGCGCCGGCTCCGTACTCGTGCACGCTGCCGAGTTGGACGAGCCGGATCGGCGGGCCGGGCAGGTCGGCGAGAACCGCGAGAAGGCGCTCGACCAGGTCGGTGTTGCCCGCCGCCATCTGCTCCTCGCCGCCCTGCCAGGTCTGGCCGGCGGCGTTGACCACCACGCGGGCGCCGGTCGACTCGAGCAGTTCGGCGATCTGGCGCGGCGACGCCGCGAGCAGGTCCAGGCGGATCGGCGGACGCTGCTGCGCGGCGGCGGGGCCGCCGGTGCGCGACACCGGGTGGACCTGGGCACCGAGCGCGGCGAAGGCCCCGCCGATGTGGCGGCCGACGAATCCGGTGCCGCCCAGGACCACGACCGAGAGCCCGGCGACCGGGCGGGCGTCAGGCCGCACTGCTCGTCCCGGGCGCGGCGGGCTTGCGCGGGCCGGGGACGCCCCGGTACCGGGCGGCCGTCCGGCCACCGCGAGCACCGGCTGCTCCGGCGGCCTGCTCTCTGCCGCCGGCGCCCGGATGTGGTTCCCGGCGCCCTGCCCGGCCGGGCGGCGGGGCGGAGGTGTCCGCGGCGGGAAAGCAGTGTTCGTGCACCGGAGACTGCATCGAGAGGTCCTCTCGGTTCGTGTGGGGATGCGGCTGATCATGCAGCCGGGCACCCCGAGCGGATCCGGAACACACCGGCGGGACGGGCCCGGTCATCGCACCCGGGCCCGGTCACCCGGCGGGGAGGCCGGCCGCGATGGCGGGCCGGGACCGGCTCCGCACCGGTTCGGCCCGCTCATGACTTCGGCGGGTGGGGCAAGCCGGACAACGGCTTTCCCCACCCGCCGATGTGGCGGAGCACCGGCCAGGGCCCCGGACGCCGCCCGCGAAAGGCGTGGACGTCAGGGCCGGGCCGGCGGATCGTCAGCCCGTCGCGGGCGGGACGTTGTGGTTGGCGCGGAACAGGTTGGCCGGGTCGTACTGCGCCTTGATCCGGGACAGCCGTTCCCAGGCGGCCCCGGGGTAGACCTGCTCCCTGATGTCTTCCTGATCGAGTTCCCCGAGGAAGTTGATGTACCCTCCGGCGTCGGACTGCCGGACGGCCGCGGAGAACTCCTCGACCCACCTCTCGTGCACGTCGGCCTCGGCCGGGTCGACGTAGATGGCGGACAGATGGGCCATGATCTTGCTCTGCCGGTGGGCGAAGGCCGTCGCGGCGTCCGGGACCCGCGCCATGGCCCCGCCCAGCACCCGCAGCTGTGTCGCGGCCATCCGCGCGCTCGAGGTGCTCACCCGGTCCAGGATGGTCTCGGCGGTGGCGCGGTCGACCCGGTCGATGAACAGGTTGCGCGACGCCGAGACGGGGTGCTCCGAGGGGTCCGGCGGAAAGAACATCCCGGTGTAGGGCATGGCCCGCACCATGTCGGCCAGCGGCGTGGCGATCGCGCGGAACCGGCCGATCACCTCCTCGCCGGTCTCGGCCGGGCCCGCGTAGCACAGCATCGCGAGGATGACCGGCTTGCCGTGGTACTCCTTGGGAATGAAGGGGAAGCGCGGTGCCGTCCACACGTTCACCACCGTGGAGAGCTCCTCGGGGGCCGCCTCGGCCTCGGCGATGAAGGCCTCCAGGATCTCGGCGGTGACCGGGAGCACCAGCATCCCGCCGTAGACGCTCTCGACCTCGTGCAGCCGGAACTTCAGGCGGGTCACCACCCCGAAGTTGCCTCCGCCGCCGCGCAGGGCCCAGAACAGGTCGGGGTGGTGGTCCTCGTCCACCGACAGCAGTTCGCCGTCGGCCGTGACGATCTCCACGGCCAGCAGGTCGTCGACGGTCATTCCGTACTTGCGGGTCAGGTAGCCGATGCCGCCGCCCAGCGTGATGCCCGCCACCCCGGTCAGCGACCCGTCGCCGAATCCGGTCGCGAGCCCGTACTTCGCCGCAGCCTCGGTGTACTCGCCGGCGGTGATCCCGCCCTCCGCCCAGGCGGTACGGGCCTCGGCGTCGATCTCCACCGCCCGCATGGCGGACAGGTCCAGGACGAGGCCTCCTTCGCAGACCCCGTACCCGGCCACGCTGTGCCCGCCGCCGCGCACGGCCAGCGCGATCCCGGTCTGCCGCGCCAGCGCCACGACGTGTGCCACCTGCCCGGCGTTCCGGGGGCGCAGGATCACGGCGGGCCGGCGGTCGACGTCGCCCGGGTACACGGCGCGCGCGGCGTCGTACTCCTCGTCCCCGGGCCTGATGATCTGCCCGTACTGCTCGTCGGTGAGATCCCCCGTCGAAAACGGGGCTCGTTCGAAAGGTGCTGTCACAGCGTGACTCCTCTTGTCTCCGAGCGGATTCGGCTCGATCTTGCCTACCCTCGGACGCTGACACGCGAGTCGTGTTCCTGTCAAACCCGAGGTGAGACCACAGGCCGACACTCGGTTTGTGCCATCTATATCTGAACACTTACAGGAACGCCCAGGATGGTTCGAAGCAGGAGATAACCCTCCGTATATCAGACCACAATACTTATTCGCTCGCTACCCGCACGCAGGAATCCGGGCCGCCGCGCCGGCGCACCGGTCCCCCGCGGGGCGGATCGGCCAGGCCGCCTCACCCGGTCCGCCGGGCCGCCCCGGCCTCGATGAGGCTGAAACCGAGCCCGGTCAGGGGCGTCACCGACCGGATCTCCAGGCCCGCCTGGCGGCAGATCACCTCGAACTCCGCCCGGGTGCGCTCCCGGCCGCCCCAGTTGACCAGCATGTTGAGATCACCGAGGTACTGCCCCACCGCCCGGGGTTCGACCGTCTCGGCCAGAACGGGCTCCACGATGAGCACGCGTCCGTCCGCCGGTAGCACGTCGCGGCAGTGCCCGAGGATCGTGACGCACAGGTCGTCCGGCCAGTCGTGCAGGATGCTCTTGACGAGGTAGGCGTCGGCTCCTGCGGGAACCGAGGTGAAGAAGTCTCCCGGCACCACGGCACAGCGGTCCTGCAGACCGTCGCGCCGCAGGGTCTGCGGGGCCTGGGCCAAGCCCTCCTCGGTGTCGTAGAGGATGCCGGCCAGGGACGCGTGCTCCCGCAGGACGGCGGCGAGCAGGGTGCCGTCCCCGCCTCCGACGTCGGCGACCGTGCCGAAGCGGCCGAAGTCCAAGACGCCGGGCAGGACCGCCGCGGCGGCGCGGGTCGCCTGGCTCATCGCCCCGTTGAAGCCCGCGTAGCGCTCCGGGTCCTCCCTCAGGTGGCTGAAGAAGTCCTTGCCGAAGATCTTCTCGAAGGAGGTCTCCCCGGTGCGGACGCTGTCGGCCAGGTAGTCCCAGCCGGGCCGCATCATCTTCTCCATGGTCGCCGAGGAGCTGATCAGGGCGGCCATGGAACCGGGGCTGCCCGGGTCCAGCAGGGCGCCGGCCGCGGTCACCGAGAAGGTGCCGGGACCGGTTTCCTCGAGCAGGCGCAGGGCCGCCAGGGCGCGCAGCAGCCGCAGCATGGGCTGCGGGTCCGTGCCGGCGTCCCGGGCCACGGCGGCGGCGGTCCGCTCGCCGGTCCCGATCAGCTCGGCGATCTTCAAGTCGACGGCCGCGTGCACGGCGTGCGCCGCCAGGTTGCCGAACACCAGCTGGACGACGTGTGCGCGGTCGTCCGGCGTGGCCGTCCGGCCCTCGTTGTGCGCCACAGTGATTTCCCTTCCGCTCGATCTGCGAGGTGGTGCCGGCCCGCCCGCGGGTGGGCGGCGTGATCGGTTGCTGTCCGTTTCGCGGTCCTGCGGAACCGCGCCGTGCGGGCAGTGCGTCAGGCGGACGGTTTCACGACGGTCAGCAGGCGTGCGCCGTAGGCCAGGGCGTCGGACACCGACTCGATCCGCATCCCCGCGGCGGACACGAGCTCCCGCCACTGCTCGTAGGTGCGCTCCCGCCCGCCGAAGTAGGCCATCATCCGCAGGTCCCCGCTCGTGGATCCCGGGTCCGGGGCGGCGGCCGACTGGTCGGCGCTCTCGATCAGCAGCACCGTGCCGTCCGGCTCCAGCGCCTGGGCGCAGCGGCGCAGGATCCGCACGGCGTCCTCGTCCGACCAGTTGTGCAGAACGAACGACAGCGCGACCACGTCGGCCGTCGTGGGCGGCGGGTCGAAGAAGCTGCCGTCCACGACCTCGGCCCGGCCGGCCAGTCCGGCCCGGGCGAACTTCTCCCGCGCCCGGGCCGCCGGGCCGGGCAGTTCCACCAGGGTGGCGCTCAGGCCGGGCTCCTGCGCCAGCACGGTGGCGATGAAGTCGCCGTCGGCGCCGCCGAGGTCGAGCAGGCGGCGCGCACCGGTCCAGTCGTGCAGCCGCACCGCCTCGGCGAAGATGGTCTTCTGGCCGTTCGCCATCAGGTCGTAGAACGTCGCGCCGAGGACCGGGTCGCCCGAGACGTCGTCCCAGAACTCCTCGCCGTAGTGCCGCGGGTAGATCGGGCGGCCGTCGTGCACGGCGTCGAAGAGGTGGATCAGGGCGAGGTCCGCCCGCCCGATCATGTGGGCCGGATCCAGCCAGCCCACCTGGGACTCCGGGCGGCCGTGGGCCAGCAGCCCGCCGAGGGCGGTGGGCTCGTAGCGGCCCGGCGCGGTCTCCCGCAGCACCTCGACGGCGACCAGGTGCCGGATCAGCCGGCCCAGGGTGTCCTGGTGGGAGTCCGTCGCCTTCGCGAGCGACTCGAGGTCGTGCACGCCGTCGTCCATGTGGTCGATCAGCCGCAGACTCGCGGCCACCCGCACCGCCATGGGGGTGACCAGGTCCGCGAGCCGCATCAGCGTGGCGAGTTCCGGCGGCAGGCCGCCGGTCGCGGGAGTGGACGTCGATTCATCCGTGGACATGCGATTCACCAATCAGCGAAGGGGCGTGGAGCCCGGTTCTTGTCGCGTCGCGTCTTCGGCGACGAGCTCGGTCAGCGGCCCCGGGCAGGGCCGAACCACAGGGTGAGCGCGGACTTCAGGGCCTCGGCCTCGGTCTGCGCGTCGGCGGGGGCGCCGGACCCGGCCCAGGCGACGTGGCCGTCGGGGCGGATCAGGACGGCCGCGGGGGCCGGGACGTCGCCGATCACCGGGTAGGACCAGTGATCGGCGTCGCACCGCGCCCGGACCAGGTCGACCCGGTCCGTCCACCCGTCCAGGGCGTCGGGCCGGCCGGGCCGGCCGGCGAGGTCGAGCAGAACGGGCCGTGCGGCGTGCAGCAGTTCGAAGACGCGGGTCTGCCCGGAGGGCGACTTGAGGTCGAGGTCGGGCATCCGGCGCCCGACCACCGGATCCGCGTCGCCCAGCGGGTAGTGCACGTCGAGCTGGCTGCAGGCGCCGCCCAGGTACCCGGTGACGGCCTCGCCTTCGATCAGGGCGCCGAACACCCGGCGCAACGCGTCGGTCTGGGCATCCGGGCGCCACAGGGCGGTCTGCGCGCGGGTGTTGTCCAGCATGCGTTCGGTGGCCGGGTGCCGTTCGGCGTGGAAGCTGTCCAGCAGGTGCTCGGGGGCCTGTCCGCGCACGACCGAGCCGAGTTTCCAGCCCAGGTTGACCGCGTCCTGGAGGCCGAGGTTCATCCCCTGCCCGCTGGACGGGAAATGGATGTGGGCGGCGTCCCCGGCGAGCAGGACCCGTCCCTCGCGATAGCTGTCGGCCTGCCGCGCGGCGTCGCTGAAGCTGGTGAGCCAGCGCGGGTCGTGCATGCCGAAGTCGGTGCCGGCGATCTTGACGCACGCCCGGCGCAGCGCCTCGAGGGTCACCGGGGCGTCCCGGGCGGTGACCTTGTCGAACTCCATGGTGATCACCCGGTGCGTGTCGGGTTCCTCCGCCGGGAAGACCATGAAGGACCCGTGCTCGCGCCGGCTCTCGGCGCCGAAGACGATGCCGGCCGGCGGATCGGTGAGCTTGACGTCGCCCATCAGCGCGGTGAGCGTGGCCGGCGTCCCGGTCATGCCGATGCCGGCCAGCTTGCGCACGACGCCGCGGCCGCCGTCGCAGCCGACCAGGTAGTCCGAGCGCAGCTGCTCGGTACCCCGGTCGCCGGCGACCTCCACGTCGACCCCGGCCGCGTCCTGGCGCAGGCCGGTCACCTGCGCGGACCGGCGCAGCCGCACGCCGAGCTCGGCGGCGCGCTCCTCCAGGAGCAGTTCGACCCGGGACTGGTGGATGGCCAGGGCGTACGGGTGCCTGGTCGGCAGACCGCCGATGTCCAGCGGGATGAAGGAGAAGTGCGCGAACGGCCCGGTCCGGCCGGCCGCGAGGAACCGGTCCGCGATCCCGCGCTGGTCGAACAGCTCCACGCTGCGGGCGTGCAGGCCGCCGGCCCGGGACTCGCCGTTGCGTTCGGCGAGGCGTTCGAGCACCAGCACGTCCGCTCCGGCGAGCCGCAGCTCGCAGGCGAGCATCAGCCCGGTCGGGCCCGCTCCGACGATGATCACATCCGCCACGGGGACACCTCTCTCAGCTCGCCGTGCGACTGCGCTTCGGCGATGGTGGTCACGGTCGCGAGCGCCCGGTTGTCAGCGGAACAGGTGGGCGTAGTCCTGCGCCCACTGGGCGAACGTCCTCGCGGGGACTCCGGTCACCTTCTCGACCGTGGGCAGGGCCTCGGTCTCCGTCGCGGTCGGGCTGCCGAGGAACTCGAGGGTCGCGGCCGCGATCTCGGCCGGCATGTACGCCCTCATCTGCTGCTCGGCCTGTTCGGGGGTGATCTCCTGGTGCCGCAGCTCGCGGCCGATCGCCCGGCCGATCGCCGCCACCTGGTCGACCGGCGAGACCGGGTGGGGGCCGGTGAGCGGGTAGGCCGCGCCGGCGTGGCCGTCCTCGGTGAGCGCGACGCGGGCCACCGCCGCGATGTCGCCGGGGTGGATGGCCGGCAGCGCCACCTCGGGGTAGGGGGTGCGCACCACGTCGCCCGCCGCGATCTGCGAGCTCCAGGCCCGGGTGTTGGAGGCGAACTGGCCCGGGCGCAGGAACGTCCACTCCAGCCCGGACTCCTGGACCGCGCGTTCCGCCTCCCGGTGGATCCGGCCGATCGCGGAGTCCGGGCGGGATTCCACGGCCGTGGTGGACAGCAGCACGATCCTGCGCACCCCGGCGTCGGCCGCCTGCCGGGCCACGGCCGCTTCGTGCCCGGACGTCATCAGGAACAGGGCCCGCACCCCGGTCAGCGCCCGGGCCAGCGACGGCGGCGCGCCGAGGTCCCCCTCGACCACCTCCACGCCGGACGGCAGTGCGGCCCGGGCCGGATTGCGGGTCAGCGCCCGGATCGCGGCCCCCTCGGCCCGCAGCTGCCGCAGCAGCTCGCCGCCGACGTTGCCCGTGGCCCCGGATATCAGAATCATGACGTCACCTTTCGGAAAGTGTCGGTGTGGTCGCCCACCCACTGGGCGAAGCTGAGCCCGGGCCGGCCCAGATACGGGTCGACGGGCGAGATCTCGTGCGGGAGGCCGACCAGTTTGGCGAACATCCGCAGCCGCGCCTCCACGGCGTGCGGCGGGATCCCGGTCTGCAGCCACTCCCGCCGCGCCTGGTCGTGGGTGGTCTCCTCGAAGCGGACCGGCCGGCCGGTCACCTCGGCGATGATCCGGGCCCGGTCGGCGTAGCTCAGCGACTGCGGGCCGCTGAACAGCGGTGCCTGGCCCACGAGGTCGTCGGTCAGCAGCGCGCGGGCGGCCAGTGCCGCGATGTCGCGCTCGTGCACCGGGGCGGTGCGCGCGTCCGCGAAGGGGAAGCGCGCGACGCCCTCGGCCCTGATCTGCTCGGCCCATTCCAGGGCGGTCGCCGCGAACCCGCCGGCCGGCCGCAGGAACGTCCACTGCACGCCGGTCTGCCGGATCCGGCTCTCCAGATCCCGGTGCCGGACCGCGATCATGTTGCCGGGGTCCTCGTCGAGCACCGAGTAGGACGAGAGCGCCACGATGCGGCGCACTCCGGCCGCCTTCATCCGGTCGATCGGGTCCGCGATCCCCTGCGGAAACGCGGCCGTGACGAAGAAGACCGAGGTGACGCCGTCCAGGGGCAGGTCGGCGGTGGCGGCCACCTGCGCCGCGGCGGGCAGGCCGGCCGTTGCGGGGTCGCGGCTCAGGGCCCGCACCGGCCGGCCGGCCGCGAGCAGCTGGTCCACCAGCGGTCGGCCGACGTGCCCGGTCGCTCCGGTTACCAGGATCATGGTTGCTCCTCCTCAGGACGGGCCCTCGATGCCCTGCAGGCCGAGGGTGTAGGCGAGCCCCGCGGGCTCGAACTGCATGACGGCGTGGCTGGAGACCGAGCGCACGTCCCGCCAGTGCCGGCCCAGCGGGTGCCCGTCCTCCTGAACCCTGGTGCCGCCGATCCGCAGCAGCTTGTCGGTCGCGCCGACCAGCAGCTGCAGGGCCAGGGCGGCGTCCCTGCGGTTGCGGTTGGCCAGGACGGGGGGCACCGCGTCGCCGTCCGCGACGGCGGCGATCCGCTCCAGCAGCAGCTGGGCCGCGTCGATCTCGCCGGCGGCCCGGGCGAAGTCCACCTGGTACGGCTGGCCGGCGGCGGCGCGGGGACCGGTCGGGGCGACCGAGACGAGTTCCAGGGCGAGCGCGAGCGCAGCCCGGGCCGCTCCCAGGACGGGTCCGGTGAACATGAGCCCGCTCACGGCGGGGTTCGACAACCGGGTGTGCCCCGGGTGGCCCACCATCGCCCCGCGCATCGCGTCCTCGCGCAGGCACACCCGGTGTTCGGGCACGAACACGTCGTCCAGGACGAGCGTATGGCTGCCGGTACCGCGCATGCCCAAGGACGACCAGGTGTACTCGACCGTGTAGTCCCGCCGCGGTATCGCGAAGAGCCGGACCGGCTGGCCGGCGGACTGCGGGCCGGGGGCGGGTCCGGTCACCACCGCCCAGTCGAAGTGTTCGGCGCCGCTGACGTAGGTCCAGGCCCCGGAGAGCCGGAAGCCGCCGTCCACCGCCGCCGCGGTGCCCAGCGGCTTGAAGACGATGGCCGCCAGCGCGTCGGGGCCGTCCGACCACACGTCCGCCTGGCCCTGCTCCGGCAGGCAGGCCAGGTACCGGGCGGCATAGGCGGCGACGCTGGCGAGCCACGCCGTCGAGGCGCACTCCTCACCCAGCCTCGCCACGGCCGCGGTCAGCTCCGCGTGGCTGCGGTCGGCCCCGGCCCAGCGGGCCGGCACCCTCCACCGGGCGAACCCGGCGTCCACCACCGCCCGGATCACCTCCGGGCTGACCCGGCCCTCGGCGTCGGCCTGCGCGGCCTGTTCCCCGGCCAGCTTGAGCAGCCCGGTCATCGCCGTCTGGGCCTCTCCTGAGCTCGACATGCTGCTATCCCCTCTCAGACGCCGTCGAAGACGGGCGGGATGTTGTGGTTGATGCGGAAGAGGTTGTGCGGGTCGTACTGGGCCTTGAGCCCGGCGAGCCGGCGGTAGTCCGGCGCCGCGTAGGCCCGCCGGACCCGTTCGGGGTCCGCGTCCTGGTCGAACAGGAACCCGGGCAGCAGCGCGCCGGTGTCCCAGGGCCTGAGCCGGCGCATCATCTCGTCCGCGGCCCGGCCGGCCGCGTCCGACTCCTGCGCCGTGGCCACCGGCAGCCGCAACCAGAGGTGGAATGCCGCGTCCGTGCTGTTCACCGCGTGCGGGCGCCGGGGCGGGCGGCTCAGCGCCGCGCCCAGGTGGCGGAGTTCGACGCCGGGGAACTGCCCGCCGAACTCCGCACCGCCGATGCACGAGACCAGCGCCTCGACCGCGGCGTCGTCCGGTTCGTACAGCAGCGCGCTGCGGAAGTGCGCCCTGAACGGTTCCGCCGGGTCGTGGTGCATGTCGGTGATCTGCGAGTACGGCAGCACGCTGCACGTGTCCGTCTCGGGACCGAGCGCGCGCAGCGGTTCCACCAGACGGGCACCCTGCGTTTCGTCGCCGGCGTACACGATGTGCACCAGCACGAACGAGCGGCCGCGGACCTCGTCGGGCAGCGCGGGGTCGTCGCGCAGCCGCACGAGGGTCACCGAGGACGACATCTCCTCCGGCTGCTCCTTGACCCAGGCCAGATAGGACCGCAGCACGTGCGCCGCCTGCGCGGAATCCTCCCCCGGGTAGAAGAGCTCGCCGCCGTAGACGCTGCGCAGCGGGAGCAGATCGATCTCGGCCGCGGTCACCACGCCGAAGTTGCTCGCGCCGCCTCGCACCGCCCAGAACAGGTCGGGCTGTTCGGCCGGGGAGACGGTGCGGATCCGGCCGTCGGCCGTGACCAGGTCGAGCGATCGGACGTGGTCTGCGGCGAAGCCGTGCGTACGGCAGGTCAGCGGCAGCCCGCCGGCGGTAAGATAGCCGATCACCCCGACGTTGCCGGACGAACCGCACAGCGGCGCGAGGCCGTGTTCGGCGGCGGCGGCGAGAACCTCGCCCCACCGCACTCCGGCGCCGATCCGGGCCGTCGCGGCCTTCGGATCGACCGACAGATCCCGCAGCAGCCCGGTCGCGACGAGCACGGCCCCGTCGGCGGGCACCGACCTGCCGTGCCCGGTCGACTCCACCGCGATCGGCCGGTCGTGCGCGGCGGCGAACCGTACGGCCTCGGCGACGTCGTCGGCGTCGGCCGCCACGACGACCGCGGCGGGACGGTGCTCGACGCTGAGCAGCCAGCCGGAGCCCGCCTGCTCGAACCCGTCGTCCCCGGGGTGCAGGGTGCGCCCGCGGATCGCTGCGGCCAGGCCCACGAGACCGTGCCAGGGCGCCGGTCCGCCGCCGATCCGCTCCCCGCTGGACTGGGCCGTGGTCGTGTGCACCAACGTACCGTCGGGCGTGTAGATCCGGGCGGCGCCGACTCCGGTGTGTGCGGTCTCCTGCATGCGGGCCTCGACGTGGGCCTTGAGGTACCCAGGGTGGCCGCTCGCCGGGGTGAACGTCTCGGTGAGTTCATAGGTGAACTGCCCGGGCGGGCCGGCGGCCCAGGTTCCCGTCCCCACGGTGACGGGGGTGCGCAGCGCGATCGTTCCGTCGGGCGAGAAGGAGATGGTGTAGGGGTCGGTCTGCCCGTCGTGGCTGACCGAGCCGGTCCACACGCCCACGGGGCTCTGGGCCGGATCGGCCGCGTCGTTCGTGTCCAGCATCTGAGTTGTCCGCCTTCTGTGAGGGATGCGCCGCGGCGCCCGGAACCCCGGGCCGGATCGCGGTCGGAGGATCAGCGCACGTCGAGCCAGGTGGCGAGGAGCCCTGCGGCAGCCGCCGCGCGCACTCCGGGTGCATTCGAGTCCTTGTCCGACATCAGCGGGGGCTCGCTGAACCCCCAGGGCAGTGCCAGGTCATGGTCGAGCGGGTCGATGTTGACCTGTGTGCCCGGCACGTAACGCGTGGAGACCACGTAGCAGATACAGGTGTCGTCGGTGAGTGCCAGAAATCCGTGCCCGGCTCCGGGCGGGACGTACACGCACCGCCCGGAGTCGGCGTCCAGGTCGGTCACGTGGTGCGTGCCGAAGGCGGGCGAGCCCACCCGCAGGTCGACGACGACGTCTCGCAGCGCGCCGCGCACGCAGGTGACGTACTTCGCCTGCCCCGGCGGTACGGCCACCCCGTGGATGCCGCGCAGGGTGTTGCGCTGGGAGACCGAGTAGTTGATCTGCTCCGGCCGGAACGGGCTACCGACGGCCGCCTCGACCTCGTCGTAGCGGAACGCTTCGAAGAACGCACCGCGCTCGTCGCGGATCTGGCGGGGGGTGAACACGAACGCGCCGGGCACTGCCGTCTCGTGGACGTCCACGGCCGGTTCAGCCCCCGGTCCGGAACTGCGCGGCCAGCCGCTCCAGGACCGGCACGATCTCGCCGGGGCCCGGGGCGGCGGTGACGTCCGCGTACACGGCGGCCGCCCCGCGCCGGAACGAGGGGTCGGTCAGTATCCGGTCCAGTTCGCCGGCCACCAGCGCCGCGGTCAGGCCGGAGCTGGCCAGGGCCACGCCCGCGCCCCTGGCCAGCAGGTACCTGCTGCTGTTGAGCGGACTGCCCAGATCGTCCATGACGATCATCTGCGGCACCCGGTGCACGGCCGCGGCGAAGAACGTGCCGAAACCGCCGTGGTGGATGACCGCCGAACAGGTCGGCAGCACCTGGGTGAGCGGCAGGTAGTCGACGATCCGCACGTTGTCCGGGACTTTCCGGTCCGCCCCGATCTGGGCGGCGTCCACCGTGGCGACCACCTCGACGTCCAGACCGGCCACCGCCTCGAGGGCGGCCGCGACCCGCGGGTCCGGGCCCTGCTGGTCCGCGCGCCCGGTGACGCCGAGCGACAGGCACACCCGGGGCCGCGAAGGCGGTTGGGAAAGCCAGGCGGGCACCGGCGCGGACCCGGTGTACGCCACCCAGCGCAGGCGTACCCGGCGCAGCCCTTCGGGCCCGGGCAGCTGCGGGGGGATCGGGTCCACCGTGAAGTCGCCGAACAGCAGGTCGTCGCTGAACTCGTGGCCGAACCGCCCGTACACCGGCGCCAGGGCCTCGGCGAGCGGATCGCCGGGCCCGCCGCCGGGCGCGGACCGCGGGCCGGCCGACCGCTCGGCCAGGCGCGGGCGGATCCAGCCGAGGTAGTCCGGGCCCCACATCATCCGGGCGGACGCGGCCCCGCACTCGCGGGCCGCCACCGCCCCCACCGGGCACGCCGGATCCCAGACCACCAGGTCCGGCCGCCAGCTGCGGGCGGCCTGGACCAGGTTGTCGGACAGGTCCTGGCGTCCCTGCGGGTCGGGGTAGTACCGGACGAACGAAGCCAGCATGTAGTAGCGGATCGAGCGCCAGAGCCGGTCCGCGTCGGAGCCGGCCTCGAAGGCGAGCGCGTCGGTGAGGCGGTCCAGCTGCTCGTCGGTGACCGGCGCGGGCGGCGAGGCGCCTTCGCCGAGGTCCACCGCGGTCAGGCCGGCCGCCGTGATCTGCCCGGCGAGCGAGGTGTTGCTCGCCACCCGCACCTCGTGTCCCGCGCTCTGCAGCGCCCAGGCCAGCGGGACGCTGGGGTAGAGATGAGCGGTCAGCGGCGCGACCGCAATAAGAACCCTCATGAGTTTTCCTCGCTGCGGTAGGTGTCGGCTGCGGTAGGTGTCAACTGCCGGGTCGGCCGGCCTGTCCCGGCGGGGTGCCGCGGGTCCAGACCACCTCGATCGCGAGCCGTTCGAAGCGCCAACCGGCGTCGGTCCGCACCGCCTCGCCCACGAAGCGGTCCCCGGCCTGGAAGAGTTCCGGCGGCCCGGGCGGCCCACCCGGCGCCGGTTCCGGGAGGGGGTGCAGGTGCGTGGCGATCAGGCTGCCCTGCACCCGCGCCCGGTCTCCGTCGAGCTCGACCAGGTGGCCGCAGGCCACATGGTGGGTGCGCCGCCACTTGCCCATCATCGCGGCGGTGAAGCCGGCCATGCCGGCCGCCCCGCGGTGGCCGCCCATCGGGATCTCGAACCGGCCGTCCTCGGCGAAGACCGACCACGCCCACGCGTCGTCGAACCGCACCTCGTCCAGACCGGCCAGATAGCGATCGACCAGATCCCGCACCTCCATCCGGTCGACGAGTCGGCGCACCTGGTCCATGTCGTGCGACATGTGTTTCCTCCCGTCCGGTCAGATCTGCGCGGCGACGGGCGGCCCGAACCAGCGGCCCAGCGCGTCGGCCAGTTCCTCCTGAGCGCCGGGCGAGGCCCACGCCACGTGCCCGTCGGGCCGCACCAGCACGGCATCGGTCCGCGGCGGCGGCGGATCGGCGGCCGCTACGGCGCTCACCACGTCGACCCGGTCGGCCCACGGCTGCGCGCACTGGCGTACCCGCAGGTCGTCGGCGAGGTCCAGCAGCAGACCGCGCCCGCCGCGCAGAAGCGGGAAGACCGTGCTCCCGCCCTGCTCGCCGACCAGCCCGAGGTCGGGCATCCGCAGCCCGAGCAACGGGTGGCGCCCCGGTCCCACCGGGTAGCGGATCTCCAGCCCGCTGACCAGGCCGGCCAGGTGCCGGTGGACGGCCTCGAACCCGAGGAGCTCGCCCAGCACCTCACGCAGCGGCCCCATCTCGGCGCCGCCGAGGAAGAGCAGGCCCTGGGCGCGGGTGTTGCCGAGCAGCCGCGCACCCACCGCGTGCCGCTCGGCATGGTAGGTGTCCAGCAGGGCGTCCGGCGCCCGGCCGCGGACCACGGCGGCGAGCTTCCAGCCGAGGTTGAAGGCGTCCTGGATGCCGGTGTTCATGCCGAGTCCGCCCGCCGGCAGGTGGATGTGCGCGGCGTCGCCCGCGAGCAGCACCCGCCCCCTGCGGTACTCGGTCGCCAGCCGGGTGGCGTCGCCGAAGGCGCTCACCCACAGTGCCTCGCCGTGGCTGATGTCCTCCCCGGTCAGGCGCTGCCAGCCCGCGGCGACCTCGTCGAACGTAGGCGGCTCGGCGCGCCGGTGCACCGGCGCGTCCCGTTCGCACACCACGACCCGGTCCACCCCGTCGCCGAGGGGGGCCGACATCGCGACCCCGCCGGGCAGCCACTCGCCGATGAAGCGCGGCCGGATGCCACACCCCCGGACGTCGGCGAGGTACACCGTGAGGGTGGCGGGAGTGCCGGGGAAGTCGAAGCCGGCCAGCCGGCGGACGGTGCTGCGGCTGCCGTCGCACCCGACCAGGTGGCGTGCCCGCAGCCGCAGCGCTCCGTCGGGCCCGTCGACCTGGACCTGCACACGGTCGCCGTCGTCGGCCAGGCCGACGACCGTGTGACCGTGCCGCACGTCGCAGCCGAGCTCGGCGGCCCGGCTGCGCAGCACCGTCTCGGTCACCACCTGCGGCAGGCCGACGACGGCCGGATGGGCCTCGGGGAACACCCCGAAGTCCAGCGGCAGGCCGCCGAAGTGCCCGCGGCCGGTCGTCTGGAGCGCGGCGCCCAGGGCCTCGAACCCGTCCACCAGGCTGCGCTGCGCGAAGATCTCCATCGTTCTCGGGGTGAAGCCCAGCCCGCGCGATTCGGTCGTCGGTGCGCTCAGCCGGTCCAGCACGATGACGTCGGTCCCGGCCAGGCGGAGTTCTCCCGCGAGCATGAGACCGGTCGGCCCGGCACCCACGACGACGACATCGGTGTCGCATTCAGCATCCATCGCAGTTCTCCCCGGTCACGGCGGGCACTCCCGGCTCGGTCATGTGTTCGGAGCCCCGAACCAGCGGTGCAGCGCGGCCCGCGGATCCGTCCCGCCGCCGTCGGCCCAGGCGAGATGGCCGTCGGGGCGGATCAGGACCGCGCCGGGCATACGGCCGAATCCGGCCGAGGACTCCGGGGCGTGCGGCGGCGCGGCCGACACCGCGCGGACCCGGTCCGCCCAGCCGGCCGCCGCCCGGCAGTGCGCGCCGGCCGTGAAGTCGAGCAGCACCCCGCGGCCGGCCCGCAGCAGCCCGGTGGTACTGGACGGGCCGTCGGCGCAGGTCAGCTCCCAGTGCGGCACCCGGTACCCGAGCGGCGGGGCGTCGCCTGCGCCGCCGTAGCGCACGTCCAGCCCGCTGATCATCCCGGCCAGGTGCCCGACCACCTCGCCGTGGCCGAGCAGTTCGGCCACGACGTCGCGCAGCGGCTCGATCCGCGCGTCGCCGAGCAGCAGCACGGCCTGCGCGTCGATGTTGGCGAGCACGCGGCGGCCGACGGCGTGCCGCTCGTCGTGGTAGCTGTCGAGCAGACCGGCCGGCGCCCGGCCGCCGACCTGGGCCGCGAGTTTCCAGCCCAGGTTCGCCGCGTCCTGCAGGCCCAGGTTCAGGGCTTGGCCGCCGACGGGCATCTGGACGTGGGCCGCGTCCCCGGCGAGCAGTATCCGGCCGCTGCGGTACCGCTCGGCCAGTCTGCTCGCGTTGCCGAACGCGTTCACCCAGATCGGGGTGCCCGCGCTGATGTCCTCTCCGGTGATCCTCGCCCACGCGTCGGCGAACTGGGCGAACCGCGGCTGCCCGGCGCGCTTGGCGGCGGGGGCGGCGAACTCGTGCAGCATGACCCGGGTGACCCCGTCGGGGCGCCTGTGCGCGATGGCCAGGCCGTGTTCGCGACGTTCGAAGCGCCGGTCGGGCACGGTGATCCCGGCCACGTCTGCGCGCACCAGTTCGCGCGTGGCGTCCGTGCCGGGGAAGGCGATGCCCGCCAGCCGCCGTACGGTGCTGTCCTCGCCGTCGCACCCCACCAGGTACGCGGCCCGCAGGACGACGGTACCCGCCGGGCCCAGGGCTTCGACCTCGACCCCGGAATCGGTCTGGTGCAGGTCGACCAGCTCGTGGCCTCGCCGGACGACCGCGCCGAGGCCGGCCGCCCAGGAGCCCAGCAGCTGTTCGGTGCGGGCCTGCGGGACCTTCCACAGGCCCGGGTACCGGCTGTCCAGGGTGCTGAAGTCCAGGCGGATCCCGCCGAAGTGCCCGGCCGGATCGCCCGGTACCGTCCCCAGCGGGTCGAGCAGGCCCCGCTGGTCGAAGATCTCCATGGTGCGGGCGTGGAGCGTCGAGGCCCGCGACTGCGTGGTCGGCGCCGCCAGGCGTTCGAGCACCACGACGTCCGCCCCGCCGAGCCGCAGCTCGCCGGCGAGCATGAGTCCGACCGGCCCGGCGCCCACGACGATCACATCGGTGTCCACCCGGTGCTCGGCCATCTCAGCGCCTGCCCTCCGCGTAGTGTTTCGCGTGGTCCAAGGTGGCCCGGCTGTTGGTGCTCAGCGCGGCGCGGACGTACTGCCGGGCGTCGGCGATGTTCGCCTGCGGGCCGAGCACCCGGGCGATGTTCTCGGTCCTGAGGACGACGGTGTGCTGGGAGGACGCGGCCACGCCCAGGTCGTTGTTCGTGAAGCTCCAGCACCCGGTGTGCAGCGTCATCAGAGCGGGCAGGGTCACCTGCTTGTACGCGATCCGGTGGTGCGGGAACGTCACCCGGTAGGACTTGGTGGTGTGCGTGGAACCGTCCTGCGCGCGGGTGTCCATCTCCAGCGTCTGGATCCCCGCGGTGTCCTCGTCCAGGCGCACGCTCGCCACGTGCGGGAGCCGCTCGGCCCACATCCCCGCCTCGTTGATGAAGTCGTAGACGTCCTCGACGTGTCCCTGGATCTGGACGGTGTCCTCGAAGGAGAAGGCGAGCTCCTCGGAGGCCAGGGCCAGTTCGACGTTCTGCTTCAGGGAGGCCAGTTCGGTGCGCGAGTTGTGCTCGACGGCGTCGTCGATCCAGGCCAGACCTTCGAGGTCGTCGTCCACCGACCGGTAGTCGTGCAGCAGCCGCACCCGGCTGGCCGCGGCGGACAGCGGCTCGACGATCCAGGTTCCGCCCATCGCGGCGACCGGCGGGCTGGTGACCTCCTGCCGGAACGTGACCCGCAGCCCCCGGGGATCGAGGGTGCGCAGCGACGTCCAGTTCCTTGCCGTGCCGTTGGCGGTGGCCCAGATCCTGATCCGCTCGCGGTCGGCGCCGCGCTCCACGTGGTCGACGTAGATGGTGGGCGGGAAGATCCGGGGCCAGTTCTGCACCTCGGCGATCAGGCGGTAGACGTCGGCCGCCGGGGCCTGGACGGTGATCTCGTGCTCGACCTTGCGGACGGTCATCAGTCCTCTTCTCAGCTGGTGTCAGAAGTTGCCCAGGCCGCCGCAGACGTTCAGCGCCTGCGCGGTGATGGAGGCCGCGGCGTCGCCGGCCAGGTACCCGACCAGGCCCGCGACCTCCTGGGGGGTGCTGTAGCGGCCCAGCGGGATCTTCGCCTCGAACGTGCGCAGGATCGCTTCCTCGCTGGTGCCGTAGGCGGCCGCGTAGCCCTGCCGGACCCGTTGCGCCATCGGGGTTTCGACGTAGCCGGGGCACACGGCGTTCACCGTGATTCCGGTCGGCCCCAACTCGTTGCCCAGTGCCTTGGTGAAGCCGACGACACCGTGCTTGGAGGCGGAGTACGGGGCGCCGAGCACCACCCCCTGTTTCCCCGCGGTGGAGGCGATGTTGATGATCCGGCCGCGGTTCCCGTCCCGCATGCGACCGGTGGTGAGGACCTCCCGGGTCATCAGGAACACGCTGGTGAGGTTGGTGGCGATGACGTCGGACCACAGCTCGTCGGCGATGTCGGCGGTGACTCCGCCACCGGACCGGCCGGCGTTGTTGACCAGCACCTCGATCGGGCCGTAGCGGTCGACGGCCTGCTGCACGAAGCTGCGGATGTCCTGCGCGGAGCGCACGTCGCAGGGGACCCCGGCGACGTCGAGCCCTTCCCCGACGAGTTCCTTGACGGTGCGGTCCACGTGGTCGGGCGTGCGGGCGCAGAGGAACACGCGGTGTCCCCGGCCGCCGAGCAGCCGGGCCACCTCCAGGCCGATGCCGCTGGTGGCGCCCGTGACGATGGCGACCTTCGGGTCCTGCTCGGTCATGCTGTCTCCTGACTCGGCGGGCGCCGGGCGCGCCGGCCGTGGCAAGGCCGCGCCGGGGCGGCGGCGGATGGGGCGCCGGGAAACCGGCGACGCAGGGGCGGCAAGGCGGGGTCACAGGGCGCTGGACGGCGCCAACAGATCGTTGACGACCTCGATCAGGATGCGGGGCGTCCTGGACTCGTTCAGCAGATCGTCGTCCAGCGACACGCCGAACTCGCGTTCGATCCGGCTGCCGGACTCCAGCACGGCTACCGAGTCGTAGCCGAGCGAGGTGAATTCGAGGTCGAGGATGTCTCCGTCGAGGTCGACGCCTTCGTCTACTCCGGCAGCCTCGCGCAGAATGCGCCGCAGGTCGTCGATGGTGAACTGGTGACCAGACATGGATGGCTGTCCTTTCATCGGGTTGGGTCGGCGGCCGCGCTACAGGGCGCGGACCACCAGGGCGGAGTTGAAGCCGCCCTGTCCGCGGGCGATCACCAGCGCGCAGCGGATCGTGGCCGGGCGTTCCCGGCCGACGACCAGGTCGAGGCCGTACGCGGGGTCGGGGGTGACGCCGATGGACGGCGGGATCACCGAGTCGCGCATGGCCAGGAACGCGGCGGCCACGTCCAGGGGCGCCGCGCCCGAGTACAGGCGGCCGGTCATGGTCTTGGGCACGGTCACCGGCACGGCCCCCGGACCGAACACCCGGCAGATCGCCTCGGCTTCGACCCGGTCCAGCTCGGGCACCGCGGCCGCGTCCGCGAACACCACGTCGACCTGCCCCGCGGTGACGCCCGCGTCGGCCAGCGCCAGTTCGACCGCCCTGGCCAGGCCCGGGGGGCGGCCGCCGTCCGGCCGCGGGTCCAGGGTCGCACCGTATCCGGCGACCTCCCCGTAGACCCGGGCCCCGCGGGCCCGGGCGCCGTCCAGATCCTCCAGCACCAGCAGTGCCCCGCCCTCCCCCGGCACGTGGCCCTGGGCGGCGGCGTCGAAGGGCAGATACGCCCGGTCCGGATCCTCGCTCGTGCTCAACCGCCCGCCCGCCATCTGGGCGACCCAGCCCCACGGGCAGATCGAGGCGTCGACGGCCCCGGAGAGCACCAGCCCGATGCCCTTGCGGATCTGGCGCCGGGCCTGGGCGATCGCGTCCAGTCCGCCCGCCTGGTCGCTGACGACCACGCCGCTGGGGCCGCGCATGCCGTTGCGGATGGAGATCTGGCCGCTGTTGACGGCGTAGAACCAGGCGAAGGACTGGTAGGCGCTGACATAGCGGCTGCCCTTGCTCCACAACGCCTGCAGTTCGCGCTGGCCGAACTCGAAACCACCCGAGGAACTCGCCGTGACCACGCCCATGCCGTATTCGGGCTGCCGGCGCGGATCGACGCCCGCGTCGGCCAGTGCCCAGTCGGCGCTCGCCAGGGCGATCCGCGTCATCCGATCGGTCTGCGGCAGCAGCAGTCCCGGCAGATGGTCCTGCGCGACGAAGTCGTCGATCTCCCCGGCCAGGCGGGCCGGGTACTGCGCGGGGTCGAACCGGGAGATGCGCCCGATACCGCTGACCCCCTTGCGCACCGCGGTCCAGTACCTCTCGGCGCCGCAGCCGTTGGGGGCGGCCACGCCCAGGCCGGTGACCACGGTCTTCGCACCGGCACTGGTCATGTCACGCTCCGGCCCGGCCGGGCCAGCACCATCGCGCTCTGGAACCCGCCGAAACCGCTGCCGACCGAGAGCACCGTGTCGGTGGGCCAGTCGCGTGCCGTCAACGGCACGTAGTCCAGATCGCACTCCGGATCGGGCGTGTGCAGATTGGCGGTCGGCGGCACGACGCCATGCTCCATCGCGAGCGCGCTGGCCGCGATCTCGATCGAACCGATGGCGCCGAGGGAATGTCCGACCATCGACTTGATCGAACTGACCGGTACCCGGTAGGCGTGCCCGCCCAGGCTGCGCTTGAACGCGGCGGTCTCGTGCCGGTCGTTCTGCTTGGTGCCCGAGCCGTGTGCGTTGACGTAGTCGACGTCGCCCGGGTTGATCCGGGCCTCGTCCAACGCGGCCTGGATCGCCACCGCCATCTCCCGGCCGTCCGGACGCAGGCCGGTCATGTGGAAGGCGTTGCTGCGCGTCGCGTAGCCGGCGATCTCCGCGTAGACGTGCGCGCCGCGGCGCCGGGCACTGTCGAGTTCCTCCAGGACGAAGACGGCCGATCCCTCGCCGAGGACGAACCCGTTGCGGGACCGGTCGAACGGACGCGAGGCGTGCTCCGGATCGTCGTTGCGCGAGGTGGTCGCCTTGATCGCGTCGAAGCACGCCACCGTGATCGGCGAGATGGGCGCGTCCGTGGCCCCGGCCACCATGACATCGGCCGAGCCTTCCCGGATCAGCTCTGCGGCGTAGCCCACGGCGTCCAGCCCGGAGGTGCAACCGGTGGACACGACCGTCGCGGGGCCTTCCGCCCCCACGCTCCACGCCACCTCCACGGCGAAGGAGCTGGGCACCAGGTAGTTGTACAGGTGCGGCGTGGCGTAGGTGTGGTCGACCAGGTCGAGCCGGCCGCTGTCACTGACGATGCGGTACTCCTCGTCCAGCTTCATCGTCGCGCCGACCGCGGTGCCGATCGTCACGCCGGTGCGGCACGGGTCCAGAGCGCTCAGGTCCAGTCCGCTGTCCACGACCGCTTCGCGTGCCGTCACCACGGCGAACTGCGCGGCCCGGTCCATCCGCCGGATCTGCTGGATCCCCAGACCCAGCAGTCCGGCGTCGAAGTCGACCTCCGCGGCGACCTGGGAGCGGAACGGGGACGGATCGAAGAAACTGATCCGGCGGGTGGCGGTGCGCCCGTCCGTCAGCAGACTCCAGAAGTTCTTGACCCCCACACCGCCGGGCGCGGTCACCCCGATCCCGGTGATGACCACCCGCCGGCCGTCCGGCGTGCTCACTGCGCGGTCCAGAGGTAGAAGCGCTGCGCCATCGCATCGGCCGGGCTGCGCCAGGTGGCCGGGTCGAAGGCGCCGATGAACGGCTTCAGGTCGTCGCTGATGGCCACGAACCGGGGGTCGGCCTTCGCCTCCTCGATGCGCTCGCCGCCGTCCTCGCCGTCGAAGTCCTGCAGGTGGAAGTACAGGCCGCGGTAGGAGAACAGCTGCCGGCGCCTGGTCCCCATCCGGTGCGGCATCTCCGTGTCGTCGAAGGCACCGAACAGGCGGCTGACGTCCGCGGCCGAGCGGGGTTCCATCCTGGCCACGATCAACGTGCTGTGCATCCACATCTCCTTGTCTGGATGGTCGGATCCGGCAGAGGCCGAACCGCTGCCCGAGCTCCGCCGACGCGGTCACGGCCCGGTCACCGGGCACGGCTCGAGTCGCCGCGATGCTTGTTCAGGAAAGAGGACTGCGCCGTCCGGCAGCCCGGGCCGGGTCCGCGCCCGGGCACCGGTGTGGACCGCCGGGACGTGCGGCGGCGGTCCACAGGTGAAGAGGCGATCCCCGGAAAGAGGCCGTCGAACACGCCGGCCGATGAATCCACCCGGCGCCTGCATCCGCACAGCGCTGAGGAAGTTAGTACACAGCTTCTTCGCAGAGCCCCCAGGATGTCAACGCCGCCCTATCAAAGCAGCGACAGAACCACGTCAGGGAACGGTCAAATCCCGCCGAACGGCCCGGCCGGTCCCGCCTGGTCAGGGCACGAATACGGTGCGATCCCCGGCCCGGCCGCAAATCCGCCGGAAACCCGATGGCCAGGGCGCGGCAGGTCGGCCCCGGCGGCATTCCCACGCGCCGGGGCCCGGGTCCGCCGGGGGCCGCCCGCCGGCGCCGGCCGAGCGACACGCGAAGGTCAGCTTCGTCAGGGAAACGGAAAGACTATTACAGAAGACTGACATAACCGGCGGATGTCATTGCCTTCCGCCCGCCCCGGAAGTACGTTCCCCCGAGTCGACAGGGGGCTGATTGACACACGATTCCAACGACACGAGGGATCACACGATGACCGACCTGATGGAACGCGTGGATTGCGGATGTGCGGCCTGCGGCCGCGACACCGGGGCGTCGGGACCTGCGCCCGAGCCCGCCGCGGCCAGGACCCGGCTCTGCCCGGCCTGCACCCGGGGCCTGGTCGCCGGCCTGGCCCGGCTGCCCCGCCTGTACGACGAGTGCGGGCTGCTGCTCGGCGGCTCCGCGCGGCGGCCGCGCGAACGCACCTCCGGCGGCGGCTCCTCGCCCGGGCTGCCCTTCGACACGGCGGCGGCCGACGCCCGCTCCATGATCCTCGGCGTGCTGCGCTCCTGGGCCGGGCTGGTCGTCCAGGAGCGGTCCGTGGCCGCGCCCCGCGACTCGGTGGCCGCCGTCGCCGGGTTCCTGATCCAGCACTCCGGATGGCTGGCCGCCCACGAAGCCGCCGGTGAACTGGCCGCGGAGATTACCCGGGCGGCGCGCCGGGCGCTTCGCGTCGTCAACCCGTCCCCCCAGGCGGTGCACGTCGGAACGTGTCCCACGGCAGACTGCCAGGGCACGCTGACGACCACCGTACGTGGCGACCAATCCGAACCGAGGGTCGAGATCAGCTGCGCCGCGATTCCCACGCACCGCTGGTCCGCTCACGAGTGGATGGCACTGAGCCGCGACGCGCCGGCGGACCGCGCCGAGCGACCGGCGTCCCTGCCCGCGGCGCCCAAGGTGCAGTGGCTGAGCGCCAAGGACATCTCCCTGCTCTGGGCGATGCCCCGCGGCAGCGTTTACCGCCACGCCAGCGAACACCAGTGGCGGCGACGCACCGGCAGCGACGGGCGCACTCTCTACCATGCCCAGGACGTGCTGCACTCTCTCGGAGCACGTACCGGCGCCCGCTCCTGACGGACCGCCGTTCCGGAAGCTCTCATCGACCCGGCGGGCTGCCCGCCG
The DNA here is from genome assembly GCA_035943635.1 of Actinocrinis sp. GTDB lineage: Bacteria > Actinomycetota > Actinomycetes > Streptomycetales > Catenulisporaceae > DASZBX01. The sequence goes on along the minus strand of DASZBX010000059.1, from coordinate 23,436 downwards.
CGACCGCCGCCGCTCCGGCGAACGACGTAGTGCGGCCCCGGGTCAGCAGATCGCGGAAGGCGGTGCGACCACCCGAGGGCGGCGGCGGTCGACCCGGGAATCCACCATGCCGCACCGCCCTCACGGTCCTACGATGCGAGTCAGGGCAATGAAAACTCTCCCGGTCTCAGTCTAAGTCCCGACCTCGGTCCCGGTCGCCGCGCGAGCCCGAAACAGCGCATCAGTCATCTCAGGACATCTTGACCGGCCTGACCCGCGGAGCCCCGCGCCCGCCCCCGCCCCCGCTCCGGGAACGTCCCCGGGACGCGGGAGCAGGCGCGTGGCGTGGCCGCCGGGGCATCAGGACGACGCGAGGCAGAAGCCCACACCTCGCACAGTGCTGATCCACTTCCCAGAACCGAGCTTGTTACGCAGGCTACTGATATGCGTGTCGATGGTCCGGCCGGGCTTGCCTCTCGGATCGCGCCATACCTGGGTCATGATCTGGCGGCGGGAGAAGACACTGCCCGGCTGCGTGGCGAGCAGAGAGAGCAGGTCGAACTCCTTTCGGGTCAGGTTTATCAGCCGACCGTCGACGCAGGTTTCCCGGGTGCCGTGATTGATGCGCAACGAACCGATCTGGACGACGTCCTCGGGATTGCACGACTGGCGCCGGAACCTGCGCATCACGGTTTCTATTCTTGTGGACAGTTCCGTGAGACTGCACGGCTTGACGACATAGTCGTCAGCTCCCGCTCGCAGGCTCAGAACCCTGTCCAGCTCCGTGTCCCGGGCGGCGACCACGATGATCGCGACATCGCAGACGGCCCGGATGTTGCGGCACAGCTCCACGCCGTCCACGTCCGGCAGGTCCAGATCGACCAGCAGCAGATCAGCCCTTCCATACCGTTCCAGCGCCTCGGCGCCGGTCCGGACCACTTCCACCTCATGCCCATACCGACGCAGCCCTTCAACATTCAGCCCAGTGTCCTGGGCCCCGCTCTGCACACCGAGTACACGTATGGCCTTCTGATCCGCCCGTCGAGCGGGCGCCGCCTCCTCGGGCGATGGATTCGGTCTTTTCCGCGGGGTCGCGTTCTCAGCGTTGCGATACCCGGAAAATCCGACCGTACCGTCTCCAGGTCCCCGTTGACCTGCCAGTGATATGTTGGCATCAACCATGGATTATTTCCCCGAGCCTTGTACAGATGGAACGTTGAACCAGCGTAATCGGTACTCCCCAGGCCTGCAACCAGTATACGTATACATATACGTTGTGCGCTCCGGATTCCGGATTCCCCGAAAAAGAGCGATCGGAAGATAAACGCCCTCATGAGCATATAAGAGCGATGGGAAGGCTCCAGGTCAGGTGTGCCCGTGGTCCTACAGTACTCGAATTTACGAACCTTCGCTCACCAGTGGTGTTTCGCAGGTGGTTACTCAGTGGCTGGCTTAGGCAATAGCCGGTTCGGCGTATCGGCTCGGGCTCGGGCGGCAACTGCTCGCGGCACTCGGGACAGTCGCTCGCAGCGACCAGGCGCTCCTGGCATCGGCATGATGTGACGGCTCGTCATGTCAACCCATGCCGGACGTGCGCGAGCCTACTTCTTCGGTTCTCCCTGATAGGAAACCCAGACGTATCCCGGTGCGAACGGCACCAATTTCTCGGAATAGAGGGAGAATTCCCGCTGCACCTCCTCGGAGAAGACCAGGCCCTTCAGATAGCCGGCTTCGATCTGCGCCAACCAGCCGGTCTCCGTGGCAGGCTCACCGGGGTCGGCTTCGTCGAGAATCGGCTCGGGATCCCAGCCGACGAACGCGGAACGGTATCCCTTCAATCTCGCCAGAATGGCAAAGAGTCCGTGGCCGAGATCGGAATAGCCGTCCGAGCTCAGGCCGAACCCCCGGACCGCTCCGTCCATCCCGTTCGCGTGACTCACCCCCACCGGCACGACGCTGAGTTCTACCCGGCCAGAAGAGAGACTCTGCACTTGCGGGCTGTGCAGAGGAACACCCTGCCGGTCGGCCACGATCGGCGGATACCTGATGAGGCTCATGACCGCATCGCGCACCTCCTCACCGTCCCGGTCGAAATGGATGACAAGCTCGAACACGATCGCCATACGTCAACTCCCGCAGCTCAGGCGTGGCGTGAGCTGCCAGCCACGTCGACAATACCGCTCCCGCGCAGCCGGCAGTCTCCTCGGGAAACGCTGAGCTTCCCGAGGAGACTGCCGGCTTTCATGCTTTCCCGAGGTCTCGATGAAGACCAGTCGTCGGCATCGCCCGGCCCAGGTCCCCGGCAGCTTCGTCGGCACTGCGCGCCACGCAGCGTGGTGCAACATCCGGACCAGGATCCCAGGCATGCTCCCGACCGGATCCCGCAGGCCGCGGACTGTGCGGCACCGGGACCAGCTGGTATGTTCGCGGCAGAGGCTCCTTTTCTCGGGCGTTCTCGGCGAATCATCCGACGTCCGGCGGCCCACGGAGCCGGGCGGCCGGCTGCCGCCCCGTGTACGACGAACCCTGAGGCGAATTCCATGAGCCAAGACGAGATCGGCCTCGGCGTGATCGGCGCCGGCGGCTTCGGCCTGTACGCCCTGCAGCACTTCACCCAGATCCCCGGAGTCCGGCTGGTCGCCATGGCCGGCACCCACCGGACGGCAGCCCTCGCCACCGCGCGGCGGTTCGGCGTCCCGGACGTCGAGGAGGTGGACACCCTGCTCGCGCGCGAGGACATCGACCTGGTCTACATCGCGACCCCGCCCTTCCTGCACCATCCCCAGGCGATGGCCGCCCTGGCCGCGGGCAAGCACGTGATCTGCGAAAAGCCCCTCGCCATGACCGTCGGCCAGGCCGACGAGATGATCGCCGCGGCCGACAAGGACGGCCTGCTGCTCGTGACCAACCTGATGCAGCGCTACAACCCGCTGTACGACAAGATCACCCGGCTGATCGAGTCCCGGGTCCTCGGCCAGGTGCTGCACGGGTCGTTCGAGAACTACGCGTCCGACGAGAACCTCCCGGCCGACCACTGGTTCTGGGACCGGGACAAGAGCGGCGGGATCTTCGTCGAGCACGGTGTGCACTTCTTCGACATGTTCGCCGGCTGGCTCGGCGACGGACGGGTCCAAGCCGCCCAGGCGGGCGTCCGGCCCGGCACCGCGGTCGAGGAACACGTCGGATGCACCGTGCGGTACGGCGAGACCGCCCTGGTCGACTTCTACCACGGCTTCCACCAGGCCGGCCGGATGGACCGCCAACGCCTGCACTTGTTGTTCGAACGCGGCGAGGTGACCTTGTCCGAATGGATCCCGACCCGCGCCCGGCTGCTGGCGATCGTCGACGAGGGCCAGACCCGGCAGCTGTGCGACATCTTCCCCGGCGCCCGGCTGGACGTATCAGAGTCCTACGGCCCGCAGGACAGGCGGTGCCGGGGCCGCGGCCAGGACATCGACGCCTGGCAGAAGATCGACCTGTCCTACGGCGACGGCACGTCCAAAGCGGTCCTGTACGGACAGCTGCTCCGGGCGATGCTCACGGACCAGCTCGCCTGGATCGCCGACCACGACCACCAGCGGAAGATCACCGCCGCCAACGGCCGCGAAGCCCTGCGGACGGCATGCACGGCCGACCGGCTGAGCTCACAGGTCCTGCTCGGCGCGGACGCGGTGGCGCAGCCGGGCGAGGATCGCGGCCAGTAGCCGGGAGACGTGCATCTGGGAGACCCCGAGTGCGGCCCCGATCTGGGTCTGGGTCATCTCCTGGAAGTACGTCATCAGCAGGATCTCCTTCTCGCGCGCGGACAGTTGCGCCAACAGGGGCCTGAGCGTCTCACGGTCCACGATCTTCTGGATCTCGCGATCCTCGGCGCCCAGCAGGTCGCCCAGCGCGCTGCCCTGGCCCTCACCGGTTCCGACCGGCAGGTCCAGTGACGCGACGGTCCGCAGGCCCCCGGCGTCGATCGCCTCCGCGACGTCCCGCGGCCGGCTGCCCAGGAGGACGGCCAGTTCCGCGGCCGTGGGCTCACGGCCCAACCGGTGCACGAGGACTTCGGCGGCCGGCCGCACGTCCCCGTACAACTCCTGGATCCGGCGCGGCACGTGCACAGGCCAGGAGGCGTCGCGAAAGTGCCGTTTGAGCTCGCCCAGGATCACGGGCATGGCATAGCCGGGGAAAGGGGTGCCGAATCCCGGGTCGAACCGGTCCACCGCCTTGACCAGGCCCACATAGGCGACCTGCCGCAGATCCTCGGCCGGCTGGTTGCCCGAGGAGTAGCGCGACGCCAGGTGCCGGGCGAACGGCATGTACTCCGCGATCACCTGGCAGCGCAGTTCCTCATGGTCCGGGGCGCCCCGCTCGAGCCGGCTCAACCGCTCGATCATCGACTGCGCGGCGGCCCGCTGGCCGGTCCGGTCCCGGCCCTCGCGGTCCCGCACGACAGGTGGCCCGTCCTCGAAGGCCGGGGCGGAGTCGACCGGGCAGGTGAGTACCCGGGTGCTGGTCACAGTCGGCTCCGGCCGCCCGCACGCGGTCCGGCGGGGAAACCGGGCGGCAGACCGGCGGGCCGCGCCGCAGCGGGCCCGGGTGTCGCGAAGGGAGTGGATTCGCCGTCTGAGAAGAGCGGGGTCGCCATGGGAGTCCGCCTTGCGTGGGAAGGGCGGGCAGCGAGGCGGGTCTCGAGACCGGCGTGGGGTCTAGACCTGATCAAAACTCGGTCGGGCTGCGCCAGAAAGTGCTCTGTGACAAGTATGCATGGCCGAACACGCTGAGAATAGGTCGGCACCTGCGCGGAATGGGCCGCACGGTCCCGACGCAGTCGTCCGCCCTTCACGGCTGTCGGTACCGGCGCAATCATGAAACACTGACCCGACTCCGCGTGCCTGGCATCGTCCGGACCCTGCGTTCCCACGCCGCTCGCCCACGACGCCCGAAGGCGGCGCGAGCCATGACAGCCATCGTTCCTCCCCACGATCCGCCGACCACAGGGCCCTCGTCTTCTCCGCCGTCGCCATCTTCGCCATCCCCCACGCCGTCGTCGGCCGGGATCCGCCGGCACGTGATGTGGAGCGCCGCCATCACCGCCCTGGGCGGCCTGCTGTTCGGCTACGACACCGGGGTGATCTCCGGGGCGCTGTTGTTCATCGGCAAGGACTTCCACGGCATGTCCTCGACCGAGAAGGAACTGCTGACCAGCATCCTGCTGATCGGAGCGGTCGCCGGGGCACTGCTGGCCGGCCGGGTCGCCGACCAGATCGGCCGGCGCCCGACGGTGCTGGCCACCGCGGTGGTGTTCGCCGCCGGGGTCCTGCTGGCCGCCTTCTCCCCCGGCTACCCCGTGCTGCTGCTGGCCCGGGTGGTGATCGGGATCGCGGTCGGCTCGGCCTCCATGGTCGTGCCGCTCTACATCGGCGAGGTCGCGCCCCCGCGGATCCGCGGCGCCCTGGTCAGCTTCAACCAACTGGCCATCACCCTGGGCATCCTGGCCTCCTACCTGGTCGACTACGGGCTGGCCTCCTCGCAGAACTGGCGGCTGATGTTCGGCCTGGCCACGATCCCGGCCATCGCCATGTTCGTCGGCATGCTCTTCCAGACCGAAAGCCCGCACTGGCTGATCGGCCGGGGCCGCGACGACGAGGCCAGGGCGATCCTGCGCCTGAGCCGGGACGGCGGCGACATCGACGCCGAGATCGCCGAGGTGCGCGAACTGTCCCGGCAACCCTCCACCGCCCGTGACCTGCTCCATCCCAAGATCCGCCCCGCCCTGACCATAGGCATCGCACTCGCCGTGTTCCAGCAGATCACCGGCATCAACACCATCATCTACTACGCGCCGACCCTGCTCTCCTCAGCCGGATTCGGCCACTCCGCCGCCCTCCTGGCCAACGTCGGCAACGGCGTCGTCAACGTCGGCATGACCGTGGTCGCCATCCGGCTGCTGGACCGCACCGGTCGCCGACCGCTGCTGCTGGCCGGGACCGCCGGCATGGCCGTGGGCATGGTGACCGTCGCCTCGACCTTCCTGATCGGCGGCAGCCATCTGCACGGCGCCGGGGCATACGTCGCGATCGCCGGACTGCTGATCTACACCGGATCCTTCGCCGTCGGCCTGGGACCGGTGTTCTGGCTGCTGATCAGCGAAATCTACCCGGTCCGGATCCGCGGCCGGGCGATGAGCGTGGCCGCCATCGCCAACTGGGCAGCCAACTTCGCCGTCACCGTCTCCTTCCTCACCCTGCTCGCCGCCGTCGGCGACGCCGGCACGTTCTTCCTGTTCGGATTCCTCACCCTGCTGGCCCTGGGCTACTTCTACCGCAAGGTCCCCGAGACCAGAAACCGCACCCTGCCAGAGATCGAACGCGACCTCGGCCTGGCCGGCGGCAACGCCGTGGCGGCCACCCGGAACATCAGGGGGATGTTCACCGGCGGACAGGCGGAGGGACGATGACCGCCCTGTTCAACGTCAACACCCGCTCGGCGTACGAGGCCGGCTGTTATGCAGGCTCGCACCGGCTCGACTATGTGATGAAGTTCGGGGACTTCGGCCTCGGCGCCCTGAACCACAACGACGGCGATCTGGTCATCGAGGGCGGTCACGCCTACCGCACCGACTTCGACGGCGTCACCTCGCAGTTGCCGCCTGAGACCACCACCTCGTACGTCTCGGTCATCGCGTTCGCCGCCGATCGCGGTTTCGAGGTCACCACGCCCACGGGCCAGGCAGGGTTCGAAGAGATGCTGGCCGCGGCCGTCCCGCTGGCCGACCGTATCTGGGCGTTGCGTATCAGGGGAACCTTCACGCAGGTCACCTCTGGTGCGAGCCGCGCACAGAGCGTGCCGTACCGCCCGCTCGCCGAGGTTCTGCCGACCTACAATTTCCTGCGTCACGAGAACACGGCCGGCACGCTGGTCGCCTTTCACAGCCCGGCCCACCTCGCCGGCACCGGGGTCGTCGGGCCGCACTGTCACTGGCTGTCGGACGACCATGCCCAAGGCGGCCATGTCACGGCCTTCGCGATCGACCATGTCGTCGCGGAAGCGTGCCAGGACCCGGCTGGCGCACGAGGCCGCGATGCTGCGCCTGGGCGGCGCCGTGATCGGGTTCGCCGAGGCCTCGGTGACCCGGTCCGGCGGGCGGACGGACGAGAGCGACGACGACATCGCGCGGATGCTCTCGCTCTACGGCGACGTCGTGGTGGTCCGGCACGCGGCCACCGACTGGTCGAAACAGGTCGCCAAGTCCTCGCACGGCGCGTTGTTCATCAACGCCGGCGACGGGGTCGGGGAGCACCCGACCCAGGCCCTGGTCGACCTGTACTCGATGTGGCAGCGGTTCGGCACCCTCGACGGATTGCGGATCCTGCTGGTCAACGACCTGCGCACGCGCTGCGTGCACTCGCTCCTGCTGGGCCTGGGCCATTTCGGCTGCGAGGTCTACGCGGTGCGGTCCGACGGCGCGGGCGCACGCGACGAGCCGGCTCCGGCCGGCGCGCCCGCGGTGGTCTTCTGCGACGACGTCACGGAGGTGCTGTCCAAGGTGGACGTGGTCTACTCCTCGCCGACCGTGGCCGCGGCGCCGGACGGCGGCCGGTCCGCCGCCGACCAGCTGCTGGAGGTCAACCTCGACCGCCGCCTGCTGGAGGCCCACGCCAACGAGCACCTGACCGTGCTGCATCCGCTGCCGCGCAAGGGCGAGCTGGCCACCGATCTGGACGAGAGCCGGTTCAACGGGTACTGGGCCCAGTCCGCCAACGGCGTCACGGTGCGGATGGCGCTGCTCAAACTCATGTTTGAAACCTGAGAGTGCGCGCGGAACGGGGTGCCTCCCTGCGCGGTTGATGACACATCGCCTGGCGGCGCCGTGGGCGACGTTGCAGACGAAAAAGTATGCGCCGCCGCCCACGGCACCGCCAGGCTCGGTCCTGAACCGCCCAGCGAGGCACCCCGTTCCGCGCACACTCTAATTCACCCGGCCGAAACGGTGGGCCTGGGCCGGGCGGTGTTCGAGTGCGTAGAATACGCACTCGAACACCGCCCGGCCGGCCGGCGTCACCGCGCCGCCGCGGCGCCCACCCGGCCGCCGCGTCCCGGTACCGGCCCAGCACCCGGCCGACCAGGGCCTGCGCCGATCCGGTGTACTGCTCGGGGACGGCGAGGGCGGCCAGCATCCCGTGGTCCACCCGCTCGCCCGCGCCGCCCACGACCCCGTCGAGCGTTTCGGCCAGCACGTCGACCAGCGAACGGCCCGAACGGCCGGACTCCTGCACCGCTTCGGCCAGCAGCCGTTTGGCCGCGGTCCGGCCCAGCAGCGGTCCGAGCGCCGCGCCGATCCGCTCGGAGACCACCAGGGCCCCGGTGGCGGCGAGGTTCGCGCTCATCCGGTCGGCGTGCACCACCAGCCCCCCGGTCAGCTCCGCGGCGTTCACCGCCGCGCCGGCCGCCAGGCGCAGGCACTCGCGCAGCGGCTGCCACTCGGCGTGCCACGCGCCGGCCGAACGCTCGTCCTCGGCGACCATCGACTGGTGCAGGACCAGCGCGTAGACCGGTGCCTGCCGGGCGGCCGCGGCGACGGCGGTCGCCAGCACCGGGTTGCGCTTCTGCGGCATGGCATCGTGCGCGGTGCCGACCGAGACGCCCGCGGCCTCGGCGACCACCCGGAGGGTGACGGTCGGGCGCGCGATCATGATCTCCGAGGCCAGGATGCGCGCTTCCACGATGCTCAGCGGCCGGGAGCGGCCGTCCTGCCCGATCCGCTCGCCCGCCCGCGGCGTGTCCGGGGTCGCGTTCTGCCGCAGGGTGCGCACCGTCCGGTCGGCCAGGCCGGTGCTCGCGGCGATCGCCCGGTCGGACCAGTGCCCGTGCGAGCCGATGATCCGGGCGGCGGCGGCTTTGCGGTCGGCCGTGGTCAGCGGGAGCCCGTGGGCGATGTTGGACTCCACCGCGAGGATGAACGCCGCGTTGTCGGTGCCGTCGAAGAACCGGGCGCAGATGGTCCGTTCGCCCTTGGCGCACGCGGCCCGGACCCGGTGCAGCCCGTCGATCACCCGCATCGACTGGCGGTGGACCAGGATCGGCGGAAGCGCCGCGTCGACCTCGGTGAGGATGCGCACGTGTTCGGCGTCCTCCCCGACCAGCCTCGGCGAGCACCCGAGTATCAGATCACTGATCAACACCGAGGTGGCCTGGCGCAGTTCGGGATGGCCCGGCCGGCTCTCGTCCGGCGGCCGTACGGCTGGGCGAAGATCGACCGTGGACCAGGCGGTTCCGACGTCGTACTGCACGACTACCCCTAAGATTCATTCACACAACCCTGCGCCGCGAGTCCAGAGTGCATGGTGAAGTGAGGTATTGGCCGTTCGGCTGCGCTGCACGTCTCCTACGTATGAGTATACGTAGTCACCAGGCCCGAACGCGGGCCGAGCCCGCGCCGGAAGCGGCCGGGTCGGCGCGTGTCCGTCTAGACGAGTTGTTCCGAATTCTGGCGCGGCGAAACAGTTGATCGGCGGCGCCTGGCCGCACGCCGCGGCCAACCGCAGACGACAAAGTATGCGGTCGACCGCGGCGCACGCCCAGCCACCGCCGCTGAGCCGTTTCGCCGTGCGCACTCACCCGACAGGTCAGCGCACCTACCGGCAATTCGGCTCAGGCGCCAGAATCCGGAACAATTCGTCTAGGTCCGTCATGCCCCTTCCAGCGGCCGTCAGACCCGGAACAGACAACTCATTTCCCCCGGTTCGGCCCGAATTCGAACCCGGAAGACCATATCCGCCCCTTGAGCCCGACCCGCCCCGTGACAGGCCTGGCGCACCACGGGAACAGTGATCCGGGCCTGGAGGCGGACGGCGGCCTTGACAGGGCACCACGCCGATCATCTAAAGTGCTAATACCTTAGATGAATAGAGGGCTTGGTGATCGAGTTCCGTCTGGACCCGCGCTCCGGCGTCGCCGCGTACCTGCAGATCGTCCACCAGGTCCGCCAGGCGCTGCTGCTGGGCATGCTGGCCGAAGGCGACCGGCTTCCCACGGTCAAACAGGTCGTGGCCCAGGTCGCGATCAACCCGAACACCGTGCTCAAGGCTTACCGGGAACTGGAGCTGGAAGGGCTGGTCGCGCCGAAACCCGGCGCGGGCACCTTCGTCACCAGGACCCTCGTCCAGACCTCGATCAGCGAGCACGAACCCCTGCGCCGCGAGTTCGAGGGCTGGCTGGCCAAGGCCCGTGCCGCCGGACTGTCCGAGGCCGAGCTGGACGCACTGATCCGCACCACCGTCCGCGACACCGCCGATGAGGAGACATGACAGCGATCGTCCAAGCCCACGCACTGGGCAAACGCTACGGGGCGCGCCAGGCGCTCTCCGAGTGCACGCTGACCATCCCGCCCGGGCACGTGGTCGGCCTGGTCGGCCCGAACGGCGCGGGCAAATCCACCCTGCTCAAACTCGCCTGCGGCCTGCTCACCCCGACCACCGGCAGCATCACCGTGCTCGGCGGGCGCCCCGGCGCCGGCCCCGAGCAGATCGCGAAGGTCGGCTACCTCGCCCAGGACGCTCCCATCGAGCCCGCCCTGTCGATCGCCGACCACCTCAGACTCGGCGCGCACCTGAACCCCCGGTGGGACGAAGCCCTCGCCCGCGCACGCGTCGACAGCCTCGGCCTGGACCCGAAGCAGAAGGCCGGCAAGCTCTCCGGCGGCCAGCGCGCCCAACTCGCCCTGACCATCGCCACCGGCAAACACCCGGAACTGCTGCTCCTGGACGAACCGGTCGCCAGCCTCGACCCGATCGCCCGCCGCGACTTCCTCAAACTCCTCATGGACACCGTCGCCGAGCACGGCACCAGCGTGATCCTCTCCTCCCACCTGATCTCCGACCTCGAACGGGTCTGCGACTACCTGATCGTGCTCGCCGTCGCCCAGGTCCGCCTGGCCGGGGAGGTCGAAGACCTCACCGCCGCCCACCGCTGGATCACCTGCACCCGCCGCGATCCCGACGCGCTCCCGCCGGGCCTGGAGATCGTCTCCGCCAAGCACACCGACCGCCAATCGACCTTCCTGGTCCGCAGCGACACCCCGCTCCCACCCGGCGACTGGGTCAACGAACCGGTCAGCCTGGAAGACCTGGCGCTGACCTACATGGAGCGCGACACCGCCCCGGCCGGCCGCGTCGGCCCGCAGAACACGGAGTATGCCCGATGATCTGGCTGACCTGGCGCCAATTCCGCACCCAGGCGATGGTCACCCTCGCCATCCTCGCCGCGGCCACCGTCTACATCACGGCCACCGGCCTGCAGATGCACCACGACTACACCACCGACCTGGCCTTCTGCCCCGACCCGCTCGGCTGCCGCCTGTGGGGCCCGTTCCAGCAGACCTACAGCAGCCAACGACAACTGCTCCAGCTCCTGGTGGTCGTGGTGCCGGCCCTGATCGGGATCTTCTGGGGCGCACCGCTGGTCGCCGCGGAACTCGAGCGCGGCAGCCACCGCATGCTCTGGAACCAGTCAGTCACCCCGGCCCGATGGCTGGCGGTCAAACTCGCCCTCCTCGGGCTCGCGGCCGTGCTGACCGCGGGCGCCCTGAGCCTCCTGCTGACCTGGTGGGCAAGCCCCCTCGACAAGATCGCCGACGACCGGTTCACCGCGATCACCTTCGCCACCCGCAACATCGCCCCACTCGGCTACGCCGCCTTCGCCTTCACCCTCGGCACCGTCCTGGGCCTGCTCATCCGCCGCACGCTACCGGCCATGGCCGTCACGATCGCGGTGTTCATCGCCCTGCAGATCGCCTTCGCCGCCCTGCTGCGCCCGAACCTGCTGCCCTCCACCACCGACACCATGCCCATCAACGCCACCACACTCAGCCAGGTCCAAGGCATCGGACAAGGCGCGGACCCCAGCGGGCCGGTCGAAATCCTCGGCCCCGGACCGGCCGGCGCCTGGATCCTGTCGGCCACCGATGTCGAGAACAGCTCCGGCCAGGAAATCTCCGGCACCCAGGTGGGCAACTGCCTCAACGGCACCGAACAGAGCATGACCTCGATCGGCGACTGCCTCGCCGCCGACAACCTCCATATCGACTACACCTTCCAACCCGCCCGCAACTACTGGCCCCTGCAGTGGTTCGAGACCGGGATCTACCTCGCCCTCGCCACACTGCTCGGCGCCGCCTGCTTCTGGCGCATCCGCCGACACCGCGACTGACCCCGCCGTCCTTGGATCACCTGGCGGACACACCTGCCAGGGCGAGCCCGGCGCCGCAGACTGCGGAGAGCAGCAGGGCGGAGACGACTCCGCGCCGGGCGGCCAGCAGCCACAGTGCGGCGGCGGGCAGCAGGATGTACTGCCAGCCGTGCGCCAGGGCGAGGGCCAGGGGGATGGCGGAGCCGGCGATTGCTCCGATGACTGCGGGGCCGGCGCCGGTCAGGAAGGCCTGGATGCGAGTGTTGTGCCGCAGTGCGTCGAAGTGCCGGGCGCCGAGCAGAACGAAGGCGAACGACGGGCTGAAGGCGACCGCTGCGGCCAGCAGGGCTCCTGCGTATCCGGCGGCGGCGAATCCGACCACGGCCGTCGTCAGCACCACCGGTCCGGGGGTCACCTGGCCGAGGGCGACCGCGTCGAGGAACTGGGTGTTGGTCATCCAGTGGTACGTGTGCACCGCGTCGTGCTGCATCAGCGGGATGATGACGAACCCGCCGCCGTAAGAGAGCGCGCCGACTTTGAACGCCTCCCACGCGAGCGCAGCGATGCCTCCGGTCGCGGCGGCGGTCGGGAGCACGAGCGGCAGGATCGCTCGGGCCGGGCGGGCCGGGAGGACGGGGCGGGTGCGTACCGCGATCTCGGCCAGGCCGCAGGCGATCAAGATCAGGACCAGGTACGGGCCGATCAGCGCAGCGGCGCTTCCGCCGAGTAGGGCGTAGCCGATCCAGCGGGCGTGTCCTGCGCGGGCGCGGTTCGTGTCACCGATGTGGATGCGTTTCCAACTGGCCGGAGCCAGCCCCCAGGCGGCGTGCACAGCGACCGCGGGCACGGCGGCTCCGGCTCCGGCCGCCGCGCCGAGCACCACCAGCGGCGGATGGGCGGCCAGGAACAGCGTGGAGAGGATCAGGATCAGGGTCAGCCCGGGGGCGATGAAGCACACGCCGGCGATCAGCGCGCCGGTACGGCGGCGCAACTGCCAGCCGCACCAGATCGCCAGCTGGGTGGACGCCGGCCCCGGGAGCAGATTGCACGTGGCGATCGCGTCCTCGAACTCGCTCGGCGCGATCCATCCGCGCTGCTCGACACAGAGGCGGCGCAGTAGCGCGATGTGTGTGGGCGGGCCGCCGACGCCGGTGATCCCGATACGGCCCCACTCCCGGGCTATCCGGCTCAGCGACACAGGCGCGCTCGCGGGGCCGACGCCGACGTTGGCTTCGGCGGAGTCGTGGGGCTGAGACATGGCGGGGTCCCGTCGCTTCAAGGGATTCTATCGATTCACGCGCGGTGCGGTGCGGTTGCACATACTGCACCACGCCGCCGAACAGGAGATCAACGGGGCCTGGACGTCCGCGAAGTACTTCCCGGCTTCGGGGCTCCCGAAGCCGGGCCGGGCGGTTCACAACGGCCGCAGTAGCCAGGTGCCCGCAGGCCGGCCGGCAGCTGCCGGCCGGCCTGCGGGCGCTGGGCCTGGCCGTTCAGCCGCAGGCGCAGCCGGCGGCGGCCTTGGCGTCGGCCACGGTCTGGTTCGGCTCGACGGCTGTCTCGGCGGGGGTGCAGCAGTCGGTGGTTCCGCAGCAGGCCTCACCGTTCGCCGTGACCGTCTGGCTCTCGCCGAGGGTGTCGGCGTCGCCCTTCACGACGTACACCTCCCACGGTTCCTTGCCGGGGCCGGTGATCCAGACCTTGTCCTGAACCGCGTAGCAGCAGGAGGTGTCGTTCTGCTCGAAGGTCTCCAGGCCTGCGGTGCCCAGTCGCGTGGCGGCCGCGGAGACCTGCTCGGTGCTCTCGACCTCGATCCCGAGATGGTCCAGGGCGGTCGGGACTTCGCCTTCGCCCTGGATCAGCACGAGCTTGAGCGACGGCTCGGCGACGGCGAAGTTGGCGTAGCCGGGGCGGCGCTTGGCCGGTCCGGTGCCGAACAGCGTGCTGTAGAAGGCGATCGAGCCTTCCAGGTCGGACACGCGCAGGGCGAGTTGGATGCGGGACATGGACGCACTTCCTTGAATAGATGGTTGTCTATGTCTGCGAGCTTGCCGCTTGAATCGATAACTGTCAACATAGACGCATGTCGAAGAAAGAGCTGCCGGTCCTCCAGGCCCCGGACTGCTGCACCCCGATGGTGCGCGAGCCGCTGAGCGAGGACGATGCGAAGTCGCTGGCCGGGGTGTTCAAGGCCCTGTCGGACCCGGTGCGCCTGCGGCTGCTGTCGCTGATCGCCTCGTTCGCGGGCGGCGAGGCGTGCGTGTGCGACCTGACCGGCCCGTTCGACGTCTCCCAGCCGACCATCAGCCACCACCTGCGTGTGCTGCGCGAGGCAGGCCTCATCGACTGCGAGCGGCGTGGGACCTGGGTGTACTACTGGGTGCTGCCCGATGCCCTCGGCCGTCTCGGCTCGCTCCTGGCGACCGACGCCATAGCCGCGACGGGCGCCGTGTGAACCGGGACCTGCCCCGGCGCGCACTGGCCGAAGCGCTCGGCACCGGACTGCTGGTGACGATCGTGGTCGGCTCCGGAATCACGGCCCAGCGCCTGTCGCCGGGCGACATCGGTCTGGAGTTGCTGGAGAACTCCACCGCGACCGCTCTCGGTCTGGCGGTGCTGATCCTGATCCTGGGCCCGGTCTCCGGAGCGCATTTCAACCCGGTGGTCACCCTCGCCGACCACGCGCTCGGCCACCGCCCGGGTACCGGCGTGGACAGGGCCACGACCGCGGTGTTCATCCCCGCCCAGATCGCGGGCGGCGTCGGCGGGGCGATGCTGGCGAACCTGATGTTCGGCCTCCCTGCGGTCACCATCTCCACCCACACGCGCTCCGGCGGGCACCTGTGGCTCGGCGAAGTCGTGGCGACCGCGGGCCTGGTCCTGCTGGTCTTCTCCCTGGCCCGCACCGGCCGCGGCGCCTACGGACCGGCGGCGGTCGGCGCGTACATCGGCGCAGCCTACTGGTTCACGTCGTCGACCAGCTTCGCCAATCCGGCCGTCACGCTGGCGCGGGCGTTCACGAACAGCTTCGCCGGAATCGCTCCGGGCTCGCTGGCCGGCTTCATCGCCGCGCAACTGCTGGGCGCCGGAATCGGCGCGGCCCTGGTCGTCCTGCTCTTCCCGCACCATCCGGCCCCGGCCGAGCCGCTCGCCGCATCCGACGAGCCGGCTTTCGCCGCCACAATCCCGAGGACCGCCTCATGACCGACAAACCCAGCGTGCTGTTCGTGTGCGTCCACAACGCCGGCCGCTCCCAGATGGCGGCGGGCTTCCTCGCCCACCTTGCCGCAGGCCGGATCGAGGTGCGCTCGGCGGGTTCCACCCCGGCCGAGGCCGTCAATCCGGCCGCTGTCGAAGCGATGAAGGAGGTCGGCATCGACATCTCCACCGAGTCGCCGAAAGTCCTGACCATCGACGCGGTCCGGGCCTCGGACGTGTGCATCACCATGGGCTGCGGGGACACCTGCCCGGTCTTCCCCGGCAAGCGCTACCTGGACTGGACTCTGGAGGACCCCGCAGGCAGGGGCGTCGAGGCCGTACGACCGATCCGCGACGAGATCGAGAAGCGCGTCCGCCTCCTGATCGCCGAACTGTTGCCGGACTGCGCGGCATGAGCGGCCCGGCCCGGAGCGCCGTCCGCCTCGCCGGCATGACGGCCCACCACGCGGCCGACGTGCCGGCCATCTACCAGGCCGGAATCGACGAGGGAAACGCCACCTTCGGCCCGCCGCGGCCCTACTCCACGGCGGGTTCGCTGCGTTAGTAGGGCTGCTGGTGCTGCGCCCTTCCCCTGGGGTTATGTTCGTGTAGTGCGATGAGCGCCGGTGAAGTGGAAGCGGACGTGGAATGGAGTGCGCGATGGTGTCGTTCGCGGATTCGTCTGTCGTGGTCAGCCCGATGTCGGGGTACACCGGGGCGCTGATCGAGGGGGTCGACCTGGCGGGCTCGTCGCAAGAGTGACAGGTCGTTGCGATCCGTGAGGCTTTGCACCGCTGGATGGCGGTCTTCTCCCGGGACCGGAGTCTGGACCACGCCGGGCAGATGGCCTTCGTCCAGCTGTTCGGTCGGCAGACGGTTCCACCGCGCCGGCCGAGCGGATCGCCGTCCTAGGTCCCGGGAGAGAGACGGGCTCGTGGTGTGTCAGGGATTCTTGCCCTGCTCAATCCAGCGTTGGAACGTGTCCACGTACTCAGTGGGCCATGCACCGTCGCAAGGCATTGTTCCCGCGCGCACGCGGTGCGCGATGGCGTCGGCGTGGTTGCTGACGTCGTCGTAATCCCATAAGTCGAACGCGCCGCGCATCGACCGGCGGTCGAATCGGCGGAAGAGTTGTTTGACGTGCCGGTCGAATCCGACGGGCTCGTCAGGCGCGGGCAGGACGAGCTTGCCGGTATCCGCTGCTTCGCCTTCTGCGGCTCCTGTAGCGTCTGAGCCGCCTCCGCCCGCGCCGGTGTGGGGTACGAGGGCTGAGATACGTGACCCGGGTGCTCCGGCGGCGGTGTGCCAGTCCCAGTGCGGCATCGGCATGTTCTGCGGGGGTTTGGCGTCGGTCTGGGAGTTCTCCACCGCCAGGCGTGAGCCCCATTCGATGTAGGCCCCGAAGGCGGAGCGGAACTCGGCGTCGTTGGGCAGGCCGGCCTCGCGGGCGGATTGTTGGATCAGGGCGACCCAGCGGGCGCGTTGCTCCTCGGTCAGGTGCTTGCCCACGTGCTGGGAGAGCATGCGTGGGTAGCCGCCGTACTCGGTGCTGTAGCCCTTCGGTCCGCAGAAGACCTCGGCGAGCCAGGCGGCGACACGCTCCGGGTGGTCGGCGGACATCGTGGCGAACAGCGGGGCGAGCACCGGGTCCTGGGGCACGTGCTTTTCGTAGAACAGGCGGGTCATCCGTACGAATGCGGGCAGGCCCCCGGCCCACTCGAAGATGCTCGGCTCGTGGTCGGGTTCGGGCACCGGGTCGTGGAACTGCACGTACCAGTGCGCGCCGCTGCAGAACGGCTTGTTCTGCGACTGCCCACAGCGGCACAGTGCGTAGTGCTCGCGTGAGGCGCCCTCGGCGCGCGGGTGGTCGGCGCCCTGGTGGTCGGTCAGCGTGATCGCGCCGGTGATCCGGTACGGGCCGTTCGCGCTCACCTCGATGCTCGGCTCGCGGGTGCTGTGGTGGTCGGTTTCCTCGCGGGCCTCGTGTCCGTCGACGGCGTAGGAGAGTGCTCCGGACGGGCAGTCGCGTACCGCCCGGATGATCTCGTCCATGCGTCCGCCGCTGGGGGTGACGAACGGGTCGCCGTCGTTGTGGAACACGGTGTTCAGCCGGTCGGTGCAGTACCCGGAGTGCTGGCAGATCCCGCGGTTGTCCAGCACGGTGACCTGCTGGCCGACGTAGGTTTCGCGGTGGTCCGGCACCCGGTCGGGGTCTTTGGCGTCGGTGAACCCGGTCCGGGCGTGGGCGCCGTCGCACCACGGCTTGAGGTCGGATTTCCCGCAGCGGCACAGCGCCGCCGTGGGCGTGGTCGCGATCGGCACGCCGAGCCCGTCGAGCACCCGGCGGGCGTTGGTGACCAGGTACGGGCCGTCGGTCGCGACCTGGATTCCGTTGGCCAGGCCCGATTGCAGGGCTTCGAGTTCGCCGAGGCGTCGCGCGGCCACGGCCTCCTCGGCCAGGTGCAGAGACAGGTGTTGCAGCGCGGCGGTCGCCTCAGCCAGCGGCGCATCGTGCACCGCGCCGACGCGCAGTCGGGTCGCGGCCGTGGCCAGTTGCCACACTTGCGCCTCGACCTCGGCCCGGCCTGGCAGGTGGCCGGCGACGTCCGCAGGCTGCTGCACGTCGGCGGCGTGGCCGAGCGGTCGCAGCACGCTCTCGCGCAGGCGCGTGCCGACGTCGTGCAGCTGTTCATCCTCGTGCGGATCAAGACGGGATGCCAGGAGGAGCACTGCGGCCAGGAGCGACTCCCGCGCCCGCCCTGCCTCAGTCTCGTTCTCTGTTTCGGGGGCCATGATTCCTTCCTTCGAACTGTGCGGTGTGCCGCCCCGGCCGAGGCCGGGGCGTGGGCGGTCAGTTGGCGGACCCCGTGGCCCGTACCTCGTAGTGCTTCATCTCCTGGATCTGGTTGAAGAAGGGCCGGACCGCGGCGAAGAAGTCGGTGAACCCGGCGCTGGTACGAAAGCCCTGCTCGTGACCCGTGACCGAGTCCCATTCGATCCGCACGGTGTAGTGCTCCGGCTCCTCCACGCCGCGGGCCACCTCGTAGCGCAGGCAGTGCTCGTCCGCGTCCAGGACCAGTCCGCCCTTGCGGTAGGCCTCCTCGAACTCCTCAGTCCGCTCGGGCGGCACGGTATAGCGGATGTATTCGACGACCATGCGTCATCTCCCCTGGTGAAACGCCACTTTTACAATACAATACTGCATTGTATTGAATAGCTTAGTGATAACCTCCGTACCGTGGCAACAGCCGGAGAACACCGCGGACGGACCCGGAACCCGGACATCGACACACGAGTCCTGGCCGTGGCCAACCAGCACCTGGCCGGCGTCGGCTACGAAGCCCTGTCCCTGACCGCGGTGGCCCGCGAGGCCGGCACCACCCGCCAGGCCCTGTACCGCCGCTGGCCCACCAAAGCCGCCCTGGCCGCCGCCGCCCTGGAAGTGATCGCCGACGCCGGACCCGAAGCCTCCTCCTCCGACCCGCTCGCGGACCTGGTGGCCGAACTGACCGACTACCAACACGGCGTCTCCCGCCCCGGCCGCCTCTCCCTGGTCGGCACCATGCTCCAGGACAGCACCGCCCCCGCCCTGCGCGCCCGCTACCAGGCCCAGGTCATCGCCCCACGCCGCGCCCGCCTGCTGGGCATCTTGCGCCGAGCCCGACACCTGGGCCTGATCGACCCCGACGCCGACCTGGAAATAGCCATCACCCTGTGCACCGGCTCCTGGTACGCCCGCGCACTAGCCGGCCTCGAACCACCGGAGAACTGGCCCCAACGCACCGCCAACCTGGTCTGGCGCGCCGTCGGCGGCAACCCGGAATCGATCAACACGCCCATCGCCCATCAGCACCACGCCCCCGACCCGACCGGCGCCGATCAGGCCAGGGACTGCACCAGATAGAGCACGGCCAGACCGACCGCGACCGCACCGAGCAACAAGCGCAGCCCACGTTCCGGCAGACGAGGCTGGAGCCGGGCACCGACATACCCGCCGAGCAGACCGCCGACCCCGCACGCCACCCCCAACGGCCAATCCGGGGCGATGTTCCCCCGCCCGGTCAACGCGAGCAGCGCATACGTCAACGCGCCGACGACGGACGTCACGAACGTCGACGCCAGCGCCGCCGGAGCGACCCTGGCCACCGGCACACCGCGCCCCACCAGAATCGGACCGAGCAGCGAACCACCGCCGATCCCGTAAATCCCCCCGACCACCCCCACCCCCAACGCCAGAACGGTCACCACCCGGCCGGACGGCTCCGGCTCCGGCACCCGCCCAGCAGCCTCGGGCGCCAGGCGGCGCAGGCTGCGCGCACACAACCACACCCCCAACGGCAACAACACCACCGCCACCAGCAGGTGAAAGACCCGCACCCCGGGAACGGCGAACACCCGAATCAGCGCCCCGATCACCACCCCCGGCACGGTACCGGCCACCATCCGCCGAGCCAACGGCGA
Organism: Actinocrinis sp.; assembly: GCA_035943635.1. Lineage (GTDB taxonomy): Bacteria > Actinomycetota > Actinomycetes > Streptomycetales > Catenulisporaceae > DASZBX01. The sequence goes on along the minus strand of DASZBX010000059.1, from coordinate 3,621 downwards.
GTTCAACGACCCGGACCGACGGTAACGCGCCAGCGCACCAGGCCCGGCCACCACGTTGAACAAAAGATTCGTCGGAGTGACCGCGGGACTGGGCACGTTGAGCACACTCAACTGCACCGGCAACAGAAACACCGCCCCGGACACCCCGACCGGAGTCGTCACCACCGCGATCAATGCCCCAACCCCGACCCCGAGCAGATCCGCCGACCACATACGCGCTCGCCCCAATCCCGCCAACCCTGCTCGACTGCTGGCCGAATCCTAGTGTGACCACGATGCTCACGATGCGAGCGGATCGGGCGCCGCCGGCAGCCCAACCGCCGACTAGCCTGCGGATGCTCGCTGACCGGCAGCGATATCCGCAATCTGAAGCCCGCCGACCTGGACCTCGCCGCCAGGCGATCGCTGGTGCGCCGACCCACCGCCCGCCACCTCGTCTACCCGTCGAGCAGCCGGGTGTCAGCCCTCGATCCGCCCTGCACGTGGGGCGGGACAATCTCGTCTGAACGCTTTGACAACGGGTAGCGGGAGATGAAGAGTGGCACGAAGTGCCGTCGACGGCACCTGTTCGGCAGCCGCTCTTGTTCAAAAACGAGACGAGTACCCGTGACGCAAGATGTGAGTGCCGAGGTCTCCCGGATCCTGCCGCAACTGCGGATCGATGAGCTGCTCGACGAGCTGCAGGGCCGGCTCGACGGGGTGCGCTCGTCCCGGGACCAGGTGCGCAAACTCCTGGACGCCGTGGTGGGGATCGGCAGCAGCCTGGACCTGGAACAGGCGCTGACCAGGATCGTCAAGGGAGCGACCGGCCTGGTCGACGCGAAGTACGGGGCCCTGGGCGTGATCGGCCCCGAGCAGAAGCTGACCCGGTTCATCACGGTGGGCCTGTCCGACGAGGAGATCGCCCGGATCGGCCCGCACCCGGCCGGCCACGGCCTGCTCGGCGAGCTCATCCGGCATCCGGAGCCGCTGCGCACCGAAGACCTCTCGGCCCACCCGAACTCCTCCGGGTTCCCGGCCGGCCACCCGCCCATGCACTCGTTCCTGGGCGTACCGATCCGCGTGCGCGAGGAAGTGTTCGGCAACCTGTACCTGACCGAGAAGCGGGGCGGTGTCCCCTTCGACGCGGATGACGAGGCCGTGGTCACCGCCCTGGCCGCGGCCGCGGGCGTGGTGATCGACAATGCGCGCCTCTACGACGAGGCCCAGCGCCGGCGCCAGTGGCTGGAGACCACGGCGGAACTGACCCGGGGCCTGCTCCTGGGCCGGGAGACCGACGACCTGCTCGCCGAGCTGGCTCCACGGGTCCGCACTTTCGCCGCCGCCGCTCTGGCCGTGATCGCCCTGCCCGACGCCGGGGGCGAGGACCTGCTGGTCGTCGCGGCTGACGGAGACGAAGCCGACCGGACTCGCACCGCCGTTCTGGGCATCCAGGACACTTTGCTCGGCGCGGTGTACACCTCCGGACAGCCGGCGCTGGTCGTGGACCTGACCGCGCAACCGTACCCGGACCGCCAGCCCATCGGCGATCTGGGATTCGGACCCGCACTCGTGGTACCGCTCGGCGCGCCCGGCCAGGTACGCGGCGTGCTCGCCCTGGCCCGGCGAGCCGGGGCCGAGCAGTTCGACGCCGCCACCTCGGCCCTGACCGCCGACCTCGCGGTACAGGCGGCGGTCGCCCTGGAACTGGCCCAGCGGCGCAAAGACACCGAACTGCTCTCCCTCTACGCCGATCGCGACCGGATCGGCCGGGACCTGCACGACCTGGCGATCCAGCGGCTGTTCGCCACCTCGATGTCCCTCCAGGGCGCCTACAAGATCACCGAGAAGCCCGCGGTGGCCCGCCGGATCGCCCGGGCCATCACCGACCTGGACGAGACGATCAAGGTCATCCGCTCCACGATCTTCGCGCTGCACGCCCACGAGCAGGGCGACGGCGCCCCGAGCGTGCGAGCCCAGGTCGTCGAGGCGTGCGAGCAGGCCACCGGCGTGCTCGGATTCCCCGCCGCGGTCCAGTTCACCGGCCCGGTGGACACACTCGTCCCCGGCGAAGTAGCAGAGCAACTGATCGCGGTCCTGCGCGAAGCCCTGTCCAACACCGCCCGGCACGCGCGCGCCTCCAGCGTCGGGGTCGACCTGGCCGCGGACGGCGCCGTGATCACCTTGACCGTCGCCGACGACGGAATCGGCATCACGCCGGACGGTCGACGCAGCGGCCTGGCCAACCTCCAGGTCAGGGCCACTCAGCTCGGTGGAACCTGCACCGTCGAACCGGGCGCCGCAGGCGGCACCACCGTGCTGTGGCAGGTGCCGCAGCCCGACGAGCCCGCCGCTTGACCAGGGCCTCACGGCCCGGCTTCGCTCACCCGCGCAGGTGAGGCCCACGCTTGCTCTCGGAGACCATGACCGCGGCCTGCACCCTGCGCTCGATCCCGAGTTTGGCCAGCAGGGAGGAGACGTAGTTCTTCACCGTCTTCTCCGCCAGGAACAACCGCTCCCCGATCTGGCGGTTCGTCAGCCCCTCGCCGATCAGGTCCAGGATCCGCCGCTCCTGCGAGGTCAGCGCCGAGAACGCGTCCTTCGGCTCGCCCGCCCGCAACCGGGCCATCACCTTGGCGGTCAGCTTCGGATCGATCAGGGACCCGCCGCCGGCCACCGTGCGCACCGCCCCGATCAGGTCGGTCCCACCGACCTGTTTGAGCAGGTACCCGGACGCCCCGGCCAGGATCGCGTCGAACAGCGCCTCGTCGTCCGAGAACGAGGTCAGCATCAGGCAGGCCAACTCCGGCATCCGCGAACGCAACTCCCGGCACACGGTCACCCCGTCGCCGTCCGGCAGACGCATGTCCAATACCGCGACCTGCGGTTTGAGGGCCGGGACCCGGGCCAGGGCCTGCGCCGCGGTCGACGCCTCCCCCACCACCTCGAACTCGCCCTCGACCTCGAGCAGGTCCCGCAGCCCGCGCCGGACCACCTCGTGGTCGTCCATCAGGAACACCCGGATCGGTGGATCGTGCTGCGCCATGTGCGTCATATCCCGACAGTAGCCCCAGACCATCCACCTCGGCGCGGGTCCAAAGTCCCGGAAACCACAGGACCCGGCCCTTGTCCAGCCGTGTACCGATGGCGGCGGCCGCCCAGCAGCGGCCCCGGTGTCGGCATTGATCACTGCGAGCCTGAATTCCCGGATGCCGGTCATCGGCGCTCAGGGGCAATGCGCCGGCCGACGGCCGGGGTGCCGGGTGGCCCGCGGGGACAGGCCGAAAGCCCTCTTCCGTCCGGGCGGGGCGCGTTCGAGACTCGGGGTGGAGGGACTGGCCCGATCCGGCTCCGGCCGGCCGGGCCGCATTCGTCCGCTATCTGAAACGAGGCACTTCCGTCATGGCCGTCTTGATCATTGTTCTCGCCGTCGTCGTGGTCCTGGTTCTGCTGGGCCTGTCGCTGGCGGTGCGGATCGTCAAGCAGTACGAGAAAGGCGTGCTGTTCCGGTTCGGCCGGGTGATCGGAGTGCGCGAACCCGGGTTCCGGACGATCATCCCGTTCGTCGACCACCTGGACCGGGTGTCCCTGCGGATCATCACGATGCCGATCCAGTCCCAGGGCATCATCACCAAGGACAAC
>DASZBX010000058.1:0-20400 GCA_035943635.1 Actinocrinis sp. | reverse complement strand
CCGCTGCCGCTGCCGCTGCCGCTGCCGCTGCCGCTGCCGCTGCCGCTGCCGCTGCCGCTGCCGCTGCCGCTGCCGCTGCCGCTGCTCGTGCCGGTGGCGAAGCCGGGCGAGTATCGGTCGGCGCCTGTAAAGCTATTCCCGCTCCCATTCCCATCGCGAGATCCCTCGTTCGCACCCCTGGCTTGGCCGGTGTAGCTCTGGCTCGTGAACCCGTTGCCGATCCTGCCGGTGTATCGGGCCGCGTCTTCAGTGCCATGTCTGCTCCCGTTCCCGTCACCAGAACCGTTGCTTACACTCCGGCTTTGGTCGGTGTTGCTTTGGCTCCTGATCCTGTCGTCGTTTTCGACCCCTCTCCAAGTACCTTTGCCGCCGAGACCGCTTCCGCCTCCGCTCAACCCGTCGTCCCGAACGCCGGTGTCCCCACTTTCTGAAGCAGCAGCCCCATCCGTGCCGTGGACGCTTCTCCCGCCCTCGACCAGAGCGCTCTCGTACCTACCTCCTACGCTGCCATTGCTGCTCTGGCCCACATTCCCGGGCCCAGTTCCGTTGATGTCGTTCTCGTTCTCGTTCTCGTTCTCGTTTTCGTTTTCGTCTTCGCTCGGGCTCCTTCTTACAGTGGTGTCGTCGCTCGCGCCGCCGTTCGCGATGGCGTCGACGAGATGGTGCTGTACCGCCGGGTCGATCACGGACCGTTCGTCGAGCACCTGCCGCAACGCCCGGTCGATCTCCGCGCCCCCAGCGTCCTTGGTCAGGTAGCCGCGCGCTCCGGCCCGCAGCGCCTCCACCACAGAACGATCGTCGGCATATGTGGTCAGCACGATTACCTTGATCTCCGGGAGCTGCTCGCGTAACTCCCGGATCGCCGCGAACCCGTCCCGGCGCGGCATCCGCAAGTCCATCAACACCACGTCCGGCCGCAACTCCTGTGCCAGCGCCAGGGCTTCGTCGCCGTCGGACGCTGTGCCGACCACCTCCACCCCAGGCAGGAGGCCGAGTACCAGCGCCAGGCCCTCGCGCACCACCCGCTGATCGTCGGCGGCCAGCACCCTGATCGGTTTGTCACTCATGCCGGAACCCTCAGCTCGACTCGGAATCCGGTAGCCGTCGCGGCCGCGACGAGAGTGCCGCCGAGCAACTCGGCCCGCTCGCGCATGCCGGTCAGGCCGTACCCGCCGCTGTCCCTGGCCGGCGCCGATGCGAGGGAATCGACCGCGTCGCGACCCGCGCCGAAGTCCTCGATGGTCAGATTCACCTGGTCGCCCACATACGCCAGCCGTACGTCGACGCGGTCGGCGTGGGCGTGCTTGACGACGTTTGTCAGCGCCTCCTGCGTGACGCGGTACACGGCCAGCCGCGCGTCCGGGCGTATCGGCAGCGGCGTGCCGGACGTCACGAACATGCACGGGATCCCGCTGTGCCGAGTGAACTGCCCGGTGAGTGTGTGCAGAGCCTCGGGTCCGGGAAGCTGCTCGTCGCGCAGCATCCCGATGGCGTGGCGCGCCTCGGTCAGCCCCTCCTTCGCCAACTCGTGCGCACGGTCGACCGCCAGCGGCAGCCGCGGGTCGGACGGACTGCTCCCGGCCAGCATCCGCGCCCCTTCGAGGTGCAGCATCAGCCCGGACAGCGAGTGCGCGAGCACGTCGTGCATCTCCCGCGCCAGGTGCTGACGCTCGGCGAGCGCGGCGGCCTCGGCCTGCGCATGTCGAGTCGCCTCGACGTGTGCCAACAGCGTCTCAGCCTGCTCCTTGTCGTTGCGCATACGCTGGAACAGCATCGTCAAGACGTACACCCCCAATATCGGGAAGCACAGCGACAGGCTCGCTGGCAGCGTTCGCCCGCGCCACGACTCGGCCACCAGGACGACGAACTCACCGCCTATCAACGCTGCCAGCAGGCGAGGGCGTTGACGCAGACAGGCCACCAGGAGGACCGTCACCGTGGCCATGCCGGTCAGGCCCGCCCGATCCAGGGGCTGAAGCCAGACCAGCGCCAGCGAACTCGCGGTCGCCAGTGCGATGCCGCCGGCGAACACCGGGTCCGGCTGCGGCGCGGTGATCGTGTACACGCCCCCGAACAGTCCCGCCGCGATGCTGGCCAAGGCGAGCGTGACCAACAGCCCGGATCCGTGAACCGCCGGCCGAGGGGTGGAATGCGCCGCCACCTCCACGATGGTGGTGACTACCGCGACGACGAGCAGCGGCCGGAGCAGACGAAGCAGCAGACCATGGCGAGCCGCACCGTGTGCGCCCCGCTGACCGGCCGCGTCACCTGTGGCGATCGCGCCGGGCTGCTCGAATGTCTGGTTCCTGCCCATGTCGTCGAGTTTAGTCGCGGCTGGCGGGCGGCTCATCGAACGCAGGGTGGAAGTTCGATCTCCACCCAGGGGCGGAGGATCCAACCAGGACCGGAGAGACGGCGGTCGAGACCGGGATTCGGGCTGGCTGAAGTTCCACCCAGGCGCCGATGCCGCTTGGCGCGGACAGCGGGACAGTGGACAGTATGAACGATCAGCTAGAACGTGCCGAAGCAACCCTACGCGACGGAGCCGGAGCCGTCACGCCGCTAGGCGCCATGTCCTTAGATTAGGCCGTCGGCGGGGTGCCGTGAGCGACCTTTCGGGCAAGTCGGGTAACCCAGGTCACGGTCGAACGTCGAACAATGTCAGAACTCTCAGAGAGGCAATCTCATGCATGAGGTAACGAACATCGTCCCGTACGTGATCGTCGCGTTGGTGATTGCCTACGTCATCTACCGCTGGCCCAGACGTGGCGGCAAGAGGCACGGCCGTGGCGGCAACTAGACGAGTTGTTCCGGATTCTGGCGCCTGGGCCGAGTTGCTGGTAGGTGCGCTGACCTGCTGGGTGGGTGCGCACGGCGAAACGGCTCAGCGGTGGTGGCTGGGCGTGCGCCGTGGTCGACCGCATACTCTGTCGTCTGCGGTTGGCCGCGGCGTGCGGCCGGGCGCTGCCGATCAGCTGTTTCGCCGCGCCAGAATTCGGAACAACTCGTCTTGGGCAGCGGCGCGGAAAGTTACGCCGGGACGTGACGGGCGTGCTGGCTGCTGTGGAGTTGGCCGCGACGGCGGCATGGGTCGGTACGGAAAATCGGTAGGCGATAGGCGCGGGACTTTTCGTTCGGTTCATCGTCGGCTTCGAACGGGCGCCGCAGACTGAGTAAGAGTTCTGGGGAGACGAACGAAGCACGATCGTGCTGTGCAGGCTCGATATGGCGTCGCCGTTTGCGGAGAGGCCGAACGGCGCGTCGGATGGCAGCCGGATCCCTCGTTCGCGCGAGTGCGTGCTGACTTCTGACCTCCCGACGGAAGATTCGGACCGCCGAACGTGGATCTGGGCGACGACGTGAAGGGCTGTCGGGTCCAGCATTCGTCCGGCCATCTCTCCGCTCGTTCTTCATATTGACAGCCAGCTGTCTATTTGACAGGATTGTGTCATGATGAAGACTGTGCACGTGGCTGTCTACGACGGCCTCGCCGACTGGGAGGTCGGCCATGCCATCGCCCATATCCGCAGCCCGCAGTGGCAGCACGAACCCGGCCGTTACGAGGTCGCGAGCGTCGGCCTGACCGCCGAACCCGCGACGACCGCCGGTGGCATGCGCCAACTGCCGGACGTGCTGCTGGCGGACCTCGAACCGGCCGACAGTGCCATGCTCATCCTGCCCGGATCAGGGGTCTGGCACACCGAGGGCGCACTCGACGCGTTCGCACACACCGCCCGAACCTTCCTGGACGCAGGCGTCCCGGTCGCCGCGATCTGCGGCGCGACCTTCGGCCTGGCCCGAGAGGGCCTGCTCGACGAGCGAGACCACACCAGCGGCGCCGCGGAATACCTGGCCTCCAGCGGCTACGCCGGGGCAGCCCACTATCAGCATACTGCGGCCGTCACCGATCGGGATCTGATCACGGCCGGGCCGACCGCGCCGGTAGAGTTCGCCCGCGAGATCCTGGCCCGGCTCGACATCTACCGCCCGGACGTACTCGACGCCTGGTGCCGGCTGTTCGGCGCCCAGGACGAGAGCGCGTACTGGGACCTGGCGAACGCAGGTGCGCGGTGACCGACGGGCCCCAACCGGTCGAACTGCTGTCAGGTACGGCGCTGACCGTGTTCCGGCTCAACGGCCAGTTCCTCGACGTGGCCGAGAAGCTCGCCCGCCCGGCCGGACTGACCGCAGCCTGGTGGCAGGTACTCGGTGCGGTACTGGACAAGCCGCTGCCGGTCGCCGGGATCGCGCGGGTGATGGGCATCACCCGGCAGAGCGTCCAACGCATCGCCGACCTGCTCGTCGGCCATGAACTGGCTGAATACCATCCGAATCCAGCCCACGCGCGCGCCAAACTGCTCACGCCGACCGAAGCCGGCCGGGACGCCGTGCACCGAATCATCCCGGCGCACCAGACGTTCGCCGACCTGCTGACGGCGGAACTCGGCATTGAGGGATTCCGGCACTCGTTGGAGGCTCTGGCAACGCTGTCACAAGCATTGACCGCCATCGAAAGCAGAGGATTCTCCGGATAGACAAGCAAGTCGGAAACGGGGAATCGGTGTACATATGTCGGGGGCGAGTTCCGAAGCTGCGAGAAGAAAGCACGGAACTGGGGCGGGGGTGCGGGGGTGCGGGCGAGCCGAAGCGGGATCTGCTGAGCTGGGATGGGGCGACGAGGCGGTGCGGGCCTCGTTGGCCGCTCGAACCTCACAACGGCAACACCTGAGAGCGGCGCCAATCGGTACCGGATCGACCGCTGGCAAAGGCCTACGGGCATTCAATCTGTCGGTGGTGCTCAATTCGGTGGTGCTCAATAGGGCTTTCCATGGAGGTGGTTCTGGTGGACGAGCCACGGCGTGCGCTGACCGAGGGCAGGCTCGAGGTGCCGCGGGCTGGCGAGGTGCGGGCAAGTGCTCGAAGCTCGTTGCCGTTCGTTGTGGTCGATGGCGGCGGCAACGAGATCCAACCGGTCAGCGCGTTCCTGCGAGATCTGATGCTCTCGGATGGCAGTCCTCTGACCGCCCGTTCCTAGTCCTATGACCTGCTGCGTTGATGGCGGCTGCTTCTCTGCACTAGGCAAATCCGATGCCGAAGTCGTGTCGCATGGCATACGATTCGATCGCGGCCATGTACTTCGCCCTTGCTTCCGAGGATGAGCGGTTCTTCGGCACTCCGACGCCGGCTCCTGCGGTTCGTGTCTCCTTCGGCCCGGAGAGGTTCTTTGCCGCCCGTGAACGGAACGGGCGTGCAGTGCAGCGGCGCTTGGTCGGCGGCGAAGGTCTCGTCGTTCACGAGTGCGCGACCGACGAGCTCGGCTGGCCGGCGAGCCTGTGGCGGGTAGTCGACCTCGAACGTCCCGTTCGGCTGTTGCCGGGCAACAGCTGAGTGCGCTGCCTGGCCTTCACGGTGGTCGAGCAGGTCCCCACCTGGCTGGTGGCTGGTCTCCACGGGGACGCGGTCGAGTGGGTGATCGATCAGGCGCGGGCGCTGACTGCCGAGCAGCTCGGATCCTTGGCCTCGATGCCGGAGGAACCGGAGGAGCCGCTGTGCAAGGCGCTGTAGCAGCAGCGCCAGCCCCTGCCCGAGCGGCACGGCCCGCGGTGCTGTGACGGCGCCGGCCGGCGAACCGAGCACCTGCTCCGCGGCGATGACCGCTTGTAGGCAATACATGCCGTGATCTCCTGCTCCTGGCGGCTGGGTGTGATGCGTTCCGCGTCGGGAACGGTGAGTGCCACCGCATAAAGCTTATGACGACCTCTTTGGGGGCGGGCGTGGCGGGCGAGCAGTTCGTCTTCGATCTCGTCGAGTGGTCAAAGGCTGGCATCGGGGTGGTTCAGATGATCCAGGTGCGCGGTGACGGTATCGGCCGCAGCGGTGATGAAGCGTTCGATCACCTCTAGATCGGGCCCGTCGAACGTGTCTAGTACCGCCTTGATAAGCACCCCGAGCGGCCCGAAAAACGACCGGGCGGTGGCCATGCCCTGATCGGTCGAGCGCAGGTGCACCACCCGATTGTCCCGCGTGTCCTCGCGGCTTCGGCGGATATGGCCGGCCTTTTCAAGCCGGTCGATGACATAGCTCGTACCACCCGACGACAACCCGAGATGATCACGCAGCACCCGCGGGGTGAGCGGCGTGCCGCCACGATCGGCAGTCATGATCGCCACGAGCGCATGCAGATCAGCGGTCTGGAGATGGTGAATCGCCGCGAAGACCTGCGCCAGACGGGTCGACTCGGTCCCGTAATCGCGCAGCCCCTCGATGATGGCCTGCTGGCGAAGCTGCGTTTGTGCACTACTGACACCCTCGCCCACACCTACGCCAACATCCGGCCCGGGGCCCATGACTCGCTCCTCTCACCACCAGTGTACTCTCACCGCATGAATCATTCAGTGAGTGAGCTATCTCGATCTGCCTCGGCGCGACCGAGCGGCACAGCGCGGGTGGCGCGGTGGGCGGTGGCCCACCGCTGGTTCGTGATTCTAGGCTGGATCGTGCTCGCCCTGGCCGGAGGCGTGGCCGCGAGCCAGGCCGGGCCACGCCTGTCCTTCGCCTTCGACCTGCCCGGACAGCCCGCGTTCGAGACCAACTCCGCGATCGTGCACACCTTCGGCTCCGGCGGCATCACCCCGCCGCTCGTCGCGGTCGTCCAGCTGCCCGCCGGCACCACGGTCGACTCCCCGGGCGTGCGCGCCCAGCTGCAGACAGCCTTCGGCAAGGCCGCCGCCGCGCTCCCCGGCGCACGCACCGCATCCCTGCTGACCAGCAACGACCGCGCCTTCGTGTCCGCCGACAGGCGCACCACCTTCGACCTGATCTACCCGATCCCCGACTTCACCTCCTCGGGGCCCTACAACAAGGCTCGGCCAGTGCTGGCCGACGCGCTGGCTCACACGACCGTCGACGGCGCGCCCGTTCAGATCACCGGCTCCACGATCCTCGCGTCCGGCGGGGCCGGCGGAGGCAACAGCGTCCTGTTCGAGACGCTCGCCGCCGGTGCGGCCGCGCTCGTCGTGCTCGCGATCGTCTTCGGGTCGCTGCTTGCCCTGCTTCCGCTGCTGATCGCGGGCGTGGCGATCCCCACGGCGTTCGTGTTCATCTACGCCATGACCTACGTCACGACGATGTCCACCCTCGTGCAGAACATCGTCGCGCTGGTCGGGCTCGGCGTGGCCATCGACTACGCGTTGCTGATCGTCACCCGTTGGCGGGAGGAACGGGCCGGCGGCGCCGAGAACCGCGACGCCGTGTTCAAGTCCGCGGCCACCGCGGGCAGTTCGGTGGTGTTCTCCGGCATCACCGTCACGGTCAGCCTCGCCGCGCTCGCGCTGACGAACGTTCCGTTCCTGCGCAGCGTCGGTCTCGCCGGACTGCTGATCCCGCTGCTGAGCATCGCCGTGTCGACCACCCTGCTGCCGGTCATCCTGGACGCGATCGGCCCCCGGCTGGAATGGCCGCGCAAACGGCCGCCGTCCACGGTCAGCCGCCTGTGGACCGCCATCGCGCGCAAAGTGGTCGGCCATCGCATCGTCTCGGCCGCCGGAGCCCTGCTGGTCCTGGCCGTGCTGATCATCCCGGTCTTCGGCCTCAGCCTCGGCGAGCCGCAGGCCAGCGCTACCGCCGCGACGGCCACCGCCGAGGCCCGCGCCGGACTGCAAGACCTGACCAGCTCCGGCATCGGCTCCGGAGTCCTGCGCCCGACCGAGATCCTGCTGCCGGCGAGCACAGGTACGAGCACAGGCACGAGCACCAGTTCGAGCACGAATTCCCAGGCCTCAGCCGTGCTCCCACCCGCATCCGGCATCACCGCGGTCGCCCCCGCGCAGTGGAGCCGCGGCGGGCAGCGGGTCGTGGACGCGTGGTCCGCCGACGACCCGTCCAGCGACGCCGGGAAGGCCGCGCTGTCCCGGATCCGGGGCGCCGCCGCGCAGGTTCCGGGCGCCCGGGTCGGCGGGTCGCCCGCCCAGGACGGCGACTTCATCCACGCCCTCTACGGACCCAACCTGCTGATCATCGCGGCCGCGATCGTCGTCGTCACCCTCCTGCTGCTCACCCGCGCGCTGCGCTCGGTCTGGCTGCCGATCAAGGCCCTGCTGCTCAACGTCGTGTCCCTCGCCGCCGCGTTCGGCGTGCTGACCTTCGTCTGGCAGGAGGGCCACGGCACGCAGGCGCTCTTCTCCAGCCCGGCGACCGGCGCCGTCACCCTGTGGGTGCCGCTGGCCGTGTTCGCGCTGCTCTTCGGGCTCTCGATGGACTACGAGGTCTTCATCCTGACCCGGATCAACGAGGAGTACGAGAGCGGACACGAGGTCGACGAGGCCGTGATCCGCGGGATCGGACACACCGGGCGGTTGATCTCCAGCGGCGCGCTGATCCTGTTCCTGGCGTTCGTCGCGCTCGGCGGAGTGCCGCAGACCGATGTGAAGATCCTGTCCACCGGCCTGGCCGCGGGCATCCTCATCGACGCCACGGTCATCCGCGGCGTGCTGGCCCCGGCACTGGTCGCCCTGCTCGGCCGGCTCAACTGGTGGCTGCCCGGGCCGGTCGCACGGGTGCTGCGGATCACGCCGATGCCCGTGCACGATCGTCAGCGCGCTGACGACTGACCGTTCCCGACCCCGCCCCGGCCCGACCGTGGTGCCGGTGTGGCGCGAGTGCGGCACGGGCCCGGCGTGGCATGTCGACAACCGGAACCGGTCTGGCCAGCGCCTGCGCGCAGACGGGTTCCCTGGGCCCGGTGACCGTGGTAGAAACGCACCCGGACCGGAGGGTTTCCGCTGGGGAAACCTCCAGGTGTGATGGGTGGGCGATCCGATGCAGGTTCCGGATACCGCGCAATGGTCGGAACAGGAGACCCTGGCGCTCGCGGAACGGTACGAGCAGGACGGCTGGCCGGCCGAGGCCTTCGAGCTCTACCGCCGCGCCGCCCGCCGGGCCGCCGCGGCCCTGCCGCCGGACCGCGCGGTCGACCTGCTGCGGCGGCTGCGCGCGGCCGGGATCCAGGACGCGGCCGCCGACCTGTTCCGCGGGCTGGTCGAAGCCTGCGGTCCGGCCCCGGCGACCACCGCGCGGATGACCGGCACGCTGGCGGCCGCGCTCGGACCGGACACCGCCCGCGACTTCCTCGACGCGGTCCTGGCCCAGTACCAGGCGTCCGAGGGCGACCTCGAATCGCTCGCGGCCTATCTGAACGCGGGCAACCACCAGGACCTGTCCACCTACGCGTTCACCGCCGCCGCTCGCACCAAACCGATCCCCACGGTCCTGCGATACGGCGAGATCCTGCGCATGCGCGGCCACGCCGACGGCGTCGTCGAACTGCTCGTGTCCGTGCTCGCCGGGCGGCCGCAGGACATCGGCACCCTGCTCGGCGCGCTACGCAAGGCGCGCCGGGGCAAGGAGGTGGACCCGCTGCTCGCCCGGCTGGCCGGGATCGGCGACGAGGCGTGCGCGGCCATGCTCGACGCGCTCGTGGCGCAGAACCTCCCGGCCGACGCCCGCACGCTCGCCCTCGGCCTGAACGGCCGCCCGTTCGCGCAGGTCGCGGCCACGGTCGTCGCGGTCCGCTCGCCCGAGGTCGCCGCCACCCTGGTGCCCGCCCTGTTGGCCCGGCCGGAACACGAGGTCCAGGACGGACTGGGCAAGGCCCAGGCGCAGCTGTCCGCGCAGCAGATGAGCCGGCTGGTCAACCTGCTCATGTCGATCGCCCCGGACCAGTGCCCGGAGCAGCTCGTCGTCTGGTACGCGGGCTGGGTCGAACCGGCCGGACTGGCCCGGCTGATCGACCAGCTCGACGAGTCCGCGGCCAACACCGACCCGCTGCTGTTCGCCGTCGCCCGGCGCGAGGACTTCGAGCAGCTGCGGGACGACCTGCACCGCCGCGGACACCACCAGCTTGCTTACCACCTTGCCGGACTGCGGGCCGAGTACCGGCCGTCTTGAGCACCAGCCGGTAAACCCTCGGTCATCGACTGGATCACCTGATGCTGGGCCAGCCGATGACCTGGTCGAGCTCAAGGTCGCGCAGGACGGCATTGTCCAGCTTGATGCCGGTGGCGTCGGTCAGCCCGAAAGGCGGGCTGCCGGTGCGGACTTGACCGACTCGCGCCCCGGTCAGGTCCGCGGCCCGCAGGTCGGCGCCAGTCAGATCGCAGCCCGCCAGGGAGATTCCGCGCAGGGAGGCGCCGCGCAGGTCGGCCCCGTGAAAGTCGCACAGCTTGAAGAAGCATCGGTCCAAGGTGGCCTGACGAAGATCGGCCCCGCGAAACGTGCACTGGGTGAACCGCAACTGTTGCAGGCACACCGACGCGAGATCACTGCCATCGAAGGACCGCCGGAGGAGCTGCGTATACCGACGGCGTGACGCGAGGTCGTCCCTGGCCGTCACCGCTCTGCTCATGGGGACATCGTGTCAGCCTTCGGGGTGGGTGTCGTCTGCATTTGCGGGCCCCGGCCCCGTTCGGATCGATCATCTAGTCCTGGAAGCGTTCGATTCCTGCGCACCAGACCTGCTCGATCCGGCGGGTCGCGGTGATGTCGTCGATCGGGTCCCCGGCTATCAGTACCAGGTCCGCGCGCATGCCGGGCTGGATGGTGCCGCGCGCGGTCAGGCCGAAGTGCCGGGCGGGCAGGGAGGTGGCGGCGCGCAGCGCGTCGACGGTGGACAGGCCCGCGTCCACAAGTAACTCCAGCTCGCGGTGCAGGCTGTCGCCGAACAGCGGCGAGGCCGGGACAGCCCAGGACTCGTTCGCGTCCGTGCCGGCCAGGATCGGCACGCCCGCGCGGTAGAGCAGGCTGACCGACTCGCGCGCCGCCTTGTACGACGGCCTGGTGCTCGCGCTGTGCCGCGGGCGGCGCACCTTCTCCACGATCGCCTCCATCATTGCGAGCGTGGGGATGACGACCCGCCGGTCGACGATCATCTGCCCCGCGGCCGCCTCGTCCAGCGCATGGTCCAGCGGCACGTGCGTGACGACGTCGACTCCCGCGGCCTGCGCCATGTCGACCGCGGCGAACGAGGACGCGTGCGCGATCGCTATGCGGCCGTACTCGTGCGCGGCGGCGACCAGGGAGTCCAGCGTCGGCTGGTCGAAGCCCGGCAGATCGATGATGATCTTGATGTAGTCCGCGCCCTCGGCCACCCGGTCCGCGACGTACCCGGCTGCGTCCCGCGGGCCCGCGACCAGGCCCTCGCGCGGGCGGCCGGGACGTTGGCCGTGCCCGCTGGCCGCCGAGGACGCGCCGATCCCGCAGCTGCGTATGTCGGTCAGCCCGGGCCGGCTGCGCAGCGCGGTGACCGTCGCGGCCGGCCACGTGCCCATGTCCAGCGCCGTGGTCACGCCGTAGTCGGTCAGCTGCTCCAGGGTGTCGGCGCCGTTCAGGTGAATGTGCGCGTCGATCAGCCCGGGCAGCAGGATCCCGCCGCGCCCGTCGACCACCCGGGCTCCGGCGGTGTCGGTCCCGATCCGCGTGCCGTCCACGACGACGGTCGAGGGCGCGGTCAGTCCGCGCCCGTCGAAGATCCGGACGTTCGTCAGGGCGGTCCGGCCGGTCGGCCGGCCGTCGGCGGCGGTCGGCGGCACGCGAGCCGTGGCATTCTCCATGGCCCGAATGTACATTCGTTTGAAGCTTTTCGCCCGATTTTTCAAAAATAAGACGGTTTTAGTGGTGATCAGGGTCAGATGCGAGGTCTTGCATCGGGCAAACCCACCCGATCAGGCGGATGTGGGTGGCCGCTCGTAGATTGTGTCCATGGCAAAGGTGCTCTACCACGCGACCATGTCGCTCGACGGCTTCATCGCCGGCCCGGGCGGCGAGATGACCTGGATCATGGACTACCTCGGCGGCCCCAACGCCGCGGCCGCCGATCTGCTCGCGAACATCGGCGCGCTGCTGATCGGGGCGCGCACGCACCACGGCGGGGAGTCCGACCGCGGTTCGTCCACGGAGCCGGGCAAGCCGTACGGCGGCGCGTGGACCGGCCCGATGTTCGTCCTGACCCACGATCCGGACGAGGTCGCGCCGCCCGGGTTCACCCTGCTCGACGGCGACATCCCGAGTGCGGTGGCGACCGCGAAGGCCGCGGCCGGGGACAAGTGCGTGGTCGTGTTCGGCGCCGCGACCGCCGCCCGCTGCCTGGAAGCCGGGCTGCTGGACGAGATCCTGGTGCACGTCGCCCCGGTCCTGCTCGGCGACGGGGTCCGGATGTTCTCCCGGCCCGGCGGGGCCAAGGTCAGGCTGGAACGGATACGCGGGGACGTGGCCCCGCCGATCGTCGACCAGTGGCTGCGCGTCGTCACACCGTGAGCGGGTCGGCGTCGCAGTGCTCGATCAGGTCGGCGAGCAGGCGGATGCCCGGCTCGATCTGGTCGCGGTGGATGGAGCCGAAGCCCAGGCGCAGGTGATGGCGCGGCGGGGGAGCGGCGGCGAAGAACACGTCGCCGCGTTCGATCACGACGCCCTGTTTGAGCGCCGCGGTCTGCAGCCGGCGGCAGTCCAGGGTCGGCGGGCCGGTGAGCCAGAGGCTTGATCCGCCGGGCGGGTAGTCGCCGAGTCCGGGCAGGTGGGTCTGCACCGCGTCGACGATCGCCGTGCGGCGCCGGTCCATGCGCTGATGGTAGAGCCGGATGATCCGCTGGTACTGGCCGCCGGCGATGAGCAGGCCCAGGGCCCGCTGGGTCTGGCCGGGCGGGCGGCGCAGCTGGTAGCGGCGGCGCTCGCGCAGTTCGGCGACCAGGCCGCGGTCGGCGACCAGGTAGCCGATCCGCAGGCCGGGGGCCAGGAAGGTGGAGGCCGTGCCCAGATAGACCACGCGGCCGGTGCCGTCGAGCGACTTGAGCGTGGGGATCGACGGGCCGGGGCAGTACGGTTCGCCGTCGCAGTCGTCTTCGATGATGACGGTCTCCCGGCCGGCCAGCGCGGACAGCAGGAGTTTGCGGCGCTCCAGGCTCAGGGCGACGTTGGTCGGGCGGTGGCGGCCAGGCGTCAGATAGAGCAGTTCGAGGTCGGCGGGCTGATCGGCAGGTTCCCGCGGGGACAGCGGCGGCGCAGGAGACTGATGAGGGAGCGGGAGAACCAGGCCCTCTGCATCCACAGGGAGCGGCAATATTCGGGCGCCCGCGCGGAGCAGGATCTGCCGGGCGTCGAGAGATCCGGGCTCTTCCACGCCGACGGTTCCGCCGGGCCGGATCAGCGTCGCGGCGAGCAGGTGTAGCGCGTGCTGGGAACCCATCGTGATCAGCACCTGATCCGGGTCGGCGGCGATGCCCCGACCTGCGAGGACGTGCTCGCACAGGGCTGTGGTGAGCAGCCGGTCGTCGCCGGCACCGGCGCCGTCGTCCAGGCTCGCGTGCACGTGTTCGGGCAGCAGCGCGTCACGCAGCGCCCTGGTCCACTCGCGGCTCGGGAAGTGCGCCGGGTCCGGCTGGCCGGTCACGAACGGATACGGCATCCGGTGCCAGTCCGCGAAGCGGTCGGCGTGCGGCAGGTCGTCGGCCTGCGGCGGGCCCAGCCGCTCGGACCAGTCCAGTGCTTGCTGCCCGGTGTCCGGGCGCGTGCCTGCCACGACCGAGCCGTTTTCGACTCCCAACGCCGGCCCGGCCGTCCCCGTGTATGCGGCGCGGTTGACGAACAGGCCGCGACGCGGGCGGGCGTCGATCACTCCGTCGGCGATCAGCTCCTGGTACGCGGCGTTGATCGTATTGCGGGACAGCCCGAACTGTGCGGCCAGCTGCCGCGAGGACGGCAGCGGCGCCTCGGGGTCGAGCGTCCCGGCGGCGATGCCGCGGGCCAGTTCCTCGCGCAACTGCCGGTAGAGCGGTTCGGTCGAGCAGCGATCCACGGCGCCGAGCGAGTTCTCGGGCACGCCGTGGCTGGCCCGGCCCGGCCGTGCGCGCCGCGCGCCCGCCGGATCCCGCGCGCCGGTCACGTCCCGCGCGCCCGCCGCATCCCGCCGCGTCCCCGCCGATCCGGAGTCGGCCATCTCACTCCGCCCCCGCCGCCGGGCCGCCCGCCGCGCGCAGCATCCGGACGGCCAGGTCGCCGTACAACTCGCCGATCGCCTCGGGGCTGCGCCGGTGCGCGACCGTGAACCACCTGGCCACGTCGATGCACAGCGACAGCAGGGCGAGCGCGGCCCCGGCCAGGTCGGGCGCGTCGAAGCAACCCGCGTCCACCCCGGCCCGGATGGTCTCGCGCATGACCCGGTCGATCTCCCGGCGCACCTTCGCCACCTCGGCGAAGTGCTCGGGCGACAGGGCGCCGAGCTCGTACTGCAGGACCAGTGCGGCCTGGTGGTTCTCCGCGTGCCAGGAGGCGAAGGAGCGGACCACGCTGTGCAGGCGGGCGACCGGTTCGTGCTCGCTCTCGGCCGCCGCGGACACGACCGCCAGCGCCCGGCGGTGCCCGGTCAGGCTGATCTGGAAGAGCAGGTCCTCCTTGGACTGGAAGTACACATACAGCCCGCCGGTGCTCATCCCGGCCCGCTCGGAGATGTCCCGGGTGGTGGTCGCGTGGAAGCCGCGTTCGGCGAACGCCCTGGTCGCGCCGATCGCCAGCCGCCGGGCCGGCTCCGGTTCGAGCTCGGGCCAGAGCGGGTCCGGTGCGGGCCGGCGGGCCCGCGGGTCACTGCCAGTCGTCACGGCGAATCCCTCCCGGCGGCCGCCGACCCGTTGACAGGCGGCACCATGACGGCAATGCTAAGCGAGCGCTCAGTCAGTGGGAAGGGGCGAGGCCGCCGGCATCCCGGCGCAGCCCGCCGTTCCCCGCCGCGCACCCAGCACCCGGCACCAGGAAGCAGGAGACCGATCATGAGCACCGCCACCCTCGATCAGCTGCGCGACGCGGTCGGCTCCGAACTCGGGGTCAGCCAGTGGCTCCTGGTCGACCAGGCGCGGGTCGACCGCTTCGCCGAGGCGACCGGCGACCGGCAGTGGATCCACACCGATCCCGAGCGGGCCAAGGACGGGCCGTTCGGCACCACGATCGCGCACGGCTTCCTCACCCTGTCCCTGCTCCCGGCCCTCGGCGAGGGCCTGATCCAGGTCGAGGGCGTGAAGATGAGCGTGAACTACGGCCTGAACAAGGTCCGGTTCCCCGCGCCGGTGCCGGTCGGCTCCCGGGTGCGCGGGCGGACCGTGCTGCAGGAGGTCGCCGACGTTCCGGGCGGCGTGCAGCTGATCACCCGGGTCACGGTCGAGTGCGAGGGCGTCGAGAAGCCGGTCTGTGTGGCCGAGGCCGTCTCCCGACTGTACTTCTGAGCTCCGGGCGAACCAGGAACCCAGGTCGTGACCGTGCCGAACCCCGAACCCCCATCCCCGACCGCCGCCGCGCCGGCCGACGACAGTGCGGCGCCCGCGCAAAGCCTGCCCGGCCTGGATCTGTCCCGCCTGCGGGCCCACCTGGACGTGGTCGCCCCCGGCCTCGTCGCCGGACCGCTGTCCGGCGCGGTGATCGCCGGCGGCCGCTCGAACCTGACCTACGCGGTCACCGACGGCGCCCAACGCTGGGCCGTGCGCCGCCCGCCGCTGGGACATGTGCTGGCCACCGCGCACGACATGGGCCGCGAGTACCGCGTCATGTCGGCGCTCGCCCCCACCGCGGTGCCGGTCCCCGAGACCGTCGCCTACTGCGCCGACCCGGACGTGATCGGCGCGCCGTTCTACGTCATGCAGTACGTCGACGGCGCCGTGTACCGCCTGGCCGAGGACACCGCGGACCTCGCCCCGGACCGCCGCGCGGCCATGACCGACGCCCTGGTCGACGTCCTGGCCGCCCTGCACGAAGTGGACCCGGCCGCGGTCGGCCTGGCCGACTTCGGCCGGCCCGACGGGTTCCTCGAACGCCAGGTGCGCCGCTGGAAGACCCAGCTCGACGCCTCCCGCAGCCGCCCGCTGGCCGGCGCCGACGCCCTGCACGCCGGACTGGCCGCGAGCATCCCGGCCAGCGCGCGGGCCTGCCTGCTGCACGGGGACTACCGGCTCGACAACGTGCTCGTCGGCGCGGACGACCAGGTCGCCGCCGTGCTCGACTGGGAGATGTCCACGCTCGGGGACCCGCTCACCGACCTCGCGCTCTTCCTGGTCTACTACGCGGGCCTGGGCGCCGCACGCGGCAGCGCGGTGACCGTGACCGGCTCGCCCGCGCCCGGGTTCCCCAGCGGCGCGGACCTGGCCGCCCGGTACGCCCGGCGCCACCCGGTGGACCTGTCCCGGCTGGACTGGTACCTCGCGCTCGCGTTCTTCAAGCTCGCCGTCATCTCCGAAGGGATCCACCTGCGCTTCAGCACCGGCCAGACCGTCGGGGCCGGCTTCGAGCAGATCGGCCAGACCGTCGAACCGCTGCTCGGCGCCGGCAACGCCGCGCTCGCCCGGGACACGGCCGCCCGCGCCGACCCGGCCCGGGCGCACGACCCCACCAGGCCCGGCACCGCCGCCGGACCGACCACCGAAGAGGAGCAACCCGCATGCCCGAAGCCGTGATCGTGGCCACCGCCCGTTCCCCCATTGGCCGCGCAGGCAAGGGGTCCTTGACCACCATCCGTCCCGACGACCTGGCCGCGACCATCGTGCGCACCGCGCTGGACCAGGTGCCCGAACTCGACCCGGCCACCGTCGACGACCTGATGCTCGGCTGCGGCCAGCCCGCCGGCGAGCAGGGCTACAACCTGGCCCGGGTCGTGGCGACCCTGCTCGGTTACGACGGGATGCCGGGGACGACCGTCAACCGCTACTGCTCGTCTTCGCTGCAGACCACCCGGATGGCCCTGCACGCCATCCGTTCGGGGGAAGGCCACGTGTTCATCTCCGCCGGAGTCGAGTGCGTCTCCCGGTACGCCAAGGGCGCCGCCGACTTCCTGCCCGACACCCTCAACCCCCGGTACGAGACCGCGCTGGCCCGCACGGTCGAGCGTTCCGGCGCCGAGGCCCCGACCTGGACCGACCCGCGGGAGGGCGGCGAACTGCCGGACGTGTACATCGCGATGGGCCAGACCGCGGAGAACCTGGCCCAGGCCAAGGGCGTGACCCGGCAGATGCAGGACGAGTTCGCCGTCCGCTCGCAGAACCTGGCCGAGAAGGCCCTGGCCGACGGGTTCTGGCAGCGCGAGATCACCCCGGTCACGCTCCCGGACGGCCGCGTGGTCAGCGCCGACGACGGCCCGCGGCCCGGGGTCACGCTGGACGCGGTGGCCGGGCTCAAACCCGTGTTCCGCCCGGACGGGACCGTCACGGCCGGCAACTGCTGCCCGCTGAACGACGGCGCCGCCGCGGTCGTGATCATGTCCGACACCCGGGCCCGCGAGCTCGGCATCCGCCCGCTCGCCCGGATCGTGTCCACCGGGGTCAGCGGACTGTCCCCGGAGATCATGGGCCTGGGCCCGGTCGAGGCCAGCCGCCGGGCCCTGGCCCTGGCCGGGATGCAGATCGGCGACATCGACCTGGTCGAGATCAACGAGGCCTTCGCCGCGCAGGTCGTCCCGTCCTACCTGGACCTCGGGATCGAGCTGGACCGGCTCAACGTCAACGGCGGGGCGATCGCGGTGGGCCACCCGTTCGGGATGACCGGCGCCCGGATCACCACCACCCTGGTCAACTCGCTGCAGTGGCACGACAAGCAGTTCGGCCTGGAGACCATGTGCGTCGGCGGCGGCCAGGGCATGGCCATGATCATCGAACGGATGAGCTGACCGTGACCGGGACGAGTGCCGCGGAGGGCACGGTGTACCGGGGGCTGCTGGTGGACTGGGGCGGGGTGATGACCACCGACGTGTTCGCCTCCTTCGCCGCCTTCGGCGAACACGAGGGCCTGGGCCCGGGTGCGGTGGCGGCCGCCTTCCGCGGCGACCCGGCGGCCCGCCGGCTGCTGCGCGGGCTGGAGACCGGCGAGCTGCCCGAACGCGAGTTCGAGGAGGGCTTCGGCAAACTCCTCGGGGTCGACCCGGACGACCTGGTCCGCCGCCTGCTCGGCGGGATCAGCGTGGTCGGGCGGATGCGCGACGCGGTCGCCGCGGCCCGGGCGGCCGGGGTGCCCACCGGCCTGGTGTCCAACTCCTGGGGTTCCGGCGGCTACCCGCCCGAGTTGCTGGACCGACTGTTCCAGGGCGTGGTGATCTCCGGCCGGGTCGGCGTGCGCAAGCCCTCGGCCGAGATCTACCGGCTCGGCGCGCAGGCGATCGGCCTGCGCCCGGAGCAGTGCGTGTTCGTCGACGACCTGATCGAGAACCTCGCGCCGGCCCGGGAACTGGGCATGGCCACCGTCCTGCACGTCGAACCCGCCCACACGATCAGCGTCCTGTCCGGACTGCTGGACGTCGACCTGGCCGCCGGTCCCGGCGCCGGGGCACCGACCAACGCCACGAACACCTCCGGGGAGAGGCCATGACGCACTACCGCAGCAACCTGCGAGACCTCCAGTTCAACCTGTTCGAGGTGCTCGGCACCCAGGGCGCGCTGGGCCGCGAACCGTACCCGGACGTGGACGAGGACACCGCGCGGGAACTGCTGGTCGAAGTCGAGCGGCTGGCCGGCGGCCCGATCGCCGACTCGTTCACCGACGCCGACCGGCACCCGCCGGTCTACGATCCGGCCACCCACAGCGTCACCATGCCCGAGTCGTTCAAGCGCTCCTACAAGGCGTACATGGACGCGGAGTACTGGCGCCTGGACATGCCCGCCGGGCTCGGCGGCACGCCCGCGCCGCGCGCCCTGTGGTGGGCGCTGATCGAGATGGTGCAGGGCGCCCACGCCCCGGTGTTCATGTTCGGCAGCGGCCCGGGCTTCGCCGGCCTGCTCTACCTGCTGGGCACCGAGGAGCAGCAGCGCCAGGCCCTGGCCATGGTCGACAAGCGCTGGGGCGCGACCATGGTGCTGACCGAACCGGATGCCGGATCCGACGTCGGCGCGGGCGTGACCAGGGCGTTCGAGCAGCCCGACGGCTCCTGGCAGATCGAGGGGGTCAAGCGCTTCATCACCTCCGCGGAACACGACCTGGAGGAGAACATCGTTCACTTCGTGCTCGCCCGGCCCGAGGGCGCCGGGCCCGGCACCAAGGGCCTGTCGCTGTTCGTGGTGCCCAAGTTCCACTTCGACCCGGAGACCGGCGCGCTCGGCGAGCGCAACGGGGTGTTCACGACCAACGTCGAACGCAAGATGGGCCTGAAGGTGTCCACCACCTGCGAGCTGACCTTCGGCGCGGACCCGGCCCGCCCGGCGAGGGGCTGGCTGCTCGGCGGGGTACACGATGGCATCGCGCAGATGTTCAAGGTGATCGAGTCGGCCCGGATGCAGGTGGGCGTCAAGGCGATCGCGGCCCTGTCCACCGGCTACCTCAACGCCCTGGACTACGCCCGGATCCGGGTGCAGGGCGCGGACCTGACCCGGGCCTCGGACAAGACCGCCCCGCGGGTGACCATCGATCACCACCCGGACGTCCGCAACATGCTGATGCTGCAGAAGTCCTACGCCGAGGGACTGCGCGCGCTGTACCTGTACACCGCGGACTGGCTCGACCGGGCCAACCTGGCCGACCAGGAGGGCGACCAGGCCGCCGCGGCGCTGGCCCGCAGCGTCAACGACCTGCTGTTGCCGCTGGTCAAGGGCTGCGGGTCGGAGCGGTCGTACGCGCTGCTGTCCACCTCGCTGCAGATCTTCGGCGGGTCCGGGTTCCTGCAGGACTACCCGATCGAGCAGTACATCCGGGACACGAAGATCGACACCCTGTACGAGGGCACCACCGGCATCCAGGGCCAGGACTTCTTCTTCCGCAAGATCGTGCGCGACCGGGAGGTGGCCTGGACCGCGCTGACCGGGGAGCTCGAGGCCTTCCTGGCCGAGAGCGAGAAGGAGCCGCGGCTGGCGGCCGAGCGCGAGGCCCTGGCCACGGCCCTGGCCGACGTGCGCGGGATGCTCGCCACCCTGCGCGCCTGGCAGTCCGCCGCGGCCGAGAACCCGGCCGAGGTGTACAAGGTCGGCCAGAACACCACCCGGCTGCTGCTGAGCGTCGGGGATCTGGTGATCGGCTGGCTGCTGACCCGGCACGCCGCGGTCGCGCTCAAGGCCCTGGACGCCGGGGCCCGCGGGGCCGACGCGGACTTCTACACCGGCAAGGCCGCCGCGGCCCGGTTCTTCGCCGCGACCGTGCTGCCGGAGCTGACCGCGCGCCGGGCGATCCTGGAGCGGACCGACAATGCCCTGATGGACCTGCCCGGCCAGGCGTTCTAGGCAGTGTTCGGGATTGTGTCAAGGCCACGGCATGACCGCTGGTTTGTGCTGGTAGGTGCGGCGAATCTGGTCAGCGCCGAGCATGGGCGCGCCGCACGGGACGGCTCATACTCGGTCGTCTGTGCCGTTGCGTGCGGTGCGGCCAGGCGACGGCGATCACCGGATTCGCGCCTTGAGACAT
>DASZBX010000057.1:0-135755 GCA_035943635.1 Actinocrinis sp. | reverse complement strand
GCCGTCGCAGGAGTTGATGTCGGCGGTGGTCTTCAGCGCGGTCGAGTTGCCGGTCACGCTCAGGCAGAGGCCTGAGTTGTTGTTCGTGATCGTGCCGTTGGAGTTGACCTTCCAGTACTCGTTCACG
Organism: Actinocrinis sp.; assembly: GCA_035943635.1. Lineage (GTDB taxonomy): Bacteria > Actinomycetota > Actinomycetes > Streptomycetales > Catenulisporaceae > DASZBX01. Next base: position 135,628 of record DASZBX010000057.1, on the reverse strand, counting down.
CTGCTGTTGCAGGTATAGATCTCAGCGGTGGAGCCCGCGGTGCTGGAGGCACCGGTGACGCTGATGCACTGGCCCGCGTTGTTGTTGGTGATGGTCACGGCCGCGCCGGCCGGGGGCGTGGTGGGCGGCGTGGTCGTGGGCGGCGCGGTCGGGCCGGTGCCGGCCGTGCCGGTGATCGCGTTGAAGGTCTTGGAGTACGCGTAGCCGACGGCCTTGTCGTACTCGTCGACCTCCCAGAAGGACAGTTCGCCGACGCCGTGGGACGCCGCGAAGGTCTCCAGGGTCTTGGCGTTGGCCTGGGTGAAGTTCTCGTTGTCGTCGTTCTGGCCGGCGATCGGGGTCAGGCCCATCTTGGCGTAGGCGGCCGAGGTGGAGATGCCGTACAGCGAGGACAGCTGCGCGGCGGTGCCCTTCGCGGCGGTCTCGGAGTCGTTCAGGGCGTTCTCGCCGTCACCGAAGTCCATCGTCATGATGTTGACGACGGTGACGTTGACGCCCGCGTTCTTCGCGTCCTGGAGCAGCGCGTACTCCGAGCCGGAACCGGTCGGCAGGCCGTCCGGGTCCACCGCGAGGGTGAAGTCGACCTGGACCGACGGGTTCGACTTCTGCAGCGCGGCCAGGGCGTGGTCGCGGCGGGTGGTGGCCGCGGTGTCGGACAGGGTGCCGCCCTCGATGTCGAAGTCGAGCCGGTTGACCCCGGTGGTGCTCACGATGTTCGCGTACGCGGCGGTCAGCGAGGACACCGAGGTGCAGGTCTCGGCCAGTTCGCCGCCCTCGGCGCCGCCGGAGGAGATGATCACGTTGCCGCCGGCCGCCTGCAGGGAGCTGATCTGCGAGTCGAACGTGCTCAGCCCGTCGTTGCCGTCCTCCCACTGCGGCGTGCAGCCGGACTTGGGGATCAGGAACGCGAGCGTGTAGTACTTCAGGCCGGTCGCCTTCATGTCGGCGGCCATGTCGCCCGAGTCGTCGGTGCCGATCTGCAGGTACGGCGCGGCGTAGTGGGTCGGGTAGGCCGGCGCCGCGAGCGCGTTGGTCGTGGTGGCGACCAGGATGCCGCCGGCGACCAGCGGCACGGCCGCGGCCAGCGCCGTGGCGCGGATGGTTTGGGTACGGGTCAGACGCATGGAGGTTTCTTCCGTCGACGTGGGGAGTGGGTGGGGTCGGTTCCGGCCGGCAACGGGGCCGGCGATCCCCCGGTGCCGCGCCGAACGGCCGGGGGGATCTGATCAGGTGGTGGCCGCACTGCCACCGGGGGCGGGTATCAGGGTGCGTGCCCGGTGAGCGCTCGGGTGGGCGCTCAGCGGGCCAGGGTGAGGTGACCGGGGGTGGCCTGCCCGCGCGGGCGGCCGGCCCGGGGGCGGAGCCTAGTTCACACATGTGAACAGTGATCAGGTGTGCGAATAGCCGAAACGATAGGTGCCGATCCGGGCCGCGTCAACGGGTTCGGCGAGGTTCGTGTAAAAGTCCCATACCAGTTGGCGGCCACACCGGTCCTCTTAAGGGTGGGCTCAAATTCTCTTTACCCGGCATGGAAAACGGCATCTGAGCTGCACCACGGCGAGGCCTCGGATTGGTAAGGCGTGACTGAAGTAAACGTTGCGAACAGGCACTTTGGTCTGGACCACTGGCGTGGCGCCCCGCGCGCCGCCGACCCGGGACCCGGCCGGACCAACGGCCGCAGCCGGCGCCGCACGATCGCGGCGCTCGCCGCCGGCACCGTGGCGATCGGCCTGACCGCCACCTGGGCCGGCAGCGCCATGGCGACCCCGGCCACGCACGCCGCCGCCGCCGCGCCCGCCGCCGTCAAGGCCGCGGCCGCGACCACCAGCGGGCCGATCACCGGCTACGAAGGCCTGTGCCTGGACGACAAGTCGGCCGGCACCACGAACAAGAACCCGGTCGACGTCTACACCTGCAACGCCACCGCCGCGCAGACCTGGACGTCCAGCGGCGGCAACCTCCTCGTCCTGGGCAAGTGCCTCGGCCCGACCGGCGCAGGCACCGCCAACGGCACCGTCGTCGACATCTACGACTGCAACGGCACCGCCGCGCAACTCTGGCAGCCGCAGAGCAACGGCGAACTGCTCAACCCCAACTCGGGCAAGTGCCTGGACGACACCGGCAGTGGCGGCAGCGGCACCCCGGCGCAGATCTGGACCTGCACCGACGCCGCCAACCAGAAGTGGGTCATGCCCACCGGCACCGGTGGCGGCGGTGGTGGCGGCGGGACCGGACTGAACCCGTCGGTCGCTCCCGGCGGGAACTTCACCCTGTCCCAGTGGGAGCTGCAGCTGCCGACCGGCTCGGCGGGCGACCCCACCACGATCCTGCCGGCCCAGCTCGAAGGCGACAGCGGCTTCACGGACTCGTACTTCTCCACCGGCACCGACGGCTCGATGACGTTCTGAGACCCGGAGAACGGCGTGACCACCGCCAACTCCGACTACTCCCGGTCCGAGCTGCGGGAGATGACCTCCGGCGGCGCCGCGGCCAACTGGTTCGCCGCGGGCACCACCAACAAGCTCAGCGCCACGGTCAAGGCCACCACCGTGCCCGCCAGCGTGTGCGTCGGGCAGATCCACCTCGGCTCCGGCGGCTCCACCAAGCCGCTGCTGGAGCTGTTCTACCACTCCAACGGCGAGATCGTGATGGCGATCGAGCAGAGCCCGGCCGGCGGCAACGAAGTGAGCTACGACGTCGCCTCGGTGCCGCTGGGGACCCAGTGGAGCTACACGATCGGCCTGTCCGGCAGCACCATCAGCCTGGCGATCAACGGTGGCGCGGCCCGCACCTGGACCGCGTCCTCGACGTTCAACGGCTACGGCATGTACTTCAAGGCCGGCGACTACGACCAGACCTCGGGCAGCAGCTCGACGGTCGGCGCCCGGGTCGAGTTCTACGCACTGAGCATCTCGCACAGCTGATATAGCTCCGGCCACGCGGTAGGCCTCGGGCGCAGATCGCGCCGTCGCTCGCGGACTTGGTTCCGACCCCGGGCGGCGGCGCGATCTGCGCGGCGCTCAGTTCTCGGTGAAGGCCGACTGCATGTCGTCCAGGATCTCCAGGAAGTAGTCGGCGCCCACGAGCTCGAAGACGCGGCGCACCTCGGTGGACGGCGCGCACAGCCAGAACCGGGCGCCGGCCAGCTTGGCCAGTTTGGACAACCGGTTGAGCAGGTGCAGGCCGCTGGAATCCATGAACGTCACCTGGCTCAGGTCGATCGCCACGAGCACGTCCGGGACGATCATCGGCGCGAGCTCGGCCTCGAGGTGGCCGGTCACGCTCAGGTCGATCTCGCCGGTCAGGGTCACGGCGTAGCACCTGGGGGCTCGCTCCTCGACGGAGGCCGAAAACGGCTGCACAACGCCTCCCATCCCGGCCGGGGCCGGGGACTGCAGAAGTCTTCCGTCCAAGAGACTAGTGAGCCGCGAGGGAAAATGTAAGGAGTGTTCACGTTCTGCCGTGCGCCGGTCGCCGGGCGGCGCGATGCGTCGGCCGAAAGGGCCGGGACGCGGGAGGGCCCGCAGATCCGGTGGGAGCTGCGGGCCCTGCTGGCCGAGCCTGGTGCGCGGGCGCGGGGGGCGGCCTCCAGGCCGGCCGCACTGTCGGCGGGCCGGCCGGGTGCGCGGGCGCGGGGGCGGCTACTTCGCCGTGAGGTCGTAGACGGTCGTGCTGCCTGCGGTCTTGGCGGTGGACGGGGACACCGCCTTCGCCGAGCTCGACGCCCAGGGCCAGCTGCTCGACTACGACCCGGCGGTCACCCTGACCGCGGCCGGGCAGACGCTCGTGCCCGCGGACCACGCCTACATCCCGGTCAGCACCACGGCCGTCCCGGCCCTGATCTACAACGCCGCCAAGGTCACCACGGTCCCGTCCTCCTGGCAGGACCTGCTCACCGCGCCGTACAAGGGCAAGGTCGGGATGAACGACCCGTCCCAGTCCGGGCCCACCTTCCCGCTGATCGCCGGCCTGATGAACCAGCTCGGCGGGCAGAGCGGCGGGGTCGCGGCCGGCGAGTCCTTCCTGGCCCGGCTCAAGGCGAACGGCCTGCAGGTGCACCCGACCAACGGCGACACCCTGCACGCCCTGGAGACCGGCCAGATCGACTACGGCCTGATCCAGAGTTCGGCCGCGTTCGGCGAGGTGGCCACCGCGAAGAAGAGCGCGAACTACGACCCGAAGGTGGTCTACCTGGGCAAGACCACGCTGCTGCCCGGCGTGATCGGGATCGACAAGGGCGCCCCGGCCCAGGTGCAGCAGGAGGCTGAGAAGTTCGTGCAGTACGTGCTGTCCGCGGCCGGGCAGAAGGTGATGCAGACCGCCGACCCGACCGGCGACTCGCTGTTCTGGCCGATCGTCCCCGGGATCACCGAGGTCGGCGGCCTCGGCCCGATGCCGCCCGGCTACCAGCGGATCGACCCGGCGTTCTGGGGCCCGCTGGAGAACCAGGTGAACACCTACTTCGACGACTCGATCAAGTAGCGGATCAGCCCTCTCATGGCTTCGTCGATCTCGGCCCCGGCAGCGGTTTCGCCCGCCGCCGCGCCCCGCCCGGCCGCCCTGCCGCCCACCCGGCGCGCGGCGGCCGGGTGGGTCCGCGGCGTGCCGTCCGCCCTGTTCTGGACTCTGGTCGCGGCGATCCTGCTGCTGCCGATCCTGCTGTTCCTGCTGGTCGCGTTCAGTCCGGCCTTGTTCGACCAGGGACCGCAGTGGTTCACCCTGAGCGGATTCCAGGACGCCTTCAAGGGCCCGATGCTGCAAGGGCTGCTGGACACGCTCCTGGTCGGCGTGAGCGCGGCGCTCGTGTCGGCCGGGGTCGGGTTCGCGGTGGCCTGGACCGTGCACCGCACCCGGGTGCCGGGCCGGCGGGTGTGGTCCGGGTGCATGTTCGCTCTCTTACTCGTGCCGTCGTATCTGATCGCGCTCGGCTGGGAGCGGCTGCTGGAGCCCGGCGGCGTGCTCGACGTGCTGCACCTGCCGGACAGCGCCGCGCGCAGCCTGCTGTTCGGCCCGGCCGGAGTCATCGGGGTGCTGACGGTGAAGGGGATTCCGTTCGCCTACCTCGCGATCTCGGCCGGGCTGCGCGGGCTCGGCGAGGAGTTCGAGGCGGCCGTGCGGGTGCACGGCGGCAGCCGGGCCGCGGCCGCCCGGACCGTGCTGGCACTGCTCGCGCCGGCCCTGTGGTCGGCCCTGGCGATCGTGTTCGCCGAGTCGATCAGCGACTTCGGCGTCGCGTCCACGCTGGCCGACGACGCGCACTTCCCGGTCGCCACCTTCGAGCTCTACAACGCCGTGGACGACTTCCCGGTGCAGTTCCCGGTGGCCGCCGCGGTCGGCTGGCTGCTGCTGGCGATGGCCGCGATCGCGCTGCTGGCCCAGAACGCGGCCCTGCGCGGGCGCAGCTACCGGGTGCTCGGCGGGCGGACCCGGCCGGCCCGGCGCCGGGAGCTGTCCCGGCCGGCCACCGCGGGCGCGTTCGGCGCGATGAGCATCCTGATGCTCGGCTGCCTGGGCGTACCGGCCTTCGGCGCGGTGTCCGCGTCGCTGATCAACGGCCTGGGCACGCTGACGGGCGGCGCGGCGTTCAGCTTCGACAACTATCACAGGGCCCTGTTGAATCCGGGCCTGTACCGGCCGCTGGTCTACTCGGCCGAGCTGGCCGCGGTCACCGCGACGGCCACCGTGCTGCTGGGCCCGGTCGTCGCCAGGATGCTGACATCCCGGCGCGGGCGAACGGCCGCCCGGATGCTCGACCTGCTGCTGCTCGCGGCGGTGGCCCTGCCCGGGATCGTGTTCGCGGCCGGGTACATCTTCACCTACAACCTGCCGCTGACCAACCGCCTCGGCATCCACCTGTATGAGACCACGACGTTGCTCGTGCTCGGCTACGTCGCCACCGCGCTGCCGCCGGCCTCGCGCGTGCTGTTCGGCAGTGCGGGGCAGGTCCAGGAGTCGCTGCGCGAGGCGGCGCGGGTGCACGGGTCCACCGGCCCCGGCTCCTGGCTGCGGGTCATGCTGCCGCTGCTGGCCCGGCCGCTGCTGTCCGCGTGGTCGCTCACCTTCGGCGCGACGGTGCTGGAACTGCCGGTCTCGCAACTGCTCTACCCGCCGAACGACCCGACCGTCTCGGTCGGCATCGAGAAGGCGCTGTCGAACTACGACTACGGCGGCGGCACCGCGATGGAAGTGCTGTCCGTCCTCGCCGCGCTCGCGGTGATCGGCCTGGTGTGGGGCCTGTTCCACCTGGCCGCACCGGCCGGCTGGCGCAGACTGGGAAGGACGTCATGAACCGAGGCGGGCGCACGGTCGCCCCTGAGAGCACCCTGGCCGACCGCGGCGGGCACCGGGTCCGGCTGGTCGGCGCGGGCAAGCGGTACGGCCCGGTGCGGGCCCTGGCCGCGGTCGACCTGGAGGTGGCCGCCGGGAGTTTCCTGGTGCTGCTCGGGCCGTCCGGGTCGGGCAAGACCACGCTGGTGCGCGCGCTGGCCGGGATCGAGCGGCTGGACGAGGGCGAACTGCACATCGGCGAGCGCCTGGTCAGCGACCCGCGCCGGCACGTCCCGCCGGAGCAGCGCGACCTGGCGATGGTCTTCCAGGACTACGCGCTGTGGCCGCACCTGACCGCGGCCGGCAACGTCGGTTACGCGCTGCGCCGCCGGAAGCTGCCCGCGGACCAGTCCCGGACTCGAGCGCTGGCGGCCCTGGAGCAGATGGGTCTGGCCGGGCTGGCCGAGCGTTACCCGCACGAGCTGTCCGGCGGCCAGCAGCAGCGGGTGGCCCTGGCAAGGGCGATCGTGGCCCGGCCCGGGCTGCTCCTGTTCGACGAGCCGCTGTCGAATCTGGACACCGATCTGCGCGAGCGGCTGCGAGTCGAGATCGCGACGCTGACCCGGCAGTGCGGCGCCACCGCGGTCTACATCACGCACGACCAGGCCGAGGCGTTCGCGTTGGCCGACGTGATCGGGGTGCTCGACCAGGGCCGCCTGGTCCAGCTGGCGGACCCGGAGACGATCTACCAGCGGCCCGCGACGCCGTTCGTGGCCCGGTTCACCGGCTTGAGCGGCGAATTCGCGGGCACGGTGATCGAGCCGGCGGGCCCGGACGGCGAGTCGGTGCTGGTCGGGGTCGGGCCGTGGCGGCTGCGGGCGCGGGCCTGCGGGGACGCGGGCGGCGGCCTGCGGACCGGCGACGAGGTGCGGCTGCTGATCCGTCCGGCGGCGACCGGGTTCGCGGATCCGGCCGGCGACGGCACCGGTGAAGGCCAGGTGGAGGGCACGGTCGTGGACGTGGCGTACCGCGGCCGCGGCTACGACCACGTGATCGCGTGCGGCGAGGTGATGCTGACCGCCGTGTTCGCCGCGACCGCCCGGCCGCGCGGCAGCCGGGTCCGGCTGGACCTGGACCCGGGCGGCTGCATCGTCTTCCCGTATACCGATGGGCGGAATCAGCGTTACGATGAGAAAATAACGGCCGTTACGACCGCGAGAGCGGCCACGGCCGACCCCACCCCGACGCAAGGAGATCCCGAATGACCGGCACTGGTGGCGCCCTGTTCGCCGCGGTGTTCCTGGCCTGCACGGTCGAGGCGGTGGAGGCCGTGACGATCGTGCTGGCCGCCGGCACCGCCCGCAGCTGGCGCTCGGCCGCCTACGGCGTGCTCAGCGGGCTGGCCGCGCTGGCCCTGATCGTCGCCGTGATCGGCCCGGCGGTCACCGTGATCCCGCTCGACCCGCTGCGCCTGCTGGTCGGCGGCCTGCTGCTGGTCTTCGGTCTGCAGTGGCTGCGCAAGGCGGTCCTGCGGGCCAGCGGCCACAAGGACCTGCACGACGAGGACGCGATCTACGCCCGCGAACTGGCCGCGGCCAGCGCGGCCGAGTCCCGCAGCCGGTTCGCCGTGCCGGACTGGTACGCGTTCACCCTGTCGTTCAAGGGCGTGCTGCTCGAAGGCCTGGAAGTGGTCTTCATCGTGCTGACCTTCGGCGCCAACGACCACGACATCCCACTGGCCGCGCTGGCCGCGGCGATCGCCGTGGTCCTGGTCAGCGTGCTCGGTTTCGCGATCAAGGCGCCGCTGGCGAAGGTGCCGGAGAACACGCTGAAGTTCGTGGTCGGGATCATGCTGACCACCTTCGGGGTGTTCTGGGGCGGCGAGGGCGCGCACGCGAACTGGCCCGGCTCCGACGCCGCGCTGCTGGTGATCGCCCCGGCCGTGGCCCTGTTCGCCCTGGCCCTGGTGGCCGTGCTTCGCCGCAGCGGGCCGGCGCCGACCCGCCCGGCCTCCCCCGCCCTGCAACCCGTGGAGCACTGATCATGAGTACCCTGACCAAGCAGCTGCGCGCCTTCGGCGCGTTCTGGTACGACTTCGTGGTCGGCGACGACTGGCGGGTGGCCGCGGCCGTCGTCGCGGCCCTGGCGCTGACCTTCGGCGTGAGCCGGACCTCGGTCCCGGCCTGGTGGATCATGCCCGCGGCGGTGGCGGTGATCCTGCCGGTCAGCCTGTGGCGGGCCCGGCGGCGGTAGCCGGGGCCCGGCCGATCGAACAGTCGGCGAGCCGATGCAGCAGCGGGCCGTGGACGCTTCGGGCGTCGCGGCCCGCTCGGCTCACCAGACCCAGCCGCGCCGTTTGGCGCAGGCGTAGCAAGCGCCGTCGCGAGGTCCAGGAACTCCTCGCTCGCTTGTCTGTGCATGGCGTGTGCTCCCCGGATCGACGTCGTATGCCTTCTGATTGACGTCCGGCCGGTCGGCCTTGTCACACGTGCACGTCGCGGGCCCTGTGTCGGGGTTTGGGCCGGACGGCTATCCGGGTTCTTCGATGACCCGGCCACTCGGATTACTCGGCGGTCGCCCCAGCCGCCGGCTCCGGCTCGGGTTCCGGCGCGAGGACGTACACGGGGATGATGTTGCGTTCCAGGTCCGGCCGCTGGAGCGTGCCGTCGGCGGCGCGGCTGAGCGTGTGGCAGAAGCACTCGTCGTCCGGCTTGGCGACGGCCACGATCGAGCCGCACTGGAAGCAGCGCAGGTAGGCGTCCGCGCGGCTGAACCAGTCGATCGGATCGGGCTCGTCGGTGACCCGCGTGACGAACTCCAGCAGCCGGTCGTCGGCGTCGTAGAACTCTTCCCGGCTGCGGGTGTTCGGCGGGTCGCCCGGCTCGGCGTCCTCGTCGAGCAGCACGTCGATGCTGTTCTTGCCGCCCTCGATGAAGAGGGTGAACTCGTCGAAGCCCTCCGGGAGCTGGTCGCCGAGGTCGCCGTGGTAGACCGGCGCGAACCAGGTCTCGTGTTCGTCGTCGTTCACGGTCAGCCAATAAGAGAACGAATGCCCGTTGTCATGACCGTCCTGCCACGCGCACCGCTTCCACCACACGCGCTGCCCGTACTCTTCCAGCGCCGCGACCGAGCTCAGCAGGAACTCGTGGGCCGCCTGTTCGACCGTGATCGTGACTTCCATGAGCTGCTCCTGTCAGTCGAACCCGGCCGGCGCACGTGAGCGGACTCCAGCGAATCTAGCAGCACCCAATGGCATCCGGCCCCACCCGCACCCGGCGCACACGATTCACCTCCCGCACGCCGAATCGTCCGCTGCCGCTCGTTCCGCGTACGTCCGGAAGCCGTTGACTCTCGCAGAGCACACCGACATCCTGAAGGGCTGCCCACCCGCACTCAAGGAGGACCGTGTCCAGATTACGCATGCTAGCGGCCGGAGCGACCGCCGCCGCGGCCGTCGCCGCGACCGTCCTGGTCGTCCCCGGCGCCCAGGCCACCGTATCCGCCGACGTCGTCGTGAACGAGGTGTACGGCGGCGGCGGGAACTCCGGCGCCGCGCTGAAGAACGACTTCATCGAGCTCTACAACGCCGGTACAACCGCCGTCCAGCTCGGCTCGTGGTCGGTCCAGTACCTGTCCGCCTCGCCCAGCCCGACCAGCACCTGGCAGGTCACCGGCCTGACCGGGTCGATCGCGCCCGGCGGGTACTTCCTGGTCCAGGAGGCGGCCGGCGCCGGCGGCACCCAGAGCCTGCCCACCCCGGACGTGACCGGCGCGATCAACCTGTCCGGCACCGCCGGCACCGTCGCCCTGGTCTCCTCGCAGACCGCGCTGACCTGCCTGACCGCGGCCGACTGCGCCGCGGCCGCAAGCGTGCACGACCTGGTCGGCTACGGCACCGCGGTGGTGCACGAGGGCACGGCCGACGCCCCGGCCACCACCAACACCACCTCCGACTCGCGCACCAACGGGGTGGACACCGACCAGAACGGCGCCGACTTCACCGACGGCGCGCCGACCCCGACCGGTTCGGGCAGCGGCGGCGGCACCCCGCCGCCGGTCCCCGGCCCGCTGCGGATCCACGACATCCAGAGCGACAAGTGGATCTCGCCGGAGAACGGCCAGACCGTCACCGACGTCCCCGGCATCGTCACCGCGATCCGCACCAGCGGCTCGCAGGGCTACTGGATCCAGGACCCCGCCCCGGACGCCGACCCGGCCACCAGTGAGGCCGTGTTCGTCTACACCGGCTCGGCCCCGACCGTCGCGGTCGGCGACTCCCTGCTGGTCAGCGGCAAGGTGGAGCAGTACTACCCGCTGGCCTCCGGCGACACCGCGGCGACCACCTCGAACCTGTCCCAGACCGAGCTCGGGTCGGCCACCGCGGTCACCCTGAGCACCGGCAACGCGCTGCCCGCGCCGATCGTGCTGGCCCCCGGCACCGTGCCGACCGCCTACGCCCCGAACCTGGGCGGCGCGAGCATCGAGACCACCCCGATCACCCCGAGCCGCTCGGCCCTGGACTACTACGAGTCCATCGAAGGCATGCGGGTCGAGATCGACAATGCCAAGGTGATCGGTCCGTCGGACAGCTACGGCGAGCAGTACGTGACCAGCGACCCGGGCGTGGACGCCACCTTCCGCGGCGGCAGCGAACTGCTCGGCGAGAACCAGACCCCGGCCGGCCGGATCGAAGTGGTCGCGGACAACGGCACCAACCCCGAGGTGAGCGTCGGCGACGAGTTCTCCGGGGCCACCGTCGGCACCATCGACTACTCGCAGTACGGCGGTTTCCTGATCGCCGCCGCCACGCTCGGCACGGTCGTGCACAACAACCTGGCCCCGACGGTCGCCACCGCCGGGACGGCCAAGCAGCTGTCGATCGCGACGTACAACGTGGAGAACCTGGCCCCGTCCGACCCGGCGTCTAAGTACCAGGCGCTGGCGACCGGGATCGTGAAGAACCTGGCCTCGCCGGACATCATCGCGGTCGAGGAGGTCCAGGACGACACCGGCGCGACGAACGACGGCACGGTCGCCGCCGACCAGACCATCGCCGACCTGGCCACCGCGATCGCCGCGGCCGGCGGCCCGCAGTACAGCTACCGGGAGATCGACCCGGCCAACGACCAGGACGGCGGCCAGCCGGGCGGCAACATCCGGCAGGTGTTCCTGTTCAACCAGGCGGATGTGTCCTTCCTGGACACCGGTTCGCCCTCGGTGGACCGCACCACGACCGCGACCGCGGTGGTCAAGCAGCACGGCGAGCCCGCGCTGACCCTGTCCCCCGGCCGGATCGACCCGGCCGACCCGGTCTGGCAGAACAGCCGCAAGCCGCTGGTCGGCGAGTTCAGCTTCCGCGGCAAGACCGTGTTCGTGATCGCGAACCACCTGGTGGCCAAGCTCGGCGACCAGAACCAGGACGGCCGCTACCAGTTCCCGCAGCAGTCCTCGCAGGTCCAGCGTTCGGGGCAGGCCCAGGTCGAGCACGACTTCGTGCAGAGCATCCTGGACGTGGACAAGAAGGCGGACGTGGTCGTGGTCGGCGACCTGAACGACTACCAGTTCAGCCCGGCGCTGGCCTCGCTGGAGACCGGTACGTCCGACGGTTCCGGCCCGTCCATCCTGACCGACCTGATCACCACGCTGCCGGTCGACCAGCAGTACACGTATGACTACGAGGGTGTTTCCGAGGTCCTGGACCACATTCTGGTGTCCAAGGGCATCACCTCGTACACCTACCAGGTCGTGCACATCAACTCGGAGTACGCGAACCAGACGAGTGACCACGACCCGCAGGTCGTCGAGATCAAGCCCTGACCTGGGGTCGGGCGCATCCCTGACCGGGTGTGCGCGGGCAGGTTGAGGTGAGCGGAGCGGGGAGTCCGCAGTGCCGGGCTCCCCGCTCTGTGCTTGCCGGCGCGTCTGCGCGGTCGGCGTTCTTCTGGCAGGCTGGGCGGGTGACCAGCCCGTCGTCCGACGACGCCGAGCGTGCCGTGGGACGAGTGAGGGGCGGCTGCGGAACGCACGATCGGGCGCGGCCGGACCGGCTCGAACGCGGCTGAAATGCCCGGCCCGGCGGCAAACCCGCGCGCCGATAAAATCAGGGCATGGTTCGACTATGGTCTTGGGCAAATCCGGTCCGGGCGGTGAACCGGCCGCGGCCGCGGCCCGTGCCGGTGGTGCGCCCCGGCCTGACCGGCGGCGTTCCACCCACCGACCGGAGGTTGATGCCCTGTGAGGGTACTCAGATCGATCGACCGCGAGCCCGCCGGCCCGGCCCACCGGGCCGCGCTCTCGCTCTACCGCATCGTGCTCGGCCTGTTGTTCGCCTGCCACGGCGCGTCCAGCCTGTTCGGGATCCTCGGCGGCAACCTCGGCAAGGGCGGCACGATCTCCGCGGCGTCCTTCCCGGACGGCACCGCGGCGCTGATCGAGCTGGTCACCGGCGTCCTGGTGCTGGCCGGACTGGTCCCGCGGGCGGCCGCGCTGCTGGCCTCGGGCACCATGGCCTACGCCTACTTCACGGTGCACCAGCCCAAGTCGCTGTGGCCGATCGAGAACGGCGGCGAGCAGGCGGCCCTGTTCTGCTGGGGCTTCCTGATGGTGGCGCTGTTCGGCGCGGGCGACTGGACCCTGCCCGCGCTGCTGCGCCAGGCCGGATTGCCGATCGGCGCACGCGCGGAGGAGAGCGCCTGACCCGCGCCCGCGAACTCCCCGGGATCCGTCGGCGCGCGGGTCCCGGGGGCCGGGCGGGGCCGGTGGTTCAGTGCAGTGTCCGTGGTTCTGTGCGGTGCCGTGGTTTCTAGCCCGCGGACTGGGCGAGCACGGTGATGAAGCCGACCGTGCCGAAGAACGGGCGGGTGGTCAGGTGGTCCAGCCAGGCTTCGGCGGACTGCGGGTCGAGATAGCCGGCCGCGATGGCGCGCTGGGTGTTGCGGCGCAGGCCCAGGACCGTCTCCGCGGTGTCGAAGTCCGTGAACACCGCGGCGGCGTTGCGCACGGCCCGCACCGTGAATCCGGCGTCGACGGCCAGCCGGGGCAGTTGGCGGCCGATGGCCTGGTTGCGGTTGGTGTTCTGCGCGATGAACCGGGTGAACGCGCAGGAGGTGACCAGATCGGGGTGGTCCACGGCCAGGGTGCCCCAGTCGGGTTCGGCCAGGGTGAGCAGGCCGCCCGGGCGCAGCACGCGGCGCAGTTCGGCCAGCACCGCCGCGGGGTCGGCCACGTGCATCAGGACTCTGTCGGTGCGGGCGCGGTCGACGGCGCCGGCCGCGATCGGCAGGTGGTGCGCGTCGCCTTCGCAGATCTCGACGACGGACGCTCCGGCCAGCCGGGCCCGAGCCTCGGCGACCATCTGCGGGTCCTGATCGATCCCGAGCACCCGGCCGGTCGGACCGACTGCGGCGGCCAGCGCGGCGAGGTCGGTTCCGGGGCCGCAGCCGAGGTCCAGCACGCAGTGGCCGGGTTCGACCGCGAGGGCGGCGAGCAGGTCCCGCTTGTACGCGCGGGCGGCGTCGGTCGCGGCGACCCGGTCGAGATAGAGCGCCGACGCGGCGCTGGTGACTGTCGGTTCGGTCATGGTCCGATCGAAGCAGAGTCCGGTAAGCCTGTGGTGGAGAGCTTGTGTGGATCGTGTGTGGGTCGTGTGCAGATATCAAGCTGCTGGCTCTCTCGGCGGCTGTAACTGACTCGCCCGGGGTGTGGCCGGCGCCCGGGTGAACCGATCGGCCGGTGGATCCGTGTACCTGGCGATGCCCCAGGGAGTGCGCACACCTGCCGCAGATCTGTCGAACAGGTCTATCCGACAGATCGAGGAGAAGGTCGTCATGCGAGCACAACACAAGGCACTGATTCTCGGGGCCGCGCTGGCCGCGAGCCTGGGCGCGCTCTCACCCGCGGACGCCGCGGCCGGGCCCGGCGCTGGGGCGCCGCTGACCGTCGGCACGTCGATGTTCGCCTGTTCCGGCGCGGTGTGCTCGCCCGGTTTGGGCAACGTGGGCCTCGGGTTCGAGGCCTCGCCGGTCGCGACCGGCGGCCCGGCCTACAGCGGCCCGGAGTCCTCGCCTTACCTGTGGACCCTGGTCTCCGGGAGCCTGCCGGCCGGGGTGGCGCTCGACGGCGGCGTCCTCTACGGCACGCCGACCAAGGCCGGGACGAGTTCGTTCACCCTGAAGGTCACCGACATCGTCGACGGCGAGAGCGCCGAGCAGGCCTACAGCATCACGGTCGGGACCGGGGCCCTGGACCGGGTGGTCATAGAAGAGGCCTCCTACGCGGTCAAGGGCGAGAAGACGAGCGTCTACGCGCTCGACGCGAACACCGGCGCCACCCTGACCGTGTATGTGACCGCGACCGGGCAGAAACTGGGCACTCTGACCAACTTCGGCGCCGGTTCGGGCAGCGGCCTGTTCGAGGGGACCAACCTGAGTCAGGGCACGCACAGCGTCACGGTCGACAGCAGCCTCGGCGGGTCCTCGACGCTGGTCCTGACCGTCGAGAAGGGCAGCTACTGAGCCGTCCGGCCCGGCCGGTCGCCGGGCGGCCGGGCCGACCAGAGCACCCGGAGCAGCCCGAGCGGCCGGACCGGCCCCGGCCGACCCGGCCTCCCGGGCGGCCCAAGCAGCCGGGCCGTCCCGGCCGCGCGGCGCCGCCTCCGGGCCGGCCCGATCCCGATTCCGTGGTCAGGCCTCGGTTTTCGCGCCGACCAGGTCCATGCTGACCTCCCACAGCCGGGCGGCGACCGCGGTGTCGTAGGACCCCTTCTGGGACCGCTTCGGCTTGCTGTTGATGAAGTACTGGCCGGTCAGGCCTTCGGCTTCGGCCGCCGAGGCGAGGTAGACCGAGGTCGCGGCGCCCTTCTCCGGGGTCTTCATCACCGGGCTGAGCAGCGGCAGCGCGTACTTCCAGAACCCGGGTCCGTCCTCGGCCGCGAACGAGGTCCGGACCAGGCCGGGGTGCAGCGTGGTGGCGGTGACCCCGGTCCCGGCCAGGCGCCGGGCGAGTTCGTAGGTGAACATGATGTTGGCCAGTTTCGACTGGCTGTAGGCGCGCATGCCGGAGTAGGCCTTCTCGCCCTGCAGGTCGGCGAAGTTGAGCCGGCCGGTGGCCTGGGCGCCGGAGGAGACGGTCACGATCCGGGCCGGGGCGCTGGCCTTGAGCCGGTCCAGCAGCAGGTCGGTGAGGAGGAACCCGGCGAGGTGGTTGACCGCGAAGGTGTGCTCCAGGCCGTCGGCGGTGACGCGCCGGGTGGCCCACAGGCCGCCGACGTTGTTGACCAACACGTCCAGCCGCGGGTACGCGCCGAGCACCTCGGCGGCCAGTCGGCGCACCTCGGCCTGCGCGGACATGTCGGCGGCGAACGCGTCGACGGCCGGGTTCCCGGTCTCCGCGCTGATCTGCGCCGCGACGGCGGCGGTGCGCGCCTGGTCCCGGCCGGTGATCCCGACCCGCGCGCCGAGCCGGGCCAGGGCCACCGCGGTCGCCCGGCCGATGCCGCCGGTGCCGCCGGTCACCAGCACGGTCTGGCCGGCCATCGGGCCGGAAACCGGCCGGTCGGCCGGGCCGGTGGTCGAGCTGTCAGTCATCGCGTCTCCCTTGTCACCACGAATGGATGTGCGCGGTACGTCGACTCCGGGCAAAGCCTATCGGCCGCGGAGACCAGCGCGCTCAGACGCCCGGTCACGGGCGCCGGAAGGAGATCAGCACGGTCCCGTCGGGCAGCCGGCCCGCAACGCGCGCAGCGCGTAGAACGTACGCGACTTGACCGTCCCCGGCGCTATTCCCAGCGTCTTGGCCGCCTCGCCGACCGACGCCCGCCGATAGTAGACCTCGATCAGTACGGCGCGGTGCTGCGGGCTGAGCGCGGACAGCGCGTCGGCCACCTCCCAGGAGAGGATCGCCGCGTCGTAGGGGTCGTCCCCGTCCCCGGCGTGCGGGCCGTCCTCGACCAGTTCCCGCTCGTGCGGGCGCGCGGCCCGGGCCCGGATGTCGTCGACCACCAGGTTGCGGGCCACGGTCCGCAGCCAGCCGCGGACCGCGCCGCGTTCGGGTTCGAATACGGCCGGCCGGCGCCAGGCCCGCAGCATCGTCTCCTGCAGGAGGTCCTCGGCGCGGGCGTGGTCCCTGGTCAGGCGCAGCAGATACGCCAGCAGCGGGCCGGCGTGCTCCGCGTACAGCAGTCGCAGGGCCGTGTCGTCCAGGACCTGGGTGTCGGCAGCCACGCTCAGGGCACGGAGTCGACCTTCGATCGGTTCAGTCGCCGGCAACCGGTAGTCCACGCGAATCAGCTCACAGGGTCGTCGTCCCGGTCACGGCCCGGCGCACCCGGATGAGCGGCGGAGACTGGCCGGGACCTCGGCCGGGCGGCCGTCCGGATCCACCGTGTCGGCCCGGCCGATCGAGCGCCTGTCCGTCATCGCCACTCCCCTTGTCGTCGTCGTGCCGCCGGCCCCGCGCCGCGGCATCAGTAGCACGGACGGCGGGAGACAACGGTTCAACGATCGACGACCCGGTTTCCGGTCGGTTTTCCGCGGCCGCGGGGGCCGGCCGCGAAAACCTTCCGTGGTGCGGATTTCTGCCGTGTTTCCGCGCTGCCGGCGGGCGGCAGCCATCAGGGATATGCGAACGGGTTACGTTCCCGCGGCGCATCCCCGCGGCACGGCTCTGAGATACGTTCCGGCTGGGCTCTGAGATACGCCGCTACTGTCCGCGCGGCGTCCAGTACTCGACCAGTCGCCCGGCTCCGGGCACGACATCCGGCCAGCCGCCCTCGATCGCCAGGATCGCGATCGCGCAGGTCGGGAAGCCGGTCTCGTTCATCCGCGTGATCAGCTCCTCGGCTTGCGCGGACTCGCGCGACAGCATGTACGCCAGCGCGTGCATCCCCGGATTGTGGCCGACCACGACGAGATCCGCGACATCGTCCGGGGTTTCGGAGACCACGGCGAACAGTGCGCCCGGGCTGGCGCCGTAGATCCGCTCGTCATACACGGTCCTGGGCGCGTCGGCGAGTTCGGCGGACAGCAGCTTCCACGTCTCCCGGGTACGCGCGGCCGTCGAGCACAGCGCCAGATCCGGCACGACGCCCGAGGCCGCGAGCCAGCGACCGGCGTCCGGGGCGTTGCGCCGGCCGCGGCCGGCCAGCGCGCGCTCGTGGTCCCGGACGTCCGGCTCGACCGCCTTCGCATGCCGGACCAGGATGATCCGGCGGGTGGAGTACTCGGTCATGAAAGCCCTCCCACGAGTCCGGCGCCCGGCCGGCGCCGCCCGAGCGAAAACGCTACCGCATGTTCATGTTTTCAGTGCTCCACCCCGATGATCACCTTGCCGCCCGCGCGGCCCTGCTCGACCACCGCGTAGGCCGCGTCGAACTCGTCGAGCCCGAACACCTTCTCGTGCACCAGCGGCGTGATGTGCCCGGCGTCGACGAGCGCGGCGACCTGGGCGAGGATCTCGCCGTGGTGCTCGCGGCCGCGGCCGGAGAGCATCGGCAGCAGGGTGAACACGCCGGAGTACGACGCGCCCCGGAACGACAGCGGCGCCAGGCTGTGCGAACCCCACCCGAGCGCGCTCACCACGTGCCCGGTGTACTCGCGGACCGCCGTGAACGACGCGTCCAGCACCGCTCCGCCGACCGTGTCGAAGACGACGTCGAACCCCTCGCCGCCGGTGTACTGCGCGACATACTCGGCGACCGTGGTCTCGGCGTAGTCGATCGGGGTGGCGCCGAACCCGCGGATCGTCTCCAGGTTGGCCGCCGATCCGGTCGCGAACACCTCCGCGCCGCGCGCCCGGGCCAGCTGCACGGCCACGTGCCCGATCCCGCCCGCGCCGCCGTGCACGAGCACCTTGTCCCCCGCCGAGACGTCCGCGCGGTCCACCAGGCCCTCCCAGGCGGTGATCGCCACCAGCGGCAGCGCGGCGGCGCTGGTCATGCTCAGCGACCTCGGCTTGAGCGCGAGCAGGCGCGCGTCCACGGCCGCGTACTGCGCCATCGACCCTTGCAGCTGCCCGACGCCGCCGGTCAGCCCGTACACCTCGTCCCCGGCGACGAAATTCTCGACGCCCGGCCCGACGTCCACCACCACGCCGGCCAGGTCCAGGCCGAGCACCGCGGGCAACCGGCTCTTCGCGTGCGCCGCGTTGCCCGAGCGGATCTTCAGGTCGAGCGGGTTGATCCCGCTGGCCTGCACCCGCACCAGCACCTCGCCGGGCCCGGCCTCCGGCTGCGCGACCTCGACCACGCCCATCGCCCCGCCGAACTCCTCCAGCACCACTGCACGCATGACACCCTCACTCACATCGTCGTCTCACGGCCCATGGTCGACCAGTACGGACGGCGCCCGCAGCGGGCCTGCCACCCTTCCTGATCATCACATGTGGTGTGCCCATCGGCATCCTCCGGGCACGCGCGCATATAACAGCGGCTGGGGAGTGAGGAATTCCTCGGCGACCTGGACGGCGGTCGTGCAGGTGGTCAGTATTGTGTCAGCCGCGCTGGCAGTCGCGAGCTACGGGGCCAACGTCTACAGGTTGCAGCAAGGACGGGCCGCGTCGAAGGCCCACGCCCCGGATAAAGCTCGGGATATGTAGACGCGACCGGTCCGCGGTCGTTGCCGCGACCGCGGACCGGTGCTGCGTGTGGGCGCAGCTCGGGTTAGTCCGTGAAGGTGTAGCTGGGCGTGGCGTCCTGGTAGGACTGGCCGATCGGCGTGTAGTCGAAGGAGTACGTCACGGTCTGTCCGTACGACATGCTGATCGGCTGCTGCCATTCACCAGCAGACGCGTTCCATGTCATCGCATAGTTCAGCTGGCTCTGCCCACTGATCGTGTAGTGCACATACACCGACGATGCCGTGAAGCCGGTCGGCTTGAACCACAGCTGCGAACCACTGGCGCCCTCGGTGTACCTGCCCGAACCGGGCGGCGCGGTGGACGGCGAGGTCGGCGGGGTCGTCGGCGGCTTCGTCGTCGGCGCGGCGGTGGTCGGGTTGTTCGTCGGCGACGCCGGTCCGGTCGCGCCGCCGGTCGGACAGGTACCCGTGGTGCCGTTCACGAAGATGCACTGCTTGATCGTCGACAGGAAGTCGTTCAGGATCGTGGAGTTGTCCTGGACGGAGGAGTCACCCCAGTATCCGTTCGAGCAACCCGCACTACCAGCGGCGACACCGGTCGTGCACTCACGGGGTTGCTCCAGGGGGAGGGGACGGCCGCCCGGCCGCCGCACGCACGGCGCCCGGCGGAAGGCACGGCGGAGTAAGAAAAGTTTCTGGAATGAGTCCAGATACTTTCCGCGTGTTTTCAAGGCAGCACGGTAGGCCGGGGACACTCTCACGTCAACACCGGAACGAGGCCGAAGTCCGTCGCGCCCCCGCGTCGCCCGGCCCCGGGGCGGGCCGCGCCGGGTTCCCGCCGGAGGTCGGACCACCGGCCGGGCGCAGAACGGGGGCGGGAGACGGGAACGGAAAGCCGGGCCGGGTGTGAAACACGGCGGAATCGGGGCGGGACGGGTGGCGCGGGATCCGGCTCCCGCGGTCAGCCCGAGACCGGCGCCGGCCCGGTGCTGTCGCGCACGACCAGGGTCGTGGACAGTTCTATCCGCATGCTGCCCGGCATCAGGACCTCGGCGCCCTGCAACAGGATCCGGGCCGCCATCCCGGCCATGTCGGCCAGCGGCTGGCGCACCGTGGTCAGCGGCGGGCAGGCCCAGGCGGAGGTCGGCAGGTCGTCGAAACCGACCACGCTCAGGTCCGTCCCGATCCGCAGCCCGCGCCGCCGGGCCGCCTCGTACACGCCCCAGGACTGCAGGTCGCTGGCGGCGAACACCGCGGTCGGCGGGTCGGCCAGGTCCAGCAGCCGCTGCGCGCCGAGGAAGCCGCTCTCGTGCTGGAAGTCCCCGTAGTGCAGCAGCTCCGGGTCGAAACCGATCGCGGCGCCCTCGAGCGCGGCCCGGTAGCCGTCGACCCGGGCCCGGGAGCACAGGATGTCCCGCGGCCCGGCGATCATGCCGATCCGGCGGTGGCCGAGCGAGAGCAGGTGCTCGGTCGCGGCCATTCCGCCGGCCCAGTTGGTCGCGCCGACCGCCGGTATCCCCGGCTCGGGCAGGCCGACCGGGTCGACCAGCACGATCGGCACGCCGAGCGCGTCGAGCTGGCGGCGCTGGCCCTTGGCCAGCGCGGTGACCGCGAGGATCACTCCGTCGGTGGCCCGCGAGCCGAGGGTCTCCAGCCACATCCGGGTGTCGGCGGTGCGCCCGTGCACGGCCGAGACGACCATGCCGACCTTGGCCGCGTGCGCGACCTCCTCCACCCCGCGCACGATCTCCATGCTCCACGGGCTGTCGAGCTCGTTGATGACCAGGTCGATCAGGCCGGTGCCGCCCTCCGGTCGGGCCCGCCGGCGCAGGTACCGGTGCTCGGCCAGCAGCGCCTGCACCCGCTCCCGGGTCTCGGCCGCCACCTGCGTGTTCCCGTTGAGCACCTTGGAGACGGTGGCGGTGGAGACCCCGGCCTGGCGGGCGATGTCCGCGAGCTTGACCCGCGGGCGCGCCTCGTCCGTCATCCCCGGGCCATGCACGTCGACTGTTCCGCCACTCGTCATGGTCCCCATGCTAGCCGGAAAGTTTCAGGGCGGCCGGGCGACCCCGGCAGGGCGGCCATCGGCGCCAGAGGCGCCGTGTAACCCCTTTTTTCCCTCCGCCTGGGTGACGAAGCAGAACGAAAACTCTACGGTTTCGCCATCAAAAGTATCGGAAACTTTCGATCGGCGTCGCGGTAACGGCTCGCCGCCCACTCCCTTCCTGTGCGAGGCAGACCTCATGCACCCCCCTCTCGGATCCGCCCGTTCCAGCCGCACCGGTCGCCCGGCCCGCTCCCCGCGCACCCGCGCGGCCGGATCCCCGGGCCCGCTGGCCCGGCGGATAGCCGCCCTGCTGCTCAGTGCGTCCGCCTGCGGCACCTCCGGCCCGGCCGGCGCCTCGGCCTCCGGCGGACTGACCGTCTGGACCCTCCAGGACAGCGCGCTCAACCCGGTCCAGACCCAGAAGATCTCCGCATTCAACCAGGCCCAGACTGCGGTTAAGGCCTCGATCCAGACCTCCGATGGTCACCGCCCACGGCCATCCGGACCTGGTCCTGCAGATGGCCGGACACGGCAGCCTGGTGCAGACCCAGACCGGCGAGTGGTACCTCGCGCATCTCATCGCACGGCCGTACACGCCGCTCGGCCGGTGCGTCCTGGGCCGGGAAACCGCTGTCCAGCGGGTCGAGTGGAGCCAGGACGGCTGGCCGCGCGTCCCCGGCGGCATCCCGCACGAACGAGTCGGCGCGCCGAGGCTGCCGCAGAGTCCGTTTCCCGAGGAGGCTGCGCGGGATGAGTTCGATGCGCTGGTGCTCGGGCCGCGTTGGAGTACTCTGCGTCGGGCTGCCGAGGCCGGCTGGCTCGATCTGCGCGCGCGTCCTTCGCATCTGCGTGTGTTCGGTGGGCAGTCACCTCATGGTCCACATACGCCCAGCCTGGTCGCGCGGCGGCTCACGCACCGGTATTGCAGCCTGGAGACGGTTGTCGACTGCCGGCCGCAGTCGTTCCAGCATTTGGCTGGGATCACTGCGTACTACAACTCTCGCAACTGGCACTACTTCTACGTGACCCGCACGCATGAAGGCGGCGTGCAACTGCAGCCGCTCACCGAGGACGCCCGCCGTCTCACCGCGCAACGCAGCGGGGTCGTGGACCTGGACCCGGGCATGACCCGGATCCGGTTGCGGGTGGAGTTGGAGGAGGAACGCGCCATGTTCTCCTATGACGTTGGCCGCGGATGGCAGACCGTCCCCGTCGTGCTCGACGCCACGATCTTGTCCGACGAATACGCCGCCCACGCCGGAGTCGTGGCCGATCGCGACCATCCCGGGTTCACGGGTGCGTTCCTCGGGTTGTGGGTCATGGACCCGGCCGCCGACGGATTCTTCGCAGACTTCGACTACGCACGGTATGACGCCGGGATCCGTTGAGCGTGCGTTGGTCGGACCGACACATCATGAAAGAAGGAGAGAGATGACCAGACCATCCGGTAACGGATCCAGATCCGGCGGCGGCGCCAAGCAGAGGTTGACGCTCAGGCTCAAGGCCAGGCCCAGGACCAGGTTCACGGCCAGATTCAGGGGCCTGCTGCTCGCCACCATCCTCGCGTTCGCAGCGTCCACTGCCATCGCGTCCACCGCCACCGCCGCATCCGCGCCCAGCGGTAGCGCAGCAGTCACGAGCGCCAGCCCCGCAACATCCCCCACTCGGACGTTGCTCGTGGGGCAGAACAACACCGGAGCCTGGAACGACCTGGCCAGTTCCACTGGCGCGTCGCCTGCGGGCGGACCGGTTTACTACAGCGTCCGCAACGACGCCTTCACCGGCACCTGCCAGGGCAGTCCGTGCCACACCTACCTTGCCTTCCTCGGCCAGCGTGGGGCTGGGATCGAGGTCGGCGTGGACTGGAAGGACAATCCGCCCGGCTGGAACGGCCAGAACGGCGACGAGGAGACCGCCTCCCAGCAGGCCACCGAGGCGATCGCCCAGGGGACGTATGACGCCCAGTTCAATGCGCTTGTGGCTGCGATCAGGCAGTATCCGTCCAGCACCTTTTATGTGCGGCTGGATTATGAGGTCAGTACTGCGTTCGACTGTCTCAACGGCACGAACTGCTCTTCGTTGTACCCGGGCGATCAGTGGGTTGACTGGATCGGCTTGAGCGTCTTCAATCAGGACTTGTGCCAGCCGTATTGGGAGAACGGCACAACGTACTGGAACGGCCAAGAGAACACCTCCGACCGCACCTGCCTTGGTTACTACGACGACTATGTCAACGGCAACGTCAATGCGATCGCGCATGAGTATCCGATCGATCTCAACATCCTGCGCATGACGTGGTTCGCGCAGCAGCACAACAAACCAATGATGATCGCCGAGTCGGGTGTGCAACGCATGTCTTCCACGTTGAATGCCAACGGCACCCAGAACGACTCCGACTACGCGGCCTTCATGAACCGGCTGTCCACGTTGCCGAACTATGTGGGCCCGCTTCCCAACGGCACGATCAGCGGACAGCAGACCAACTTCATCGGTACCAACTACAACCTGTCCGGTGTCGTCAAGATGGTCACCTACATCAACATCGACTGGCGCTACGGCTTAGACGGCCAGACCAGTGCTGACGCACCGCGCTCACGCACCGAATTCACGCTCCGCTCTTTCACCGCCGCCCGGCCGGGCTCCCCCCTCCGCCGGGCGGCCTTTTCCACTTTCGTCTCTTGCCGCTCACGCTCCGCGCTGGCGCTGTTTGGGATGACGCTTTCGCTGGTCTTGGGCGCTGACGCTGGTTGGGGCGCTGGCGCTTTCGCTCGCTGCCCCGCTTGCCGCGCCGCTCGCTGCGCGCGTTGGTGTGCGTCGCCATGTCAGCGTGCGTCTACTGCTGTGCCTCCGGCGGGCCAGGAACCCCCAAGGATCCTCATGGACCAGTTCATTTGGGTGGTGGGTTACCTTTTGGGTGTGTCGGATCGGGATCCTCGGCGCCCCAGTCGGCCCGGAGCCTGCCACACCGGACAGGCCCTATCAACTCCCGGGCCAGGTACTTTGGGAGATCTGCTCGCCTCGGCTGAGCTCGAGTGCGGGAGTTGACAGGACCTGCCCGGCGCGGCAGTCTTCGATCCGCCTGGGCCACCGAGGATCCCGATCCGACACAACCCCAGCTTTGCGCGAGAGTCGCGCAGGCCCCTTTAACTACCGCAGCAGTCGTGCGAACCATACTGCTGCTATGGCGAGCAGCGGTCGCGCTGGACAAGTGCCCGCGCGAGTGCGCTACTTCGGCAATCTGGCACATGCGGCAGGCGGCTGAAGTACTGCGGGCCATTCGACACCGCAACAGTAGCCACGCCATAGCAGCCAACAGCTACAGCTACAGCTACAGCTACAGCTACAGCTACAGCTACAGCTACAGCTACAGCTACAGGCCGATATACGTGCGCAGCCGCTCACTTAGCAATCGGCGCCGCGCCACACACGCAGCCGCCGCAGGCGAGGCCGCCGCACTGCCACTGCCTACATGGCCACCTCAGCAGCAGCAGCAGCAGCCCGGCGTATCACATCGCCTTCGGTTCGCGCGCCGCCAGCCGCGGGCGCCAGTCCGCCGAAACAGCACACTCGCGCGGGCACCTGTCCATCGGGACCGCTGCTCGCCGTATCAGCAGTATGGTTTGCTCGGCTGCTGCGGTAGTTGAAGGGGTCTGCGCGACTCTCGCGCAAGGCTGGGGCTGTGTCGGATCGGGATCCTCGGTGGCCCAGGCGGATCGTAGTCTGCCGCGCCGGGCAGGTCCTGTCAACTCCCGAACGTAACCCACCAGCCACAGCAAGTAGCCTGCTCAAAGCATGCAGCCCGGGAGTTGATAGGGCCTGCCCGGTGTGGCAGGCTCCGGGCCGACTGGGGCACCGAGGATCCCGATCCGACACACCCAAAAGGTAACCCACCACCCAAATGAACTGATCCATGAGGATCCTTGGGGGTTCCTGGCCCGCCGGAGGCACAGCAGTAGACGAGAGCTGATATGGCGGCGCAACCCACCTCGCACCTGCTCCCTGCAACTTGAACTTACCTCGCACATCCCGCCTCGCACCTCACACCTCGCACCTCAACCCACCCACGCCCCAGCTCTCCAACTCCTCCGCTGCACATCTCTTTACCTTCAAAAGAAAAACATGGTCCACCCCACCACGTGCCTACGGCGGACATGTGGCGCTCTTAAGATTCCGCCCCGCAACCGCGCCTATTCTTTCCATCAAGCCTGAAAGCCCGACTCCGCCGCATGTGGTCCATCCCACAGCCCCCAGACCAAAGCGCACGGGCATAGCAATATCCGATATCGGCCCGCCGGCACCGAACGGCGCCCGGGCGGCGGGCCGGGTAGAGGTGCGGTTTACATCGCACAAAGGAGTGAGCACGTGACTCGCAGGAAAATCAAAGTTCTGATCGGCGCTGCGACGACCGCGGTGGCGCTGGCCGTCGGTTTGCCCACGCTCGCGCTCGCCACGCCGCCCACTCCCGCCGACGCGGGTGCCTGCGCCAGTGCCTGGAGCGGCGGCTCGGTCTACACGGGCGGCATGGAGGCCTCGTACCAGGGGCACAACTGGACCGCGAAGTGGTGGACCGAGGGTGACACGCCCGGCGGCGCCGCCGGAGTCTGGAGCGACGACGGGACGTGTGGCGGCGGCGGTTCCGCTCCGCCGCCCCCGCCGCCCACCTCTCCGGGCTCGTCCTCCGGTAGCTGCACCTACACCACCTGGACGGCCGGGACGAACTACACGACCGGCAACATCGTCAAGTACCCGGCCAACGGCCAGTACTACCAGGCCTCGCACGACAACCCGGGCTACGACCCGACCATCAGCACGTGGTTCTGGAACCCGTACACCTGTTCCGGTGGCGGCGGCAGCAACCCGCCTCCGTCGGGCGGCGGGTTCGTGGTCAGCGAGGCGCAGTTCGACCAGATGTTCCCGAGCCGGAACTCCTTCTACACCTACAGCGGCCTGGTGTCGGCGCTGAGCTCCTACCCGGGCTTCGCCACCACCGGCAGCACGACCGTGCAGAAGCAGGAGGCCGCGGCGTTCCTGGCGAACGTGGACCACGAGACCGGCGGTCTGGTGTACGTCGACGAGATCGACAAGTCCGGGAACTACTGCGCGGCCGAGTCCTACGGCTGCCCGGCCGGGTCGAACGAGTACTTCGGGCGCGGCCCGATCCAGCTGAGCTGGAACTTCAACTACGAAGCGGCCGGCCAGGCGATCGGCCAGGACCTGCTGGACAACCCGGGCCTGGTGGACACCAACGCGGCGATCTCGTGGGAGACCGGCCTGTGGTACTGGAACACCCAGAACGGCCCGGGGTCGATGACCGCGCACAACGCGATGGTCACCGGCGCCGGGTTCGGTGACACGATCCGGTCCCTGAACGGCAGCATCGAGTGCAACGGCGGGAACACCGCCGAGATGCAGGACCGGGTGAACGACTACGAGCAGTTCGTGCAGATCCTGGGCGTCCCCGCGGGCGCCAATCTGACCTGCTGAGCTGCGGACCGGCCGACCCGTCCTCCTCCTCCCCTGCGGCGCCACGGCCGCGAGGACCGGTCGACACTTGAAAGCCTGCGCGCGGACCACGACCCCCGGCCGGGTCGCGGGCCGCGCGCAGGCAGTTATAGATGTTGTCCGTGTGGAGGGGGAGAGCGTGGGCGATCGCTACGTCGCCTCACGTCGTGTCGCGTGGCCGAAGCAGCGCGGGCGGGCGTCTCGGTGTCGTGTCAGTCCTTCCGGCCTACCGCCGCGAGCAGGTTGTACCGAGTGACGTCGCCGCCCAGCGGGTCGTGTTCCGCAGCCTGGTCGGGTCGCCAGGCGATGACGTCGACCAGCCCGGGCGGCAGCAGCTCGTACCCCTGCATGAGTGCGAGGATCTGGTCGTGGCTGCGGAAGTTCATCGAGTGGCTGGCCTGGGTGTACACGCCCTCGGCCTGCTTAGCGGTCTCGGGGTGGTAGTCGTTCGTCGCGTGGCTCACCACCAGGTGGGAACCGGCCACGGTCGCCTCCCGGTACGCGGCGACGACGGCGTCGGGGTTGTCGGCGGACGAGACGAAGTGCAGCACGGCGACCATCAGCACCGCGATCGGCCGGGTCAGATCCAGTTGGACCGCGACCTCCCGGCTGCCCAATACGGACTGCGGGTCGCGCAGATCCGCGTGCAGCATGGCCGCGAACGGAACGTCGGCGAGCATCGCCTGGCCGTGTGCGACGGTGACCGAGTCCGCGTCCACGTACACGACCCGCACGTCCGGGTTCACCGCGTGCGCGACGTCGTGCACGTTGCCGCCGGTCGGCAGGCCGGAGCCGAGGTCGAGGAACTGGTCGATCCCGGCCGAGGCCAGGGCCGTGACGGCGCGCCCGAGGTAGTGCCGGTTCGCGCGGGCGATGTGCGGCATGTCGGGCAGGACGCGCATGTACTCCTCGGCGAGCATCCGGTCCGCGGCGAAGTTGTGGCTGCCGCCGAGATAGTAGTCGTACATGCGCGCGGCCGACGGCGTCTCCAGGTCCACGGAGTCCGGCGCCCAGGTCGGGCGAAAACGCTGCGTCACGGTCGGCCTCAGCTCACTCGTTGCGAAGATGACCCCGCCGACTGTACCCGCGCGGCCGCCGGAAGGTAATGCACCCTGCGAGCATACGGCTACGAGGTGGATGGCGGTCGAGAGGGCGGGGTCGGGCTGCAGCTGCGGCTGGGGCCGCGGGTCGGGGTCAGCCGGTTCCGCAGCTGTCTTGCAGTTCGAAAATCATCTGGCTGCCCGCCTTCGCCTGCTCTTTCTGTTTTCGGAGAGGTTCCATCCGAATTCCGGGGAGAATGCCGTCCGGAACGTGTCGACATTCACGCCGCACTCGCCCACCGGGGAACCTCCGAGAATCACGAGGCCGAATTCCAGGTTGGCCGGAAAAGCCATTCCCAGAGCGGCCGGATTCACCACACGGACGGACACGTCGGGGCCCGAGATCGCTTTGACCAGCGCATCGCCCGGAACAGCCGGGCCGACGTAGATATCCGTCGAATCCGTGGTCCCGGAATAGACCTGGTCACCCGTCGCCACCCGTTGATAGTCGGAGACCTTCACGGAGTTCAGGTATTGCCTTGCGGCTGTCGGAGGGTTCGAGAACGCGCAACCGCGGGTGGCGAAACCGACGGCCGCCGCCAGGAAAAGAACAGCGGCCGATGATATTGAACGGCGTAAAACCATGGGGACCATGATGGAGATCAGCGCCAACCAGGACAACAACGCGGAGACACCGTCCGCCGAGATGCGGCATGCCGCTCTGGGCGCAAAACTGGATGTAGCTGGATGTAGCTGGATGTAGAAGGGCAAGCCGGGCTTCGGACCCGGCCGGCCGCATTTCGCCGCACGCCGACAGGGAGAGGACGTCATGCCCCGGGACCGGAGAACGCAGACCGAGGTGCGCAGCGTGCTGGGCGTGGCGGCTCCCACGGCTAGTCCGACCCGGTCGCGGCGCGCGCCGAACGGGCCGATCTCGTCGGACGCGGTCCGGGCCCGCAAGCCGCCCGCGCCGCCGAAGCCGACCTCGGCGGCCTCCCGGATGCCGACCACGGCCGTGTCCCCGGCCCGGCCCCTGAACTCGGCGCACCTGACGGTCGCCGAACGCGTGGCCATCGGCGAGGCCGCGCGGTCGGCCGTGCCCCCGGCGGCGCACGCGCAGTTCGCCCCGGCGCCCGGGCGGGCGGATCCGGTCGGCGTGCTCATCCGCCAGGCCACGTCGCGGGTGCCGGAGCTGGTGCCGATCCGGTACGGGCGGATGCTGGTCTCGCCGTTCACGTACTACCGCGGCGCGGCCGCCGTGATGGCGATGGATCTGGCCACGACGCCCGCCTCTGGCATCACCGCGCAGCTGTGCGGCGACGCGCACCTGCTCAACTTCGGGCTTTTCGGGTCCCCGGAGCGCAAGCTGTTGTTCGATGTGAACGACTTCGACGAGACCTACCCCGGCCCCTGGGAGTGGGACGTCAAACGGCTCGCGGCCAGCCTGGAGGTCGCCGCGCGGGACAACGGGTTCACCGAGAAGCAGCGTCGCAAGATCCAGATCCGGATGGTGCGTAGGTATCAGAAGGCGATGATCCAGTTCGCCGGCATGCGCGAGCTCGACGTCTGGTATGCCCGCAGCGACGTGGACGAGATCAGGCAGGTGTTCGATCCGCAGCTGAAGAAGACCCAGGAGGTCGCGGTCGACAAGGCTCTGGCCAAGGCGCGCACCCGCGACAGCCTGCGGGCCTTCGGGAAACTGACCGCGGTCGTCGACGGGCAGCGCCGGATCGTCGCGCAGCCGCCGCTGATCGTGCCGATCCGCGACCTGCTGCCCGATCTCGAGCGGCACGAGTTGGAGGCGACGATCCGCAACCTGATCTCCAACTACCGCCGCACGGTCCAGGCCGACCGCCGCGCACTGCTGTCATCGTTCGAGTTCGTCGATCTGGCCCGCAAGGTGGTCGGGGTCGGCAGTGTCGGCACCCGGTGCTGGATCGTGCTGCTGCATGGCCGCGACGGGGACGATCCGCTGTTCCTCCAGGTGAAGGAGGCGCAGGCCTCTGTGTTGGCCGCGCATCTGGGCAACCGGGTGCACTACGCACACCAGGGCGAGCGGGTGGTGGTCGGCCAGCGGCTGATGCAGTCCGCGAGCGACATCTTCCTCGGCTGGCACTCGGCCGTGGCCGTGGACGGGCGGCGCCGGGACTTCTACGTGCGCCAGTTCGCCGACTGGAAGGGCTCGGCGGCGGTGGAGAACTTCCTGCCGCCCGGGATGCGCGGCTACGGCGAGCTGTGCGGCTGGACCCTGGCCCGGGCGCACGCGCGTTCCGGCGACCGGATCGCGATCGCGGCGTACCTGGGCCGGGACTCGGAATTCGCCGAGGCGATCGCGGACTTCTCGGCGGCGTACGCGGACCAGAACGAGCGGGATTTCGGCGCGCTGCAGGAGGCGCGGCGGTCGGGGCGGATCACGGCCGAGACGCCGTGAGACCGCACGGTCAGCGGCACGCCCCGGAATCCCGCTGCGGGACGAGTCTCATCCGACGTTGATGCTCGCCGCGCCGGAGGCGAACCTCTGCGTGTGGCCCGCGAACATGTCCGCGTGCGCGTGCAGGGTGCTCGCGTGCGTCATCATCGCCGTGGTGTCCGCCTCGAAGGACGCCTCGACGCTGCCCGGGCCCGAGCCGCCCGGCCAGTCCAGCCCGGACATCGCCGCCTCCACCTTCGCGATCAGGGGTTTGAGCGCCTCACTGGCCAACTTGCCGATCAGGTACTGCTCCAGGTCCTGCTCGAGCGACTCGATCAGCCGCTCGGCCACCTCGTCGGCGAGCACCGCCGCGGCCTCGGACAGGCCGAAGGTCTCCACCGCGGCGGCCTGGGCGGCCAGGAAGGTCGCGGCCAGGCCGATCAGCTCGACGATCGCCTCGCCCTTCTGCTCGACGATGTACGCGGCCGCCGCGGTGCAGGCCGCGGACACCGCCTGGCAGGCCTCGACCAGCTCGCTCACGTGCGACGCGGACATCTGGGTCCACTTGTTGTGCAGCTGGGTGTACGCAGCCCCCTTATACACGGCGCCGAGCTGCTTCACCGTGGCCGTCGCGTCCTGGTGGGTCAGCTCGACCGCCTGGCCGAACTCGTTGACCAGGTCGCCGAACTGGATCAGCGAGTCCTCGTTGATATAAGGCCACTTCACGCCGATCACGTTCAGGAACGTCACCACCGGCATCGGCAGGTCGTCGATCGCCATAGCCCCTCCCACTCCCCGTGTGGCCGGGCCGGAAACTCACCCGGGATACTCGAACCGCCGCTCACCGTATCAGCGCCCATTTCCGAGGGCAATACGGGCCGCATTCGCCGGAAGTCCTGACTTGCCTACTTCTCGCCGCCCAGCTCGGCCACCCGGCGGCGGAGGTGCTCGGTCTGCGGGCGGCTGAGCGTGAAGGCGAGCGCCTCCTGATACGCGGCCAACGCCGCTTCGGTGTTTCCGGTGCGCTGCAACAGTTCCGCGCGGCTCGCGTACCACCACGGATACGCGGACAGTCCTTCGATCTGGTCCACGAGGGCGAGTCCGGCGGCCGGGCCGTCGCGTTCGGCCACCGCGACCGCGCGGTTGAGCCGGACCACCGGGGTGTCCTGCACGGTCAGCAGCACGTCGTACCACGAGACGACCGCGTCCCACTGGGTTTCGGAGTAGGCCCCGGCCAGGCCGTGGCAGGCGGCGATCGCGGCCTGCACGGCGTACGCGTCCGGCCGGTCGGGGCTGCGGCGCAGGGCGGCGCCGACCAGTTCGACCCCCTCGCGGATCGCCTCCTTGTCCCACCGGGCACGGTCCTGGTCGGCCAGCAGCACCAGCCGGCCCTGCTCGTCGACCCGGGCCGGGCGCCGGGCGTCGTGGAGCAGCAGCAGGGCGAGCAGGCCGAGCACGGTCGGCTCCTCGGGCATCAGGCCGGCCAGCAGCCGGGCCAGCCGGATCGCCTCGGCGGTCAGGTCGGCCCGGACCAGGTCCTCGCCCGCCCCGGCGGCGTAGCCCTCGTTGAAGATCAGGTAGACCGTGGCCGCGACCCCGGTCAGCCGTTGCGGCAGTTCGGCCTCGGCCGCCACCCGGTACGGGATCCCGGCCCGCGCGATCTTCTGCTTCGCCCTGGTCAGCCGCTTGGCCATGGTGGCCTCGGGCACGACCAGGGCGCGGGCGACCTGCGCGGTGGACAGCCCGCCGAGGGTGCGCAGGGCGAGCGCCACCTGGGCGTCGGCGGCCAGGAAGGGGTG
This sequence comes from Actinocrinis sp., assembly GCA_035943635.1. GTDB lineage: Bacteria > Actinomycetota > Actinomycetes > Streptomycetales > Catenulisporaceae > DASZBX01. The sequence goes on along the minus strand of DASZBX010000057.1, from coordinate 103,991 downwards.
GCAGCAGGTGAAGACCAGCCGGAGCATGTCGTCGCGCACGCTCTGCGGCTCCTCGGCCTCGGCCTCGCCCTGGTCCGGGAACGCCGTCGCCTGCGCCTGCTTGCCGGCCCGCCGCGACTCGCGGCGGATCAGGTCCACGGCCCGGTTGCGCGCGGTCACCAGCAGCCAGCCGCGCGGGTTGTCCGGCACGCCGTCGTGCGGCCAGCGTTCCAGCGCCCGCACGACGGCGTCCTGCACGGCGTCCTGGGCCAGGTCGATGTCGCCGGTGACGCGGATCAGCGTGGCCAGTACCCGAGCGCCCTCCTCGCGTACCAGCCGCGCCGCCGCGTCGCCGGCCGTCGCCACGTCCGGTGCCGGGTCCGGGGTCAGAACTCGATCACCGGGCGGATCTCGACGGCCCCGCCCCAGGCCGCCGGGATCTGCGCCGCGACCGCGACCGCCGCTTCGAGGTCGGCGCACTCCAGGAGGTAGTAGCCGGTCAGCGCCTCCTTGGTCTCGGCGTACGGGCCGTCGCTGGTGAGCACCTCGCCGCCCTTGCCGCCGCGCACCCGCACGGTGGTCGCGGTGGCGGTGGGGTACAGGGCGTTCCCGCCGCGCAGCACGGCTGCGGCGGCTTCGCCGAACTCGTTGTAGTCCTTGGCCTCCTGGGCGTACTTCGGGTCGCTCCAGTCGTTGTCCGGGGTGTAGCTGAAGGCGATGTAGGTGGGCATGGCTGCTCCTCGGTTCCGGACCGGCGCCTCTCGCCGGTCTCCATGGTAAGGACGAACGGACCCGGCCCGGAATGGACACGTCGGGCCGAGCAGTTTCCGGCGATCTTCGCGCGCGGCCGCGGAATGTCGGGAACGTCGTGGATTCGTGCGGAACGGGTAACCTCGCCGTAGTCGGCGAAGGGATTCTTGGCGGAAACTTTGCCCGCATGTTTCGGCCGGGCGTCGGAACGGCGAAACCCGGTCCGCGATCCGCCAAGATCGCATGTTCGACTCCGGCGGAGTCGGGTCGGCGCGCCGTGTCGGCCGTTGTGGCTTGCTTCGTGGGCCGACGTGCGCGACGACCGTCCGTAAGCTGCGACGTCGGGGCGCCCGCCACCGATGGCCTGCTGCGGTGTGTTGCGTAAGGGGATCGGGGCCGGGCCGTACATCAGGGCCGTGCCGCCCGGCGGGCGCGCGTTCCGCTCGGCGCGCGGCGCCGGCTTCCCGACGGATCCCAAGGTTTCCACCACGATCGAACATGCCCGCGCGAACCCGCCGCACGGCTACGCCGCATGGCCGGGTCATGACCGAGCACGCGCGCAGCCGTGATCGACGTCACCGCCGCAGCCGGGCCCGCCGAGTGCGTCACCGCAGATCAGAGCTGTGCCAAAGGCCCGAAAAGCCGCTCCGCCAAGCCCTTCCAGAGCATCAAGGCTCTACCACCCCGCTGCCCCCTACCGGCTCTTGACAGCATTGGTCACCAGTGCATCAATACCCTCGGAAGGAAGCATGACAACGTTGTCTTGTCAGGTCGGGATCCGCTCCGCCCCCGAGGTGCTTCCAGACTGACCGAGCGCTTTTCACAGGAGGCGGCTAGATGAGAAACCCGTCCACAGGTGTGCCCCGGCGCACCGCGCGGCGACGACCCGAGCAGTCGGCGGCGCTCCCGCCGTCCGCGCAGCCCAGGGCCCGCCGGGCCCGGCAGCTGACCGCGCTGCTCGGCGTCGGCACCAGCGCCGCGATGATCTGTTCGCTGGCCCTGCCGGCCCAGGCCGCCACCGGGGTCGGCGCGGCCACCGCCACCGCCGCGCTGGTGACCAACCCGGCCGCGCTGGTCAACCCGTTCATCGGCACCACCAACCAGGCCGACGACTTCCCCGGCGCCGACGTGCCCTTCGGCATGGTGCAGTGGAGCCCGGACACCCCGTCCCGGCCCTCCGGCGGCGGCTACGAGTACAACGACTCGTCGATCACCGGCTTCAGCCTGACCCACATTTCGGGCCCGGGCTGCGGCGCGGCCGGCGACATCCCGGTGCTGCCGACCGTCGGCGCGGTCAGCACCAGCGCGACCGACGCGTTCTCGCACTCGAACGAGTCCGCCTCGGCCGGCTACTACAAGGTCGCCCTGAACAACGGGGTCACCACGCAGCTGACCGCCACCACGCACAGCGGGATGGCCAGCTTCACCTTCCCGTCGACCACCCAGGCCAACCTGGTCTTCAAGCTCAACAGCAGCCAGAACGGCGACTCGAACACCCAGTTCAACGTCGTGAGCAACACCGAGGTCAGCGGCCAGGTCACCAGCGGCAACTTCTGCGGCGGCGGCAACACCTACACCGTGTACTTCGACATGGTGTTCAACCAGTCCTTCGCCACCAACGGCACCGCCGCCGTCCCGGCCACGCTCAAGCCGGCCAGCACCGGCGCCGCGTCCTCGACCGCGCCGGAGACGCCCAACAAGCCGGTCCTGCACGGCACCACGCCGTCGACCGCGGCCAAGCCCAACGCGGTCACCCCGCAGACCTCCGCGAACAACGGGTACGTCACCTTCAACACCACCAGCAACCAGACCGTGCTGGCCAAGGTCGGCGTGTCCTACGTGTCCATCGCCAACGCGGTGAACAACCGGAACACCGAGAACCCGAACTGGAACTTCTCCACCACCGAGAGCGCCGCGCAGAGCTCGTGGAACTCCGTGCTCAACCGGGCCGCGATCTCCGGCGGCACCGCCGCCCAGCAGGCCGAGTACTACACCGCGCTGTACCACTCGCTGCTGCACCCGAACGTGATCAGCGACGTCAACGGCCAGTACCCGGGCTTCGACGGCAAGGTGCACACGGTCGACTCCGGCCACGGCGCCGCGTACGGGAACTTCTCCGGCTGGGACATCTACCGGTCGCAGGCGCAGCTCGAAGGCCTGCTCGACCCGACCGCCGCGTCGGACACGGCGCAGTCCATGGTGGACGACTACGCTCAGACCGGCATCTTCCCCAAGTGGTCTGAGGACAACGGCGAGACCTACGTGATGGTCGGCGACCCGGCCGACGCGATCCTCGCGGACTACTACGCGTTCGGGGCGCGCAACTTCAACACCTCGACCGCGCTGACCGACATGATCGCCGAGGCGACGAACACCGGCAACGTCCGCCCGGGCCTGAACTACCTGGCCGCGCCCGGCTACATGCCGCACAACGGCACCTTCGGCTGCTGCAACTTCTACGGCCCGGTGTCCACCACGCTCGAGTACAACACCGCCGACTTCGCCCTGTCCGCATACGCCGGGGCCCTCGGCGACGCGAACGACCAGTCCACCTTCGCCAACCGGGCGCAGGAATGGCGCAACGTGCTCGACCCGAACAGCGGCTTCGTCCAGCCCCGGGACGCGAACGGCGACTGGGACACCGGTTTCGACCCGACCAGCGGCAACGACATGGTCGAGGCCACCTCGTGGATCTACACCGGCATGGTGCCGTTCGACATCGCGGGCCTGGCCCAGGCCAAGGGCGGCAACACCGCGATGAACCAGTACCTCGGCACCACGCTGCGCAGCTTCACCGGCGCCAACGGCTACGCCTGGGTCGGCAACGAGCCCAGCATCGAACTGCCGTGGGAATACGACTACACCGGTGAGCCCTACCAGACCCAGGGCACCGTCCGGGCGATCCAGGACCAGATCTGGACCGACGCCCCGAGCGGCCTGGCCGACGGCAACGACGACCTGGGCGAGATGAGCTCCTGGTTCGTCTGGTCCGCCCTGGGCATGTACCCGGAGACCCCCGGCACCGCGGACCTGGCGCTCGGCTCGCCGCTGTTCACCCAGGCCGTCGTCACCCTGCCCTCCGGCAACACCCTGACGATCAACGGCAACGGCGCGGCGGACAACGCCCCGTACGTCCAATCGGCCACCTGGAACGGCGCGGCTTGGAACAACGCCTACGCCCCCACCTCGGCCATCACCAGCGGCGGCACCCTGAACTACACCCTGGGCACCACCGCCAACACCGGCTGGGCCGCCGCCGCCAACCAGGCCCCGCCCTCGTACAACGGCAACGTGGCCGCGCCGCCGTCCCCGCGGATCGGCCAGATCGGCGCCGGCGTCGGCACCAGCCTGTGCATGGACGACGCACAGTCCTCGGACACCGACGGCACCACCATCCAGATCTGGGGCTGCAACGGCTCGGCCGCCCAGGCCTGGACGATCGCGACCGACGGCACCATCCGGACCCTGGGCAAGTGCCTGGACGTCAAGACCAGCGGCACCGCCAACGGCACCGCGATCGACCTGTACAACTGCAACGGCACCGGTGCCCAGCAGTGGAAGATCGGCGCCAACGGCTCGCTGGTCAACCCGGAGTCGGGCTCCTGCCTCGACGACCCGGCCGCCAGCACCACCCAGGGCACCGCACTGGAGCTGTACACCTGCAACGGCACCGCCGCCCAGAACTGGACCCTGCCGGCCGCCCCGGCCGCCCGGACCGGTGCGGTCACCGCCGGAGTGGGCGGCAACCTGTGCCTGGACGACAACGCCGCGGCCACCGCCAACGGCACCAAGATCCAGATCTGGGGCTGCAACGGCTCGGCCGCCCAGAGCTGGACCGTGGAGCCCGACGGCAGCCTCCAGATCCTGGGCAGCTGCCTGGACGTCAGCAACGGCGGCACCACGAACGGCACGCTGGTCCAGCTCTACGGCTGCAACCAGTCCGGTTCGCAGCAGTGGCGGGCCACCACGAGCGGCCAGCTGATCAACCCGCAGTCGGGCCTGTGCCTGGACGACCCGGCCTCCAGCACCACCGCGGGAACCCAGGTGCAGCTGTACGCCTGCAACGGTTCCAGCGCCCAGAAGTGGAACCTGCCCTCCTGATGAGGGGCGGTAGTCAGATCGCCTAGCAAGACCGAGCGTCCCCCGGCCGAACGTCAGCCGGGGGACGCTTCGTTTTCCGGGCACCGTTCGGGTGCGCAGGTTATACCGCCGCGGGCGCCCCCTCCTGCTCACGCAACACACGCTCCAGCGCGCGCAACGCCCGGAACTGCAGCGTCGTGATCGCGCCGCGGGTGCGGCCCATGATGTGCGCCGTCTCGTCGACCGAGTGCCCGTCGAGCAGCCGCAGCGTGACGCACTGCCGCTGCGCCGGCACCAGCCGCTCCATCGCGTCGTACAGCGACCGCTGGGCGAGCGCGGTCAGCAGCGCCTCCTCCGGGCCGTCCTTGCACACCTCGGTGTCGTCGAACTCGTCCGTGGGCGTCTCGGCCCGGCGCACCGCCGATTTGTAGTGGTCGATCACCAGGTTGCGCGCGATGGTCTGCAGCCACGCGATGATGTCGCGCCCCTGCCAGGCGAAGGACGAGATCCGCCGCAGGGCGCGCAGAAACGTCTCACTGCACAGGTCCTCGGCCAGTTGGCGGTGCGAGACGCGGCGGTAGATGTAGCGGTAGACCGAGTCCGCGTAGAGTCCGTAGATCTCGCCGAAGGCCTCCGCGTCGCCGCTGCGCGCGCGGGCGACGAGCGCGGGGATGTCGGACGGGGGGTTCTGGTGGTCGTACTTCGCCGTGCTGCGCGCCGAGTTGAGCGAGCGCGGGGCGGGGATGGCGGGGATCGGCGGGTGCGATGTGTGCGGCCTTTGCGGAGGGAAGCGCGGCGGGTCGACCGAGTCGGCCGGCTCCCGCAGGTCGAACGGCCCGAAGGAGTCGAACACCTCGAAGGCGTCGAAGGGTTCGAGGGACTCGAGCGTCTCGAAGGTCTCGACCGGTTCCGGCCCGGTGGCCGCCGCGGTCGCGGCCGGGTCCGGAGTGAGTACGGTTGCCTGCGCCATGGGGCCCTTCCAACGTAGACGGTCGGCAGCGCCCGGCCGGGCCTTCCGACCTCCGCGAAGAATCCGGGCACGGAGGTGGGACACCCGTCAGGCGAGAGGCATTCGTAGACACAGCGCAATCGGATTGCTACGAATAGCAACTTGGGCCGAATATTTTTCTCCGCCCCCGAGGCCGCCAGGTCGGCGCAGGAACCGGCGTCGGACGGACCGTCAGATCGGCGCAGAACGTGCGGCCAGGACACGCCAGCGACACCGACAAACCTGGCATCTCGCCGCCGATATGTGTACCCTGATGCACTGGTGCCCGCTCGGCGTCAGGGGTGGGACACGCGTGCGAGACGATAATGGGGAGATATGGGGAGATGTCGAGCTTCTACGTGAGCCTGGACGACCTGGAGACGGTCCGCGGCCAGATCAACCAGCTCCAGGCCCAGGACCTGGACCCGACCAGCTCCACCGCGCCGCTCTCGGCGCAGCAGTTCCACATCCAGACCGCGTCCAGCATGAGCCGGCAGGACGCCGCCGCGTACAACCGGCAGACCGTGTCGGAGCACGGCAGCGTGTTCCTGTCGAACTTCGGCCCGTTCGCCGGCCTGCCCGAAGCGGCCGCGACCGACCATGCGCACGGGCAGGCTCAGGCAGCGATCTGGGCTCTGATCCAGCAGTGTGTCACGGCGAACGGGAACCTCGGCGACGGCTTGAACGCGACCCACACGGCGTATGCCCAGGTCGAGGCTGACCTCGGCGTGCACATCACCAATGTTGCCAACGGCACCTGACCAGAGCGGAGGGGATCTAGATGACGTACACCGCCGCGGATGTGGCGAACAACGGCGGCGTGGCCTGGGTGCGCTCGATGGCGGCCAGCATGGATCCGAAAGCCATCGACAGCCAGATCCAGGGGTATGCGGCCGCGCAGTCGGTACTGCAGAATGCAGCGGCGAGTACTACGGCCGGGCAGAATAAGTTGCTGCAGGCCTGGCAGGGGGCCGCGGCTCAGGCGGCGCAGGAGAAGTTCACCACGACAGCCAACCTGCACACCGCGACGGCGGACACTATTCAGCAGGTGATGATCGGGCTCAGCTACACGTCGTCCGGGATGGGGTCCTTCATCCAGACGGTTCTTGGCCCCAACCACCAGCCCGGCAATGTACCGGATCCCTCGCAGGGAATTCCGATGGAAAAACCGGTCCCGCTGCTCACGGATCAGCAGGTGAATGCACTCACCTCTCCCCCGCTCACTGGTTCTACCACTGCCTTCAACCCGTTCCAGGCGCACCAGGACGCTGTCACGCAGAATCTGAAGGTTCGTCAGCAAGCCGCCGACGCGCTCAACGAGCTGGCTTCGTCCTATAGCACGGCGCAGACGTACTTCACCGCGGTCGCCCAGCCACAGATCGACACAGGCCCTCAGGTCAACAACACAGCGTTCAACCTGGGCCCAACACCCACGAACTCGCCCAAGAAGACTGGGTCTGTGCATGTACCGGCTGTACACGGCAGCAGCAGCGCAGGTTCATCAGCTCCTATCTCGACGCCCGGTTCGGGTGGGATCGCTCTCAGCGGAGGTGGCACGACCTCATTGCAGGGTGGGGCACCCACACTCTCTTTTCCCCCGCCGACGGCTCCGACAGTTCCGACCGCTCCGGTCATTGGAGGCAATCCGAGTGGGATCGTGCCGGGCGGCGGGTCCGGAACTGCAATTGGCAACCCGTCTGTCGGCGTCTTCACTGGAGACTCTGACGGCGCTGGCAACACTCCCATTCCCCCGAAGGGCGGGTTCGAGGACACCATCCGATCCGGTGCCACCAGCCGCGGTCTCGGGACCGGCTCCGGGATCTCCGATGGCACAGTAACGGTCAAGCCGTTCGACGGCGCTCCGGGCTTCGGTCAAGCCGGTACCGGTTCCTCATCCTCCTCTGAGACATCCGAAACACCCGGTGTCCTCACCGACGACGGCAGTCGTGGCACTTCCTCGGGCATGCCGATGATGGGTGGCATGGGCGGCGGCATGGGCAGGGCGAGCGGCGGCGACAGTGGAGACGGGGAGTCGGGCCGTCGCTCTTCACGGCTCACCCGCGGGCAGTTCTTTGACACCGAAGAAGAGGACTGGCAACTACCACAGCCCAGTTCGGTGTATGAAGGTGCGACGGATCAGGACGGCAACCCGATCGAGGCATACCAGACTGGATGGCAACGCATCCGGGAAGCAACGCAGAAGGCGAACAACAACAGATCCGAGCTGGAAGGCCCCTGGTGACCCATCACTACCCTCGAACCGCCGTGGCGATACTGACAGCGGCGACGGTCCTGGGCATGTCCCTGATCATTGCTCCTTCCGCACAGGCCCAGAGCAGCCAATGGGCTCTGACTTACCTCCAGTCGAGTCAGGTCTCCGCCATCAGTACGGGCACCGGGGTCACCGTCGCAGTCATCGACTCGGGCGTGCAGTCTGTCCCCGATCTGTCCAGCGCGCTGCTTCCCGGCGCAGACTTCTCCACCAGTTCGTCCAGTTCAGGAAACGGCCAGTCCGATCTGGACGGCCACGGTACCGGCATCGCAGCCCTCATCGCCGGCGACGGTACGAGCCTGAGCGGCCTGGCACCCGGTGCGAAAATCTTGCCGGTCAAGGACACGACCGGCCAGATTCTGTTTCCGGCCTCGGTCGTCGCGGCGATCGACTTCGCCGTCGCCAACCATGTCCAGGTGATCAACTTCTCCCAGAAGATCAGCACCACGCCTTATCCGACCATCGCCGCCGCGATCGCTGCGGCAGAGAGCGCCAACATCGTCGTGATCGCGGGGAGCGGCAACGACGGGACGGCTCAGGTGGATTACCCCGCGGCCTATCCCGGTGTCGTCGCAGTCGGCGCAACTGACCAGAGCGGCGCCGTGTGGCCGGATTCGAACACTGGCTCGCAGGTGAGTCTTACGGCTCCGGGCGTGAGCGTCGACGTGGAAAATGAGACCGGCCTAACCGGACCGAGCAATGGCACCTCGATCTCGACCGCCTACGTCTCCGCCGCGGCCGCGCTGATCCGTTCCCTCCACCCGACCTGGACGGCCGGCCAGGTGATCAGCGACCTGATCACCACGGCCAAGCCGGGCCCGGGCCAGTCCGCCGGGCAACGTTCCGACAGCTACGGCTACGGCGTCGTCAACCCCTTGGCCGCCCTCCAGGCAGCCGAGCCCGCCCAGACCGCGAACCCGCTCCTGCCCAAAGCCGCCCCGACCACCCAGCCGCGCAACGGCCCCTCCGCACCCACCGTCGCCCAAGACCCCGGGACAACCAGCGGGTCCTCGAACACCGGCCTCTACTTCGCAATCGCCGCGGTCGCACTCGTCTTGATCATCATCGTCCTGGTCCTCCGGACCCGCCGCCAGGCCGATCGCCCCTAGCCGGCTACCGGACCCGCCTCGCCCAAGCCCACGCCGTCGTCCCCGACCACGCCCTCCGATTCCGTCTCGCCCTGCTCAGCCGGCAGCGTGAACACGAATCGCGTACCAGGCGCATGGTCGGGGTCGACGGCGATAGTCCCGCCATGGAACTCGACGATCTTCTTACACATGGCCAGCCCGATCCCGGTCCCGGGATAAGCCTCCCGGCTGTGCAGCCGCTGGAAGATGACGAAGATCTTCTCACCATACTCAGGCTCGATCCCGATCCCGTCGTCGCTGACGGCCAGCCGCCACATCGCGCCGTCCCGCACGGCCTCGACATGCACATGCGGGTGCTCCCCCGGCCGCCTGAACTTCACCGCATTACCGATCAGGTTGTGCAACAGCATGTCCAACTGCCCAGGCTCCCCCTCAACCTGCGGCAACGGATCATGCGTGATGACAGCCCCGGACTCCTCGATCGCCACGCTCAACCCGTCGACCACCCCGGCCAGCGTCGCCTCCAGATCGACCGTCTGATGTGACGCCAGCACCCGCCCGACCCGCGAGAAAGCCAGCAGATCATTGATCAACGTCTGCATCCGATGCGCACCATCAACAGCAAACTTGATGTACTGATCAGCCCGCTCATCAAGCTGCCCGCCATACCGCCGCTGAAGCAACTGGCAAAAGCTGGCCACCTTACGCAGCGGCTCCTGCAAGTCATGCGAGGCGACATACGCGAACTGTTCCAGCTCGTTGTTCGATCGCCGCAGATCATCTGCCTGGTTCGCCAACAACACGCGGGACTGTGCGCTCTCGGCCAGGCTGGTCGCCAGCTTTGTGCGCATGGCCTCGACGTCCTCGCTCAGCGCCCGCAGGTCCGCCGGGCCGTACGCCGTGACCGGGTGGTCGAACGCGCCGTCGGCCACCTTCCGCACATCCCGCGAGAGCAGTTCCAACGGCCGGGTGATCCCGCGCCGCAGCCCGACGAACACCAGGGCGCACATGGCCAGGATCACCAGGCCGATCCCGCTGAACACCCACGTCCGCAGGTGCCTGGTCTGCTGGATCGCCGCCTCGTCCGCGGCGCCGGCCGCCTTGAGGTTCTGCTGCTGGGCGGTCATCGCACCGCGCAGTGCGTCGAACTGGTTCTTGCCCGCGTCCGCCTCCTGGGCGGCCAGCGGCGAGGGCTTGCCGGGCGGCCAGGCCGCGATCGGGTCGGCGGTGTCGGTCTGCCAGGTGTGGATCCGGGCCAGGACGAGCGCCAGGTCGGCCTGCGCCTGCGGGTCGTCGCCGATCAGCGGGCGCAGGGTCGCGATCGACTGCTGCTCGTCGGTCAGGCCCGTCTGGTACGGCTGGAGGAAATCGGTCTGGCCGGTCAGGCCGTAGCCGCGGATCCCGGTCTCCTGGTTGACCATCGCCGTCTCCAGCCGCGAGGCCGCGATCTGGGCCGGGAAGCTGCGGCCGATCAGCTGGTCGCTGATCCGGGTGTTGTGCACGAACAGCCACACCGCCAACGCGCTGAGCGCCAGCAGCACGGTCAGCGCGACGCACATGCCGACCGTCAGCCAGGTGCGCGTCGTCCACCCGCGGCGGCCGCCCGGGCCTCGGCGCCGGCGCACGTCCACGCTCACGGCCTCGGCCCTCGGCCGCGCGGACCGCCGGACCGGTCCGGCCACCACACCTGCTGACACTGCATCCTCCGTCCAACCCAAGCGCATGTCGGGCGACGGCGCCTACTTATTCGGGCACAGCCTAAAGGCACCTGCGGTGACGGCTACGACTCGACGCCGCTGGCGATGTCCAGGAAGAACGCGTCGATGCCGCGCACGGCCACGTTGAAGTCCTCGAGGTCGATCGGCTTGGTCACGAAGGCGTTGGCGTGCCGGGCGTAGGCGGCGGCGATGTCGTCCGGGGCCTTGGAGGAGGTCAGCACGACCGTGGGCACCAGCCGCAGCGACTCGTCCGCCTTCAGGATGCCCAGCAGCTCCCGGCCGCCCATCCGCGGCATGTTCAGGTCCAGCACGATCAGATCCGGCCGGGGCCGGGCCGGGTCGCGCAGGTGGGCCAGCGCCTCGATCCCGTCGCCGACCTGGGTCACGGTGCGTTCGCAGCCGGCCTGGTCCAGCGCCTCGCGGATCAGCAGCGCGTCGGCCTCGTCGTCCTCCACCAGCAGGATCGTGCGGGCGCCGGGGGCGCCGAGCGGGCCGGTGGCGGCGTGTGCGGGGCGGGCGAACGGGTCTCGGGCTGCGCGGTTCATCGTCGGGCCTCCGGTAGGGAGAGGTGCGGCCGACAGGGTGAGCTGCGGGCGAGCCGCCCTGGGTTGTGGGGCTGGCAAGCCATTGTAGGCGGCCGGGCCGCGGCGCGTACAGGGCGGCTCGCGCCTGCCCCGCGCAGGCGGCGGACCGGCGCACGGTCCGCGGCGAACACCCACGGGATCCGTGGGACGGGAATGGACGCTAGGTTCTGGTTGAGCCGACCGCTACAGTAGCGGTGAACGCGGCCACGTGAGGACGCGAAGACGAAGAAGGTGCGCTGAGGTGGACAGATTCTCCGTCGACGTCCGTGAGCACGCTCCGGCACGCTTCGTCGTGGCCATCAGCGGAGAACTCGACCTGCCCGAGGGCGACGGCTTCCTGGCCCGGCTGGCCCCGTTGATCAGCCCGGGCGCCCTGGTCGTGCTGGACGCGTCGGACCTGGTGTTCATGGATTCCACCGGACTGCGGATCCTGCTGCACGCAGTCGCCCGCGCCGCGGACGAGGGCGCCAGGTTCAGACTGGCGGCGCCCCAGCCCGCGGTGCGGCGGGTGTTCGAGCTCAGCGGCACTGAAGACCTGATCGAGATCTACGACGACATGTCCGCCGCGCTCGCCGGGTAGTGCCCCCCGGGTCACCGACGGACGCTGCGGTTGCCTTCGACCAGGTGCAGGGCGCCCAGCAGGACGACCGCCCCGACTATCGCGGTGATCCAGGTCGAGATGTTGAAGAAGCCCTGCAGGCTGTGGATGTGGAAGAGCTTGGTGGCCAGCCAGCCGCCGAGCACGGCGCCGACGACACCGATCAGGCAGGTGATGATGATGCCGTGCGATTCACGGCCGCTGATCAGGTGCTCGGCGATCGCGCCGACGATGATTCCGAGGACGATCCAGGCGATGATGCCCATGTCTACTCCTGAGCTAGTGGTCGTTTCGTAGGCCTCTGCCACTTTTAGCGGCATAGTCCTGCTTGGTGGGTCTTGCGGCGATACGTTGGCTCTTCCGGGTACCCAAGTCGCCGACGCCCAATCAGGAAACCTTCGAACTCGTCGTACCGTCGATGATTGACGACCTCCGTGCGCGGTGCCAGTATCCGGATACAGGAGTGCGACAACGTTGTCATTCAGCCCTGGTCGCGCGCCCACGTCCGTCGATCCCGGCCCGAAGGCTCCGCCACCGACGCATCGCCGCCGCATCGACCTCATCTCGTCCTCGAGATAGGAGAACGGCTCCATGCACCTCTCACGACTCACCCCGCGGGGTACCCCGCCACCCGCCCGGCGCCCCCGGCCCAGCCTTCTGGGCACCCTCCTTCGCGGCCTGGTCGCCTTCGCCCTGGCCGCCGCCGGGCTGATCGCCGCGGTGGTCGTCACGGCCGGCCCGGCCCAGGCCGACTACACCTCCTCGAACCTGCCGAACTGGGCGATCGGCCCGTTCACCCGGGCCGCGCAGAACCCGCTGCTCACCGCGCAGGGCACCGGTTTCGAGTCCAACGACGTGTTCAACCCCGGCGTGGTGGTGCGCAACGGCACCTTCCAGATGCTCTACCGGGGCCAGGACTCCAAGGGAGTCTCAGCCGTCGGATACGCGACCAGCACCAACGGCACCACGTTCACCCGCTCCGCGAGCAACCCGGTGATCAGCGGCACCCTGCCGAGTGAGACCGGCGGGATCGAGGACCCGCGGCTGTACGAGCTCGACGGCACCTACTACAGCTTCTTCACCGGCGTGGCCGGCGGGAGCGTCGACATCGACGAGGCCACGTCGACCGACCTGGTGCACTGGACCCAGCTCGGCCCGGTGGTGACCGACAACAAGGACGCCGCCGTGCTGACCGACCCGTCCGACACGCCGGTCCTGGTCAACGGTAAATACGTCATGTACTTCGGCGAGCAGTCGCACGGCGGCGAGGGCATCACCTACTCGACCGACATGATCCACTGGTCGGGCAACGCGTCGATCAACCTGCACTTCCCCTCGAACTATCAGCCTTATGAGATCTGCGTGACGGTGACCGACTACCAGACCGTCAAGGGCGCGCCGGCCAACAACAATGTGCTGATGTTCGTGTCCGGGACGCTGATGGCGCAGGGCAAGTGGTACTACGGCATCAGCGAGGTCGAATTCTCCGGCTCGAATCTGACGCAGCAGATCGGCCAGCTCACCGACGCCACACTCAGCCCGACCACGTCCTACGAACTCAACGGCCAGACCAAGAACTGCGTGTTCATGAACTCGATCACGTACTACAACGGCCAGTGGTACATGTACTACGGCGCCGGTGACACGGTCGTCGCCCTCGCGACCGCGCAGCTGCGCTCCGCCCCGGAGGCGCCCTTCAGTTCGACCAGCTTCGAAACCGGTCAACGATTGCCCGACTGGGTGGACCAGGTCGATACCAGCGCGGCATCCAGCGGAGGGACGGCGAACGTCGGCGGCTTCCCCGGATACAGTCTGACCGCCCCCGAAACCAGCCTGCGGGCCGAGACCGCGCACACCGGCACCGAATCGCTGATGTACTCGGGATCCGCCAACGGCGCCGCGACCGACTACGCGTATACACAGGTCTTCGACTTGTCCGCCTCACCGATCACGGTCAGCTCCGGCACGACGCTCTCCTACTGGATCTATCCACAGAGCTCCAGCCGTACCGGGGTGACCGGTGGCACCAGCAGTTGCGTGGCCCTGGATCTGATCTTCACCGACGGCACGGCCCTGCGGAACTCGGGGGCGGTCGACGAGAACGGCAACCGCCTGCATCCGGCCTCCCAATGCGGCCATCTGCCGCTGGACCAGTGGGACCACGTGACGTCCACCATCGGCGCCAAGGTGTCCGGCAAGACCATCTCCCGGATCGACCTCGGCTTCGACGAGCCCGGCGGCAGCGGCGGTTACCGCGGCTATGTCGACGACATCGCCATCACCAGCTGAGTCACCGCTGACTCACCACCCGGCCGCCGCGGCGGCCGGGCCGACGTCGAACCGGCGTCGGCCCGGCGTCGCGGCGGCGTCGCCAGGTCCCGGGCCCGGTCTGATTTGCCCCGCTTGTTGGACCGGGCCGGGGTCCGTAATCTGAGGTAGTGCCGCGGCCACCAGACCGGCGGCGAACTGGAGCGGCCCCCACATGTCCGAACCCGAGGTACCCCGGCCCGGAGCCGGGGGCATCGCCCCCGAAGTGCTGGCCCCGCGCCGACTGGCCGCGGTGTACGCGTCCGGGCTGCTCGACGCCGGCCCGGAGGACGGTTTCGACGACCTGGCCCGGCTCGCGGCCGCGGTGGCCGGCGGGCAGCGGGCGTTCATCACGGTGATCGACGAGCGCCGCTCGTACTGGCTCAGCGCGGTCGGCCCGGGCCTGGGCGGGGACGGGCCGCGCTGCCTGGACCTGCCGGACAGCCCCTGCCAGCTGCTGATCGCCACCGGCAAGCCGCTGATCATCGACGACACCGCCGCCGACCCGCGGGTCAGCGGCCTGGCCGGGGTCTCCAGCCTGGCCATCGGCGCCTGGGCCGGGTACCCGATCCACTCCCCGGACGGGGAGATCCTCGGCGGCCTGTGCGTGCTCAACGACCACCCGCACCGCTGGACCGAGGAGCAGATCCAGGGCCTGGGCATCCTGGCCAGGTCGGTGACCACGGAGATCGGCCTGCGCCAGAGCCTGCGCGCGGCGACCCGGCAGGTGCGCGTGCTGCAGGAGTCGCTGCTGCCCGAGACCCTGCCGGAGATACCCGGGCTGGACGCGTCCGCCGCCTACCTGCCGTCCGGGGGCGCGGAGGTGTCCGGTGACTTCTACGACCTGTTCGCGCTGCGCAACGACACTTGGGGCGTGGTGCTCGGCGACGTGTGCGGCAAGGGCGTGCGCGCCGCGAAGATCACCGCCCTGGCCCGCTACACCCTGCGCGCCGAGGCCACCCGGCACCAGTCCCCGGCCGTGGTGCTCGGCCGGCTCAACACCGCGCTGATCACCCAGCAGGTCAAGCACCGGCGTTTCCTGACCGCGGTCTACGCGACCTTCCGCATGACGCCGTCCGGCGGCCTGGCCGGCCGGATCAGCGCCGGCGGGCACCCGCTGCCGCTGGTGCGCCGCGCGGACGGCCGGGTGCAGGAGGTCGGACGGCTGGGCATGCTGCTCGGCCTGGCCACCGAGGTCGACCTGAGCGACGTCCGCTTCCGGCTCGAGCCCGGCGACACGCTGCTGCTGTTCAGCGACGGGGTCACCGAGGCCCGCCGCGCCCACGGCCCGGCCGAGCTGCGACCGGTCTACGGCGAGGAGCGCCTGCACGAGGTGCTGGCCTCCTGCGCGGAGCTCAGCGCCGCGCAGACGCTCGACCGCATCTGCCTGTCCGTCCGGGAACACACCGACGGCCAGATGAGCGACGACACCGCCCTGCTGGCCGTTCACGTCCCGGCCAGCTAGGCAGTGTTTGGGAATGTCTCAAGGCGCGAGTCCGGTGATCGCCGTCGCCTGGCCGTACCGCACGGAACGGCGCAGACGACCGAGTATGAGCCGTCCCGTGCGGCGCGCCCATGCTCGGCGCCGACCAGATTCGCCTCACCTACCAGCACAAACCGGCGGTCATGCCGTGGCCTTGACACATTCCCCAACACCGCCTAGCGCGTCGTGACGTACTCCTGCACGAACGCCCTGGTCAGGGTCGTCGCCGTGTGCACGACGCTGGCGATCGCGTCCTCGGGAGCCACCTGGTAGAGGTCGGTCAGGCTGAACAGGGCCTCCGCGCTGACCACGATCGCGAGGTCCCGGCGCAGCTGTTCCAGTTCGGCCGCATGCTCCGTCGACCCGGATGCCAGTCCGCTGACCAGCGGCGCCAGCGCGTGATCGATCAGTCCGACCCGCAGTCCGGGGCGGGCGGCGGCCTCGCCCGGCCGGGTCATGGTCGACGCGATCATGGCGCGGACCACGCCCTGCCGGGCCAGCACGTGCCGCAGCAGGAACTCGGTCGCCGCGCCGACCCGCTCGACCGGATCCGCCGAGTCGGCGACCGCGGCCAGGGCCTCGGCCGGGGTCGGCAGCTGCCCGGCGATCGCCTCCTGGAGCAGGCCGGCCAGGTCGGGGAAGTACCGGTAGGCCGTGGCCTCGGAGACCAGCGCCGCCTTGGCGATCTCCGGCATGGTCACCTCGCGGCCGGTCCGGCTCAACTCGGCCGCGGCCTGCACGATCGCGGTGCGCGTGCGCAGTTTCTGGTTGGCGCGGCCGTTCGCACTCTGCTCGGTCATCGGTTCACCTTTCGGGCTGCGCCCAGTATAGCGACGCGCAGCGAGCTGGCTCCAACAATGCGACGCTGCTCGCATGATCTTGTTGGGGACGGCGCCACCGCCACCGCCGATTGATCGGCGACGGTCGGCGACGTCCCGGAAAACCCGGCAGCAACCCGCGCAGCACTCGCCGCAGCCCACCGGGTCGTGGTCACGATCCCCACAACCGCGACCAGCGCCCCGCAACCGGCCAGGACCCAGAACCCCAGATGACTGGCCGCGCTGAACGACCCGCCTCCGCTCACGCCGCCGGCCCGCGCCGTCACGATCGACCCGACGACCGCCACGCCCAGACTGTTGCCGATCTGCCGCCCGGTCGAGGCGATCGCGGCGGACACCCCGGCCTGCGAGCGCGGCATGCCGGACACCGCGGTGTTCGTGATCGGCGTGTTGACCAGCCCGAATCCCGTGCCGAACAACGCATACGCGACGAGCAGCACCGGCAGGGAGGTCGCGGGCGTGAGCATGGTCAGCATGACCGCCGAGACCGCCACCAACACTCCGGCCGCGACCAGCGGCGGCCGCGGGCCGTACCGCGCGGTGATCCGGCCGGAGATCGGCGAGGAGATCGCCGTGGCCCCGGCCAACGGCACGGTCAGCAGCCCGGCATGCAGCGCACCGTATCCGCGCACGTCCTGAAGATACAGGGTATTGAGAAAGAGGAATCCGGCCATCGCGGTGAACGCGGCGACGGCCGCGAAAGCCGCGCCGGTGAACGGAATCGAGCGGAAGAACGCCGGGTCGATCAGCGGCTGCTCCCGGCGCCGCTCGTATCGGACCAGCATCACGGCACCCGAAATACCCACCGCGAACAACCCCACAATCAGCGGGCTGCCATATCCGGCCCGTGCCCCTTCGATGATCGCCCCCACGATCGCGACCATCACCGCGACGGCCAACACCTGCCCGACCGGATC
Source organism: Actinocrinis sp. (assembly GCA_035943635.1). GTDB lineage: Bacteria > Actinomycetota > Actinomycetes > Streptomycetales > Catenulisporaceae > DASZBX01. The sequence continues at coordinate 86,388 of DASZBX010000057.1, read as the reverse complement.
CGCCCGCCGCGCGCCGGCCGCCCTGGACTCCGGCACGAACCACCCGGCCAGCACGAACGCGGCCGCACCGACCGGAATGTTGATCCAGAACACCGACCGCCATCCGGCCGCACCGACCAACAGTCCGCCGACGACGGGCCCGAGCGCGAGGGACAGTCCGATCGTCCCGCTCCACACCCCGATCGCCCGGGTCCGTTCCCGCCGATCGGTGAAGGTCGTGGTCAAGATCGACAACGCGACCGGGTTGAGCATGCTGGCCCCCAAGCCCTGCACCACCCGGAACGCGACCAGCCAGGAAAGTCCCGGCGCCAGCGAGCAGGCGAGCGATCCGAGCGTGAACATCGCCACCCCGAACCGGAACACCCGCCGCCGCCCGATCCGGTCCGCCGTCGACCCGGCGAGCATCAGAAACCCGGCCACGGCCAGGGTGTATCCGTCCACGGTCCATTGCAGGCCACTGACGGACGCGGTCAGATCCCGCCGGATCGCGGGCAACGCGACGTTCACCGCGGTCGTGTCCACACCGGCGATCAGCAGACTCATACAGCACACGGCCAGCACGAGCAGCCGACGACGATAGTCGAGATCTGGCATGTCCCCTCCTCTGCTTGCCTGCTTGCCCTGGTTGCCCGCGCGCCCCGCACCTGCCTACGCCATCGCCGCCGAGCGGTGGCCGGCGCCGCGCGGCCGGGCCCAGACTCCGGGCCCTGCCGCGCCGCGCTGTGGATCAGGCCTGCCCGCCCGGCTTCATCACCGTGTCCACGAAGTTCCCGATCGCGCCCATGGTGCGGCCCATCTGCTCGATCTGCGGGAAGTGCCCGGCCTCCGCGACCGGCGCGAAGTGCCCGTTCGGGAAGGACTCGGCGTAGGCCCGGCCGTACTCCAGCGGCGCGATCCCGTCCTGCTCGCCCCAGACCACCAGCACCGGCACGGTGACCCGGTGCAGCCGCCCGCGCAGCTTCGGGTCGTGGCTGAACTCCGGGCCGGCGTAGGCGGACAGCGTCTGCTGGTTGGCGATCATGCCGGCCCGCTGCTGGTCGGAGAACGAGGAGAAGTCCGGCCGGAAGGCCGCGTCGGCGAACGACAGCTTGCTGATGTCCGCGGGCGCCATCCCGCGCGGGTCGACGACCTTCGACTCGCCGTCGGTATCGATGCCGGTCGCGTTGACCAGCACCAGGCAGCCGATCCGGCCGCGGGTGTCGCGCAGGGCCATCTCGGCGGCGATCCACCCGCCGACCGAGTTGCCGATCACCATGACCCCGGTCAGGTCGAGTTCGTCGAGCAGGTCCAGGTAGGCGACGGCCAGATCGGCCATGGAGTCGAACGATTCCGGTCGCGGCGTGCCGTCGAAACCCGGATGCGTGGGCACGACCGCGTACACGTGCTCTGACAACACGCCGGCCAGTCCGGCGACCGACCGTGGTCCGGCGCCGCCGTGCAGCACGAGGACGCCCTGCCCCTCGGTGTTGGTCCCGAACTCGTCGATGCTGAGCGAGACCCCGCCGGAGAGCTCGACGGTCCGGGAGGTGCGGTTGGCAGTGGTGGGAGCAGACATGAGGAGACTTCCTTCTCTTCGTAAGACCTGACTCTCATGAATATAGGCGCTCCCGCCGCTTCATGCAAGTCCACTCTTACCAAGAGAATCCGCTCGCACTTACTCGCTCACGGCTGGAGTTCGACGATCGCCCACCCATGCGCCTCGACCTGCTCGACCGCCCCGCCGTCAGCACCGCTGCCGAGCAGCCGCTTCGCCCCGGGCAGCTCGACCGGGAACGTGACGTCGCCGTCCCCCAGGTTGAGCAACACCACCAGGCTCCCGCCCGGCCCGGCGCCGGGCCCCGGGTCGGCCTCGTGCACCCGATACGCGAAGGCGAGATTGTCCAGATGCAGCTTCTCGATCTGCCCGCGCACCAACCACGGATGCCGCCGGCGCAGCCCGATCAGATCCTGGTGCAGCCGATAGACCGGCCACCCGTACGCCGCCAGGCCGCCGGGCCCCTCCTGCGGGAACGCCGGCCGGATCTCCTCGTCCCCGCCCTCGCGTTCGTACTTCACACCGCGGAACGCCTGCTCGTCCCCCGCGTAGACGCTCGGAATCCCCGGCACGGTGAACAGGATCGCGAGCGCGTGCGCCAGGTGCCGTTCGTCCTCCAGCCGACTGGCCAGCCGGGTGACGTCGTGGTTGCCGACGAAGACGAGCGGACGCATCTGCGCCGCGAACCCCTCGTGCCGCTCCAGCGCCCAGGCCAGCTCGAACAGGTTGCCGTCGTTGATGCTGCTCCAGACGGCCTTCCACAGTTCGTACTGGGTCGCCGAGTCCAGGCCGCCGTCGCGGACTGCGGCCGCGTAGTCGCCGTGGATGTACTCCCCGACGAACCAGGCCTGCGGGTGCCGCCGCCGCACCCGCTCCGTGGCGGCCCGCCAGAACTCGCTCGGGACCGCGTAGGCCGCGTCCAGCCGCCAACCGTCCGCGCCGCGATCCAGCCAGTGCGACATCACGTCACTGACATAGTCCAGCACCGCGGGCTCCGCGTGGTTGAGCGCGACCAGGCTCCGGTGCCCCTCGAAGTCCGCGTAGCCGAACCCGTCGCCGCCCTGCCCCGGACTGTCGAAGTCGAGCCGGAACCACGAGGCGTACCGCGACTCGCGCCCGTGCGCGAGAACGTCGACGAACCCGGGGAAACCGCGGCCGACGTGGTTGAACACGCCGTCGAGCAGCAGCCGCACGCCACGCTCCCGACAGGCCGCGACCAGCCGGTCGAAGTCCGCGCCGTCGCCGAGCCGGGGGTCGATCCGGTAGTGGTCCGTCGTGTCGTAGCCATGCGACTCGCTGGCGAAGATCGGCCCGAGCGCCAGCCCGTTGCAGCCGAGCTCGACCAGGTAGTCCAGCCACCCCTCCAGCCGGCCCAGCCGATGATTCGCCTCAGCTTCCGCGGTTGCTCCTGTACTGGCGCCCACCTGCGCCGGAGCCTCACCCGGCACGCCCAGGAAACTGATCGGATGCAGGTGCCACCAGATCGCGTGCTCGGACCATTCGGCGCTCATGGACTCCCGCCCCTCCTAATTGAATAAGCGTTCAATAGCAGCGTACCAGCCGGACCCGGCTGTTACCCTGAGATCGATGACCCGGCGACGCCTCTCCCCCGACCAGCGCCGCGCCGCCATCCTCGCCGCGGCCCGCGACCTGTTCGGCCGCAGCCCCTACGCCGCCGTCTCCATGGCCGAGATCGCGGCCGCAGCCGGCGTGACCGCCCCGCTGATCGTCTTCTACTACGGCAGCAAACAGTCGCTCTACCTCGAAGTCATCCACGCCGCAGCCGACACCGTGCGCGCGGGCCTGCAGTCCATCCCCGGCCCGCCGTCCCTGACCCGGCTGCACGAGTCCGCGCTGTACTACGCCCGCTACGCCGAGAAACACCGGACCGGCTTCCTCTCCCTCCTACGCAGCAGCCAGGAAGCCGCACTCCCCGAGACCGCGGCGCTCATCGAGGACCTGCGAGCCGAGATATGCGCCCAGATCCTCGCCGACCTGGCCACCGCCGATCCCCCCACCGCCACCGATGCGCCCGTCGACACCGACGACCCGGCCGTGGTGGTGGCCCTACGCGGCTATCTCGGTTTCGTCGACGCCACCATCGTGCACTGGCTCTCCCTCCCCGACGACCGCTTCGCCCAAATCGCCCCCGAGACGATCGCCCGGCTGGCCGTAGGCGCATTCACCGGCAGCCTCAACGGCCTGCGCGCGCCGGCTGCGCCCGATCCCGCCTCGCCCAACCCGCTCAGCCGAGAACTGCATCAGCCCACTGAACAATGAGCGCGACCAGGTCTCCCGTCCGACGCACGGCGTCGAGAGCAGAGTCATCCTGCCCGTAGCTGCTCCGGGTCGTGTCCCCGCGCAGCGCCCGGCCGAGAAACGTCGGCCCGAACCAGCTGTACTTGGCCGCCCCACACGCGGCGACAGCGAGCCGGACCTGGTCCTCCCGCCCGGCCCAACCGCCGTCCCGCAGACCATTCACATACGACTCGACGCAGGACTGCGCGATCTCCGGCAGCAGCGCCATGTCCATCAGCCCATCGGCGCAGCTGTCCACGATCAAGTTGGCCACGTCCTCGCCGACCGCGCCCTCCCCGACGAAGGACCAGTCCAGCAGCACGCTGACACAATCGGCATCCAGCAGGTTGGACGGCCAGACGTCCAGGTGGCACAACGTGCGGTCCCCCGACTCGGCCGCCGCCAGAACACGATCTCGCTCACCCCACAGCCGCCTCACCCCCGAACGCACCGACGCCGACCACCCGGCCACAACCGCCGCGGTCTCCGGACTCTCCCAAACCTCCTCCGGCAACCCCGCGGACCGGCTCGGCTCCTGGCGCAGATACTGAGCCAACCACCGCCGCGAGAGCCACGCCTGATCTGGTACCCGCCCAACCCACTTCGCCTGTCCCACCCCCAGCTCATAGGCGAACCGCGCAAGCCTGGGCACCGACCATTCGAACCCGGCGACGCCCTCCACGTCCTCAAGCCACAGGTCGACGCCACCGTCCGCACGTTCGTCCATGCTCAGCACCTGCGGCACGACAATCCCCGCATCGCGATACGCGGCCGCGGCCAAGCCGGACTCGTAGGCAAGCAACTCGCGCCGCCAGTAGTTCCAATGCGCCGGCTCGTCGCTGGTCGGCCAAACCATATGCGCCCGCTCAGGATGCGGACCCCTGGCGACCTTGAGCACAGCCCCACCCGCCGTACCCCGCACCCGCCACACCCCGCCGGTAGCGGCATTGGCCGATCCATGGCGCAACGGCTCCGGATCGGACACCGGCAACCCGATCGACTCAGGCGTCTTCAAGCCGGATCCCCCTACTGATCGCTGCCCGCAGACAACAGAATGGCCAGATCAGATAGTACCTGACCTGGCCGTTCACCTGGTGACCCGGACGGGATTCGACCCGGGCCGGGGACTACTTGGCGCCGGACGAGGCCAGGTAGCCGTCGAGGGTGTGCTGGTCGCCGGTGTACTGGCGGATCTGGGCGATCTTCCCGTCGGTGAACGTGATGGCGTTCATCCCGTGCAGGTCCACGGTCGCCGCGGACGGGCCGGTGCGGCGGGCCTGGATGTGCAACTCGACCAGGACCTGGTCCCCGGCGGCGGCGATCGAGTCGATCTCGAACGTGACCTCGTCGGTCTGGGTGCGCACACCGCTGTAGAAGTCCAGGACGTTCTGCTTGCCGGCGTGCTTCTTGGCCAGCGCGTGCTGTCCGGGCACGTGGACGCTGACCTCATCGTGCAGGAACTCTTCCTCGGCGGCCGTGAGGTCACCCTCATTGAGCGCGGCGAACAGGTTTTGGACCATGGTGATGTTGGACTGTTCGGACATGGGTCCCTCCCGGGGACTGCAGATGTCGTGCCTGACGGTGGGGTCCGGGCTCTGTGCACACGGCGGGGCATCCGAAACTCGAGCATTGATCACTCAGGACACCCAGGTGGACACCGTAGGTTACGTCGCCATCCTCTACCTGCATCAGCCGGAATACAAGAGCGGGGCTCGACAGCCGGGGTGGCGTTTTCGCGGGCCGCCACCCGGTTGCCGAGGCGCGCCGAGGGCACGGCACTACCGGGTCCCGGCTCGGCCGGAAGAGTCCCCGTCATGCCGGGATTATTAGCTCACTGATATCCTAGGGCGCTGATCTGGGCTCCGGTCAGGGCTTGGTTGAAAACCTTGACGTGGTCGATCAGGCCGGGGAACCAGGCGCTCTGTCCGCCGCCGGCGAAGGAGCGGCCGAACACCAGGTTCCCGGACGCCTTGAACGGCGTGGGATCGACCGCGGTGCCCTGGAGTTGTCCGTTGACGTAGAGCTGCAGCACGTCGGTGGCGCCGTTGAACACGCCGACCAGGGGCGTCCAGGTGTTCAGCGCCGGCGGCGCGGTCGACAGGGCGCGGTGCGGGACGGTATCGGCCGCGTCCAGGCTCTGCCGGGCGAACGCCCACCGGTTGTCAGAACCCGAGTACTCCAGGAAGAAGCCGCTGAAGTCGGAGCCGTCCTGGCTGACCGCGGTCACGAATCCGTCGGCCGACCGCAGGCACACCCAGGCGGCGACCGTGAAACTCTTGCCGGGGCTGGTGTCGACCACCGGGTACGGGACGGTGATCTCGCTGTCGGTGCCGTTGAACTCGGCCGCCCCGCCGACCCAGGTGATGTTCGCGGCCACGCCGTTGTGGTGGCCGACCGAGTCCAGTGCGGTCGTGCCCGAGCCGTCGCCCAGCGCCCACGACCCGATCGGCGTCGGCACCGACGACCCGGGCTGGGCCGGCTTGGTCACGGCCGGACCGCCGGTCGGACCACTGGTCGGGCGCGCGGTAGCCGCCGGGGCCGGGGCCGAGGACGTGGCACCGGTCGAAGGCGACGGGGACGGCCAGTACGACGGCAGGGTGAACGTGCCCGACAACCCGCCCGGCGCCGTGCTCGGCGGCGCCGCGGAGGCGGTCTCCGGTGATCCGGCGGCTACGTTCGACGTGTCCGGTCCGGGGTGCCGGGACACCGCGAAACCGATCGTGGCCGAGGCGGCCAGCGCCAGTACCACCGCTCCCGCGATCACCGCCACCCGGCCGCGGGCCGAGCCCAGCGGCGCCTTCCACAGTTCGGGCAGCCGGGAACCGTTCGCGCCGCGCGTGTCAGACCTCTTGTCCGGGACGGCCATCCGTCACACCTCGATCATGGTCGATGGTTGTTCCGCCGGCCCCGGTAGCTGACCGCAATGTGGTCGAACCCGCATACGCCTCGGCCTCATCCGGCGTCTGACTCCACTGCGGGCGCAGCCAGATTAGCAGGCGCGGCAACCGGATCCGGCCACCGGGCGGCCCGGCCGGACCGGCGGCGCACGGACTGAACGATCGAGGTTCCCGCGCCGTATTCCCTGCCATGACAGTCGATTCGGCGGCGAAGGCGGCCCCGGCCGGGCCGGCCCTCGGCACCCAGCGTTAGGAACCGTCGTGGCACCCACCGAGAAGAAGCACGGCGTCGACGAGGTCGAATTCGTCTGGGGACCTTCGGCCGCCGCGCCCGCACGGACCCCGCGCACCGTGCCGATCCGCCGGCGGGTGCTCCTCGGCGCGGCCCTGGGCGTGGTCGTGGTCGGCGGCGTCCTGGTCCTCGGCAGCCGGCACCACGCCCCGGCAGGCTCGGCCCCAACCGCTGCGCAGGGCCCGTCGGCCGGCGCGGCCAGCCCGCCCGCGACCACGGCCGGCGCGCCCGCACCGACCGCCTCGGCCACGGCCTCCGCGCCGGGATCCACCGCGCCCGCCTCGGTTTCCGCGTCCCGCACGACGCACGCCGCACCGCACACCACCCAGGCCGCGCCGGCCGTGGCGCCGCCCACGACGGCCGCCCAGCCGATCCCGCCCCCGGACAACGTGCTGATCACCGACACCGCGGACGGCTTCGTCCTGGACCTCGCCGACAGCGGGACCACTGCGGGAACCCTGATCGGCACCTGGGCCGCGGACGGCACCAAGGCGCAGCGCTGGCACCTGGTGAACGAGCCCGGCAACGGCGGGTACGCGATCTACTCGGAGCTGACCGATCTGACCTTCGGTCTCGAAGCCAACACGAACCCGGCCGACTTCGGCGGCAACCCCGTCACGACCCTGCAACCGCGCGGCTCGACCCCGGACAAGCGGTGGACCGCGCAATACGTCAGACCGGGAATATACGAACTCATCAACCACGCGAACGGCCAGTGCCTGCAGGGCGCCGGGCAGGGTGTGGCCGACGCGACCGCGACCTGCGACTCCTCGAACAACCACCAGTTGTGGAAGATCGCCGGCTGAGCGGCCGACCGGCACGGGCAGCGCCCGGCGGCGTCGGCCGTTCAGCCGCCCGGCTGGGCCTGCTGGGCGTTCTCCACGGCGCCGGCGCGCGGCGCGGGCGGCGGCGGAACGTCCTCGGGCAGCAACTCCACCAGATCCTGGGTGGTCGGGGCCGGCAGGTCCGCGGTGCGCTGCGCGTGCCGCTCGGTCAGGGCCTGGAACAGCTGCCGGGCCGACCGGCCGTTGCCGAAGCCGATCTCCCGGTGCAGCACCGAGAAGTAGCCGGTGATCGCGTCCCGGGCGCCGGGGCCCAGTTCGTACCGGTGCTCGGCCACCTGGTGCTCCACGATCCCGGTCAACTGGTCGGCCGAGTAGTCGTCGAACACCAGGGTCCGGGTGAACCGCGAGGCCAGGCCCGGGTTGGAGTCGATGAACCGGTGCATGTCGACCGGATATCCGGCCACGATCACCACCACCTCGTCCCGGTGGTCCTCCATCAGTTTCACCAGGGTCGCCACGGCCTCCTGGCCGAAGTCGTTGCCGCCGCCGACCGGCGCGAGCGCGTACGCCTCGTCGATGAACAGCACCCCGCCCAGCGCCTTGCGGAACACCGCCGTGGTCTTCGGCGCCGTGTGGCCGACGTACTCGCCGACCAGCATCGTGCGGTCGGCCTCGACCAGGTGTCCGTGCTCGATCATGCCGAGGGTGTGCAGGATCCGGCCGTAGAGCCGGGCGACGGTGGTCTTGCCGGTGCCCGGGTTCCCGGCGAACACCAGGTGCCGGTTGGTCGGCGGCGGCGGCAGCCCGATCTCGATCCGCCGACGGGCCAGGCGCATCACGTTGACCATCGCGTTGACGTCCCGCTTGACCGAGTCCAGCCCGATCAGGCTGTTGAGTTGCGCGGTCAGGTCGGCCAGGCTCTCCGGCGCGCCGCCGTCCCCGGCCTCCGGGGGCAGCGTGGAGACGGTGACCGTGCGCACGTCCGCGTTCTGCACCACCGCGCGGGCCGACTCGGCGATGTCCAGGTCCTGATCCACGTCGTGGATGCGCAGGCCGCGCAGCACCGGGTCGGCCCGCTCGCCGACGTGCACCGCCGGATAGGCCGAGCCGGAGATCTCGCAGTCGTCGAACTCGCCGTGCGCGCCGTCGGCGATGAACAGTCCGTTCTTCCCGGCCCGTTCCACCGTCACCCCGCGCGCCTGGACCGTCGCCCCGGTCCACACCACCAGGCCGGAGCCGCCCGCGTCCTGGACCCGGCACCGCTCGATCCGGGCTCCGGCGCCGGCGCCCACCAGGATCCCGGCCCGCCCGGTGCCCTGCACGGTGCAGCCGGTCAAAATCACCCGGCCGGTGGTCTCCGCGCTGATCCCGCTCAGGCCGCTCTCGCGCACCGACCCGCCGTCGATCCGCAGCGACGAGTCCTCGGTGGCCCGCACGCCGTGCTCCCGGCTGGCCGACACCGTGCAGCGTTCGAGTTCCAGGTCCGCGTGCCCGGCGAGGTGGACCGCGCTGAACGTGGTGCCGTCGACCTCGCAGCCGACCAGGCGGGCGCTGGCGGATCCGCCGAGGAACAGGCCGTTTCCCCCGGTCGCGGTGATGACGGTGCTTGCGGCGGTCAGCCGGGCGTCGTCGCGCAGGCCCACGCCGGTGGACGCCGCGTCGCGCACCACGCAGTCGGTCAGCTTCAGCCGCACCGACCCGCCGGCCAGCAGACCGGCGCCGCTGAAGGTCAGGCCCCGCATCTCGGTGTCCGCACGCACGGCGCACGGCCGGTCCAGGTCGATCGTCACCGATCCGGGGCCGTCGGCGGCCACCATCGTCACGGCCCGGCCGATCGCGAGCGGCTCCCGGTACCGGCCGGCCGGGATCCGCACGACCGTGCCATCCGGGGCCGCGGCCAGCAGGCCCATCACGGAGCCGGCGGCCCGGCCCGGTTCTTCGCGCTCCGCCGGGGTTCCAGACACGACCGTGGATACGGGCCGGACCGCCGAACGGTTCACCGCCCGGATGAATTCTCGGCGGCCTGCGGTGAACGGGGCGCGGCGACGAGGTGGCCGGGCGGTCGCCGCGCGGCGCTCCCGGCCGCCGGCACCGGCCGGCCGGGCGTCCGGCCACGCCCGTCCCCGGCCTGCGCCGTCAGGCTTTTGGTTCCTGATCGTCACAGGCGCGCAGTCCGGAATCCCCCTCGTGTACGTAAGCTGGTAATCCGGCCGCAGAACACTCACTTGAGTCGACGCGTGCGGGCGGTACGGCGAGAACCACGACGACGGGAAAGACTCATGACGGCGACGGCGCTGGACGACCGCATGCAGACGATCTACGACTGCCACTCGACGGCCCTCCTGCGGACCCTGCTGAACTGGACCTACGGCGACTGGCAGGCCGCCGAGGACATGATGCAGGAGACGATGATGCGGGCCTGGCGCAGCCTGGACACCCTCAACACCGACCCGCAGGCGCTGCGGCCGTGGCTGTTCACCGTGGCCCGGCGGATCGCGATCGACCGGTTCCGGGCGAGGGTGGCCCGCCCGGCCGAGACCGAGTCGGACCCGCTGGACCAGGTGGTCGAGCCGCACGAGCCGTTCGAGCGGTTCCTGGACCGGGACACCATAAACGGCGCGCTGCGCGGCCTGAGCGAGGCGCACCGCGACGCCCTGGTCCAGGTCTACCTGCTCGACCAGACCGTCCCGGAGGCCGCCGTGGTGCTCGGCGTGCCCGAGGGCACGGTCAAGTCCCGGCTGCACCACGCCCTGCGCGCGGTGCGCGCCGCGATGGAGTGCGGCGGACCGTGTTCCGCCGGGACCTGCCACGGCGCCTGCGCCTGACCCGGCCGGCGCCGCGCGGCCGCGGGCGTTGAACGGTACGGGGCCGCGCGCCGTAACCACGGTCGGAGACCGGGTCCGCGCGGGGCCCGCCGACGCAAGAGGAGAGCGCTGATGCAGTTCGACCTCATCATCGCGTACGGACTCCTGAACCAGGCCGCGAACGACATCAAGGGCCTGTCTCCGGAGAGCAGCCGGATCCAGAACACGGCGAAGGCCGAGGGCCGGGGCATCGCGCTGACCGTGCCGGGCCAGGTGAACGAGAACAATCCGGACCTGGGCCCGAGCCGCAACCTGTACCGGGCGCTGGGCACGTTCTTCGACCACTGGGCCTCGCCGATGTCCAACGCCATGGACGGCCTGGACAAGCTGGCCGGGTACTTCCAGGGCGTGGCCGACACCTTCGAGGAGGCGGACGCGTCGCAGGCCGCGGCGATGACCGAGGGCGCCATGATGTCCGCGATCCTGCGCTACCCGCAGCAGATGGACCTGTACACCCAGGAGCTCGAGAACGAGGTGGACCCGAACGGCAAGCTGGTCGGGTCGGACCCGACCCCGCCGACCCCGGTGCCGAACCCGTTCTCGCTGCCGGGCGTGACCGGGGCGACCACCACGTACACGATGGGCGGTCAGGACCCGTACTCCCCGCCCGGGGTGAAGTCGAGCTCGTGGCCGAACGACCTGGTCACCTCCGAGACGACCACGGTCACCGGGGACGGGATGACCTACTCCGAGACGACGACCTTCGGGCCGGACCAGGGCTGGGGCCCGAACGGCCCGACCCAGGACACGACCCAGGTGGTCACCAACCCGGACGGTTCGACCGACACGATCACCACCACCTCCGACACGTCCGGCAAGGGCAACATGAGCGAGCTGGACAGCACGTCGGGCAAGACGAGCACCTACACCCGGGCCGACTGGAACTCCAGCTGGGTCGACACCACCCCGAAACCCGGTACCGGCGACGGCGACCCGGACCCGGACAGCACGGCCCCCTACCACGGTCCGTACTGGTGATCACCACGGCGTGACCGGCCCGACCCCGACCCGCCCCGGAAAGGATGCCACCCATGGCAGACATCGATATCAGCTACGAGACGATCCAGACCGTCGCCGGCCTGCTCAACAGCGCGGAAAGCAACATCGCGCCGCAGATCACCAACCTGCACAACCAGGTCGACGGCCTGCTCCAGCAGGACGGCGGCCTGTGGATGTCCCAGACCAGCCCGGCGATCCAGGCCCAGTACGAGCAGTTCAACACCGCCGCGGTGCAGTGCTGCACGGCCATCACCAACTTCGCGAACATGTTCAGCACGCTGGTGACGAACCTGCAGTCCATGGACACGTCGATGGCGTACAGCATCAACCACCCGACGGCCAACTGACGGACCGCCGGACTGTGACCTCGCCGCAGACCGTCCTGGCCGACCTGCAATCGGCCCTGGGCGTCACCGAACTGGTGCCGCTGGCCCAGGGCGGGCAGAAATTTGTCCTCAGATGTCTGCGACAGGGGCGGCCGGCGGCCGTGAAGGTGCTGCTCGTCCCGCCGGGCCCGGCCGTGCGCGTCGCGTTCGACCGGGCCCGGCGGGAGACGGCCGTGCTGGCGGCGGTCGATTCGCCGCGGGTGGTGCGTCTGCTCGCGGACGCGGTCGAGCTCAGGTACGAGGGCGACCTGCCCTACGGCGTCGCCTGGGTCGAGGAACTGCTGGACGGCGCCGATCTCGACACCGTCCTCGATCGGCCCTGGGAGCCGGCCCGGGTGGCGAGGCTGCTCGTTCACCTGGCCGAGGCCTTGGCGGCGTTTCACCAGAACGGCTTCGTGCACCGGGACGTGAACGCGTGCAACGTCCGGGAACGGGCGGACGGCTCCTTCACCCTGATGGATCCCGGGCTGGCCCGGCGCTTGGCGGACGGCGACCCGGGCGACGCCGACCGGATCGGCACGATCGGCTACCGCAGTCCCGAACATGCGGCAGGCGGCTCGATCCGGCCGTGGAGCGACGTGTTCTGCGTCGGGATTCTGGCGTACCGGGCTCTGACCGGGCGCCTGCCGATCGAACCGGGGGCGACACCGCACCAGGACGCTGCCAGGCTGGGCGCCGGTGAGTTTCCTTCGGCCGCATCGCTGCGCGACGATATCCCCGTGGAGATCAGCGATGTCGTGGACCGGTGCTTGCGCGGCCGGCCGCAGGAGCGATTCCACGACGGGACCGAGCTTCTGGCGGAACTCGGTAAGTTCGAGCACATACTCGCCGCCCCGGATGCCCGGCCGGCCGGACTTGATCAGCCCACTGCGTTGGCCGGCCTCGCCTATTCTCATTCCGCCGACACCGACAGCTGCGCCGATTCCGATCAGGTCGTGATCAGCGGCGCGTTCGGCGAACGCCGCGTCGCTGTGAAGTCGATCGCCGTCGACCAGGAGCCGTTCGCCGTGCGGCTGCGCCCGAGCCGCCTGAATCCCGCCCCCGGCCTCAGATTCTCGGCCCGCACGATCGACCTCGGCGACGGCCGGATCACGAACTCCTTCAGCCTGACCGTCGATCCGGTCCTGGCCGGGATCAGCGCCCACAGCGACCCTGCCGGGTTCCACCTGCCCGACCTGCTCGACGGCGCCGCTGCCGCGGCGCTGAGCGGATCGTTCTCCTTCATCTCCGACCAGCCCGACTACCAGCCGGCCGAACCGTGCCTGGACTTGTGCGCCCGGGACGGCCGGACGGTCTCCCTGCCCACCGTCGCCAAGCCGGCCTTCCTGGTCTGCAAAGGGTTTCCGCTCCTGCGCAATCTCGACGCCCGAGGCACTCTGCGGATCGCGGGCCGGCCTTTCGCCTGGACGGGTTCGAAGACCACCCCCCGAGCCGACGACGCCGGCAGCCTGACCGTGTTCGGCGCCGCCAACTGCCGGGTCCGCTACGAGCTCGCGCCGCGGACCGGCTTCCTGCGCCTGGTCGACCGGTCGACGAACACGACCCCCGCCGACGAACAGGCCGCCGACGTGGTCGTCAGCAACAGTGTCGTGACCGCCGTCCGCGAAGGTGGCGGGACCGACCTGTTCGAAGGCGGCTACATCCTGCGTGGCCCGCGCGAACTGGCCCGGGAACTCCGCGAGGGCGACCAGGTGGAGATCAGTACCGTCGACGGCCTGGACTGCTCGCAGATCCAGTCGGGCTTCTCCGTGGGCCCGAGCCTCGCCGCCGCGCACCACGCAGGCGGCGACCTCGACGGTTACGACGATTCCCTCGGCCTGTCACCGTTTCTCCCCGGCCACCGATATGCCCGGACACTGATAGGCGTGGCCGACGGCTTGCTGCACCTGCGTGTTTTCGACGGTGCGCCGCTCAGCCGGACGTTCCAGGGCGTCTCCTGCGCCGAAGCCGCCGGCCTGATGGCTGCCGAGGGATTCGATCCGGCGCAGGTGCACCATCTGGACGGAGGACAGTCCTCGAAGATGGCCTTCACCCACGCCGGCGCCGCCACGGTCCTCGGCAGCATGCACTACCTGCTCTGGCCGAAGAACGGCGAGGGCGACTTCCAGTGGCACGGACCACGAGGCAGAGTTCTGCGAAGCGCGTTGGTCTGCCGATCCGTCTGACGGCCGGGTGGCCCGGCCTGATGCCTGCGCCGCGAGGGCGCAGGCACCGTCATCCCTGCACCCTCAACTCGGTCCGCGGCAGCGCGATGGCGATCACGGCTCCTGATACCGGGTGCGCGACGTACCCGCGCCCGGGCCGCAGCGGCCGCCGCACGATCTCGACCGGCAACCGGGTACCGGCCAGGTCGCCCTCGTTCATCGACTGCGGATTGAGCAGCACCCCCTGCCGGATCCTGCGCACCTCCCCGATCCAGGTACCAGGGTTCTGCATCAACGCCTCGGCCGTCCCGGCGCACGCCAGCCCGATCCCCCGGTCCTGGCCGGTGGCCACGACCTCCCGCAGCGCCGCATCCGGACCGGGATTGCGCAGCAGCACGTCCACATCGTCGACCAGCACGACACACGGCGAGCCCAACTCCGCCAGCGCGGTCTCGATCTGCGCCCCGGGAATCTGCGCCTTCGCCAGCACCCGGACGTTCGGGTCGGTCGCCAGCCGGCGCAGCGGCGAGTCGCGCGGGGCGATCACCAGCAGTTTCGTGCGCGCGGCGAGCAGTGAGACGGCCAGGGTGGCGAGGGTGGTGGACCGGCCGCTGCCGCCGGGCCCGACCACCATGAACGCGTGTCCGCGGCCGGCGAAGTCGACCAGCACCGGCCCGGTCCGGTCCGCGCCCACGCCGAGCAGGCCGACCATCGGCCGGACCTGCCGGACCTGCTGGTAGGCCGTGGCGAAGTCGATCCCGATCGGCAGTCTGCCGATCGTGAACGGCCGGTTCACGGCGAGCGTCCCGGCGTCCCGCTCGGCGGCGCGGCGGCCGATCTGGCGCAGCGCCTCGGCCTGGGCCTGGCCGGACGGGTCGGCCGCGAGCAGGGCGAACTGGACCTCGGTGAGGGTGGTGGACTGCCAGCCGCGGCCGGGGGGCAGGCGGCCGGGCAGGCTCTGCGCGCGCAGGCCGATCAGCAGGAAGTCGTTCTTGTCGCCCATCCGCAGCATCAGCCGGTTGTCGATCAGGTTGCCGATCCGGCCCCCGGCCAGGGCCCGGTCGCCGGCCAGGACGACGTGGAAGCCGGCCGCGCCGCCCTCCCGCAGCAGCCGGAACAGTTCGTCCAGCAGGCGCCCGTTGTCGTGTTCGCCGATCGTCGCGTAGAGCGACTCCCAGCCGTCGACGAGCAGGAACACGTGACCCGGGCGCGGTCCCGGCGGCAGGGCGGCGCGCAGTTCGGTCAGGGTGCCGGTGTGGTGTTCGGTGAGCAGTTCCTGGCGCCGGGTCAGCTCCTCGCCCAGGCGGGTGAGCAGCCGGTCGAGCTGTTCCAGGTCGTTGCGGCTGGCGACCGCGCCGGTGTGCGGCAGTTCGCCGAGCACGGACAGGGCGCCGCCGGCGGCGTCGATGCCGTACAGGTGCACGTCGGCGGTGGCGTACCGGTCGGCGAGGGCGCCGGCGAGCGTGCGCAGCGCCTGGGTGCGCCCGGACCGGGTCGTGCCGATGATGGACAGGTGGGTGAAGGTCTCCGGGTTCAGGGTGACCGGGATCTGGCGCTGCTGCGGCGGGAGGTCCTCGACCCCGATCGCCACCGGCGGCAGGGCCCCGGGCGCGGCGGCCGCGGGGGAACGCAGCTCGGCCAGGGTGATCCGCTCCGGCAGGGGCGGGAGCCAGGGCCGGGGCTGCGGGTCGATCTTCAGGTCCTGGGCGGCCTGCCGCATCGTCTCGACCAGCACGGCCAGGTCGGTGACGCCCGGTTCGCCGTCCGCCTGGGCCGGTCCGGCCGGTGGTTCCTCCTGCCGGCCGAGCCGGATCCACGGCACCTCGACCGCCGTCGCCGGGGTGGCCGGTGCCTCCTCCTGGACGTGCGGGGCGCCGGTGTACGCGGTCTGGAACGCGGCGACCGCCCGGTGCGAGAGCCGCACCAGCGCGCGGCCCGGCAGCGAGGCGGGGATCACCGCCGCGTCTCCGGTGTCGATCACGTCCTTGCTCTCGCCCGGGTCCAGGACCCGCAGGGCGATCCGCAGGTTGGTGTTCGCCTTGATGTCGGCGGTGATCACGCCGGCCGGGCGCTGGGTGGCGAGCACCAGGTGGATGCCCAGCGAGCGGCCGCGCTGGGCGAGGGAGACCACGCCGGGGACGAAGTCGGGCACCTCGCGCACGAGGGTCGCGAACTCGTCCACGATCAGCACCAGCCGGGGCAGCGGCGGCAGCGCGGGCTCGGCCCGGCGCCGGGCCAGGTAGTCGGGCTGGTCCTTGGCGCCGTGTTCGGCCAGCAGCCGCTCCCGGCGGCGCAGTTCGGCGGCGAGCGATTCGAGCACCCGGTCGACCAAGTGGCCGTCCAGGTCGGTGACCATGCCGAGGGTGTGCGGCAGCCGGACGCAGTCGCGGAACGCCGAGCCGCCCTTGTAGTCGATCAGCAGGAAGGTCAGCTCGTCCGGCCGGTTGGCCACCGCGAGCGAGGCGACCAGGGTCTGCAGCAGCTCGGACTTGCCCGAGCCGGTGGTCCCGGCGATCAGGGCGTGCGGTCCGTCCGCGGCCAGGTCGATCGCGACCGGGCCGTCGTAGCCGACCCCGATCCGGGCCAGCGTGGACGAACGCCGGGCCTGCCAGCGCGCGATGATCTGCTCCGGGTCCGGATCGGCCAGGTCCAGCAGTTCGGTCAGCCGCACCTGGGCGGGCAGCACGTTGCCGTCGTCCGGGGTGGCGTCGCGCAGCGGGGCCAGGGCGCGGGCGACCGTCTCGAACCAGTCCCGGTCGGCCAGGTCGGGGCGGATGCCGCGGAACTCCGGCTGGCCGTCCTGGCGCAGGGTCAGGGTCGCGCCGTCGTCCACGACCACCGCCGTGGCCTCCTTGGGCAGCATCCTGACTTCGCGGTCCAGGCAGATGCAGAACACGCGCACCCGCGGGCCCTCGGTCAGCAGCTGGACCAGGCCCGGCACCTCGCGCATCCGCCGGGCGCCGTCGACCAGCAGGATCAGGTCCGGTTCGGAGAACAGCGCCCGGCCCATCGCGGTCTGGGCCGCCTCGGTCCGGCGGGAGACCGCGCCGAGCAGTTCGGAGATCCGGTGGGCGACGGTCTCCTGGTCGTTGCCGACCAGCAGCCCGGGCCCGAACGGCGAGCGGGTGTGCGGCAGCCAGCGCAGCCACTCCCAGTCCGCGGCGCAGTCCGGGTCGGTCAGCACCGCCAGCCGCAGCCCGGTCGGGCTGTGCAGCACCGCGGCCTGGGCCAGCAGCCAGGCCGCCAGGGGCTTGATCCGCTCCGGCGGGCCGGCCAGGCCGACCACGCCGCGTTCGGCCAGGCCGAAGCCGAGCGGGATGGACGGCACGTTCCACCGCACCCGCTCGCGGAACACCCCGCCGCGGTCCTCGTCCTCGACCTCGATCATCGAGGGCTGGTCCGCGGTGCCGATCCGCAGCACCAGGTGGTCCGGGTCCGAGCGGCGCCGCTCCCACAGCTGCCGGCCCGGGCCCGCGGCGATCCGGCGGACCGCGGCCGGGTCGGCGGCCACCGCCAGCCGCAGCACCCGTTCCCGGGCCACCTCGGTCTCGATCGAGCGCTCCTCCTCGGCCTTGCGCACGAAGTATTCGGCCAGGTCCCGCTTGAACTGCTTCTTCCCGCCGCGCCGGCTGCTGATCCAGTTGGAGATGCCGAACACGGGGGAGAAGACCGCGAACATGCCGTAGATGAAGTTGTGGAAGAGGAACACCATGCCGACGCCCATCAGCGCCGGCAGGATGACGATCAGCAGCGGGAACGGGTTGCGGCCGCGGTAGACCGGCCGGGCCGGGACCCGGTGGCGCCGGTGCGGGACCGGTTCCAGGATCCGCGGCGGCCGGTTGAAGTCCAGCCCGACCCCGTCCTCGGTGGGTTTGACCGAGGAGTCCGGCGCCGCGGGCACCGCCCAGCGCAGCAGGGTGTCGGCCACCGCCAGGTCAGCGTCCTCGGGCCAGGCCAGGGCGCCGGGCCCGCCGGCCGGTACCGCGGCCGGCCCGGCCGGGAGCGCCGGCGCGGGCACCGAGGGTTCGCCCTTGACCACCTTGGGCACGGCCGGATCCGGGGCCTGGATCCGGACCAGCCGGGCGCCGGCCTGCGGCAGGACGAAGACCGCGCCGTCCGGCGAGACCGTGATCTGCGCGGCAAGATCGGCCGCGCCCTCGATCCGGATCGCGCAGCCCTCGCCGGAGCCGACCGGGTGGCGGCCCGCGGCCAGCGGGTGGATCGTGCCGGCGCCGGGCCCGCCGACCAGGTGCAGTTCGAGCAGCGGCGGGGGCGGGGCGGCCGGTTCCGGGCGCCGGGAGAAGCCGACCACGGCGCCGTCGTACAGTCCGGCCTCGGCCAGGGTGGCCTTCGGGTCGAACCGGCGGGAACCCAGGTAGAGGTCCGTGCCCGGTTCGGCGGTGGCCGCCGCGATGTGGGCGGCGGCCTCGCCGAGCGGGGTGTCCGGCCCGGCCCCGACCACGACGTGGTGGGTGGTCCGGCCGAGCACGGTCACGGCGAAGCGCATGGTGGTTCCTTAGTCTGTGGATCCGGGCGGAGCCGGGCGGCACCAGCCGGCGGCACTAGTCGTCGGCGCTGGAGACGGCGAAGCCGGACGCCCAGTCGTCCTGGGCGTCGGGGGCGTCCGGGACGTCCTTGGTGTCCTGGGGGTCAGTGGCATCCGGGCCGTCCGGTCCGGGGGCGGGGGCCGGGGTGGACTCCGGGGCGGGTTCGGCCGGGGTGGCGGGCTGCGCGGAGGCGGCGAAGTCGGACGGGTCGGGTTCGTCCTCGGCAGGGTCGTCCTCGGCAGGGTCGACTTCGACCGGATCCGACTGGACGGGAACGGGAGCGGAGCTGCTGCTCGGCGCGTCGGGCCGGGGTGTCGGCAGGGTGGCGGAGAGCGCGTACTCCTCCGGTTCGGCGGGCGCGGCCGGCTGTTCGCCCGGTTCGGACTCGGGCTGCGCGGCGTCGACCGGTTCGTCGGCGGCATTCGCGCGCCGCACCAGATCGATCGCCCGCTCGGTTTCCGACGCGGACAGGGTGGTCGCGACGGCGAGGCCGAGGAACCGGATCACGCCGCCCTCGACGTCCAGCGGCCAGTGCGCGCCTGCGCCGAGGCCGGCCTGCGTCTGGGCCTGCGTCTCGTCATCCGGCTCGGCTTCCGCGTCCGACGACCGGCCCGGGGCCTGACGGTCGATCAGATCGCGAACCCGTCCCGCGGATTCCGGCTCGCCGGTCACCGACACCGGTCCCGGCGCGCGCCGGGTGTCGACGAACACGACCATGTCGTCGAACCGGCCGATCAGCAGCGGCCTGCGGTCCGCCGCCGGGGACGCCGGCCCCTGCGTCTCCCCCGGCTCCACCGCGTCCCGGTCCGCGATCCACACCCGGGCATCGTGCCCGGCCCGCCACGGCGCCTCGGCCGGCGGGACGGTCAGCCCGGCCAGCCGGAGCGAGACCGCGTCCGGTCCCACCAGCGCCGCGCACGGCCACCACGAGGCGTCCGGCCGGTCGGCCAGGTCGAACGCGGCCGCGGCGGCCCGGACCGTGCCCGGATCGGCCAGCAGCGCGGCCAGCGGCCGGTCCGGTTCGCCGCCGCGGCGCAGCCGCTCTCGCAATCCTCGTGCCATGTCCGGCGTTACGGCCGCGGGCGCCGAAACGTTCACCGGCCGGGCCCGGCCCGCCGTGACCCTGCTCACGGCCGTGACCTGTTCACCGAATAAAGAGTCTGCGTTAATCTGGCCCTCATCCGGATGTCACCCGGGCTGCGTTCCCCCGAGGGCGGGGGCCTTCGAGCCGGTCGCTAACGGAAGGCAGGGCGCCGATGGCTGCGCGACCGACGGACTGGTCCGCGCTGGGGCTCGGCGCGGACCCGACCCCCGGGGACGCGTCGCAGGTCCAGGACGTGTACACGCTGCTGAACACCCTCTCGACCGACTTCCAGACGATCTGGGACACCCTGAACACGGTCAACGGGTACGCGGGGGCCGAGAAGTTCGCCGGGAAGACCGCCGACGCGCTGCGCGGGCAGATGAACGGCCGGCTGACCAAGTTCGTCGACAGCGCCCACTCCGCGTTCTCCCAGGCCGCCGCCGCGATGAACACCTACCTGGCCGCGGTCGAGGCCCAGCAGCAGATCGCCGACAACCTGCTGACCCAGGCGGTCAACTCCGGCCTGAAACCGACCGACCCGCAGATCAAGACCTGGGCGACCCAGGCGACCCAGGCCGGCACCGACCTGCAGTCCGCGCAGGACGCCGCGACCAAGGCGATCCAGAGCACCCCCGGGCCGTCCGACCCGCTCAGCCCGTGGCAGGAGTTCCTCAAGGTCCTGGGCATCCTGGCCCTGATCCTGATCCTGCCGGCGATGATCTTCGGCGGGCCGCTGGCCCTGGTCGAGCTGGTGGTCAACGCGGTCCTGTTCGTCAACGCGATCGTCAACTACGCCGAGGGCAACATCAGCTTCGGCGACCTGCTGCTGGCCGCGCTCGGCGTGATCGCCCCGACCACCCGCGCCTTCGACTTCGCCGCCGTGGTCGACCTGGTCAAGGGCCTGGGCGCGGGGCTCAAGAGCGGATTCGTGGCGATCAAGAGCAGCCTGGGCGACTTCACCGACCTGCTCACCGCCGGCGGCGTCAACGACCTGCTGTCCCTGGACACCCTGATCAACCTCGGCTCGTTCACCCTCAAGGCCGGGGTGTGGGCGTTCTCCGGGCTCACATCCCTGCCGTCGATCGTGTTCAAGGCGGCCACCGCGTTCGCCGGCAAGCTCGGCGACCTGCTCGACGCCTCGGCCATCCACCTGGGCAGCTCGTTGACCAGCCACAGCTGGCTCAGCCTGGTCCTGCCGATCGACGCGGCCGAGATCGAGAAGTTCGGCCTCGGCCAGGCCTTCCGGCTCGGCTTCTTCGAACGCGGCCTGCTGATCCCCAACTCCGCCGTGCACAACCTGACCCTGCTGAACAAGGCCGGCTTCCACGGCATCGGCACCGGCCTGATCGACCCGCTCGGATTCGGCCACACCAACCCGATCCGCTCCCCCGACCTGCCCGGGCACCTGCTGCCCGCCCCCGGCATCGCCGGCCACGGCATACCGACGTCGTTCAGCGTCCGGCCCCTGACACTCGACATCCACATCGAGGCCCCGACGCTGTCCATCGGCAACCTGGCCGCCGGCCTCGTGCACAACACCCTGAGTACCGGCCTGATCAGCCATGTCAACGCGGCGTCGCTGCGCACGGCGCACCTGGAAGTCCCCGATCTGCGGTTTCCGCCGGAACTGCACAACATCGGCCAGACCACCGTCCTGGCCAAGTTCGACGACCTCTCCTTCGTCACGGTCCACCAGGACCTCGCGCCGATCACGGTGCACACCCCCGAACTCGGCGCCACGGGCCTGAGCGCGCCCATCCACACGGGCCACATCTCCACCCCGGACATGAGCACCCTGACGTCCATCCCGACCCACCTCGGACACGTCAGCACGCCCGACCTCAGCACCCTGACGGCGGCGCCCGCCCGGCTCGGGCACACGAACGTGCCCACCTTCACCGCCGCCGCCGGACACCAGCCCGCCGCCCTGCACCTGCCCACGGCGAACCTGCACACCCCCGCCGCGCACGAACTGCCCACCGCCAGCCTGCACGCCCCCACAGCTCTGACCATCCCGCACCTGCCCGCCGCCACGATCAGCACCCCGCACGAACTACCCAACCTCTCGGCCATCGCCCACACCCAGATCTCCACCGCGCATCCCACCGAGACCCGGCTGACCCTCACCGACCACGCCCTCACCCTGAACACCACGCCCCTGCCGCACAGCCTCGACCACCTCACCGCACAGACCCCTGACATCAGCGGGCTGACCACCACTCCGGCCACCCTCGGCCACGCCGACGTCAACGCGCCGAATCTGACCACGCCGCAGCTGGGCGCGTCACACCTGGGTGCACCGCACGTGAGCGCCGACCACCTCACCACGCCCGAGATCGGTGCGTTCAACCACCTCGCCACCCCGAACGCGGTCGGCGCCGCGCTGCGGCCGCTCGCCCCGCCGGCCATCACCCACCTGGCCGGCCTGCACCAACTCGATTCGGCCGGCACCGGGCAGATCACCGCTGATCTCAAGACCCTGCAAACCAGCGGCGACGCACGGCTGGTCGCCACCGGCACCGGCATCCGCAGCCACCCGGACAACACGCTGGGCCACGAACCGTCCGGCACGGCCGACCTTCCGCCGATGACCGGCGTGGACGGCGCACCGGTCGTGGTGCACAACGAAGCGCCGATCCCGGCCGTCTCCAGCGCCGGCACCGGGACGGACGGGCTGGACGCCCACCTGGCCGGCACTCAGGGTTCGAAATTCACCTCGCCGGACCTGGCCGGCAAGACCGGACTGTTCGACCCGACCAGCGAGCGCGTCGCCGTGCACTGGACCGAGTTCCGGCAGGCCCGGCACGAGTACGACAGTGCGCTGACCAACTTCGAGCTGGCCCATCCGGCCAACGATGCGTCCGGCGTCGGCTCCTGGGCGCACGTGCCGGACCTCAAGGGCAAGCAGGCACTGACCCCCGCGCAGGCCGACGCCGCGGCCGACCTGCACGAGGCGGGCACCGCCCTGAACAACGCCGCCGCCGCCCTGCACCACCTGGACACCGACCCCGGGATGCTCGCCGCGCTCGACCACGCCGCGCTGACCGCTTCGCTGAAGGCGCGCCCCCGGCTGCCCGGCGGAAGCCGCCCGAACGACCAGGTCCTGTCCGCCGACCCGGTCTCCGGCGTGCCGATACGCACCACGCGCGGGCTCGGCCCGAACCTGCGGCTCTACCTGGACCACGGCGGCCCGCACGAGACCGGCGCCGTCCTGGACGTGCACACCAACCAGCAGGTGGACGTCGGCAACCTGACCGAGGCCGCCGCGCACGACGGGTTCCGCCTGACGGACCCGGGCGACGCGAACGTGTTCCGCGAATACCGGCCGGACGGAACCCTGCATGCGCAGGGAATCAACGTCACGGACCACGCGGGGCAACCGCTGGGGCACCTGAATATCGACCTGACCGGCGGCACGGCCACGCTGCACGCTCCCGGCGGCGCGCAGACGGACGGACTGTCCTACCACGCCCTGACCGGCGGCGCCCACCAGATCACCGACCAGGCCGACGGGACGTTCCGGCGGTTCGACGCGGGCGGCGGACTGGTCGTCCGCGACATTGTCGCGGTCGACCACGACGGCACCGCATTGGGGCACCTGAAGGTCGACTACCCCGGCGGCACGGCCACGCTGACGGATGGAGCCGGCCTGCAGGCCGCGTTCACCTCGGTCGTGCATCAGGCCAATGATGTGCGGGTGACGAACGCGGCGGACGGGTCGTGGCTGAGGTTCGACGGCACCGGCCACGTGGTCGGCCGGAACCTCAGCACCTTCGATCACGACGGCACGGCCCTCGGTCATCTGGAGGTCGACTACCCCAGCGGCACCGCCACGCTGACCGACGGAGCCGGGGCACAGACCACCTTCACCGTGGTCGTACATCAGGCCAATGACCTGCGGGTGACCAATGCCGCGAACGGCACCTGGCTCCGATTCGACGGCAACGGCCAGATCATCGGCCGCGGCATCAACGCCATCGACCACAATGGCACCGCCCTGGGCCACCTGGAGGTCGACTACCCCGGCGGCACCGCCACGCTGACAGACGGCACCGGCCTACACACCGCGTTCACCATGACCATCACCCCAACCGGCGACCTACGCATCACCAACACCGCAGACGGTTCATGGCTGAGGCTCGACGCCACCGGGCACGTCCTCGGACGCAGCTTCGCCACCCTCGACCACAACGGCACGCCCCTGGACACGATCAGCCTCGACTACGCGGCCGGGACCGCACGCTTCCGGGCGCCCGGCGGCACCCCGGCCGACTGGGCCTTCACCCTCGGCGCCAACGGCGAGCTCACCCTCACCCGGAACACCGGCAACCTGGTCCGCTTCCGCGCCGACGGCAGCCTGGACGCAGAAGACGTAGACCTGCACGACCTGGCCGGGGCGCCGGCCGGGACGCACATCGAGGCGGACCACACCCCCGGCAACCCGCCGCAGTACACCATCCACGACGCCAACGGCGCGATCGGCCACCTGCAGACCACCCGCGACGCCGACGGGCACTTCACCGTCACCGACACCCGGCCCGGCGCCGACCTCGGCACCTTCACCACCTACGACCGCCTGGCCGGCACGGTGCGCGCCGAGCGGGTCAACCTGCAGGACATCAGCGGGATGCACGTCGTGCTCGACCACGCGGGCGCGACGGCGCCCGCCCTGCACTCGGGCACCGGCCCGGCCCCGCACTTCACGGTCGGCCGGGACCCGGCCACCGGCCGCCTGACCCTGACCGACACTCGGGGCGCCCACGCCGGCGACACCCGGACGTTCGACGCCCACGGCGCCCCCCTCACCGAACGCATCAGCATCCTGACACCTCGGGGGAAGGCGACCGGCGAGTCCTTCCAGGTCGACTTCGCCACCCTGCGCTGGACCCGCGGCGACGCCGCCGGCCCGGTGGCCGACCGCGGCGGGCCGCCGGCCGGCCGCGGCGCCGGCCCCCAGGCCGCCTACAACGGCTCCGGCGCGGTGCTGCGCCGCAACGACGGCTCCCTGGTGCTGACCGGGGCCGACAAGACCCCGGCGTTCGTGCGCGAACCGCTGGCCACCGGGCAGAGCCTGGAGCTGGTGCGCGGCGCGAACGGCAGCCGGCACTGGACCACCTGGGACGACCAGGGCCTGGTCGACCGGGGGCGGCGGCACTACTCGACCGAGGCCGACGGCATGACCTCGTGGGACGTCGGCCGGTTCGGCGTCCCGGTCCGGGAGTACCGGGTCGCGATCGACGGCGGCCTGATCCGGGCCGAGAAGATGCCCGATGGCACCTTCCAGTGGTCCCGGTTCACCAAGGACGGCGACCTCGCGCTGACCGGCCTGCGGACCAGGACCCCGGGCGGCTGGAAGGACACGGCCACCATCGGCGGCCGGACCGTCCAGGTGCAGCGCCGGTGGAACGCGTTCAACACCTTCGGCCACGCCACCCACTACCGCGAGCACACCATCGCGCCGAACCCGGCCGCCGGCCGGTTCGACGTCCGGGACTCCTTCAAGGAGATCTCGCAGCAGGGCAAGGACACCGGCAGCAAGGACCTGCTGACCGGCGGCCACACGCTGACCTTCACCCGGTACGCCGAGCAGCGCCCGCCGGACTTCCTGTGGAAGACCCCCGGCAGTCTCGGCGGCCCGCTGTCCAAGACCCTGGCCAGGTCGCCCCTGGGCTCGAAACTGGGCGCGATCGACTTCGCCCACGACGGCGTGGTGTTCGGCGACTCCCGGTTCCAGGTGTTCACGTGGGTCGAACACGATCCGGCGGCCGGCGGCGCGGCCGTCTCCCGCGGCGTGCGGGTCGTGACCCCGGACGGGTCCTTCTCCGACTTCGCCGGCGACGGCGTGTTCGCCCGCGGCGCGATCAAACTGGACAACGGCAACACGGTCGAGATCGGCCGCGACGCCCAGGGCAAGTGGGACACGTTCACTCTCGGCCCCGGCGGCGCGCGGCCGGGCAACACCCTGGACTGGCGGGAACTGGACAGCACGAAGACCGTCGTCGCCCAGGGCATCCGGATCTTCTCCGGCAAGCACTGGACCGACACGTTCGCGGACGCGGCGGGCAACCGGTGGGTGGTGCGGCACACGGCGGCGAACGGCGACGTCGTGCACTACCTCGGCCCGGTCAAGCCGGCCCACGACCCGAGCGTGCCGGTCGGCCCGCAGACCCGGCTGACCGGCCAGGAGCTGTCGGTCACCCGCAACACGATGAACCAGATCGTGAGCCGCGACGACGCCTTCGGCCACGTGGCCGGGGCCGGGGCGCCGGCCCTGATCACCGGGCACGGGGACCCGCGGGCGGGCAGCTGGGCCTGGCGCGGGCCGAACGGCACCGGGGGCCTGCGGATCTCCGGCCGCAACACCCGGTGGACCGGCGCCTGGGACGACTCGTTCGCCGACTTCCGGACCGCCCCGCTCAGCGGCAACAAGGTCCTGGTCCGGGATTTCCGGGCGCTGGACGAGGGAACGTCGCTGCGGGCCGAACCGGACGCGCTCAACGTCTGGCACTCGGCCAGGTTCGACGCCGACGGCGCCCCGGTCCCCGGCACCGTGGCCGACCGCACCTGGAAGCAGGCCGACGGCAGCTACGGCGCGCTGCGCCCGGTCGGCCTGAAGGAGGTCCCCTGGCGGGACACCGACGCCGCCGGCACCGTCCTGCGCGAACTGGCCGACGGCCGGGTCCGGGAGTACACCGGCGCCGGCACGGACGCCTGGAAGGAGTACGACTTCGGGTCGGTCTGGCGCGAACGGTCCCCGGTGGCCGGCCGGCCCGGCCTGTTCCTGGAGAAGGAGTCCTTCCAGAAGCAGTGGCGGGTGACCAACACCCAGGGCACGCTCGTGCGCTACCGGTCGGCGTCCGGGCGGGTCTGGGAGGTCGACCCGCTCGGCACGTGGACCATCGTCGGCACCGAACGGGAGGACAAGGGCCCGCTGACCGCGTTCCGCGGCCTGAACCGGCGGATCCGGGAACCCAACCGCCTCGAGTTCAAGCCGGTGGACGGCGCCGTGGGCAGCTTCGTCGGCGAGTCGAGCCGGATCACCGAGAAGGTGCTGCTGGACATGGCCCAGGAGTTCCTGTTCGACGTCGCGGCGAACATCGTGATCACCGGGGTGGCCGACGACTGGAACTTCTCCGGCGACGCCTGGGGCCGGATCATCCTCGGCGGGGCGATCAAGAGCGGGGTCAAGGGCGCGTACGGCGTGCTGACCGAGACCGCGCTCAAGGGCTTCCGGGACGGTCTGCGCAACCTCGACGGCGGCAAGGACTTCAACCGCAACCCGTACAACAACGACAAGTACTGGGACAACGAGTGGGCCGGCAACGAGAACCCGCAGCGCTGGCGCGCCGGGATCTACGACTACGCGGCCGGCACGGTCCTGGTCCCGGCGATCGGCAACTTCCTGTCCACCGCGATCACCGCCCCGATCTTCGGCATCGGCAAGGACGACATCAAGCTGACCGGCACCGACGCGCTGGCGGCCGGCGGCCTGGGGATGGCCGGCAACCTGGTCGGCAACCTCAGCTTCGGCGCGGCCAAGACCCTGGGCCACCAGCTGTTCTCCGGCCGACTCTTCCACCTCGGCGGCGCGCCGGACCTGGTGCTCACCCTGGGCGAGAAGTTCCTGCTGAACTACCTGGTCAACGACGTGCTGCTGCCGGCCGCCAACCTCAAGGCGCAGCCGCCGAACCCGGACCGGCAGCCGGGCTGAGGCGCGGGCGGCGGCGGCCGGTCAGTCTCGGCCGGTCAGGACGGCAAAGTCCAGGCCTGCGCGGGGTTCCCCGCCCGGCAGGCCTGGAGGAAGGTCAGGCCCGGGAACTGGTTCGGCCCGGGCCACGCCGCGGTCAGGCACTCGCCGTCGGAGGGGGTGACGAGCTCGTACCCGCCGTCGGAGGGCACCAGCTTCCAGTACTGGTTGCCGTTGATCGACGAGCTGTCGCTCGGCCCGGTCTGCTGCCAGATCCCGCCGACGTCGTCGGGCGAGGCGCTGAGCCAGGTGAGGTAGGAGCCGGTGGCGTTGCCGGGGATCAGGACGGCGGTCTGGTCCGAGCGGATCACGACCGTCCAGATCTGGTTGTCGTCGTAGCCGTAGTCGTCCCAGGTCGCGGTGTCGACGCCGACGCCGTTCTCGGTCCGGCCGACGTTCACGTCCAGGTAGGTGTTCGCGCCGACCGACGCGCTGCGGGTGAGCACCGGGCCCTTGTAGGTGCCGGGTTTCGCGCCCTTGCTCCCGGTGGACTCCGACCCGCCGGTCGCGGTCGGGCGGACCGGGGCCGCGGACGTGGCCGGCGCGGCGGGCATGGTCGGCGGCTGGACCGAGTCCGGCCGGGCCGACGGGCTCGCGGCCCCGGTGGACTCCGGGGGCGAGGGCCAGTAGGTCGGCAGGACGAAAGCAGCGTGCTGATCCGAAGCCGGCGAGCTCGCCGCCGGGGAGGTCGGCGAGCCGGCGGCGGCCATCGTGATGGTGACGTGCGAGGCCGGCCCCGCCGTCGCCAGGGCGCTCACCGCGATCCCGACGCCCGCCACCACGAGCGCGCCCACCGCGGCCATCCCGGGCCGGGCCCGGACCGTCTCGCGCACGGCCCGCGAGCGCGTGCGCGGCGCATCAGTGGTCGATCTCTGAGTGTTCATTCCCCACCTCGCGGTCGAGCCGGCCTGGAACCTGTCCCTTACGTACTTACGGATCTCGGCGCCGTCTCGTTCTGCCCGCGGCGCCGAAAAGCGAACACGTGGCCGCCCGCCGGAGCGCCCCCTAAGCTTCGAGCGCCCGGCCGGGGGGAGACGGCGTGGGTTCGGCAGACAGCGAGCCATGAAAGTCATCGAAAGGGATATCAGCGGATGAAGTTTTCCATGTTCGGCAGGGGTGCCGCCCTCGTCGCCTGCGCGGCGCTCCCTCTGGGTCTTGCCGCCTGCTCGTCCAGCGGCTCAGGCTCGGGCGCCGGCGCTGCGGCGGGCACCCAGTCCACGACAACCGCCTCAGCAGCGACCGTGCCGGCCGCGCCGACCTCGACGAACCCCGACGCCGGACTGCCGACCGGCACCGAGCTCAAAGCCGACCTCGTCAGCACGGGCATCCCCGCCGGATACACGCTCGACACCGGCGGCAGCGTCGACTCCGGCTCGGACTACCAGCAGCCCCCCGCCCCGACCGCCGGAGCCGACTGCACGAACCTGGACGCCACCAGCTGGGTGGACCTGGCCGGCCAGAGCTCGGTCTCCTTCGCCCAGAGCGACTACATCGACGAGGCCAAGTCCGAGGAGTTCGCGCAGGAGGTCGACGCCTATCCGGGCACGGCGGCCCAGGACGTGATGACCGCGCTGTCGGCGATCACGGCCAAGTGCCCGAAGTTCGACGACTCCCAGACGAGCAGCACCGTCAAGGTCTCGGCCACCACGCACTCGACCCCCGGCGACGGCTCCGTCGTGATCACGCTCTCCGACCCCCGCTGGACGAGCACCACCATCCTCGAGGCCGTGCGGGTCGGACACTCGGTGGTCACCGTCCTCGTCTCCGCCGACTCCGGCAGCGCCGCGTTCGCGCAGTCGACGGCCACCCAGATCGCCGCGAAACTGGCCGCGGCGGGGAACCAGTAACCCGTGCGCCGTACGCGCTGTGGCCCGGCACGGGGGTCCGGACCACAGCGCTCTGCGTTTCTGCGTCCATCCGGCCGGCGTTCACCTGCGCAAAATCGTCAGCCGAACTCCGAGCGGCGCTTGAGTTCCTCGGCGAACCGGCTCCACGTCCTGGCGTAGCTCTCGGCCAACTCGATCACGAGGTCCGCCCGGTGCGCGGGCACGACGTCGAGCAGGTTCGACCACTCGGCCGGCCCGATCGCCTGCACCACCAGCAACCGAAGCAGGCCCCTGCCTTGCTCGTTGAGCCGGAGCGAGGGGTCGGCCGCCAGCATCCGGACCAGCAGGCCGGGAACCGCCTGTCCGCCGGGGTGGGCCTCGGCCGGCATCCCGCCGTCCGGAGCGGCTCCCAGACGCTGCCCGTCGAGCAGTTCGCGGCGCAGCACGTGCGCCCGCCCCACGGAGATCCCGACGGTCCTCGCCAGCTCCCGGACACTCGCGGCGGGATTGCGGGCGAGCGCCTCGCGGACGGCATGGCGCGTGTCCCCCGGGCTGAGCCGGTGGGTACGGCCGTCGAGCCCGACCCGGTGGCCGTCCGCGCCGGATGCGCCGGCCTGGCGTCGGCGGATGGCCCCCACCGTGTTCGGCGAGAGCCCCGCGATCTTCGCGATCATCCGGTCCGACCAGTGTGGATGCGTCTGCAGGATTCTGTCCCCGGCGGCTCGGCGGTCCTCCAGCGACAAGGGAAGACCGTGCTGCGCATTGGCCTGGACCGCGCGGATGAAGACCTCGCCCTCCGCACACTCGACGAACTCGGCCACGATCGTCGTCTCCCCTCGCATGATCGCGGCATGGACCCGGTGAACTCCGTCGATCACGCGAAGAGTCCGCTGGTGCACGAGCACGGGAGGCAACTGTGCCGAAGCGAGCTGCGCCAGAGCGGACACATGCCGGTTCTCGATACCGCCGAGGCGCGGCGAGCCGGACAAGTCGAGCCGTCCGACGGGCAGTACCGCCAACCGTCCCCGGGAATCGGAACTCGCAGCCTCCGGTGTCGCCGACGGGCCGTGAACGGTTGCCGGCATCCCTCTCGGCGGCCAAGGTTCGACGGGCGCGGTGGCTGAATGCATCGTTGTGCCTTCCAGGCGGTGACTGAGGTGAGCGGAGCCAAGGGGCCTCGGCGGATCGCGCACGCAATCCGCCGGAAGGGCAACCGCCTGCGAGAGACCCTCGCTGACCTGGGGCACACTCATCCAACATCGGGCAAACACGCGCCTCATATGGCGGTTGTCCGGACTCGGTAGTCTTGGCCACCCGGCGGGGTGCTGTACTTGCGCCGCAGACGGAACGCGATTCGGTGAGGTGGCGCAGATGCGGTTCGGGCTCCTCGGCCCCGTCACGGTTCAGCTCGACCCGACGGCCGCGCCGGTGCAGATCGAGCAGCGCATGCCGGAGGTCCTGCTCGCCGCCCTCCTGCTCAACGCCGGCAAGGTCGTGCCCACAGTCAAGCTGGCCACGGCGCTGTGGGGGTACGACCCGCCGCCCACGGCCGCATCGTCGCTCTACAACCACGTAGGGCGTCTGCGCCGGTTGCTCGGCCCGGAAGGCGGAGGGCGGATCCGCAGCGCGTCGGTCGGCTACGTCATCGATGTCGAGTCCGACGAGCTGGACGCCACCGAGTTCGCCGCGCTGTGCGTCGAGGGAGCCCGGCTGCGTGAAGCCGGTGCCTGGGCCGGTGCGTCCGCGAGCTTCGCGGCGGCACTGGCGATGTGGCGCGGGGAACCCGCCGAGGAGGTGTCCGGCCTCGACGAGTGGCAGGCCCGGGTGCATGAGCTGCGCGAAACGCGCCTGCAGGCGCTGGACGCCCGGATCGACTCCGACCTGCGCCTCGGCCGCCACCGGCAGACGGCCGCCGAGCTTCAGGCGTTGACGCTCGAGCACCCCCTGCACGAGTCGTTCTACAACCACCTGATGCTCGCCCTCTACCGCAGCGGCCGCCAGACCGATGCGCTCAACGCCTACCAGAAGCTGCGCCATTCGCTCTCCCGCGAGCTCGGGATCGACCCGTCACCGGCCCTCCAGCGACTCCACGAGGCGATACTCAAAGCCGATCCGGAACTCGACGCGCTCGTCACCCCGGATGCGATACGCACAGCAGCGCCGGCCGCCGAAGCGCCGCCATCCCTCGGACCTGCGCAGAAGGCATCGGGAAGCGACACGGTCGGCGATGGCGAGCTGAACGTCGCCGCACCGGCCACAGCCACAGCCACGGCCACCGCGCGCACCGGGGTCTCGTCCCCGCCGGACCAGGCGACAGACCGGGCGGATCGCGAAGTCCGCCAGACCATGCTGAACGGCATCCCAGTACTGCTGTGCCCCGCTTTGCCCGGCTCCCGGCAGCATGCCGGCATCACCTTCCGGGTCGGCATGGCGGACGAGCCGTTGGCCCGCGCGGGGATAACGCACCTGATCGAGCACCTGGCGCTGCACCGGCTGGGCGTGGGCGACGTGCACCGCAATGGTGCGACAAGCGCGACGGTGACGCATTTCTTCATCCAGGGCAGCGCCGACGAAGCGGTCAAGTTCATCCACGGTCTGTGCGAAAGCTTGCATGACCTGCCGTTTGAACGTCTGGAGGCCGAGAAGTCGATCCTGAACACCGAGGCGGGCCACCGCGAACTCGGATGGGCCCGCCGCCTGGCCGCGTCGCGCTACGGTGCCCGCGGCTACGGCATCCCGGGCTTCGCGGAGCTGGGGCTGCCCGCGCTCGCCCCGGACGACCTGCGTGAGTGGGCCTCGACGTATTTCACCCGGGACAACGCGGTGCTCTGGTTCAGCGGCGACGAGGTTCCGGCCGGGCTCGACCCGTCCTTGCCGGTCGGGCGGCGCCAGCCCCTGCCCGTGCCCTCCTCGGTGCTGCCGGCCACGCCCGCCTACCTCCCGGCAGGGCCGCCCGGGCTCGTCGGGCTGAGCGCGGTAGTGCGTCGTGGACCTGCGGCGATACTGTTCACCGAGTTGCTGGAACGTGAACTGTTCAAGCAGCTGCGCCACGAGGGTGGCCTGTCGTACGCCATCAGCGCCGACTACGCCGCGCGCGATGCCGAGTACGCCGAGATCAACGCGACGGCCGACGCCCTGCCGACCGCGCAGGACAAGCTCGTCACCTCTCTCGTCGGCATTCTCGCCGGACTGCGGGCAGGCGAGATCGATCCGGGGCTGTTGGAGGTCTCGCGCAATCGCTTACTCGAGGCGCGCCTGGCGCCGGATGCAGCCGCTCAGGAACTCCCCGGCCTCGCCGCCGACCTGCTCTTCGGCCGACAGCACCCGACCGGGGCCGCAGCACTCGATCGTCTCCGCGCCCTGACCAAGGACGACGTGCACGCCGCAGCCACCGAGGCAGTGGGTTGCGCGCTGCTACTCCTGCCCGGCCACAGCTTCGCCGCGGATGACGCCGGGTACGCTCCCGTGTCGACCGCTTCGGCGGTCACGGCGATCGGCGTTCCCTACCGTGGATTCGACGATCCCGGCACGGTGCTGGTCGTAGGCGCCTCGGCGGTGAGCCTGCACAGGCAGGGATCCTTCGCCACCGTGAAGTACACAGAGTGCGTCGCGATGCAGGCCTGGCCCGACGGAGCGAGGCAACTGTGGGGCCACGACGGATTCCGGGTCGGCATCGAACCAGGCTTCTTCGACGCGCCCGAAGGTTTCCTCGCCCCGCTCGACGCCGCGATCCCGGCTGAGCGCGTGGTACGGCAACCTGCTCGGGACCCGGGCCAGATCCCTCGGCGCCCACTGGGCACAATGCCGAATCAGGCGGAGTACCCGCGTCCTGCGCTCAAGCTTGGGACGAGAATCCTGCAGGGCTTCGTCCACCTCGCGTTCTGGGTGTTCTTCGTAGGCACAGTGCTGTTCACGCCGATAGCCATCTTCATCAGCTTCGACCACGATCCTTCCGACGGCATAACCATCGGCGTCATCGTCACCGTCTGGATCTTCGAACTGGGATTCTGCGTGCTCCCGACCGCCTTGCTGGGCCGCAAAATCCGCCGCTACAAGAAGGAACTGCGGCCATGAAAGTGGCCCGCCGGCTCAGAACTCCCAGGTGAATCCCGCGACCGCGTTCTCCATCGCAGCCAGGTGGTGGACTACCGCGTTCTCCCGATCCGGGGTGACGGTTCTGGTATACCCGACGACGTCATCCGGCTCGCGATAATCGCGCCATTCGGTCCAGCTCACCGAACTGGGCAAGCAGTCGGGGTGAAACTCGACCCGGAACATGATGTTCTCCAGCCGCTGGTGCGTGGCGTAACGGAAACAAGGATCCAGCGGCTTCTCGTTGCGGAAAAGCGTGAAGAATTCCATGGAAACCACGTTGCCCTTCTTCAACGCCGCCGGAAGCAGGATCGGGACAGCCCAGTGACTCCCGGCCAACCGGTAGGGCTCCAGCGGTGTACCGCCGTGGATCTTCTCGATCTCCACTTCGCTCGTATCAAAGGTGTAGGTGTAGGTGTCATAGTCGTCGACCAGAGCCTTGATACCTTGCAGAGACGCCGACACCGACCTGGCCGGCTACCTGCGCACGCTCGGCCCCGGCGGCGTGATCCGGATCGGCGGCAACTCGGGCGACACCACCTTCTGGACCTCCACCGGCGAACCCGCCCCGGCCTGGGCGACCGGCGGCACCATCACCCCCGCCGACCTCCGGCACCTGGCGACGATCGTCAAGGCGGCCGACTGGCGGATCGTGCCGGCCGTCAACCTCAAGCAGCCGGACCCGGCCCGGGCCGCGGACGAGGCCAGGTACGCCGAGCAGATCTTCGGCCGGTCCCTGCTCGGAATCGAGATCGGCAACGAGCCCAACTTCTACTACGGCAACGAGTCCGCGTACTACGCCGAGTTCGAGGTCTACGCCGCCGCGATCGAGCAGGCCGTGCCCGGCATCGGCCTGACCGGGCCGGACCCGGACACCAGCCACTCCGCGTACCTCACCCAGTTCGCCGCCGACGAGGCCGGCCACCCCGACGTCACCGAGGTGACCCAGCACGCCTACCCGACCAGCGTCTGCGGCACCGACGTCACCACCATCCCCGAACTGCTCGACCCGGACTCCGCCGACCTGCGCGCCTACGCGGTGCGTGACGGCGGGCGCCTGACCGTCGTGCTCGACGATGTACAGGACCCGGCGGACAACGGGCCGACCACGGTCACGCTGAATCTCGGCGCCGACTTCCACGGCGGCCGGCTCACCGCGCTGACCACCTCGTCCCCGGCCGGCCTGTCCGCGACCAGCGGAATCACGCTCGGCGGCCAGCAGGTCGGCCCGCACGGCAGCTTCCCGCCGCCGCACTCGACCCC
Source organism: Actinocrinis sp. (assembly GCA_035943635.1). Taxonomy (GTDB): domain Bacteria; phylum Actinomycetota; class Actinomycetes; order Streptomycetales; family Catenulisporaceae; genus DASZBX01. The sequence goes on along the minus strand of DASZBX010000057.1, from coordinate 51,630 downwards.
GGTGACCGTCCACGGCAAGACCGCCACCGTCACCGTACCGGCGGGCAGCGCAGCCATCATCCAGTTCAGTTGATCCGGTGATCCGGTGATCCGGACGAATTGACCAGGCCGGCCTGAAAGGGCCGGCCGACTTCGTCTCGGCGAGCCACGCCGCCTGGGCCCTCGTCCACTCTGCGACAGGACGGGCAACTGCCGACTTCGTAGCCTGACCTGCCGCGATGGCCATGGCCAGCCCACCGCAAACGGGCTAGCTCACAAGTCCACAGTCGAAGCCGATGACGCGAATCCGGCCGGCCCCTAGCATCGAAGTGCGGGTTCTTACTTGTCCCGACTGGAGGGGATTCTCGGTGCGTTCGCACGCGAAATTTCGCAGACTACTGATACTCGGACTGGCCGGAACGATGGCCTCGGCCACGCTGACGGCCACGGCGTCCGCCTCCACGGGGGCCACGGCGGGAAGCCAGACCGCGACGAACGGCCACCTGGCGTTCGTGCGCAACGGCAACCTCATCCTGGCGAACCAGGACGGCACGGGCGCACAGGTGCTGGAGACCGGAGTCTCGGCCGACACCCCGTCCTGGACCTCGAACGGCAGCTACCTGGTGTACGAGAAGAACGGCAACCTCTGGCGGATCCGCCCGGACGGCACCGGCCAAATAAAGCTGACCACCGGCGGCCACGGCGACTCCCAGCCGAACGCGGGCGGCGACCAGGTCGCGTTCATCCGAGGCGGACAGGTCGCCTTCACCGACGCCGACGGATCGACGGCCGCCGACCCGATCATCTGGCAGAACATCGCGACCGACTGCTGGACCAACGACACGGACCTGTCCCACTTCCAGGGCTGGCCGGGTGAGGGCGCCGAAGCCCTGCTCCAGGTCGGCGACACCATCGGCGTCTACGAGACCGACTGCGCAGCCTTCACCCCGAACCCGGTGGTCGCGACCGACGCCAACGACCCGAGCTGGTCCTCGGACGGATCCGAGATCTCCTACGTGCAGGCCGACTCCGCCGGAATCGACCAGGTCTTCACCGTCCCGTTCAGCAGCGACGGCGGCCTGGGCACGGTCACCCAACTGACCCGCGAAACCTCGAACGTCTCCGCACCCCGCTGGTCCCCGGACGGCACCGACATCGGGTACACCGTGAACGGCACGATCCAGATCGTCTCCGCAACCACCGGCGCCCTCGTCACCACGATCGCGAACGCCGCGGACGGCGCATGGCAGCCGCTGACCGACAACACGGTCAACCGGATCTACGGCGCCGACACGACCGGCACCTCGATCGCCGCCTCGCACTATTTGTTCTACAACAACGACGACTACCCGGCACGATTCGTCGTCCTGGGCTCCTCCACCCAACCCGGCGACTCACTCGTCGGCTCGGTCCTCGCCTACGACGGCCAGGCACCCCTGCTGCTCACCACCCCGACCTCACTCGCCCCCTCGGTCCTGACCGAGATCAACCGGACCCTCGGCGGCTCAGGCACCGTCTACCTGCTCGGCAACACCAGTAACCTCTCCGCCCAGGTAGAAAGCGCGGTCAGCGCCGCCGGCTACACCCCGGTACGCATCAACGGCACCAACGAGTACGACACCGCGGTAAAAGCCGACCAGGCGATCTTCAGCAACATCAACATCGGTGAACCGTCACCCGCCAAGGTCCTCCTGGCCGCAGGCACGAACTACTTCGACGCCCTCATCGCCGCCTCCGCCGCCGGCAGCACACTCGCCGGCAGCACCGCCGTAGTCCTGACCAACGGCACGACCATCCCGCCCGCGTCGAAGGCCTACCTCAACACCCTCGACCCGACAGCCGTGCAATACATCACCATCGGCACACAAGCCACCCAGGCGTTGCAGAACACGAACCTAACCTGGGGCACAGTCACCCCCACGGCAAGCCTGACCGGCACCAACGAGCAGGAAACCGCCGTGAACGTCGCCAAGTACTTCTACCACTTCGGCGGCACCGAGTTCTCCACCGAAGCCCGGCTGGTCACCAACTCCTCCTGGCAAGACGCCCTCGCCTCCAGCAGCCTGCCCGGCCCACTCCTGCTGACCGACCCGACCAACGGCATCAGCCCGAAGACACTCGCCTACCTGCAACTGGAAGCAGGCAACTTCACCAGCATCGACGTGATCGGCAGCCCGACCGACCTGCCCCTCACCTACGACACCCAGGCAGGCAACGCCATCAGCGCACCGAACATGTTCGTCGTCAACACCATCAACTAACACCCCAGCGACAACACAGACGAACGCTGCCCGCCGCGTGAGGGATCCCCCACCCGGCGGGCAGCTCCCTTCGCGCCCTACTCGACTTCGAGCCGAACCGAGCAAGATGCCATACCAGTCGGGGTACCACCTCGCTCGCGGTCGATCACGCACAAGGCAGCGGGAACCTCGGCTCCGGGCGCGCGTAGATCAGTTGTGGATGAGCCGCCTACCGTAGTCACGCCCGGCCTATCCTGGACGAAGGCAGCAGCCCTCGGCGGGAGGAACGACCAGGTGCGCGGCGGTGCAGTGCAAGACGGCGAGCACCTGCTCGACCTCATAGAGCAGCGCTGGTCGTCTCGGCTGCGCGGTTGCAAGTCGGCCGCCGAGGCACTGCCGGAGCAGGAGCCCGACCTGGTCGCCGCCGTGGCCGCAGCTCTGGGGCGGCTGGCGCCCGAGACGGCCGCACGGCGCTGGCCGGCCTGTTTCGTCCTCGCCCTGGTCGGCACGGCGGTCTCCGATTCGCAGGCGGCATCGCCATGGCCGGCCTGGTGGCGCGCCTGCGGCCGGCGAGCGCCGACGAACCGCGAGACCGGTCGCTGGGAGCGCAGCTTGCGCGACAGCCTCGCCACATTGGGTCTGGCGGTCTACCCCGATCTCGACGCCTCCGCCGTATTGCGGCTGCATTCGGGCACCGATGGCGGCCCGGCCCGCGGCGTACACCCTGATCACGTGGCCGACTCCGTGCTCCTGCTCGAGCCTTTCGGCCGAGGGCTGCTGCTGCGACCGTCGGACCGGCCGGACGGCGGCGCGGACTGCGTCGTGCCCGGGCCGGGCATCGATCTGGTCGTCGACGCCGCCGGGCGGGAGCAACGGCTGACGGCGCCGCGTTCCCGCCCTCTGCCCCTCGCCTTCGATCACGACGGCAGGCTGTTGCCGCAGGACGCACCGCTTCCGCGGGACACCGTGTGGCTGTTGTATCCCGACGGCGCCGCGCCGGTCGCCGATGCCCCGCTTCGCGCAGTGGCGCACTGCCGGATGCCGCTGGGCTGGCCGGGGTGGCGCCTCGACCAGGTCGCTCTCGACTCCGTGACCTGGCTCGGTCCGCCCGGGGAGGGATCCGCGCGGCGACCGGTGCGCGGCCGTGCCCGGCCCCGTCTGGTGACCGGCGAGCCCATCGCAGGGCTGCGTGCGGGCGATTCTCCCGTCTACTCGCAACCGCCGCCGTTGCGGCTGCCCGCAGGAGGCACCTCCTGGACGGTCGAGGTGCGCCGACCCGGCAGTCCGGCGATGAGCTCACACACTGTGCGGGGAGAAGAAGGTGCCGCCACGCAGACCGGCGCGTTCTGGAACGACCTGCCCAGGCCCCTGCTGGGTGAATACCGGATCCGCGTACGCGGCGCCCAAGTCCCGGGGATGCAGTGCGCGGTGACTCTCGCGGAGGGTCTGGAAATCGTCTGCCATCCGATCCTGCGCTTGGTCGTCGCGGACGGGCTGGAAGCCTGCGAAGTAGTGCTGCGTCCCGCGCCGGGTATGACGGCCGTCCCCTCGGCGCTGGCCTTCGATCCGTCCGCCGAGGCGCTCGCCGTGGAACTCGTGGTGCGCGTACAGCACCGCCGCTTCACTCTCGTGCCGCCCCGGATGCGCGTCGCCGTCGACGGGCCGGCCGGTCCGCCGGCTCCCGGCGGGCCGCTTCGGTTGGATCCGGCCGACTTCGCCGAGGCAGGTCCGCTGCGCGTGACCCTGCCCGGCGCCCGCCGCGCCCCCGTGCTGGAGCTCGTCGCCGATGGTCGGACGGTGCAGCGGCTGGAGCCGTACCGCGACGGCAGCCACAACCTGCGGCGGCTCTCGGACACCGCGGCCGAGCACCCTGACGCAACCCTCGAATTCGACTACGCGGGCCGCCGGGCCGTCGTGGCGCGTCTGGCCGGCCGGTCGGAGCCGGCCGAAGACCCCTGGCTGCCCAAGTTCTCCAGGTAGACCGCGGCTCACCGGGTAAAGTGGGCCGAGTTCGCCCATTCGGCCCACTGCGTCACCGGAGCCCCTCCCGTGGATCCCCTCGCTACCAGCGACCTGATCACCAGCACCTACCGTCGATACCTGCGGTCGCTGCTGCCGGTCCGTGATCCGGCCATCGCCGCCGCGCTGACGGCGGAGATCCACGCCAGTGCACTGCTCACCAAGGGCCCGTTGCTGGAGGCCACCCCGGCCTACCGCACCGGCGCCACCCTGCGCGAGCTGATCATCGAAGGGGTGCTCGATCCCGGCTTCGCCCGCTTCGGCAGCAATGCCTTGCCGCTCGACCGGCCGCTCTACCGGCATCAGGAGGCAGCGCTGCGCAAGGCGCGGGACGGGCGGAACCTGGTGGTCGCCACCGGGACCGGTTCCGGCAAGACGGAGAGCTTCCTGCTACCGATCCTCTCGGCTCTGGCTGCCGAGCACAGCACCGGCCGGCTCGGGCCCGGAGTCCGCGCGCTGCTGCTGTATCCGATGAACGCACTCGCCAACGACCAGCTGCGCCGCCTGCGCCGGCTGCTGGCCGGCACGCCGGAGCTCACCTTCGGCCGCTACACCGGGGAGACCCCGGAGCTGGCGCGACAGGGCTCCGCCGTGTTCGAGGAACTGAACCCGGGCGAGCCCCGGTTGGCCAACGAGCTGCTCAGCCGCGAGGAGATGCGCGGTTCGCCGCCGCATCTGTTGCTGACCAACTACGCGATGCTGGAGTACCTGCTGCTGCGGCCCGCCGACCTGGAGCTGTTCGAAGGGGCCCACAGCGGCACCTGGCGGTTCATCGTCCTGGACGAGGCCCACGTGTACGACGGCGCGAAGGCCGAGGAAGTCGGCATGCTGCTGCGCCGGCTGCGCCACCGGGTCGCCGGCGACCGCCCGCTACAGGCCATCGCGACCAGTGCCACCGTCGGCGACCGGCCCGAGGCCGTCATGGAGTTCGCCACGAATCTCTTCGACCTGCCTTTCCACTGGGAGCCCGGAGACCCGACGCGGCAAGACCTGGTGACCGCCGAGCGCATACCGGTGCCCGAGGGCCCGTACTGGGGACCGTTGAACGCGGACGAGTATCAGGCACTGGCGCAGTCGGCAGACCCGGCGGGCGACCTGTCGAAGCTCGCCCCGCAACAACAGACCGCCTCCCGTGCGCTCGCCCACGAGCAGGGCATGGCCGAGTTGCGCGCGTCGCTGGCCGCCGGACCTCGGCCTTTCGCCGCGCTCGCGCGCGCCACCGGCCTCGGCGCGCACGGCCTGGCCGCACTGGTGGCCGTCGGCGGACGGATCAGGGACGAAGCGGGCGCGCCGGTTCTCTCGGCCCGCTACCACCTGTTCGCTCGCGCCACCGAGGGCGCCTTCACGTGCCTGACCCCGCAGGGCCCGCACATCAGCCTCGGTCGCCGCGAGCAGTGCGCGCACTGCGAGGGCGTGGCCTTCGAGTTCGGGTCCTGCCAGCGGTGCGGCGCGGTCCACCTGGTCGGTGCGGTGGAGGCCTGTACCGATGACGGCGCAGACAGCCGCGCAGCCGGCGCCGAGCGTTTCAGCCCTCGGATCACCCGCGCGGAGCGGCGCACCTGGCTGTTGTTGGAGGAGCAGGCGCTGGACGAGGACGACGCACAGCGGATGGACGAGGACGACGACACGCTCGACGACGGGCCGCGCACCCAGGACGGCGCCGCATCCGCGCTCCTGTGTGCCGGATGCGGGCGGATCGACGAGGGAAAGTCCGTATCCTGCGGGTGCGGGGAGAACTTCTCGCGGCGGGTCAAGCGTCTGAAGACCTCCTCGGGCTCGCCCACCGGCTGCCTGGCCTGCGGAGCGCGCGGCAGCGGGGTGATCCGCCAGTTCGAGAGCGGGAACGAGGCCGCGGCAGCCGTGCTGACCACCACCTTCTACCAGGCCCTGCCGGTCGCGCCGGGTCAGGAGGAGCGGCCCGGCGGCGGCCGCAAGCTGCTCACGTTCAGCGACTCCCGACAGGCGGCCGCGTTCTTCGCGCCCTACCTGGAATCCAGCCACGCCCTGGTCAGCCGGCGTCGGCTGATCCTCGACGGCCTGGCCCGCGCCACCGCCCGCGACCCCTTCGCGACCGTGGACGACCTCGTCGAGGAGGTGGCCGCCGCGGCCGGCCGGGCGGGCGTGTTCGCGCGGCGCGACTCGCGCCAGCAGCGCCGCCGCGAGGCCGCCCGCTGGGTACTGCGCGAACTGGTGGCCGTCGACGAGCGGCACAGCTTGGAAGGCCTGGGGCTGCTGCGGGTCGAGCTCGACCGCGAACCGGCCTGGCAGCCTCCCGCCCCGCTGCTCGACCTCGGCCTGACCGCCGAGCAGGCCTGGATCCTGCTGGCCGAACTCCTGCGGACGCTGCGCCTCCAGGGCGCGCTGACCATGCCGGAGGAGGTCGACCCGCGCGACGAGATCTTCGACCCTCGGCGCGGCCCGGTGCACGTGCGGCGCGACGGCGCCGAGGCCAAGCTCAAAGTTCTGAGCTGGCTGCCGACCAAGGGGATCAACCGCCGGCTCGACTACCTGCGCCGGCTGCTGGCGGCCGTGGCAGCCGCCGCCGATCCCGGCGCGGCATCCGGCGCGGATCCCCGGGAGGTGCTGGACGGCTGCTGGCGCTGGCTGGCCGGACAGTCCGACGGATGGCTTCACTCGGCCGCCCTCACCGGCCTCGGCCGGGTCCACCAGCTCGACCACACCTGGCTGCGCCTCTCCCCCGGCCGCGAGCTGCACCGCTGCACCAGGTGCCGCCGGATCGCGGCCTGCGCACTGTACGGGGTATGCCCCACGCTCGGCTGCGGCGGGCAGTTGCGCCCGGCCGAGCCCGAGGAGGATGAGCACTACCGCACCGTCTACCGCACCACCACGCCCGTTGCGCTGGTCGCCCGGGAGCACACCGCCCAGTGGACCGGGCTGGAGGCGGCCGATATCCAGCAGCGTTTCCTGACCGGCGAGATCAATGTACTGTCCTGCTCGACCACCTTCGAGCTCGGCGTGGACGTGGGCGAACTCCAGGGCGTGATGCTGCGCAACATGCCGCCGAGCACGGCCAACTACATCCAGCGGGCCGGGCGGGCCGGGCGCCGCTCCGATTCGGCCGCACTGGTCCTGACCTACGCACAGCGCCGTTCGCACGACCTGTCCAGGTTCCAGTCCCCCGAGCTGATGATCGCCGGACAGTTGCGCGCACCCTATGTGCCGTTGGGCAATGCGCGGATCGACCGCCGGCATGTCCACTCGGTGGCCCTGGCGGCGTTCTTCCGGCACGGCAAGGAGGAGTGGGGCCAGACCTGGAAGAGCGCGGGGGCGTTCTTCCTCGGCGACGGCGACGGAAAGAGCGGTCCGCCGCCGTGCTCACGGGTGCGGGCGTTCCTGACCCCGGTGCCCGCCGGGGTACGCGAGACCCTGGACGCGATCCTCCCGCCGGACGCGCACGCGGAGATCGGCGTCGGCACAGGAGCATGGGTCGGGCAGCTCGCCGATCATCTGGAGCAGGTGCGCGCCGAACTCGGCCAGGACGTCGCCCTGTTCGAGGAACGCCGGGCCGAGGCGTTCCGGCAGCGCCGCAGCGACCTCGCCGCCCGGTTCGAACGCAGCGTGAACACGGTCACCCGCCGCTCGCTGATCGGGTTCCTGGCCAATCGGAACATCCTGCCCAAGTACGGATTCCCGGTGGACACGGTCGACTTGCGCACCGCGCACTGCGACAGCCAGGTCGGCGCGCGCCTGGAACTGAGCCGCGACCTGGCGGTTGCCATCCACGAATACGCGCCCGGCGCCGAACTCGTCGCCGGAGGCGTGCTGTGGCGCTCCGGCGGCGTGTACCGGCTGCCCGGGCGGGAGCTGATCAGCCGCTGCTACACCGTGTGCCGCGAGTGCGGGCACTACCGCGAGGGCGGGCCGGACCTGGAGCCGGCCTGCCCTGCGTGCGGGAAGCCGGCCGACGGTCCGGTGCGCGAATACCTGGTGCCCGAGTTCGGTTTCGTCGCCGAGCACCGCACCGCAAAGCCCGCCGGGACGCCCCCGGCCCGCTCCTGGTACGGCGGCACGCATGTGGTGACCCTGGGCGAGGAACTGGCCGAGTCCCGCTGGCGCTCGGGGTCCGGCGCGGTGGCCTGGTGCCGGTCGGGAGCGCGCGGGCGGCTGGTGTCGGTGTCGGAGGGGCCCAACGGCGGCGGCTACCTGATCTGCGACTGGTGCGGCTGGGGCGCGGCCAACCAGCGCAAGACCCCCAAGAGCCACAGCGATCCGCTGCGCGGCAAGTCCTGTACCGGTCCGCTGCGCTGGCGTTCCCTGGCGCACGGATACGAGACCGACATCTTGCAGCTGCGCTTCGATGCTCCGGGCCTGAACGCCGCCGAACAGCAACTCTCCCTGCTGTACGCCTTGTTGGAAGGGGCGACCTCCGGCCTGGAGATCAGCCGCGACGACATCGACGGCGCGGCGCACGCGGGCGCCGACGGCCGCAGCGGCCTGGTGATCTTCGATACCGTCCCGGGCGGAGCCGGCAGCGCGCTGCGCATCGGGCGCAACCTGGACCTGGTGGTGCGCGCGGCACGGATCCGGCTCAGTGGCTGCGACTGCGGTCCGGAGACCTCGTGCTACGGCTGCCTTCGCAACCGGCGCAACGAGCATCACCATGAGCGCCTGGCCCGCGGCGCGGCGCTCGAAGCGCTGGAATCCCTCAGCGGTCTGGTCCGGGATGGGGCCTGAGGCCCGCGCCGAACAGTCCGTTCGTCGTCCCATGCGCCGATGCGCCAGGGGAATCATGGCGAAACGGTCCCGGAAGCCTCGGCGGGTGCGACACAATTACCGGGTGAGCACAAGCACCGCCGCACCTGGCACCACAGCGCCGGACACCACTGAACCCGAAGCGGCCTCCGAGGCGTTCGGCATCGACGCGTTCACCGTCGACGACCGACTGCGACTGTTCCACTTCGCCGCCGCGGAGAAGCGGAACGATTACCTCTGGCTGCTGCGCGCCTTCGACCGGGGCCGGGCCAACTACCAGGTGCTCCTGCACGCCGCCGACGTGCGCGAACTTATGGAGCAGCTGACCGAGGAGCACCCGGCCGCGGCCTTGGTCGGCGAGGTGCAGCCGCTGCTGGACGCGCTGGCGGAATGGAAGGTACTGGACCGCAGCTACGACGGGACCCGCGCCGCGAACCTCGCCGAGTACCGAAACCGGCACTATGTCTACCAGTTCACCCAGGCCGGCTACCGGGCCTACCGCGCCGTCGAGGACGTGCTCGGCGCCACCCTGGAGGACGCGCAGCTGTCCCGCCTGGTCTTCCCGGACATCCTCGCCGACCTGAACGCCCTGGCCAAGGCGAACGCCGAGGGCGACGCGGACGAGGTCTACCGCAAACTCTCCCGGCTCGACGGGGTGCTGGCCGACATGGCCCTGCGCGCGGCCCGGTTCTACCTGATGCTCGGCGACCTCGCCCGCACCAACGACACGCGGCCCGAGGTCTTCCTCTCGCACAAGGACGCGCTGCTGACTCACATGCGCGAGTTCACCGCCGAACTGTCCCGTTACACCCCGCTGCTGGCCGACGCCGTCGACGCGGTCGCCGCCACCGGCGTCGAAGAGCTGGTACAGCGCGTGGCCGATGCCGACGAACGGCTCTTCCGCCCCATGCCCGAACGACTGGCGGACTGGCGGCAGCGCTGGTCCGGGCTGGTGCACTGGTTCGCCGAGGGTGAGCACAGCGAGAGCGAGCGCCTGCAGACCGGGACGGTCACCGCCATCGCCGGAGTCCTGTCCCTGCTGCGCCGGGTCACCGAGGCGCGAAAGGGCGGAGTCAGCCGGGAGAGCCAGCTGCGCCACCTGGCCCAGTGGTTCACCTCCTGTCCGTCCGACGCCGACGCACACGCCCTGTTCCGCGCCTCCTACGACCTCGGCTCTCCCCGGCACGTCGCCGTTCAGCATGAGGACCCTGAGCTTGCCGGCACCCGCCAGTCCTGGTGGGATGCGCAGCCGGTGGAACTTTCCCGCACCCTGGTGCAGTCCGGACGGGTCCAGGGGCTGCGCGGCCCCGGCCGGATCGAACGCAACGACAGGCAGCGCGAACACCTGCGCGCGCTGCAGCTCAAGGCGCAGGCCGAGGCCCGGGGCGCAGCGCAGTCGCTCGCGCAGAACGGGGCGTACCTGGGCACACTGGACGAGCCCGAGACCCGGGCGCTGCTCGGGTTGCTCGACCTGGCGCTGACCGCACGCGTCCCGGTCAGCCGGGGCGTGCCCGCCAAGACCACTTCAGCCGGCACGCACGGCGTGCGGCTCACCCTGCATCCGGTCGAGGGCTTCACGACGGTGAAGACCGTTCGCGGGCGTCTGCACTTGAACGGGCTGCGACTGGAGGTCACGGCGTGAGGGTCGCCGACGGCGTCAGCTCCCTGGAATTGGCCGACTACCAGAAGGCGGTCCGCACGATCCTGCGCCACCCGCTCGTCACCACGACATGGCCGGACCCCGGGGCACTGCCGCTGGTGCGACGCTGGGCCGCGCAACTGCGCCTGGACCTGGCCGAGACACTCGGCTACCGGCTCGTCACCACCGCCGACACCGCCCGGCTGCTGCGGGTGCAGGACGATCTGGATCAGAGCCAGCCCGCGCTCACCGCAGCGGGCCGGGCCTTCGACCGGCGCCGCTACGCGTACCTGACACTCACCCTGGCCGCGCTCGGCCGTTCCGGCACCCAGATCGCGCTGAGCGAACTCGCCGACGCGGTGGCGGCCGACGCCACCCGGATCAGCGGGCTGGGCATGGACACCGAGCGCAAAACCGACCGGGACGCGTTCGTCGACGCCGTGGCCTGGCTGCAGGCGCGCGGCGCGGTACGGATCGCCGACGGCTCCGCTTCGGCCTGGGCCAACGACCCGGACCAGGCCGAAGCGCTCTACGACATCGACCGCGAGGTCGTCGGCGCGCTCTACCGGCCCACCAGGGTCCTGCAACACCTCGGCTCCGTCACCGACCTGCTCGACCGGGAGAATCCGGCCGGGTTCGAGCTGGGCCGCGAGGCCCGGCGACGTTCGGCGGCACGCCGGGCCCGGCGCCTGACGCTGGAACAGCCCGCCGTCTACCACGCCGACGTCGACCCCTCGCTGCGCGGTCAGCTGCGCTCCCCGGCCCTCGCGGAGGATCTCGAGCGGCTCACCGGCCTGACGCTCGAGCGCCGCGCGGAGGGCGTCGCGCTGATCGACCTCTCCGGGCGCTTGTCCGACACCAGGTTCCCCTCGGGAGGCACCGTGGCGCAGGCCGCGCTGCTGCTCGCCGCGAAGATCGCGGAGCAGGCGCTGAAGGCCACGGCCGAGCGGCTGCCCGCCGCCACCGCGGCCGAACGCCGGGCGGCGCTGGCCGTGCGGATCGACGGCGCGCTGCCCGAGCGCGCGGCCGCGGCCGACCTGCTCGACACCACGCCCGCCGGCACCGCGCCGATCGGCACCGGACCCGTCGGCACCACACCGGCGGGCACCGACGAGTTCGAGGACGAAGACGCCGGGCCGGCCGAGGCGCGTTACCCCTTCCTCAGCGACGCCTGGTTGCGCGCGTGCACAGTCAAACTGGTCGCGGACTACGGCACCGGCATGTCCGGAGACCTGCGCGCAGACCCCGACCGGCTCTGCGCGCAGGCCGTGGTCCTGCTCGCCTCACTCCGCCTGGTGGCCCCGGTGGACGGCGGCGTACTCGCCCTGCCGCTGCTTGGCCGCTACCGTAGCGTCACCGCGCAGGTCGCCACCCGGGCCCCGCGCATCGCCTCGCCCGCCCCGACCACGGCAGCCGAGCCCACGACCTTCGACACCACGACTCAGGACGCCTCTTCGTGACCCGCTACGTACCCACCCGCGCCGGCATCGTCAACCTGTGGGACTACCGCGACGAGGAGTTCTCCTTCGCCAACGGCTGGCTGATCCTGCGCGGGCCCAACGGCTCCGGCAAGACCAAAGCCCTGGAAGTGCTCTTCCCCTTCGTCCTCGACGGCCGGATCGACCCCAAGCGGCTCAACCCCTTCGCCGCCGAGGACCGCACCATGAAGTCCAATCTGCTGTTCCGCGGGCAGGACAACGCACTCGGCTACGTCTGGCTCGAACTGCGCCACCGCGACAACGGAGACGCGGTGACCATCGGCGTGGGCCTGCACGCCCAGCGCCACCGGGACACCCCGGTGCGCTGGCACTTCGTCGCCCCGGGCCGGGTCGGCGAGGACTTCTCCCTGCTCACCGACGACGACCGGCCGATGACCAGGAAGCAGCTGGCGGCAGAAATCGACGTACCCCTGTACGACACGGCCGGCGACTACCGCGCCGCGATCGACCAGCGCCTGTTCGGGCTCGGCGCCGACCGCTACGAGCAGATGCTCAACCTGATCCTGACCCTGCGTCGGCCCCAACTGGCCAAGAACCTCGATCCGGTCAGGCTCTCCGACACGCTCACCGCGGGACTGCGCCCGCTCGACGACGAGCTGATCGCCGAGGCCGCCCGCTCCTTCGACGACATGGAGTCCGTCCAACGCACCCTGGAGGGCCTGACCGCCGCCGACGACGCCACCGGCGCGTTCCTGGCGAGCTACAGCACCTACCTGCGGGTGCACGCGCGGATGGCGGCCGACGGCCTGACTCGGCGCCGGGAGACCGCGGCCGCCGGCCGGGCCGCCACCGCGGCCCGGTCCGCCGAGCTGAGCGCCGCCGAAACCGCGCAGGCCGCGGCGAAGAGCCGGCTCGACACCGCCGACACCGCCCTGGCCGCGCGGCGCGCCCGAGTGGAACAGCTCAAGTCCAGCGCCGCCTACCAGGCGCTGGAACAGCTGGCCGACCTGGAGCGGCTGGTGCGCTCCGCGCAACGGACGGCCGACGCCGCCGCGGCCGAGCACGCCAGGCGCTCCGGCGCCACCACGCTCGCGACCGACGGCCTCGAACGCGCCCAGGCACAGCTGCACCAATTGGCCGCCACCGCCTCGCGCACCGCCGCGGACCTCGCCGACCACGCCGCCGCCGCGGGCATCGCCTGGCAGGCCGCCGACGCCGATGCCGAAGGGCTGCGCGAGCGGGCCGGTGCCCGCGCCGCCGAGCGCGCCGAGGCGGTCCGCGCTGTGCGGCAGGCCGCCGCCACCCACCAAAGCGCCGAGCAGGCCCGCGACCTCGCCCGGCTCGCCTTGGACCGGGCCGAGGCCGCCGTGGAGGAGGCCGAGCAGGCGGAAGCCGCCGCAGTCGGCGACGTCGCCGCCGCGCGTGCGCAGGCCGCCGCGGAACTGGCCGGATGGACGGCGCGCCACCGGGACCTGTTGCCCACCGCCCAAGCCGCCCAGGTGGTCGAGGCCCTCGCCGCAGCCTACGACGCGATCGGCGCCGGTACCGACGAAAGCACCGGGGCGGACGCGCCGACCCCCGCCGCAGTCCTCGCCGCCGCCCTCGCCCCGCACACCGGCGCACTACGCGACCGGCAGGCCGAGTTGAAAGCCGAGCGCGCCGCCGTCCGGACCGAGCGCGAGCAGATCTCAGCCGAACGAGATCGGATCGCGGCAGAGCACGACGACGCCCCGCCGCCGTACCCGGGCCGCACCGCCGACCGCGCACAGCGCGCCGGGGCGCCACTCTGGCAACTGGTGCGCTTCGCCGACCACGTCACCGACGAGCAGGCAGCCGGACTCGAAGCCGCGCTGGAGGCCGCCGGGCTGCTCGATGCCTGGGTCTCGCCGAAGGACGAGCCGCGGCCGGCGGGCCCGGTCGAACCCGGACAGTCCGACGCCCGTCTGCGCCCCGGACCGGCAGTCACCGGTCCCAGCCTGGCCGACCTGCTGCTGCCGGACACCGCTCCCGGGGAGGAGCCCGCGGTCACCGCCGCGCGCCTGACCGAGATCCTGGGCTCTGTCGGCACCGGCGAACTGGCCGCCCACCCCGCGGTCATCACCGTCGACGGCCACTACGCCCAGGGCGTGCAGGCCGGTGCGCACCGCAAGGAGCACGCCGAATACATCGGCGCCACCGCCCGGGCCCGGCGCCGCGCCGCCCGCATCGCCGAATGCGAGACGCGCTTGGCCACCCTCGACCGGCGCCTCGCCGCCGTGGCCGCCGAAGCCGCCGGGATCGCCGGAACGCTCACAGGGCTCGACGACGCGCGCGCCGCGCTGCCGCGCACCGGCCCGATCACCATCGCACTCGCCGGCCTCACCCGCGCCGACGCCCGGCTGCGGGCCACCCGCGAGGCCGCCGACCAGACCCAGGCCCGCTACGACGAAGCGGTCGCCGCCACCGGCGTCACCGCCCGCGCGCTGGGCCGCACCGTCGCCGAGCACCGGCTCGACCCGGACAACGCCGACGCCGCCGAGGCCGCCGTCCACCGCTTCTCGGCCTGCGCCGACACCCTCACCGCGGCGCGCACCGCGGCCCGGCGGCAGAGCGAGTCGGTCGCCGAGGCGCAGACCCGCCTGGACGCCGCCGCCGAGGACGAGGCCGCGGCCGCCGACCGGGAGCGCGGCGAGCGCAGCCGGTACGCCGAGGAGGCCGCCCGGCTCACAGCGCTGCACGACGCCGTCGGCGCCGACGCTCAGACGGTGCTCGCCCAGGTGCGGGAGGCCGAGGCCGGTCTCGACGAGGCCGCGGCCGAGGCCAGGGCAGCGCAGTCCGCCGAGCGTGCGGCGCTCGAAGCCGTCGCCGGAGCCGATGCCCGGCTGCACGCCTCGGGCGAGGCCCAGCAGATCGCCGCCGAAGAGGAGCGGGCCACCGCCCGCGGCCTCGCGCCCTATGCGCAGCGCGAGCTGCTCGACTTGCTCAAGTGCCCGCCCGGCCTGGCCTGGCCCGCGCAGGAGGCGGACTGGGCCGGGGACCGGCTGCCCGCCACCGCCGTCGCCGTGCACGAGGCGATCCTCGCCGCCACCCGAGAGCTGACCCCCACCGAGAACTCGCTGAAACAATCCACCACCCGGCTGACCAAGGCCCTGGACGACCTGCAGGCCCAGCTCGGCGCCGCGGGCCAGGACTACCGGCCCGAATGGGACGGCGCGGACGGCGTCATCGTGGTGCGCATCGCCGACGAGCAGGGCCCGCTACCGGTCGGCGCATTCGCCCGGCGCATCGCCGCCGCCCGCCGCGACCAGCAGCTGCTGCTGACCGACTCCGAGCAGCGGATCCTGGAGGACGCGCTGCTCACCCGGCTGGCCCAGCAGATCCACGACCGCACCGTGGACTCACGCGACCTGATCCGCCGGATGAACGCCGAGATGCGCTCGCGCCGGATGTCCTCCGGGACGACCGTGGGCGTCGGCTGGCTGCTGGCCGACGACCTCAACGTCGAACAGCGCGCCGTGTGCGCCCTGCTCGACGCTGACGCAACCCGGCTCGCCCCGGACGCCCTGGCCCGGATGCGCGGCCACTTCGCCACCGAGATCAAGAACGCCCGGGCCCGCTGGCGCGACCGGCCCTACCGCGAACTGCTCGCCGAGGTCCTGGACTACCGCGCCTGGCGGCAGTTCGCCTTCCACCTGGTGCGCCCCGGTGGAGAGGAGGAACGCCTGACCCGGGCGCGGCACAGCCGGCTCTCCGGCGGCGAGCAGTCCGTCTCACTGCACCTGCCGCTGTTCGCCGCCGCACACGCGATGCTCAACTCCGCCCACCCGCACGCGCCCCGGCTGCTGGCCCTGGACGAGGCCTTCGCCGGCGTGGACGACACCGGACGCGGCGAACTGATGAGCCTGGCGGCGCAGTTCGACCTGGACCTGTTCATGACCGGCTACGACCTGTGGGCCGCGCACGCCGCGGTACCCGCCGCCGCCCACTACGACCTGGCCCACTCCCCCGCCGACCACACGGTCAGTGCCCTACTGCTGCTCTGGGATGGCTCGGAGCTGCTCGCCGACGACGCCGGCGAACTCACCGCCGCACTGGGCTCGCCCGGCACCCGGCGCCGGCCGACGGTCGCCACGTGACCGGCCACAACGGGCCCGGTTCCGTGGCCGACGGCCAGGATTCCGATGATTCGAGGCTCGCCGGAGGCATGGGCCACCTGCGCGTGTTACGACGCCACGCACAAGCACCCGCAAGCGTGAACAACACTCCGCCGGCCAGGATTGTCAAGCCGTAAGTGATGCACCCGGCCCGAGGGCAAACACGCCCACACCGAGATTCAAGCCGTTGGCGAACTAGAGAGGTTGAAGGGCGGGGGTTACTGCTGGTTGAAGGTCCGGGCCGGTTTTGGCGATGAGTCCGTTGAGGAGCGCGGGGCGGGATTGGATTCGTCGTAGGCGGGATTTGACCAGGGCGGCAAGCTGGTCAGGGTGCGTTTGGCGAGATTGGCGATGCTGATTTTCATGGGGGCCCAAACGCCTTCGACCGGGTTGTATTCGGGGGCGTCGGAGGGCAGGTGGAACACGGTCAGCCAGTCGCGTGTGGCGATCAGTCGGCGCATCAGCGCTGATTTGCGGGTGTTGAGGTTGTCCCGGACCAGGACGACGGGTGCGTGCAGCTGCTGGTGGGCGTCGTCCAAGAGGCGGGGGTAGTCGTGTTCGGCGAAGCCCTTCTTCTCGCCTTTGCGCCCGTGGTAGGTGATCGTGCGGTAGATCAGCCTCGGGTTTTCGCCGCGTTTCAGGGCGACGAGCCCGGCCAGGGAGACGCGCCCGGACCCGGCGTGGGCGACCTTGACCACGGGCGTGTGCCCGCGCCGGCCCCGGGTGCGGCCCTTGGGCGGTCTCAGGGACTGGCCGGCTTCGTCCTCGAAGCAGATCCACGCGTCCCGGGCCGCCGCGGTGGTTTTACGTCGGCCCAGGTCTCCGCGCCTGGAGTTCGCCGAGGCGTGGGAGGCCGGGTACCCGGCGATCGTGAAGCTGGGGACGAACGCGTGGCCAAAGGTGGTGCCCTGCCTCGGCTTCGACCGGGAGATCAGGAGCCTGCTGAGCACCACCGACGCCGTCGAGTCACTCAACGCCCGCCTGCGCCGGGCGGTGAAGGCCTCCGGGCACTTCCCCACGGAACTGGCCGCGCTCAAGCGCCTGTACCTGGCCATCTTGTCCCTCGACCCCTCCGGCAAGGCACCCCAGCGCTGGTCGAACCGGTGGAAGCCCGCCCTCAACGCGTTCGAGACGGCATTCGACATTCGACGGGCGCCTGAACCCGAACCAGAACTCGGCCGTCGGAGTGAAAACCGGCGACACACCCTAAAGTCCGACCCCTGATTCACCGATAACCTATTCAGCGTAGAGCCCACCAAATCAGACTCAGACCCTACTGCCTCATCACCATCACGGCGATGACGGCATTGGCTCACCGCGAGTTCGATCAGCCCGGAGTCCCGCTCCAGCGTCTCCTGCACTGCGTTCATGGCCGGCCCGCGCGGCCCGGTGTTACTACAGGACCACCACCTGCGCGAGAAGATCACCCATTGCGACCGCAAGCGCATCCCCGAACGGGTCGTGCACAGGTTCCCAACCGAGGCGGACGCATAACGCGCGGACCCGCGCAGTTTAGGAGCCCGACACCGGGCACTAGCACCGCAGCCACTGACGGTCGACCTCAACCAACTTCGACGGCAAAGGACGGGTTCATGGCGGACGCGATCGTGATCGGTGCGGGCCCCAACGGGCTCGTCGCGGCGAACATCCTGGCCGATGCCGGCTGGCAGGTCGACGTGCTGGAGGCGCAGGCCGAGCCCGGCGGCGCGGTGCGCAGCGACCGGGGCGTGGACCCGGCGTTCGTCAACGACCTGTTCTCCTCGTTCTACCCGCTGGCCGTGGCCTCCCCCGCGATCGGCGCCCTGGAGCTGGAGCGGTTCGGACTGCGCTGGAGCCACGCCCCCACGGTGATGGCCCATCCGATGCTGGACGGCCGTTGCGCCACCCTGCACCGCGGCACGCAGGAAACCGTCGGCGACATCGAAGAACACTTCGGGTCCGACGACGCCCAGGCCTGGGCCCACCTGTCCGAGCTGTGGAAAGCCCTGGACCCGCACCTGCTGGACTCGTTGTTCACCCCGTTCCCGCCGGTCAAGTCCGCCCTGGCGATGGCCGGTCGGTTGCGCGCGGCCGGCGGGCTGCGCGCGGCGCGGTTCCTGACCCTGCCGGTCAGGCGCCTGATCGAAGAGGAGTTCACCGGTTCGGGGCCCGGGCTGCTGCTGGCCGGGTGCGCCCTGCACGCGGACCTGCTGCCGGAATCCGCAGGCAGCAGCATGTTCGGATGGCTGCTGGCCATGCTCGGCCAGCAGTACGGCTGGCCGGCCCCGGTCGGCGGCGCCGGCAGCTTGACCGCCGCGCTGGTCCGCCGACTGGAGTCGTTGGGCGGCACCGTCCAGTGCGGCACCCGCGTCCGGGAGGTCGTCGTGCGCGGAGGCAAGGCGCTAGGCGTGCGGACCGAGGAAGGCCAGGCGTACCGGGCGACCCGGGCCGTCCTGGCCGACGTCGCCGCCACCAGCCTGTACGGCGGCCTGGTCGCCTGGGAGGACCTGCCGGCCAGCGCGCGCGAGGACCTGCGCCGGTTCCAGTGGGACTTCTCCACGGTCAAAGTCGACTGGGCGCTGCACGGACCGATCCCGTGGAACGCGCCCGCCGCCGCCCGGGCCGGGACCGTGCACCTGGGCGCCGACCTGAACGAACTGAGCGACTACGCCCACCAGGTGACCACCGGCCGCCTGCCCGCACGCCCGTTCGCCCTGCTGGGCCAGATGACCACCACCGACCCCAGCCGGTCCCCGGCCGGCACCGAAGCCGCCTGGGCCTACACCCACGTCCCCCAGCACATCACCGACGACCTCGGACCCGACCAGATCACCGGCAGCTGGGACGAACGCGAAACCGAAGCCGTCGCCGACCGGATCGAGCTCCAGATCGAACGCTTCGCCCCGGGGTTCCGCGACCGGATCACCGCACGGCGCATCCTGACCCCGGCCACCCTGGAATCCCTGGACGAGAACCTGGTCGGCGGGGCCCTGAACGGCGGCACCACCAACATCCACCAACAGCTCTTCTTCCGCCCCACCCCCGGCACCGGCCGCCCGGAGACCCCGGTCCAGCGGCTGTACCTGGCCTCGGCCTCCGCGCATCCCGGCGGCGGAGTGCACGGAGCGTGCGGCGCCAACGCCGCCCGCGCCGCCCTGCGCGCCCACACCCACGCCGCGGCCCGGGTCATGTCCCCCGGACTCGCCGCCGCCCAACGCCTGCTCGCCGGGCCGACCGCCCGCCCCTGAAACCCACCCGCCCCACCACCGTGCACCAGGAGGTCCCGATGGCCGCGCGCCAACAACTCATCCCCCGCCCGCCGCACCAGGTCTGGAAGGTGCTCGCCGACGGCTCCAGCTACGCCCGATGGGTCGTGGGCACCCAGCAGATCCTGGACGTCGATCCCGACTGGCCGGCCGTCGGCGCCGTCCTGCGCTTCCAGCTCGGCCTCGGTCCCCTCAACTTCCGGGACACCTGCACCGTACGCATCTGCGAACCGGAACGCCGCCTGGAGCTGGAAGCCAAGGCCGAGCCCTTCGGCACCGCTCGAATCGCCTTCACCCTGATCCCCTGGGCCGACGGCACCCTGGTCATCCTGGACGAACACCCCCTGCTCGGCCCCGGCGCCCGCCTGCAGGGCCCGCCCAGCGAACTGCTCCTGCACGTGCGCAACCGCCGCATGCTCGGCAATCTCGCGCGCGTCGCCGTCGGGGAATCAGACTGACACGAGAAGATAACGAAGATAACGCGCGCCGGTGCTCCGAGCGGGAAGATTGGCTCTCGCTGTGCCATGCGCTCCACTCCCCGGCCCGGGTGTCCTTCCGGCGTTCGCGCCAGTCCTGCCATCCCGGACGGGAGAGCATGATGGCATCATCTCCGACCCACCGCACGAGATCCTCCTGGCAGGTGCTCGAGGGGTTCCTACGAGCCCTGGATGTCCGTCCCGAGCGGATGCCCGCCGATCTGGAAGCCCGAAGCGCCTTGTTCCGGACTCTGCTTGGCTCCAGGCGCATGCTCATCGTTTTGGACAACGCGGCGAACGCGCAGCAGGTGCGGCCGATTCTGCCTGGCTCGCCCGGCTGCCTCGTGCGGACGCGTCATCGCCGATCTGATCGGGCATCGCGGCCGCGTAAGGTCCATCGCCTTCAGCCCGGACGAGCGCTGGCTGGCCACCGGGGCAGACGACCACGACGTGCGGATCTGGCACCGCAAGTCGAGGCAGTGTGTCGCGGTGCTGCACGGCCACAAGGACCGGGTCTACTCGGTCACTTTCGATCCGCAGACCTCGCTCGTCGCCAGCGCGGCCAACGACGGCGCCGCGCTGATCTGGGACGTCGCGGAACTGCTCAAAACCGAACACACCGGATCCGAAGTGCCCGCCGCAGTCCACAGACGGCCACACCGAACTCTGAAGCGCGGCACGGGCAGGCTCTGGTCGGTCGCGATCAACCCGGACGGGACCCTGCTGGCCACGGCTGGCGACGACCTGGCTGTACGACTGTGGAACGTACGTACCGACGACCACCTGTCCACGCTGCTCGGCCACACCGGCCGAGTCTGGTCAGTCGATTTCTCGCCGACCCGCGATGCCCTCGTCAGCAGCGGCGACGACGGAACGGCGGTGGTGTGGGACCTGAGCCCGCTCGCCGTCGGGAGACATCCGGCCATCCGGATGACTCTGATCGGTTTGACGAACGGCTGGGTCGCCGCGACACCCGACGGCCGCTACAAGCTGGACGGCGAGGTTGGATCAGACGTCTGGCACGTGGTGGGCAACTGCCGCTTCCCGCTCGACGGGCTCGGCCAGTATCTCCCCCAGGTGCGGCGCGTCCCATTCGATCAGGACCTGGCGTCGCCGTGATGTCGATCTCTGGCGATAGAGCGTTGTGAAAGCATCCGTCACGGATGAATGGAACCATCGGCTGAGCACCTCGCGCGCGAGTGGGTGCGATTCTGTATCGAGTTCGGAGCGTCTCATTTCGCGGAGGTGGAAGCGATGCGGAACCGACGGCTCGCGTTGACCGTGGCGGTCCTGGGAGTGCTGACAGCGGCGCCGGCAGCGATCGTCACATTCAAGATCTCTAATCCGTGGACTGTGTCAGCAACGGGTGCGGTGGCTGCCGGCGTCTTCGCGGACGCGCAGTTCCGGCTCAGCCTGATCCTGGCCGACTCCGAGGACTGGAGCGGCGCGCTGCGGGCCGGTGAGCAGGCGTTCACGGTTCTGGATTCGGCCGGCAGGAAATCGGTCGCGGTGCCCGTCGCCATCAACAACTGCAAGCTCGCCTGGAAGACCGAGGAGAGCGATCTCGCGCTCAAGTGGGGCGGTATCGCAATCCGCCTGGCTGAGCAGCGGGGTGATGCCGTGGACCGCGCTGTCGCCACGCACCACCTCGCACTCGTGGAAGGCAACGCGAACCGGCTGGCGACCGCGATACAGACTAGCCGCCGTGCAGCCGGGCTCTGGAAGGACCGCGGATACTGGTGGGACGCGGCGATTGCGAGCGAGAATGCGGCGCGGGATGCCGAAGTGCTCGGCGATCTGGCGGCGGCGACCGAGTTGTGGAGCATGGCGGTCGACTATCGGGAACGTGAGGATTCGCGCCCTCATCTGGTTGCCACACTCATAAATCTGAGCGCCGTCTATGCCACCGGTGAGTCGTATCCGCTGGTGGTGACGATCTTGAAGCGCGCTCAGCGGCAGCTTGACGAGGGGGCACGGTCGGCTCACCCCGCGCTGGCCTTCGAGCTCGACGTTCGGTATCAGGCAGCTGGTATGTTCCTCCCAGATCATGAAGAAGTCGTTGCCTTATACGCGGGGAGCGCCGCTGCCGGGGCGGCCGACCCGAAGCAGGGGCGGCCGGACGAATCGACGGACGAGCCAATAGACGTAGTGACTAAGGCTGCGGCCGAGGTGGTGCAACGTTATCTGGCGGCGCCAGGAATGCGCTGAGGGGTGGAACCGGCCCCACGAGTGCAGCTTAAGAGCCCGCCGCTGTTCACGTGGCGTGAGAGCGCGGCGTAAGTGGAGACGACTAAGCCGGGCCGACTGCACTGCACTACTCGGCACAGCAGAGCAGAACAGAGCAGAATCGGCCCGGCTTGCGGCCCGGCTGTCGACGGGACTTTCGACGGGACTTTCGAGGTGACTATTGACGGGACTATTGACGGGCCTTTCGACGGACCGTTAAGGGGCGGCGATCTCCCGTGCCTTGAGCAATTCATACGTGCGGGCGACGGCTGCGGGGACGATGCGGATCTCGGCTTCGAACACTGCCGCCCGGCGGTCGGCCTGGTAGGCCTCGGCGGTGACGGTGACGCGGTCGCAGACGGGTTCGCGGACCTGGAGGCTGATCACGCATTCGAGGATCGCCATTCGGGGGAATACGGGTTCTGGGAACCGTGCGTCCAGGCGGTCGGTCCACAGCCGTACGCGGCGTCCGGCGCACAGGAGGTGTTTGGGGATGGCGGTCGTCCACAGTTGGCGGGCGGCTTCCAGGAGGGTGTCCTCGTCCCAGCGCTGTTCCGGGTCGGTGTCCTCGGTGAAGAGCAGGTGCGCCGCGTAGCGGTTCTCGCCGCGTTCCTGGATCGGGCCGATCAGCTGGCCGTGGCGGTAGCCGGGGGCGGGTTCGTAGGCTGCCTCGCCGGTCTTGCCCGCGCTGTCCGAGCTGTCCGCGCTGTCTACGTCGCCCGCACTGTATCCGTTGGCCTTGTCACCTTCGTCCTCTGCATCACGTTCGCCGCCGACACCCGCGGAGTGCTCCCGGGCCGGTGCGCCCGTGACCGTACCCGCGTCTGTACCCGCGTCCGCAACCACGCCCTCCGACCCAGACGCCGTGCCCGAACCCGCACCGGACCCCGAACCCCGACCCGGCCCCCCGGCCCCTTCGCGGACCGGCTCAGGATACTGCGGCGGGGCATCGGACTCCGGGTCCACCTGGGCCAGGACCTCTCGGTACACCGCCACGAACTCGCCGACGGTGGGTACCTCCACCAGGCTGCGGGTGCGGGCGAAGGGGTCGACGCCGGTGGCCACGTGCAGTTCGGTGATCAACAGGGCTGCGGTGAGCGTGTCCAGGCCGAGCGCGTCGAGCCGGTCGGTGTTCTCGAGGTCCGCGACCGCGTGGCCGGTGAGCGCGAGGACCTCCTCCAGGTGCGCGCGCACCACGGGTTCGGCGTCCGCCGGACCGAGCGAGTAGGACCGTGGCACGTTCGTTCTCCCTTGTTCTCAATTCTCGGCTCGGCTGCGGGAGCCGGTGGCGCCGCCCGGGCGCGCCGGGCGGGGCGAGGAGTGCGGACCTCGCCCTCCGAACTCACGGTATCGCTGGTCGGCGGGTCGCGTGGGAGTATCCGGGGCGCCATTTCGACACCGGGCCTACTACTTTCGATACCTCCGCTGCTCCTGGTGCGTGATCCGGCCCGGCGCATAACTTTCGTGGCGTCGCAGCTGATAAATCCATCAATTGGGGGCACGATGTACTACTCTCAGCGGGTAGCCGCCACTACTCTCCGCACCGTTTTGCCGCTCCGGCCGGCCGGCGCCCGGGTCCAACCGCACCAGGCCTGGCGCTGCGTCGAGGGATACCTGCTGGAATCGCGTATCCCGGTGCAGGTCGTCTTCACGCTCAGGTTCGCGACCGTGGCGGCCGTCAACGGGGTCGCGCGCCTGCCGCAGGCCGGATTTTCCGCGCTGGCCTGGTTGCTGGCCACCAGCGCGATGTACGTCTTCAACGGTCTGATGGACCTGCCCGAGGACCGGGCCAACGGCTCGAAGCGGCCGATCGCCGCGGGCGTGCTCTCGCCCCGGGCCGCCCGGATCGGATGCTACGGCGCCGCGGCCGGCTCGCTGCTGCTGGCCCTGGCCGTCGGGGAACTACTCCTGGCGCTGCTGCTGCTGGTGCACCTGGGCACGGGCTACGCCTACTCCGCCCCGCCGATCAGCGGCAAGAACCGGGGTTCCACGGCCTCGCTGCTGCTGCTCGCCGCCGGGCTGCTGACCTACGCGGGCGGCTGGGTCTGCTCCGACCGCACCCACCCGGTCGTCACGCTGGTGCTCGCCCTGGGCATGTCGTGCTGGATGGCGGCGGTCGGCGCGGTGGTCAAGGACCTGTCGGACGTGGTCGGCGACGCCGCGGCCGGGCGGCGCACCCCGGTCCTGGTGCTCGGGGACCGGGTCACCCGCCTGCTCGCGGCGTTCAACGCCCTGCTCATCGCCGTGGTCTTCGCGGTCGCGGCCGGCCACGGCGCGCCGCAGCTGATCCCCGCGGCGGTAGCCCTGACCCTCGGCGCGCTCGCGGTGACCTGGCTGCTGTGGGCCACCCGCGGCGGCGGCTCCCGGAGCGTGCGGCGGGCACCGTACCGCGCGTTCATGGTCACCCAGTACGCCGTGCACCTCGGCGTCATCCTGCCGGGAATCTAGGAGACCCACGGTGGAATTCCTGGTGCTGGGCAGTCTCGAGATCCGGCGCGGCGGGGAACCGATCCAGGTCCCGGGCCAGCGGCAGCGCAAACTCCTGGCGCTGCTCATCCTGAACGCCAACCGCGTCGTGCCGATGGACGTCCTGGTGGACGCGCTGTGGGAGGACCCGCCGCAGTCGGCCCGCCCGCAGGTGCACAACGCGATCCGCGACCTGCGCCGCGTCCTGTCGGTGGCCGGCGAGGGCCGGATCGTCACGGCGGACGTCGGCTACCGGCTGGTCGTCGCGGAGGACAGCGTCGACGCGCACCTGTTCGCGGTCCGCACCCGCGCGGCCCGGACGGCCGAACGCTCCGGCCGGATCGAGGAGGCGATCGGCCACCTCCAGTCCGCGGTGGAGTTGTGGCGCGGCGACGCCCTCGCCGGGATCCAGTGCTCTGCCGTCGCCGCCGCCACGGTCAAGCTCAACGAGCAGCGGCTGGCCGCGGTGGAGGACCTGATGGCGCTGCGGTTGCGCGCCGGGGAGTCGGCCTCGCTGGTCGGGGAGTTGCAGTCGCTGCTCGCGCAGAGCCCGCTGCGCGAGTCGCTGCGGGCCAGCCTGATGACGGCGCTGCACCGCAGCGGCCGGCAGGCCGAGGCGCTGGCCGTCTACGACGAGGGCCGGCGCCACCTCGCCCAGGAGCTCGGGCTCGACCCGGGCCACGCCCTCCAGACCCTGCACGCGCAGATCCTGGCGGGCGCGGCCGGTGCCGAGGCCGAGCGGGCCGCGCCGCCGAGCCGCCCGGCCCCCGCCGCGGCCCCGGGCAGCGCCAACTACCTGCCGCACGACCTCGCCGACTTCACCGGCCGGCAGGCCGAGACGCGGCTGGCGCTGGAACTGTCCGAGCGCGGGTACGGCAACGTCCCCGGGATGATCTCGATCGACGGCATGGGCGGGGTGGGCAAGACCAGCTTCGCGATCCACTTCGCGCACCAGGTCGCGCCCGACTACCCGGACGGGCAGTACTTCATCGAGCTGCACGGCACCAGCGCCACCCGCGAGCCGCTGGCGCCCGCGCAGGCCCTGGGCATCCTGCTACAGGCCGGGGGGATGAGCCCGGAGGCCATCCCGGCCGGGCTGGAGGAACGCAGCGCCCTGTGGCGCTCGCGCCTGGCCGGGCAGCGCTGCCTGGTGATCCTGGACGACGCCTGGGACACCGCGCAGATCAGACCGCTGCTCCCGGGCACCGGGGGCACCCTGGTGCTGGTCACCAGCCGGCGCAAGCTCACCGCGCTGGACGGCGCCGACCCGTTGTTCCTGGACGTCTTCCCGCCCGCGGACGCGCTCGCCCTGTTCACCCGGATCGCGGGCGAACGGCGGGTGGCCCCGGAGGCGGCGCAGGCGGCCCGGGTGGTCGAGTTGTGCGGGTACCTGCCGCTGGCAGTGCGGATCGCCGCGGCGCGGCTGCGCGACCGGTCGGCGTGGAGCGTGGCGCACCTGGCCGACCGCCTGGCGAGCCAGCCGCGCCGGATCCGCTTCCTCCAGACCTTCGACCGCGATCTGATGTCCATGCTGCGCGCCTCGTACCGGAACCTGGACCCCTGCCAGCGCCGGTTCAGCCGGCTGATCAGCCTGCACACCGCGCCGCACTTCGACGTGGACCGGGCCGCGGTGATCACCGGGATGCCGGTGGACGACGTGGAGCGCTGCCTCGACGTCCTGCTGGAGAACAACCTCGTCACCCAGGACGCCCCGGGCCGGTTCAGTTTCCACGACCTGGTCCGCGACTGCACGATGGAACTGCTGGTCGAAGGCGGCATCTTGAGGGAGGAGGGCCTGCTTCAGGCCGAGCCCGGCGCCGCGCCGCACCCGCCGGCCTTGGTCGGCTGAGCCGGCCGCGGGCCGGGGTCAGTGCGGGCGGCGCTGCGGTTTGATCAGCAGCAGCGCGGTCGCCTTGTTGACCGCGTCGATGCGTGAGACGGCGTCGAGCTTCTCGAAGATGTTGCGCAGGTGGCGCTTGACGGTCGGCTCGGTGATCCCGAGCCGGGTGGCGATCTGCCGGTTGCTCAGTGCCCCGGCGACCGCGGTGAGGATCTCCAGTTCGCGCGGGGACAGCGGGCCGTCGGCGCTGTTCGGGCTGGCTGTCGCCGCGCGCAGGCTCTGCGGTGAGACCGACACCGTGATGGTGTCGCCGCCCGCCTCGACCTGCCGGATCGCCGTGACCACGGTCTGTCGGCGCGAGCTTTTGTGCAGGTAGCCGCCCACGCCCAGGGAGACCAGTTCCCGGACGAGTTGCGCGTCGTCGTACATGCTCAGCACGATGATGTGCAACGCGGGGTTGTCCGCCAGCAGGCGGCGGACGGTGGCGACCGGGTCGGTGTCGGGCATCTCGATGTCCAGCAGCACCACGTCCGGTTTGTACTGCACGGCCAGGCGCACCGCTTCGGGACCGGTGCCGGCCTGCGCCACGATCTGGAGGTCCGGCTCCATCGACAGCAGGTCGCACAGGGCCTCGCGCAGCACCACGTGGTCGTCCACGGCGAGGATGCGGATCGGTTCTCCGGCGGTCACCGCGCCACCTCCTCGGCGGCGCGGATCGGCAGCCAGACCGAGGCCCGGGTGCCGCGGCCGACCACGGAGTCGACCTTGAGCACGCCGCCGAGCAGGTCGACCCGTTCGCGCAGGCCGGACAGGCCGTTGGTACTGCGGGTGCGTTGCACCTCGGTCAGGTCGAAGCCGCGACCGTCATCGATCACCTCGGCGCTGACCTCGTCCGGGGTGATGCCGATGTGCACCACGATGTTGCTGCTGCCGGCGTGGGTGAAGCTGTTGCGCAGACACTCCCGGACGATCAGGAACAGCTCGTCGTGCATGGTCGTCGGAAGCCAGTCCTCCGTGCCGTGCACCCAGATCTGCACCGCGGGCGCGGAGTCGCCGAAGGACTGGGTGAAGGCCCGCAGCGCGGTCTCCAGGGTGCCGACCAGGACCGGCCGGCGCAGTTCGGTGATCAGGTCCCGGGTGTGCCCCAGGGCCTGGCCGAGCGTCTCCCGGATCCGGCCCAGCACCGGTTCCGAGGCGGCCGGGTCCTGCGCCAGCGCGATCTCGTAGAGTTCGAGCTGGCGCATGGCCAGGCTCAGCTCGTTGCCGATCTTGTCGTGGATCTCCCGGGCCAGCCGGCGCCGGCCCTGGTCGTTGAGCTCGCGCACCTGGGTGATCACGAAGGTGTCGTAGCCGCGGGCCCCGGCCTCGACCCGTAGCGCGATGGCGCGCTGGAGGGCCCGCACGAGCAGGATCGATCCCTGTTCGTCCACGCCCGGATGGCGCCGGGCGAAGTCGTCCAGGGCGAGCAGCACCTGTTCGGTCAGCACCATGCCGGCCCGCACTGAATGAGAACCGTGAATACCTTGGCGCACCCGCTGCGTACCTAGATCCACGCTGTCTGTTATATGAGAACTGTTCACTTTTACCTCGCCCGCGGCGAGGGAGGCGACGCAGTCCGCTAAGATGCCCCGTGCCTGTATTTCGCACTGGGCCCAAGCCACCGGATCAGCAGCCAATGGATTGTCAGAAGCCTCCAGTTCCGTGCGGTAGTCCTGGATGATCTGGGGTATCACGGTGGTGAACCACTCCACCCGGAGACCTGTCTGCACCACGCTTTTGTCCCCTCGTAACGTTGCGCCCAGGCATCTGGATATCGTCCCACATTCGCCCTGCATCTCCTATAAGTGCGGTGAAAATCATTGTATTGGTCCCGGCGTGTTCGCAGTAGAGTCAGCACACGGTCATGTAAACGGTTCCCGGCACGCTGAAACGGTGGAGCGGTTCGACCGCCCCACCGTCGTGTTCTGGGCCTGCTCGGTCAGGAGCGCCGGCGCGCCTCCGAGCGGTCCGCGAAGACCAGGGCGAGCGCGGGGACCAGGGTGATGATGTAGGCGCCGAGCACCCAGGTGAAGGAGTGGGCGAACGCGGGCGGGGTCAGTCCGTGCAGGGCGGTCGCCTGCCGGGTCAGGATCACGGTGACCACGGCGGTCGCCAACGCGCCGCCGATTCGCTGGGTCAGGTTCAGCTGGGAGGAGGCGTCCGGGATCGACATCGGCGGGATCGACTCGAAGGCCCGGGTCATCGCCGGGACGATGGTCAGTCCGGTGCCGAATCCGCGCACCACCAGGCTGGCGCACACCAGGGTGAAGGAGGTGGTGGAGCTCAGCTCCGTCATCGGGATCGTCGCCGCGATCGTCAGCACGATGCCGGCCAGCAGGGTCCAGCCGCCGCCGAACTGCCGCATCAGCCGGCGCGAGAGCAGGCCGGAGAGCACCACGCCCACGCCGGCGGTGGACAGCAGCAGGCCGGTCTCGTTCGAGCCGACTCCGCGTCCGCTCTCGAAGTAGAGCGGGACGAGCACCATCGGGGAGTAGAGCACGAACCCGAGGCAGAAGATGTTGATGACCGCGGTGCGGTACACCCGGATGGAGAACAGGCGCAGGTCGAGCAGCGGGAACCGGAAGCGCAGGCTGTGCACCACGAACACGAACCCGGCCGGCAGCGCGACCGCCAGGGGCACGAGGGTGGAGATGGTGGGCCGCAGGCCGTAGCTGGTGAATCCGCGGATGGCCAGCACGGTGGAGACGGTGCACGCGGCGGCGGAGATCAGGCCGACCAGGTCCAGCGGCTTGACCGGCATGCCCTTGGTGGACTCGGACGGCACCTTCCACAGCGTGTACCCGAGCAGCAGCGCGCACAGCGGGATGTTCACCGCGTAGACCGCGGGCCAGCTCCAGGCCTGGACCAGCAGGCCGCCGATCGTCGGGCCGAGCAGGGGGCTGATGAGCTGGACGCTGCCGCTGAGCGACTGCACCTTGCCCAGCCGCTCGCGCGGGACGCCGCGGGTGAGCAGGACGGTGGAGACCGGGGTGATCACGCCGGCGGCGGCGCCGGAGACGCTGCGTGCGATGATCAGTTCGAGCAGGGTCTGGCTGAACGCGCAGGCCGCCGAACCGAGGGCGAACAGGGTCAGTGCGGCGACGAACACCTTCTTGACGTTGAACCGGGTGGCCAGCCAGCCGGTGGCGGGCATGACGGCGGCGAGCGCGAGCAGGTAGGAGGTGACGATCCACTGCACCGAGCCGATGCTGCCGAACCGGGCGGTGGTGGCGTTGAGCGAGACGTTCACCACGGTGGTGTCGAGCAGGGCGAGGAAGGCGCCGCCGATGGCCGCGATGCTCTTGGCCACGTTCGGTCCGGGCATGCCGGACGGGGGCGCCGCGCCCGGGGGCGGTCCGGCGGGTGTCGCGGACGTCGCGGGCGGTGCGGGTTTCGCGGGCGGCGCGGCCACGGCCTCGGCGGCCGGCGCGGCCGCGGCGCGGGTGGTGCCGGTGGTGTCCGCGTCGCGCGTCGGCGCCGCGGGGTCGGTCATATCCGCCGGTGCCGGGGTGTCGGTCACCTCGGGTGCGACGGTTGCTTCGAGTTCGGCCGCGAGCCCGGGTTCGAGCTCCAGGTCGAGCTCCGTCCCGGTCACGGTCGCAGTGGTCGTCGGCATGCTGGCTTCCTTTCGAGGGCGGTGGTCAGTGGTCGGTGAGGCAGGAGTCGGGGGTCGGAGGTACGTAATCAGTAAGCTGAAATCAGTGATCTGGGTTCTGGGTTCTGGGTTCCGCGTTCTGTGTTCCTGGTTCTGGGTTCTGGCTCTGGGTTCTACGATCGGTGATCAGCGGTCGGCGGCGCCGGCCGGGGGCCTGGCTCAGTCGGTTTCGGTGAGCTTGCGCTCGATGTCGTCGAGCAGCGCCTCGCAGGCGGCCTGGGCCCCGGCGCGGCGGCGGCAGGAGACGGTCAACTCCGTCTCCTCGCCGATCTGGCAGGCGCTGAGGAACAGTTCGGCGTACGGCACCAGCATCGGCAGCGTGGCGAACCCGGTGGGCTGGAAGTGCGCGGTCCGGTAGGGCTCGGTGTCGACCCGGCCGTGGTCGGTGATGATCGCGGTGCACGGGAACCGGTCGCCGTCGAGCTCCTGGGCTTCGCGCAGGCTGTTGGCGAAGGGGTTGCTGCGCAGGAAGTCCCGGTCGAGCTGGGCCACCTCGTGCTTGCGGGCCAGGGCGTTGAGGATCTGGCCGTGCAGCCGCCGCCAACTGTCCGCGCGCCGGATGTCCAGGACCAGTTGGGCGGTGAGGTTGGCCGTCGACCGCACCGAGCGGTCGTGCCGGCGCAGGTCGACCGGGACGATGATCCGGCCGGTGTCCGTCGCCAGGTGCTTGGAGATGCCGGCCGCCACCCGGGCGGTCACCCCGGTCGGGCAGGCGCGCACCCGGCGCCGGGTCCACAGCGGGACGGCCTCGGCCGGGCCGTGGCCGAGCACCGCGGGGAAGGGCGCGACCCGGACCGGCGGCGGGGCCGGGGCGAACGTGCCGGCGGCGGCCCGGAAGTGCGTGTCGTCCACCACCGCGGCCGCGCCGACCGGGTCCTGGCCGCGCAGCACCCGGAAGACGTCCTCGATCCAGTTGCGCAGTCCGCGCCCGTCGGTCGCGATGTGGCTGGCCCGCACGACCAGCCGCGCGGTCCCGGCCTCCTGGTGTACGCCGACCTCGCAGACCGGGCCGTTGACCACGTCCAGGTCGCGAAGGTAGAAGGGCGCGTCCACGCCGACGTCGGCCAGGTCGGTCAGCGGCGGCAGCGGTCCGCCGCCGCGCCAGGCCCCGGCCCGGCGGCGCACCGCGAGGCCCGGGTTGGCCTGCGTGGCCAGCGCGATCGCCTCGGTCAGCGCTCGCGGGTCCAGGTGCCCGTCGCCCTCGATGACCATCTGGATCAGCTGCGGGGTACCGGTGGCCGCCGCGTTCAGGTAGCCGCGCTCGATCCCCGACAGGCGCCGGGTGTACGCGGTGTCCTTGGTGCGCGCCGGGTGCGTCGGGTGCGCGGGCGCGGATGCGGGGGCGAAGTCTGTCGCGGTCATGCTCTCTCCAATCTCAGGGCATCGGTGGGTACGGGGGTGCGGTCGCGCTCGGCCTGCCACCACCAGCGCACCGTGGCCGGCCGGTCGGCGGCCAGGGCCAGGTGCATGCCGCCGCCGGGCAGGACCAGGGAACGCAGGTGGTGCTCGCCGCAGGGCCGCCAGCCCGGCCGCCACGCGGGCAGCCGGACCCCGGCGAAGGTCTCCTTGGTCAGGTGCGAGGCCTTGATCAGCGCCTCGCACTCGGCGAAGTCGCGGATCACGGCCGGCTGCCCGGGCGGGCGGCCGAGCAGGTCGCCGAGCCAGAGCAGGGCGCCGGGCCGGTCCCGCTCGTCTTGCAGGTCGACCCCGATCCAGGCCCCGGCGGCGAACGCGACCACGCTGTGGTCCTCGCAGTGCGCCACCGAGGCGGACAGGTCGAGCGCGGGCAGGTACCAGCGCCGGTGCCCGTCCCGGGCGAGGTCGGCGGCGGTCAGGGACAGTCCGTAGATCCGGGCCGCGGCCTCGATCAGCAGGAACCGCCCGGCCTCGTTCAAGCGGCGGTTCATCCGGTCCCGGGGCAGCCGGCCGCGCCGGGCGACGAGGCAGTCCACGACCGCCTCGCCGCCGCCGCCGGGCCCGGGCCACGGCGCCGGACCGGCCGGGCCGGCCCCGACCGTGGTCCCGGCCGCCACGTACATCTCAGACCTCCGGCTCGGTCTCGAACACGGCGGCAGCGTAGCTGCCGCCGTAGGCGAAGCTGGACAGCAGCAGCCGGCCGGCCGGGACCGGCCCGTGCAGCGCGGCCACCAGGCCCAGGGCGCCGGCGCTGCCGTAGGTCTCGCCGAGCAGCTCCTTCGGCGCGAGCGTCGGGCGCCCGTCCAGGCCGGCCAACCGCAGCGCCCGGGCCTGCGCGGTGTCGACCAGGCTGTAGCCCGAGGCGGCCGAGACCACCGTGTCGATCTGGCCGGGCTCGTAGCCGGCCTCGGCCAGGGCCGCGCGCAGCGACCTGGCCCAGGCCCGCCCGTCCCGGTCGATCCGGCCGATCCCGGCCGGCTCCCCGGCGGCGCCGAAGCCCCGGACCCGGGCCAGCACCCGGGCGCCGCGCGCGCGGGCCGCCTGCTCGCTCTCCAGCAGGATCGCGGCGGCGCCCTCGCTCAGCACCGTCCCGCTGCGCCCGCCGGCCACCACCCGCGCCGAGCGGGCGTAGCCCGGCAGCGTGGCCTGGGTGGCCAGGGCCTGCTCGGGGAACTCGTCGGCGACCACGACCACGATCCGGTCCGCCGCGCCCCGGGCGATGACCCGGGCGGCGAGCTGGAGCGCGAGCACCGAGCTGGTGCCGCCGTTCGCGATCGTCGCGGTGTAGCCGCGGTACCGGTGCAGCATCGCCACGTGCCCGGTGGCCGCGTTCACCACGGTGTTGGCGAACAGGGCCGGTTCGGCTCCGCTGATCCCGCCCTCCAGCACCCCCTTGTGGAACTGGAGCACCGAGGTGACCGGGCCGTAGCCGGTGCCGAAGATGATCCCGGTGGCCTCGGCCTCGGCCCGGGAGGGCTTGCCGTGCCGGGCGTAGAGGTCGCCGACGGCGGCCGCGGCGAGCACGCTGAGCGGGTCCATCCGCCGGGCCCGGCTCGGGTTGAGGGTGCGGGCCGCGGTCTTCACGTCCGCCCGGCCGACCGGCACCTGCCCCAGGCCCGGCACGTGCTCCAGGTCGGTGAAGCAGATCCGGCCCTCGGCCAGGGCGGCGGCCAGCTGCTCGGTGTTCCCGGCCGATCCGGCCAGACCCGCGGCGCCGGTCACCACGACCTGGTGCACGGCCTCGACCATCCGGTCGGTCGAGTGCGCCTTGCCCGGGCGGTTGAACAACACCGAGGCGTTGTTCCCGCCGAAGGCGAAGGAGTTCGACAGCACCGCCTCGGCCTGCGCCGGGCGGCCCTCGTCCGGGACCACGTCCAGGCCGAAGGGCTGCGCCACGCCCCGGGTGTTGATCGTCGGCGGCA
This sequence comes from Actinocrinis sp., assembly GCA_035943635.1. GTDB lineage: Bacteria > Actinomycetota > Actinomycetes > Streptomycetales > Catenulisporaceae > DASZBX01. Next base: position 18,183 of record DASZBX010000057.1, on the reverse strand, counting down.
GCACCCCGCGGTCGATCGTCAGGGTGCTGACGACCGCCTCGACCGCCCCGGCGGCGCCCAGGGTGTGGCCGACCAGCGACTTGGTGGAGCTGGCCGGCGGCAGGTCCGCGCCGAACAGCAGCTTGAGCGCCTTGGGCTCGGAGACGTCGTTGGCCGGGGTGCCGGTGCCGTGCATGTTCACGTAGTCCACCTCGGCCGCGCTCAGCCCGCCGGTGGCCAGGGCCTGGGCCATCGCCGCGCACGCGCCCTTGCCGCTGGGGTCCGGGGCGGTCTGGTGGTAGCCGTCGCAGGACAGGCCGTACCCGCCGACCTCGGCCAGGGTGCGCGCCCCGCGGGAGAGCGCGCGCTCGGCGGACTCCAGGATCAGGAATCCGGCGCCCTCGCCGAGGGTGAGCCCGGTCGAGGCCGACAGCGGGGAGCAGGGCTCCGGGTCCAGCGCGCTGAGCGAGCTGAAGCCGTAGGCCGAGAGGGTGGCCAGCGGGTCGACGCCGCCGCACAGCACGTAGTCGACGTCGCCCTTCCACAGCATCTCCGCCGCGTACCCGATCGCCACGGCGCTGGCCGCGCAGGCGTTAGACAGCACTACCCGCGGGCCGCGCAGGTCGAACTCGGCCGCGATGTAGTCGGCCACGCACGGCAGCTGGGTCTCGGCCGCCCGGACCGCGTCCAGCCGGCCGTCCAGGACCAGGTCCGCGTGCACCTTCTCCAGGGTCGGCATCGCGCCGAGGCTGGAGCCGACCACGACCGCGACCCGCTCCCGGTCCACCGCGTCCAGGTCCAGCCCGCTGGTGCGCAGGGCCTCCCGGATCGCGGTGGCGGCCAGGCTGTAGCAGCGGTCCAGGTCCTGCGGCTGCGGGCTGGTCACCATGCCGGCCCAGTCGGTCAGCAGCTGCGTGGTGTCGAACAGGGTGTTGGTCCGGATGCCCGTGGTCCCGCTGGTGATCGAGACCCAGGCCTTCTCCACGTCGTCCCCGGCTCCGGTGATCAGACCGAGGCCGGTGATCGCTATCCGCGGGGCCGTCATCAGGAGATCTTCACGGTCAGCGAGCGGGCGATCACGCGGGGCAGCGTGACGGTGCGCAGCGGGCGGGGCGAGCCGTCCGCGTCCTCGGCGGCCAGCTCCAGGCCGGGGACCCAGAACGGCGCGTCCAGCAGGGCGAAGACGAGTTCCTCGTCCGGGTTGGCCGAGGGCGACTGCCACAGCACGGTGCCGACCTGCACGTCTCCGGCCTGCACCGGGGCGCCGGCGGTGAACGCGCTGCCGGCCGGGGCGGCCAGCGCGGTCAGCCGGGCGGTCTCCGCGGTCGGCTTGTCCAGCTCGTCCGAGCCGTGGAACTCCCCGATCCGGTTCCAGTCGATCATCCAGGCCAGGTCGGCCTCGTTCACCGACAGGCCGGCGAACCCGCCCTGGTACAGGCCCATCCCGGCCTCGGCCTGGACCCGGGCCAGGCCCTCGGGGCCGACCTGCGCGCCGCCCCGGGCCTCGACCGCGGCGACCACGGCCTCGTGCGCGGCCTCGGGGGAGTTGGAGATGAGCAGGTAGCCGTACTCGCCGGTGGTGCCGACCCGGGCCAGGTAGGCCAGGGCGGCCGAGTCGGCGGCCAGGGTGGACTCGGTGACCGAGTGCAGGGTCACCCCGGAGATGTCGAAGTCGACGAACTCGGCCGCCGCGGACCAGGCCTGCGGGCCCTCGAAGGCGGTGGCGCCCCAGCCCTCGGGCTCGACCTTCACAGTGACGTCCGCGGGCACGTCCTGGGCCTCCAGGTACTCGCGCAGCTGCTCGGCGGTGACCGGGGTGCGCGGCAGCAGCCAGGACTCCTCGCCGATCTCGAAGTGCAGCAGCACCGCGAACGGGCTGCCGTCGGCGTTCAGGCTCAGCACCTCGCGCACCGAGTCCGGCTCGACGAACTCGGCCGACTTGGCCAGGAAGCGGTCCAGCAGCTCGGCCCGCTCGTCTCCGCCGATCCGCACCAGCGGCGCGGTGATCGGGTAGACGCCGATGGCGGTGCGCACGACGGTGTAGTCCTCGGTTTCGGTGCGGGTGGCGACGATTGCGTTCATGGCGTACGGGGTTCCTTCCGGGATACGGGTTAGTTGGCGGGTTCCGGCTGGTCGCCGGGCTGGAACGGGGGGTTCTGGTGGATCTGGAAGCGCCAGGTGCAGTCGGCGCCGTGCGGGCCGTCGGCCCCGGCCACGCAGCCGATCAGCAGGCCGGAGGCGGTGGTGCGCAGGACGAGTTCGGCGTGGCCGGCGGCCGCGTCCACGGGCCGGCATTCGAGCCAGCGGTCACCGGTGAGCCGGATCGCGGCGGCCGCCGCCCACAGCCGGCGGAACCCGGCGGTGTCCAGTTCCCGGCGCACGCCGGCGGTCTCGACCAGGACCGCGGTCTCCCGCGGGGTGTTCGGGGTGAGCCACAAGACGATCTCCTCGGCCGCCTCGGGGGCCTGGACGTGGGCGAGCAGGGGGCCGGCCGGGCCGTCGGGCTCGGTCAGTTCCCAGCCGATCCGCTGCTGCGGCTCGTACAGGCCGAGCGGGTGCTTCTCCACCCAGGCCTGGCCGGTCCGCAGCCCCCAGCCCAGTCCGCTCTCGCGGCTGGACCGGTCGCGCTCCGGGGTGACCCACATCCCGGCCGACCAGCGCGGGTTGTAGCCGAAGGCGCGGGTGCGCGGGAACGGGCTGCGCAGTACCTTGGCCGGGCCTTCGGACCAGCCGACCAGGCCGCCGGCGGCCGCGTCCATCCGCAGCGCGCGGACCGCCTCGGCGGCCGCGGGCGGCTGGTCGGCCGGGTGGCCGGCCGCGGCGGGTGCCCGGGTCCCGGCGGCGGGTCCGGAGCCCGGCACGGGGCCGAGCACCGTGCGCAGCCGGGCCACGCCGTCCGGGTCGGCCGTGAGCCGCCGTTCGAGCAGCGTGCTGTGCACCAGGCGGATCTCCTCCCGGACCGGCACGGTGATCCGCACCGCGTCCCCGGTCCAGGTCAGCTCCTCGCCGGGGTCGGCCAGCGGGGAGGCGGCGACGACCTCGGAGGAGTCGCGCACCCCGATGCCCAGGCCGATCGGGCTGCCGGCCGGGTCGGCGGCCGGTCCGCCGCGGGCGAACGCGCCCTGGCGCAGTCCGATCGACTGGAAGACCCGGCCGCGCCGCTCGCCGGACTCGAACTCCTGGCTCAGCACGCCGCCGGCGAAGGCGACGACGCCGGCGAACTCCCGGCCGTCGCAGTGTTCGACGATCCGCACGCCGGCATCGGCGGCGCTGATCTCCAGGTCCAGCGGCTGGCTCTCGCGCCAGCCGGCCGAGTCCGAGCCGCCGGACGGCCAGGTGGAGACCAGGACCGGGCCGGTCTGCCCGTCCGCGAAGACGCGCAGGGTGCCGTCCGCGCCGTCCACCTCGCAGGTGACGCCTGCGCCGCCGAAGCGGTGGGCCCGGGCCGGGAGCGCCGGGGCCACCTGGTACGGCGGCGCGGTGATCCGCAGCGGGCGGCTGTCGTCCGGGCCGGGCCCGGCCAGTTCGGCCTGCACGACCGCGCCGCGGTCCACGTCCACCAGGGCGTTGAGGTGGTACGGCGGCGCCGCCATGGAGTAGCGGACCGTGCGCACGCCGTCCACCTCGGTCACGTCCGAGCGCAGCTGGTCGTCGCGGGCCTCGGTGACGCCGCCGAAGCTGCTCATCCCGCCGAGGGCGCGGCGCACCTCGGGGCCCAGGTCCGGGTAGACGCTGCGCAGGATCAGCGGAAGGTAGTTGTGCAGTTCGATATTGCCGTCCTCTCCGGGTACGACCTGTCCTACGGACACGCACCCGACTCGTCGGTACAACTTGAAGGCCACGGCGTTCGCCGGGTTCACGGTCAACCGCAACACCAGGCATCCGCCCTTGATCATCTGCTCGACCGCCTCGGTGAACAGGCGGCCGGTGAGCACCCCGTTGCGGTAGGCCGGGGCGACGAAGAACATGTCGGCGATCAGCTCCCCGGCCCGGGCGCACCGGCGGCCGGTGCTGTGGAACAGGCCGAAGGTGCCCACCACCCGCCCCTCGTCCTCGGCCACCAGGAACGTGGCCGTCTCGCGCTCGGACAGCTCGCAGGCCAGTTCGGTGCCGCTGACCCCGCCGTCCACCGGATTCGGGTTGTCCGGGTGCCGGCGGTAGAGCTCCGCGATGTCGTGCGCGTCGCCGTCGTGGTACGGGCGGATCGTGATGGACATGAGACACCTCCTTTGCATTCACGGTCGTACTGGGTAAGGTTCGTCGGCTGGGCCGGGCGCCCGGATCAGCCCTTGCGCTCCGTGGTGACGATCAGCGAGCCGGCCGCGGCCAATTCGGTGCCCACGCTGGCCCGGACCGAGACCGAGCGCAGGGCACCGAGCCGCTGGCCGAGCTTGGCCTCCAGGAGCAGCTGGTCGCCGGGGACGACCAGCCGGGAGAACTTCATCGAGCTGATCGAGCCGAGGTAGCCGACGCTGCCGGAGGCCTCGGCCTGGTCCACCGGGGCCCCGTCGCGGGCGGCCTCGACCAGTTCGGCCACGTAGACCACCGCGACCAGCTGGGCCATCGCCTCGACGATCATCACGCCGGGCATGATCGAGTGGTCCGGGTAGTGTCCGGCGAAGAAGGGCTCGTTCACCGAGACGCTCTTGATCCCGCGCCCGCTGGCGCCGGGGACGACGTCGTACGCGCGGTCGATCATCAGCATCGGCCAGCGGTGCGGCAGCATCCGCTTGATGTCGTCGGAGGAGTAGGCGAACTTCTGCGCGGGCGCCTTGGCCGGCGCCGTGGCCGGCCCGGGCGCCGCCGCCTCCAGCGTGACGGTCATCTCATGCCTCGCGGGCTTCGATGAAGTCGACCAGGGCGTTGATGGAGCCGAACGCCTCGAAGTCGTCGTCGCTGATCAGCACGTCGAACTCGTTGTTGACCAGGACGACCACCTCCAGGGTGTCGAGCGAGTCCATCTCCAGGCCGCGGCCGAACAGCGGCTGGTTGTCGGAGACGATCTCGGCCTCGGCCTCCAGACCGAGCCGGTCGATGATCATCGTCTTGACCTTCAGGTTCTTCGCGAGGCGCTGCTCGGCCTGGGCGCGGACGTCCTCGTAGGTGGTGACGGACACTTGGGTGTTCCCTTCTGGGTTCTTGTCGGTAGGGGGATATCTGAAGTGGTATGGATCAGCTGTAGAGCATTCCGCCGTCGACTGTCAGGACCTTGGCGGTGATGTACGAGGCGGCCGGGCTGGCCAGGAAGGAGACCGCCTGGGCCACCTCCTCGGGCCGGCCCACCCGGCCCAGCGGGATCGCCTGCAGGGCCTCCTTGAGCTGGGCCGGGGGCACCTTCTTGACCATGTCGGTGTCGATGAAGCCGGGCGCCACCACGTTGACCCGGATGCCGCGCGCGGCGACCTCGTAGGCCAGGGTCTTGGCCATGGTGATCACCCCGCCCTTGCTGGCCGCGTAGTTGGCCTGGCCCACCCGGCCGGCGATGCCGCTGGTGGAGGCGATGAACACGATCGCCCCGCCGGTGGCGTACATCGCCTTGGTCGCCTCCCGGGCGGTCAGGAACGCGCCGGTCAGGTTGGTGCCGATCACGTCCTGCCACTTGGCCTGGCTCATCGCCGCCATGTGGCCGTCCGAGGTGACCCCGGAGTTGCACACGGCCACGTCCAGCCGGCCCCAGGCCGCGCGCACCTGCTTGAACATCGCGGACACCTGGGCCTCCTGGGCGACGTCCGCCCGGACCAGCAGCGCCTCGCGTCCCAGCAGCCTGATCTGCTCGGCCACCTCCTCGGCCTTGGCCGCGCTGGCGTGGTAGTTCAGCGCCACGTCGCAGCCCTGCGCGGCCAGGGACAGCGCGATGGCCGCGCCGATGCCCCGGGAGGCGCCGGTGACCAGGGCCTTGGACCCGGCCGGGAACAGCTGCCCGGCCGCGGTCGCGGTCTCGTTCGCCGGGGTGCTCATGCCACGCTCCCGGCCAGGTCGCCGACGCGGCGGGAGGTGACTCGGTGGCTGCCCGGCTCGAAGCCGTCGAACCGCGTGCCCAGGCCGGTCTCGGTGGCGGCCTTGAGCACGGCCGCGCAGACCGCCAGGTCCAGGATGCCCAGGCCGAAGGGGGAGAAGACCACGGCCGGCGCGCCCGCCCAGGGCCGGGTCTGCTCGGTCAGCAGCCGGCCGATCTCGGCGTGCACGAAGCCGCGGTGGCCCACGGCCCGCTCGGCGTGGTGCAGCGAGGTCTCCTCGCGCACCGCGTGATCGGTGTCGTCGACCATGTTGTACGCGTCCAGGATCGAGGAGGTGCTCAGGTCCCGCAGCGACAGGTGCAAGATCACCTGCCCGGCCGGGCGGGCCGGGTAGTCGGCCAGGTTCAGCCAGTGCGAGGAGTCGGTGGTGGCGATGCTCACGGTGTCGGCGCCGAGCGCGTCGGCCAGGTCGCCGGCCCGGAACGCGATGCCCGGGTACTCGGCGGCCAGCTGCGCCGCGGAGATCTCCGCGTGCGCCCCGACCACGTCCTGCAAGACCACCGTCTCGATCTCCGGGTGCACGACCGTCAGGAACTTCACCACCCGGTGGTTGATCGTGCCGCAGCCGACGATCCCGACGCTGCGCACCGAGCGCCCGCCCTGGAGCAGTCCGCTGGCCAGCGCGGCGCTGGCCGCGGTGCGCGCCGCGGAGATCTGGCTGCCTTCGAGCAGGGCCGTCGGGTAGCCGGTCTCCAGGTCGTTGAGGATGCACACCGACGCGGCCCGCTGGAGCCCGCGCCCGGTGTTCTCTGGGAAGGAGGAGATCCACTTCAGACCCATGACCGGCTCCGGGCCGCCCAGGTAGGCCGGCAGCGAGATGATCCGCGAGCCGGGCCGGACCGGCGGGCGCAGGAAGGAGGAGAAGGGGATCTGGGACTGGCCCTGCTCGTGCAGGACGTAGGCGGCGCGTACCGCGTCCAGCACGGCCCTCTCCCGGCCCGCCAGCGCCGCGTCGACGTCGTCGTGACTCAGGATTCGCATAGCACACTCCGTTCTGCTTCGGCCGCCGGTGCCGGTTCCGGCGCGGACAGGTACTGGTTCAGGTACGACTCCACCCACTGGTCGGAGTAGATGGTGTCCAGGTAGCGGTCCCCGCCGTCCGGCAGGACCGCCACGCACACCGCGCCCGGCTCGATCCAGGACGAGGCCCGCAGCAGCGCCGCGATCACCCCGCCGGAGGACCCGCCGGCCAGGATCGACTCCTGGGCCAGCAGCTGGCGGCAGCCGAGGATGCAGTCCGCGTCGGTGACCTTCACCACCCGGTCGGCCAGGCCCGGGCGCAGCAGGGCCGGGACCACCGCGGCGCCGTGCCCGGGGATGGTGCGCCGGTGCGTCTTCTCCCACGGCTCCGGCGGGCCGAAGATCACACTGCCCACCGCGTCCACCGCGATCACCGAGATGTCCAGGGAGTTCTCCCGGACGTACTCGGCGCACCCGCGCAGCGTGCCGCAGGTCCCGGCGGCCAGGAACAGGTAGTCCACCCCGCCGGGCAGGGCGTCGACGATCTCGCGCATCGTGGACCGGTGCGCCCGCGCGTTGTACTCGTTGGCGTACTGGTTCGGCCAGAAGGAGTTCGGGGTGGACTCCAGCAGGGCCTTGACCCGGTTGATCCGGGCCGGCAGGAACTCGCCGGTGGCCGGGTCCCGGTGCTCGACCACTTCGATCCGGGCCCCGTAGGCCCGCATGATCGAGAGGTTCTGCGCCGTGGTGCGCGGGTCGACCACGCAGATCAGGTTGAGCCGGTAGAAGTTGCACAGCTGGGCCAGGGCGATCGCCAGATTGCCGGAGGAGGACTCCACCACGGTGGACACCCCCGGGGTCAGCGCCCCGGTCTCCAGCGCCCGCTCGATCATCGAGCGGGCCGCCCGGTCCTTGATGCTGCCGCCCGGGTTGAACCGCTCCACCTTGGCGAAGACCTGGAACCGGGTCGGATTGAACAGCCTGTCGAGGGCGACCAGCGGGGTTCTGCCGATCGTCGCGACGATGTCGGTGTCCCAAGTGGGCAGCGGGCGGCTGTGGATCCCCTCGCGCTCCGGGACGAGAACGGTCATTGCGGTGCCTTCCTGCTGATCTGGAGCCGCAGCTCGCTGATGTAGTGCTCGCCGTCACGGTCCGGCAGCCAGGATTCGCCTGACGGGGCCGGCAACGGCTCGCTGAGGGTCACGACGGCGCTGGCGTCGAGCTGGCGCGCCGTCCTTGCGACGGTGGCGAAGGACAGCACCAGCGTCGGGCTGGTGAAGTCGACCAGGGCGGGCTTGACCTCCTCGGGGAATTTGACGAACGCGTGGTCGGGCAGGGAGTGCTCGGCCAGCCACTGCCGGACCGCGAGGTAGTCGCGGTGGCGGTCCGGCTTGCCGGGCAGCGGGATCGACCCCACCGGCACCCGCCAGGTCTCCCGGAAGAGCACCAGCTCGTCCAGGGTGATCCGGGGCGTGTGCGGGCGGTCCAGGCCGATCTTGAAGGCGTCGGCGGCGATGATCGAGATCGGCACCCCGAGCAGTTCCGGGATCCGCCAGACCCGGCCGTCCGGGGTGGTCGCGGTCACGGCGCCGTCCTGCTCGCGCAGCTCGATCGCCACCGCCGGGTCGATCCGGGTCCGGTCGTCGAACGGGGCCCGGGTGAAGCCGATCAGGCGGTCCGCGGCCCCGATCGGGGCCGGCACCATCCGTCCGCTGTTGCGCTTCCAGATGGTCGGCAGCAGCGGCACCAGCCGCGGCGCGCCGATCGCGGCGTTGACCTTGTCCCGCAGCGACCCGCGGTCCGCGGTCCAGTCCAGGAACGGCAGGTCCAGCGTGGCCAGGCTGGCGTGCAGCTCGCCGAGCACCACCTCGTACCCGCCGGCGTTGACCGCGTCCACGGACGGGGCCACCACCTGCAAGTCCGGGCTGTGCACGGCCAGGTGCGGCCAGCGCCGGGGGCCGGCGGCGAAGACCTCGCGCACCCGCTGCTCGATCCGGGCCGTGGACAACCGCACCCGCGGGCCGTCGAACGCCGGGTCCAGGTCGAGCACCTCGCGCCACTTGAGCGCGAGCTCCCGGGTCGCGGCGTGCACCGGGGTCGCGTGCTCGCCCCAGAACAGCGCCAGGATCTGGGTCCAGACGTCCGCCAGGGCGACCGTGCCGGACCTACTGCGGGCCGCGGCGGCGCGGACCAGCTGCACCACCTGCTCCTCGACCAGCTCGGCCAGCCGGTCGGCGAACCAGTCCGCGGTCTCGGCGACCAGCCCGAGCGGGCGGGCGACGGCGTCGAGGAAGTCGGCGCCCAGGTCCATCCGCACGTCGCGCAGGGTGTCCTGGTAGCACAGGGTGCGACCGGCGTACATCTTGCCCTGCTCGCGCGAGGCGGCCGCGCCGGTGGTCGCGACGAAGAACTCGTCCAACCGGTCCAGCGCCTCGGCCAGGGCCGCGGAGTCCGGCGCCCGGTCGATCCGCTCGCGCAGCCGGTCCAGCTCGGCCAGCACCGCTTCGAACCGGGTGTACAGGTCCGGGTCCGAGACGGCCCGGACCCGCCGGCGCAGGATCTCCTCCGCGCGCACGTCCACCGGGATGTTCGAGTCCCAGGTCAGCACCCGCTGTCGGGACAGCCGGGCCAGGGCCTTGTCCACCCGCCCGCGCGCCGTCCCCGGGTCCCAGCCCTCCTCGGCGACCAGGGCCGCCACCAGGGCCTCGCCGTTGCGGTCGCCGTCCGCGTGCGCCAGAACCAGGACCTCGTCCTCGCGCAGCCGCAGCACGCCGTGGTTCGGCAGCAGCAGGTTCGCGCCGTCCAGGTGCACGTCCGGCCGCAGCATCGGCGGGAACCACCAGCGGGCCCCGGGCTGCGCGGCCATCCACTCGGCCAGTTCGGCGATCGCCCAGCGCTCGAAGAACACCCGGCTGTCACCGACCAGGCCGGGGCCGGGTTCGACCGCCATGGCCTGCTTCGTGCGCCCGACCGAGATCCACGCCGCGGGACCGAAGAAGCCGATCGTCTCGGCCTTGGCGCAGTACCGCTGCCAGTACAGGGCCAGGGTGCGCTCCCGGCGCCGACGCTTGGACTCCTGCAACCCGACCGCGGCGAGCGAGTCCAGCAGCCCGTACACCGTGCGGTTCTGCCAGGCGATGGCCAGCCGGACCCGCTCGTCGGCCGCGATCCGGGCCAGCTGCGCGGACTCGGCCCGCACGTCCGCCTCGTAGGCGGCGACGAACTCCTCGGGTCCGGCCGCGCCGGAGCGCTGCCGGGCCGCGGCCGCGGCCGCCTGCGGTCCGCCGAGCCGGCTCAGGCCGGAGACCGGGAAGCCGGCGCTGCGCAGCAGCCCGATCCCCCAGACCTGCCAGTCCGTGTCGCCCAGCGGGCAGGTGGGGCCGAAGTCCGACCAGTCCGGCGCGGTCGGCCGGGCCAGGTCGAGGACCGCGGTCACCGGGCACCGTCCCAGTCCGAGGAGGATAGCGCCGCGGCCAGCCGGGCCACGCCCTCGTCGATCCGGGCGCGCGGGGCGAAGCTGAAGCACAGCCGCAGCCCGTGCGCGTGCTCGCCGGCGATGCTGAAGTGCACGCCGGGCACGTAGGAGACCCCGTGCGCGGCCGCGGCTTCGAGGAACTTGCCGGTGTCCACGCCGTCGCGGTGGCGCAGCCAGACGTAGAACCCGCCGCCGGGACGGTCCCACCGCCAGGGGCTGTCGGGCCCGAGCTCGCGCTCCAGCGCCGCGCACATCAGGTCGCAGCGCTCGCGGTAGCTCTCCCGGTAGGCGCCGATCAGGTCGGACCAGCCGGACTTGGCGTGGAACGCGGCCAGCGCGGCCTGCGCCAGGGCGGAGGGGGAGAGCGCGAGCACCTCGGTGGTGCGGCGCAGGGCCGCCGCGGCCGGCGCGGGCGCGGCGATCCAGCCGCAGCGCATCCCCGGGGCGAAGATCTTGGAGAAGGTGCCCAGGTACACCACCTGCTCCGGGTCGAGCCCGTGGAAGGCCGTGGTGCAGGTGCCGTCGAAGGAGAGCAGGCCGTACGGGTTGTCCTCGATGATCAGGACGTCCAGTTCCCGGCAGACGTCCAGGATGGCGGCCCGGCGCGGTACCGGGAGGGTCGCGCCGGTCGGGTTCTGGAAGGTCGGGTTCGTGTAGAGCAGCCGGACGGTCCGGCCCTGGGCGCGCAGCCGCAGCACGGTCTCGCGCAAGCCCTCCGCGCTCATGCCCTGCTCGTCCTCGCCGGCCGCGTGCAGCTCCAGGCCGGCGGTGCGGAAGGCGGCCGCGGCCCCGGGGTAGGCCGGGCTCTGGCACAGGATCGTCTCGCCGGGGGCGCCGAGGCCGAGGCCGACGGCGGTCAGGCCCATCTGCGAGCCGTTGGTGGGCACCAGGTTCTCGGCCACCGCCCGGGCGCCCTCCCGTTCCATCAGGTCGGCGATCGCCGGGACCAGGGCGCCGGCCACGTGCGGGGTGCTGTACTGGAAGGCGATCCGGCCGCCGAGCTTGACGAGCCGGGCGAGCTGGGCCGAGATCGCCTCCAGCGGAAGGACCGTCAGGTCCGGTAGTCCGCCGGCGAAGTTGACCAGGTCACCGCCCCGCTCGAACAGGCGTGGCATCTCGACCACGGGTCTGGTGTCGCTCCACATGGGTATCAGTCCCTTAACCGACCGCGGTGGCGTGGGCGCTGTGCTCCTGCACGTAGCGCCACAGGCCGGCCGGGGTGGACAGGGTGTCGTCGGCCAGGATGTCGGGGTCGATCTCCACCCCGTACTCGTCCTCGACCGCCATCACCAGGTTGATGGTGCGCAGCGAGTCCACGCCGAGCTGCACCAGGGACGCTTCCGGATCGGTCACCTTGACGTCGCAGATACGCGCGACGAACTGGTCAAACTCCAACTGGCTCATGGATGGTCCTCGTTTCGGGAAGGGGAAGGGTGCGGGGTTCGGCGGCGGTCGTGCCCGCCGCGAGCAGGCGTCGGACGGCCGGGCGGTCCGGCTTGCCGTTGCCGGTCAGCGGTACCTCGGCGATCCGGACGATCAGGTCCGGGATCCGGGCCGGGTCCAGCAGTCCGCGCAGGTGCGCGCGGACCTGGTCCTCGGTCAGTGCGGTGCACACCGCGAGGACGAGCGGGCCGTCCTCGGGTTCGGGCTTGAGCGCGACCGCGGCGGTCAGGCCGGGGATCCGCTCGGCGGCGTCCTCGATCTCGGTCAGGCCCATCCGGATGCCGCGGCGTTTGATCACGTCGTCGTCCCGGCCGACGAAGTACAGCCGGCCGTCGGCGTCCAACCGGCCCTGGTCGCCGGTGTGCAGTTCCAGCGAGCCGTCCGCGCCGGGCAGGAACCGCTGCTGGTCCTGCGGCGCGACGCCCCAGTAGCCGGCCATCACGGTCGTCCCGCCCACCACGATCTCGCCGGTCACGCCCGGGCCGACCGGTTGTTTGGCCGCGTCCACGATCCGGATCGCGTCGCCGGGGATGGCCGGGCCGACCGAGTCGGGGTACGCGGCGTACTCCGCCGGGTCCAGGATCGAGATGCGCTTGCACTCGGTCATGCCGTACATCGAGGCGAAGACGGAGCCGGGGAACAGGCTGAGCAGTTCGGCCATGATCTCCCGGCCGGGGCGGGCCCCGGTGTTGGTGAACAGCCGGACCTTCGCCTGGACCCGGTGCTTGCGCTGGAGCACGGTGAGGATCTGGGCCAGCGAGGGCACCAGCGGGATGACCGTGACCTGGTGCTCCACGATCAGTTTGAGCAGGCCGGTGTCCCGGCGGCGCTGGGCGAGCACGAGCGTGGCGCCGGTCAGCGCGCAGAACAGGGCCTGGTAGAGCCCGTAGTCGAAGGACAGCGGGACTCGGCAGAGCACCACGTCCTGCGGCTGGTAGCCGAGCCGGGAGTTGATCGACTCGACCGCGGCGAGCATCTGGCGGTGCGGGCACATCACGCCCTTGGGGCGGCCGGTGGTGCCGGAGGTGTAGATCAGCATCGCGAGGTTGTCCGGGCCGATGCGGGCGGCGGACGGGTCCGGGTCGGTGGCGGTGATCTCCTGCCAGGCCCGGGCGACGATGGCGGTGTGTCCGGCGCGGGCGCCGGCGGCCGGGGAGCAGACCGCCAGCGCGGCCGAGCAGTTCTCCACGATGCCGTCGATCTGGGCGTCGGTCAGTTCCGGGTGCACCGGGACGAAGACCGCGCCGAGCCGGAGGGTGGCGTAGAACAGGGCCAGGAAGGACCGGTCGTTGCCGCCGGCGTGCACGACCCGGTCGCCGACCCCGACGCCGTGCCCGCGCAGCCAGCCGGCCGCGCGGTCCACCAGGTCGCCGAGTTCGCGGTAGGTCAGGGAGCCGTCCTCGTCGGTCACCGCGCGGTGCTCGGCGCGGCTGATCCGGGAGCGTTCGAAGAGGTCAGACACCAGCATGGGCCGGCGCTCCCCTCTCGGCGGCCGCGGCCAGCCGGAGCCCGGCCGGGGCCAGGTCCCGCGGCGTGGTCAGGGACAGGACGTCCAGGTCCGGGTACTGCCGGCGGAAGATGCCGGAGAGGGTCTTGGCGGGCGGGAGGGACAGGACGAGGTCGGGAGCGAGCCGGCTGATCGTGGCCATGCACAGGTCCCAGCGCACCGGGCGCACCAGCTGCTCGATCAGCCGCTCCCGGATCCGGCCGGGGTCGTCGAGGACCTCGCCGTCGGCGTTGGAGATCAGCGACTGGGTCGGCCGGTGGAAGGTGGTGGCGGCGGCCGCGGCGGCGAAGGCCCGGCGGGCCGACTCCATGTGGACGGTGTGGAAGGCTCCGGCGACCGTGAGCGGTCTGACCGTGGCCCCGGTAGGCGGCGCGGCGGCCAGCCGGCCGAGGTCCTCGGCCGGCCCGGCCGCCACGATCTGGCCGGCGCCGTTGAACGTGGCCGGGGACAGGCCGAGCCCGGCCAGCCAGCCCAGGACCAGGGACTCCTCGCCGCCGACCACGGCCGCCATCGAGGTGGGCGCCTCGGCGCAGGCGGCGGCCATGGCCCGGCCGCGCTCGGCGGCCAGGCGAACGGCGTCGGCGGGGTCGAGCACCCCGGCGCACCCGGCGGCGGTCAGTTCGCCGACCGAGTGGCCGGCCACCGTCGCAGCCCCCTCGGGTACCGGCCCGGCCAGCTCTGCGTAGGCCAGCAGGCCCTGGGCGACGAGCAACGGCTGGGTGTGCTCGGTGCGGGCGATCTCGGCCGCCGGGGCCTTGGTGCCCAGGTAGACCAGGTCGCAGTCGGCGGCCTCGGACCAGCTTCGGACGAGGTCGGCCCGGGCCGGGTCGCGCAGCCACGGGGCGAGCATGCCGGGGGTCTGGGACCCTTGGCCCGGCGCGACGATGACAAACATGTGTTCGGTCCTCCTTTCGGGACGTTGTTGCGGTGCGGGGGAGTGGAGCGGATCGGATTGAGGGGGAGTGGGTCGGGTCGGGTCGGGTTGGACTGAGGGGGATGGGGTTTTCGGGTTGTAGGGGCTGGGTCGGATTGGGTCGGAGTCGGTTGGGTTGGATTGGGCTGGAATCGGTTGGAGTGGAGTGGAATGGAGTTGCGGTGCGGCCGGGGGCGCGGCGGGCGCGCCCCCGGGCACTACCGCGCGGTGCTCTTGGCGAAGCGGCGGATCGCCAGGAAGGAGAATCCGACGAACCACGCGAGCAGGTTGAACAGGGCGCCGGAGACGCTCGAATGCTCTCCGGCGAAGTCATAACCTCCTGTCAGGGGGTAGCGGGCGAGGGTGGAGACGCCGTACATCGGGGTGAACCGGGAGACTGCGAGCATGGTGCCGCTGAGCGGGATGAACAGGTTGCCGAGGAAGGCCAGCGCGGTCATGGTCAGACCGGGCATGTGCATCACCACCTCGGGCTTCAGGGCCAGCCCCATCGCGATGCCGAGCGCCGCGAAGACCGCGGAGCCGAGCCAGGCGACCAGCAGGGCGGTGACCCAGACCTCGGGCCCGGCCTGCGCCCCGGTCAGCAGGCCGAGCAGGCCGACGATCAACACCGGCACCGCGGCCATCGCGACCGAGCTCAGCACCTTGACGAACAGGTAGCCCGGCGGGGTGAGCGGGGTCAGCGCGATCGTGCGGGTCCAGCCGGTGGAGCGTTCCACCGCGATGGTGGCGGCCGAGCTGGTCGCGGCCATCGCGGCGCCGTACACGGCGATCCCGATCATCATCCAGGCGGCGAAGTTTCCGTCCGGCATCGTCACGTGCTGCGGAGCGGTGTGGAACAGGGCCAGGTAGAGGACGGCGGGCAGCAACAGGGTGAAGACGGTGGTCTGTCGATTGAACCTCCGGCGCAGTTCGTAACGCAGCAGGGTGGTGTTGACGCCGCCGAACACGGGGGGGCGGCCGGCGGCGGGCGCGGTCAGGACGGCCATCACCGGCTCCTTCCGGTCCGGGACTTCTGGGCGGTGATGGCGAGGAAGGCCTCTTCGAGACTGCGCGGGCAGACCTCGATGTCGGTGGCGGCGGTCTCCTGGACCAGCCGCCGCAGCAGCCCGTCCGAGTCCGCGCAGTCGAAGTGGTAGCGCTCGCCGCGCACCTCGCAGGAGCGCACCCCCGGGGTCGCGGCCAGCGCGAGCGCGCTGCGCCGGTCGATCACCGCGGACACGGTCCGGCCGCTGACCGCGGTGCGAATGGCCGAGGCCGAGCCGTCGGCCACGATCGACCCCTTGTCGATCATCACGACCCGGTCGGCGAACTGGTCGGCCTCCTCCATGTAGTGGGTGGCGAACAGGACGGTCATCCCGCGTTCGGCGTCCTGCCGGACCGCGGACCAGAACTCCCGCCGGGCGGAGACGTCCATGCCGGCGGTCGGCTCGTCCAGCACCAGGAACTCGGGGCTGGAGAGCAGGGCCAGGGCGAAGCGCAGCCGCTGCTGCTCGCCGCCGGAGCAGGCGGCCACCCGGCGGCCGCGCAGCTCGCCCACGCCGGCCCGCAGCATGCAGCGGTCCGCGTCGGCGAAGGGGTAGAGCGAGGCGACCATCCGGACCGTGGCCTCCACGGTCAGGTCGGGCAGCAGCCCGCCGCTCTGGAGCACCGCGGCCACCCGGCCGGCCCGCACCGCCTGCTGCGGCGGCAGGCCGAACAGCGTCACGGTGCCGGCGTCGGGCCGGGTCAGCCCGAGCAGCAGGTCGATGGTGGTCGTCTTTCCGGCGCCGTTGGGACCGAGGAAGGCCACGACCTCGCCGCGCCTGATCCGCAGGTCGACGCCGGCCACCGCGGTGACCAGTTCCCCCCGGGCGTCGGCGAAACGCTTGACCACCGAGTGGAGCACGGCGGCGTCGTGGGTCATCACCTCCTCGTTCGCCACACGGCTCAAGGTGTCGAGCATCATCAGACTCCTCACAATCTCACGGGCTTTGCTGGACGACTCCCACTGTCCAGGGCCGCGCTATCGGAAAAGCCCGCGGTTTCTAGCCCCCGCCTATCGGTCGCCTATCCGAAGGCTCCTCGGCCGAGTCCGCCGTGATGAGAATACGAACAATCGATCTCTGGTGAAGGCGTCACGCTCCGGCGAACGCCCTGCTCAACCGGGTATTACGCCGAGGCGATGCCCGTGCCGTCCGCGGTCTCGGGCCGGTCGAGCAGCCCGCGCACCCGTTCCGGGCGCAGGGCCAGGTCGGAACGCACGTCGCGCAGGGCTGACACGTCGGTGCGGGCCTCCAAGAGCTGAGCCCACAACACGGCCCGCCCCTGGTCGACGAACTCGACGGCGCGCGCGGCGGAGCCGGCCTGAACCGCGCAGGCCGCGGCGTCCATCCCGGCCATCCGCGTGCGGGAGAGCAGGTTCTCCTGGCTCGGCCGGTCCAGGCCTCGGGAGGCGGAGATCCCCTTGGCCGCCTGTCCGCTCGAAGCGGGACAGGCGGGCGAATGCGGCGTTGACCAGCGTGTCCGGGTGCGCGGCGGGAGGTCCTCGCCCACGACCCTACTCAGGAGGCTGATCGACTCGTCAAGATCCGCGAGGGCGCCCCTGCGCTCGAATCGGCTGCCCAGTGCCTTGCACAGAGTGCCGATCACCGCGTGTTCGAACGCGCCGCCCGGGGAGATCCCCGCCACGGCGGCCCGCCCGAGCGCGACCGCCTCGTCCAGGTCCGCGCCGTCGCCCGAGTGGTCGAAGCACCCCCGCGCGCCGCGGATCCCCGGCCGCGACCGCCTCGGCCGCCGCCGTCCCGAGCCGCACGGCCTCGCCGAGGTCGGCCGGTGTGCGGGTGTACTCCCAGCGCCGGCTCAGCGCAGCGGAGAGGTTGGCCGACCACACTCCGCGCTCCGGGTGCTGCGCCCGCGCGGCCAGGGCGCGGCGCAGCAACTCGGCCGCCCGGCCCACCGCGATCAGGTCTGCGTTCGCCTTGTCCGCCAGGATCTGCGCCGCTTCTTGACCCCAGGCCGACGGCGGGTCCTCGTCCGTCTCCCCGCCGTCGCTCATGTGACGCCGCCTTCGCTGACTCGGTCGGGACGCACCGGAAACCGGATTCGGCCGGGCCGGGTCACGTGCCGGAGCGGGTGGGCAGCAGAACGCGCAGCAGGTCCGCGATCCCCTCCGGATCGAGGCTGTGCACCCGGAAATGATCGGCGATGCCGGGCAGGAAACTGACCGGAATCTCGTTCTCCGAACGCCCGGGAAGCACCACCGGGAGGATTTTCCGCTCCCATTCTCGACTTTCGCGGTCTCGGCGGATGGCGGTCGCGATGACTATCACTTGACATATCTGGGTTCTGTTGCGCGGTGGCGTGCAAGTGGGCAGCATCGGCGGTCTCATTCACGTTCGCTGTACACGAAGGTGCCCACTGATGCTGAAGGTGTTCGCGGCTTTGTGGACGCATGACGGGGCGGCCACGACGAAGAACGCGGTGGCCCGCGGGAACCGGTGGGTGGTGGCCGGGATCGTAGTGGACCTGCCGTTCTGCTCCCGGCCGGTGTGCCTGCCGGTCCTCTTCCGCCTCTGGTTGGGCAAGGGCCCTGCGACCCCGGTGGCGCTGGCCGGGCAGATGTTCCAGGTGCTGGCCGCGCAGTTTTGCGACCGTGAGGTCCACGGGGTCGGGGACGCGGCCTACCACGGCCCCGACCTGCTCGGGGCCGCCTCGTCGTATACGACCCGGCTGCCACGCAACGCCGTGGTGTACGCCCCCGCCCCGCCGCGCACCGGACGGCGCGGGCGTCCCCGGGTCAAGGGCGAGAGGCTCGGCACCCCGGGCGACCTGGCCGTATCCGGAGCGTGGCGCACCGCGGTGGTCCACCGGTACGGGCGGCAGGAGAAGA
>DASZBX010000056.1:0-16996 GCA_035943635.1 Actinocrinis sp. | reverse complement strand
TCGGCCGCCGCGAAGACTTCGACGAGACCTACCGAGCCGTAGCCGGCCTGGTCTCCGACCGCACCGCCGAGAGGTGATCACCCATCAGGCAACCCGCCAGGCCAGCACGCCCCAAGGTCAATCGCGCACCCTGTCGTAAGCCGCACCACCCCCGGCGAGGTGAAAACCCTCCCCGCCTGGCTGACCACCGTAACCAGCCGAATCTGCCTGAACATGCTCCGCTCCCGCACCACCCGCCCAGAAGACCCCGCCGGCCTACACCTACCCGATCCCCTCATCGAACCCGAAACCACCAACACCCCCGAGGACGAAGCACTACTAGCAGACTCCATCAGCCTCGCCCTACTGATCCTCCTGGACACCCTGTCCCCCACCGAACGCGTCGCCTTCGTCCTACACGACGTCTTCCACCTGACCTTCGACGAAATCGCCCCCGTAATCGACCGCTCCCCAGCCAACACCCGCCAACTAACCAGCCGAGCCCGCCGCCGCCTACATTCCGTTCCCCTCCACGCCCCGGACACCCCCAAACGCCCCCAACCCGCCCAACGCCACCTAGTCAACGCCTTCTTCACCGCAGCCCGAGCCGGCGACCTGGACACACTGGTAACCCTGCTAGACCCGAACGTAGAACTCCACGCAGACGGCGGCCGCACCCTCCCCTCCGCAACCGCCCACATCCAAGGCGCCAAGTCCACAGCCCAACGAGCCACCCTCTTCCGCCACCCAGACGTAGAGATCTACCCGGTACGAGTCAACGGCACCCCCGGCGCCCTAGTAGAACGAGGCGGCACCCCCACCTCCGTCATGGCCTTCACCATCCATAACAACCACATCACCCAGATCCACATCCTCCTAGACTCAGACCGCCTGGCGCACATCGACTTCGCAGCCTTCCACTAATCGGAACGAATCGATGAGTATTGAGGCGTGCGGAAAGCCCCTGGGTGCCTGGTGGCGCTCAGGGGTGGGGTCGGTATGGTCAGGCGGCGGTGGCCAGGGTGACGGTGTAGCCGAGGTGTTCGAGTTCGCGTACGTGCTGGCGGGTTCTGCGGGCTTGGTTGATGTGGCGTTCGTGCCAGTCGGGTCCGAGGTCGGTGAATCGGGCGTCGGGGTCGTTGATCAGCTGCCAGGCGATCTCCAGGATGTTGCGGGAGACGGCGACCACGGCTTTCTTGGCCGGGGCGTGTTTGGCGATGCGCCGATAGCGGGCGCCCAGGAACGTTTTGGTGCGCGCGGCGCCTACCGCGGCTTCCCCGAGCGGTCCTTTCAACCACCGGTTGCCGGTGCCGGTGGGCCCGTGGCTGTGCTTGGCTCCGGACTGGACTGTGCGCGGGGTCAGCTTCGCCCAGGATGCCAGGTGGCCCGGGGTGGGGAAGGTACCCATGTCCACGCCGATCTCAGCGATGATCGTCTGGGCGACGGTGCGGCCGAGCCCGGGGATCTCGTCAAGCCGGTCGAGCAGCGCCATCCTGTCGGGGTGGTCCTGGTCGGGTGGCGGGCTCGGGTCGATCTCGGCGATCGCGGCCTCGATCCGGGTGGTGAGCACCTGGATCTGGGCACTGAGCCGGTCGTGGTCCTCGAGCAGCAGGCCGATGACGAACCCGTGGTGCTCCTCGAACCGCCCGGTCAGCGCCTCGATCAGGGCGCCGCGTTTGCCGCGCAGCGAGCCGCGAGCCAGTTCGGCCAACACGGCCGGGGAGCGCTGCCCGGCCACCAGGGCGTCGAGGAATGCCCGGCCGGAGACGCCGAACAGGTCCGAGACCACCGCGGAGACCTTGATCTGGGCGTCTTCCAGGAGCTTCTCGACCCGCTGGCGGTAGCGGGTGCGGTCCTCGGTCAGCGTCTTGCGCAGACGCGTCAGGTCACGCAACTGCCGGATCGGCTTGGGCGGGACGAAGGAGGCACGCAGCATCCCGCGCTCGGCCAGCTTGGCCAGCCACACCGCGTCGAGCTTGTCGGTCTTGGGCCGGCCCGGCACGTTCTTCACGTCCCGGGCGTTGACCAGCCACACCGTCAGGCCCCTGGCTTCGAGCAGATAGAAGAACGGCTTCCAGTAGGTGCTGGTGGCCTCCATCACCACCAGCTCGACCTCCTGGCACACCAGGTGATCGGCCAACTCCTCGATCGCGTTCGTGGTCGCCGTCACCGGCCACACCCGCTGCACCCGCCGCCCGGACCCGCCCTCGCGCGGCAGCCGGGTGCACACCATCGCCGAGGCCTTGGCGATGTCGATCGCCGCAACCCGCAAGGCCTGCTCGGTCTCCATATCCAACTCGACCACGTCGGCGCGCTCGTCCATCAGGTCTCCTCCCACACTCGACCTCCCGAAGTGCCATGGCGCAGGCACCGCACGCGGGACCACGAAAGGGGAATGCCGAATCTAATCGGCGTGCTCGAAGCAACAGGTCGCAGCCCCACACCGCAGCCCGGTGCCGGACTAACCCACGGGCTGAACTACCGAAGAGGATTCGGCCTCGACGCGAACGGCACCTGCACGGCACATTTTCGCGCCGTCCAGGCGCCACGGCAACGAGGCACGATGACTAACCCCCCGCACCCAACCACCGCCCGCCACCCCACCCGCACTCCCCACCCAACAACTGCGGCCTTTCAGGGGTCGGCGCGCGCCCGCGCAAAGCCCGATCCGACACCCCACGTAACCCCCACGACACCCACAGATACCCACGGACCTGTGGATCCTTGGAGTCCGGCCCGCCAGAGGCACCTGCAGTAAACGCAAGCCAGAAGCCCGTCTACCCCAACAACGAACTTTCGGCCTACACCTACCTCACCGCGCCACTACCGCTACCACCGCCGAGGCGAAGAATCAGGATCATCCTCATCCCGCCCCGGCTCCTCAACCGGCGTACGCGGATCAGCCGAACGCGACCGAGTGAAGAACTGACTGAGATCAATCGGCCCAGTGTCATCCATACTCCGCTCACCCCCTGCCGACTCCCGCCCGCCAGCCCCACTACCTCCACCAGCAGCTATATCAGCCCGCCCCAACTCAACAGTCGACTCCCCAGCAGACTCATCCCGCCCACGCCCACGCCGAGACCCGCCCCGATCACCAATCCGCCCGGCCCCCAACCCTTCATCAGCCCCAGAAAGCGCCGAAAGCACAGACCGAGCACTCTCCCCCTCACCAGAACCAGCACCGCCCCCAGAATCCCGCTCGCCCCCCGGCGTAACCACACTCCGAGAAAAGTAAGCCGACAAAACCTCAGTCTGCTGCTGCTCCCCACGCCCTCCCACACCAGAACCCTGCCCAGCCCCAGCTCCACCCCCCGGCCGCACAACCCCCCGAGGATCAGACTCAACCACAGACTCCACCGCAGCCCGCCCACCGGACCCCGGCCCCGCCCCAGACCCCAACCCAGCCCCCGGCCCAACCCCATAAGGCCGAACCGACGACCCCCCTCGAGGCACAACAGCCGCAGCCGAAGGAGCCAACGGCGGCATACCCCCGCCACCATCGCCCCCATCTCCATCGCCCTCACCCTCAGCACGCCGCCGAGCCGCCGCCAACCACAACCGCCAGGCAACCAACGCCAAAACAGCCAGCGCAACCACACAAATCACAACGAGAACAAGCGTCCCACTCCCACTACTACCGCTCCCACCCGTACTCGTATCACCCGCAACAGCAGGCGAAGAAGGCCCAGCCAACGCCCCAACCTGAGCCCCCACGGTCGGCGCCGCAGTACCAGTCTCCGTCCCCGACGCCGAAGCAGTCGCCACAGCCGAAGCCGAAGCAACCTTCACAGCCTTGGCCGTCACCAACACAGCCGGCTGCTTATCCCCGCCCGGAGCAGCCTTGGGCTCCCCCGTAGCCGTCACCTTCACAACCGGAGGCCCGGCCGCAGTCTGGGTCGGCTTCCCAGCCGGCCCGGTCGCCCCACCGCCCGCAGGCGGCGACGGAGCAGTAACCGGCGTCCACGGCAACTGAGCCGTAGCCGACCCGCTCAACGTATCCACCACACCACCCGGATACACCGACGCATAAGCAGACGCCGCCAACGTGATCGGCCCAGACCCACCGGCCAAAGTCACCGACCAACTGACCGACGTAGCCTGAGCCCCACTCGTATCCCCGGCATCGCACACAAACGCGCTACCAGCAGCCCCGCACCGCGAATCGCTCGAGGTCACCGTGTAACCGCCCAAGCCGGTCAAACTGACCGCCATATCCGCAGTCTCAGTCGGCCCGGAGTTGGTCACCTTGATGGTCAGGCCGCCACCGGCAAATCCCGTCAGCTCCAGCAGCAGACCCGCCTCAGCCGTCGAGGTCACCGTCCCCGTCGCCACCGGCGTACCACCGACAGCGTTCTCATACACGCTCGTCGTGAACGTACACGAAGCACCACAATCCGGAACCGGCGTCGACGACCCCCCGGCATTGAAGTCGAGACTCAGACTCCCCGCCGACCACCCAGTCGCAGGAGACTGACACGTATACCCCGAGTCGCCCGAGTCCGCCGAACACGAACCACCCGTGTCCCCGGCATCGACCGTCGCCGAGAAACCCGTTCCGGCCAACGCCGAATCAGGCACCACGACCACAGGAGTGCTCTGCCCGATCAGCCCGGAACCGTCCGGAATCGAGATCTGCTGGGTGCCACTGGCCCCCACTCCGACCGAGAACGCGGCAACAGAGACGTCCCCGTCCGCGAACGCGGAGGAGGCGCCGAGCACCTGAACTGTCCCGAACACGAGAAGACCCACCGCAACAGCAGCACTGATCCTTGGTATTCGACTGTGCACACGCATCCCGGTTCTCCCCCAGGCAGTGGACTTGAGCGCTACAAATTACCACGCGCCCAATGCGCATAGAACCCCGCCACAGTTATGGATACGACCTGGAACACGACAGATATACACGCACCGTATTCCCTCCAATCGCTCTCCGCGAGCCTCACCCACCACGCCCATTCCCCAGGCACCTCCTCGGCCATGACTACGCATCACATCAACCAAGGAGTAAGCCTAGGCAGGCCCACCGACAAAACGGGTGAAATGTTCCAACGCACCATAGTCATCGATCGCATCACGCCCAGCCACCTGCCCCAGCGGCCGCCCCTGAATGATCCGCTTGACCGGAACCTCAAGCTTCTTCCCCGAGCGAGTATGCGGAATAGCAGGAACAGCGATGACATCATCCGGAACATGCCGCGGCGACGCCCCAGCCGCGATATCCGCCTTAATCCGCTTAATCAGAGCATCATCCAACTCAACCCCCGTACCCTCCACACCTCCCGCCAGAACCACGAACAGCACCAACCAATACCGCCCCTCCCCCAACTCGGCCCCGATGACCAGCGTCTCAGCCAATTCGGGCATCTTCTCGGTGACCTGGTAGATATCCGCGCTCCCCAACCTGACACCCTGCCGGTTCAGCGTCGAATCGGAGCGCCCTGAAATTACCACGGACCCCCGCGGCGTCACCGTGACCCAGTCCCCATGCCGCCACACACCGGGAAAAGTCGAGAAATACGCCTCGTGATACCGCTGACCAGCCGGATCGTTCCAAAAGGAGAGCGGCATAGACGGCATGGGCGTAGTAATCACAAGCTCACCCACCTCCCCGACAACCGACTGCCCGGCTTCGTCCCAGGCCTCCAGCCCCACCCCGAGCGTAGGCGCCGAAATCTCCCCAGCCCACACCGGCGTATTGGGAGCACACCCGGCAAACCCGCTGACCACATCGGTCCCGCCGGTCACCGACGCCACCTGCACCTGCGCCGACACATGGTCACGCACCCACCCATACGACCTGGCCGGCAACGGCGACCCGGTCGATCCGATGATCCGCAAACTCCCCAGATCCACCTCGCGCCCAGGCTCCAGTCCCGCCTTCTCCGCCCCCATCAGATACCCCGGGCTGATTCCCAGCACTGTGACCTGGTGTTCCGCAGCAATGGCGAACAACCGGTTCGCATCAGGCTTGGCCGGACTCCCGTCATACACAACGACAGTCGCACCAACCAACAACCCCGAGACGACCATGTTCCACATCATCCAGTTCGTCGTCGTGTACCAGAAGAACCGGTCGTCAGGCCCGATGTCGAGATGCAGCCCAAGGTTCTTGTAGTGCTCCACGACCACACCGCCGTGCCCATGCACGATCCCCTTCGGCGCACCGGTCGTACCAGACGAGAACAGAATCCACAACGGTGCATCAAACGGCACCCGCTCGAACACCAACGGCGCCGCCGAAGCCGTCACCTCCTCCCACGAACGCACCGACTCACCACCCGGCAGCTCGAGCCCGAGATGCGGTACGTACACGCACTGCCGCAACGTCGGCAGCGATCGCCGCAACGCCTCGGCCTCATCCCGCCGATCATGAGCGGTCCCGTTCCAGTGATAGCCGTCCGCCGTAATAAGAACGACCGGATCCAGCTGACCAAACCGCGCAGCAGCCCCAACCGCCGCGTAATCCTGCGCACAGACCGACCAAACCGCCCCCACACTCGCACTCGCCAGGAACGCCACGATCGCATGCCGCCCATTAGGCAGATATCCGACAACCCGATCCCCGACCCCCACACCATTGCCCCGCATCCAAGCCGCGAGCGCCCCGACCTCCGCGCGCAGTTGCCCCCAACTCATCTCCTCGGTCACACCGGGCTCGGTGATCTGGATGATCGCCGTATCCGCGTCATCCCTCGAACGCAGCGCATGCTCGGCATAATTCAACCGCGCACTGGGAAACCACCGCGCCCCAGGCATCACAGCGTCCGCCAGCGCCGGGACGGGATCCCCGTCCGCCACGACCTCGAAGAAGTCCCACACCGCCGACCAGAACTCATCCAACTCAGCAACCGACCACGCATGCAGGGCGGCGTAGTCCTCCCGAGGCGACTCGGCCCAACGCCCGGGAAACCGCTCGGCGACGAAGTCCGCAAACGCCGCGATCCGCGACCGCCCGACCGCCTCCGGCCCCGGCACCCAAATCGCCTCCGGCCCCTCGTCCGAACGTCGATCCACCTCAGCGGCTGCGCCAACCATGTCGTCTCCTCTTTGAGATTCCTTCGAGATTCCCTGCATATCCCTGCACACTGCACCCTGCGCACTGCATATCGCCATGTATGACTACGCCATATAACTACGCCTCTACGCACCCACCCCAACCATCAACGCAGCCACATCCTCCGGCGCAAGAAAAGAAGCCGGAGGCGGCGGCCCCCAGTCATACGATCCGCGCATCCCCTCCCAGTCTCGCGGCGTCCAGAGCTCGTCGTCGACGATGCAGTCCAAATCCGCGTAGTACTCCGAGAAGTTGCCGGCCGGATCCCGCAGATACCAGAAGAAGTTCGACCCGATGTGATGCCGGCCAAGCCCCCAGACATGCCGCCCAGGATCCTTCTCCAACATCGCACTCGCCCCACGACCGACCTCGTCGACGTCCTCCACCTGCCACGATGTGTGATGCAGAAACGGCACAGGCGCCTGCTGCACCAGCACGTTGTGATGATCCGTCGAGCACCGCATGAACGCAGCCAGACCCGGCACGCTATCGCTGACCTTGAACCCGAGCCCTTCGGTGAAGAACCGCTGCGACCCCTCCTGATCCGTCGAGCCGAGCACCACATGTCCCAGCTTGCGTGGCCGCACCCGCGCCTCCCGCAACACTCCCGCAGCACGCACGTCCGGACGCCCGCCATACCCAGGCGCGTTATACACAGGCATCGGCGTCGGCCTCTGCACCAGACGCCCGGCGACCTCAACCACCACATTCACCCCGGTCCCCGGCTCATGCGCAAACAACCTCGGCCCCCTGAACTGCATAATAACCCCGATCCGGGCCAAAGACACCGCAATCCGCGCGATGTCGTCCGGATCATCAGCCCCGACCCGCAACTCGACCAACCGCCGCCGCGCGGACGGAACCAGACTCATCTGCTCCCCGCCACCAACCGTGCCGAACCGCCGCGCAGTGCCCGCACCGAGATCGCCGATCGGCTCGAGCCCGAACTCGGCGTAGTAGTCGCTGACCGCACCCACGTCCGGGACGCCGATGGTGATCTGGGTGAGCCGGTGCAATGCCATAGTGTGTCTCGCCTTCTCGTACGGAACCGGATAGGTCGGACCAGCCACGAGACTAGGCAGCCCAGACTCGACTGTCAACGAATAATCGATTCTACAGCCATGATACGATCCTGGGATGGTGAAACGTGCGGGCGGGGAGAGTCTTGCCGTCAACGTGTACGAGCAGCTGCGGTTCGACATCCTGGACCGGCGCTTCGCCCCCGGCGAGCGGCTCATGCCGGTCGACCTGTGCCGACGCTTCGGCGTCAGCATCAGCGTCATGCGCGAGGCCCTCGGCCTGCTCGTCGCCCAGAACCTGGTCGACATCGAACGCAACCGCGGCTTCCGGGTGATGAGCCTGTCCCTGGACGCGCTCAAGGACCTGACCGCCGTCCGCAAGATCAACGAAGGCGCAGCGCTGCGCCTGGCGGTCGGCCGCGGCGGCGTCGCCTGGGAGTCGGAACTGCTCGCCGCGCACCACCGGATGGCCGGCGTGCCGATGAACGTGCCCGGCCGCCCGAACGTCCGCAACCGGGACTGGGCCACCGCGCACGTCGCGTTCCACTACACCCTGATCGAGGCCTGCGGGAACCCGATCCTGCTCGACATCTGCGCCCGCCTGTCCGACGCGGCCGAGCTCTACCGCGCCTGGGCCGGCGACGGAGGCGAGTTCAAGCGCGACGTCGCCGCCGAACACAAGGCCCTGCTGGACGCGGCGCTCGCCCACGACGCCGACCTGGCCGTCTGCCTCTTCGAAGCGCACGTGGACCGCACCGCCGAGATCGTGCTGAACCTGGAAGACCTCAGCCCCGACCTCCAGGAACTCGAAGCCACCGCCTGACCGGCAGTTCGCCGCTCACCCCGAAGCAGCCGCCCGGCGAAGGTCGACGCCAGGCCGCGCCGAACCCGGTGACTCACGGCGCACGGTGAGCAGACCCGCCAACAGCTGGAGCCGTTCGGCATCCGCCCCGCCCTCCTCGGCGGTGTAGACCATCAGCATCGGCCCGGGCGTGCCCGGCAACGGATAAGCGTCCCAGTCCAGATTCAGCTCGCCGACCAGCGGATGGTTCACCCGCATCCGGCCGCTGGTCGCCTCTTCGACATCATGTCGGGCCCACAGCGTCGCGAACTCGGGACTGTGCACGGCCAGCTCGCCGACGAGCTGCACCCCGCGCGGATTGCGCGGGTCGGCGGCGACCTGGGTCCGCAGCATCCCGATCAGCTCGGCGACGGTCGACGCCCGGTCCGGGCAGGCCAGATCGGCGTCCGGGTTCAGCAGCAGCGCCAACAGGTTGCGCTCGGCCCGCGGCCGCTCGGTGAACTCACCCATCAGCAACCCGGCCAGCGGACTCCAGGCCAGGACGTCGAGAAACCGGCCGACGACCATCGCGGGCGCGGTCATCGTGCGCAGCAGCCGGAGTGTCGTTTCGGGTACCACTTCCGGCTCGTGACGTCGCGGCGGCTCGGCGGGTGTGCGCGCGGCGGCGGCCAGGCTGTGCAGGTGCCGGGTCTCCTCGGCGGTGAACTCCAGCGCGCGAGCGAGAGCGTCGAGCACCTGCTCGGAGGGCCGCACGTCCCGGCCCTGCTCCATCCGCTGGTAGTAGTCCGAGCTCACCCCGGCCAGCAGCGCCAGTTCCTCGCGCCGCAGCCCGGTCACGCGCCGCCGCGGCCCCGGCTCCAGGCCGAGATCCTCGGGCCGCACACGGGTTCGGCGCGTACGCAGGAAATCGGCGAACTCGCGTCGGGGGTCGGAAGTCGCGGCATCAGCCATGACCCCAGTATCACGCCGACGCCCGAACCGAAGGTAGGTCTGCTAGTCCCAGGACAAACCTTACGACCGTCATTCCGCAGCCAGGTCCCAGGATCGGATCCAGAAGAACCGTCCGTCCCCTGGAAGGAACAATCCCATGCGAGCCGCTCAGATCACCCGTTTCGGTGAACCCGAAGTCCTGCGCATCGCCGCCGTCGACCAGCCGATCCCGAGCGCGGGCGAGGTCCTGGTCGCGGTCGAGGCGGCCAGCGTGAACGGCCATGACACGCTGGTCCGCTCGGGCGCGTTGAAAATGGTGTCAGGACGCCGGTTCCCGATCGGCGTGGGGCTCGATTTCGCAGGCGTCGTCGCCGCGATCGGCGCGGACGTGCGCGGGCTGCATACCGGCGAGCGCGTGTGGGGCACCGTGCACCCCCGCCAGCGGCACCGCACCGGCGCGATGGCCGAGTACGTCCTCGTCCCGGCCGACCGCGTTGCACCGGCTCCGGCGGACCTGTCGGCGGCGGACGCAGCCTCCCTCGTCGTCGCCGGCACCACGGCGCTGATCGCGCTGCGCGACATCGTTAACCTGGCCCGCGGCGAACGAATTCTGGTGCGCGGCGCGGCGGGCGGAGTCGGCACGGCTGCCGTGCAGCTGGCGCGCGGGATGGGCGGCCGGATCACCGCGCTCGCCCGCGAACGGCACGCCGACGCCCTGCTGAAGCTGGGCGCCGACCAGGTCGTCGACTACACCGCCATCTCTTCGCCCGATCATTTGGGATTGTTCGACGTCATTTTCGACACGGTCGGCTCCGAGCTCAACCGGTACCGGAGCCGGCTCGACAAGGGCGGCCGGATGGTCACGATCGGGCTGTCGGGTCCGGCGATCGCCGCGATCGCGGCGTCCAGCGTGCACGGATCGCGGCGAATCCGTGCTTTCAGCGCCAACCCGGACGCCGATCTGCTGCGCGATCTCGCGGGCTATGTCGCCTCGGATCTGCTGCGGCCGGTCGTCGACAACGTATACCCGCTGTCCGACATCGCCGCTGCGCACCGGGCCTTCGAAAAGGGCGGCGTGCTGGGTAAACACGTCGTTTCCGTGGCCGCGACACGCTGAGGACGGCCGGACAACCGCCCAGGCCACGCGCCGCCACCCCCGGCGAGACCGGTCGAACAGAACAGCGAGTTGACAAATCTAAGACGACCGGTCATATTGAAGATATGCCACAGGTCAGCGTGAAGGGCGAGATCGTCGAAGCCGCGACGTCCGTGTTCCGGCGCTCCGGTTTCCACGGAGCCAGCATCCAGGACATCGCGGTGGTCGCGGGCGTGCCCAAGGGGTCCGTCTACAACCACTTCACCAGCAAAGTCGACCTGGCCCGGGTAGTCGTCCAGCGCTACGCGGAGGGCACGAGCACGGGCCTGCTCAAGGGCGACGGTCCGGCGCTCCTCCGCATCCGCGCACACCTCGAGGCCGAGCTCACCCGGACCAGGCAGAGCGGCCTGGAGTTCGGCTGCCTGCTCGGGAACATGGCCCAGGAGCTCGGCGACGAGGGCCTGGCCGAGCTGCGCGAGGTCGTCGACGCGTCGTTCAAGGGCTGGATCAACGCCTTGGCCGAGGCGATCGGCGAGGCCCAGCAGACCCACGAGATCGCGTCCACGCTAGAGTCTCACGCCCTGGCCGGACTGATAATCGACGCGCTCGAAGGTACAGCCCTGCGCACCAAGGCGCTCGGGACGACCGAGGCGCTCGACGGCTTCGTCGACATGGTCTTCGCGACCATACTCGACTGAACCGGATCGCCGGCCCGACCACTCAACCACCAAGCTGCCCGGCCGCCCGCACCCCACGGGCGGCGGCAAGCGCACCTCCAGCACGCCAATCCCGCGACCCCACAAGTCGGCGAAGTATAACCCGCTTAAGATGAACGGTCATTTTCAGCAACGGAGGTACCACCATGCCTGACACCACGCTCGTGACGGCCCCGACCCAGTTCGTCGGCGCAGACAACGACGTCACCTACGCCTACCGCCGATTCGGGTCCGGCGGCGCCGGGGACGTGCCGCTCGTCCTGCTCCAGCACTTCCGCGGCAATCTCGACAACTGGGACCCGGCCCTGGTCGACGGACTCGCCAGGGAACGCGAAGTGATCGTGTTCGACAACGTCGGGGTGAGCCTGACCTCCGGCCGCACGCCCGGCACGGTCGCGCAGACCGCCCGGGACGCGACCGCCTTCCTCGACGCGCTCGGCCTGGACCGGGTCGACCTGCTCGGCTTCTCGCTCGGCGGCTTCGTCGCCCAGGAACTCGCCCTGATCCGCCCGGACCTGGTCCGCACGCTCGTCCTGGCCGGCACCGGGCCGAAGGGGGCACCCGGCATGCACGGCTGGCGCCGGGACATCGCCGACCACGCGCGCGCGGCGGACGCCGGCGGCGGGGACCTGCTCTACATCTTCTTCGCCCACACCGAGACCAGCCAGGCCAAGGGCGTGGAGTTCCTCGGCCGCTTCCTCCAGCGGCAGGAGGACCGGGACGCACCCACCAGCCTGCAGACCCGCGACGCCCAGTACGACGCGGTACTGGACTGGGGCATCCCGGACCACGGCGCGCTTCAGCGGCTGACCGGCATCCGCCAGCCCACCCTGATCCTCCAGGGCGACAACGACCTGATGATCCCCACCAAGGCCAGCCACCTGATGGCCGGCCTGATCCCGGACTCCCGGATCAAGATCTACCCGGACGCCTCGCACGCCTTCCTCTTCCAGTACCCCGACGAGGTCGCGGCGGACGTCAATGAGTTCCTGGCAGAGCAGGACAAGAACCAGAGGTAGAGCGATCTAAGGCGCCTCTATCGACGCCTGCCCGGTTTCGCAGGGGCGGGACCGGCGATGGGCGCGGGGGCCGCCGCGGACTCGGGACGGACCGCGGCGGCCGCGGCGAGAGTGCGGTTGACCAGATCGGACACCTGATCGCTCTCGATCAGGAAAGCATCATGACCATACGGGGAGTGCACGAAATGAGGACCATCACAGTCCGGGATCAGCTGGGCGAGTTCCTGCTGCAGGTAGGGCGGGTACAGCCGATCGGAGTCGATGCCGCCGACCACGGCATGCGCGGTGATCTGGGCGAGCGCCGCCGCTGCGCCGCCACGGTCTCGGCCCACATCGTGCAGGCTCATCGCCTGGGTCAGGGTGATGTAGCTGTTCGCGTCGAAGCGGTAGGCGAGCTTGGCCGCGTGATGGTCCAGGTACGACTCAACCGCGAAGCGGCCCTGCCGCAGCGGGTCCTCCCCCTGCTGCGGAAGGTGCCCGAAGCGCTGCGCCAACTCGGCCTCGGTCCGGTACGACAGGTGCGCCACCCGTCGGGCGACACCGAGCCCGAGATGCGGGCCCTTGCCCGGCTCGGCATCGTAGTAGTCCCCGTCGCGGAAAGCCCCGTCCGTGCGGATCGCATGGATCTGCGCGCCCTGCAGGCCGATCTGGTCGGCGGTGGCGTTGGCGCCGACGGCCAGGAGCAACACCGCCCGGAGTCGCTCCGGCCGGCTCACCGCCCACTCCAGGGCCCGCATTCCGCCCATCGATCCGCCGAGGACTGCGGCCCACTGGCCGATGCCGAGCTCGTCCGCGAGAGCGGCCTCGGCGGCGACCTGGTCGCGGATGGTGATCCGGGGGAACCGGCCGCCCCAGGGCCGACCGCCCGGGCCGGGCGAGGCCGGGCCGGTGGTGCCCTGGCAGCCGCCGAGCACGTTGGGCACGACCAGGAACCACCGGTCCGTATCCACCGGAAGCCCCGGGCCGACCAGGGCGTCCCACCATCCGGCGATGGGATGCCCCGGCCCGGCCGGCCCGGCGAGATGGCTGTCGCCGGTCAGCGCGTGCAGGATCAGCACCGCGTTGTCGCGGTCCGGGCTGAGGGTTCCCCAGGTCTCGTAGGCGACGGTGACCTCGGACAGCTCACCGCCGGCCTCCAGGGGCAGCGGGCCGCCGAGCCGGGCGAAGCGGCGACCGCCCGGGTCCTCGCCCTCCCGCCAGGCACCGCTGGCGGGAGGGGCCCCGGCGGCCTCGCCGAGCACGACTCAGGCTTCCTTGGCCGCGCGGAACCCGGCGTCCAGGTCGGCCAGCAGGTCCTCGACACCCTCAAGCCCCACGGCCAGTCGGACCAGGCCGGGGGTCACGCCCGCGGACAGCTGCTCCTCGGCGCTCAGCTGGGAGTGGGTGGTCGAGGCCGGGTGGATCACCAGGGAGCGCACGTCGCCGATGTTCGCGACGTGGCTGAACAGCTCCAGCCCGTCCACGAAGCGCCGGCCCGCGTCGATCCCGCCCTTGAGCTCGAAGGCGAGCACCGCGCCCGCGCCCTTCGGCGCGTACCGCTCGGCCTGGGCGTGCCAGCGGCTGGACGCCAGGCCCGCGTACTGCACCCGCTCGACCTCGTCGCGCTGCTCCAGCCACTCGGCCACCCGCAGCGTGTTCGCCACGTGCCGCTCGATCCGCAGGCTGAGCGTCTCCAGTCCCTGGGCGAACAGGAAGGCGTTGAACGGGGAGACGGCCGGTCCCAGGTCGCGCAGCAGCTGGACCCGGGCCTTGATGATGTAGCTGACCGCGCCGAGCGCCTCCCAGTAGACCAGGCCGTGGTAGCTCGGGTCCGGTGTGGTGAACCCGGGGAAGCGGCCGCTGGCGGACCAGTCGAACTTGCCGCCGTCCACGATCACGCCGCCGACGGCGGTGCCGTGGCCGCCCAGGTACTTGGTCGCGGAGTGCACGACGATGTCGGCGCCGTGCTCGAACGGACGGATCAGGTAGGGGGTGGCGATCGTGTTGTCGACGATCAGCGGGACGCCCGCCTCGTGCGCGACCCCGGCGACCTTCTCGATGTCCAGGACGTTGCCCTGCGGGTTGCCGATGGTCTCGGCGAAGAACGCCTTGGTGTTCTCCCGGGTCGCGGCCCGCCACTGCTCGGGGTCGTCCTGGTCCTCGACGAAGGACACCTGGATGCCGAACTTGGGCAGCGTGTAGTGGAACAGGTTGTAGGTGCCGCCGTACAAGCTGGCCGAGGAGACGATGTGGTCGCCGGCCTCGGCCAGGTTGAGGATGGCGAGCGTCTCGGCGGCCTGGCCGGAGGCGAGCAGCAGGGCGCCGACGCCGCCTTCGAGCGAGGCGATCCGCTGCTCGACCGCGTCCTGGGTGGGGTTCATGATCCGGGTGTAGATGTTGCCCGGTTCGGCGAGGCCGAACAACTTGGCCGCGTGGTCGGTGTCGCGGAACGCGTAGGAGGTCGTGGCATAGATCGGCAGTGCGCGGGCGCCGGTTGTCGGATCGGGCTGCTGGCCGGCGTGGATCTGGCGGGTCTCGAAGCTCCACTCGTTGCTTGACGTCACGGGAAGTCCTTTCGGAAGAGTCGGTGCCCGGGCAGGTGGCCGGTCGGGCGGAAAACGGTGACACAGCTCGTCGCGAGACCCGGATACCGGAGCGCGACCGTCCCCACACACGCCGCCGGAAAGCGGCATCACAACACGAGAGCTCGGAGATGACTATTGATATCCGCACACTGAATGACCAGTCGTGGACGGGTGAATCGGAACGCGAAGGCGAGGAAGGAGCCTAATAACCAGAGGCAGCGCGAATGCGAGCGCCGGTCAAGCGGATCGGCGACGACAGGCGGCAGAGGTCAGGTGCACCGTGTCCAAGTAGACACGCCTGATCAGGGGTTCAAACGGCCTCACCATGCCAGCCATCCTGGTGGAGGGGCCAGTTTTTGTCAACTGCGTTTCCGCACGTCAACGCGATCTAGCTCTGCACAAGAGTTGCTTGACAACAGAATAGTGAAACATTCTCTCCATGAAGAGGGTGATGCCCGGATCGCGGTAGTTCCTCAGCGCGACCGCGGCATCCGCGGCGGAGCCGACCAGCGAGGTGGTTCCGGCTCCCCCGCCGCCGACCTTGCCGGGCTTGGTGTAGCTGGACTAGCCGGCCGACCGCAGGGGGCTGATCAGCACCGTGAAGGAACTGCGGCGGCGCAGGGTGAATCCGATGGACTCGTACAGCCTGATCGCGTTCGTGTTCGAGGCGACCGTGTGCAGGAACGGGGTCTCCCCGCGCTGCCTGATCCCCGCGGCGACCGCGCGGACCAGCCGGGTGGCCAGGCCCTGGCCGCGGTACGCCGGATCGGTGCACACCGCGCTGATCTCGGTCCAGCCGGGCGGGTGCAACCGTTCGCCGGCCATCGCCACCAGCGCGCCGTCGCGGCGGATGCCGAGATACCTGCCCAGCTCGATGGTCCGGGGCAGGAAGGGCCCGGGCGCGGTGCGATCGACCAGGGCGAGCATCTCCGGGACGTCCTGCGGGCCGAGCAGTACCGCCTCCGGGTCGGGGCAGGCGGCCACCGCTGTGTCGACCATCTGGACGCCCTTGCCGGTGAACGCGGGCTCCCAGTCCTCCGGCCAGTGGGCGACCCCGGTCAGGGTCAGGCGCCCGTCCGGGCCGAGCAGTTCGGCGGCGTCGGCCCAGGCGCGCGGGTCGGCCGGGTCTTCGAGGGCGGCGAAGCCGGCTACGTCGGTCTGGTAGCGGGCGGCGCGGCCGTGCCGTTCGGCGAGCCGGGCGTGCGGCC
Source organism: Actinocrinis sp. (assembly GCA_035943635.1). Classification (GTDB taxonomy): domain Bacteria; phylum Actinomycetota; class Actinomycetes; order Streptomycetales; family Catenulisporaceae; genus DASZBX01. Next base: position 606 of record DASZBX010000056.1, on the reverse strand, counting down.
CGGTCAGCGAGGCCCACACGGCTTGGTCCAGGACGAGGGACGCGGGCGTCGGCCCGGCGAGCGTCGGCGGATCGAATCCGGGGCGACAGGAAAGGTGGTCGACAGTGGCGGTCATCGGCTTCTCCATTCATCGGCGAGCAGTTGGTATGAGCGGACCCGATCGGCGTGGTCGTGCGTGATGGTCGTGATGATCAGCTCGTCGGCGCCGGTGGCCTCCTGGAGGATCTCCAGCTTGTCCGCGACGGACTTCGCGGAGCCGACGAACTGCGTGTCGACGCGGTCGGCGACCAGGGCGCGGTCCTCGTCGGTCCAGGCGAACCGGGCCGCCTCCTGCGGGGTCGGGAACTGGATGGCGCCCTCGGCGCTGCGGATGCTGCGTACCCACTGGCCGTATCCGGCCGCCAGTTCGCGGGCCTTCGTGTCGTCCTCGGCCACGACGACGTCCGCGGACACGGTCACGTAGGGTGTGCGCCGTGAGGCGCTTTGCTGTATCCCCGGCGCAGCCGGGAGGGACTCGGAAGGAGGTTCCTGGGTCGCCTGGCCTACCTGGAGGCGAAAGCCGAGAGGGAAAACAGCATGCCAGGAAAGTGGTGGCCGTCTGGAGGC
>DASZBX010000055.1:0-175030 GCA_035943635.1 Actinocrinis sp. | reverse complement strand
GTTGATCTGCGCGACCGTGTTGCTGGGGGTCGCGATGAAGAAGTCGCTGATCGGCAGCGAGGTGCCCGCGGTGTTGCCGCCGCTCCAGCTGGCGCCCTGGGCGTTGGTGCGGTCGCCGGGGACGAACACGTCCCAGTTGCCCGAGGAGTCGGTGTAGACGTACGGCTTCTCCGCGATCGTCGGGGTCTGGCTCACGGTCGTGTCCGGCGGGATCGGGAAGCTGGTGCCGGGCACGCCGGTGTCACCGACGAACACCATGTTCCAGTTCGACCCGGTCCACGAGCCGTACTGGTCGTTGCGGGAGATGTACTGCTGCTGGGTGCCGGAGTTGACCTGGCCGGTGACCACAGAGTCGCTGACGAAGCCGCCGGAGGACCAGTTGCTCGAGGTGTTGCCCGAGGTGTCGTCGTCCAGGACCAGGTTGCCGTCGACCTGCACCCGGCGCATCGGGTCGGCCTGGGACACGGCCCACTCGGTCGAGCCGGAGGACGGGTCGATGGTGATGTTCTCCACCCCGCGCCAGAAGTTCGTGGTCGCGTTGCCGCCGGCCCAGGCCGCGTCGGCGTGGATGCCGCCGCCGGTGATGACCGTCTGGGACGGGTTCTGGCCCAGGCCCACCACCTCGGTGTAGAAGCCGACCGGGATGTTCACGTTGTACGTGCCCGGTTCGAACATCAGCTCGTAGCGCTGGGTGCCGAACTGGTTGGACTGCTGGGTGTTGTAGACCGCGTTGATGTCGTTCTGGATCGTCGTGGTCGACATGGAGGTGGTGAAGATGTAGACGTTCGACCCCAGGTTCGGGGCCGTGCCGCCGCCGGGGGGCGTGGTTCCGCCCCCGCCGCCGGGCAGGGTCCACTGCTGGTTCGAGCTGGCGGCGCAGGCCCAGATCTGCACCTGGGTGCCCGCCGCGCCGAAGCCGGTGTCGTCCAGGCACTTGCCGGAGTTCGGGTTGAGCAGTTCGCCGTTGGACTGCGGCTGCCAGACCTGCGCGGCGGTGCCGTTGCAGGTGTAGAGGTCGACCAGGGTGCCGTTGGCGGTGCCGGCCGCGTTCACGTCCAGGCACTTGCCGAGCGTCTGCAGCGAGCCGTCGGACTCCACGGTCCAGCTCTGCGCGGCGGTGCCGTTGCAGGTGTAGACCTGGATCGGGTTGAAGTCGGCGGTGCTGGCGCTGCGGTCGTCCAGGCACAGGCCCTGGTAGCCGGTCACCGGGCCGGTCGCGCCGGTCGGCGGCGGAGTGCCGCCACCGCCGGTGGTGCCGGTGATCTTGTTGAAGATCGACGAGTACTGGTACCCGGTGCCCTTGTCGTAGCCGTCCACCTCCCAGAAGGAGAGCTCTGCGACGCCGTTGGCCGCGGCGAAGCTCTCCAGGGTGGTGGCGTCGGCGATGGTGAAGTTCTCGTTGTCGTCGTTCTGGCCGGCGATCGGGGTCAGGCCCATCATCGCGTAGGCCGCGGAGGTGGAGATCCCGTACAGGCCGGACAGCTGCCCGGCGGTGGCCTGGGCGGCGGACTCGGCGTCGTTCAGGGCGTTCTGCCCGTCGCCGAAGTCCATCGTCATGAGGTCGACCACGGACACCTTCACGCCCTTGGACTTCGCGTCCTGCAGCAGCGCGTACTCGGAGCCGGTGCCGGTGGGCAGGCCGTTGGGGGCGACCGCGAGGGTGAAGTCGACCTGCACGGCCGGGTTCTGGGCCTGCAGGGCGGCCAGCGCCTGGTCGCGCCGGGCGGTGGACGCGGTGTCCGAGAGCACGCCGCCTTCGATGTCGAAGTCGAGCCGGTCCACGCCGGTGGTGTTCACGATGTTCGCGTACGCGGCGGTCAGCGACGTCACCGAGGTGCAGGTCTGCGCGAGTTCGCCGCCGTCCGCACCGCCGGAGGAGATGATCACGTTGCCGCCGGCTGCCTGCAACGAGCTGATCTGCGAGTTGAACGCCCCGACACCACTGCCGTCATCCTCCCACTGCGGAGTACAACCGGACTGCGGGATCAGGAACGCGAGGGTGTAGTACTTCAGCCCGGTGGCCGCCTTGTCCGCGGCCATGTCCCCGGCGTCCGAGGAGCCGATCTGGAGATAGGGCGCGGCGTAGTGCGCCGGGTAGGCCGGAGCGGCCTGCGCGGCGCCGGCGCCGGCGAGCACCAGGCCTCCGGTGACCAGTGCCGCGCCGGCGATCAGCGACAGCACTCTGACGTGCGTCTTGCGCATGAATGACCTCTTATTCGTCAAGGGCCCGCCCGGCCGCGCGCCGGCTCGCCGACCGAGGTCGGGAGAGCGCTCTGTCGAGTAAACCGACCGGTTCGCCGCCAGGTCGGTCTGATGTCGGTGCGGCCCGCGTCCGGCCGGCGCCGGTCGGTGCAGACCGGTTCGGCCACCGCGGGCGGGTGCGGCTGGGAGCCCTTGTGGGCGGGAGAAGGATGGGTCTCGCTTCTGAAACAGTTCAGAAACGTAATGCGACTGTGATTCCAGCAGTGCGGTGAAATGGCGTCAACTACTTTGACGAGAACTAGGCTTAACTGCGAAGCATTGTTATGGCGGGGTGATGAAACAACCATCTGTTTCACCCGGTTCCGGATCACCGGTCCGGTCCACGGTCCGGATGGTCGCGGCCGAGACCGGACTGTCCATCGCGACGGTCTCCCGGGTGCTCAACGGGCAGGGCAACGTCGCCCCGGACACCGAGCGGCGGGTCCAGGAGGTCTTCGACCGGCTCGGCCCGGCGGCCCCGACCCCGCGCCGGCGCACCCCGGTCGCCCCGGGCCTGCCGGTGTTCGTCCGCTGCCCCTACCTGCTGACCGACTACTTCGGCCTGATCGTGACCTCGGTGGCCGAGACCCTGGCCCTGCACGGCCAGCGGATGATCCTGGACGCCGGCGACGCCGGGGTGGACTCCCCGGTGCTGCGCGAACTGCCCGGCCGCCGGGACACCGCCGGAGCGGTGCTGATCCTGCCGCCGGAACCGCTCGGCGACCTGGAGGCGGCCACCGCGCGCGGCTACCCGCTGGTCGTGGTGGACCCGCGGATCCCGGTGCCGCGCGGCGTGGTGTCGATCACGGCGTCCCACTTCGGCGGCGCCCGCGCGGTGACCCGGCACCTGGTCGGCCTCGGCCACCGCCGGATCGGCGTGATCACCGGCCCGCCGCACTGGCTGGCCCGCGACGACCGGGTGGCCGGGCACCTGACCGCGCTGTCCGAGGCCGGGGTGATGGGCAACCCGGACCTGATGCGGCACGGCGAGCCCAAGGCCGAGACCGGCCTGATCGCCGGGCACGAACTGCTCGCCCTGCCGCAGCGGCCCACCGCGATCGTGTGTTTCAACGACAAGGTCGCGGTCGGCGTGCTGGAGGCGGCGGCCGCGCGCGGACTGCGCGTGCCCCGGGACGTGTCCGTCACCGGCTTCGACGACATCGACGTCAGCCGAGCCACCACCCCGCAGCTGACCACGGTCCGCCAGCCGCTGCTGGAGATGGGCCGGGTGGCCGTGACCATGCTGATGCGGCAGATGGACGGCCACGCGCACGACGCGCTGAGCATCGAGCTGGCCGCGGAGCTGATCGCGCGCGGGAGCACCGGACCGGCGGCGGGTTCGATCTAGGAGTTCAGATCAAGGCGAAACGGCTGATCGCCGTCGCCTGGCCGCACGCCGGGTACGTCCACAGACGACCGGGTATGAGGACGCACCCGGCGCACGCCCAGGCTCGGCGCTGAGCCGTTTCGCTGATCTTGATCTGAACTCCGAACAGGTCCTCATGACTTCTCGGCGGTGAGTTTTCTGTCACAGCGCGCGGCCGGGCCGGGTGCGCGCTGCCTGTTTCAGTCCCCCGGCTCGGTCCGGCGGCGGATCTCCGCCCGGTCCGCGTCGATGCCGTAGCGGAAGACCAGGTTGTCGCACTCGGGATCCATCCCGGCGTGCTGCGCCAGCCAGCGCACGCCGAACTCCTCGGCCTGGCCCAGCATCAGCATCTCGCTGCGGGCCGTGCCGATCCGCTCGTTGTGGAACCGCGACGCCCCGCGCAGTCCCCGCGCCACGTCCGCGGCATAGTCCGCCTCGCTGACTTCCCTGCGTTGTAAGAACTCATACTCGATCGCCGCGGCGTTCGCCGGATACCAGACGGCCTCGATGGTGAATTTCATGTGCCAACCTGCCTTTCAGCCGGATGCCTTGCAGTCGCCGTCGGTCAGCGTGCCGCCGAGGCGCTGCGTCGCGGTCGAGTGGAACGGCTGGGCGTTCGGCCCGACGCCGGTGATGCTCGCCTCGGCCTCCCAGTCCCCGCCCGAACACAGCGCCTTGTACGTCAACGACACCGGCGGCACTTGGGTACTCTTCTTCGGGTCACCGAAATTCTGCCAGGACATCGCCGAACTTCCCGCCGACTTGCCCAGGACGGACAGCACCGTCGTCGACGAGGCGACCGGGAAGTCGCACGCGACGTCCACGGTCGCGATGAGCTGACCGGACACCGGCCCGTCGAACTGGAGATCGAGAAGACAGGACAGTTTCCCGCCCGCCTCCGCCGCGCCGCCGGATCCGCCGCCGCCGGCCGCTGCACATCCCGCTGTCGACAACGCGACCACGAGAGCCGCCGACCATACTCCGAACCGCCCCATGAAGATCGCCCCCACACTTCCGACCGGCACTGACCACCATCCGACGCATGCATAAGACTGCTGCGTTACTTTCTGCAATCTTACAGTCGCATGAAGTAGCCGGATGGGGAAGTCTCCTGGCCGGGCGATCGAGGGCGAAGTCCCTCGGGTCGGCGGGAATTGTGCCAGGATCGTTCCGTGACCTATGCGAAGCTCAGGGGACTGCTGGCCGAGTGGACCGATCTGGATCTCGCGTGCTACCAGGTCGGCCGGGTGATGGATCTGTTCGCGGAGCCTTCGTCGTTCACTGATGTTCGAGGGCTGTTCTTCCCGTCCTACCCGAACGACAACGGCGAGCTGCTGCTGCGGATCCTGGACAGCCTGGTCGGGCTCGGGGCGCTGGAGTACCGCGCGGACCTACTCCAGTATCGCTGGGCGCCGGGGTTCGGCGGCCTGACCCGGTCGGCGGACGAGGACGACGACGCCGATCCGGGCGGCGGGGTCGCATCCTTCCGTTAGCCGGCTGCTATTCGTCGGCTACCAGCGACTGCGCTGCGGTCGCGGCGATCTGTTGGGCGTAGTCGACGCCGGTCGCCATGTCACTGTCGCCGTCGGTCTGGACGGCGATCAGGAGGACGTGGCCGTCGGCCGTGACCTCGCCGATGCTGTTGACGGTCCACAGGCCGGTCGCGGAACTCGGCAGCCAGCCGTTCTTGACCATGTAGCCGGTCCCGGCGGTCGCCGCGGCGCTCACGCTCCAGCGTTGGTCGCTCTCGACCCGGCTCATCAGGCCCTGGATGTACTGCCGGGACGCGGCCGTGAGCACCGAATCGGTCGTGAAGACTTGTTTCAGCAGTTTCATCTGCTCGTCATGAACATGCTTCATCCGACAAAAACGGCCTGAGCCGCTCCGGACAGCCCGGAACGGCTCAGGCACCCCCGGTGCACGCGGCGTGCGGCTCAGACGCGCGCGGCGGAAGCGGGAGCGGCGGCGGACCCGGCGTCGGCCAGGTGGACCGCCATGCCGTCGGGCTTGGAGTGGGTGATCCGCTCCATCGGCACGCCCTTGCTGACCAGCTGGTTGCGCACGGCCTTCATCGCGGCCTTCTGCTCGGGGTTGGCGTGCGGCCCGGACAGGTAGATCACCTTGTCGGTCCCGGCCACCGCCGCGGCCAGGGCGACGAGCTCGACGACCTGGGATTTGTCCAGCTCGCCGTTGTTCTTGGAGTTCTTCGGCATCTTGAAAACGTAGTAGTCCGCCACGGGACCGTCTCCTCTGGGTGTGCTGTGGGCGGGTACTTCCCGCTCACCTTCCTCCACCCTGCGTCACCGGTCCGGGCCGCACACCCGCTGCGGGCCCGGTCGCGCCCATCCAGGGGTCCGGGCTGATCCGTTCGGGGACCCGCCGAGCGCGACGGGCCCGACGGCCGCGCGCGCCGGGCCGCGGCGGCGCGATCGGCCCGGACCGGCCGGATATACTGCCCGGTACGAATACCGCACGAGCAGGGCCGACACGGGAGGAAGGCGGGCGATGGCGCGCACAGCAGCCCGGGACGAGGTCGCCGAACCGGTCACCGAGCGCCTGATAGCCGCGGCCACCCGCCTGTTCGCAGAACACGGATACGAGTCGACCTCCGTGCAGGACGTGGTCTCGGCGGCCGGGGTCACCAAGGGCGCGATGTACCACTACTTCGACTCCAAAGACGCCCTGTTGTACGAGATCTACCATCGCCTGCTGGCCATGCAGGCCGGGCAGCTGGAGCAGATCGCGGCCGGCCCCGGTGCGCCCGGCCTCCGGCTGCGGCTGGCTGCCGTGGACGTGGTGGAGACCACGGCCGCGAACCTCGACGAGGCGATCGTGTTCTTCCGGTCGCAGCACCTGCTGGCCGCCGACAAGCAGAAGCTGGTCCGGATCGAGCGGCGCCGCTACCACGAGCGGTTCCGGGACCTGGTGACCGAGGGCCAGCAGTCCGGCGAGTTCCGCGCCGAGGTCGACCCGGACCTGGTGGTCTCCTACTTCTTCGGCTCGGTGCACCATCTGGGCACCTGGTTCCACCCGGACGGCCCGCTCACGGCCACCGCGGTCGGCGAGTCGTACGCCGACCTGCTGCTGTCGAGCCTCGCACCGCGCGGCTGATCTTCCCCTGGGCGTGATCCCGGGTTGATCGATCTGTTCACAAGCTGCGGCGAACTGGTCCGCCAAGGGCACCACCAACAAGCTCAGCGGCACACTCGCGGTCACCGAGGTCCCGGACCACGTCGCGGTCGGGCAGATCCACCTCGGCTCCGGCGGCTCGACCAAGCCGCTGCTGGAGCTGTTCTACTACTCCAGCGGCACCATCAAGATCGGGATCGAGCAGACGCCCGCGGGCGGCAACGAGAAGCTGTACACGGTCGGCAGCGTGAAGCTCGGCACCAAGTGGAGCTACACGATCGGCCTGAGCGGCAGCACGATCAGCCTGGTCATCAACGGCGGCGCGACCCAGACCTGGACGGCGTCGTCCACGATCAACGGCTACGGCATGTACTTCAAGGCCGGCGACTACGACCAGACCTCCGGGAGAAAGTCCACGGTGGGCGCGAAGGTCGAGTTCTACGCGCTGACCGTCTCGCACAGCTGACCGACCCCGCCCAGGCCGCCGACGCGGTTGCGACCGTCTCAGGCCCCGGTCGCAGCCGCGTCGGTGTCGCACCGGCTCCATACCGACTGGTCGGTCTGCCGTACAGTGGCGGGAGCAGTCCGGCCGCGAGCGGGCCGGCCCACCGGGCACGCAGGAGGTTTCAGATGGAGCTGGCAGGCAAGGTCGCCGTGGTCACCGGCGGCGGCAACGGCATCGGCGCGCAGCTGGCGCGCCGGTTCGCGGCCGAGGGCGCGGCGGCGGTGCTGGTCGCGGACCTGGACGGGACCGCGGCCGAGGCCGTCGCGGCGCAGGTGCGCGAGTTCGGCGCCCGGGCCTCGGCGCTGGTGGTGGACGTGGCCGAGGAGGCCCAGGTGCGCGGGCTGGTCGAGGCGGCCGAGCGCGAGTTCGGGCCGGTCGACCTGATGTGCTCCAACGCCGGGATCGCGACCGGCCACGGCATCGACGCCACCGACGCGGAGTTCGAACTCGCCTGGCGGGTGAACACGATGGCACACGTGTACGCGGCCCGGGCCGTCGTGCCGGGGATGGTCGAGCGCGGCTGCGGGTACCTGCTCAACACCTGTTCCGCGGCCGGGCTGCTGATGTCGCCCGGGGACGCGCCGTACACCCTGTCCAAGAACGCCGCCGTCGCCTTCGCCGAGTATCTCGCGGTGGCGTACGGAGATCAGGGCGTCAAAGTCAGTGCCCTGTGTCCGCTCGGGGTGCGCACCGCGCTGCTGCAGGACGGCCTGGACTCGGGCAACCCGGCCGCGCTGGCGGTGGCCGCCTCCGGGGAGCTGCTGACGGTGGAGCAGGTCGCCGACTGCGTGATCGAGGGCCTGGCCGCCGAGCGGTTCCTGATCCTGCCGCATCCGGAGGTGGCCAAGCACATCGGGTACAAGGCGGCCGACCGGGACCGCTGGCTGGCCGGTGTCCGCAAGTTGGTGGCCACCACCTGACGGTCCGTACGGCGACGGCATCGGGGCCGGTCAGCACGTCCTTCGAGCTTCATCAGTGCCCTGATGAGGCAGCGAAGTCCGGCCAAACCTGATAGAAAACGTCGCCATGGACCCTCTGCGAACAAGTGATGTACTCCAGGATCCGGCCCGGATCCTCGACTGGGACGGGCTGGTCAACGCCCGGGACCTCGGCGGCCTGCCGGCCGGCGCCGGGGCGGCGATCCGCCCCGGCGCACTGGTGCGCTCGGCCGGCCCGGACCACCTGACCGAGGCCGGGTGGCGCAGCGTGGCCGAGCACGGTATCCGTACCGTGATAGACCTGCGCAACGACGACGAGGTGGAGCAGCCGCTGGCCGCCCGGCCGGCCGGGACCAGCCTGGTCCGGGTGCCGGTGGACCAGTTCCTCGCGCCCGGCTGGTACAACACGGTCAGCGACCTGGACGGCACGCCCCGGATATTCCGGGCCTACCTGCGCGACGGCGCGAAGGCGATGGCCGAGTTCGTCGCCGCGGTGGCCGGCGCGGCCCCGGGCGGCATCCTCGTGCACTGCGAACTGGGCCGGGACCGGACCGGGCTGGCCGTGATGGTGCTGCTGCGGCTGGCCGGGGTGGAGCCGGAGGCGATCGCGGCCGACTACGAGCTGAGCTACCAGAACTCCGGCCCGCACGGCACCTCGCTGCACCAGGACGACCTGGACGAGATCCGCGAGTCGCTGACCGAGGCCGGCCTCACCGCGCGCGAGGCGATGCTCGCCGTGCTGGCGGACTTCGACCCGGAGGCGTACTTCGCCGCGGCCGGGGTCGGGGCGGAGGTCGTGAACGCGGCCCGGGCGCGGTTGGTGTAGGGCTGGGCTCGGGTTGGTTGTGGGGGCGAGGGAGGGTTGAGGGCGGGCTGAGGCGGCTGACCGGGTCGCGGCGGTCATCACGGACCGCGTCGTGGCGGTCATCGCGGACCAGGTCGCGGCGGTCATCGCGGACCGCGTCGTGGCTGAGGTCGCAGGGCGAGTGCAGGGCGTATCGGCGGCGACGTGCGGGCGACGGGCACCGGGCGCGGGCAGAGGAAGCCTGGCGACCGGGTCCGGGACGTGTGCTCACCCGCCTGGCGGTATGCCGGTCCGCCCCACCCGAGGAGTGTTGATCAAGGCCAGTGCGCGAACCCACACCGCGACCGGCCGGACTGCACGCCACCGGGAGGATCCGATGCGATCGACCACCACCACCCTGTGCACCGCCGCACTGCTCGGCCTGGGAGCCGGGCCCGCCGCGGCCTCGGCGGCGGACGGCGGGGCGGCCGTCCCGGCCGCCTCCGTCCAGCACTCCGCCCCCGGCCCGGCCGGCACCGGCCCGGCGCCGCCCCGGGCCGCGACGGCCGCGCTAGCCCAGAACAGCTGCTCGAACTACTCCCCCGGCCAGGCCAGCGCCGTCGGCAGCACCCTGATCCGCTACTTCGACGACATCAGCCTGGGGAACTACCCCGGCGCATGGAGCATGCTGACGCAGTCGGACCACGACCGGATCGGCGGCTACAACACCTTCACCGACGGCGTGTCTTCCAGTGTTGACACGAACATCGTCTACCATGCCGAACACCTGCGCTCCGGCTGCCGGGTGGCCGCCGAGGTCTCCTTCACCAGCTACCAGGCGCCCAGCCTGTCCCCGGACGGACAAGACCCCTGCGACAACTGGGATCTCGACTACTACATGGTCCAGCAACCCGGCGGCTACTGGCTGATCGACAGCGCACAGCCCGCGTACGGGAACGGCTGGAGCTCCTGCGGCTGAGACAGTTCCCTCATTCACTGGTCAAGTTGCCCCCACTGCTGCGCAGTCGCCGCCAGGCGGACGCCGGACCGCGGAGATCGATTCCACCATCCGCAGCCCGGCGGGCGACTGCCGGATCACTCCCCGGTCGGTGCCAGAGCGCTGATCACCTCGGCCAGATACCGGACCTGCGCCTCGCCCTTGCTCGCTGCCTGGACGGCTCCGAGTTCCGGCGTCGGCAGCAGGGCCAGGATCGCGGTGTCGATGCCGGCATCCGCGTACCGGTCGACGTGCGCGCGGCACTGGTCGGGCGTGCCGTGCACGAGCAGGGCGTCGACCACCTCGTCCGGGATCAGCTCGTTCGCCTTCTTGCGGTCCCCGGCCGCCCACGCGTCCCACATCGGGCCGAGCGCGTCGCCGCGGCCGAGCCAGCGGTGGAACTCCGCGTACGCCGGGACGGTCAGGTAACCGGAGATCATCATCCGGCCCAGGCCCCGGGCGTACTCGGCGTCCTCGGTCGGGCAGACGAAGATCCGGGCGGCCAGTTCCTTCGGCGCGAAAGCCGCGTGCCGGTCCGCGCCGTCGCCCGCACCGGCCAGTTCGCCCGCCCCGGACAACCCGGCCACCTCGGCCGCCCCGGCCCGGTACGCGTCCTGCTGCGCCTTGCGCATCTCGGCCACGACCTGCGGCACGTCCCCGGCGCCGAGCCAGTTGGTGATGATCCCGTCGCCCTCGCGCACGCCGAGCCGGATCATCGCCGGGCGCAGCGCCGCGAGCAGGATCGGCGGGGCCACCCGGGGCGGGCGGCCGAGCCGGAAGCCGCGCACGGTGAAGGTGGGGAACTGCTCGTCCACCTTCTGCCCGGCCAGGGCCCGGCGCAGGAAGCGCAGGGTGTCCCGGACCCGGCCGAACGGCTGGTCGAACGCGATCCCGTTCCAGCGCTGCACGATCGCCGGGGAGGAGGCGCCGATGCCGAGCACGAACCGGCCCGGGGCGGCCTCGGCCAGTGCGGCCGCGCTCATCGCGAGCAGGGCCGGGCCGCGGGTGTGCACGGGCAGGATCGCGCTGCCCAGGCGGGCGTCCGGGGCCCAGACCGAGGCGAGGGCGAGCGGGGTCAGGCCGTCGGAGCCGTTGGTCTCCGAGCTCCACAGGTCGGTGTACCCGGCGGCCAGGGCGTGCTGGAACAGCTCCCGGTGCATGGGCAGTTCGACCGCGTCGAACCCCTCGAACGGGATGGTCAGGCCGCGCCGCCGGGCCGGGCGGGCGTGGTCGCCGGCCGGGCCGGTGTGGGAAACCTCACCCGGGCCGGGTCCGGCCGGGCCGTGCGCCGCGGCCCCGGAAGCGCCGGCCGCGGCTGCCCGGCCCGGCTCGCTGCCTGCCGCCTGACCTGCGCTCATGCTGCCCGGGCGGCTCTGCGGGCCGTCGTCGTCGGGGCCCTGCGGCCGGTCGTGCACCTGGTCGTCCATCGCGCCTTCTCCTGATCTGCTCGCGGTTACCGCTAGGCATCATACCGACCAGTCGGTATGGTAGACACCGTGCAAAGTACTCAGCGCACCGGCCTCGATCTCGACGCCCTGGCCGGCTACCTCGACCGGGCCGTGCCCGGACTGCTGTCCACCGGGCCGGGCGCCGGTCTGTCCGCCGACCGGATCACCGGGGGCAAGTCCAATCTGACCTACCGGGTCACCGACGGCAAGAGCGTGTGGGCGGTCCGCCGCCCGCCGCTGGGCCACGTGCTGGCCACGGCGCACGACATGGCCCGGGAGTTCCGGGTGCTCTCGGCGCTGTCCGCGGCGGGCTTCCCGGTGCCCCGGCCGATCGCGCTGTGCGAGGACACCGAGGTGGTCGGCGCGCCGTTCTACCTGATGGACTTCGTCGAGGGCACGGTCTACCGGAGCGCCGCGCAGGCCGCCGTACTGGGGCCGGCCCGGGCCGGGCAGATCACCGCCAACCTGATCCAGACCCTGGCCCGGCTGCACGCGGCCGACCCGCGGGAGCTGGGCCTGGGCGACTTCGGCCGCCCGGACGGCTACCTGGAGCGGCAGGTGCGGCGCTGGTCCAAGCAGCTGGAGTCCAACGACGAGCGGCACCTGCCCGGCTTCGCCGAGTTGCCCGCCCGGCTGGCCGCGGCCGCCCCGGCCGGCGGCCGCGCGGCGCTGGTGCACGGCGACTTCCGGCTGGACAACACGATCGTGGCCGCGGACGACTCGATCGCGGCCGTGGTGGACTGGGAGATGTCCACCCTGGGCGACCCGGTGGCCGACCTCGGCCTGATGATCGTCTACTGGGACGCCACCCCCGGCATGCCCGCGGACGCGGTCGCCTCGGCCGTGTGCGCCGAGAACGGCTTCCCGGACGGCGCCCAGGTGGCCGAGCTGTACGCGGCGGCCACCGGCGCCGACCTGACCGACCTGCCCTGGTGCATAGCCCTGGGCTGCTTCAAGCTCGCGGTGATCGCCGAGGGCATCCACCTGCGGTACTCGCGCGGCCAGACCCTCGGCGCCGGCTTCGACCAGATCGGCGACATGGTCGCTCCACTCATCGCGCGCGGCCACGGCGTGCTCGACTCGGGAATGTAAGAAACGGACCTGGTGAACTGACACATGGATTTCGGTTACGACGCACAGACCCAGCAGTGGCGCGAGCGGCTGCTGGCCTTCATGGACGAGCACGTCTATCCGGCCGAGCGGGTCTTCCAGGAGCAGGTCGAGCGCCGGGCGCTGACCGAGCCGGGCGACCCGTGGGCCCGGCCGGCCGTGATCGACGAGCTCAAGGCCGAGGCCCGGGCGCGCGGGCTGTGGAACCTGTTCCTGCCCGGCCACCCGGGCGGCGCGGGCCTGACCAACCTGCAGTACGCCCCGCTGGCCGAGCTGACCGGCCGCAGCCCGCACCTGGCCCCGGAGGCGCTCAACTGCGCCGCCCCGGACACCGGGAACATGGAGGTGCTGGCCCAGTTCGGCACCCCGGAGCAGCAGGAACGCTGGCTCACCCCGCTGCTGGAGGGCACGATCCGGTCGGCCTTCTGCATGACCGAGCCGGACGTGGCCTCCTCGGACGCGACCAACATCGCCACCCGGATCGTGCGCGACGGCGACGACTATGTGATCAACGGCCGCAAGTGGTACGCCTCCGGCGCGATGGACCCGCGGGCCGAGATCTTCATCGTGATGGGCAAGACCGACCCGGACGCGCACCGGCACCGCCAGCAGTCCCAGATCCTGGTCCCGCGGGATACCCCGGGGGTCAGCGTGGTGCGCGGGATGCGGGTGTTCGGGTACGACGACGGCACGCACGGCGGCCACGCGGAGGTCGTGTTCCAGGACGTGCGGGTCCCGGCGTCGAACCTGATCGCGGGCGAGGGCGAGGGCTTCGCGATCGCGCAGGCCCGGCTCGGGCCCGGCCGCATACACCACTGCATGCGGCTGATCGGCATGGCCGAGCGGGCGCTGGAGCTGATGTGCGTGCGCGCGGCCGGGCGGGTCGCGTTCGGCCGGCCGCTGGCGGACCAGGGCGTGGTGCAGGAGTGGATCGCCGAGTCGCGGGTGCGGATCGAACAGGCCCGGCTGCTGGTGCTCAAGACCGCGTGGCTGATGGACACGGTCGGCAACAAGGGCGCGCACACCGAGATCCAGTCGATCAAGATCGCGACCCCGGCGATGGCCGAGTGGGTGCTGGACAAGGCGATCCAGGCGCACGGCGCGGGCGGGGTGTCCCAGGACTTCCCGCTGGCCGCGCTGTGGGCCGGGGCGCGCACGCTGCGCCTGGCCGACGGGCCGGACGAGGTGCACCGGGCGTCGCTGGCGCGGCGTGAACTGCGGCCGTATCTGCATGCTGCGGGCGCGGGCGCGAGTCCGGCCAAGGCCGAGAGCGCCGTGCCCGGCGCGACCGGTGACCCGACCGGCGAGCCCGTGGGCGCGTCGGCCACCGGCGGCGGCCTGCAGTAGGGACAATCTGAGGGCGCGCCGGTCGGCTGGCGGCGCGACCAGCCGGCCGGCTGCCCGGCCACCATCCACCGACCTTCCAATGACGACAAGGTAGGAACCCATGCCACGCTGCCAAGCCAACGGGATCGAGATCGAATACGACACCTTCGGTGAGCCGGCGGATCCGGCCCTGCTGCTGGTGATGGGCCTGGGCATGCAGCTGACCGCCTGGCTGCCGGACTTCTGCGAGCGGTTGGCCGGGCACGGCTTCCACGTGATCCGCTTCGACAACCGGGACATCGGCCTGTCCACCGCGTTCGACGACGGCCCGCAGCCGGACGTCATGGCGATCCTCGGCGGCGATACGTCCAGCGTGCCGTACCTGCTCGAGGACCTGGCCGCGGACACGATCGGCCTGCTCGACCACCTGGGCATCTCCGTCGCGCACGTGCTGGGCGTGTCCATGGGCGGCATGATCACGCAGGAGTTGATCACCCGGTACCCGGACCGGTTCGCGTCGGCCTGCTCGATCATGTCCACGACCGGCGAGCCTTCGGTCGGCCAGCCGAGCCCCGAGGCGAGCGCCGCGCTGCTCTCGCCGCCGGCCGTCGATCGGGACGGCGCGATCGAGCGCGGCCTGGCGATCCAGCGCATCCTGATGTCTCCTGCGTACCCGCAGCCCGACGAACTGCTCCGGGCCCGGGTGGCGGCCGGCTACGACCGGTCGTACCGCCCGGCCGGGACCGTGCGGCAGCTGGCGGCGATCGTGGCGTCCGGGGACCGGACCGAGGCCCTGCACTCGGTGGCGATCCCGACCGTGGTCATCCACGGCGACGCTGACCCGCTGGTGAACGTCAGCGGCGGCCGGGCGACCGCGGCCGCGATCCCCGGCGCGCAGCTGATCGTGTTGCCCGGGATGGGCCACGATCTGCCGGTCGAGCTCTGGGACACGATCATCGACGCCGCGGCCGCCAACGCGAAGGCCGCCTGAGCCGAGCAGCGAGGCAGGGCGTTTCAGGCCGTCGCGGGCCCGTCGACCAGCAGGCCGCGGAAGAAGTCGACGGCTTCGGCGGCCACCTGGCGGCGTACGTCCTGTCCGGCCGGGTTGGTGCCGAGGAAGTCGTAGTGCTCGACGTGCTCGCCCGCCGACCGTCCACCGGCGCTCGGGATGGCGTCGAGGTAGCGCAACGCGTCCTGCTCCGGCGGCGTGACCGTGTCGGCGTCGCCCCACCGGATCTGCACCGGCCGGTCGATCGCGGCCAGGCTCTCTTTGGTCAGAAATCCCCGGCTGGCCGGGCAGATCAGGAACGCGGCCCGGACCCGCGGGTCCGACCAGTCCCGGCCGGCTTCCGCGAGCACCCGGGGGAACTGCTCGGCCGGGACGATCGCGAGCAGTTCGTCGAACAGGCCGGGGTACTCGGCCGGATCGGGCAGCCGGATCAGGCCGTCGGCCACGGCCTGGAGCACGGGCGGGTCGATCCGGGCCCCGACCAGGGCCGCGGCGGTGTACCCGCCGGAGGAGAACCCGGCCGCCCCGACCGGGCCGAGCGCCCGGTCGGCCGCGATCGCGTCGAGCGCGAAGGTCAGGTCCCGCGGGCGTTCCCACTCGAAGGCGAAGCCCTGCGGCAGGTAGCCGTCCACGAAGTTGTTGCCGTGGTGGTCGACCGAGACGGCTAGGAACCCGGCCGCCGCGAGCGGCTGGGCCAACCACGCCATCTGGCGCGCCGCGCCGCCGGAGCCGTGCGAGATGAGGACGACCGGCGGCGCGGGGCCGTCGTTCTGCGGATGCCACAAGGTGGTCCGAACCGGCCGGCCGCGCTCGGGGTCCCGGTAGTCGCGGCGGCCCTCGTCAATCAGATCCCGTATTTCCAGCTGTGTCACAGCTGACAGGCTAACGGTTTCGGGCCGTCCACGGCTCGTCCCGGGTTCCGCGGCGGCCCGGTCAAACAAACTTAACGACCGGTCGGTCTTATATCTGCTAGGGTCGTTCCCATGACAGACGGACGCCTCACCCGAGGCGAACAGACCCGGCGCAACGTGCTCGACACCGCCGTCGCGCTCGCGTCCACGGACGGCCTGGACGGCATGTCGCTCTCCCGCCTGGCCGACGCCCTCGCGGTCAGCAAGTCGGGCCTGTTCGCGCACTGGCCGGACAAGGAGAGCCTGCAGCTGGCCGTGGTCGCCCACGCCGCACAGCAGTGGGAGAACCTGATCGTCGTCCCGGCCCTGCACCAGCCGCGCGGAGTGCGCCGGCTGTGGGCCCTGCACGAGAACCGGCTCGCCTTCTACACCGACGAGACCCTGCCCGGCGGCTGCTTCTTCGCCGCCAGCGACCCGGAGTTCGACGACCGGCCCGGCCCGGTCCGCGACGCCCTGGCCGCGGCGATCACCGGCTGGCTGGACCTGCTCAAGACCGTCGCCGAGCAGGCGGTCGAGCTCGGCGAACTGGCCGCCGGCACCGACCTGGACCAGCTCGCCTTCGAGATCCAGGCCCTCGGCGACGCGGTGGTCACCTCCTGCCGGCTGCTGCGCGAACGCCAGGCGATCCGCTACTCCCGGCGCGCCGTGCTCAACCGCCTGCGCGCCCTGTCCCCCACCCCCGACCTGCTGCCGAAGGACTGATCCGCCATGACCCCTCCCCCGCCCGGGCCTGCTTCCGGCGCCACGCTCGACCGCGACGGCCACGCCGCCCGCAGCGAAACGGCCGGGCAGATAGAACCGGTATACGTGCACTTCGAAGATCTCGATGCGATGGGCGTCGTGCACAACGGCAGGTACGTGCTGCTGATCGAGCGCGCGCTCGAATCGTTCTGGACCCGCGAGGGCTGGCCGTTCGACCCGAGCCAGCCGCACTTCGCCGACATCTTCTTCGTGGTCAAGCAGTTCGGGATCACCTACCACATTCCGATCACGTCGGTCGGGCCGGTCGGCGTGCAGCTGTGGATCGACCGGTTGGGCTCGTCGAGCGTGGTCTACGGGTTCCGGGTGCTGTCGGCGGACGGCTCCGTCGTCCACGCCGAGTGCCGCCGGGTCCAGGTCCGGATCGACCCGGCGACCATGCGCCCGGCACCGATCGGCGCGGCGTTGCGCGAGGCGTGCCGGGTGCTGCTGGTGCCCGGGGCCGACGTCGGCGGCGCAGGGGTTGTCGCCGCCGCCGATGCCGGTTCCCAGTAGGGCCGGTCAGCAGATCCGGCTCACGCGGCCCGGCCCAGTCCGAGGGTGGCGGGCCGCAGGGTGTCGAGCGCCGACGGCCGGGGCGCGGGCGGCAGTTCGGCCACGGTCGGCGGCTGGCTCAGCCCGAGCAGCGAGTAGAGCAGCTGCCGGGTCCGCCGCGCGAATCCGCCCGCGCCCGCCCGCGCCGCCGACTCGCTCGCGGCCGCCGGGTCGAAGCGGACCGCGGCATAGGCCAATTGGCTGATTATCGGGCGGTCCGCGCTCAGCCGCGGGACGTTCGCGGGCGGCGACCACGACCTCTGCGACGGCGACGGCGGCGTGGTCGGATCCGTGGGCCCGGCGCCGTCGCCGAACGCGCCGAGCAGAACCGGCACGCCCGCCGCCGCGCCGTACAGACCGACGGCCTCGCTGTCGCCGACGATGAAGTCCGCGGCCGCCAGGTACGGCCGCCAGTCCTCCCGCGGCCCGACCGTGGCCAGCCCGAGCCGCTCCCAGCGCCGGAACCAGGCGGCCATCTGCTCGTCGCCGTACGCCGCCCACGCCTCCGGCTGGGTCAGCAGCACGGCCCGGTACTCGGCCGCGGGCAGCTCGCCGAGCAGCCGCTCCATCACGGGCCGCCCGCTGCCGAACAGCGAGTCGGCCCGCCAGGAGGACGTGACCACGACCAGCTTCTGCCGCGCGCGCAGGCCGAGCGCGGCCCGGTAGAAGACGCGGTGGGCCGCGGACGAGGCGATCCGGTCATAGCAGGGATCGCCGACCACGGCCGCGACGCCCGCCGCGTCCGGGCAGCGTTCCCGCACCAGCCGCAGCTCCTGCTCGTGCGCCAGGGCCAGCGCCGCGGGCACCAGCCGTCCGGCGCGCAGCAGCTCCGAGCGGGTGAACCCGATCACGGGCCCCGGCAACGGAATCGAGACCCGCCCGCACAGCCCGGCCGCGGCGTGCGGGTCCCCGGGCGAGAAGAAGGCCACCGGGACCGTATCGCCGAACGCTGCGATACTGTCCACGTCAGCCGTCACGGCCAGGTCGAAGCCCTCCCCGAGGGCCTGCGTCCACGCCAGCGGCGCGATCCCGCGCGCGGCCAGCATCGGCCGGGTGCCGCGGCCGAGCACGTTCGGCGGGACGGTGAAGACGGGCTGGATCCGCTGGTCCTCGGCGAACAGGCCGGCGATGTCCAGCAGCCGTTCCGCGGTGGCCATCGTCGGGGCCGCGAACAGAACCCGGCGGATGGCCGGCGCGGACGGGCCGCGCGGAGCCGGCGGGACGGGCGGCCCGGGCGCAACGTGCAGTGCGGCCAGCCTGATCGGGCGCCGCCGACCGTTCGCCACGTCCCGCCCGGTCACCAGATCCCGCCCGCCCGCCGCGCCGCTCCCGATCCGCCGCGCCGGCCGGACCGGCCCGTGTTCGACGATGCCGCTGTCTTCGACACTCATGCCACGCCTCCCCCTCGCCTGATGTGGTCGCGCCGCCCGGATCGGCACCATGTGTCGCAGGACACTTAGTGCCTCGGCCCCCGGCCGGCCCCGCCTGTGCCCCCACTCTTCTCCGGCCGCCCTGCCAACCGCTTGCCCGGATCCGCCCGGCAGGGCCGGTCGCTTGGATAATGCTTGGATCCGGCCGCCACCCGGCCGATCCGGGCCCGGCCAGGAGCGTGGACGCGCGCGCGGACAGCCCATCACCCGGCCCACGCGCCCCCGGAACAGCACTGGCGATAATCAGGGAACTCACTTAGAGTGGGCGGGCGGTTCATTGTGGTTGGGAGGGGCCGAATTGGAGTTCCGCGTGCTCGGCCCGGTCGAGCTCCGGGCGGACGGTCGAGTCATAGATCTGGGACCTGCGAAACCGCGGCTACTCCTGGCCGTGCTGCTGATGGAGGCCGGCCGGACCGTGCCGTTCGACACCCTGGTCGACCGGGTGTGGAACGAGTCGGTCCCGGCCAAGGTGGCCAACAGCGTCCAGTCGAACGTGTCGCGGCTGCGCCGCCACCTGGAAGAGTGCCACGACGACCGGATCGAGCTCCTGCACACCCCGGCCCGCGGCTACCGGCTCCTGGTGCCGCCGGAATGTGTGGACGTACTCGAATTCACCCGGATCGCCAAACTGGGCCGCGCCGCCGCCGAGCAGGGCCAGACCAGGCATGCCGTGGACCTCCTGGCCGCGGCCGGCCGGCTGGTGACCGGCACTCCGCTGTCCGGGCTCCAGGGGCCGTGGAGCGAGTCCACCCGGGCCGGCCTGATCGAGCGGATCCATGCCGTGGCCGTGCAACGCATAAGCCTGCAACTGGAGACCGAGGATCCGCGAACCCTGATTGCCGAGCTGCGCGAACTGGCCGGGAGCCATCCGTTCGACGAGGAGGTGGCCGGGCTGCTGATGCGCTGCCTGCACGCCTCCGGCCGGACCGCCGACGCCCTGGACGAGTACAAGGCGATTGCCCACCGGCTCAAGCACGAACTGGGCCTGACCCCGCAGGCGCCGCTCAACGACACCCATCTGCTCGTCCTGGGCAGCCGCAGAAAGCCTTCCGCGGCCGACGATTCCGCCGCCAGGCCGCCCGCGCCAACGTTGTCCTCGCCCGGCCCCGCGGAGTCGCCCGAAGCCCCGAACACCCTCGAACGCGAACCACCCGGCTTCGTCGGCCGCAAAGACGACCTCGATACCCTGACGCACGAGATCAACCTCCAGTTGCAGGCAGGACTGACAGCAGTCTGCGTCATCGCCGGAATGGCCGGAGCCGGGAAGAGCACGCTGGCTCTCAAACTGGCCTACCTGTTGCAGGAGAGGTGCCCGGACGGAAAACTTCACCTGAACCTGCGCGGCCACGACGCGCACCAGTCGCCGACCTCCGCCGAAACCGCCCTGGGCCTGCTGCTCGGCATGCTGCGCACCAACGCCGAGGAGGTTCAGCTGGCGGCCGGGCTGGACCACGCACTGGCCCTGTGGCGGCGCCGGACGAGCAATCGCAGGCTGCTGATTCTGTTGGACGACGCCTTCAGCGCCGAACAGATTCTCCCCCTGATACCGGCCGGGTCGGGAAGCATCATCCTGGTCACCGCACGCAAACGCCTGGCCGACCTGCCCGACGCCATCCATCACGCCCTGCCGTTCATGAAGACCGACGATGCCAGCGCCCTGTTCGCCCGCGCCGCCCGCCGGGCCGCCACGGACGATCCGGCCGACGAGAGCGCGGTCAAGGCCGTGGTCGCCGCATGCGGGCGCCTGCCGCTCGCGTTGTCCATCGCCGGTGGCTCTTTGAGCATGCGCCCGTCCTGGACCATCGCCGATCTGGCCGAGTACCTGACCCAGTCCATGGCCTCCGCCCAGGCGGACACCCTCACCACCCGGATGACCGCCGCATTCGACCTGTCATACCGAGACCTGCCCGACCTACCTCGAAGAATCCTGCGACGACTGGCGCTGTATCCCAGCACGCGGATAACCGTGCACACGGCCGCGGCCCTGGCCGACGCCTCGGTGTCCGACGCGGATCTCGCGCTGAACATCCTCGTCGACAATCACCTGGTCCACGAACCCCAGCGGCACGCGTATCGTATCCATGATCTGATAAGGCACTTCGCGACCCGCGTGCTGAACCGCGAGGAGACGGCGCAGGACAGGCACGAGGCCGAGCTACGGCTGCTTCAGTTCGTGGTCGCGACGGTCGAACGCGCGACCAGGCAGTTCCATCCGTACCGTCACGTCAACCTGGCCGCTCACGTCGTGATCCCCTCCTCTCTGAGTCCGCTGAACTTCGCCGACACGGCCCAGGCAGCCGCCTGGCTCGACAGCGAACAGGCCTCGCTGCGAACCCTGATCGAGTACTGGTTCGGGCACGACCATCCGTGGGAGGCCGCGGCGCTGACCCACATGTTGGCCATGTACATGGACAGAAGGAGCCTGTGGAAGCAGTCAATACGCTTACATGAGTTCGCCCTGGACACCTGGTCGCGGCACGGACACGCAGTCGGCCAGGCGACCGCGCTCACGGACCTGTCGACAGCCCGGTGGCGGCTGAACCCGCAGGATCTGGCGCACACCCTCAGCGAGTCCGCACTCGATCTCTGGGTGGCCCTCGGCGACACGAGCGGCCAGGCGGACGCCCTGCTGCAACTCGGCCGCAAGAACCTCTCCATCCACCGCCACGCCGACGCCATCGACTGCTTCCAGCGGTGCGCGGCCCTGCGGGAGGCCAATCACGAGGATCACGGGCTCGCTGTCGCGCTCTATCATCTCGGGGCCGTGCTGATCACCGAGGACCGACTCCGGGAGGCCATCGCCCCCACTCGACGCGCCCTGGAACTGGCCCAGGCCATCGGGGACGACGCCGTCGAACGCAACGCCGCGAACAACCTGGGGGCCGCGTACTTCAAACTCACCCGGTACTCCGAGGCGGAGGTCTTCTTCAGCCGGGCCTACGACCTGGCCCGGCAACTGGGCGACTCCCGGAACATCGCGGTGGCCGCAATGAATCTGGGGGACCTGTACTCCCTCCTGGAACAGCCTGATTCGGCCTTGGCCTTCCTCGATGAGGCGGCCGAAACCTTCCGGCGCCTGGGCGACGACGAGGGCCGCAGCAGTACTCTGCTTCTCGTGGCCCGCCACCGTATCCAGTTGGGGGAGATCCGGGCCGCCCGAGAGGCGATCAACGAGGCCGCCTCCATTGCGGACCGGCTTGGCGACTCCCTTCAACTCGCCAGCGCGCGCCTCGCCTCCGGCGACGTGTACTGCGCCGAACAGGATCATGACGCCGCCCTGCGGTCCTACCGGGACGCACTCGACTACGCCGCAGAAGCCCAGTCCCGCTTGCTCCAAGCCACCGCACATCGGGGTATCGGCGACATGCTCAAGCTGACCGGCGAACAGGCCGCCGCACAGGTGCACTGGCGTCGCGCGCTGGACCTCCTGGATTCCGACCATTCACAGGAAGCGGACTCATTGCGGTCCAGACTCGACCAGTCGGGGCCCCGCGCTTCCTGATCCTTCGGCAGCTTCGCGCCGGGGACCGAATCTTCCGGTAAAACACCCCCGGCCGACGGCATAGCGCCGCCGCCCGGAGAGAGACGCCCAGGGTTCACACCTTGGCCTGGTGACAGCCTCCGTCCAGCATCAACCCGACCGCCGCGACTTTCGAATGACTTTGTGCCGTCGCAGCTTGTGCAGCCACATCGGCAATCACCACCGACGTAGTCAAAGTCACGAAGAATATGGCAAGCGCGAGACGCCAACGTGTTCTCATCTTTCAAGTCTCTCTTGATCTCAGTTTGCCTGCCCGGCGCCGAAACGGCACCGTTCCGACGCCCGTTCGACGCCGACTGGGCAAGCCTATCCGGCAGGAGAAAATTGCATCAAGCAAATTGATGTCACAGGACTGTTACGGCAAAGAAGGCTTGACAACAAGTGCATCGAATACATGCCTGACTCCTGAGTCAGGGAGCCACTCCGGGAGGACTATCACCAGCTTGGATATATGTTTCTCAACATCGCAGGTCGAGCCACAGATAAACGACATATGTATTCGAGGCCAGATATACCGGTTGGACATCGAGTAAGGAATTATATAAACTGTAGTTTTTGTGATTCGCCCGAGTCTCAGTGATCACATCCTACGTCGCCCTCGGCCCGGCGTAGAAATCCGGCGCCTCGGCGATCACTCGTTAGAATGAAGATCTTTAAAGTAATTTGACCAAATCCGGTCCGGACCGACGTCGCGGAGCGCCTCTGGGAATCTTCCGGCCGAGTCGGTCGTTGGCTATGGTGTGAACTCTCAGGCGGCGTTGCCCCGTATGTGGATCCGGGTGGATCAACGGCGGCAGGCTGCTGCGACCTGTCCGGGTGACTGTTAGGGCGCCGGGGGATTTCCGGCGCCCGTAGGTGGAAAGACCACAGTCACCGTCGAGGAGGATGCCGGATGGTCGGATTCAGTCAGGCTGCGCAAACCAAAGTCAGTCGGAGGGCTGGTGCTCGGGCGACCGCGACCGCGACCGCGACCGCGACCGCGACCGCGAAAGGCAATACAGTCAACCCGGTTGGTGCCGTCGGTGCCGTCAGTGCTGCAACCGTCACGCGAACGACCCTGCCGCCGGAATCCGCGGCGCGGGTGGCGGACAGCGATCGTCGAGCGGGCAGCAGCAGCGCGATCTTGAGGACAGTGCTCGAACACGGGCCGGTGGCGCGCAGCACGGTCGCGCGGCTGACCGGGCTCTCCCCGGCCGCCGTGACCAGCCACACCCTGGGACTGGCCGAAGCGGGACTCGTCCGGGAATCAGCAGAGCCCGTGCAATCCAACGGCGCGGGACGGCCGCACGTCCCCGTCGACATCGACGCAGGCCGCTATCTGGCCGGCGCCATACACATCGCCGTCCCGGGCACGACCGTTGCCCTGGTCGATCTGCGTGGACGCGTGGTGGCGCAGGACTGGGCCCGGCATCGGGACACCTCGCCCGCGACGGTGATCGAACGGGCCGCAGACGCGTTAGCCGGACTACTCCGCGCCCACGCTCCCGCCGAAGCGCTGCAACCGCCGGGAAGCGGCCCGAGCCGACCGCCCCACCCCGGCCCAGTCGTGCCGATCGGGGTCGGGGTGGCGTCCGGCGGGTGGGTGGATCGGGAGAGCGGCACGATCGTCGAGCATCCGATGCTCGGATGGCGCGACGTGCCGGTCCGGGACCTGCTCGCCGCCCGGATCGGGTTGCCCGTCCTGGTCGACGGCCACGCGCGGGCGCTGCTGCACGGCGAGCGGCTCTTCGGGTCGGTCGGGCGGGGCCGCAGTGTGCTGTATCTCTTCGTCGGCAACATGGTCGACGCGGCTTTCGCGACCGGGGACCAGGCGCACTACGGGCGCCGGTGCCAGGCGGGTGCGATCGCGCACTTCCCGGTGGCCGACAGCCGGGCCTCGTGCCCGTGCGGACGGACCGGGTGCCTCCAGGCGGCCGTCTCGGAGCGGGTGGTGGTGCAGCGGGCGTTCGAGGACGGGATCATCGCCGAGCCCGCCCTGGAACGGCTCGTGGGCGCGGCCATGGACGGCCATCGCGGGGCGGTCGGGCTTTTCCTGGAACGCGCGCGCCTGGTCGGGCGGGCCGCGGCGATGTTGGTGGACGTGCTCAGTCCCGACCTGGTCATCGTCGCGGAACCCGGTGCGGCGGTCCTGCCCGAGGTGGTGGACGCCATCCGATCGGAGCTGGCGGCGAACACCCGCACCTCGTTCGACGTGGCTCGCGGACTCGTGCCGACCAGTTTTCCGAACGCGGTGCTGGCGATGGCGGGCGGGTCGATCGTGTTGGACGCGTTGTACCGGGATCCGCTCGGGCAGATCGGGCTGGCCCGGGAAGCCGGGCGGGCGGCGCGGACCGGGCCGGCCGGCCGCGTGCGCGGGGAAGCCGTCGGTGCGCGATGACCGTCGGCGCGGGGGAATTCGGTTACTTCACAAAGTTGCAATGGTTGACGGCGGCTAAACAGCCCTGTGATGATGTCTATATGGACAGCCGCCACATCGCCCTGATCAGGCGCCGCGTCATCGACCTGATGCGCGTGGGCCGCTCTTCCTGTTGCCGATGATTCGGCCACCGGTCACGGGATTCCGACCGACCGGGTCCGGCGGTCGACGCGCCGGCTGGTGACGCTTCGTGCGGACGATTCCAGTCTACGGCCGACGCTTCGGCCTGTATGTCGCAGCGTGTCCATGGAAGTCTTTGTGATCTGCGCGCGGTACCCGGTAGCCCGCGCCCAGTGATCAGCGAACATTGATCCGCAACCTTTGATCAGTCCTCTGTCAGTTCCTCATGCAAAAACCTGTCGCGCGCTCCGGGTGCCGGTCGCGGGCGCCCTCTGACGTGCAACTCCGGCTTCGCTTAGATCCAATCCAGCTCACCCGACCCCACCCCCTTCGGCATGCCGCGATTCGGCCTGCCCTGACGCGAGGAAACCGCCTTGTCTCCGTTCACTGATCCGCCGCCCGGGCTCAATCGCCGAGTCCTGCTCACATCCATGCTCGCCACCGGCGCGGCGTTGAGCCTGGGTGCCTGCGCCGCGAAGAAGGCCGGCGGGCCGACGCTCGACGCCGCCGCCCCGCTGCCGACCGAGGTGCCGACGGGCACGAGCATCTCCATCGCCTCCTCGCTGGGCGCGGAGCAGTTGCAGCTGCAAGAGGCCGGGCTGCTCAAGGGGCTGCCGTTCACCGTGTCCTCGTGGCCGAACCTGGGCGCCGGACCGGACGTGATCGCCGGATTCCGGGCCGATTCGCTCGATGTGGGCATCAATGCCGGTATACCCCCTATCGAGGCCTACAACCAGGGCTTTCAGACCAGGATCATCGCGATCAACGAAACCCGTTCGCCCACCTACGTATTCGCCACCAAGCCGCACAGCACGATCGAGTCCGTCAAGGACTTCGCCGGCAAGAAGCTCGCGTTCTCGCAGGGGCAGGCACAGGGTGTGGTGCTGCTGCGGGCGTTGAACCAGGCCGGGATCTCGTACAAGGACGTCACGCTGGTCAACCTCACCAGTGACCAGTTCCTCGTCGCCCTGGAAGCCGGGCAGGTGGACATCGCGCCGCTGCCGATCTCGCAGTTGCCCAACTACCTCAACAGTTACGGCAAGGACGGCGCGCACGAGATCGACACGTCGGTGGTCGACTACCTGACGATCCTCTGGGCGCCCGCCTCGGTATTGGCCGACCCGGCCAAGGCCGCCGCCATCGCCGCGTTCGTGCCGGTCTGGGCGAAGGGCGCGGTCTGGGTATATGAGAACCCTGCCACATGGGCCGAGGACTACTACGTCAAGACGCAGAGCATCAGCCTGGCCCAGGCGCAGCGGGTCGTCCAGCTGACCCCGAAGCCGCTGTTCCCGGCCAGTTGGGACGCGGCGATCGCCTGGGAGAAGCAGACGGTCCAGCTGCTGTCCGCCGGCGGGTTCATCAAGAACTTCGACCCGACGGTGCTGTTCGACCGCCGGTTCGAGGGCCTGGCGGCGGCCGCGGTCGACGAGACGTACCGGAGCTGAGCGGCGATGACGGACACCTTGAACGCAGCCAACAGCACACACGCCGCAGAGACGGACACCCCCAGCGACGGCCGCAAGCGGAAGCCTTGCGGTCTCACCATCGGGACGCGATCGAAGGCTCAAGCAGACAAGGCAGGTACAGCGGATTCGGCCGCGGACCAGGACCCCGGCCAGGACCAGGCGAAGTCGCCGCTGTCCATCCGTCGGCGGCCGGTCCGGCGGTTGGGGCCCGGGCGCCGGATTCCGTTCGCCGGAGCCGTCGGGCCGGTGCTGCTGCTGGTCATCTGGTCGCTGGGCAGCGTGTCCGGGCGGATCGACCCGCGGATCCTGCCGGCGCCGTGGACCGTCGTGTCCACCGCCGTCCAACTCTGGCAGGCCGGGACGCTCGGGCCGGACCTCGCGGTCTCGCTGCAACGGGCGGCCGAGGGCTTCGTGGTGGGTCTGACCGCCGGAACCGTCCTGGCCCTGGCGGCCGGGCTCACCCGGGTCGGCGCGGCCCTGATCGACGGAAACGTGCAGATCAGCCGCTCGATACCGATCCTCGGCATGATCCCGCTGTTCATCCTCTGGCTCGGCATCGGCGAGGCCTTCAAGATCGTGGTGATCGCGATCGCGGTCTACATCCCGGTCTACATCAACCTGTCCGCGGGTTTGTCCGGGATCGACGAGCGGTACGTCGAACTCGCCGAGGTGGTCGGGCTCAGCCGCTGGCAGTTCGTCCGGCAGGTCGTGATCCCGGGCGCCCTGCCCGGTTTCTTCACCGGGCTGCGGCTCGCGGTCACCGCGTCCTGGCTGGCCCTGGTCGTGGTCGAAGAGGTCAACGCGACCAGCGGCCTGGGCTACCTGATGTACGAGCAGGCGACGTACGGACTGATCGACAGCGTGGTCGTCGGCCTGGCGATCTACGGAATCTGGGGCTTCACCTCGGACCTGCTGGTCCGGCGACTGGAAAGGAGACTGCTGTCATGGCGACGCACGATGGCGGGCTGACCGCCGGGCAGAGCGGATCCGCGGTCACCATCAGTGATCTGACACGTGGGTTCGGCGAGCGGAAAGTGTTGCGCGGGATCGACCTGGAGATCCCGGCCGGGCAGTTCACCGTCCTGGTCGGGCGCAGCGGCTCGGGCAAGAGCACGCTGCTGCGGGCCATCGCGGGGATCGACCACGAGGTGAGCGGCTCCGGCCGGATCCAGGCGCCGCCGCGGGTGTCCATGGTGTTCCAGGACTCGCGGCTGCTGCCCTGGCGCCGGGTGCTGGCGAACGTGCTGCTCGGCCGGCCCCGGCGCGGGCCGCAGGGCTCCGCGGCGGCGCGGCGCGGGCGGGCCGCGCTGGCCGAGGTCGGACTGGCCGGGCGCGAGGACGCGTGGCCGAACCAGCTGTCCGGCGGCGAGGCGCAGCGGGCCGCGCTGGCCCGGTCGCTGGTGCGCGAACCGGACCTGCTGCTGGCCGACGAGCCGTTCGGCGCGCTGGACGCGCTCACCCGGATCAAGATGCACACCCTGCTGCGCGAGCTGTGGGAACGCCACCGGCCGTCGATACTGCTGGTCACCCATGACGTGGACGAGGCGGTCCTGCTGGCCGACCGCGTGCTCGTGCTGGAAGAGGGGCAGTTCAGCCTGGACCTGGCCATCGACCTGCCGCACCCGCGCAGCTTCCGCGACCCGCGCCTGGCCGAGTTCCGGGAACGGCTGCTGGCCGCGCTCGGCGTGCGCGAGGACACGCCTGACGGCGAGGCGAATGAGGGCACTGCCGAGCCCGTCGCCCAGGACTCGGCCGACGACGCGCAGCACCGCGACCCGGCGCCCCCGGCCGCGCGGGAAACCGTGGCCGGGCAACGGAAAGCCACCACACCGCAATTCGAAGAGGTCTCCCCGTGAGCAAGACTCTGCACCTGAACGCGTTCCTGATGAGCACCGGGCACCACGAGGCCTCCTGGCGGCTGCCGGAGAGCGACCCGCAGGCCAACACCAGCCTGGACCACTACCGCGCGCTGGCCCGGACCGCCGAGCGCGGCACCTTCGACTCGCTCTTCCTGGCCGACGGCCCGGCCCTGTGGGGCGGGGTCAGCGGCCGGCCGGCCGGCGTGATCGAGCCGCTGACCCTGCTCACCGCGCTGAGCACGGCGACCGAGCACATCGGGCTGATCGCGACCGCGTCGACCTCCTACAACTCGCCGTACAACCTGGCCCGCCGGTTCGCCTCGCTGGACCACATCAGCGGCGGCCGGGCCGGGTGGAACATCGTCACCACGGCCGGACCGGCCGCGGCGCGCAACTTCGGGCTCGACGACGCACCGGAGCACGCCGAGCGCTACCGGCGGGCGGCCGAGTTCACCGAGGTGGCGCTGAAGCTGTGGGACAGCTGGGAGGACGACGCGTACGTCGGCGACAAGGAGCTAGGCGTCTGGGGCGACGACGCCAAGATCCACCCGCCGGAGCACCGCGGCCGGTTCTTCTCGGTCGAGGGCGCGCTGAACATCCCGCGCTCGCCGCAGGGCTACCCGCTGCTGGTCCAGGCCGGGTCCTCCGAGGACGGCCGGGACTTCGCGGCCCGGTACGCCGAGGCCGTGTTCACCGCGCAGCAGACCCTGGCCGAGGGCCAGTCCTTCTACGCCGACCTCAAGGCCCGCGCGGCGGCGGCCGGGCGCGATCCGGAGGGAGTCAAGATCCTGCCGGGGATCGTGCCGGTGATCGGGTCCACCGAGGCCGAGGCGCGCGAGCGGGACGCGGCTTTGGAGGAACGGATCACCTACGCGCACGGGCAGCAGCGGCTGTCCGAGCTGCTTCAGCTGCCGGTCGAGGCGCTCGGCCTGGACAGCCGTCTGCCGGACGACCTGCCGCCGCCGATCCTGATCAACGGCGCGCAGAGCCGGTACGAACTCGTGGTCGACCTGGCCCGGCGGGACCGGCTGACCGTGCGGGAGCTGATCGGGCGGCTCGGCGGGGGCCGCGGGCACCGCACCTTCGCCGGGACCCCGGAGCAGGTCGCCGACACGATCGAGCACTGGTTCCGGGAGGGCGCGGCCGACGGGTTCAACGTGATGCCGCCGGTGCTCCCGTCCGGACTGGAGCTGTTCGTCGACCACGTCGTGCCGATCCTGCGCGACCGGGGCCTGCTGCGCCGGGAATACGTGCCCGGGCAGACCCTGCGCGAGCGCTACGGCCTGCCCCGGCCGCAGAACCAGTACCTGGCCCGGCCCGCGGACGCGCTCGAACCGGTCGCGGCCTGAGCACCGTGAACCACTGCACCCCATGAACCACTGTTCCCCCTCACCAACCGCACCATCACAGAAGGACTCGGAGACATGACCGCACTCAGCACGGAAGTCAAGCTCGACCTGGAGAAGGTGACCGCGCGGATCGGCGCGCGGGTGTCCGGGCTCGACCTCACCAGCCCGCTCGGCCCGGAGACCGTCGCGGCCGTCCGCGCGGCCCTGAACGAGCACAAGGCCCTGGTCTTCGACGCGGCCGGCCTGGACGACGAGGGCCAGCAGCGGTTCGCCCGGCAGTTCGGCGAGCTGACCTCGGCCCACCCGACCGTGCCGGCGCTGCCCGGCGAGCCGAACATCCTGCCGGTGGACAGCGAGCGCGGCAAGGCCAACCACTGGCACACGGACGTGACCTTCGTGGTCAACCCGCCGCAGGTCAGCACCCTGCGCAGCCTGGTGCTGCCGCCGTACGGCGGCGAGACGCTGATCGCGAGCTCGGCCGGGGCCTACCAGGACCTGCCCGCGCCGCTGCGCGCGTTCGCCGACACCCTGTGGGCCGAGCACTCCAACGACCACGACTACGCGGCCTCGCCGGAGCAGCTGACCGAGAAGGGCCGCGAGCAGCGGGCGATCTTCACCTCGATCAAGTTCCGCACGGCGCACCCGGTAGTGCGGGTGCACCCGCTGACCGGGGAGCGCGGGCTGTTCATCGGCGGGTTCGCGCAGCGGATTCTGGGGTTGTCCGGGCGCGAGTCGCGGATCATCCTGGACTTGTTCCAGGCCTATGTCACCCGTCCGGAGAACATCCTGCGCTGGCGTTGGTCGCCGAACGAGCTGGTCCTGTTTGACAACCGGATCACGCAGCACTATGCCATTGACAACTACGACGACCAGCCGCGCCGACTGCACCGGGTGACCGTGGCCGGGGACGTCCCCGTCGGGGCCGACGGCGGGCGCAGCTATGCCATCGAGGGCGACGCGTCGCACTACACGACCGTGGCCGCCTGACCGGACCTGCTCCGTCAGCGGGCTGATCGCCGCCCGCCCGCCGGACGGCCGGGTACGGCCGTCCGGCGGGCGGGCGGCGTCCCCGAGATTCCCCGAATCCGCGCACCAGGCAATCGAGCTGCCTGATGTGCTTTCTCCCCTGCCGGATCCGAACGAGCGAGAGGAACGTTGTGAGCGAGCGGGAGTACCAGGGCGGCGCAGCGGGCATTGGTCTGGATGGCACGAGTGATCCGAGGACGGCGTGAGCGGGGGCGCGGTGACGGTGCGGGTGGACTCCCGGCTTGACCAGGCGACACTGCGGCGTACCTTCGGCGCGTTCCCGAGCGGGGTGACCGCATTGGCCGGGCTGGTCGGCGGGCAGCCGGTGGGCATGGCGGCCAGTTCGTTCACCTCGGTCTCGCTCGAGCCGCCGCTGGTGTCGGTGTGCGTGGCCGGCAAGTCGGCGACCTGGCCGCTGCTGCGCCGGCCGGCCCGGCTCGGGGTGAGCGTGCTCGGGCACGACCAGGAGGAGGTCTGCCGCCGGCTCGCGGCCCGGGGCGTGGACCGGTTCGCCGGGCTGGACTGGACCGCCACCGACGACGGCGCGGTGCTGCTGACCGGCGCGAGCGCGTGGCTGGACTGCTCGATCGAGGCCGAGATCCGGGCCGGGGACCACGAGATCGTGGTCCTGGCCGTGCACCGGCTCGGCGCCGATCCGGCCGTGCCGCCGCTGGTGTTCCACGGCAGTCGGTACCGCCGCCTGGCATCGTGACCGATAGGGCACGGCACAGGTTTTCCTTCTCGCGAGTAGGTTGATTCGGCGGCCCGGGCGCCCGATCGGTGCCAGACTCGTGCCATGTTGCTGACGTCGATTCTCGAAGTCGCCGACGAACCGTTGGAGCTCGATCCGGCCGACCCCGGCGCGCAGGCCTGCGCGAACACGTGGTGGCTGGGCGGGGAGCCGGCCGAGCTGGGCGAACTGGCCGTCGGGGAGGTGGCCGCGGCGTTCGAGCAGGTCGCGGCGGCCCTGCGCCGGCGGATCGAGGAGCTGGGGTACCCGGGCCCGGCCACGTTCTACGTCTGGCACGACCCGCAGGCCGGGCAGTTGCGCTGCTCGACCTCGACGCAGTACCCGGACGCGCTGCCGTTCCGGGCCGCCTACCGGGTGGTCGACTCGCTCGACGAGATCGCCGGGGCCTTCCTCGAGGACGGGTCGCCGGGCCTGGTCCCGTGGGCCGAACCGGACCCGTACGCCGCGGGCAAGGACGGCGACCTCGACGGCGGGTACGAGGATGCGGACGCCGACGGCGAGGGCTGCGAGCTGATCCTGCCGCCGTTCCCGGTGTGGGTCTGCGCCATCGGGCACTGAGTCGCGCGCTGCGGTGATCGCCTGGCGGCCGGATGAGCTAACGTGGCGGTGAGCTGATCGTGGCCCCGCGGCCAGAGGAGAGGACCCAGCGCGTGATCGAGCAGATCTCCAGCCGGACCGTGTACGAAAACGCCTGGATGACAGTACGCGAAGACGCAGTGCGCCGGGCGAGCGGGCAGGACGGGATCTACGCGGTGGTCGACAAGCCGCCGTCGGCCCTGGTGATCCCGTACGAGCGGGACGGGTTCTGGCTGGTGGAGCAGTACCGCTACCCGGCCGGGCAGCGCTCCTGGGAGTTTCCGATGGGCACTCTGCCGGACCGCGCGGACGGCGAGCCGACGCACGTGGCCCGCAGCGAACTGGGCCAGGAGACCGGCCTGGCCGCGGGCACGCTGCGCCACCTCGGCCGCTTCTTCCACGCGCCGGGCCAGATGTCCCAGGCCTGCAACGTGTTCCTGGCCACCGACCTGGCCGCCGACCCGGACACCCACGAGCGCGACCCGGAGGAGGAGGACCTGATCGTGCAGTGGTTCCCGCGCACCGAGGTCGAGCAGATGCTGCGCACCGGCGTGATCGTGGACGGGTCGACGATCGCCGCATACACGCTGCTCGCGCTCGACGGAGTATTGGTGCAGCCCTGACACTCTGCCGCGCGGGCCGGACCGGGGCTCTCCCCCCGGCCCGGCCCGCGCGACCACCATGGCGCCGACGCCCGTACCGGCGTCGGGCCAGGCCTGCGGCCCGTTGCGTGCCGGTCGGTTACGGCACGGCCGGGCGGTTCGGCACGGTCTCCTGGACCGGCATGCTGTTGCCGCTCGGCAGCGGGTAGGGGATGCCGACGTCCAGCGTTCCGGTCAGGGCGTTGAGCACCGCCTGCTCGGCCACCGAGGTGTCGCCGATGGTCACCGTCGGCAGGGTCGGGAACTTGGTCACCGGGGTCGCGGCCAGGTTCAGTGCGCCGGTGAAGTCGCCGGTCACGCTGCGCCGCCACGCGGTGAGGTTGGGCACGCCCACGCCGAACCGGGTCTCGATGAACCGCAGCACGGAGGTGTGGTCGAGCGTGCCGGAGTACTTGTACCCGCCGGCGCTGAACGGCGAGACCACCAGCGCCGGGGTGCGGAATCCGAGGCCGATCGGGCCGTCGACGCCGCCGGCCGCCGGGGGCAGCGCGGCCAGCCACTCGCCCGGGGTGCCGGCCGGGGCGGTCGGCGGGGGGACGTGGTCGAAGAAGCCGCCGTTCTCGTCGTACACGATGAACACCACGGTCTGCGCCCAGACCTCCGGGTTGGACACCAGAGTGGAGAGCACCTGCTGGACGAAGTACTCGCCGTAGTAGGGCGGCGCGGCCGGGTGCTCGCACTCGGCGACCGGCGGGATGATCCAGGACACCGACGGCAGCTTGCCGCCCTTCACGTCCGAGGTGAAGTCGCCCGGGTAGCTCGGGGTCAGCGCGCGGCCGATCAGCTCCAGGCCGGTGATCGAGAACGGGTTGTCGTAGTTCTTGAAGTACGGCAGCGGGCTGAGCGCGGCCAGGCCGATCGGGTCGTTGTAGACCTTCCAGCTGACCCCGGCGGCCAGCAGCCGTTCCGGCATGGTCTCCCAGGACAGCTTGCCGTACTCGCCGAGCCGGTCGGAGTAGGTCTGCACGACCGGGCCGCCGTGCGTGCCCTCCGGGTCGATCGTGGCGGTCATCAGCATCAGCCGGTTCGGGTCGGTCGGGCCGAGCACCGAGCAGTGGTAGCCGTCGCAGACGGTGTAGGCGTCGGCCAGCGCATAGTAGAAGGCCAGGTCGCTAGGTACCTGACCGGGTATGTTATGGAATCGTTGTCTGGCAGCTGGATCAGCTTCGAGCGGGGCTGCGACACGAGGGTTTGTGCCCGCTGCCAAGCGAACGCGCCCGCCGGTCCTTTTTGATCTTTCCTCATCGCCGGGACCAGGGAATCAACAGATCAGCTAGGGCCGTGCAATTCCGGCGGACGGAACCTGAGTCGGAGTGTGTCGGCGCCGGAGTTGCACGGGCCTAGCTGATCTGTTTCCCTCGGGTGCCGGTGATGAGGAAAGATCAAAAAGGACCCTTCCCAACCTAGCCACGGACGGACGGAACCTGGCCGCCTCTCTTTCCTTGGAGTCGGGCCGCCGGAGGCGTCCTTTAAGTAGTAGAAGGCGCGTTTTCACTGTTCAGTGGGGTACGGTGGGCCTGGGACCTCTAACCGCCGGCTGAATGGGAGGCTGCCCTAGGCGCAGTTTGGTGACCACAGTGCATGGTGACGTGTTGGTCTTTTCAGGTGCTCCCCACCCAACAAAGCGGACGGGCGGTTTAGCGGAGGAGCGCCGCGCGGAGCGGCGCTGCGAGCATGGGCCGCTCGGGAGCGCCAGCAAATTCACCGGCTTGAGTCCGGCGCTCCCATGCCCACCTGCCAAAGTAGGCTTTTGTCGCGCGCGTGCTGAAACTTCAGTTCTACCAAAGATGATCGCGCGCGAATACCACCGCTGCTAGGGCTGGGCGGGGTGCAGATGCTTGACCATCACCGCATACAGCGGTGAATCAGCGAAGGCATGATGTTCGCCGACTCTCTCATATCCCCATGATTGGTAAAGCGCTTGAAGTCTTGGAGCGCCAGTGTTGACCGTGAGGACAGCAAACGCCTCGGGTCGGTCGGTGAGTAAAGCGTCATGCAGTCGTTCACCGGTGCCCGTCTTGCGCCATTTCGCGCGAACCATTAGCTCTGATACGGCGAAAGTGCTGGTATCTGGGGTGTCAGGGCTCCAATGGCGACGCCACCACTCCCGCCCTGGCTCGCTCGGTGCTCCATAGGAGAACCCGATCGCTTCATCGCCGTCATAGGCCACGAAGCAGGAGAAATCAACATTGTCGCCCCAGTGATCCACAAACCACCAAAATCTCTGCCGGAATGGGTCGTCCATCGACGCTGCGTGAACTTCTTTCTGAATGTCGATGAGAGTTTGGCGAATCGACGTCAGATCATCGTGGCTGTACTTCCGCAGTTCAATCAAGGTTATCGGCTCCATTCTTGGCGAACCCGGTCGGTCCACTCGTGGGTGGATTTGGCGTGCGGCGAATAGTTGATGAGCGTCCGGTGGAAGTCTCCGAGAACAGTGCGCATACGGCCAGGTACCGGGTTCCCGGCCATGAGGTCGATTGCTCGATGTGCACTGGCGCACGCCTGTTCGGCGTCTCCTTGGCTTAATTGGGCGACGGCAAGTCCGGCAGTTGCTTGAGCCTGGTTGCGGCGGAAGTGAGGCGGGATCGTTGCTAAGGCCTGATGCCAGGCTGCCTCTGCGTACTCCGGTTCTTCTAGCTGCTGGTGGACGATCGCGGTGATAGTCCCGACTTCAGCTGGTCCATAGAATGCAATCCATCGGGGCCGTTCTTGATCGGTGGCGCGACTGAGTGTCTCTCGGGCGTAGCCGAGACTCCGTAGGGCCGCCTGGCGGTCGTGGCTAGCTGAATAGCCGAGCGCGGCGCGGGCGTGGGCGAGAGACGCGAATACGCTATCGCGGCGTGCGGCTCGGGTGGCTCCGGCCGCATGAGCAGCGGCGATAGTTTCCGACGGCTGGTTCCGCTGAGACGCGAGCATTGCGGTGAGGTTCCATACTCTAAGCTGTGTAACAGAGTCCTGAGAGAGTCCTGCAAGAGCTGCGGCCCGGTTCAGATGCAGAGTTGCGCGGTCAAGGGAACGTGCGTCAATACACGAGAATGCTGCCATAGCTGTATAGTCGGCGGCCACCGCATAAAGGAGTTTGTGAACACGTTCGCTAGCGTGACCCTTTTGCAGCTGCAAGACGCGCTCTGCTCCGACAAGCGCGGCTTGTTCGAGGGCGTTGTGTCCTCCACGTTGGGCGTCAATATCGGTCAGGTCCTCCAAGCCTGTGCGAAGTCTAAGCACGTCGGATGTTCCGACTGAGGGAATGGCGGAGAGAACTGGCACGACTGATGTTGCTGCGGTGATGGTTGCGGAGGTGAGGAAGGTGCGGCGCCTCACGGGTTCCTCCGGATCTGGTGTCGGGCATGGCTTGTCGCTTGGGTGGCGGAAGCCGAGTTCTTCGGCGGTGCATCCAAATACTGCCTCTAGCGCAAGTCGGTGTTTCTTGTGGGGCCAGCGGCTTCGTCCGCTGAGCATTTCATAGATCGTGCGTTCGGAGATGGTGCCGTAGCGGCCGGTGAGGTCTTCGATGGCTGAGTTGAGGCGATGGGCGAGTTCTGTTTGCGTGAGCTTGAGCTCCTTCACGTGCTCACGGAATGCGGTGTTGTCTGCCATAGCTTGACGGTAGGCGAGTTGCGGCTGTTTGCGCACCTGCAATAGTAAAGAAGAGGTCAAATTCTCCGGCTCTTGCTAACGCCGTGTGCTGATGCACTTCCTGTTGCTCGTGGCTGAAACGCGGTTTCCTTGTGGTGACAGGGCGTGACACTGCCATCTAGAGCGAGGTGAACCGTATGTCCGCAGGTGACGCAGAGGCAGCACCGGATGTGGCCTTGCCTCCGGCCGAGCTTGAGCTGTGGGGTACCAATGCCGTGATTTACAGCTCCGGTTCGGCATCGGTCGGTGAGGCTCGGCAGAGGGCGTGCCGCCGTTGGGCTGACGAGAACTTCCTGAGGGTGGTGGAGGTGTGCCAGGACCGGGATTCGGCATGCGAGCTGCAAGCGATGCACCGGCCGGGTGTGCTGCGCGTGTTGAACGCAATGACCTTCCTGGACGGTGACGTGATGGTGGTGGTCGATGAGGATTTCGAGGAGTTCTCGGCGGACGACCGGAAGTGGTTGCGGGAGCAGGCGGCGAAGTCGGAAGGGCAGATCAAGTTGGTGCCCGCTGAGGCGCCTAAGGTGGCGTCGTGACGGGGGCGGAGCCGACCGGGGAGGGTTTCGGGGCGGAGTGGGTTGCGCCGCCGCGCGTTCCCGAGTCGGGGATGAGGTTGCGGGTGTACGGGGCGCGGGTCGAGCACACGCAGGCGGCGGATCAGATGGCTGTTCACGTGGTGTTTTACCCGGTGCGGTATGATCCGGACGCCACGCCGTGCGCCTGCCGTACGTGCGTGGGTCAGGACTTGGCGGTTGCGGCGGCGCGGAGAGTGCGGTCAGCATGTTGATTCCGGCCAGCCGCAACTACACTGGCGCGCCGCTGTGTGTGCGTGTGCCCCATGCTCGGCCCACGGACGAAGTTGTACCGCGGCCCGCTGACTTCGGGATCAAGTCTGTGACGCCGGAGCTCGGCGAGCGTTTGATCACCGGCTTGCGAAAGCTGCCGCCCGACCCCGCCGACGTGGCGCTCGGCCCTGGTCACCGCCTGCCACGGGATGCGCAGGCGGGCGGCGTATGCCGGGCTGGCCCGGCCTGACACGGGGTGTTGGGTTGAAGTGCACCTTCGTGGCGAGCCACTTCCCAGCGGGCCCGGAAAAAGTCATCTAGTGATGTCTAGTTGTGCGTGCCCGGTCTCCCACGAGGTAGGGCGGGTGCGCGCTCGGGGGAGACAGTCCCGGGCACCGTGCGCAGGTCGCGCGGTGCCCGGTAGACCTCCCCGATGGCGGGGGCGGAGGCCCTGGCCGGTGCACGTGGTGCGCCTGGCCTTGATGCGGACTCCGCCCCGTCCCGTGGCGGCGCGCTCGCCCCCGACCCGAGCGGGCGGGCGCGCCTGGGGACCGGCTTCCCCGTTGTTACCACCGGTTCTCTGGTGGCGCGGGGCCGGGCGGTATGGCGACCCGGCCCCGCGCCTTTTCTTTCTCCGCGCGTCCGGCCGTCGTCTGGTTTTCGGGCGTGCTGCGGCCTTGTGGCCGGGTGTGGGTTGTGGGCTGTACGGTCTGGTTCTGGTCGATACGAGACGAGGGTTTGGTGTTATGCAGTTGCCGGGGCTGACGCCCGATATGTTGACGGTGTTGTGCCTCATGGCGGACTCGCCTCATGGGGCTCCGCCCAAGCTGGTGTACACGAGTTCGAATATCGAGTCACATATGGCCCCTCTCTTGCTGCGTCGTTTGAAGGCGTTGGGGTGGGTGACCGAGCCTGAGAAGGCGTGGTTTCGGGTGACGCCGGACGGGGTGACGTTGGCTCGGATGTGGCAGATGGCGTCCAAGAACGCGGGGGAGGTCCGGCCGCACACATTCGCCGTGCCGCAGGAAGAGTCGCTCCAAGTGTTTGTTGTGCAGCTCAGGGAGAGTTTCTGGCTGAGTCAGGAGAACTTCGCAAAGCTCGTGGTCAAGACCGGCAAGCAGTTCGGGGTGCCGAACAGCTGTTCCAAGCGAATGATCCAGAGCTGGGAGAACGGGAAGTACAAGATTGCCAGTCCGCCCTACCAGCAGGTTTTGGCTTTGCTGGCGGGTCAGATGAGATTCCATATCGATGATGACGGGGTTGTGCGTGCCGTGCCCGTCAGGGGTGCGGCGGATGCGGTGGTTCTGAGAGGCCCGGAGGGGTTGCGGGAGTTGGGTGCCACACTCAGCGCTCTCGCACAGGACTTGGAAGAGGAGTCAGGGTCGGGGCAGGGTGTCCTTCGCGAGCCTGAGGTGGTGGGGTGTGGCGGTGTCTGAGGACGGCGAGGCGTATGTGGCCGAGGTGATGGCGCGTCTGATTGCGCGCTTGCGGATCGAGCGTGAGGCGTGTCCCGGGCTGACGCAGGAGACATTGGCGTCTCGGCTGGGGGTGAAGGGCAATTCACTACGTGAGTGGGAGGCGGTACGCGAGTATCCGACACTGGTGCACTTGATCTGCTGGGCTTCTGAGTTCGGGCTGCGCCTGGCGGTGGTGGACTCCGAACGGCGGGAACAGAGCGCCGCAGTCCCCGAGGCAGCAGGGTCGTGGGCCGAGCGGGAGGTTCGTCGGCTGACGGCGACTCTGTGTGAACGCCGGAACCGGAGCTCTGACACTCAGCTTTGGCTATCAGGGGTGCTGGGGGTGTCGCAGATGACGGTGAGCCGTTGGGAGACGGGGGGCGGGCGTCCTCGGCCTGCGTCGCTGGTGCGATGGGCACGGGGGGTGGGTCTGTCTGTTGTGCTGGTCCCGGTGTAGTCCGAAGTGCTTAGCACCGGCTGGCTGGTGGGCCGGGGTACTGCTGGGAGTTCGGTGGCCCCGGGGGTGGGTTCTGTGGTCGAAGGGGTCTTGCTCGCGGTGGCGGCGCCTGCGGGGTGGCTGGGGCTGACGGCGTGCAGGCGCCGCCGCCGTGAGCGGTCCCCGGTTGTTCGCTGCGAGGGTGCCCGTCCGCGTGGTGGTCGCGTGCGTTCGGAGGTCGGCCGGCGCCAGCGCCGGTGGTACTGGGTTGTGGGTGAAGGTGTCGGCGCTGGGGCCGGCGGACCGGTCAGGTGACGGTGTGAGTCTTGGTCCTGATGACGGGGCACTGTGCACGGCGGGCGGCGGGCGGCGGGGCCATGCGGGGGTCGCGGTTTGGCGGGAGGGGGGCGCTTAACCCGTTGCTGGAGTTGGGAAGTCGCTGGTGCCGGGGTCGGGTGATCGGTTCTCCGGAGTGACGTGGTGGGTCCTGCATCCGTCGTGTCGTTGCTGGGTTGTGGGGTGGTGTGGGCGTTTGCGGCCGGGACCGGCGCCCCAGCGCCGCAGCCCGGCCGCAGGAGCGCCCACACCACCCCACATGATCAGGCGGCGCCCCGGCGGGGCGCTGCCGCACACGTCTTGCCGGGAAGTGGTCCGTTGACTTGATCCGGACGGCGCGGATTGACGATGCGGTCAGGTCGCGGGTAGGCGCCGTCCCGGCCCGGCGGCGGCGCGTGCGT
The DNA here is from genome assembly GCA_035943635.1 of Actinocrinis sp. Taxonomy (GTDB): domain Bacteria; phylum Actinomycetota; class Actinomycetes; order Streptomycetales; family Catenulisporaceae; genus DASZBX01. The sequence goes on along the minus strand of DASZBX010000055.1, from coordinate 135,723 downwards.
TCGCGGGACCGGCGCGAAGCGCCGCATGCCCGCGCTGTCGCACAAGCGTCGTCGCCGGGCCGGGCGGCCGAAGGCCGCCCGGGCCTCTTGATACCGTAATAGATAAATTAGACAGCTTTGATTCTTTTGATCTTCGTGTGGTGGCTTTGCGGTGTGCGTGGCGGGTCGGTTGCTCACGGGTGTGTCAGAGTTCGAGGATGGGTCGGGTGGTGGGGTCGGGGGTGCTGGTGGCGTCGAAGCGGTCGGCGGGGGCTTCGATGATGGCGGCTTCCAGGGGGCGGCCGTGGGTGTCGATCATGGTGCGGGTGATGCGTAGGAGGGGGGTTCCGGTGTCCATGCCCAGGGTGTTGAGTTCGTCGCCGCGCGGCATGCGGGCTGTGACGGTGGTGGTGAAGGTGACCGGTCCGTGTCGGTGGGTGAGGGCCGGGTAGAGCTGGGCGGGGGTGGCGCCGGGGGTGTCTTCGTCGATGTCGGGCTGTTCGGTGAGGTCGGGCTCGTAGTCGTCGGGTCTGCTGGCGCCGGAGCGCGAGAAGTAGGGGGCGTCTCGGGGGTCGTCGGGGTCGGGAATGTACTGGTCGGGGTCCTCGAAGATGCCGAGAAGGTGGGCGGGGACGACGGAGGTGACCGAGATAACGCGATGGGTCTGGATGTGTCGCCAGTAGGCGTAGCGGTAGATGACCATTGTTCCGGTGCTGATGCGGAGGGTTTCGGCCTGGTCGCGGTCGGCGGTGGTGATGATGGCCTCGTCGGCCTTTGTCAGGCCGTTGGCGCGGCGGCGTGCGGCTTCGGGGTGGGGTTCTCGGGTCCAGCCGGTAAGCCTGGGGTCGCGCTCCTCGAACAGGTCGGGGTGTGTGGGGGTATTGATGAGGATGGTGCGGCGGTCGGGGCGGGGTCGGACGTAGGTGCCACGTCCGTGGGCGGCGGTGAGGAGCCCTTCGCCTGCGAGTTCGGCGATGGCGCGTCGGACGGTGGGTCGTGAGGTGTTGTAGCGGTCGGCCATGAGGATTTCGCCGGGTAGGGGGCTTCCGGGCTGGTAGACCTCGTCGGCGATGTCTGAGCGGAGTTGGTCGGCGATGGTGCGCCACAGGGCGGTGTCGTCGGTGGGGGTCACGGCCGGTTCTCCAAACGTCGGTCAATTTGTACTACAACTAGTAGCACCAATCGTGCTAGCCTGTCGATGTGGGCCAGGTTGTACTACATGTGGCGTCGTGCTCCGTGGCCTGGCCTGGGAGTCAGGAGGCTGCGATGGTGGAGACCATGCCGGAGACGGTGATGGTGGATGAGGAGATGGCGGCGTTGGCCGGTCCTGAGTTCATGGACTGGTTGGCGTCGATGTGGCGGATCGGCGGGTGCGCGGCACCGATTTACCTGGTGGGTCATACGAAGGTGAAGGACACGGCGGGCGCGGTGGTGCACGTGTTCTCGTCCGTCAATCAGCCCAAGCGGATGTTGGCGATGGCGTGCGGTAACCGGCGTGAGTCCCGGTGCGGCCCGTGCTCGTTCCTGCACCAGGGCGACACGTATCAGATCATTGTGAGTGGTCTGAACGGCGGTAAGGGTGTTCCGGCCGGGGTCGGGACGCATCCGCGGGTGTTCGCGACGGTGACCGCGCCGTCGTTCGGGTCGGTGCACCGGGCGACGTTGATGGGTTCGGGCAAGGATCGGTGCAAGTGGCGTGGGCAGGGCACGTGTGAGCACGGTGCGCGCCGCTCGTGCCACCGGATGCATTACGCCGGTGATAAAGAGATCGGCTCGCCGTTGTGCCCGGGGTGCTATGACTACGAGTCGGCGGTGTTGTGGAACGCCTACGCCGGGGTGTTGTGGAATCGGTTCGTGATCCGGGTGCGCCGTGAGGTGGCGTTGATCGGTGGTATCCCGTCCTCTCGGCTCAAGGAGCATGTGCGGATCAGTTTCGCGAAGGTGGTGGAGTTCCAGCGGCGCGGTAGTGCGCACATGCACGCGGTGATCCGTGCGGACGGCCCGGACGGTCCGAATGACGCGGCGCCGGACTGGGTGGATCTGGGCGTGTTGCAGACGGCGGTGCGCCGGGCGGCCGGGGCGGTGGCCGTGACGGTTCCCGCACCGGTGCAGGGCGGGTCGTTGGTGTTGCGGTTCGGTGAGCAGGTGGACGCGCGTCCGATCGTCGGGCGGGAGGCCGGTGACCGGTCCGAGGTCTCGGCGCGCGGTGCTGCCCGGTACGTGGCCAAGTACGTGGCCAAGGGCGATATCGAGGGCCTGATGCTCGATCGCCGGTTGCGCGGCGATGAGCAGATCGAGCACGCGGCGCTGACCGAGCACGGGAAAGAGTTGATGCGTACGGCGTGGCGGCTGGGCGAACTGGTGTGCTATCAGCGGTTGCACCTGCGGGAGTGGGCGCATCAGCTGGGTTTCCGGGGCCATGTGGCGACGAAGAGCCGCACGTATTCGACCACGTATACGGCGCTGAGGTTGGCGCGGGCTGAGGCCAGGCGGGAGGCGGCCGGGGTGGCGCCGTATGAGTCGGTGGGGGTGACGTTTGAGAAGAAGTGGGCGTTTCACCACCAGGGGCACGAGACGGTTACCGAAGCGGAGTTTGCCGCCGGGGTCGCCGGTCAGGTCGCCCAACGCCGAGCCAATGCGCGCGAGGCCCGGCGCGGTCCGGGAGGTGATCCGGGATGACCCGCGCCGCGAGAACCAGACGGTTGATGCTGGCCGGTGCCGCCGCTGGTGATATCGGTTCGCGCAGCGGCCTTTCTGTCCGCAACCCGGGGACCGTGCCGGCCGAAACCGCTCCGCTGATCATGGCCCCCGCCTGGGCCGAGGCTGCTCCTGATATCGGCCACGTCGCGCAATCCTCGCTGCTGGGTCGTAGCGTGGGAGCGGTGGTGCGTGGGCCGGGAGCGGCGAATCCCACAGCCGATCTTGCTCCCTGGGGGTGGGAGTGATGGCGGAAGATCAGCCCGCTGAACCGTCACTGTCACGGGAAGAGTGGATCTTGTTCCTGTTGGGGCAGGCCCCGGAGATCACGCCGGAGCAGTGGGCGCAGACCCTGGAGGACCTGAGGGCGTTGCGTCCGTCGCGGCACCCGGGGCGTGATCGTCCGCCGAAACCGCCCGGCGGGTCCAAGCGGCGGCCTCCTGCACGCGGGCCACAGTAGGATGTGTGTGGCGCCCCGGTCGTTACCGTCGATCGGGGCGCCTTCGCGTGTGTCAGGCGGCGAGTGTGACAGACTGCTGCGTCGGGGTGGCGTTCTTCCACTGCGGGCGGATCGCGGTGGCGTCGAACGGGGCCAGCCCCTTGGCCTGGGAGGGCATGACCTCGATGGCCACCAGATAGCGGGCCAGGATCATCCGCTTCCCGGCCGTGTCAGCGTGCTTCCACTCCTCGGCGATGTCCTTGGCGCTGTGCTCGGCGGGCATTCCGGCCTTGAGCGCGGCGAGCGTTTCGCGGGCCTGGTTGGTGGAGCGTTCCAGGTCCGGCAGCGTGGCGTAGTAGGTCTCCGGCGTCAGGTTCGGGTCTGCGTCGGTGTAGCGCCTGCGCAGATCGGACAGGCGCTCTTCGAGAATGGCCAGGCGGGCGCGGGCGGCGGCCAGTGCGGCGGCGTCGGCGGGCTTGGCGGGAACGGTCTTCTTCGGGGCCTTGGTCGACAGGTACCGGAAGAACACCTCTTCCATGAACTCATCGACCTTGTCAGCTGAGCGCGAGAGCTTGCCGCATCCGCCCTGGGACAGGCCGGAGCATTTGTAGATGACCACGACCTTGTCCGGGTTCGACTTCGTCGGCCGCTTGATCCGGGTCCCGACCATTGCCCGCCCGCACCGGGTGCCGTCCTCGCGCAGATTCCCGCACCGCAGCAGACCGGACAGAAGGTACTTCTTCGCGCGCGCGACTCCAGGCGTCCTACCCTCGTGAGCGTCCCGGGCCATCGTGCACAGAGCCTCCCACACCTCTACCGGGATGACCGGGTCCAGGCCGTTGAACACGTACCCGCCTTCGGCGTCGCGCACGGCGTCTGACTGCGGGTCGGCCGCGTTCATCTTCCCGTCGACGTTGCCCACCCGCATCGACCCCCGGTAGACGCTGATGCCCGCGATGCTCGGGTTCAGCAGCATGTTACGCACCGTGTTGTCATGCCAGTGCCCGCCCTGCACTGTCGTGATGCCGCTGTCCTTCTCCAGGTGCTTCGTCCCCCGGCACCACTTGCCCGACGCCAGCACGATCCGGGCCGCTTCGGTCGCCGCCTCGCTCTCTTCCGGGATCACGGACCCGTCGGTGTTGCGCCCGAACCGGCGCACCTCGACCACGAACCCGTCCAACGCGTCCTGGAGCTTGGCGCGCACCACCCGGCGGGCGGTGTCCTCACTGGACTTCAGCGCCATCGCGCACATCACCCGGGCCATCGCGCGCCCGTCACTGGTCATCAGGTTGATAGAGGAGGTGATGCCGGTGACCGGGCGCCCGACCGCCTCCACGATGTCTATCAGGTCCTCAAGGTCCCGGGGCTGGCGCAACAACCGGTCCTGGTCGTACACGATGATGCCGTCAATCACGCCCGTGAACAGGTCTTCGAGCATCTGACGGAACTGCGGGCGCACCACCCGGAACACGACCGTGCCATCCGGAAGGGTGATCTTCTTCTTCCGGTACGCGCTGGTGTCGTTCTCCGGGTAGGTCTTGGCAATGGTCCACCCCAGCTGCCCGGCCTTCTCGTGGATGTCCTGGGTCTGGCGCGTCACTCCCCGCTCCAACCCGTACGGGTCGTCGGAGATGCGCACGTACCCGCCCGCCTTCGTCGGCTTGTAGGCGTCATAGTCCTGGATCATCCGCACGGCCATGTGCCCGGCGCGCACCACGTCCCCGGCCGTCACCCCGTGCAACGCCTCCCCGGACTCCGCCCTGGCCGGACGCTGGCGAGCGGGCTTGCGTCCACGCCTGGCCGCCTTGGCGGTGTCCGCATCTTCGGCGGCTATGTCAGTGGCCAGATTTGCGGCCTGACCTGCTGCTTTCTCCTGGTTCGTCATAGTAATAGTATACCTGGCTAGGTACCAAGTTCCTGGCGGGTGTAGTAACCCATTGTGACCGGGCCGTTGGTGGCGCCGTCGGTGACCAGGTGGGACTTGATGAACGAGTCCATCGCGCCGTTGTTCCAGCTGTCGTGCTGCCCGGCCCAGCTGTGGTCGATGTCGTTGGTGGTCTGCCCGTCTTCCAGCGGCGGGTCGCTGAGCAGGCGGAACGGCTGGGTGTAGCCGGTGGCGGTGACCCCGGCGCCGGGCTGGAAGCCGTACTGGTCGAAGACCGGATGGGTGGCGCCGCCGACGACCTGGGTCGGCACGGTCGGGTCGGAGAACCCGCGCACTCCGGACAGGGTGCCGAAGTAGTGGTCGAAGGAACGGTTCTCCTGCATCAGCACGACGACGTGCTTGACGTCGTTCAGGTTCGCCCCAGAGTTGGCCGAGGCGGTGAGCATGGTGTCGAGCAGTCGCTGCTGGGCGTCGCTCGGCCGTGCCCCGGCGCCCGAGCCGGTTCCGGCGCCGAGCAGCGCGCCAGCGCCGACGGCTCCGGCTCCGGCGATCAGGCCGCGGCGGGAGAGGCTGCCGGCGGAGCCGTCCGCCCCCGACTCCCCGCGGCCGCGCTCGGCCCGGCCGCCGTCCTGCGCATGACGACCCGATCGGGAGATCTCTTCGTGCGTCACCGTGTCCTCCACAGCAGACTATTCATTACCCGGCAGTAGTCTTCCGTTCCGGAAAGTAGGCTCTCACAGCAGACACCATCGAACCCTCATCCGACACCCCTGTGTCGATTCGGCGAACACCGCGCGGCCCCGCTCCCCCGCCGCACCACCCCTGTTTCCCCGGGCCGGTTGATCAGCCCAGGTCAGGGGCCCGGCGCGCGGCGATCTGGCGCAGGAACGCCTGGACCGCGGGGCTGACCGGGCGCCCGGCCGGCAGAATGCACCCGATCGGGGGATGGCGCGGGGCGTCCGCAAGCCGGTGCAGGGTGATCGGCGGGCCGGGGGCGCGCGCGGCGGACTCGGCCAGCAGGGCCACGCCCAGACCGGCCGCGACCAGGTCCCGGACGCTGGCCGGGGTGCTGGCCTCGAACTCGATCCGGGGGGTGAAGCCGAGCCAGGCGGCCTCGGCGAGCAGGATCGCGTGCAGGCCGCTGCCGGGCGGGAGGCAGACGAACGGTTCGCCGGACACGTCGGCCAGTGTTCTGATCGTTTTCGCGGCCGCGGCCGATCCGGGCGGTGTCGCCAGGACCAGGCCTTCTTCGGCGAGCGGGCGGCTGACGTAGCCGTCGGCGTCCAGGTCCTCGTGCAGCGGGCCGAGGACGAGGTCGAGGCCGTCGTCGTCGAGTTCCCGGCACAGGTCGGCGACCAGGCCGACGCGCAGCCGCAGCACGACGCCGGGGTGGGTCTGGTGGAATCCGGCCATCGCGGCCGGCAGGTCGAGCGAGCCGAGGATCGGCGTCGCCCCGATCCGCACCCGCCCGCGCAGCACGTTGGCCAACTCGTCGAGTTCGCCGCGGGCCAGGTCCAGTTCCGCGAGCACCCGGCGGACCCGGACGAGGAACAGCTCCCCGGCCGCGGTCAGCGCGACCTGCCGGGTGGTGCGCCGCAGCAGCGCGGTGCCGAGTTCCGCTTCCAGCCGCCGGATCTGCGCGGACACTGCCGGTTGGGCGATCCGCAGTTCCTCGCCGGCCCGGGAGAAGCCGCCGCAGCGCGCCACCGCCTCGAAGTAGACGAGTTGCCGCAGCTCCATGGATTAAGAGTAGTTCGCTCTGGATCTCAGCTCAAACCGCTCTTGGACTTATAGCGCCGGGGCGGCGAGGCTGGGCGCATGCAACGACGATCACTTGGCACAGACGGATTCGAGACCTCGGCGATCGGCCTGGGCTGCATGGGGTTCTCGCAGGGTTACGGGCCCGCTGACGACGCGGAGTCGCTGCGCGCACTGCGCAGCGCGTTCGACTGCGGCATCACCCTGCTAGACACAGCGATGAGTTACGGCCAGGGGCACAACGAGGAGCTGATCGGCCGGGCCCTGGCCGCGCACACCGGCGGCCGGATCGAGGTCGCCACGAAGTACGGCATCAGCCGGACCGAGAACGGGGTGTATCTCGACGGGCGCCCGGAGAACGTCCGCGCCTACTGCGAGGCCTCGCTGACCCGGCTCGGCCTGGACACCATCGACCTCTACTACCTGCACCGTGCCGATCCGGACGTGCCGGTGGCCGAGTCCGTGGGCGCGATGGCCGAACTGGTGCGGGAGGGCAAGATCCGGCATGTCGGCGTGTCCGAGCTGACCGCCGGGCAGCTGGCCGAGGCCGCCTCGGCGCATCCGGTCACCGCGGTCGAGTTCGAATGGTCCCTGTTGTGGCGCGAACCGGAGGACGAGATCGTGCCGGCCGCCCGTCGGCTCGGCATCGGCCTGGTCCCGTACAGCCCGCTCGGTCGCGGCCTGCTCACCGCGACCCTGGCCCGGGCCGAGATCGGCACCAGCGACTTCCGCGGCACGGACCCGCGGTTCCAGGGCGCCGAACTGGACGCCAACCTGGCCCTGATCGCCGTCCTGCGCGAGCTCGCGGCCGAGCGCGGGGCCACCGCCGGGCAGCTCGCGCTCGCCTGGCTGCTGGCCCAGGGCCCGGACGTGGTCCCGCTGCCCGGTTCCCGGCGCCCGGACCGGATCCGGGAGAACGCCGCCGCGGCGGACCTGGCGCTCGGCCCGGCCGACCTGGCCCGGATCGAGGACGCGATGCCGCGCTCGGCCTGGGCCGGATCGCGCGCCTCGTTCGCCGTCCCGCACACCGCCCGCGCGCACAGTCGCGATTCCGCAGACCGCTGACCTGGTGTAAAGCAGGGCGGCGGGTACCCGTTCGGCCGAGCTCGCGGACCTGCTGGATCCGCGAGCTCGGCCGAACGGGTGGCATTGGGGGGTGTCGGCTGGTGCGCTAGCCTTCCGACACCGTCCAGTCGCTACTGTTCGAGACGATCGTGAACAGCATGCTGGGGCACTTGTACGCCGACGGGCTCGGGCGCGCCGAGGGCTGCCAGGAGGAATTGTTCGCGTTGGCGAGCGTCCACACGTTGTTCCCGGTCTCGATCTGCAGGTTGCTGCTCTCCACGACCAGACCGGCCCTGGCGATGTCGTCGCACACGTACGTGTTACCGGTGCTGGGGTTGGTGCTGCTGTAGAACTCGAACATGTCCCAGCCGTACGTCAGCCCGCTGTGGTCGGTGCCCGAGCTGCTGAACAGGGTGTCCCAGGAGCTCGTCCGGTAGTTGTACAGATAGGTGGTCCAGGTGTTGCCGGCCTTGTTGGTCAGCACGTTCTTCTGGGTGTAGACCGTGCGGCCGTTCACGGTCGACGTGTACTTCGCGAGGAACATGCCATCCACGGTCACCTCGGCGCCCGGAGCCAGCGAATTGCACCAGTCCCAGGCCCAGACCTGCGGCGCCGCCGTGGTGTGGACGGTGACGACCTCGATGCACGAACCGTCGGCGGGCTTCATCGTCGGCGCGTAGAGGACGTCGGTCGAGTCGGTCAGCCGGAAGTTCGGGTCGATGCTCTGCGTCGCCATCCCGCCCGCGCCGCTGTCGGCCACCGGGAAGGAGCCCCACCAGTAGTGCAGCTGGGACGCGAGCGGGGTGGCCGCGCCGGCCTTGGCGGTCGCGTTCAGGACCTGCTGGTGCGAGGTCAGGAAGTCCTCGGCCGCCGAGCCCGCCCGCGCGACCGCCGCGCTGCCGTAGACGGCTCCGTCCACGGCGGCGGCGCTGGTCGGCGCGCTCGCACTCGGGAACTGGGCGGCCGCGCTCGCGCCCTGATCCGCGGCCGAGGCCACGTTCACGCTCAGGGCCACGTTCACGCCCAGGTCCGAGCCCGCGTCCGTTCCCACGGCCACGCTCGCACCGAACGCCGGGACGGTGACCGCGGCGGTGAGCCCCGCGGCCGCGATCGCGCCGACCACCAGCACCGCGCCTCGTCGGCGCAGACAGCCTCTGTTCATTCGCTTGTGCCTTCCGTTCGTGGGAAAGCGAGCGCAGGAGGGGGCCGGACCGGCCCGGGTCCCCGCGCGGCGTGGGTGTCCGTCGCGAGGCCCGGCCGGTCGGCGTGGTCGGCGGGGTGCCGCCGTCGACATCATCGTCGGCTGAACACACGGCCCGGACCAGAGCTGACGGTCAGCCAGAAGCCGACATGACAGGAATCCGCCAGCGACTGCGCAGCTCCTGCCCTCAGCAGGCGGACGCCGGCGCCGGTATGCCTGCGCCCGCGCAGGCCTGATCCGGCGGCCTCGCCCGATGCCCCGGCGTCGTACCGTCTGACGCCCGATGGCCTGACGACCGCTCCGCCTGAACGCCCGTCCGGCCCGTGTCCCGTTCTGTCCGCGTGTTCTTTGTGCCCGCCGACCTGGTTGTCTGTGTACCTGCTATCCCGTTAACCCGTTCGTGTGTGTACTCGGGTGCTTGTGCACTCGCTCACCCGTTGCCCGTCCAAATCAGAGCAAACGTGCCCAAATCGGTACATCCATGAACACGGCTGCCGGACCCCGGCCCGAGGTCCGGCGGGTAGCAGACGTAATGTACTGCGCCCAGGCCTCGGCCGCCGCCTTCTCCCCCGCGCCGCGCGCTCAGCCGGCCCGGTGAACCTCGATGTTGAGGTCGTACGTCCCCAGCGCCTTGCTGAACTGCAACCACAGCCCGAGGTACTGCTCCAGGGCCCGGGCCGCGGTCAGGTCGCCGAGGTCCAGGATCCGCTCGGCCGGCCAGCCGAACTCGACCAGCAGCGCGCTGACCGTGTCCTTGGCCTCCTGGTCGTCACCGCTGACGAAGACCTGGTGGCCGCCGGGCACCCGCTCCGGCTCGACCATCACCGCGTTCGCTTTTAATACGTCTTTACCAAGGTGCTCACCCGCGGCCGGCCGGCGCCCGCACCGGCGCCGGACCCGGTCGGTGAAGCCCGCGCCGCAGCTCCCAGGCCTTTGATCTCTCGGCCTGGCGGCGTACGGCGGGTCACTCTGGCGGCGGACCGGCCCACCAGGGTTCCTCCTCCCCGCGGCGCAGTGCGCGCGGGCAAAGAAATCGCTCTTCCGGGCGATGACCTTTGCCGTTTTGTTACCTATGGTGAAGCCATGGCCATCACACAGCTCACCCCCACCTCGTCCGACCCCGACCACGGCGAACCCGGGCGCCGGAGCACCGCGCGCTCCGTGGTCCGCGGCGCCGGGGCCTTCCTGGACGCCGTGCTACGCGTCGTCCTGTTCGGCGGCGAGATCAAGCACTGAGTCCCGGTTCGGCCTTGCAACCGACCGCGGCGTATCCGGAGTACCGGCGCACGTCCCCGCCCAGCGGGTCAGGGCTCGTGTCCAGCAGGTCCGGGCGCCAGTGGACGATGTCGACCAGGCCCGGTTCGACCAGTTCGTACCCTTGCATCAGGCCCGCGACCTGCTCCCGGCTGCGGAACGTGAGCGCGTGGCCGGCCTGCGTGTAGACGTTCGAAGCCTTCACCGCTAAGGTCACGGCCCGATGCGGATACGCCCGGTTGGCCCGCGTGATGTGCGGCATGTCCGGCCAGGCCCGCATGTTCTCCTCGGCCAGGGCCCGGTCGGCCGCGAAGTTGTACGAGCCGCCGAGGTAGTAGTCGTACATCCGGGCCGCGGACGGGCGCTCGATGTCGATCTCGTCCGGCGCCCAGGCGGGGCGGTGTCGCACGGCAGTCCCTTCCCGTATCAGCGGACTCTGTGACACCCCGACACCCTAGTGGATCCCGGGCCGCAGCGCCGTCGGCTCCCAACCCCGCTTGGCCGAGAAACCGCGCGGCGGGGCGCGCCGCCGTCACGGCAGCCCGCCCCGCCCTCTGGGTCCTGCGCTACCTCAGCGCTGCAACGTGACCCGGTCGATCTCGGCGCCGAACTCGTCGACCGCCTTCACGTTCAGGGTCGACTTGCCGCCGTGGCCCCACGACGGGTTGCTCTCGACGACCAGCAGCGCGTAGCCGGTGTAGCGCACGCGCGACCAGGTGATGGTCTGGGTGACGCTGGTGCCGCCGGCCTCGTTGACGTAGGTGTTGACCGACGGGACGTTGTCGACGGCGCCCTCGTAGCTGTCCGGGACGCCGAACTTGTACAGGCTCTCTCCGGCGCCGCCGGCCACGATGTACGTCGTGCCCTGAGTCGCCGGGGTGACCGTCGCGCCGATCGGCGCGACGGTGGTGGCGTTGCCGGCCTTCAGCGGGTCGGTGCGCTCGTAGATGTGGTTGTGGCCGTTGATGACCAGGTCGACGGAGTACTGGTCGAACAGAGGCGTCCAGTACTGCCGCACGCCGCCCTCCGAGCCGTGCGAGGTGCAGGTGGTGTAGGCGCAGTGGTGGAAGTACACGACGATGAAGTCGATGTCCTTGTTCGCCCGGTACGACTTGAGCTCCTTGGCCAGCCACGCGGTCTGCGCGCCGCCGGAGTAGCCGTTGTTGGCCGGCAGCTCGTAGGACACGTCGTTGGCGTCCAGGCTGATCACCGCGACGTTGCCGTAGGTGAACGAGTAGTACGTGGTCTTGTTCGTCGGGAAGTCGAACCGGGCCAGCTGGCCGCCGTAGCCGTTCGGCGAGTACCAGGGCTCCATCTCGTGGTTGCCGACCGCGACCTGCCAGGGGGTGGTCGCGGCGACCCGCTCGACCTGGTTGAAGAACGCGTCCCAGATCCGCGGGTCGTAGGTGTCGGTCAGCAGGCCCGCGCCGCCGCTCTCGGCGTAGGAGATGTCGCCGGCGTGCAGGTGGAACGCGGGGTTCAGGCCCTTGATCAGATTGGAGGTGCCGACCGCGTCGTAGCTGATGCCCTGGTCGCCGAACGCGGTGAAGGTGAACGCGCCGCGTCCGGCCGGGGCGGTGCTGAAGGAGTTGACGACGGCGAGGTTGGTCCGCGGGTCCCAGCCGTCGTGGCCGACCGTGTAGTAGTAGGTCTCGCCCGGCTGCAGGCTGCCCAGGGCCGCGTGCAGGTAGTACTGCTGGATCGTCTTGGGCGACACCAGCGGCACGGCGTCGATCGGCGTGGTGTCGCTGGCCAGCGTGGACAGGGTGCGCAGGTCCGCGGAGACCTTGTGGCCGAGATCCCAGGGCGTCCGGCCGATCCGCACGAACGGGTTGCTGACCAGGGCCGGGACCTGCCAGGCGACGTTGATCTGGGTGTTCGGGCTGGCGCCGAAGGAGATGTGCCGGCCGACCGGTGCGACGGTCGAGCCGGTGGGCCGGTCCGCCTGCTGCAACAGCGGCGCGGCGCTCGGCGCACCGGTGGCCGGGGTCGCGGGGCCGGACGAGGCGGAGGCCGCGCCCGCGGACAGGACCGGGCCGGCCACGACCGCGGCGCCGACCAGGCCGCCGCGCAGCATCGTACGGCGCGAGGTCGCCTGCCGGTACCACTCGTGCTGCTCTGCCAGGCTCATGCGCGCAGCCTGCTCCGGAGTCATGCCAGAAGTAGTCATGGTGCGGACCCTAGGAGCCCTGGTTTGCCCCGACGCGAACTCTGGGTGAATGCCGCCGGGCCTCGGTGAGCCTTTTGACTTACCTGAACATCGGCCTCAAAGATGCTCTGATCTCGACATTTTTCGGATTCCCGTCAGGCCGGGGGTCGACTCAGTGGGCGTATTCGAGGATACGTCGACCATGATGGTGGCCGTCGCGATGACGCAGCCTTCGGTCGCCGCGGTCAGCGGATCCGGCAGCCGGGCCGGGCGAGTTCGGTCTGACTTCGATCCCTGATCAGAGTGGTCATCGCTGTAGGCGAATACGCCGGACGCGCTCAACGCCGCTGCGGCTGTCACCGACACACCGCGTCGAATCCAGCGCCGGCAACCGTATCCAGTACCCGTCGCGGCGCGGCCGAGCCGGGGAGAGCGTCAGCGCTCTCGCTTGCCCGAAGCCGTGCGGGCGAAGTAGTCCCGCACCTTGTCCAGCAGCGCGGCGAACGGGCCGACCGCGTGCTCGGAGCCGGTGGAGCCCAGGACGTTCGGGTGGGCGTGGGTCGGCGCGCTCTTCTCCGCGTTCAGCAGCCGCCGGCCGAGTTTCTCCTGCTCCTGCGCCGAACAGTTGTCGACGATGGCCGGGAACTCCTCGGACTCCTCCAGCGCGGCGTGTGTGGCGACGTCCATCTCCAGCCGGCCGAACAGCGCGGTGAAGTCGCGGCTGTGCACGTCCAGCGTCTCCAGGGCGGCCAGCGTCTGGGCGGCCTGGTGTTCCTCCTGGTTGCGCGCGGCGGCCTGCTCCTTGCCGAGCAGGCTCCGGGACACCGGGCGCAGCACGGCCTCCTCCCCGGCCTCGTGCACGGCGAGCAGTTCGCGCAGCTGGTCGAACGCGGCCTGGCGGGCGGCGCCGGAAGAGGTGTTGACGTCGGTGAACAGCCGGCGGATCCGGGCGTGCTGCTGGAGCAGTACCGCGATGACGCTGTCGGCGGGCAGCTGCTGCTCGGCCAGTTGGGGGTGCTGATCGGCCACGCTCATGAGTCTTGTCCCTTCGCACCCTCGCGCTCGGCGCCGGTCGGTTTCCTGGGCCTCCTCTATAACCCCTTGTTAAGACCATAAACGGGCAGACTAAAGGAATACTGAACAATCAACCCGTATATATACCGGCAATCGGGACATAGCTCGCGTTACGCGCGGCCGTTCGACATCTGGTTCGCCTGCGCCGACGCCTCCGACCGGGACGGCTCCTGCGGCAGGGCGATCCGGACCCGCACGACCGTCCCGTTCTGCGGTGTGGAGCGGATCTGGACGAGGTCGCACAGCTGGTTCGTGATCCACAGTCCCGCGCCGCCCTGGCCCGCGGTGACCACCGGGCGCCGGCGGCCGACCAGCGGATCCGTGATCAGGCCCTGGTCGCTGACCTCGCAGACCAGGTCCGCGCCGTCCTGCCACACCCGCAGGGTGCCGCGGCCGCCGCCGTGCCGGACGCTGTTGCTGGCCAGTTCGCTGGCGACCAGGACCAGGTCCTCGCCGCGCTGGCCGAGCAGGCCGAACCGGTCGGCCTGCTCGGCCACGCCGCGGCGCACCCCGCCCATCTCGTCCCGGCCGAACTCCAGCTGGTGGTCCACGGCCGAGGGCTCCGGCAGCGCGGACGCGAACACGGCCGCGGCCGCCTGGTCCCGGCGCACGCCCGCCCGCCGGTCGCGCTCGGCGCCGGACCGCGGGCGGTCGCCCGCGGAGGTGAACGGGTGCGCCCGGTAGGCGTGCTCGATCACCTCGGACGGCAGGCTGGAGGTGTCGTACGCGCAGATCAGGTGCCAGTCGGGCCCGTCGTCGAAGGCGGTGTCGAGCAGTTGTTCGTGCCGCTGGCACTCGGCGATCTCGGCGCTGGAGCGCGCGGCCCAGATCGACTCGCCGACCCCGCGCAGGCCAGGACCGGCCCCGGCCCGGGACTCGACCCAGTCCCGCCAGGCCGGGATGATCCGGGCCGGGTTGCGCCCGACCGTGTCCAGGTCCAGGAAGTCCACCCGCTCGGCGTCCGGGCCCAGGGCCCGGCGCAGCGAGGCGGCCCGCCGTCCGTGCACGGCGACCAGCACCGCCTCGCCGCCGCGCAGGCCGTCCCGGACGAACCGGGCCGCGCGGTCGACGAACTGCGGTTCGCCGTCGTACAGCATCGCCTCGTGCTGGAAACCGCTGTCCCCCGGCGACCCGCTTCGCGTGCGATCCGCGATGTTCATGACGCTCATGTCCAGGTCTCCAAGGCCGACCCCGGAACGCCGACCCGGTCGGGCCGCGACCGGCGCACGCTCGCGGCGGCGCCACGTCCTTGTTCACCCCAGTAGATCTCCCGGTAGATCCACATCGTTTTTCTGCTGCTCCCGGTAACCGCGCAGGCGGCAGGTTAAACGGTCCAGATCCCGGGCTCTGCCTTCAGGGGTACCCGTAGATCGGTGCACGAGCGTTCGCTGGGGACGGGCAGAAAGTTCGCTTCAGCGAACTTTCCCCAGCCGCGGACCGCACGGCTTCGCGGCTACCGTGCAACGGGTGCGTCGACTACCATAAGGCACTTGACCGCTGATCACGGAGTGCGGATCACGTCACACGGGAGGCCCGACCATGCGCATCCGTAAGAGTACGCTTACCATTTTCGCTGTGCTGATGTGTGCGACGCAGGCATGTTCGGCCTTTTCTCACAGCACCGGATCACCCTCTGCAACCACAGCGGCCACTGCCGTCACCGCCCCGCGACGCAGGCCACGATCACGCTCACCAGCCCTGCCTTCGCCGACGAGGGCGAGATCCCGGCCGCCTACACCTGCGACGCCGCCGGTTCGGCCGTCTCGCCGCCGCTGGCCTGGACCGGCGTGCCGCAGGGCACCGGCTGGCTGGCGCTCTACGTCTACGACGACACCGGCAGCGTGCTGCACTGGATCGTCGTGAACATCGAACCGGCCGTGACCGGCGTCGCCGCGGGCGGGCTCGGCGGCGGGACCGAAGTCGCCAACTACCTGCCGATGTGCCCGGGCACCGGCAACTCCGACCAGTACGAGTTCTACGTCTACGCCGAACCGGCCAGCTACCACCTGGCGAAGATCGGCCCGTCGTACGCGGTCGACCCCGACGCCCTCGCCTCGCACGCCCTCGGCGTCGGCACGCTGTACGGCAACTACCGGCAGTAGTTCAGCCCAAGTTCAGCCCATCCGGTCGGCTCCGAAGGCCTGCGCCTCGGCCTCGGCCACATAGTCGTGCGGGTATCCGAGCTCGAATCCGGTCGCGGTCTCCAGCTTGGCGAGCAGCTCCTCGGACAGGACGACATCGAGCGCTGCGAAGTGCTCCGCGACCTGGTCGAAGTAGTCCGTGCAGCATCCGGCGCAGACCGGCCTCCAGGGACAGAGTCAGGTTCTTGCGGTGGTTGCCGGCCGAGTCCGGGTCGGCGCCCTCGCGCGGGCCGGCGGACTTGGCGCCCAGCACGAACCGGTCCCGGCGGCCCTGCAGCAGGTCGCCGAGGATCATTCTCGCTCTCGCCGTCGCGGTGGTTCAGGGGCGCGTCGAGCACGTTCCCGCCGTGCTCGGCGTACAGGTCCAGGATCCGGCGGCACTCCTCGGGCGGCGTCGCCTGGCCGCTGTGCCCGTCGGCTCGGTCACCCGCTGAAGGACCTGGTGCCCAGGAACATCTCCGACACGCGGAGCCCGGTCCGGCCCAGAAATCGATAGCGCATCCGCAGTCCTCTTCCTCGGGCCGAGGTCTAACCCCGGGCTACTTCGGGATCGCGGAGGCGGGCGTGAACGGATAGGCCGTGATAGTGCTCGTGCACACGCCGAAGTACGGCACGGAGCCGGTCTTCATGTTCGTCAGCGGGGTGTGCAGGGCCACGGTCTCGTTCGGCGGGATCACCGAGATGGTCCCGGCGTTCTCGCACGAGTTGCCCTGGTCGTTCTCGGCCGACAGGAAGGTGAACCGCTCGGCCGCAGACTGGCCGGGGGCCAGGGTGACCGGGTTGATCGGGGTTATGCTGCCGTCGTTGGTACGGTGCACGGTCATCCCCAGCGACTTGCCGCCCGGGTCCAGGAAATCCAGCCCGGCGAAGCCGTACACCGTGCAGGTGAGGCTGTGGGTCGTGTTCGTCAGGATCACGTAGACGCTCAGGGTGTTGCCTTGGCTCTGCGCGGTGTCGTACGTGGTGCTCGCCTTGAGCCCGTCGGCGTGGCAGTGGTCCAGGCCCGAGTCGGCCGAGCCGGGGAGCGCGGTGCCGGACTGGCTCGGCGAGGCCAGGCTGCCGGGGCTGCCGCCGAGCGCGACGATCGGCGGGACGGAGGTGGCCCCGCCGCCCGCGGAACCGCTCGAACCCGAA
Organism: Actinocrinis sp.; assembly: GCA_035943635.1. Classification (GTDB taxonomy): domain Bacteria; phylum Actinomycetota; class Actinomycetes; order Streptomycetales; family Catenulisporaceae; genus DASZBX01. The sequence goes on along the minus strand of DASZBX010000055.1, from coordinate 118,947 downwards.
CACGCCGTGAGAGCCAGGGCGGCGGCGCAGGCACCGAGTCCGGTCCCCAGGTTTTTGTAGCCGGTGCGCATGTCAGGTCCGATCTGCTGAGCTGTTCGGGGTACGTGGTGCACAAGTGTGCCACGGCCGCAGACCTCTTCCGGACCCACCCGGCCCCACCTCGGCCGCCGCCCGGGCGGGCGCGCCGGACGGTGCCGGACCGCTTCGCGGCCACGCCCGTGACCAGACGAGTTGTTCCGGATTCCGGCGCCTGAGCCGAGTTGCCGGTAGGTGCCGCCGCTCAGCCGTTTCGCCGCGCCAGAATCCGGAACAACTCGTCCAGGAGGCTGCTGATCCGCCCGAGATCGGCTTGCGATACTGTTCAGTCCATGCCCGGAAGCCTCTTCGCCGTCAGTGACCTGCATGTGGGATACGAGCAGAACCGCTCGTTCGTGGAGAGTTTGGAGCCCGAGTCAGACCAGGACTGGCTGATCGTCGCCGGAGACGTGGCCGAACGGTTCGAGCACGTCGCGTGGGCCCTGGGCACGCTGCGGCCCCGGTTCGCCAAGGTGGTCTGGGCGCCGGGCAACCACGAGCTGTGGACCATGAAGGACGACCCGGTGCAGGCCCGCGGCGCCGAACGCTACCAGGTCCTGGTCGAGCTGTGCCGGAAGCTGGACATCCTGACCCCCGAGGACCCTTATGCGGTCTGGGAGGGCGAGGGCGGCCCGGTCGCGCTGGCGCCGCTGTTCCTGCTCTACGACTACAGCTTCCACCCGCCGGGTACGAGCACCAAGGAGGAGGGCCTCGCGGTCGCCTACGGGACCGGTGTGGTGTGCACGGACGAGTCGGTGCTGTATCCGGACCCGTACCCGTCCCGGGAGGCGTGGTGCGACGCGCGGATCACGTACACCGAGAAGCGCCTGCAGGAACGCCCGGACGGGCTTCCCACGGTCCTGATCAACCACTTCCCGCTCACCCGCACGCCGACCGCGATCCTGCGCTACCCGGAGTTCGCACAGTGGTGCGGCACGGTGCGCACGGCCGACTGGCACACCCGGTTCGACGCGCGCACGGTCGTCTACGGGCACTTGCACATCCCGCGGACCACCTTCGAGAACGGGGTCCGGTTCGAGGAGGTCTCGCTCGGCTACCCGCGCGAGTGGCAGCCGCGCGGCGGCCCGGGCGGACTGCGCCGGATCATGCCCCCGGCCCAGGACGAGGGCGGGTTCCGGTTCAAGACCCGGGGCGCCAGCGCCTGAGCCGGGCGGCTCGCCCGGCCCGCGTTGGCCGCGGCCCGTCAGCCCTGGCTGCGGCGGCCGGTCAGGCCAGGTCGAAGGACGTGCCCGGTTCCAGTCGTTGGTAGGCCGCGTCCGGGACCGTCCGGTCCAGGACTGATTTGACTACGGTCAGGCCGATCGGGCTGAGCATCGCGTCGTGGACCGCGTAGGCGCGCTCGGCGCCGACCGCTCGGATGTAGTCGATCAGCTCGCCCACCTTGGACCAGGGCGCGTGCACCGGAAGCAGCAGGGTGCCCACCGGCCGGTCCGGGACGGTCAGCGCGTCGCCGGGGTGGAAGACCGCGCCGTCGACCAGGAAGCCGACGTTGCCGACCCGCGGGATGTCCGGGTGGATGACCGCGTGCCACTCGCCGTGCGCCTCGATGTCGAACCCGGCCGCGGTGAAGGTGTCGCCGTGGCCGACCCGGTGCACCCGGGCGCCGAGGTCGGACAGCGCGTCGGCCACATCGCCGTTGGTCCAGATCTGCAGGGCCGGGCTCGCGTCGGCCGCGGCGCGCAGCGCGGCCTGGTCGAAGTGGTCCGCGTGCACGTGCGTGATCAGGATCGCGTCGGCGCCGTCGTAGGCGACCGGTTCGGTGAAACTGCCCGGGTCCACGACCAGGACCTGGCCGTCCTTCTCGAATCGGGCACAGGCATGGCCCAGCTTGGTGAACAACATGCGCATCACTCCTCGGGATTCGGTGCGATGCTACGCGATCTGCCACTACCGGGCATCGGCAGGGCTCGGACACGCCGGACGACTCGCCGGGAACGGGAAGACGGCCGCGCAGATCGCTGTTCACCCAGGTGACTGCACGACAGCACGCACGGTCCGCCCGTCGTGCCGTTCCCCCGAGGAGAGCAAGATGACGAGCGTCTTCGATCCGATCGACCTGCCCGGGTCGCGCCTCGCCAACCGGATCGCCATGGCCCCGATGACCCGCAGCCGCGCCTACGGCCCGGGCGCCAGCCCGACCGCCGCGACGGCCGCGTACTACGCCCAGCGCGCCTCGGCCGGCCTGATCATCACGGAGGGCACGCAGCCGTCCGCGGTCGGGCAGGGCTACCCGGACACCCCGGGCCTGCACTCGGCCGAGCAGGTCGCGGCCTGGCGCACGGTCACCGACGCCGTCCACGGAGCCGGCGGCGTGATCTTCGCGCAGCTGATGCACTCCGGCCGGATCGGCCACCCGAGCCTGCTGCCCGCGGGCCTGCACCCGGTCGGCGCCTCACCGGTCGCGGCCGCGGGGCAGGTGTACACCGCGGACGGGCCGCAGACGTTCGTCGTCCCGCAGGAACTGACCGAGGACGACATCGCCCAAACCATCGCAGACTTCGCCGACGCGGCCGGCAAGGCGGTCGAGGCCGGATTCGACGGAGTCGAACTGCACGGCGGCAACGGATATCTGCTGCACCAGTTCCTGTCCACCAACGCCAACCGGCGCACGGACCGCTGGGGCGGCGGGCCCGAGGGCCGGATCCGCCTGGCGGTGGAGACCGTGCGCGCCGCCGCCGACGCGATCGGCGCCGAGCGGGTGGGCCTGCGGATCTCCCCGGCGAACCCGTACAACGACATCGTCGAAGACGGACACCGCGACACCTACCGCGCGCTGGTCGCGGCGCTCGAACCGCTCGGCGCCGCGTACCTGCACATCGCCGAGGCGGCCGACCGCGAGCTGACCCTGGAACTGCGCAAGGCGTGGTCCGGCACGCTGATCCTGAACCCCGGCACGACCGGGCGCCCGACCGGCCCGGAGGACCTGCACCTGGTCGAGGACGGCGTCGCGGACATGCTCAGCTTCGCCACCATGTTCCTGGCCAACCCCGACCTGCCCGCCCGGCTGGCCGCGGGCGGGCCGTACAACGCCCCGGTCCGCAAGACGTTCTACGGCGGCGACGAGCGCGGGTACACCGACTACCCGGCCCTGGCCGTCTGAGATTCGAGCTACTGGGCTGCTGACCGGCTCACCCGCAGGTCAGCGGCCCGGGTCGCTCGGATGCGGGCTGAGCGGGGTGACCGTGTCGTGCCGCCAGACCCGCAGAGGCATGGACGCGAGCAGCTGCTCCAACTGCTCCGCGTCCGGCGCGTCGAACAGTCCCCAGGTCCGCCACTCGCCGGGCGCGAGCGGCGGGCGCCACAAGCGCAGAAGGTTGCCCTGCGCGATCAGCTCCGCCGCCCGGGCGCCCTCCCGCCGGCGCATCTCGGCGACGGCGTCCTCGGTCGTGCCCTCGGGAACGGTCGTCACCATGTCGACCAGATACTCCATCGCCGCTCTCCTCATGCTCGCCGCTTCAGGCCCACTGTGCAGAACCCTAACCGCGGCTCGGCATCCGCACCGGTCACCGCCGGCCACGGCGCGCCGCGCGCGAACCGGCCATGAGACCATTGATCCGGCCTTCGGGTGTGCCGCGACGCCTGCGGCCCGGGTTCTGGGACAACAGCGGCCGCTGCTGCGGCACCGCCGGAATCATCAGGGAACTGCTCAGGTTCACCCGGATCAGCACCGGCCGCGACCCCAACCACGCCGTCTCGCTGCCCGATCACCTGCCCGTCTGACAATCATCAACATCGGCCGTTTTGCCGATCACTCTTCCGGCCTACCACGCCCCCAGGGCGGATCCGCGCCGACCCGGGTACAGGTATCCGCGGCATTGGACGCGGCCTCGTCGATCACCGCGGCGAACTGCCCGCCGGACAGCCCTTCCAGCGACGACGGCGCCAACGCCCCCCGGCGGTGCAACGCGAACAGCAATCCGGCGGTGAACGCGTCGCCCGCACCGACCGTGTCGACGACGTCCACCTTCCGCCCGGCGCACGAGGTCTCGCCTGCCCGCGACAGCGCACAGGCCCCCTCGGCACCCATCGTGACGACCACCAGCGACGCGCCGAGCGAAAGCCAGCGCTCTGCGACCTGCCGGTAGTCCAGGCCGTACCCGAGCCAGTCCAGATCCTCCGCGCTCACCTTGACCAGGTCCGCCAGCCCGACCAGCTCCTCCACCCGCCCGCGCGCGACCTGCGGCTGCCCCATCAGCGCCGGACGGCAGTTGGGGTCGTAGGAGACCGTCGCCCGACCGCGCCAGGCCCGGATCAACCGGCGCACGTCCGCGGCCCCGGGCTCCAGGCAGGTCGCGAGGGACCCGGTGTGCAGGCAGGTGGTTCCCGGCGGCAGATCCACCTCCGGGGCAAGGGACCACTGCAGGTCGAACTCGTAGTGGGTGCCCTCTCCCGGCGTGTCCGGGTACGCGGTGGCGGTACTGGTCGCGAACGCGTCGCACGGATCGCCCACCACCCGCACCCCGCTGCCCGCCAGATGCTCGGCCAGCGCCCGGCCGTGGGCGTCGTCGCCGTACCGGGTGAGCAGCGACACCGGCGCGCCGAGCCGGCCGAGCCCGACCGCCACGTTCAGCGGACTGCCGCCCGGCCGGGCGGTCACCGTTCCGCGCGGCGTGACCAGCAGGTCCATCAGGGACTCGCCCAGGACGGCGAACACGCCGTTCACCGGGACCTGGCCAAGCGGGCCTGCGCGCCGAAGACTCCCACAGAGCCGATGGTAGCCGCCCGACCGGCCCGGCACGGGGGAAATTCACCGATCGTCGCGAAACCTCTGCCGGTGTCGGACCCGGCCGGTAATCTGTGGCCTGTCAGCAGGACCAGGACATACAACCGGGAGGGTGCGATGGCTCCGCGAGAGCTCAGCGCAGAAGAGAGCGGTTTCCGCGCATTGTGGGCGGGCACGGATCTGGACAGGTTCCGCCCCGGCATGGGCACCTACGAGCTGTATCCGTCCGAGTCCCTGCCGCCGCTGCCGGCCGACCGGTTCACCGGCACCTTCGACTGGCTTGGGGAGCCAGGAGAACCGGTCGCCGAGCAGGTGGCCGAGGTCGACCGGATCGCCGCTTCGCTGGCCGAGGCCGGCCTGACCCTGCCCGACGAGTTCGTCACGATGCTGACGCACCAGAACTACCACCGCGCGCTCGACCAGGTCTCCTGCACCTGCTGCTGGACGTACCTGGCCGGCCCGTTCCCGAGCCCGGTGGACCCGGCCGCCCGCGTGGTGATGTTCTTCCGCGACCAGCAGGACTGCGTGGTCTGGTACCTCTACCTGCGCCCGGCCGCGGACGGATCGGGCACCGAATCGTTCGTCGCGCACTCGTTCCGCCAGCTCGAATACGAGCAGGAGCTGCGCGACTCGGGCACCGAGCAGGCCCTGAAGGAGCTGGCGGCGATAGCCGAGGACCCGTACGGCGAGTTCTCCTGGTGCGCGCCGGGCATCGAGCAGTTCGCCTACCGGTTCTGGATCGAGGGCAAGCTGTGGTTCACGCTCTCCGGCGACTCGCAGGACGAGCCGAATCCCGCCCTGGACGCCTATCTCGCGCACTACAAGCAGGCTGATACTCAGACCACCCTGTGAATGCCCTGCGAGACCTGGGGCACGGCCTCGCGCCGGCCGGCCAAGCTGCCGGCCGGCCAGCGCGGGCCGTCGCCGCTGTGACCACCCCGGTCACCGCGGCGGCCGCGCGCGCATAGATCATCCGATCGCCTTCGGCCTGGCCGGTACGGCACACTTGGGGGGTGTCTACTTCCGAAAGCGCCCAACCGCCGGCCCGGACCGCCGCCGATCCGGTCGAGTGGCTGGTCCTGATCTACCGGATCCCGTCCGAACCGACCCGGCTGCGCGCCGGGGTGTGGCGCCGGATCAAGGGCCTCGGCGCCGTCTACCTGCAGAACTCGGTGGCCGCGCTGCCCGCCGGAACCGCCGCCGAGCGCGCCCTGCGCAAGCTGCGCCGGGACATCCTGGACATGGGCGGCACGGCCATGCTGCTCACCGGTACCGCGCTGGCCGGCCAGGCCGACATCTTCGCGGTGTTCCAGGCCGCCCGGGACGACGAGTACGAGGAGATCCTGGACAAGTGCGTGGACTTCCACGGGCAACTGGAGAAGGAGTACACGGCCGGGCACTTCACCTACGCGGAGCTTGAGGAGAACGAAGAAGACCTGGTCAAGCTGCGCAACTGGCTCACCAAGATCACCGAGCGGGACGTGTTCGGCGCCCCGAAGCGAGAAGAGACCCTGGAAGCGGTCGACGCGTGCGAACGCGCCCTCGAGGAGTACGCCGCGCGCGTCTACGCCGAGGAGGGCGACGGCGCGTAACCACGCCCTCGCCGCCCATCTCACCCGCCGATCGCAACGGCAGTCAATCCCCCGCAGTGACGGCGGTACCAGCCGCCGCCCGCCGGTGAACCGCCACGATATACGCCACGCCCGCCGCGACCAACACCACGCCGACCAACGCGACCGGACCATCACCGAACCCACGTCCGCCGACGTTGCGCGGCATGTCCAACCAGTCAGCGAAGGAGGCGCCGAGCGGCCGCGTGATCACATAAGCGAACCAAAACGCGAACACCGCGTCGAGGTTCAGGAACCGATGCGCCAACGCGGGGACGGCGATGATCCCGGCGAACAACAACCCGGAACCGAAGTACCCGAGATGCAAGGTCACGGCGCTCAGATCCCCGACCGCCGTACCCAGCGCGAATGTCGACATCACCGTCGCCCAGTAGGCGGCACCCGGGTCGGGAGCCCGGCGTCCGCATGCGGCCCGCGGCCAAAGGGGGCGCCTGAGCGCGCTGCGTGCGTGTCCATCTCCACGCGCAAGATGATGCCGCCGCCGCCCCGGACGGTTCCCACAGGGCAGGAATTCAGTTGCTCCCCCGACCTAACGACCGTTTTCCACCACGCATAACCAGCCCAAAGCCATTCCCACGCCGCTCCACTCGGCTCCGCCCCACTCCACTCGGCTCCGCTCACCCCAGCGGATCAGCCAGATCAGCCAGATCCCGCCCCGCCCGAAGCTCCTCGCACAGGAACTCGGCCACCTCCTCGGGCACGAGCGTGATCGCGTCGATCCCGGCCGCCGTCAACGGAATCTCCTCCAACCGGTACTCGCCCCGGCTGGGATCCCCGAACTCGGGCCCGGTCCGCCCCTCCTCGGACCAGGAATCGATGTGCGCCAGATAGATGTGCTGCCGCTTGTGGTCGTCGACCAGCGTCCACAGCAGCCCGACGATCCGCGGCTTACCGCACGTCTCCTCGTGCACCTCACGCTCCAGCGCCGCGCGCAGGTTGGCGTCCTGCGGCTCCACATGCCCGCCGGGCAACACCCAGAACGGCGCGGCCCCGGGCCAGACCCGCCGGATGGCCAGCATCATCCCGTCCGGAGTGAGCAGGACCGCCCTGACCTTCTCGATCACAATGCCTCCCTGACCGCGACCGGCATGGTTACGCGCAGATGTCCTGCTGCCACCTTCCCTCAGAACAGCCGGAGCATGCAGATAATCGCCAGACCGGTCCCAGCGGCACCTGGCGTATCACAGCGCTCCGGCCATCCACCCAGGCCAGCCGCACCACAACCACCACCGAGCGACCGCGCCCAGCTTCCACGGCACCTGATGGGCCGAACCTCCGCGGCCTACAACCTGACGATCTCCGTCCCCCAGACAACAGCCATCGCCACCGGCGCGGCCCTCTTCGCGATCGTGGACTTCCGCCTCCTCTTCGCCGCCATGGCCCTAGCCGTCGTGCCCTCCGCACTAAGCCTCCTACGCACCCCCGCTGACATACTCGAACCCATGACCACGACCACCAGCGCATTCGACACCCTGATCACCGAAGTAGCCGCTCACGCAGCCACCACCTGCCCGCAACCACTCCCGCCCCCAGCCACCGCCGAAGAACTAGCCCACGCCGAACAACACCTGGGCTTCCCCCTACACCCACTCCTGCGCAGGCTCTACACCGAAATCGCCAACGGCGGCTTCGGCCCCGAGTACCTGCTGTTCCCCCTGTCCGGCGAGGAAGAAAGCATCACATCCGAATACGCCGCACTCACCGCCGCCACCACCACGACAACCGACGCCCCCATCTGGCCCCGAGGCGTAGTCCCGATCCTCACCTACGGCAGCGACATGTACGCCGGCGTGGACTGCACAGACCCCAACGGAGCAGTCCTCCTCCACGAACCCGACGGCAACCCCGACGACCCAGCCGACACCTGGTTCCTGGACAACGAAAGCCTCGCCGCCTGGCTACAAGTCTGGATAGCCGACACAGGCTGGTACCGCGAAGACTCCGACCTGGACGAATTCCCCCAAGAACTGTTCCTGTGGCCCGCAGCCGCCGCCCGGCTCACCACAGGCCCGGCGTCGTACCCCAACATCCACTAGGCCGAGCCGCCCCAAAACCCGAAAACAAACACCTCTCCCTCACTAAACATATACCGCACGAGGGGCCTTGCGGCAAGGCCCCGGTCGTGCCGCACAATAGCCGACCTAGGCCACAAACCCACGGGAACGGGAGCCCCCCTCTTGGCAACACCGCAATCACCCCTGCCTGCAACTTCACCGCTGCCACCACCCGCCCCAGCCCCCTCAGAGGCCTGGCACACCAGAGAACTCCAAGCAGAGAACACCTACGTCACCGCCCTCTACGACCGCCTCGAAGCCCAACGCGAACTCGCCGCCACCCGCCTCCGCGAAACCCACCTGAGCGACAAGGGCGGAACCTACCAAGCGCGGATGGACCGAGAAACACTCGAAACCCACTACACCCGCCGCCTGTCCGACCTCTACGCCGCCGAACACGGCCTGTGCTTCGGCCGAATCGACGACGCCGACGGCGAACGCCAGTACGTCGGCCGGATCGCCCTGGCCGACGAGGACCACGAACCCCTGCTCACCGACTGGCGCGCCGCAGCCGCCGAACCGTTCTACCGCGCCACCCCCGCCGCCCCCGGCACCATCGCCGGACGACGCCACCTGCGCACCAGGGGCCGAACCGTAGTCGACTTCGAAGACGACGCGTTCGGCGTGGACGCCCCCGAGCACCCGCGCGACGCCGCCGAACTGAGCGGCGAATCCGCCCTGCTCGCCTCCCTCACCGCTGCCCGCACCGGCCGCATGGGCGACATCGTCTCGACCATCCAGGCCGAACAGGACCGCGTCATCCGCTCCGAACTCGGCGGCGTCCTGGTAGTCCAGGGCGGCCCGGGCACCGGCAAGACCGTGGTCGCCCTCCACCGCGCCGCGTACCTGCTCTACACCCACCGCGAGCGCCTGGCCAAGCACGGCGTCCTGGTCATCGGCCCGAACAAGACGTTCCTGCGCTACATCGACCAGGTCCTCCCCGCCCTCGGCGAGAGCGAGGTAGTCCTGGGCAGCATCGCCACGCTCTACCCCGGCGTCACCGCCACCGACACCGAATCCCCCGAAGCCGCAGCCGTCAAGGGCGACGCACGCATGGCCGCGGTACTGGCCACCGCCCTGGCCGACTTCCGCCGGCTCCCAGAGACGTCCTGGACCATCACCGTAGGCAGAACATCGCCCTACCCCGAGGAAATCGAACTCAGCCGAGCCCTGTGCGAACGGGCCCAAGCCGCCGCACTGAAATCCACCGAGCCGCACAACCCGGCCCGAGCCGACCTGATCGAACGCCTCTCCTCAGAACTGGCCCTACGCATCGCCCGCGACCAAGACCAACGCCTGAACCTGGACGAGGTGGCCAACCTGGCCGACGCCATCGTCCGCGAACCCGACTTCCAAACAGTGGTCAACAAACTCTGGCCCCTGCTGACCCCCGAGCAGCTGCTGACAACCCTCCTCACCTCCCCCGAACGCCTGGCAAGCTCCATGCCCGACTTCACCGAATCCCAACGCGCCGCCCTGCTACGCCCCCACGACCACACATCCCCCTGGACCATCGCAGACGTCCCCCTCCTGGACGAAGCCGCCGAACTCCTGGGCCCCCTCCCCCGCTCCGCCGCCACCCAGCGAGCCGAAGCCGCCGCAGAAGCCGAGGCCAAAGCCAAAGAGGTCGAATTCGCCAGCCTGGTCATGGAGGACTTCGGCGAAGGCCTCTTCGACGCGGCACTCCTGGCCCGCCAATACCGAGGCGCCCACGTCCTACGCCCCCTGGCCGAACGAGCAGCCGAAGACCGAACCTGGGGCTACGGCCACATCATCGTCGACGAGGCCCAGGACCTGTCCCCGATGGCCTGGCGCCTACTGACCCGCCACTGCCCAGGCCGCTCGATGACGATCGTCGGCGACCTGGCCCAAACCGGAGCCCCCGCCGGCCTGACCGCCTGGAGCGAAGCCCTGGACACGTACACCGCAGGCCGCTGGCGCACCGTGGAACTGACCGTCAACTACCGAACCCCAGCCGAGATCATGCAGGTCTCCGAATCCGTCCTACACGCCATCGACCCCACCCTCACCACCCCCACCGCAGTACGCACCAGCGGCATCCACCCCTGGAGCCAACGCTTCCCCGCCACAGCCACCGCCACCGCCACCACCCCCAACGCCCTCCTAACCGCCGTAACCCGGGAAATCCAAGCCCAAGCCACCACCAAAATGGCCATCATCCACGCCCCCACCTGCTCTCCCGCCCTCCTCCAGGCCCTGGCAGCCCTAGACGGCGTAACCTCCGCAGGCGACCCCGCAGCCCTGGACTCACCCGTAGTCCTGCTGACCGCAGCCCAGTCCAAAGGCCTAGAGTTCGACGCAGTCCTAGTCATCGAACCCGCCGACATCCTCACAGCACACACCCGAGGCGTAAACGACCTCTACGTAGCCCTGACCCGAGCCACCAAAACCCTGGGCGTCCTCCACACCCAGGACCTCCCACCCATGCTCAACGCCCTAACCCCCCGCTAACAACCCCCGCACCCACGCGCGCCTTTTCAGGGGCCCGCGCGGCTCCCGCGCAAGGCTGGGGCGCCGAGGATCCCGATCCGACACACCCAAAAAGTAACCCACATCCCAACGCAACAGGCCTACGGGCCAATGGATCCTTGGGGGTTCCCGGCCCGCCGGAGACACAGCAGTAGACGCACGCCAACACGGCGACGCAACCACAACACCCTCACCCCACACCCCGCCCACCAGCCATAACTCTCCCCTGAGTAACAACAGCAGTAACCAACTCAGCAGGCGTAACATCAAAAGCCGGATTAAAAACCCCAGCCCCCGCAGGCGCAATCCGCCGCCCCATCACATGCGTGACCTCCCCCGCATCCCGCTGCTCCACAACAATCTCCCGCCCGGTAGCAGTCCCCAGATCCACAGTGGACTCCGGCGCCACGACCACAAACGGAATCCCAGCGTACTGAGCCGCCAAAGCCAGCGAAAAAGTCCCGATCTTATTAGCCACATCCCCATTGGCAGCAATACGATCCGCCCCGACGATCACACAGTCAACCATCCCCGCCGCAATAGCAGCAGGCCCAGCCGAATCAACACAGATCCGATAAGGAACCCCCATCTCAGCCAACTCCCAAGCAGTCAACCGAGCCCCCTGCAACAACGGCCGAGTCTCATCAGCCAAAACCTCCCCGACCACCCCCCGACCGACCAACTCATGCACAGCCCCCAAAGCAGTCCCCCACGCAACGGTAGCCAACCGCCCGGCATTGCAATGCGTATGCAACCTCAACGGCCGCCGCTCACACAAACCCAGAATATGATCAGCCGCCCGCCGCCCAGCAGCCCGATTATCCCGCTCATCCTCATCCAAAATAGCCAAAGCCCGCCCCAGAACCGCCTCACTCCCCTCCCCCAAAAACTCCAAAGCCTGCCCCACTCCCCAAGCCAGGTTCACCGCAGTAGGCCGAGCCCGAGCAATCCGCTCAGCCGCCACCCGAACCTCCGCCTCCCCAGCACTCCCCAACTCCGGCCTTAACCCCGAATCCCCCACCCGCAAAGCCGCCAAAGCAACCCCCAAAGCCCCAGCCGCCCCCAGCGCGGGAGCCCCCCGAACAACCAAAGCCTGAATAGCCGCAATCAACGCATCAACATCCGTCAACCGCACCAACCGATACTCCCCAGGCAAGGCAGTCTGGTCGATCGCCACGATCGCCCCATCCGCCCAATCAACAGTCCGATCCATCGCCCCATCCTTCCGACCGACCACACCACGCTCGACCACACCACACCACACCACATACTCCCAGCCCAGACCCTACCCACACCACCCCCACCCGACCAGACCGAATCGCAGCCTTCAACTAAACCCGTCACGCTCTTCACGGGAACGGCCCCTGCATGTTCACGTTGTCATGAGTAGATCAAGTCTCAGCAGAACGGTGACTCAACCCCCTGCCCCCCCACCCCACAGCACCCCGCCGCACCTGGAGGAACCCATGCGCGCTCGTCGCTCGCCCGGATGGCACCGCACCATCCCGCTGACCGTCGCCGCAACCGCCGCCGTAGCCCTGGGCCTGGCCACCAGCGCCCCCGCCTCGGCCGCCACCGCCCCCAGCACCCAGCTCGCCAAGCCCCTGGCGAGCACCGGCATCTCCGGCTGGACCCAGACCACGCACTACCTCGAGAGCACCCTGACCGCCGGCGAAGGCGTGGCGACCGTCACCCCGCCGGGCGGCTCGTCCTCCGTGCTCTACCGCGGCGCCGGCTCCATCCCGATCGCCCTCGACGCGGCCGGCTGGACCCACATCGGCGACCCCGACTCCACCAACGGCTACATCTTCGACGCGTACCAGAACTCCAGCTCCTCCTCCACCACGAAGATGTACCTCGTCACCACCCCGAGCGGCTCGACCTACCAGTACACCCACACCCTCGTCTCAGGCGAGGTCTACAACAACAGCTTCGACGCCGTCTCCCCCGACACCCAGTGGTTGATCTCGGGCGAGTGGGGCACCATGTCGCACATCCAGATCTACCCGACCCCGGTGCTCAACCACGCCACCTCGGCGACCGGCGGAACGCTCAGGCTCTCCGGCTACATCCAGCTCGACCACGCCGTCAACGACATCCAGGGCTGCGACTTCACCAGCGCCACCAACCTGATCTGCGCCTCGGACGACTCCTCGGACACCCTCTTCAGCAACCCGAAGCCGCTGCTCGACATCCAGCTGCCCTCCGCGCTGAACGGCGCCAACGAGACCGGCCACGTCATCGACCTCGGCTCCATCCCGCAGACCAACAGCATCTGCTCCGGCACGTTCGAGTCCGAGGGCGTCGACTACGACCCCGCCTCCGGCATCCTGCGGGTCGAGATCATCCAGCCCAGCGTCTGCGAAGTCGCCACCACCGTCTTCGAGTACAAGGCCAGCTGAGCCCCACCCCACAACCAGACAGCCAGGGCGAGACCACCTCGCCCTGGCTGTCCGCCTTCTCCCTCACCTCACACAAACGCCCCGATCCCCGTGACAGCCCGCCCCACAATCAGCGTATTGATCTCCCGGGTCCCCTCATACGAATACAACGCCTCAGCATCGGCGAAGAACCGCCCGATGCTGTAATCCAGCACGATCCCGTTCCCCGCCAGCAACTCCCGCCCCCAGCTCACGGTCTCCCGCATCCGGCTGGTGCAGTAAGCCTTGGCCAACGCAGACTGCTCGTCCCGGTAAACCCCCGAATCCTCCAACTGCGCAAGCCGCGAAACCATCCCCAGACATGCCGTGATGTTCCCCACCATCCGCACCAACCGATCCTGCACCATCTGGAACCGGGCGATCGGCCCGCCGAACTGCTCCCGCTCCAACGCATAATCCAACGCGATCCGATAAGCCGCCAACATCACCCCGACGGCCTCCCACGCCACCCCGCTCCGGGTCCGCCGCAGCACATCTGCCGTGTCCTTGAACCCGTGCGCCTCCTGCAACCGATCAGCCTCCGGCACCCGGCAGTCCTTCAACACCACATCCGCGTTCTCAACCGTCCGCAACGCCAGCTTGTTCTCTATCCGAGTCGCGCTGAACCCAGGGTTGTCCCCCGACACGACAAAACCCAGCACATCGTCATTGGCCTCGTTCCGAGCCCACACCACGATCAGATCCGCGAACGTGGCGTTCCCGATCCACCGCTTGGCGCCGTTGATCACCCACTCCTCCCCCTCCCGCCGAGCAGTCGTGTGCAGCCCGGCTGCCACATCCGACCCGCCCTGCGGCTCGGTCAGCGCGAACGCCCCGATCTGCTTCATCCCACCCATCCCGGGCAGCCACCGCCGCCGCTGCTCCGCCGACCCGCACCGGGCGATACTGCCCATCGCCAGCCCGGCGTGCACGCCGTAGAACGTGGCCATCGACGGGTCCACCCGCGCCATCTCCAGCGAGATGAACCCGGAGAGCATGCTGCTGATCCCGCCCGGATTGCACTCGTCGAACGACAGCCCGGCGATGCCCAGGTCCGCGTACGCGGGTATCAGCTCGCGCGGGAACTCGGCCTTGCCCCACCACTCGTCGGCGTGCGGGGCGACCTCCTTGTCCAGGAACCCGCGCACCCTCGCCAGGATCCGCACCTCGTGCGGGGCCAACAGCTCCTCGAACCGGAACAGGTCGTCGTCCTCGACCCTGCGCTCGCTCATCGTCTCCTCCTCGCCTGCGCCGTCCCGGCGGATCAGCGGATGGCAGATCAGCGAATCCACCGCCGACGGCCGCAGCGCCCGTACGGTGCGGCCCGGCCGGGCCGCTCGACTCCGGCTGCCCCCTTTCCGCCCGTCTATCCACCGAACCGGCCCAGAACATTCCCCGCCGCCCCGCCCACCGCCCCACTCACCGGCCGGCCGACTACGGACCGTAGACAAGCCGTTTCCCCTCCCCACCTCGGGGTACCCGCGCTCACAAGAACCGGTGGCGGCGTGTCTTGAGGATCTTCACGTCGTTGGATCCGGTACCCGGGCCGCGACGGCGCGGGCCATCATCCCGTGGGCGACCGCGCGGCCGGCTCGACCGTCGACCGGACCAACCGGGCTACCCGGACCGACCGAATCAACCGGACCAATGGAGACGGCGATGAAGAAGCACCAAAACGACCCGACCACCACAGGCGGAATCCCCCCGACGGACCCGTCGGGCTCTCGGGGCGCGCCCCAGACCGCGAACGCCCCCGACCCGGCCCCGCCGGGCGCCGACACCCCGCCCCCGACCCGCCCGGCCCTGGACCCGCCGATGGCCAAGCCGGACCGCACCCGCCTCGGCGGCCTGTGGATCGCTCTGACCTCCGGCGCCGTGGTCCTGCTGCTCCTGCTGATCTTCATCCTGGAGAACAGCCAGAAGATCGAGATCAGCTTCTTCGGCGCGCACGGCCACCTCCCGCTCGGCGTCGCGCTGCTGATGGCGGCGATCTTCGGCGTCCTGGTCGTGGTCATCCCGGGCGCCGGCCGGATGATCCAGCTGCGCATGCTGGCCAAGCGCCAGCGCGCCCGCGCCGCGGCCCTCCCGCCGACACCGTACGAGTCGGACCAGCCCGGCACCCTCGCGCACCACCCCGACACCGACACCGCCGCAACCGGCCCGGCCACCGCCGCCCGCCCGTCGGCCACCTCCCCGAACCCGGCGCAGACCCAACCCCAGGCTCAGCCCCAAACCCAGACTCAGCCCCAGACCCAATCCCAAGCCCCGACCCAGCAGCCCCCCGCGTACACCACAGACCAGACCGCCCCCAACACCCACTACCACCAGTAACCACCCCACCGACCCCCACCCGCCCCACCACTCCTCACCCACACCCCGAAACTCCCCCGTTTGGGTTCCCCCACCCCGGGTACTCGTGCGTCTCACTCATGGTCAGGCGGCCCCTCCCGGGCCCCCGGCCCGGGCCCGGAAACGCGCAAAGGTCGAGGAACAACACATGCACATCGGTAAGGGCCGGGGCCGGTGCTCCGGCGCCGTCTCCCCCCGCCAGGCGCTGCCGGTCCGGCACTGCCCGGTCGGCTGCCCGGTCGGCGGCTGGGCCGGCTTCTGGACCGGCGGGGTCCGGACGTGCGCCCTCTACACTCCTGACGAGCACGTTCACGGTGCCCGTCGGTGTCAGTCCACAGGATCGCCGGCTGATCGTGTTATAGGCTTCTGCGCGACCTGCCCGGGCCGGACCAGCCTGCGGGAGACCACCCACCGAGGGAGTATCTGTGGCCATAACTGACAGCTCCAGCCGTCTCGTCGACCTGCTGTCCGGGGACGGCGACCTGGCTGCCACCTGGATCGCGACCGTCACCCGGACCCTGCGCGGCCGGGTCAGCGGTGCCGAGGTCGAGCGGGAGCTGCGGGAGCTGTACGAAGCCATGGTCTCCGCCCTGCGCGCCGACGCGAACCCGGACCCGCACGGCGAGGCCTTCGCCGAGGTGCGCGCCCTGCTCGCCGAGCTCTCCCGGACCCGGGCCCGGCAGGGCTTCAGCCCGTCCGAGACCGCCACCGCCGTGTTCGCCCTCAAGCAGGTGCTGGAGCCGGCGATCGGCGAGGGCCAGGCCGGGCCGGAGCTCGCGGCCTACCTGAAGCTGGCCGACCTGCTCGACAACCTCGGCCTCTACACCGTCGAGGTCTACACCAAGATCCGCGAGGAACTGATCAGCGCCCAGGCCGAGCAGCTGCTCGAACTGTCCACACCGGTGGTCAAGCTCTGGGACGGGGTGATCGCGGTCCCGCTGGTCGGCACCCTGGACTCCAGCCGCACCATGGTGGTGATGGAGAACCTGCTGCAAGCCCTGGTCGACAGCGGCTCGGAGCAGGCGATCATCGACATCACGGGCGTCGCGGCCGTGGACACCCAGGTCGCCCAGCACCTGCTCAAGACCGTGGTCGCGGCCCGGCTGATGGGCGCCGAGTGCACCATCTCCGGCATCCGGCCGCAGATCGCCCAGACCATCGTCGCGCTCGGCATCGACTTCGGAGACATCGTGACCAAGGCCACTCTGGCCGACGCGCTGCGGCACGCGCTCAAGCGCTCCGGCGTCGACGTCAGCAACCACCCGGGGTCGTCCCGATGACCGAACGGGTTCCCATCCTGCGGATCGGCGACGTGCTGCTGGTCTCGATCCAGACCGACCTGGACGACGAGGCGGTGCTCAACCTGCAGGAGGATCTGGCCGCGCAGACGGCCAAGTTCGGCGCCCGCGGCGTCGTGATCGACATCAGCGCGGTGGAGATCGTCGACTCGTTCGTCGGCCGGATGCTGGCCACCATCGCCGCCATCTCCCGGGTGATGGACGCCGAGACCGTCGTGGTCGGGATGCGCCCGGCCGTGGCGATCACCCTGGTCGAGCTCGGCCTGACCCTGGGCGGGGTGCGCACCGCGCTGAGCCTGGAGAAGGTGCTGGCCGACTTCGGCCGGGCCGGCGGCGCTTTCGCCGGTTCCGAGGACGAGGACGACCCGGACCCCGGTCCGGCCGGCGGGCACAGGTCCACGACCGAGAACCAGACCGCCTGATGACGATCACGGCCGAGCCCACCCTCCTGCCCATCACGTCCAACGACGACGTGGTCCGGGCCCGGCAGCTGGTGCGCAACCTCGCCCTGGAATGCCGGCTGTCCCTGGTGGAACAGACGAAGCTGGTCACCGCGGCCAGCGAACTGGCCCGCAACACGCTCATCCACGGCGGCGGCGGGAGCATCCGGGCCGGGCTGGTCGAGGCCGGGATCCGCCGCGGCGTGCGCGCGGTGTTCCAGGACGAGGGACCGGGCATTCCCGACCTCGACCTCGCGCTGACCGACGGCTGGACCTCCGGCGAGGGCCTGGGCCTGGGCCTGAGCGGCTCGCGCCGGCTGGTGGACGAGTTCGTGCTCGAGTCCGAGCCGGGCCGGGGCACCACCGTGACCGTGACCAAGTGGGCGCGATGAACCTGACCCTGCTCGAGTCCGAGGACGTCGCCTGGTTCCGCGACGAGCTGACCGCGGCCCGGGGCGCGGCCGCGGCCCTGGCCCGCCGGGTGGGGCTGAGCCCGCAGCGTTCCGGCGAGGTCTCGCTCGCGGTCTCCGAACTGGCCAGCAACCTGGCCAAGCACGCCCAGGACGGCTCGATCCTGCTGCGGGTGGTGCGCACCGACCACCACGCCGGGGTCGAGGTGCTCTCGATCGACAAGGGCCCGGGCATGGTCGACGTGGCCGAGTCGGTCCGCGACGGGGTCTCCTCGGCCGGCACCCTGGGCATCGGCCTGGGCGCGGTGGTCCGGCTGGCCGACTCGGTGGACGTGGACTCCGCGCCCGGCCGCGGCACCATCCTGGCCGCCCGGTTCTGGGCCGCGGGCGTGCGCCCGAATCCCGCCGGCCAGGGCCCGGCCGGGCCGAACCTGCCCGAGCCGGGCCGGCCGAGCGGACTGGGCGGCGCCGGGACGCAGCCGTCGTCCTCAGCTGAGCGCACCGGCGCGAGCGCCGCCGCCGGCCAGTCCCCGCCCGACCCGACCGAGCCGCACGTCGCCGGCCTGACCAGGGCGATCAGCGGCGAGCAGGTCTGCGGCGACGCCTGGAACGCCCGGCGCTCCCACGACCAGGGCGAGCCGGCGGTCTTCGTGATGCTGTGCGACGGCCTGGGCCACGGCCCGATGGCCGCGCTGGCCGGCGAGGCCGCGGTCAACGCGTTCCGGATCGCCCGGCTCGGGTCCCCGGCCGAGGTGGTCGAGCAGCTGCACCGGGCCCTGCGCGGCACCCGCGGCGCGGCGCTCGCGGTGGCCCGGATCGAGGCGGAGACCGGGCTGGTGCAGCTGTGCGGGGTGGGAAACATCGCGGCCGCGGTGGTCGGCAGCGAGTCGAAGTCGAGCCTGGTGTCCATGCCCGGGATCGTCGGGCACCAGCTGCCGTCGCTGCGCACCTTCTCGCACGAGCTGCCCCGGCGCGGCGCGCTGGTCATGCACTCGGACGGCCTCAGCGACCGCTGGGACGCGAGCGCCGTGCCGGGCCTGGCGTACCGCAGCCCGATCGTGGTGGCCGCGCAGCTGCTGCGGCACGCGGGCATCCGGCACGACGACGCGAGCGTGGTCGTGGCCAAGGGGATCCGGTGAGCCGGCGATGACGACGACTCGGTCCCCGCAGGCCGCCGCGCCCGGCGGCGAGGACGCGACTCTGCTGACCGTCATCGTGGCGACCGACCGGGACGTGTTCGCGGTGCGCCGGCAGGCCAAGGTGTGCGCGGCCGCGGCCGGGTTGGAGAACCGGGACCAGGTGCGGCTGGCCACGGCCGTGAGCGAGCTGGGCCGGGACCTGCTGCGCCCGGCCGGGCTGACCGCCCGGTTCGTGCTGCGCCCGGGAGAGCACCGGACCTCTCTGCTGACTGTGTTCGAGTGGACCGGCGGACGCGGGCCGAGCGCCGAGTCGCTGTCGGCCGTCTCCCGGCTGCTGCCGCAGGTGCGCCAGGAATCCCGGACCGCGGCCGTCGGCCCCGGCGAGAAGTCCGCGGACAGTGCCGCCGACGCCGGGGGCGTGAACGGCACAGCGGAGCACCGCGACGGCGGCCGGATCGTGATCGAGTGCGCACTGCCGCCGGGACGCCGGTCCCCGGCCGATCGTGCCGAGGACATCCGCCGCGCGGTGCGCGACGAAGCCGGAACGGGGGCGACGATGATCGACGACCTGCGGGCCCAGACCCGGGACCTGCTGGCTTCCCTGGACGAGTCCCGGGCCCAGAGCGAGGAGCTGCAACGGCTCAACGCCGAGCTCGAGCAGACCAACCAGGGCGTGGTCGCGCTCTACACCGAGCTGTCCCAGGAGCTGGAGGAGACCAACCGCGGGGTGGTGGCCCTGTACGCGGAGCTGGACGAGAAGAGCCGGCTGCTGCGTGAGGCGAGCGAGTCCAAGACCCGGTTCTGGTCCAACATCAGCCACGAGCTGCGCACCCCGATCAACTCGGTGATCGGCCTGAGCCGGATCCTGGTAGACCCCGGGTCGGAGCCGCTGACCGAGGAGCAGCACCGGCAGGTCTCGCTGATCGGCGCGGCCGGGAACATGCTGCTGATGCTGGTGGACGAGCTGCTGGACGTGGCCAAGGCCGAGGCCGGGCGGCTGGTGCCGCAGTTCACCGCGGTCGACCTGCCCGCGCTGCTGGCCCAGGTCGACGGGCTGATGGCCGGCACCGCGCCGGTGCCCGGGGTGGCCCTGGAGGTGTGCGACGGTTCGGGGCTGCCGTATCTGGAGACCGACGAGGTGATGCTCACCCGGATCCTGCGCAACCTGCTGTCGAACAGCCTGAAGTTCACCCGGGAGGGTGAGGTGCGGCTGGACGTGCGGGTCGAGCCGGACGGGTGGCTGCGGTTCGTGGTCAGCGACACCGGCGTGGGCATCCCGCAGGACCAGCAGACCAAGGTGTTCGAGGAGTTCTACCAGGTCCCGGGCCCGCACCAGCGCAACCGGTCCGGCACCGGGCTCGGCCTGCCGTACGCCCGCCGGCTCTCCGGCCTGCTCGGCGGCAGCCTCACCCTGGAGAGCGAACCGGGCCGGGGCACGACGGTGACCGTCCGGCTGCCGCCGCGCCCGGACGCCCCGGCCGCGCCGATCCGGCGGCTGGGCACCGTGCTGTCGGCCGACGACGACCCGGTGTTCGCCGAGGTGTTCCTGCCGGTGCTCGAGCAGCTGGCCGAGCGGGTGGTCCAGGTCGGCTCCGGCGGGGAGGTGCTCCCCGCGGTCCGGGCCACCCGGCCGGACGCGGTCCTGCTGGACCTGCACATGCCGGGCCTGGACGGCCAGGCGGTGCTGTCCGCGCTGGCCGCGGACCCGCAGTTGCGCGGCATCCCGGTGGTCGTGGTGACCGAGGCCAGCGCGGCCGAACGGGCCGGGGCCGGGCTCAGCCACGCGCGCGGCGTCGTGTCCAAGAGCCGGGTGACCGCGGAGCGGCTGGCCGAACTACTGAGCGCGTCCCCCGGCAAGGAGGTCGTCGATGAGCAGCACTGAGAAGTACCGGGACCCGGAGGCGGACGGGGCCGCGGCCGCGCGCCGGTTCGCCGCCGCCGGCTTGGCCGACGCGGTCGTCGCCAGCGAGGCGAGCATCCCGGTCTCCACCGGCCCGGCCGGGCCGGGCCCCGGCGACGACGTCGGCGCCCTGCTCCTGATCGTCGAGGACAACGCCACGCACCGCTACATCCTGTCCAGCTGGCTCAAGCGGTCCGGGCACACCGTGCTCGAGGCCGCCGACGGCACCGACGCGCTGACCCTGCTGGCGGACCGCGGCCGGGAGGGCCTGGGTCTGCCGGAGCTGGCCATCATCGACGTGCACCTGCCCGACATGAGCGGCTTCGAGGTCTGCGAGCGGATCAAGGCCGCGCCGCTGACCGCGGGCACCCCGGTGATCCACGTGTCCGCCACCGCGGTCGCGCCCGGGGACCGGACCCAGGGCCTGGACCGCGGCGCCGACGCCTACCTGACCGAGCCGATCGCGCCGGGCGAGCTGCTGGCCACGGTCGCCGCCACGCTGCGCTACACCCGGGCCCGGATCCGGGCCGAGCGACTGGCCGAGCGGCTGGGCGTGCTCAACGAGATGACCCTGGAGATCTACGGCGCCTCCCAGGCCCCGGCCCTGGCCGCGGCCACCGCGCGGGCCGCGTACCTGCTGTTCGGCGCCACCGCCCTGGTGGTCACCCAGTCCCCGCACTCCGACTCGGTCCTGCTGACCAGCTGCCCCGACGGCCGCACGCCGGTGCGCCGGGGCGCCCCGGCCGGGCTGCTGGGCGCGATGACCCCGGGCGAGCTGGGCAACCGGATCGGCGTGGCGATCGCCCGGGCGCCCGGGGAGCGCTGGCCCGAGGAGATCCCGGCCGAACGCTCCGGCGGGGCGTTCACCATGGCGGCGGTGCGCACCAAGCGGGCCCGGCCGCCGGTCCTGGTCGCCCTGGACAAGGTCTGCGAGGCCGACGAGGACCTCAAGCTGCTGACCCAGCTGGCCCAGGCCTGCGCGCTGGCCCTGGAGGCGCTGCGCAGCTACGCCGAGGAGCACGCGCTCGCGGTCACCCTGCAGCGCGCCCTGCTGCCGGCCCGGCTGCCGCGCGCGGCCGGGGTGGAGCTGGCCGTGCGGTACATCCCGGCGGCCGAGGAGGTGGAGATCGGCGGGGACTTCTACGAGGCGATCGAGACCCCGGCCGGGCTGTTGCTGGTGGTCGGCGACGTGGCCGGACACTCGATGGACGCGGCCGTGGTGATGGGCGGCCTGCGCCACGCGCTGCTCGCGTACGTGCTCGACGGCCATCCGCCGAACGCGGTGCTGGAGAAGCTCGATCATCTGATGTACGACGTGTGGCCGGGCTGGACCGCTACGATGTGCCTGGCGCTGATCGCGCCCGACCGGCGCTCGGTCGAGTTCGCCAACGCCGGCCACATCCCGCCGATGCTGCTGCGGGCCGACGGCGCCTGCGCCCAGGTGGGCGAGCACGGCCCGATGCTCGGCGCGGACCTGCCGCAGCCGGCCCCGGTGCGCCGGGAGCTGGCCGACGGCGACGGCCTCCTGCTGGTGACCGACGGGCTGATCGAGGAGCG
This sequence comes from Actinocrinis sp., assembly GCA_035943635.1. Taxonomy (GTDB): domain Bacteria; phylum Actinomycetota; class Actinomycetes; order Streptomycetales; family Catenulisporaceae; genus DASZBX01. Next base: position 96,440 of record DASZBX010000055.1, on the reverse strand, counting down.
CGGGGTCGACCTGCTGCTGAGCCTGGAGCGGCTGCGGTCGGCCGCCGAGGCCGCCGGGCCGTCCCCGGAGGGGTTGTGCGACCGGCTGCTGGAGGAGTTCCGGCGGCCGCAGGAGGACGACATCGTGCTGCTCGCCGCCCGGATCGGTCCGGTGGCGGCGCCCGGCGAGCCCGGATCCCGGGGCGGCCGCGGCCCGGCCGGAGAGGAGAGGTAGGAGATGGACACAGGCGGGTGGGACACGATGAGCGGCGAGTCGCGGCGCGCGCGGTTCGCCGTCGGGCGCAGCGCGTTCTCGGACCTGGTCGTGCTGGAGCTGTCCGGCGACCTGGATCACGACACCGCGGACGAGCTCGGCTCGGCCCTGGACGCGGCCGCGGCCGACTCCGGCCGGGTCCTGGTGGACTGCGCGAAGCTCGACTTCTGCGACTCCAGCGGACTGAACACCCTGCTGCGCGCCCGGCGCTCGGCCAGGGAGTCCGGCACGGAGTTGGCGCTTGTCGGAGAGCCCGGCGCGCTGGGCCGACTGTTGGAGATAACCGGAATGGGACCCATGTTCCCGATCTACCCGAGCCTCGGCGAAGCGCTCGACGGCGACCACGCGCCCGGACACCCGGCGGAGGACTCATGAGCGGGCGGGACGCCGGCGCGGACCGGCCGGCGCGGATGTCGCAGGCGGCCGCGGCCGCTGGAGCGCCGCGGACAGCCACCGGGTTCGGCCGGCCCGGGCCGCTGGGCGTGCGCGCCGGGCAGACCGGCCGGACCCCCGCCCGCACCGGTCGCCCTGCGGGCGGTACCCGGTGAGCGCCACCGCGGCCGGGACCACTCCCCCGCCCGGCGACCAGGTCCGCCGGCTCGAACTGCCGATCGGCAAGGGCGCCATCGGCCAGTGCCGGGCCTTCACCAGCAAGGCGCTCGCGGACTGGCATCCGTCGGCCGCCGCCAACGGCTCGGCCGGTTCCGGCCCGGGCGAGCGTTCGTCGGCGCAGCAGTTGTTCGTACAGGATGTGTTGCTGATGGTCTCCGAGGTGGTGACCAACGCGTGCATTCACACCAGCGGCCCGGTGCAGTTGCAGCTGGACCGGACCGCCGAGCGGCTGCGGATCGAGGTGACCGACCCCAGCCCGACCCCGCCCGCGCCGCGCGTCCCGACCCCGGGACTGCCCGGCGGCTACGGCCTGCAGGTGGTCGTGCGGCTGTCCCGCGCCTGGGGCTACACCCCGCGCGGGGACGGCAAGGTGGTCTGGTTCGAGATGACCTGGCCCGCTGATTCCCCCGGTTCGGCCGGCTCGCCGAGCTGACCTGCGGCCGGCTCGTGCGCCGAGCCGCCGAATCCGTCCCCTGCCGCCCTGACCCCGCGGAGGACACGGTCCCCGTCCGGCCCCGAGTCCGGCCGGTTTCCCTTTTCTCGCCCGAGCACTCCGCTTGCCCACGCTACGTGCACGTGTGTTTTCCCATGTCTGTGCTCATGTCAGTGTCCGTGCACGCTGCTGCCGACGCTAGTCGTCGGCGTGCGCCACGGTGAAGTGATGGTCGATCAGTTCGTTGCACAGGATGCACTGCGGCGCGCTGGCCGGTCCCGGCGCGTCGCCCTTGCGCACCCGCTTGCCGCAGATGCAGGTGACGTCGTGCGGCGCCTGCCGGGTCCCCTCGAATGCCGGGTTGCACAGGACGCAGACGATGTGCCGAAAGTGGTCGTCGATCTCGTGGTCCGCCTCGCTGCGCACGGACCGGGCCGTCCCCGGCTCCTGGCCGACCGAGCTCGTGCCGGGGCTGATGGTCGTGTCCGGGTCGGTGGTCGGGGTCGGCGCCGTGGCCGTGTCCGACGCCGCCACCACGAGGGGTGGCGGCGTCGGACCCGCTGCTTCGGACTGCTCGGCCCGCTCAGCCGGGACGGCCGGTACCACGTACCGGACCCCGGCCGCGCGGCCTGCCGCCTCGCGCTCGGTCACCGGTTCACCACCGGCGGTACCAGCCACGGCGACTGCCGGCATTGGCGCCGCCACCGACCGCGAAGCCCACCAGCCACGCGATGAAGACGACGACCGCGACGAACCACAGGACGTGCGCGGCGAATCCCAGCCCGCCGAGCAGAAGCGCTACCAGTAGCACCAGAAGAATGACACCCATGATCGGGACTCCCTTGTAGATTCGGCTCCGGTCGAGTTCGGCCGGTGTCGTCACTGCTTACTCCCGAGTCACCTGTCCGCGGCTGCGCAAACGGCTACCCCTCCCGGTCGCCTGAATGGCCTAGAAAAAAGCCGCGAAACATCCCATAAAGTCGCCACATCTCGCTGTTCCGGCCGCCGATCAAACGAATAGATCCGCGCCCGCCCGGCGTTGTTCCAGGCACCTGACGGGCCACGGACGGAGTCTTTCCACGAGGTGGTCGGCGGAGTTCGCCCCCTTACTCCGGGCGGCCCACTCGGTCACGGCGCCGCGGTCGGCGGGGGCTGCGGGTCGCGGAAGTTGAACGCGAGCGGGCCCGGGCCCTGGTCGCGCAGCAGGTGCACCCGCTCCATCGCCTCGGCCTGGGTCGGGCGGTGGCCGGCCGGGACCCACCACAGGGCCAGGTAGTGATCGGTCAGCTTCTCGAACCACTCCCGGCGGCGGCTGAGCACGCGCAGGTGTTCGCTCCGATAGGTGAAGTCCTTCAGCGCCTGGACGGAGGTCCAGACCGAGCAGTTGATCAGCAGCAGGTCGTCGTGGTCGTCGGGGCGCAGTCCGGTGGAGTCGGCGCCGCCCTCGTCGGTCAGCCGCCAGACGAAGCCCGGGGAGTTCTCGGCCAGCGCGTTGATCTCGGGCAGCCCCGCCACGAACTCGGCCATCACCGGCCCGTCGATCGGCCCGAGGATGCGCCCGATGTTGACCTGGGCCAGGTGGTAGGCGGGGGTGGGTTCGGCGGCGGAGGCCGGCCCGGCGGCGTCGTCGGCGTGGACATCGTGGTTCATGAGGCCAGCATGGCGCCACCCGGACTCTATAGTCAACTTCTATTGTTTTTAGAACTGAGCGCGACGCAGCAGCCACGCGAGAGCGGGTCCATCGTCGCGGTCCATTCGGCGCCGCCCGCGCAGCCCGGCAGCAGTCCCTCGATCAGGGCCAGGTTCAATCCGCAGACCAGCGCCGGGAACTCGTCCGCCAGGGCGTGGAACGGGCAGTTGTTCATCCGCAGCGTCTCCTCGTCCCAGTAGGGTTCGTAGCCGCGCGCGGCCAGGACGGCGACCGGGTCGGCGCCGTCGGCCAAGGTCGCGCCCTGCTCGGCCCCGGCCGCCCGCGCCGCCGACTGCAGCTCACGGTCCAGTCCGGCCGCTTCGACCACGCCCGCCAGCAGCCGCCCGGCCGCGTCGTACGCCCGCGGCGGCAGCGACACCGCCTGCTCGCCGGGCGCGCGCTGGTACAGCTTCGCCGGACGCCCGGCCCCCGGCCCGCTGCGCCCGGACAACCGCTGGAAGGTCACCGCGAGCAGGCCCGCCTCGACGAGTTTGTCCAGGTGGAACGCCGCCAGCGACCGGGACACCCCGGCCCCCGCGGCGGCCGCGTCCCGGCCGACCGGGTCCGGCGAGCCGACCACCTGCCGGTAGAGCCTGCGCCGGACCGGGTCGCCGAGCGCACCCACGGCTTCGAAGACGTCATCCTCACTGGTCACGCCGCAATTCTATAACCAATGAGTCCTGGCGCTAGTGCCGCCCGCGCCGCCGGGCCCCCGGGATCCGGCCGCCAATCAAAGAAGAGGCCTGAGCTGCGGGTACAGCTCGCGGAACTCCTCCACGGTCATGCCGAAGCGCACCTCGTCGCGGTGCTCGCCGCCCACGAACACGTGCCGGCGCAGCCTGCCCTCCTCCACGAAGCCGAGTTTGCGATGCAGGGCCAGCGAAGCGGCGTTGTAGTCGTAGACCCCTGCTTCGCATTTCTGGAATCTGCGCTCGTCGAACATGAAGCGCAGCACCAGCACGACCGCCTCAGCGGCGTGGCCGTTGCCCTTGTGCTCCGGTTCGATCCCGACGCCGTAGGAGAAGGTGCCGTTGACCTGGTCGGCGTGGTGGACGTTGATCATGCCGAGCATGAGGTCATCCTCCCGGCGGGCGATCACGAGGGTGAACTCCAGGGAGTCCGGCGCGGGCTGTTTCCCGGCCTCCTCCTCGAAGAACTTCCTGGTCGCGACCCGCGACTGCGGCAGCTGGACCAGCCAGCCGGAGCGCTGGTCGGCCGAGTGCGCGAACAGCTTGACCAGGTCGGCGTCCCCGGGCTCGTGGCCGCGCAGCTGTACCTGGTCGCCGATCCAGAGCGAGGTCGCGCCGTTCTCGGCGATCCGCCGGTCGAGGCCGGCGTAGCCGGAGGAGAGTTTCGTCATACCAGGATTCGAGCAGGCGGCGCGAGGAGCCCGCACCTGATTTCCCGGCCGCCCGGGGGGCGCCTACTGCTCTTTGCCCGCACCGGCGCGGAAGGCGCTGCGGTACCCGGACGGCGTGGTCGCGGCGTCCCGGGCCAGGTGCAGGCGCAGGTTGGCCGGGGTGCCCAGGCCGCAGCGGCGGGCGATCTCGCCACGGTCAGGTCCGTGGCCTCCAGCAGCCGGCGGGCTTCGAGCAGGCGCTGCGCGGTCAGCCAGCGCAGGACAAGGTCCCGGCCATCCCGTTCCTGCCCAACGCCAACCTGTTCGCGATCACCTGCATCGACCCAAGGGTCGACCCGGCAGACCTGCTCGGGCTCGACCTCGGCGACGCGATCGTGCTGCGCAACGTCGGCGGCCGGGTGACCGCGCCCGTGCTGGAAGAGGTGGCGTACATCAGCTACCTGGTCGAGACCAAGGCCCCGGCCGGATCGCCCTGGTTCGAACTGGCCGTGATCCACCACACCGACTGCGGCAGCGGCCTGCTGGCCGACGAGCGCCTGCGCCACGACTTCGCCGCCCGCACCGGCGCCGACCAGGCCGCCCTGGCCCGCCGCCGGGCGGTGCTGGACCCGGCCGAGACGGTCCGCGCCGACGTCGCGCTGCTGCGCGCCAGTGAGCACCTGTCCGAGCGGATCAGGGTCTCGGGCCACGTCTACGACGTCAAGACCGGCCTGATCAGCACCATCGTCCCGGCCGCGACGACGGAAGAACGCTGAGGGCCCGGCGGCGCGTCACGTCCGGGCGCTCATCGCGTCGGCGAGCAGGTAGTCGAGCAGGGTGTTGCGGTGCGGGCCGGTGGTGTCCAGGGCCAGCTGCAGGGCCCGCGGCTGGCCGACCAGCACCACGGTCCGCTGCGCCCGGGTGACCATGGTGTAGAGCAGCCGCCGGGTCAGCAGCAGCGGCGCGTCCATCGTGATCGGGGCCACGATGTGCGGGAACTCGCTGCCCTGCGCCTTGTGCACGCTTATCGCGTACGCGTGGGTCAGGTCGTCGAGCTCGTCGAACTCGTACCCCGCGTAGTCGCCGTCGTCGGTGTGCACCTCCAGGCGGCCTTCCTTCAGGTCCAGGTTCACCACGGTGCCCAGCGTGCCGTTGAAGATCCCGTGCTCGCCCTTGCCGTAGTCGTTGCGGGTGGCCATCACCCGGTCCCCGACCCGGAAGACCCGCGCGCCGGACCAGTACTCCGGTTCGTTCTCGGTCCGCGGGTTGCGCTGCTCCTGCAGCAGCCGGCCCAGGTCCACGGTCCCGGCCGGGCCGCGCCGGGTCGGGCTGAGCACCTGCACCTCGTCCGGGGTGACGCCGAGCTTGGCCGGCAGCCGGTCGGTGGCGATCTGCACGCACAGGTGCGCGATCGCACGCGGGTCGTCCAGCGCCTCGAACCAGAAGTCGCTGCGCCGGGTCTGCGGCAGCTGGCCGGTCCGGATCCGGTGCGCGTTGGCGATGATCGTCGACTCGGCGGCCTGCCGGAACACGTGGGTCAGCTCGGTGCGGGCTATCCCGGGCACGGACAGCAGGTCCGCCAGGACCGTGCCGGGCCCGACCGAGGGCAGCTGCCCGGTGTCGCCGACCAGGAGCAGGTGCGTACCCTGCGGGATCTTCTCGATCAGCCGCGCGGCCAGCTGGGTGTCGAGCATGGAAGCCTCGTCCACCACGATCAGGTGCACCATCGTCGTGCGGGGGCCGAACAGCGTGTCCAGCCCGTCCTGCGGCGCCGCGGCCGCCGCACTGCCCGAGCCTGAGCCCGGTCCGGATCCGTTCCCCGGTCCGGATCCTTTCCCCGGTCCGGGCCCGGTTCCCGCCCCCGAGCCGCCGCCGGCCCCGAACCCGAAACCGGAGTTCCCGCTGGCCGGGTGCGGATCGGCGGCCAACCGGTGCACGGTCATCGCGGGCGCGCCGGTCAGCTCGGACAGCCGCCGCGCGGCCTTCCCGGTCGGCGCGGCCAGGGTCACGCTGCCGCCGCCGGCCCGGACCAGCTCGACCACCGTCCGGACCGTGTGCGACTTGCCGCACCCGGGACCGCCGGTGATGATGCTGACCGGCTGGGTCAACGCCATCCGGACCGCGGCCAACTGCCCGGGATGCAGCGGCTGCGCACGCGGCACCCCCTCGTCCACCGGCTCGGACCCGTTCGCCGCCGCCACCTCCGCCCCCGCCTCGCGCGGCGCGGACTCGAAATCCCCGGCCTCGAACTTGCGCAGCACCGCCTTCGGCAGGTCGGACTCCGCCGCGGACAGCGCGGCCAGCATCCGGGCCACCCTGGTCTCGGCCCGGTACAGCGAGCGCGGCGCGGCCAGCGGCGTGCCGGTCACCGGGTGGTCGAGCAGGATCAGCTGCGCGCCGCGGCCGGCCGCCAGCCGGTCCACCGCCGCGCGCACCAGCGCCGGGTCCTGGCCGACCAGCTCCGCCGACTGGCGCACCACCTCCACCACGGACAGGTGGCAGTGCCCGGCCTGCCGGGCCCGCTGCGCGGCGACCTCCCAGACCGCCGCCTCCATCCGCTGCGGGCTGCCCAGCGGGATGCCGCCGGCCAGGGCGATCCGGTCGGCGGTCAGGAACCCGATCCCGTCGATCTCGCCGACCAGCCGGTACGGGCTGGAGGTGAGCGTGCTCAGCGCGTTCTCGCCGAACGCCCGGTACAGCCGCTCGGCCAGCAGCGGCGAGACGCCGAAGCCGCGCAGCGCGACCATCAGGTCCCGGATCGCCTTGTGGGTCAGCCAGGACTCGGTGATCATCCGGGTGCGTCGGCGGCCGATTCCGAAGACCTCGGCCAGCCGCTCCGGGCTGTGGTCGATCACCTCGAGGGTCTGCTCGCCGAACTGCTCGGTGATCGCCGCGGCCAGCTGCGGGCCGATCCCGCGGACCAGCCCGGAGCCGAGGTAGCGCTGTATCGCCCGCACCGAGGCCGGGCGCAGCCGGTCCGCGGTCTGCACGGCGAACCGCAGGCCGTAGCGCGGGTGCTGGATCCAGGTGCCGCCCAGCGCCAGGGTCTCGCCCGGGCGCGCCCCGGCCAGGGCCAGCCCGGCCGCGGCGAACGAGGAGTCGGCGGACTCGCCCGAGCCGTTGCGCTCCCCGGACAGCTCCCGCGCGGCGGCGGGCACGTTCGTGCGCGCGTCGGTCTGCGCGCGCACCACGGTGGTGCCGTCGTCGCGGACGTAGAGGACGAACTCGATCGTGCACTCAATGGTTTGAGTCGCGACCGCCTGGTCCCGCGCCGTGTTCTGGCTCATACCGCCCACGTTAGCGCCGGATACTGACAACGGCACGCGCTGAAATCACCGACTTGGGGCAGGTCGGGGGCTACCAGAGGCTGAAAACCACCGCCGACGACGCCGGTGCGCCCCACCCCCGCCCGCCCGCGCCGCCACTCCCCGGTGAACACGCAGTTCAGGGCCTCCTTCTCCTGCCCACGCGCCCGTACTCAGCCGAGCGACGCCGCGACCTGTTCCAGCAGGTTCAGCGCGGTCTGCAGCCCGTCTTCCATCCCTGACTCCACGTGCGCGTCCCGGTGCTCGCGGGTCCGGTGCTCCACGACCAGCACCACGGTGGTGCGCCCTGCCTGCTCGGTGAACACGACCGTCGTGGTCGCCTGGGCGTCGGGCACACCCTCGTAGACCTCGGTCGAGACGAGCCGCTCGTCCGGGACGATCTCCAGGTACTCGCCGTGGAACGCGACCTCGAAGCCGCCGGTGGCCGTCATCACGTACCGCCACGCGCCGCCGACCCGCAGGTCGATGTCGATGCTCGCGATCTCGCCGCGCTCGGCGTGCCACCAACGGCCGACCAGGTCCGGCGTGGTCCACGCCCGGAACACCAGATGCCGCGGCGCGTCGAACTCGCGGGTCACCCGGATCGAGGTGTCCGTCGGAAGGGTGACCTTCGCCGAGTCATGCGTCCTCGTCGCCATGGTTCTGCTCCTGTTCCTGTTCTTCGGATTCGGCAGAGTCCTCTGCCGCCCATCATCACGCGCCCGCACGAGCCCGACCTCCCGGCGGACCCACAAGTGTCGGGACACCCGGCGCGCAGCTCGGTCAAGCGTTGCGCCGCACCTCCACTCGTTCGGGAAACCGGCGTCATGCCGAAGGGATCACGCCGAGTACCACTCGTGATGCCGCGGAAGATCCAGCCCGGATCCCCGCCCCGACGCCCAGCACAGGAGCACGAGATGGCCGCCGCGTTCGATCTCCCGGGCCAAGACCCGATATCGCCGGACCACCGATCCACCCGCCTAGTCCCGGCCCCGGCCCCGGCCCCCGGCTCCAGCCGGTCCGACCTGCCCGACCTGCCCGACTGGTGCAGCGACCGGGACACCTGGGCGCCGGCCGGCTGGACGGACCCGGCCACCTCGGCCTTCCGCGCCGGCTACACCGACCCGGCCCGGGTGCAGACCCTGGCCGCAGGCCCCTTGTTCGACGTCCTGAGTGTGGAGATGACGGTAGGCCTTGAAGCCGCGCAACTGCTCCTGGCAGATCACCAACCGCTGGGCCCGGTCGCCCTGGACAACCGGCTGCAGGTCCGCCGGGTCGGTTTCCTGCTGCCGCCGGACACGTTCCGCCGCGCCAGCGGCTTCGCCTGGTGGTGCCGCAGCCACGCGATGCGCACGGTGTCCCATGGCGACGTCGTCGCGCTGCCCCCGCTGATCGGCACCGGCAGCGCCCGCTTCCAGTGGCTGGTGGCCCCCGGCGCGCGCGGCCCGCACGGCACCCACGGAGTCTGCGCCACCGACACCGCGGCCCTGCTCAGCAGACTGCGCCAAGCCCTCCGCGGAACCCGCCGGCGCACCTGACCCAACCATCCCGATCCTCACCCGATCGAGTGATTACCGCGCACCAGGTGTTCGCAATCCCGCACCGCGACGTTAGACCCTGCGAACCGACCATATGACAAGACACCCAGCACCCAGCACCCCCGTCGGGAGGGATCGGCCACCCATGGACCGGAAGCACGCCACGCCCGCACACCAGGGCCCACCCCCGCCCGCACCGGCCGCGGAACCCTCCGACGCCGAACTGATCGACCGGGTCCGGGCCGGAGACCTGGACGCCTTCGACCCGCTCTACGTCCGGCACGCCCGCTCCGCCCTGCTGCACGCCCGGCACTGGGTCCGCGGCGAGGCGGCGGCCGAGGACCTGCGGGCCGAAGCGTTCACCCGCGTCCTGTACGCCATCCGCAGTGGCAACGGCCCCACCGAGACCTTCCGGCCGTACCTGCTGGCCACGATGCGCCACGTGGCCAGCGACTGGGCCCAGAACGACCGCCGCCTCCAACTGGTCCCCGACCTGGTCGACCTGGCCGGCCCGGACCACGACGACCAGGACCCGGTCATCGCCGCGCTCGAACGCGCCCTGGCCGGCCAGGCCTTCAGCTCCCTGCCCGAACGCTGGCAACTGGTGCTCTGGCACACCGAGGTGGAAGACGAGGGCCCGACCCAGGTGGCCCCGCTGCTCGGCATCGAACCGGCCGCAGCCGCCGCCCTCGCCTACCGGGCCCGCGAAGGACTGCGCCAGGCGTACCTGCAAGCCCACATCTCCGACCTGGGCGCAGAATCCTGCCGCCCGTTCGCCGAGAAGCTGGGCGCCCACGTCCGCGGCCGCCTGGGCCGCCGCGACCAGGCCAAAGTACGCCGCCACCTGCACGAATGCGAGGACTGCGCCAGCCTGGCCGCCATGCTCGGGCACCTGAACAGCCACATCGGCGCCGCAGTGGCCCCGGCCGTCCTGGGCACCGCCGTGGCCACGAAAGCGTTCGCCGCCGCAGTGCTAGGCACCTCCGGCGTCACCCATGCGGCGCTGGCCGTCAGGATCCTGGCCAAGGCCCGCTACGCCTCCCCGCGCCAGCAGGCGGTAGCCCTGGGCACGACCGCGGCCGTGGCCACCGCGGTGGCAGCCTTCGCCCTGACCGGTTCCGACCACCCAACCCCCTCCGCAGCACCCAAGCCCGTGACATCCCGCCCGGTGCTACAACCCACTTCGCCTACGCCACCCACGCCTGCTTCACCGCCACCCACACTCACCCCACCCACTCAGCCGCACCTAGCCACGACGATCGCCCCCACGCCGCCGCCCATCGCCACGTCATCGCCCACGCCTCCAGCCCGACCCCCCACAACCGCTTCTCTCCCCACCACACCACCGACGACCCCAACCCCAACGCCTCAACCCTCACACGTGATGTGTCCCGGCGTCGCCAAAGACTGGCTACCGGCCTCGGGCCCCAGCTGGATCGGCGACATCTTGGTAGATCCCCAGGACGAAGTCAACGACCCACTCTGCGCCCCGATCGACCCGCCCGCCGAGCTCCAGTAGCGCCCACCCAATCGCCTCAACTCCACGACGGCTCAGCCCACCCCAGAGCCAGAGCCTCAAGAAACGCCAGCGGCACACCACTGCGACCGGACTCATCCACCGCGTCAGACCCCGTACACAACAGAGCCCCGCCCGACGGCAACTGCTCACCGCCAGGCAGGGCCCACCCCAACCGTCACACAGTCCGCGCCCGAACTACCGCCTCCCCCACCCCATCGCCTTCACTCTCACTCGTACCCTTACCCTCGCTCACCCGCGGCTGCTCCACCCGGCTGATCAGCTCTTTCAAATTCGCGATCTCCTCAGCCAACGCCTGCCGACCGAGTTTCGTGGCCCGCACCCACGTCCGCGCCCGCCTCCCGTGGTACCCGCGCTCGATCGTGATCAGCCCGGCGCTCTCCAGGGCCTGGAGATGCCGCGACAGATTCCCCGAGGTCAGCTCCAGCGTCTCCTGAAGAAAGCCGAACTCGGCCCGATCCGCCTCGTGCACGACGGCCAGAATCCCCAGCCGGGCCCGCTGATGCACCAACTCGGTCAACGCACTAGCCGGATGCCCCATCAGGCCCGCCCGGCCCGAAGCCGCCTGCCCTGCCGCACCTGCACCAGAAAGAACGCCACCCCGCCCAGCAACAGCACCGCCGCCGGGGCGAGCAGATTCGGCAGGTCGCTGTAAATCCCCATACGGAGCCAGGGAAAACCGAAAGCGTTCCCGATGTCGTACAGATTGGCCAGCAGGGCGACCGCAAGATAACAGAGCCCGAACACCCCCAACGGCAGGCTCCGCTCGGACCACGCCAGGACAAGCGCCCCGACCGCAATCACCAGCAACGGAAACAGCCCGCGCCCCTCCATCAGGAAGAGATCAGCCGGCACAAAGCCAGGCACCTGAACGCCGACGTACCGCGCATTGCCGACTAGCAACAGAAAACCGAGCAGCCCCATCCCGACCGCGGCATAGGGCCAGATCCGCCCGGCCACCCCGATCCGCCGAGCACGCAACCGATAGAAGAGCACGACCGCACCATAGCCGACGGTCAGCCCGATCAGCCAATAGATGCTCGCATCCCAACCACCGTGGAATATCGGCCCGCCGCCCTGGAAAATCGGACTCCGCTCCACCCCGGTGATCGTCATCCCGAATCCCGGGTCAAGCCTCGCATCCCCATCGACCACATAGAACGGACAAGCCCCCGCCACCAGAAGCCCCGACACCACCAACGGAAACCAGTACCCCTGCCGCGCCCGACGAGTCCGCCGCCCCACCTCCTCCGCCGCACCGAGCAACTCCTGCGCATCTCCATCAGCACTCATATCCCACTCCCCGAGCCGTATTCGCCACAGCCGACTTGCATCGCCACCAGCTTTGCATCGCAAGCATGATTGCATAACCACAACCCGAGATACAATCCCCTGACAGCCAACCACCCCACCCACCCTGCAACGGACCCGTGATCCCATGCCCACACTCGAAGTACGAGAACTGTCCACCCCCTGCGAAGGCACACTCTTCAAACCCACAACCCTCACCTCCGCCCACCCCGCCACCGGAGTCCTAGTCCTATCCGGCTCCAGCGGCCGCCTAGAACGAGACCGAGCCCGCCTCTTCGCCGAACGGGGAGTCACAGCACTGACGATCCGCTGGTTCGGCGGACCAGACCAACCCCGCGAAATCACCGAGATCCCCCTGGAAACGTTCACCGCCGCACTAGACCTCCTCCAAGCAGAAGGCGCCGCCCGCCTGGCAATCCAAGGCATCTCAAAAGGCGCAGAAGCAGCCATGCTCACGGCAATCCGCGACCCACGCGTGGATGCGGTAGTCGCCTTATCACCCCCCGCCTACTCCTTCGGCTGGGCAACAACCCCCGCCCTCCCCGACAACCGGCAACGCCCGCACGTCTCATGCTGGACCTGGCAGGGAGCCCCACTCCCGTTCATCCCCATGGACGACGCCTGGCTCTACGCAACCAACGCCCGAAACACCCCAGGCCCCACAGCCATCCGCGGCTGGTACGAACAATCCGAACGCACCTTCGCCGACCACCGAGCCCAATCAGCAATCCCCATCGAAGAAACAGCCGCCGACCTGGTACTGGTAGCAGGAGGCGACGACGCCATGTGGCCCTCCCTCCGCTACGCCCAAACCCTGGCCGCCCGCCGCCAACCCACCCCCGCGCGCACCCACCTGATCACTTCGCCACACGCCGGCCACCGAATCAGAATCCCCGGAGAGTCCCAACTCCCGCCCCACCCTAACTTCGCCTACGGCGGTTCCCACAACCAAGATTCAGCCCTAGGCGCCAAGGCCTGGCCGACAATCCTCAACATCCTCCAAGAAACCACCTCAAATACCACCCGCACACCTCATTGACCTGTGCTACTCGAGTTCGTTGTGCGCATTCATGAAGCGTCCTCGAGGAAATCACCGCCGCCGGCCTCGCCTGGAGCATACGAAAATAGAAAGCGTACGCAACGCGCGCTTTTCAGGGGCCCGCGCGGCCCCCGCGCAGGCCGGTCCCGTCGGAGGTGGATCCTCGGTGGCCCTGGCGGAACACAGAAGGGCGCGCCGGTCAGGTCCTGTCAACTCCCGAACCCGACCACCAACCAAGGCGACCCAACCACCCGACAAGCTTATCCGGGAGTTGATAGGGCCTGTCCGGTGTGCCATTCTGAGGGCCGACAGGGCCACCGAGGATCCACCTCCGACACCACAGAAGTAACCCACCACGACACTCCCAGCATACCCACGGACCTGTGGATCCCTGGAGTCCGGCCCGCCGGAGGCACAGCAGTAGACGCAAGCCGAACAACACGAAGTACCCCACCCCCACCCCCACACCGCTCCGCCTCGCTCCACACCCCAATCCCCCCCACCCCGCCACACCCCACTTCGCCACGCCCACTTCCCCCTCAAAACCCCCCACCCCCCGGATGATGACTCCCCATCCCACCCCCCAAAGCCCGAAAAGCCGCATCGACAACATCAGGCAGAGCAGCAATCCCACCCCCCTCGACCCAAATCCGAACAGCAGCCAATGCCGTAGCCAGACAAGCAGCCACAGCAACCTGCAACCCGAGATCCCCGGGATCAACCCCCTCCACCCGAGCCAGAACACCCCCGACCCGCCGCCGAGTAACCTCCTGCCCATCCCACAACCGCCCCCGCAAAGCGGGCGTCCCGAGAACAAACCGAGCCCGAACCAGCATCCCGTCCCCATCGTCGACGAACATCCGCCCTAACTCCCCGACCAGAGCATGCCGGAACTTCTCCACCACCGGCTCCCCGACCGGCCGAGCAGCCAACAACTCCCCCAACATCACATCGAACTCATCACCCCCCTCCTCCCCGCCCACGAATCCAAACCCATACCCCAATCCCTCACCCCCGCCGACCGCAGCATCCTCCTTCGTCTTGAAATACCGAAAGAACGTCATATGCGACACCCCCGCAGCCGCAACGATCTCCTCAACGGTCGTCTCGGCAAACCCCTTCTCCAGAAACAACCGCAAAGCCTGCTCCCGAATCCCCCGCCGAGTAGCCGCCCGCTTCCGCGCCCGCCAATCCTCCATACCACGCACAATATCCCCAAACAGCACCAAAACCGCCAAATACACACCATCCCCCATCCCGCAACTCGACCACAACCCACAGTCACCACAAAACACCCCACCCCAATACCAACTAACATATTACCGACTCCCATGTTACCCACTAACACCCCACAACACCCCACCCCCACAACCCCACTGATCAGCCCAGATACCAACCACCAACCCTTATGCCCGATTTACCGCATATGTTCATGACCTGAACGAATCGCCCCCACTACAACCCGTGTTGTTATAAACCGTTTACCTAAATTTGGCACTTCACCTGGGCAAACCCTGTTTAGAGTCGAGTCTCAGTCGCTGCTCCATCAGTCGCGTAACGTCGTGACGGCAGCGCAGCCGCCGAATCCGACCGTGGCCGCCCATCGGCGCCCACCCGGAACCGGGGACCCAATCCCCGTGGGGTGAATCCGCACGCACCAGTGCGGTAGGGCGACCTCTTACGCCCGAACCCGTCAGCTAACCCGGTAGGCGGGCGAAGAGGAAAGAGTATGCATTGCCCTCGCACCGCAAACCCAAGCTGCACGCTGCCCGGAATCAGGCCCGCACCCTCACGCTCTGTGCCGCCACCATCGGTGCCGCCGCCGTCCCGGCCCTCGCCTCGGCCGCCTCCGCCACCTCCGGCACGACGTCCGGCCCCGTGGCCTCGCACACCGCGCCGCAGCAGGTCATCGCCCAGGCCGTGGCCGACACGAGGCCGGCCTCGCACCACAGCAAGACCGCGCACGTGAGCTCGAGCAGCAGCTCCAACACCACCGACTACACCGTCCAGGCCGGCGACACCCTCTTCGGCATCGCCTCCCGCTCGCTGGGTTCGGGATACAAGTACCCCCAGCTGTTCAAGATGAACAAGAACCGCTCCGAGACCGGCGGTGAGACCTTCACCAACCCGGACCTGATCCGCACCGGCTGGACCATCTCCATCCCGTCCTCCACCTCCTCCAGCAGCTCGGACACCTCCGGCACCGACACCTCAGGCTCCTCCGGCACCTCGGGCTCAGGCTCCAGCTCCGACGATTCCAGCTCCTCCGGCTCCTCCAGCGCGGCGGGCTCGTCGGACTCGTCCGGTTCCTCGAACTCCTCCGCCGCGTCCGGATCCGGCTCCGACAACTCGTCGTCCTCGTCGGGTTCGTCCTCGTCCTCCTCGTCCTCCGCCACGACCTCGAGCTCCACCTCGAGCTCGGGTTACGCCGACGACCTGGACGGCTGGATCAAACAGGCCGTCTCGATCCTGGCCGCCAACGGCTACTCGGTCTCCTACAACGCGATCTACCAGACCGCGATGAACGAGTCCAGCGGCAACCCGAACGCGGAGAACGGCTGGGACTCCAACGCCGCCGCCGGCACCCCGTCGATCGGCCTGCTCCAGGTCATCCAGCCCACCTTCGACGCCTACGCACTCCCGGGCTACGGCGACATCTGGAACCCGGTCGACAACATCATCGCCGGCGCCATCTACGCCCAGGCCACTTACGGCGGCCTGGACAACGTGGTCGCCGCCCGCTGCGGCGGATCTTGCTGGTCCGGCTACTAAACCCGGACCCCCACCACAGCAGTACCGGCGACGAAACACCAACAGCCGAAGCCCGGCCCCAGCACGCATATGCCTCTCCACGCGTACTGGGCCGGGCCCGGCTGTCCGTCATGCCCGAACCGGGCATGACGGGGACCTGGTGTCGTGACCGGGCTCGGGCCGGACACGACACCAGGGGCTCTTCATCCAACAGACCCACGCTCAGACGTCGCAGCCGCAACCCGCACAGCCACCACCGCCCTCACTGAGTCTGCCGCCTCAACCTCCACCTGCACCTTCGCTCCGCAAACCGCGATCCGGCCTAGGAAGCCGGAACCGTGTCGGTGAAGCTCGTCCCAGAGTGCTGGTATGCAGTGACGTTCGCCTGCACCTGAGCCGGGGTCAGCGCCGTGTTGTTGGCGTAGTACACCCACCCGACCTGCTCGTTCCAGGTCCGCGGGGTGGAGCTGCCGGCGAGGTAGCCGTTGATGAACCACTCGTTGAAGTCGATCGTCATGTCTTCCCGCGGGTAGTACTTCCCGGTGCTGGAGAACACCTGGGTACCGTCGATGAAGTACGTGACCGTGCCGTTCGCCACGGTCTCGACCAGCGTGTGCCACCCCTGCAGGCTGGCCTGCGTGTCGGTGGTGACCCGGTCCAGCGCGTCGGCGCTGTACCAGCTGGTCGTGTACATCGACAGCGGCGGGCCGCCCCAGCCGCCGTTCGGCAGGTACTCGAAGTCGTCCTCGCTGTACAGGGCGTTGTCCGGGCTGATCGAGTAGAACGTCTCGTTCACGTCGTCACCGTTGGGGCCGGTGGTCGGCGCGTCGTTGAAGTACACCCGGGCCGCGTACGTCCCCTGGAAGAACTTCTGCGAGGTCGTGTCCAGCTCCGACTGGACGGTGTCGGCCGACGTGCCGTCGGTGCTCGCCGCCAGGTTCAGCACGTGCGAGCCGCCGGCCGCCGTGGACGCCGGGAAGGTGACCGCGTTCGGCGACCAGGTCGCGCCGGTCACGCCCGGGCCGCCGGCCTCGGTGCGCACCGTCCAGTCGTGCGCGGCCAGGTTCGGGTCGCTGGAGCTGGTGTAGTTGAAGTCGTCGAACAGGACCCCGCTGGTCGGCGGGGGCGAGGTCGGGTTGCCGGTCCCGGTGCCGGTGGGGGTCGGCGTCGGGGTGCCCGTGCCGGTACCGGTGGGGGTCGGGTTGGCGGTGGCGCCGCTGGGCTCGGTGCCCCAGACCAGGTTCCCGTTCTGGTACGCCGTCACCTTCGACCACGCGGTGTAGGACGTGTCCGCGGCGTTGAACGAGTAGTCGTCGGCCTGGTTCACGTTCTGCCAGTCGCTGCGGTACAGCCGCAGTTCCAGATCGCCGCTGTTCGCCCCGGCCGCGAGCGATCCGGCGGTCGACTTGAAGGTGATCTGCAGGTAGTGGTCGGCGGTGGCCGTCGGGGTCGGCAGCGCCGCGACCGTGCCGCTCAGGTTCGAGCAGCCCGCCACGGCCCACGCGCAGGCGAACGTGTAGTTCACGTTCGCGTCCGCGGTGAAGTAGTACCGCAGGGTGATCTGCGAGTAAGGGATCGCACTGCTGGTGTTGTTGACGACTTCGAACCATGGCTCGGCCTCGTCGGCGACGGCGCCGGTGCTGGTCTTGTACAGCACTGACAAGGCCGGGGTGGCGGCCTGGGCGTTCATCATCACGGCCGGGTAGACGGCCGTGGTCGCGCAGACCACCGCGGCTGCGGCGAGCAGGCGCCGGCGGACCGCCCGCCTGGGACGCCCGGCGGTGGGAGTGTGCTCCAACATTGACTCTCCTTGCGAGAAAGGTGGGACTGGGGCCTTTCGACGAGCACGCCTGGACCGACCCGGCCCGGTCCGCCGCAGGATCCGCGCCGCCCGGCGTCCGGGCGTCCGGCTTCTCGCCGACCGCCGCGACCGCCGTCCGACGCCGGCCTGCGGCATCAGTCGTCCGTCTTTCATCTGAGCTCTGCGTCCTGCTGTCCTGTGCCGGGCCCGGGTCGCCGCCGGGTCCGGCACAGGACCGCCCCCTTGTTGACCACAGGTCAACTTTTGGAGCGGCTGAGTACAAGGTGGAGCCCCAGCCGCAAACTGTCAAGCCCCCGGCGATGAACAAATCTTCAGCTACCTAGCAGCTCAACAGCTATGCCGAGGTCAGCGGCAAAATAATGGTCTGAACCATTGACATTACCATTGGTAAGGTGCCAGCATTCCTGGCTATCAGCCGCCGGCCAGTGTGCCGCCTCCGCGCAGCACCCGCCAGAGAGCCCTTCCGGGCCGGGCCGCGGCACTTCCTCCAGGAGGATCCACCGTGCAAAGACGTACTCTCGCGGCGCTCGCCGTCGCCGCCACGCTCGCACTCGGCGCGTCGGCCTGTAGCAGCAGCAGCGGCGGCGGCGCGGCGACCACGGCGGCCAGCGCCGGCCCGACCTCGTTCGCCGGCAAGACCCTGACCGTCTGGTACATGGACGGCGACCTGAGCAGCCAGACTCAGGCGGCGATCAACGCCTCCTTCGAGAAGGCCACCGGCGCCAAGGTCAATGTCCAGATACAGGAGTGGACCAATATCAACACTCGTATCAGCACGGCACTGTCCCAGAACAACCCGCCGGACGTGATCGAGATCGGCAACACCGACGTGCCGCTGTTCGCCTCGGCCGGCGCGCTCAGCGACATCACCTCGAACGAGGCCAGCCTGGACTCCGGCCAGACCTGGCTGCCCGGCCTGGTCGGCCCGGCCACCGTGAGCGGCAAGGTCTACGCCGCACCGCTGTTCGCGGGCAACCGCGCCGTGATCTACAACAAGCAGATCTGGGGCGCGGCCGGGATCACCGCCACGCCGACCAGCTACGCGGAACTGACCGCCGACCTGGACAAGATCAAGGCGGCGAACCCGAGCCCCGACTTCTCCCCGTTCTACTTCCCCGGCGAGTACTGGTACGGCGCGCTGCAGTTCGTCTGGGACGCCGGCGGCCAGCTGGCCACCGACAGCAACGGCACCTGGACCGGCGCGCTGGAGTCCCCGGCCGCCCAGCAGGGCCTGGCCACCTGGAAGAACTTCCAGAACACCTACTCGACCGCGGCCTCGCGCAACACCGACACCAAGACCCCGGACCAGGCCTCCCTGTTCGCCGGCGGCAAGACCGCGACCATCCTGGACACCAGCATCAACACGGTGCTCAAGGACAACCCGGCGCTGAAGGACCAGATCGGCACCTTCCCGTTCCCGAGCGCGACCCCGGGCAAGACCCAGCCGGTGTTCCTCGGCGGCTCGGACCTGGCGATCGCGGCCAAGAGCCAGAACCAGGCGATGGCCCTGGCCTACCTGAAGGCGGCGACCAGCACCAGCGTGCAGAGCAGCGCGATCGTCGGGATCGACGGCTGGACCCCGGTGTCCACCCAGCTGATCGACCAGACCTCCGGCACCCTGTCGGCCACCTCCCAGGCCTTCTCGGTCGCGGCGAAGACCAGCGTGGCCACCCCGGCCACCCCGGGCTGGGCCACGATCGAGAGCGACCAGACCATCAACACCTTCTTCTCCGACATCGCCACCGGGCGCAAGACCCCGCAGCAGGCGGCTCAGGGCTTCGACGCGCACCTGAACCAAGCCCTCAACGCGAGCCAGTGAGACCCGGACCGATGGCTCAGAACCTGCGGACCCAGGCCTCCGCCGCTGGATCGCAGCCCGACGCCCCGTCCGCCGCCGCCCCGCAGGGGGCGGCGGCCCGGGGCGGGGGCCGACGCCCGGACCGCGCCGCCCGGGCCCGGCGCCGGCGCGCCCGCACCCTGCCGATCATGCTGCTGCTCCCCGCGGCGCTGATCATGATCCTGCTCCAGGGCTATCCCCTGGTCCGGCTGGTCATGATCTCCATGCAGGACTACGGCCTGCGGGCCATGTTCACCGGTACCACGCCCTGGATCGGGTTCGCGAACTACACCGCGATCTGGAACGACGGGCAACTTGTCCCGGTCCTGCTGCGGACCGTGCTGTTCTGCGCGGCCCTCGTGCTCGGCACGCTCGGCGCCGGAATGCCGGTCGCGCTGATGCTCGGCAAGCTGGGCAACCGGATGCGCACGACCGTCACCCTGGTCCTGATCGCCGCGTGGGCGGTGCCGAACGTGGCCTCCTCCCTCGTCTGGGAATGGCTGTTCCAGCCGGTCTACGGCGTGCTGAACTGGCTGCTGACCTCGATCCACATCGTCGGCGACTACTCCCAGCACGACTGGCTGGCCAACGCCGGGTCGGCGTTCTTCCTGGTCTGGCTGCTGGTGGTCTGGCAATCCGTGCCGTTCGTCGCGCTGACCCTCTACGCCGGGCTGTCCCAGATCCCGCGCTCGTATTACGAGACCGCGGCGCTGGCCGGGGCCGGCGCGTGGAAGAGCTTCCGGCTGGTCACCCTGCCGTTCCTGCGCCCGATCCTGCTGCTGGTCCTGATCATGTCGGTGATCTGGGACTTCACCGTGTTCAACCAGATCTGGATCCTGACCCAGGGCGGCCCGGACTCGGGCACCACCACCCTCGGGATCTGGTCGTTCATCCGCGCGTTCAGCAGCGAGTCCTACGGCCAGGGGGCCGCGGTCGCGGTGGTCTCGGTCGTGTTGCTGCTGACCCTGACCGCGTTCTACGTCCGCCGACTCGTCCGTTCGGGAGAAGACCTGTGACCACGCTCGGCCAAACCGGCCCCGCCGACCCGCCCGGCCGCGCCCTGCCCGCGCGCGCGGTCCCCGCCGACGCCGCCCCGATCGTGCGGGCGCGCAGCCGCAAGCCGCGCGCGGGCCGGATCTGGCTGAACGTGGCGGCGGTCTGCTTCTGCGCGGTCTGGGCGTTCCCGATCTACTGGATGCTGAACACCGCGTTCAAGCCCTACGGCGACATCCTGCAGACCACGCCGCGGTTCCTGCCCATCCCGTTCAGCCTGGGCAACTTCATCGACGCGGTGGAGAAGCCCAACTTCGTCGACTACCTGCGCAACAGCCTGATCGTGACCTGCGCGGCGGTGCTCTTCTCGATGGTCGTGGCCTTCCTGGCCGCGACCGCGCTGACCCGGTTCCGGTTCCGCGGGCGGCGGGTCATCCTGATCTCCATCCTGGTGATCCAGATGGTGCCCGGGCCGGCCCTGCTGATCCCGTTGTTCCTGAGCCTGCGCAGCCTGAACCTGCTCAACAGCCTGATCGGCCTGTCGCTGACCTACGTCGCGCTGGTGCTGCCGCTGACCATCTGGGTCCTGCGCGGCTTCCTGCACGGCGTGCCGGTCGAGGTCGAGGAGGCCGCGATGGTCGACGGCGCCGGCCGGCTGACCATCATCTGGCGGATCCTGCTGCCGCTGGTGCTGCCCGGGGTGATCGCCACCAGCGTGTTCGCGTTCATCACGGCGTGGAATGACTACATTTACGCCTATGTGATGATGAAGGACCAGTCGAACTTCACCCTTCCGGTCTGGCTGGTGTCGTTCAGCACGAACACCGGGACGGACTACGGCGGCCTGATCGCGGCGTCCTGCCTGTTCGCACTGCCGGTGGTGGTGTTCTTCATGTTCATCCAGCGCCACCTCGTCCAGGGGATGACCGCCGGAGCAGTCAAGGAGTAACCGCGACCGGCCCGCGCGACGGTTCGTCCGACCCGCGGCCCGCTCCACGCCCGCACCTCTGGCCGCCGCCGGACCGCCGTCCGGCCACGCCCTCGCACGACCATACCCGCCACAGCCACGACACAGCCCTGGCCGGCATCGGCCGTCAGCGCCCGGACCCGAGCCGCGCGGACCGGGCCGGACCAGCACGCCTGGATCCGGCCGGACCGGAGCGGACCGGCCGGCGACACCCGCACTGGAAGGCACCCGTGATCATCCCCCGCCCCACCGAGTACCACCCGCGACCCGGCCGGTTCTCCATCCCGCCGGCCCTGCACCTGGCGCCCGGCGCCGGGGCCGAGCGCGCCGCCGACCTGCTGGCCGGCTACCTCGGCCCGGGCCGGCCGCGGACCGGCGACGGACCGGCCGTCACGCTCGGGCTCGATCCCGCGCCGGGCCGGCTCGACCCGGAGGGCTACTCGCTGGAGATCACCCCGGACGCGGTCACCCTCACCGCGCCGGCCGAGGCCGGCCTCTTCCACGGGGTGCAGACGCTGCGCCAGCTCCTTCCGCCGGAGACCATAGTCCCGGACCAGGCGTCGGCGGAGTCCTGGTACTGGCCGTGCGTGCAGGTCACCGACGCGCCGCGGCTGCCGTGGCGCGGGGCGCTGCTGGACGTGGCCCGGCACTTCCTGCCGTTGGAGTTCCTCTACGAGTTCGTCGACCAGCTGGCGCTGCACAAGCTCAACGTGCTGCACCTGCACCTGACCGACGACCAGGGCTGGCGGATCGAGATCGACGGCCTGCCGAAGCTGACCGAGATCGGGGCGTGGCGGACCGAGTCCATGGTCGGCCCCGCGGCCAAGCCGGGCCGGCGGGCCGGGCACGTGGACGTGTTCGACGGGACCCCGCACGGCGGCTACTACACCGCCCGCGAGCTGCGCGGCCTGGTCGAGTTCGCCGACGCGCGCGGGGTCGAGGTGGTCCCGGAGATCGAGATGCCCGGGCACGCCCGCGCGATCCTGGCCGCCTACCCCGAGCTGGGCAACCACCCCGACCGGCACCTGCCGGTGTGGACGGCGTGGGGGGTGAGCGAGGACATCCTCGGCGTGCAGGACGAGACCCTGGACTTCTGCCGCGAGGTGCTGGCCCGCACGATCGAGATCTTCCCGTCCCGGCACGTGCACATCGGCGGCGACGAGTGCCCGACCACGCAGTGGCGCGACGGCCAGGTCGCCCAGGCGCGCGCCGCGCAGGCCGGGCTGGCCGACCCGGCCGAGCTGCACGGCTGGTTCCTGCGCGAGATGCACGAGTTCCTGGCCAAGCAGGGCCGGCGCGCGGTGGCCTGGGACGAGGCCGGGGAGTCGGCCGACCTGCCGACCGACCTGGTGCTCACCGCGTGGCGCGACCCGTCCCACGGCGTGCGCGCGGTGGCCCGCGGCAACCGGGTGATCATGGCCCCGCACCGCTCGACCTACCTGGACTACCCGCAGTCGACCCGGCCCGAGGAGCCGGTCGGCAACCCCGAGTTCATCGTCACCCTGCCCGAGGTCTTCGACTTCGACCCGCTGGCCGGCGGCCTGACCGCGGTCACCGGCGAATCCGGCGGCGGGGTGCTCGGAACGCAGGCGCAGCTGTGGACCGAACACGTGGCGACCACGGCGCACGTGCAGTACCTGACCTACCCGCGGCTGTGTGCGCTGGCGGAAACCGCCTGGTCATCCGGGCCGCGCGACTATGCGGAGTTCCGCGAGCGGCTGGAGGGGCACTGGCGGCGGCTGCGGCTGCTGGGCGTTGCGGACAGCCCGCAGGCGCTGGGCTCGACCGGACTGACAATGGGCGAACATCTGGCCGTGGTCGCGCGCGAGGGCGGATCGGGCGGCGCAGCAGGCGGGAAGCCGGGCGAGCAGGCCGCCGCAGCTGAGAGCATGGAGTTATGACGAACGTGGACCAGGCGGCCGGCCGCCAGTCGGTGACCTCCAAACGCGACTCGGTGCGTCGGCACCTGCTCGACCTGATCGAGCAGGCCGGCCCCGGCACCGCGCTGCCCGCGGAGCGGGATCTCGCGCTGCGGCTGGAGGTGTCCCGGCCGACCGTGCGCGCCGCGATCGAGGACCTGACCCGGACCGGGCTGCTGGTGCGCCAGCACGGCCGGGGCACGTTCACCAGCCCGCACAAGGTCAGCCAGGAGCTGACCGGCGGCAGCTCGAACGCGCTGGCGGTGCCGCCGGCCGAGGGCGACTGGACCAGCCAGGTGCTGCTGTTCCGGACCGCCCCGGCCGGCGCGCCGCGGGCCAACCGGCTCAAGCTGGCCGCGGCCGACCCGGTGCTGCGGATCACCCGGCTGCGGCTGGTCGACGACGAGCCGATGGCGCTGGAGCGGATCGACCTGCCGGCCCGGATCGTGCCCGGCCTGGCCCCGAGCGACATGGAGAACGGGAACTTCTACCAGCTGCTGCGCGAGCGCTACGGCGTGATCGCGGCCGACGCGGTCCAGACGATCGAACCGGCCGTGACCAACCCGGAGCAGGCGGACCTGCTCGACATCCCGGTGTACGCGCCGGTGCTGCTGATCGAGCGCACGACCAGGGATTCGACCGGCGCGATCATCGAGTTCGCGCACTCCATCTACCGGGGGGACCGGTACCGGATAACGTCCAAGCTGAGGTTCGACGCCAGCTCCGGCTGAGGGCTGCGGGCTGAGGGCTGCGGGGATGGGCGGGGGTCGGGCTGCGGGGGTCGGGCTGCGGGCTGCGCAGGCGGGCGGGCAGGAGGGCAGGCGGGCGGGGGCGGGCTGAGAGCTGCGGGCTGCGCGGGCGGGGGCGGGCTGAGAGCTGCGGGCTGTGAGCCGCGCGGGCGGGCGGGAGACCGAGAGCTGCGGGCTGTGAGCCGCGCGGGCGGGCGGGAGACCGATAGCTGCGGGCTGTGAGCCGCGGGGGTCAGGCGGAGCCGGGGGGCGACGGACGGTGATCGGCGGCGGGGCGGATCCAGCCCACACGCCGTCACCCGGCTCCTGACCCCTCGTCGGCCGAGCCGACCTGACCGCCGGTCAGACCCCCTCCCCGGAACATACCCACAGGCCGGTATTCGGGCCCGGCCATCATTCCTTTGCGCTATTTCGACCGCCTAAACATCTCCGCATGACAGCGCACGAAAATCACTCAGAGAGCCGAATCCGGCGGGGACTTATCAGCTTATCTAGACATTTAACAGCTCCTTATGATACCAAGGCAGGGTATTTATGGAAATCTGCAGTACCGTGGAATTGCCATGTCGAGGCTCCACCCTCAGGTGAGGACACCATGTCAGAAACGGGAAAACACAGCTTCCACGCCGCCCTCCGGCGGATCGCGGCCACCGGTATCGCGCTGGCCGCGGTC
This sequence comes from Actinocrinis sp., assembly GCA_035943635.1. Classification (GTDB taxonomy): domain Bacteria; phylum Actinomycetota; class Actinomycetes; order Streptomycetales; family Catenulisporaceae; genus DASZBX01. The sequence continues at coordinate 71,672 of DASZBX010000055.1, read as the reverse complement.
ACCGGGGCCGGCTCGCTCGCGGCGCCGGCCGCCGACGCCGCGCCCGGCGGGCCGCCGGTGCCGGCACCGGCCGGACCCGGCACCGACTCGATACTCGGGCTGGTGAGCCAGTACCAGACCCCGGTCCACCCCGAGGCGGTCACCCACCCCGGAGACGACTTCATGGGCTCGACCATCGCCGCCCACCTGGCCCGGAACCCGCCGTCCGCCCAGGCCGCCCAAGCCGCGCCGGCCGCGGGGGCACCGCCGGCCGCGGCCGCCGCACCGACGACGACGTCCGCCGCCGCGCCCGCGACGCCCTCGGCCACAGCCGCAGCCCCGGCCCCGGCCCCGGCCCCGGCCCCGGCCGTCCAGCCGCGCAGCGCCACGCCGCCCGTCAACCGGCTGCCCGGCATCGACGTCAGCTCCTACCAGGGCACGATCAACTGGGCCACCGCCTCCAAGACGATCGACTTCGCCTACGCCAAGGCGACCGAGGGCACGTACTATACCAACCCGGACTTCCCGGCCCAGTACAACGGCGCGTACACGAACGGCGTGATCCGCGGCGCGTACCACTTCGCCATCCCGAGCAACTCCACCGGCGCCGCCCAGGCCGACTACTTCATCGCGCACGGCGGCGGCTGGACCCCCGACGGCAAGACCCTGCCGGGCGTGCTGGACATCGAGTACAACCCGTACGGCGCCGAATGCTACGGGCTGACGAAGACCCAGATGACCATGTGGGTCTACTCGTTCGTAGTCGACTACCTGGTCAAGGAGCACACGTACCCGTTGGTCTACAGCACGACCGACTGGTGGACCACCTGCACCGGCAACACCTACGCCGGGTTCGGCCCGTACGTCCCGCTCTGGGTCGCCGACTACGGCTCGAACGCCGGCACGCTGCCGCTCGGCTGGAACACCTACACCTTCTGGCAGTTCGCGGACTCCGGCCCGGAGCCCGGGGACCAGGACTACTTCAACGGCACCCTGGCCCAGCTCCAGGCCCTCACCCTGGCCGACTGACCACCGCCCTCAGGCCGGGCTCGCAGGCCGGCGCCGCCCGCACGGGCCGCGAGCCCGGGCCGTTCCCGTCGAGGTTTTGACGCGTCGGTCCCGCACCCCTTACAGTTCCGGTCGAAAGCCGACGAAGCCGACCCGGCCGGCCGCGCGACCATCCCGCAGGCGATCGGATCCTCGAAGACTGTCGCGCGCAGGCGCGACGCGAGACCATGTAAGCGCGTCCGTGGAATCGTCCGCGGGCACGGCCGACGCCCCGCTGCTGCATGCCGGGCTGTCCACGACGTCAGGAGCCGCAGGTGCGCGAATTCAGTGTCGAACCCTTGTACGAGGTGGCCGAGGGGGCGAACCTCACCGACATCGTGCACCGCAACGCCGAGGAGGAGCCCGACCGGGCCGTGCTCGGGCGCAAGACGGACGGGGTCTGGCGCGACGTGACCGCGCGCACGTTCCTCGGCGAGGTGCGCCAGGCGGCGGCGGGCCTGGCCGCGCTCGGCGTGCAGCCCGGGGACCGGGTGGCGATCATGTCGCGCACCCGGTACGAGTGGTCCCTGCTCGACTTCGCGATCTGGGAGGCCGGCGCGATCACCGTGCCGGTCTACGAGACCTCCTCGGCCGAGCAGGTCGGCTGGATCCTGTCCGACTCCGGCGCGGTGGCGGTGTTCACCGAGCACGCCGAGAACACCGCCGTGGTCGAGTCGATCCGCGAGCAGGCCGCCGAGTTGAGGAACGTCTGGCAGATCGACCCCGAGGAAGGCGCCGGCCAGGGCGCGATCGCGCTCCTGACCCAGGCCGCCGCCGACGCGGGCGCCGACGAGGACGCCACCGCCGCCGGCCTGGACGCCCGCCGTTCGGCGCTCGGCCCGGACACCGTGGCAACCATCATCTACACCTCGGGCACCACCGGCCGGCCCAAGGGCTGCATCCTGACCCACGGCAATCTGCTGGCCGAGGTCGGCAACGCGGTCGAGTTCCTGACCGTGATGTTCCGCAGCAGCGAGCAGGAGGAGGCCTCGACCCTGCTGTTCCTGCCGATGGCGCACGTGTTCGCCCGGGTCATCCACCTCGGCGCCCTGCACGCGCGGGCCAAGCTGGGCCACTGCCCGGACGCCAAGCAGGTGGTCGCGGAGCTCGGCGGTTTCCAGCCGACCTTCATCCTGTCCATCCCGCGGGTGTTCGAGAAGGTCTACAACTCGGCCGCGGCCAAGGCGCACAGCGAGGGCAAGGGCAAGATCTTCGACCTGGCCGCGGCCACCGCGATCGCCTGGTCCCAGGCCCAGGAGGCCGGCCGGATCCCGACCGGGCTGAAGCTGCGGCACGCCCTGTTCGACCGGCTGGTCTACGGCAGGCTGCGGGCCGCCCTGGGCGGGCGGACCAAGTACGCGATCTCCGGCGGCGCGCCGCTGGGCGGGCGGCTGACCCACTTCTTCCGCGGGGTCGGGCTGTTCGTCTGCGAGGGCTACGGCCTGACCGAGACCGCCCCGGCCGTCGCGGTCAACCCGTACCCGAAGGCCAAGGCCGGCACGGTCGGCCCGCCGCTGCCCGGCACCACGATCCGGATCGCCGAGGACGGGGAGATCGAGATCAAGGGCCGGCAGGTCTTCCCCGGCTACTGGCAGAACGAGGCCGCGACCAAGGAGGTCTTCACCGAGGACGGCTACTTCCGCACCGGCGACCTCGGCGCCCTGGACCAGGACGGCTACCTGTCGATCACCGGCCGCAAGAAGGAACTGCTGGTGACCTCGGGCGGCAAGAACGTGGCCCCGGCCGTGCTGGAGGACCGGATCAACGCGCACCTGCTGGTGGCGCAGTCGATCGTCGTGGGCGACGGCAAGCCGTTCATCGCGGCCCTGCTCACCCTGGACCCGGAGTCGCTGCCCGGCTGGCTCAAGCGCAACGACCGGGACCCGCAGACCCCGGTCGCCGACCTGGTCGAGGACCCGGCGCTGCTGGCCGAACTGCAGACCGCGATCGACTCGGCGAACACGGCGGTGTCCAAGGCGGAGTCGATCCGCAAGTTCGCCGTGCTGCCGGTGGAGTGGACCCCGGAGTGCGGGCAGCTGTCGGCGAAGCTGGGCATCAAGCGGCACGTGCTGACGAAGGAACACGCCGAGGAGATCGAGGCGCTGTACCGGAAGTGAGCCGGTTCCAGGCCATGGAACACGGGAGCGGGCCCGCTCGAGAGTGCGCGGGCCCGCTTCGTTTCGTCTGGTGCCTGTCCGGGGCGGTGCTCAGGCCGCCTTGACCCGCGCCTTCTCCTTGGACAGGTTGAAGTCGCCGCGCGGCCACTTCGGGTCCAGGCCTTCGAAGGCTTCGAGGATCAGGTTGGCGACCGCGAAGTTCCGGTACCACTTGCGGTCGGCCGGCACGATGAACCAGGGCGCGGACTCGGTGGAGCACTTCTCCAGCGCCGCTTCGTACGCCTTCTGGTACTGCGGCCACATCGCGCGCTCGTCGACGTCGGCCGGGTTGTACTTCCACAGCTTGGTCTCGTCCTCCAGCCGGGCCAGCAGCCGCTTGCGCTGGACCTCCGGCGAGACGTGCAGGAAGCACTTGACGACCGTGCACCCGTCGTCGGCCAGTTCCCGCTCGAAGTCGTTGATCAGGCCGTACCGGGCCGACCACTCCTTCTGCGGCACGAGCGAACGGACCCGGGCGATGAGGACGTCCTCGTAGTGGCTGCGGTCGAACACGCCGACGTAGCCCGCGTCCGGCACGGCCTTGCGGATCCGCCAGAGGAAGTCGTGCGAGCGCTCCTCGGCGGTCGGCGCCTTGAACGCGGTCAGCTGCACGCCGTAGGGGCTGAACGTGCCGACCACGTGGCCGACCACGCCGCCCTTTCCGGCCGTGTCCATGCCCTGCAGGATCAGCAGCACCCGGCGGTTGTCGTCGGCGCCGCGCGAGGAGGCGAAGAGGCGCTCCTGCAGGTCGCTCAGCCGGGTGTTCACGGCCGCCAGCTCGGCGAGCGTGCGCTCCTTGACGTTCTCGGACGTGCCGACCGCGCCCTCGATCGAGTCCGTGGCGATCTTGCTCAGGTCTACGCGGCCGGGCGGGCAGCGCAGCATGTCGCTGAAGGGGGTGGGGCGGGAGGAGGAGCGCTTGGGCTTGAGTTTGGATTTCGCTTCGGGCTTCGGGTCGGGTGTGGCTTCGGCCTTCGGGTCGGACTTGGCCGAGGGCTTCGATTCCGGCTGGGGAGCGGCCTTCGGGTCGGACTTGGCTTCCGGCTTGGCTCCGAGCTTGGCCTCGGCCTTGGACTTGCTCTTGGCCGCCGACTTGGTTTCGGACTGCGGCTCAGCCTTGGCTTCCGACTTGGGTTTGGCCTCGGCCTTGGTTTCGGACTTCGGCTTGGTCTTCTGCTCGGGTTCGGGCTTGGCCTTGGCTTCGGACTTGGCCTTGGGTTTGGCTGTGGGCTTGGCCTTGGACTTGGCTGCGGGCTTGGTCTCGGACTTCGACGGCTTCTTGGTCTTCGAGGAAGCAGCAACCGGAGTCTCGGCTTCGGCCGGGGTCGCCGCATCGGCTGCGGCCGCGGGCACTGCTTCGGCTTCCGGTGCGGCCTCGGATGCGGGCTCTGACACCGGCGCGGTGACCGTCGCCGAAACCGGCACCGGCAGCGCCTCGGACTCCGGCGCCGTCGCGGCCGGGGGCACCACTGCGGGAGCCTCGGCAGCGGACAGGGTCACCGGCACGAACGCGGCCGCGGCGGCCGGAGCGGCAGGTTCTGCGGGCGGCACGACGGCAGCCGGAGCGGCCACAGCCTTGGTGGGCGCGGTTCTGGCCGTGACCCGGCTGGACGTGGTCTTGGCCGGAGGCTTGGGCGGCGAGGTCTCGGCCTGAGCCGGAGCCGGGGTCGGGACCGGAACCGTACCCGCCGTGACCTGGCCGGCCGTGACCTGACCAGTCGTGACCTTGCTCGCCGCGGTCCCCGGCGTGGTCTTGACCGGAGCTTTCGCCGGTGCCTTGGCCGGAGCCTTCGCAGTCGTCTTCGCCGGAGTCGCAGCAGTCTTAGCCGGGGCCCCGGCGGGTGCCTTGGCCGGAGCTTTCGCAGTGGTCTTAGCGGTGCTCGCGCTGGTGGTCGCCGCCGTCGATCGGGCCGCGGGCCTGGCCGTGGACTTCGCCGCGGTCTTGGTCGCCGCGGGCTCGGCGGCCGCGGGGCCGGCCGGCGTGGTCTTCGCCGCCGTGGACTTCGTGGTGGACTTGGCCGGTCGCGGCGTCGCGGGTGGAGCCTGCGGCGTGACCGCGGGCTGGGGGACGGACGTGGGCTCGGGGCCTGAGGCCGGTTTGGTAGACGCCATGCCCCATTAGATCGCCGCTGGGCGATCCAAGCAAACGTCCCCGGCTGCATCCGGGCGACTGCCCAGGTCACCGGGCCCGTCCCGACCTCGGCGACCACGCCCCGCCGAGCCCGCCGGCCGGGCGCGGATCAGAGGTAGACCTCTTGCACGTTGTCCGCGGGTACCGGCTGGTTCTTCCCGGCCGGGCCGACGGCGAAGGCCTTGAGCAAGTTCTCCGTGACCTGCGTGACGAACGCTCCGGTCCGCGCGTCCATCGCGTGGTCGCCGCCGTCATCCCGGGTGCCGGCCATCAGCCCTTCGACCCAACGCATCGTGCCCGAGGCGAACACGCCCGCGCCGCCGGGCACCGTGTAGTAGGCCGAGTCCGAGAAGCTGTGCGTCTTGTCGCACACCAGCGGCGAGTGCGCCAGTATCTGGATCGGCCGGGGCGTCGGGGCGGACGGCGTGACCCGGTCGTATTCGACCCCGACCAGGTGCGCGAAGCTCTCGCCGCGGGTCACGCCGGTCCCGGCGAACAGCCAGTGGTCCGGGCTGTACACGACGTACGGCGCGTCGACCGGGTAGCCCTCGTAGAGCACGCCGGTCATCGACGACTCCGGATCCGCGCCCGGCGCCACCCGGAAGTCCGTGGTCACCAGGTCCGGCTGGGCCGGATACAGCGGATCCTTGGTGTACGAGGACTTGTAGCAGGCCACGGCACGGTTGGTGCCGAGCGGGGTGTCGCGGAACTGGATCCGCCGGAAACAGGTGTTCGCGCCGAGGAACGCCAGGTTGGTCCCGGCGTCGCGGGCAGCGGTGACGTACTGGCGCTGCTCGGGCGTCCAGTACTCGTCGTGGCCGAGCGAGACGATCGCCGACGCGCCATCGAGCACGCTCCTGTCTGCGTGCACGTCCAGGCCAGTCGTGTAGGCCAACGGCAGGCCGAGCCGCTCGGCCAGGACGACGACCGCGCGCTCGTACGTCAGGAACTTGACCGCGCCGACGTCATCGTACGGACGGTCGAAACTGACCACGTACGAGCGCGTGCCGTAGTTGCCGTCGGGGCCTTGGTAGAGGTCGTAGCCGTTCCACGTGTTGTAGGCCTGCCAGGTTGCCGGGGCGTGCATGAGCAGCACCTTCCCGGCGGCGGTGGCCGAGCGGACGACGAACGGGATGTAGCGCTGGTGGCCGTTGTCCGCGTCCATCCGCAGCAGGTACGCGCCCTCCGGCCACCCGGTGGTCGAGAAGCTCAGGCTCTGCTCCCACGCGGCGCTCACGGTCCGGGTCGGCGCGGCGTACTGCGGCGCGGCCTGAGCCCGGCCCGGCACCGGGCCCGACTGCCAGACCAGCGCGGCCTGCGCGCCGCCGTACCAGCCGACCCGGTAGGCCCGCACGGTGAACGAGGTCCCGGTGGTCGAGGCGTACAGCCCGACCTGCTCGCCCGGCCGGACGCTGACCTTGTCGGTGTAGCCCTCGATCGCGTTCGGCGGACCGGCCGAGGTCAACCGCCAGTCCGGATCGCCGGCCGGGGTCTGCCCCGGCCGGGGCAGCAGCGTCCCGGCCTGGGTCGGCTCCGCCGGCCGCGGGGGCGCCGCGCCCGGCCCGCCGCACGCGGCCAACGCCGCACTCGCGGCCGTGGCACTCAGCGCGCCGCCGAGCAGGCTGCGCCGCCCGATCCCGTCCCCGTCGCCCACTGCGGTCTCCTGTCCCCGTGCCCGAGACCCTTGCCGGTACCTGGTCTGTACCACTGCGTCGATTCGGGCTCACAAAGATCAGACTCAGCCCTCAGCGGAGCGGTTCCCCGGCCGCGGTCACCATCTGCGCCACTCATCGGTGATCGCATAACGGCCGATCCCGCGGCGCGAGGCCAAAGCCTGGACGTCGACACCGGCCTCAGTCAGGGTTTTGTCGATGTACAGGCACAGCTGCTCGCGTTCGCCCGTCTCGTAGCCGCGGCCGTTGTGCTCGCGGTTGACCTCGTTCAGGCCGAGGACGACATGCTGCACCATCGCCATGACCTGCTGGTCGGACGGTTCGCGGACCGGCGCAAGGTCTGCTTCGAACGCAGCGAGCACCTCGTCGGTGCGGGCGAGCAGGGTTTCCGGCAAACAGCGCGGCCGCGCCGGCCTCTTCCGGGTCGAGCGCGCCTGCCGCGAGTTCGCGTTCTTCCTCCTGGACCCATTCGCGCCAGTTGTCGGAAGGTCGGGTTGCCATGATCAGACGATAGCGGGAGCAGCTGACAGCGCATCCGGCCGCGCCGGCAATCGGAGAGGGGGCCGGTCTGCGATGCTGGGCTCATGGCTGATCCCACGGCTGCGGCCGCGAACCCGTCCTCGGTGGCGACGCCCGAGCCGGTCATGCCGGATGCGCCGGGGCTGGGCGGGCGGACGTTGCTGACCCAGTCCTGGCTGGATCTGGCGTTTCTGCACTGGGCGGTGGCGCCGGAGGTGGTCGCGCCGTTGCTGCCGGTCGGCGCGGCGCCGGACGTGATCGACGGGGTCACGTACGTCGGCCTGATCGCGTTCCGAATGCACCGGATCGGCTGGTTGGGGCTGCCGGGGCTGCCGTATCTGGGCAGTTTCCCGGAGACGAACGTGCGGCTGTACTCCGTCGACGCCCACGGCCGGCGCGGGGTGGTGTTCCGGTCACTGGAGGCCTCGCGGCTGCTGCCGGTGCTCGCGGCCCGGATCGGGTTCCGGTTGCCGTATGTGTGGGCCAAGATGTCCGTGCGCCGCGATCGCAGCCGGAGCGGGAACAGCTCTGACATCGCCGATATCTCCGGCGACGTTCTCGACTACACGAGCCGCCGCCGCTGGCCCGGGCCGGTCGGCGCGCGCAGCAGTATCGGCATCCGGATCGGCGCGCCGGTCGACGACCCGACCCCGGTCGAGCACTTCGTCACCGCGCGCTGGGGTCTGCACAACGCCTGGTTCGGGCGGCCGATCTACCTGCCGAACGAGCACCCGCGCTGGCCGCTCTACCGCGCCGAGCTGCTGCATTACGACGAGGACCTCATCTGCGCAGCAGGGTTGCCGCAGCCGGCCGGGCCGCCGGACAGCGTGCTGTACTCCCCCGGCGTGCCGGTGCGGTTCGGCGCGCCCGCCCGGCGGCCAGAACGGCCCGGCCGGGCGCCGCGCGCGGTGGCGTGATCCCGCCAACAGCCTGACGAACCGCGTCCCTTGCGTAACAATGATTCGCATGCGCGTTCTCCTGCCCCTGCCGGACCACGAGTTCGACGTCACGGAGGTGTCCGTGCCCTGGCAGCTGCTGACGCAGGCCGGGCACGAGGTCGTCTTCGCCACCGAGCTCGGCGCCACCCCGGCCGCCGACCAGCGGCTGCTGGACGGCGTGGTCTTCGGCAAGCTCGGCGCGGAGCCGGAACCGGCCGCGTTCTACCACCGGATGGCGGCCACGGCGGCGTTCCAGTCCCCGGCCGCCTGGGCGCAGGTGGAACCAACCGACTACGACGGCCTGATCCTGGCCGGCGGGCACGCGCCCGGGATGAAGCAGTACCTCGGCTCGGCCGTGCTGCGGGAGAAGGTGGCCCGGTTCTGGGCGACCGGCCGCCCGGTCGGCGCGATCTGCCACGGCGTGCTCGTGCTGGCCCGGACCACGGACCCCGGCACCGGCCGCAGCGTCCTGGCCGGGCGCAACACGACGTGCCTGCCCAAGTACATGGAACGCGGCGCCTTCCTGCTGACCGCGTGGCGGCTCGGACGCTACTACCGAACGTATCCGGCGTACGTGCAGGACGAGGTGGTCGCCGCGCTCGATGACCGACGCCAGTTCGTCCGCGGCCCGCGCGTGCTCTCCACCCGGGGGACCGCGACCGACGACACGCACGCGTTCGTGGTCGAAGACGGGTCGTACGTCTCGGCCCGCTGGCCCGGGGACGCGTACCTGTTCAGCCGCAAGTTCATCGCGCAGTTGGAGCGGCCCGGCAGCTGAGGCTGGTCAATTCTGCTTCGGCAGGCCCGCCTGGAGTTCGCGGACCTGCTCGGCCAGGCGGGCCATGCCGAGGGTCTCGGCCCGTTTGAGCGACGAGGCCAGCAGGTGCGCGGCCTCCTCGGTGTTCGGTCCGGCGCCGGTCTCCGGGTTCGGCAGCAGCAGAGCTCGGGCCTGGTCGGCGCGTAGTCGGGCCATCAGGGGCGGGGAGGTGCGGGCGAGGCGTTCGGCGGTGCGGAAGTATTCGGTCGCCTTCGGGCCGTCGTGGGCGGCGAGGGCGAGTAGGCCGCTGGCGCGGGAGGCGGGGCCGACCAGGACGGTGGGCCAGCCGGCCAGGGCGATCTCGGTGTGGTGCCGGGAGAGCGGCTGGGCCAGCAGCGGGATGAGCCGGGTGATCTCGGTGCGGTGTTCGGGGTGGGCGGCGAGTAGTTCGCAGGCTTCGGCCAGGATGGTCAGAGTGGGTACGGCCCAGCCGTGCCGGGCCAGGGTGCGGAAGTCGTCGGTGTCCTCGGCGAAGGCGGTCAGGTGGTCGGCGGCCTGGTCGTACAGGCCGATCTCGCACAGGGCCAGGGTCATTCCGGCGCGCCAGACCGGGAAGTAGGCGCGCCGTTCGACGCCGTCGGCCAGTTCGGAGCCGAGCATCTGGGCCATCTGGCCCTGTTCGTGCAGCAGCCAGTACTCCTGGCCCATCCGGGTCTGGCGCAGTGTGTCGGCGGGGATTTCCAGGTCTGCTTCCAGGCTGGCGATGACCTGGCGGGATTCGCCGAAGACCCATTCGGCGGCGGTGGCGAACTTGCCGTTCCACAGGTCCAGCATGGTGTCGAACGTGCACTGGTACCAGCGGGTCAGGGCGCTGCGGGTGCGGGCGGCGTGTCGGCGGTGCAGTTCGACGGTCGCGGTGGCGCGGGTGATGTGTCCGACCCGGAACTGGTCCAGGGCGAGGGCGACCAGGGCTTCGCCGTCGAAGTGGGCCGAGCCGACCCGGGCGGCCGAATCCTGCAGGCTTTCGGCGAGTTGGAGCAGTTCGGCGGCCGGCAGGTGGTCGTACAGGCCCCAGCGGCACTCGGTCAGCACCTCGCAGCGCACGTCGTCCGGGCAGTCCCGCGGGATCCGGCGCAGGGTGCGCCGGGCCAGGTCCGCACCCTCCAGCGGGCCGATGCCGGTGACCGCGGTGTCCTCGCTCACGGCCAGGGACATCTTCTTGGACAGGTGCGCGTCCAGGCGCAGCCGCAGCCGTTCGGCCTCCGGGGTCTGGTCCGCGGCCAGGGCGCGCAGGCTGGCGCGCAGCAGTTCGACCACGTCCCGGTCGGTCTGGCCCGGGTCCGACCAGCGCCGGGCCAGCCGGATCACGGCCTCGGCCTGCGGGCGCGGCCAGCCCTGGGCGTGGTGGTACGCCTGTTGGTACCAGTGCGCCGCCTCGCGCATCCGGCCGGAGGTGTGGTGCGCGTCGCCGAGCCGGATCAGCCGGCCGAACTCGGCGCTGTAGCCGGGCGAACGCAGCGGCGGCGCGTACGAGCCGCGCCGCTTGGAGGGAGCGAACAGGTCGGTGACCTGGTCGGGGCGGTCGTCGAAGACGCGGTCGTCCTCGGGTTCGCCCTCGGTCGAGCGTTCGGCCGTGCCGTCGGTCGCGCCGGGAGCGGCGCCTGGGCTCCGGCCCGGGCCGGAGCCCGCGCCTCGCGGCGGGGCGCCGGGCCGCCGCTGCCCGCCGGTGCGGTCCGGCGGCTGGACCAGTTCGGCCAGGGTTCCGTCCGCGCCGAGCACCTCGTCGCACAGCGCGGCCAGGCCGGGCAGCGCGGGCCGGTGCCCGGTCTCGATCCGGCTCAGGTAGCTGGTGCTGTAGTGGGTCAGACTGGACAGTTCGCCGAGCGAAAGCCCGGCCTCCTCGCGCAGGCTGCGCAGGCGCGCGCCGAAGCCCTCGTCTCCGGCGTCGGCGGACTGCGCCATGCGTGTGCCCTTCTCCGTTGCCACGGCCTCGTTGCCACGGCCGTGTTGCCCGATTCCGGTTGGCAACACCGGACGTAGTGCGGTGCTCTGCGTCCGGCGGCATCCTGGAGGAAGGGACCCCGCGTGGTGGCGGGGCCGCTCCCGTTTCCGGCCGGCGGGCGCACCGGGGTGCGAGCAGGCCTCATCGCCGCCTGCGCCGGGGTACGGGAGCGCGCCGGTTGTGCCAGAAGTCTAACAATTGCGCCGGGGATTAACAGTTCTCAGCGATCAGGAGACTGGCACAATCTCGCGGGTGGTGTGGGGCGGTCGTCCAGGTGTTCGACGGCTGGGCAGTGTGGTCGGGTCTGGCGCGGCTGGTTCCGTTAGCCGGCCTGCGAATCCGGGCCGCCGATCCGCCACAGGTCCGGCTCCGCCCACGCGCCGACGATCGCGACGTCAGGGTCCTGTCGGCGCAGTGCGGCGAACCGGGACGCGAGCAGTTGCAGCCGGACCGTCATCGGGATCTGCGCCAGCAGCGGGCACGGCGGGACCCAGTCCTCTGAGAGCGTGGCGACCGGGATCCCCTCGGCATAGAGGATCAGTGGATCATCCAGGCTGGGGCCGGGCCGTCACCTTGGAGGGTCGGACTCGGCCGCCCGGCCGCCCGGCCTTCAGTCGCCGGCGCCCGCTTGCGCCTTGTATCCGGCGGCGAGCAGCACCACGTCCGCCAGCTGGTCGGCGGCGTCGGGGCGGCCGTGCGATCGGGCCTGTTGGGCGATCTCGGCGCGCCAGGCGGGGTCCGTCAGCAGGGGTTCGACGGCGTCCTGCAGGCCCTGCGGCGTGGTCTGGTCGCCGGACAGGGCTACGGCGGCGCCGGCTTCGTGCAGGTAGCGCGCGTTGTGGTACTGCTCGTTGCCCGCCGCCGACGCCAAGGGGATCAGGACGGCGGCTTTGCCCAGCGCGGTCAGTTCCGCGATCGTTCCGGCGCCGCTGCGCGAGATGACCACGTCGGCCAACGCGAGGACGTCCGGCAACTCGGATCCGACGTATCCGGTGACCAGGTAGCGCGCCGCGAGGTCGTCGGAGAGCGCTGCCGCGGCGTGCTCGCGCAGGGCCGCGAGGTTCGCCGGTCCGCACTGGTGGATCACGTTGGCCCGTGCCAACAACCAGGGCAGGATGTCGCGCACGAGGGTGTTGATCTGCACGGATCCCTGGGCGCCGCCGGTCACGTAGACCGTCGGGAGGTCACGGTCGAACGCCTCGAGGCCCAGGGCCGCGACCGCATTGTCCGGCTGCCCTTGCAGGACCGCGGAACGCACCGGGTTGCCCGTGACCACCGCTACCGCGCGCGCCGAAGCCGGCAGGAGCGCGACCGTGGACTGCGAGGACACCGCGAAACGGGTCGCGACCCGGGCCAGCAGCCAGTTGGCCAGGCCGAGCCGGACGGTCTGCTCGTGCACTACCAGCGGACGCCGCGCGGCCCGGGCCGCCAGGCTCACCGGGACCGCGACGTATCCGCCCGTGGCCAGCACGACGTCCGGGCGGAAACCGCGGACGACCCCGCGCGCCTGGACGACGCCGAGCGGGACGCGGGCCATGTCGCGCACGTTGGCCGGGCTGATCATCTTCAGCGGGTTGCGGGCCCGGCGGATCTTGCCGGTGGCGACCGCCGCGAAGCGGATGCCCTCCTCGGCCGCGACCCGGGCCTCCAGGCTGCCGGCCGCGCCGACCCACAGCACGTCCACCGCGGCGCCGTCGGCTGCGACCTTCGCCTGCAGGGCGCGCACCGCGGTCAGCGCCGGGTAGGTGTGGCCGCCGGTGCCGCCGCCGGAGACGATCAGGCGGACGGTCCGCCCGGAGCCGCGGGAATCAGGCGAGGCAGAATCATCAAGGCGCACGGTCGAGCTCCCGGTCTGGCACCGCCGGGACGGTACCCGTGGGCTCTGGACGATGGATGGGGCGGATCATCTCGGACACCTTCGTGCCGATCCACGCAGAGGTTACCTTAGTGATCCCTGCTCTCGCACACAGGCGCGGAACCGTTCCAGCAGGTCTTGGGCGGCGGGACTGTCCGCAGCAAAGCCCTGGAATTTCATCGGATCACCCGCCGGGATCTCAGGCCCCCACATTCGCGCGTTGGAGCACTTGTAGCAGAAGGACATCTCGAAGAGCACGTCCTTCGCACGGCTTACCCGGATCGCCCAGTAGGGGATGAAGCAGCGGGCCGGGCTCCCGTCGGGTATGGCGGCGATCAGGCTCAAGGCCTGGCTTGCCTGGTCGCCGTCCCAGGTACCGACTTCGTCGCCGACCAGGCGATCGTCGAAGGGTCCGTAGTCCTCACGCCGCGCACTGAGCCGGATCACGGTGATCGTCTCGGTCTTGTCCAAGGCCTCGGGTAGCAGCATACGAACAGGATCCCCACCTCGCGTCGACGCGGCAACTCCCGTCGGCGAGCCGGCGAGGCCCGTCACCGGTTGGTGAACTTCGGCGGGCGCTTCTGCGCGAACGCCGCCATGCCTTCCTTCTGGTCGGCGGTGGCGAAGGTCGAGTGGAACAGCCGGCGTTCGAACCGGACGCCCTCGGCCAGGCCGGACTCGAAGGCGCGGTTCACGCTCTCCTTGACCATCATCGTCATCGGCGTGGACATCCCGGCGATCGTCTCGGCCGTGGCCTGCGCGTCGGCGAGCAGCTCGGCGGCCGGGAGCACCCGGGCGACCAGGCCGGACCGTTCGGCCTCGTCGGCCGGCATGGTCCGGCCGGTCAGGCACATCTCCATCGCCTTGGCCTTGCCGACCGCGCGGGTCAGCCGCTGCGAGCCGCCCATGCCCGGGATGGCCCCGATCTTGATCTCCGGCTGGCCGAACCCGGCCGTGTCCGCCGCGAGCAGGATGTCGCACATCATCGCCAGCTCGCACCCGCCGCCGAGCGCGTACCCGGACACGGCCGCGATGATCGGCTTGCGCACCTGGGCCAGCCGGTCCCACGCGCCGACCCAGTCCTCCAGGTAGACGTCGACGAACTCCTTGTGCTGCATCTCCTTGATGTCGGCCCCGGCCGCGAACGCCTTCTCCGACCCGGTGATCACCAGGCAGCCGATCTGCGGATCCCGGTCGAGCACGAACGCCGCGCCGACCACCTCCTGCATCAGGCGCAGGTTGAGCGCGTTCAGGGCTTTGGGCCGGTTCAGGGTGATCCAGCCGACCCGGCCCCGGCGTTCGAGGACGATGTCCTGGTAGGAGTCGGTGTCGGGGGTCGGGTTGGAGTCAGTCACGTTTGCCCACTCTCCACTAGCGCCGCTCCGCATGGAGCGCTGTCCAGGTGTCTGTGTCCATTGAATTACTCACCGAGAACGGCCTCACGTCAACCAGACCGGGCGCGCCGCCGGCCCGACGCCGCCCGCATCAGTGAGCGAATACCTGGCGGCGCGATTCCCACGATGACGACGAACGCCACCGAGGCTGTCTCCCCGGCGAACCACGGCGTGCCCTTGTCGGCGGCTGCGTTCGCGATGAAGATCAGGGTATTCACTCCGAACCAGCAGAGAACCAGCCAGGCGAGCCGGTCCCGATGGATCGGCGCATCGAACAACCCTCGGGCGTACCTGGGGAAACCCTGCCTTGCGTTCACAACTCCAATACTGATCTTCCGCCTACCGGTCCGCCACCCGGGCGGAGTCCGGCCCACCACCCGAACGGAAGGCGTTGAGGATCCGTTCGGCGGCCAGGGTCGGGGTCAGTTCGCCGTCGCGGACCTGGCCTTCCAGGATCGGGGCGAGCCGGCTGACCTCGGGATGCGCGCGCAGTTCGGCCAGGAGCTGGTCGTGCACCATCGCCCAGGTCCAGTGGACCTGCTGGTCGCGGCGTTTGGCGGCCAGGGCGCCGGTGGATTCCAGGCTCTTGCGGTGCTGCTCCAGCCGGGCCCACAAATCATCGAGTCCTGAGCCGTCGCGGCCGCTGCAGGTGAGCACGGGCGGGGTCCAGGTGGTCGACGCCTCCGGGCCGCGCAGCAGGCGCAGCGCGCCGGCCAGTTCGCGGGCGGCGGCGCGGGCCTCGTTCTCGTGCGGGCCGTCGGCCTTGTTGACCGCGATCACGTCGGCGAGTTCCAGCACGCCCTTCTTGATGCCCTGGAGCTGGTCGCCGGTGCGGGCGAGGGCGAGCAGGAGGAACGTGTCGACCATGTCGGCCACGGTGGTCTCGGACTGGCCGACGCCGACCGTCTCGACCAGCACGACGTCGTAGCCGGCCGCCTCCATCACGACCATGCTCTCGCGGGTCGCCCGGGCCACGCCGCCGAGGGTGCCGGAGGTCGGTGAGGGGCGGATGAAAGCGGACGGGTCCACGGCCAGCCGTTCCATCCGGGTCTTGTCGCCCAGGATCGAGCCGCCGGTCCGGGTGGAGGACGGGTCGACCGCGAGGACCGCGACCCGGTGGCCGTGGCCGGTCAGGCGGGTGCCGAGCGCGTCGATGAAGGTGGACTTGCCCACGCCGGGCACGCCGGTGATGCCGACCCGGACCGCGCCGCCGGCGTGCGGGAGCAGGTCGATCAGCATCCGTTGGGCCAGGGTCCGGTGGTCCGCGCGGGTGGACTCGACCAGGGTGATCGCCCGGGCGATGAACGCGCGGGAGCCACCGAGCACACCCTGCACGTACTGGTCGACGTCGATGCCGCGGCGCGCGGCGACCGGCGGGACGGCCGGCCCCGCGCCCGTGTCGTCGGGTGCCACGGGCTCAGCCCACGCGGACGGGCTCGCCGCCACCGCGGGCGCCCTCGCCACCGGCCCCGCCGACTCCACCGACCGCGCCGCCGTCGCCGAGGTCGTGTCCGAGCGCCGCGGCCAGCCGGCGCAGCACGTCGCCGGCCGCCTCGGGGATGACCGTGCCGGGCGGGAACACCGCGGCGGCGCCCGCCTCCAGCAGTTCCGGCACGTCCTGCGGCGGGATGACCCCGCCGACCACGATGGTGATGTCCTCTCGTCCGGCCTCGGCCAGCTCGGTGCGCAGCGCGGGCACCAGGGTCAGGTGTCCGGCCGCCAGCGAGGAGACGCCGACGATGTGCACGTCCGCCTCCACCGCCTGCCGGGCCACCTCGGCCGGGGTCTGGAACAGCGGGCCGACGTCCACGTCGAAGCCGAGGTCGGCGAACGCGGTGGCGATCACCTTCTGGCCGCGGTCGTGGCCGTCCTGGCCCATCTTGGCGACCAGGATCCGCGGGCGGCGGCCCTCGGCCTTCTCGAACCGCTCGACCAGCTCGCGCACCTCGTGCACGGCCGCCGACGAACCTGCCTCGTCTCGGTACACCCCTGCGATGGTACGGATCTGGCTGGCGTGGCGCCCGTAGACCGCCTCCAGCGCGTCCGAGATCTCGCCCACGGTGGCCTTGGCCCGGGCCGCGTTCACGGCCAGGGCGAGCAGGTTGCCGTCCAGGCTGCCGCCGGGCTGCGCGCCGGCCCGGGCCGAGTCGGTCAGGGCGCGCAGGGCGTCCTGGCAGGCGGCCTCGTCGCGTTCGGCGCGCAGGCGGCGCAGTTTCTCGACCTGCTGGGTGCGCACCGAGGAGTTGTCGACCTTGAGCACGTCGATCTGTTCGTCCGTCTGCACCTGGTACTTGTTGACGCCGATCACCGGCTGGCGGCCGGAGTCGATCCGGGCCTGGGTGCGGGCCGCGGCCTCCTCGATCCGCAGCTTCGGGATGCCCGCGTCGATGGCCTTGGCCATCCCGCCGGCCGCCTCGACCTCGCGGATGTGCTGCCAGGCGCGCTGGGCCAGGTCGTGGGTGAGTTTCTCCACGTACGCGCTGCCGCCCCAGGGGTCGATCACCCGGCAGGTGCCGGACTCCTGTTGCAGCAGCAGCTGGGTGTTGCGGGCGATCCGGGCGGAGAAGTCGGTCGGCAGGGCGAGCGCCTCGTCGAGCGCGTTGGTGTGCAGCGACTGGGTGTGGCCCTGGGTCGCGGCCATCGCCTCCACGCAGGTGCGCGCGACGTTGTTGAACACGTCCTGGGCGGTCAGCGACCAGCCGGAGGTCTGGCAGTGCGCGCGCAGGGACAGGGACTTGGCGTTCTTCGGCTCGAACTCCTTGACCAGCTTGGCCCACAGCAGCCGGCCGGCCCGCAGTTTGGCGACCTCCATGAAGAAGTTCATCCCGACCGCCCAGAAGAAGGACAATCGAGGCGCGAAGGAGTCCACGTCCATCCCGGCGGCCAGCCCGGCCCGCAGGTACTCCACGCCGTCGGCGAGGGTGTAGGCGAGTTCGAGGTCCGCGGTGGCTCCGGCCTCCTGGATGTGGTAGCCGGAGATGGAGATCGAGTTGTACCGCGGCATCTTCTGCGAGGTGTAGGCGAAGATGTCGGAGATGATCCGCATCGAGTGCTGCGGCGGGTAGATGTAGGTGTTGCGGACCATGAACTCTTTGAGGATGTCGTTCTGGATCGTGCCGGCCAGCTGCTCCGGGGCGACCCCCTGTTCCTCGGCGGCCACGATGTACAGGGCCAGGACCGGCAGCACGGCGCCGTTCATGGTCATCGACACGGACATCTTGTCCAGCGGGATCCCGTCGAACAGCTGGCGCATGTCGTAGATCGAGTCGATCGCCACCCCGGCCATGCCGACGTCGCCCGTCACCCGCGGGTGGTCGCTGTCGTAGCCGCGGTGGGTCGGCAGGTCGAAGGCGACCGACAGGCCCTTCTGGCCGGCGGCCAGGTTGCGGCGGTAGAAGGCGTTGGACTCCTCGGCGGTGGAGAAACCGGCGTACTGGCGGATCGTCCACGGCTGGTTGACGTACATCGTCGGGTAGGGTCCGCGCAGGTACGGCGCGACGCCCGGGTAGGTGGCCAGGAAGTCCAGGCCCTCCAGGTCCTCGCCGGTGTACAGCGGCTTGACCGCGATGCCCTCGGGGGTCTGCCAGAGCGACTCGTCCACGCTCTGTCCGGTCGCCTGCCGCCAGGCCGACTCCCACTCGCCCGGGCCCGGCGCCGTCGCGCCGGCCGGGCCGTCCAGGTCGATCCCGCTGAAGTCCGGGATTGCGTTCTGCCCGTTCACGCCGCCACTCCGCTCTCGTCCAGGGCCTCGGTCAGCGCCGCGACCGCGTCGCAGCCGGTGAAGACGTATCCGTCCACGGCCTCCCACTCTCCGGGCCGGCCGGCCAGCAGTACCCGCCGGGCGCCGGCCGCCTTGAGCGCGGCGGCGGTCGCCTGGGCCTGCTCGGCGTAGACCGCGTCGCTCGAACACAGGCAGGCTACTGCCGCTCCGCTCTGCGCGAAACGGTCGGCCAGGTCCGCGTCGGCCGGGCTCTGCACCGGTTCGAGGCCGCCGGCCTGGAACAGGTTCGCGGCGAAGGAACTGCGGGCGGCGTGCGCGCCGGCCGAACCGATCTGGGCCAGGAACACCTTCGGGCGCGACCCGGCCGCGGCCAGGTGGGCGTCCGAGCGCGAGCGCAGGGCCTCGAAGGCCTGGGCGCGGCGCACCTTGGGCAGTCCGGCGCCCGCGGCGGCCGGATCCGCGCCGGCGGCCGGTTCGCGCACCAGCGGCCGTTCGGTCAGGTTCGGGAACTCGCTGACCCCGGTGATCGGCTCCTTGCGCCGGGCCAGGGCCTTGGCCCGTCGGGCCCAGGTCTCGGCCAGCCGGGTGCGGACCAGGCCGGAGCCGAGCGCGGCCCGCTGGCCGCCGGCCCGTTCCAGCTCCTGGAACCTGGCCCAGGCGGCGCGGGCCAGGTCGTCGGTGAGCCGTTCGACGTACCAGGAGCCGCCGGCCGGGTCGATCACCCGGGCCAGGTGCGATTCCTCGACCAGGATCGACTGGGTGTTGCGGGCCACCCGGCGGGCGAAGGCGTCGGGCCGGCCGACCGCCGAGTCGAACGGCAGCACGGTCACCGCGTCCGCGCCGCCGACCCCGGCCGCCAGGCAGGCGACGGTGGTGCGCAGCATGTTCACCCACGGGTCCCGCTCGGTCATCATCACCGAGGAGGTGACCGCGTGCTGGCGCTGCGCCGCGGCCGCGGGCCCGGCGCCGCAGACGTCGGCCACCCGGGCCCACAGCCGGCGGGCGGCGCGCAGTTTGGCGATGGTCAGGAACTGGTCGGCCGTGGCCGCGTAGCGGAACTCCAACTGGGCGGCGGCCTGGTCGACGGTCAGGCCCGCGTCGGTGAGCGTGCGCAGGTAGGCCAGGCCCGTGGCCAGCGAGCAGCCGAGCTCCTCGGCCGCGGACGCGCCGGCGTCGTGGTAGACCAGTGCGTCGACCGTGAGGGCGCGCAGCTTCGGGTACTGGTCGGCGCAGCGGGCGGCGAGCCCGGCGGCGGCGGTCAGCCGGCGGTCGGTGTCGGTGTCGTCGCCGGTGGCGGCCAGCAGGCCCAGGGGGTCCGCGCCGAGGTTGCCGGCGGCCTCGCCGGGCGCGACCGAGCGGTCGGCGTACAGGCGCAGCAGCTGTTCGGCGGCTTCGGCGAACTGCGCTCCGGCGTCCAGGGCGATCGGGGCCAGGTCCAGGTAGACGCCGTCCAGGGCGGTCGCGAGGCCGTCCACGGGAAGGCCGTTCGGGCCGACCTGCAGCCAGAGCGAGGCGACGCCGTTCTCCAGGTCGGCCAGGGCGGCCTCGTTGGCCCGGCGCGGGTCCGGCTCGGCCAGCCGCTGGCGCACGTCCCAGCCGTTCAGCGCGGTGCCCTGCGGGGCGGCCGCGCGGGTGAACGGGGGCGCGCCGGGGTAGCCGGTCTCGACGGCGCCGTCCTCGGCGGTGTAGAGCGGCAGGACGTGCAGACCGTCCTCGAGGTCGGTGGCGAGGGCTTCCTGCGCCGCGTCGCCGGAGGCGTCCTGGACACCGGACTTGCGCAGGACTCCTTCGACCAGGCGCTGCCACTGTTCCCGGTTCGCCGCCGGGAACTCGGCGGCCAGAGGGAGTTGTTCGGGCGTGACCGTCATGATTGCAGGTTACTGTGGAGTGGCCGGATGTTCGCAGATCGACCAACTGTGACCTTCGACCCATTGGAGCGCGCCGGGCCGGGCGGCCCGCCCCCGAGCTCTCCCCCTAGCGCCCCGGAAACTGTGCGGCCGACCAGCCGCTGTCCGGGGAACGGCCGCGCGTCCGGCCGGAATTGCGGTGCGCCGGTCGGCCGTCGGCGCGCGGTCGGCGGCGGACTTTCGGGTCGCTCGGAAGGGTGAGCGATCGGGTGATCCACCGGGCGGTCACCCCTGTCCCACACAGCCCATCCGACACAGTATGCTGCACGCAGCATGACGGGCTGTCGGGGACGGCAGGGGACGGATTCGCCGGAGAGGCGCAGCAGCGTGAGACAGGACGACGAGCAACGGCCGGGCAAGCCGATACGTGCTCGACGAACGGATCGGGCAGTTCGGGCGGCGCGGGTGCTCAGATCGGTCAGAGTGCGCACAGTGCTCAGAGTTGCGCCGGTGTGTCCGGCGCGCTGGATCCAATCGGGCAGATTCCGGCCATCCATCCCGATTTCCGCGGATACGGGCCGCCGCCTCCACAGTAGGTCGGGCAGGTCCTCGGCCCGGCCCTGGTGGAAGTCGAGGTTGGCCAGACCCAGGGCCGCCGCAGACCGGCGCAGCGCGTCGAGCATCTCCGGGTTCGGGTCCACCGCGTGCACCCGGCCGACCAGGGCGGCGAGCGGGAGGCTGACCGTGCCCGGGCCGCAGCCGACGTCGACCACGCTGGTGGCCGGGCCCAGGCGCAGGGTGCGGGCCAGGTGCTGGAACGCCTCGTCGGGATAGCCGGGGCGGTGCTCGGCGTAGAGGTCGGCGACTCCGGAGAACAGGGTCCTGGCCCGCTCCGGGGTGAGTCCGGGGACCGGAGGGTCGGCCGGCGGTTCTTCGGCGGCGGTCGGCACGGAGGCGGCCGGTGCGGTCACGGCGGGTCCGGGCGTGGGCGAAGACATGCCCCGATGGTAATCCAGAATGCGAAGATTGTGCGAGATCAGGCCCGTCAGGACGACGCTGTCCCT
Organism: Actinocrinis sp.; assembly: GCA_035943635.1. Taxonomy (GTDB): domain Bacteria; phylum Actinomycetota; class Actinomycetes; order Streptomycetales; family Catenulisporaceae; genus DASZBX01. Next base: position 50,589 of record DASZBX010000055.1, on the reverse strand, counting down.
GGTGACGGAGCCTTTCGAGTCCGGCCTCCGGTCGCCGACCCGGATGGTGCTACTACGCTCTCTTATCGATGAGCCGTCAGCAGCGATAACACTGCTGAAATACCCGGTGAACCCTGGTCAGACCTGAGCCCAGCGCAGTTGCCTGCGGTAGCCGCGCGCCGACCGGCGGGCGCTGCGCGAGAGTCCGGCGTAGATCGGCAGTTCGCGCCGGCTCCAGTCCGCCTCGGGGGTCCAGCGCGGCTCCGGGCCGGCCAGCCACTCCGAGGTCGGGTGCTCGCCGCTGAGGACCGCGAGCAGGAAGGCGACCATGCCGCCTTCGAACAGGTGCGAGGCGCGTTCGCGCCGGGACCAGAGCACCACCGGCCAGTTGTCCGGGTCCGGGTCCTCGGTCAGCCAGAAGAAACAGTCCCCGTCGTCCGTCGCGCCCCAGGCCAGCAGGCCGCCGGGGTCGGGCAGGACCGGGTAGACCACCTGTTCCACCGGGTATTCGTGGCCTTGCGCGTCCACGAACCTCGGCCGCAGTTCGGAGACGGTCACGTCCACGAACCCGGCGAACCCGCTCGGCCCGTCCGGGCACCACTGGTCCGCGCCGGGATTCATCACGCTGAACCGCATCGGCGTGCCCGGACGGGTCAGCGTCCCGCCGCCGTAGCGATCGATGAATCCGCGGTAGTCGGCCGGGAAGTCGAAGCCCACCTCAGCCCGCGACAGCTCCCACGGCGTGGCCGAGACCGCTGCCCGCGGGGGTGGGAGGATCGATTCCAGGAGCCGCATCTGCACGCCAAATCCCATTGCCCCACCCTCGAATTTTTAAGGCTTTGCCTTGTCGTCTTGACGTCACCCGCTGGAGTGAAAATATAGCGCGGCCCGTCACCAAATGGAACCACGTCCACACGGGGGGTGACGCACGAGGGGATCGTCATGCACGGTGATTATCGCGCCACAACCGCCCGCCGACCAGGGACGGCGCGGAATTCAAGATCAACACTTTCCTGGTAGTGCGCACTCAAATGATTTTAAATACTCGAAATTTCTCCACGTCGAGCATAAACGCGCAGGCCTGATCGCCCGGGCGGGCCTCGCCGGGCCCGGGATGTCCGGAACGGGCCGGATGTGACCGGTCCGGACATGGTCTGGCCGGACGGGCGGCCGGGGCGCCTGCGGGCTTCGCGGGCCCGTTTCCGGCGCGCCGTCACGCGATGGGCGGGCCGTCACTCCTTGTGCACTCAGGCGGACGGCACAACGGTCGCCGGGCGCCCGGGGTTCGATCCGTCCGGGTCCGGCCGGTGCCCGGCACCCGAATGCGGACGGCCGGGATCTGCCCGTCCCGGGCCTTCGCGATCACCGCGACCGCCGCCCTCCCCGACCGGTTGGATCACCGTTTCGAAGCGTCGATCGCACGTCCACAGTATCGCAGAAATCGAACCTTGCAAGGCACTGAGAAGAATACGCCAGGCCCTTCCGGCGAAAAATCACGGCACGAACTCGTGTGCGGTCCGCGACCTCGTGTGACCACACTGACGGAAGCACACACCAGTGCGCCGGACTGACTGCGGGGGTGGAAGACGAGCAGGCCAAGAGCCACTTCCCGGCCCGCCGGACGGGCTCGCGGACGCCTCGCCGGTTTCAACAGAACCCTGATCATTCGTGGCATGCCAACGCTGCGTGCACCGACGATTATCACTGTGCGTATTGGAGTAAGTCAGCTAGGTGACAGACACATCTGTGCGAAACGTTGCACGCGTCCGGGCGGCCGCCGGAATGCCCGCATGCGGAGCCGCCGGAGCGGGCGCGCGACGGTGCCCGGATCGTTCCGGCGAGCGTCCCCGGGCGGCCGGATTCCGGGCCGGATCAGGCCGGGCCCGGATCCGGTACGCACCGCGCACGGATGGCGACAAAGCGTCGGCCCGAGGAGCCGGACCGGTGGTTCGGTGCGAGACTGGACCTGCCTGACGGCGCTGTGACCAGCACACGCCCGGCGAAGCCGCCGCGACCGGCGGCGGGCCGGCGCCGAGCCGAGAGGACGGCCCCACATGACGAACCTGACCCAGTTCACCATCGGAAGCGAGGTGGCCTGCGGCGACGAGGTGTGCGGCAAGCTCCAGCGGGTGATCGTGGACCCGGCCCGCCTGGTGCTCACCCACCTGGTCGTCGAGCCCGGGCACGGCCGGGACGGGCACCTGGTGCCGGTCGCGCTGGTGGACACCGTCATGACCCAGGACCTGCTGTTCGCCGGCCACATCCAGCTGACCTGCACGCTCGCCGAGTTCGAGACCCTGGACCCGGCCGAGGAGACCCAACTGGCGGGCGGCGGAGCCGTGGCCTGGCGTTACGAGCAGGGCCAGATCGCCGCGCACCACGACGGCCTCGGCCTGCGCGGCGGCCTCGGGATCGGCCCCGGCGGCCTCGGCAGCGCGCCGGTGGTCGCCCCCGGGTCCGGATTCGTCACCAGCGACCGGATCCCGACCGGCGAGGTCCAGTTCAGCGGCGGCGAGCACGTGCACGCCGTGGACGGCACGATCGGCAAGGTCAACGGCGTCGCGGTCGACGAGGTGGACCACCACGTGACGCACGTGCTGCTGGAGAAGGGCCACCTGTGGGGCCAGAAGACCGTCGCGATCCCGATCAGCGCGGTCGCGGATGTCGAAGAGGGTATTCGGGTCACGCTCACCAAAGCCGAGGTGCGCGACCTGCCCGCGGTCGATTTCGCGCACTCGCGGTGTTGAGGGTTCTTCGACCGCTCAGCGCAGGTACTCGGCCAGGGCGTCCGCCTCCGCGACGAGGTCGGCCGCACGATCGGCGTGCCCGGCCGCCTCGTACCCGGCCGCCGCCGACCGCCGCTCCGCAATCTCGACCTGCACGATCGCCGCGATCTCCGCCTCACTCAGCGCGCGCCGCGGAGCCTCCGTGCTGCCGACGCCGACTGCGCTGGCCTCGATCGCTCCCGCACGGGGTCCGTCGCCGACGTCGACCGCCTCGGCGTTCTCGATCGCGGCGAGCGCCGAGCGCAGCGCGGAGACGGTACGCCGATCCCGGGCCTTCATCGCGACCGGCACGGCAGCACGAAGACGATCACGCAACGAGTCGATCTCTGGAGACATGCCCCGACCTAACCACACATCGCCCGCCCGGCCCCACGGGTTTTCTGCGACTCCCCCGCCGAAACGGGCAACGCGCTCGTGCGGGATACCTATATATAGGTATGCCTCGCGAAGCCGTTTCGGCCGGGCTGGAGGCGGGCGGTGCGAATCGTCATTCCGCAAAGATTCCAGCCTCGGCAGCGGCCTGCGCCAAGGCGGCGTAGCTGCGCTCCACGGCGTTGCCGAGTTCGTCCGCCGCGACGGGCCAGGTCCCAGTGCCCGCGGCCTGCGCGATCGGTACCTCGGCGGTGTGCAGTCGAACCGCCTCGTGGCCGATCGTCTCGATGACCGAGCGCTGGTTCTCGACGAACTGGCGGTCCACCGGCTCGCCGTGGCCGGGGACGATCACCGTGTCCGGGCCCATCCACGCCAGCGCGCGGGCCAGGGCGGCGGGCCAGTCCAGTGGGAACGAGTCCGGGCCGAAGGCGGGCGGGCCGGACTGTTCGACCTGGTCTCCGGCCAGCACTACTCCGGCGTCGGGGACCCGGATCCACAGGTCTCCGTCGGTGTGGCCGCGGCCGTGGTGGCGTAGTTCCAGCATCCGGCCGCCGCCGAGGTCCAGGTCGGCCGCGTGCCGGACCAGGTCGGTCGGGTGGGCGAACTCGACCTCGGCGAGCGTGTCCGCCCATTCCGGGCCCTCGGCCGCCATCAGCGCACGCAGCTCCGTGACGCCCGGATCGTCCCAGGTCAGCCGGGCCGGTACGGTCTCGTGCGCCCAGATCCGGGCTGGCGGGTCCAGCCGCGGGGCGACGAACTCGGCGTTGCCCCAGCTGTGGTCGAAGTGCGCGTGGGTGTTGACCACCCAGCGGATCGGCAGCGGGGTCAACCGCCTGACCAGGTCCTTCACTTCCCGGGCCTCGGCCGGCGAGCAGCGGGTGTCGACGACCGCGACGCCGTCCGCGCCGAGGATCGCGGTGACGGTGACGTCGCAGGGGTCGAACCGGCGGCGGAAAACATCCCGGCCGACTTCGTGCCAGTCCTGTGTCCTCATACCCGGATGATGCCCTGGCCACGGGTACAACCACGGCCACGACCTCGGCACATGTCACATGCCACCGCCGCAAACCCGACCTCAACACCACGCGGCCGGACGGGTCGCCCCCTCCGGCCGCGCATATCCAGCCCGATCCCGTGCCGGGACCGCCTGTTCTCAACCCCCTTGTCGGCTCGCGCCGATGAAGGGGATCAGAGGTCGATCAGGTAGCTCAGGTCGGCGAAGTCGGGGTAGTGGTCGGACCGCACGTCCGCCGACCAGACCCTGCGGCCTTCCTCTTCCACGTCACCGGTCTCCTGGATCTGCGCCGAGCCACCGGAAACGGTGTAGTAGGTGGTTCCTTCGCCGTACGGGTCCGGGTAGTCGCCGTCGGCCAGGGTGCCCAGGAGCTTCACGTAGCCGTCCGAGCCCAGCGCGCGCAGCTCTGCCCGGTCCTCGTCGGTGAAGTTCGAACCTGCGGGGTCCACCATCGTCTGCTCCCTCTCTCCATCGGGCGGGCCTTCCGCCCGGGAACATCCTCGGGTATCGGCGCCCGGCCGGACAAGAGGCCGATCCGGGCCCCTCGGCCGGCGCTTCACCGCTTCTCGCCGCGCGGCACTTGCCAAATAAAGTGATATCACTATGCTAGACAATTGTGGGGCAGCAGCAGGCGCCCCGCGGACGGCCCGGGTGCCGGAGCAGAAGTGAGGTCGAGCGGGATGAGCGCTCAACAGTCGGACACGGTCGAACCCGTCCTGGACGGACGGACCCACCCGCCGGTCACGCCGGTCAGCGAGCGGCTGGCCACGAGCCTGCCGGGAGCGGTCGCGCTGTCCGGGATGCTGCTGGTCCTGGTGGCCGGGGTGGTCCTGATCTCGCTCAAGACGCATCCCTCGGTCACGGTCGGGATCGTGCTGATCGCCCTGGACGCCCTCGCGATGTCCGGGCTGACCGGGGTCGCGCCGGGGCAGGCGCGGGTGGTGTCGCTGTTCGGCCGGTACCTCGGGACCGTGCGGCGCAACGGGCTGCTGTGGGTGAACCCGTTCGCCCGGCGGGTGCGGGTGTCCACCCGGATCCGCAACCACGAGACCGTGACGCTGAAGGTCAACGACGCGGACGGCAACCCGATCGAGATGGCCGCCGTGGTGGTGTGGCAGGTGGCCGACACCGCGAAGGCGGTGTACGCGGTCGAGGACGTGGTCGAGTTCGTCGCGACCCAGGCCGAGACCGCGGTGCGGCACATCGCCGGGAGCTACCCGTACGACGCGCGCAGCGACGGGCGGCTCTCGCTACGGGAGAACGCCGAGGAGATCACCTCCAAGATGTCCGCCGAGATCGCCGTGCGGGTGACCGCGGCCGGGGTCAGCGTGGTCGAGTCCCGGATCACCCGGCTCTCCTACGCGCCGGAGATCGCCCAGGCGATGCTGCGCCGCCAGCAGGCGGACGCCGTGGTCGCGGCCCGGCAGCGGCTGGTGGAGGGCGCGGTCGGGATGGTCCGGATGGCGCTGGACCAGCTCGCCGCGCAGGACCTGGTCGACCTCGACGACGAGCGCAAGGCCGTGATGGTCAGCAACCTGCTGGTCGTCCTGTGCAGCGACCATGCGACCCAGCCGGTGATCAACACCGGGACCCTCTACCAGTGAGCAGCCGGCGTGAGCGAGCGTAAGAACATCCTGCTGCGGCTCGACCCGGCGGTGCACGACGCGCTGTCGCGCTGGGCCTCGGACGAACTGCGCAGCACCACCGCCCAGATCGAGTTCCTGCTGCGCCAGGCGCTGAACCAGGCCGGGCGGCTGCCGGGCAACGTCGGCGGGATGCCCCGGCGCGGGCGCCCGCCGAAGAGCGCCGACCCGGATCCGGACGACCAGACGCAAGAGCAGACGCACGGGAATTCGCACGAGCAGATGCAAGGGCAGCCCGACGAGCCGGCGGAGACCGACGACCGGTCCCCCGCTCAGGGAGCAGAGACGTAAGAACCGGAGGACACGCCATGACGGCGGTGGTGCAGATAACCGACCTGCGCAAGGTCTACGGGCGCACGGTCGCGGTGGACGGGGTCTCGTTGCAGGTGCAGGAGGGCGAGATCTTCGGGATCCTGGGCCCGAACGGCGCGGGCAAGACCACCACCGTGGAGTGCGTGGCCGGGCTGCGCCGGGCCGACTCGGGCCGGATCAGGGTGCTGGGCCTGGACCCGGATCTGCGGCACGGGCCCGAGTTCCGGGCGCTGCGGGAGAGCGTGGGCATGCAGTTGCAGAACAGCGCGGTGCCGACCAAGCTGACGGTCCGCGAGGTCGCGGCCATGTACGCCTCGTTCTACCGCAACCCGGCCGACCCGGACGCGCTGATCACGGCAGTTTGCCTGGGAGTGACCGAAGACACGCTAAACGCTGAGCCGAACGGGTGAACGCCGCCCGTTCGGCCCAGCGTTTCCGGGTCGGTCAGACCGGGGTCGACAGGGACAGCGCGAACCGGCCCTGCGGGTCGGTCCACCAGCCGCTCAGCGCGAACCCGGCCGCGGCCAGTTCGGCTTCGACCCCCTCGCGGCGGAACTTCGCCGAGATCTCGGTGCGCATCTGCTCGCCTCGGGCGAAGGTGACCGCGAGGTCCAGGCCGGGCACCTTGACCGTCTGCGCGGCCACGGACCGCAGCCGCATCTCGATCCACTCCTCGGCCGGGTCCCACAGCGCGACGTGCTCGAACGCGGCCAGGTCGAAGTCGGCGTCCAGTTCGCGGTTGAGCACGGACAGCACGTTCTTGTTGAACGCCGCCGTCACCCCGGCCGCGTCGTCGTAGGCCGCGACCAGGGTGGCCGGGTCCTTGACCAGGTCGGTGCCGAGCAGCAGGGAGTCCTGCGGGCCGAGGCCGGAGCGCAGCCCGGCCAGGAACCGGGCCCGCTGCTCCGGCGCCAGGTTGCCGACGGTGCCGCCGAGGAAGATCACCAGGCGGGGCCCGGCGTCGGCGGCGGACTGCGGCAGCCCGTGCTCGAAGTCGCCGACGATCGCCTCGACCGTCAGCCCGGGATAGGCCGCGAGCAGGGCTTGGCCGGAGCCCTCGAGCGCGCTCTCGCTGACGTCGATGGGCACGTAGCGGTCGAGCGTGCCGTGCGCGCGCAGGGCGTCGAGCAGCAGCCGGGTCTTGGTCGACGAGCCGGAGCCCAGCTCGATCAGGGTCCGGGCCGCGCTGGCGGCCGCGATCTCGCCGGCCCGCACGGTCAGGATCTCCCGCTCGGCGCGGGTCGGGTAGTACTCGGGCAGCAGCGTGATCTCTTCGAACAGTTCGCTGCCGCGCTGGTCGTAGAACCACTTGGGCGGCAGCCACTTCGGCTCGGCGGTCAGGCCGAGCAGGGCGTCGCCGCGCAGCGACGAGGCGAGGAAGTCCGCCGGAAGGTGACGGGCGATGCTGAGTCCCCCGGGCAGGCGCGTGCTCATGGCTTCGGTTCCTTCGGGTGTGAGGTGACAGGTGACGGAGGAGTCGGTCCGGACATATCGGGCGCGAGTGATATGGCGGAGGCGAGGGCTCTGGTCAGTGAGGGCATGGTCGGATGGCATGGTCGGATGGCGTGGGGACGGTGTCGGGTGCGGCCGGGTGAGGGCTGATGACCTCGGGCGAGGGCGGGCGCATCCATGCGGGAGGAGCCCGGCCTGGGCCGGATCCGGCGGCGGACTGCGGTGGCGACCGGACCGCGCCGCGGTGGGCAACGGTCCGGGTGCGACGGGGGCTAGTTCACGCGCAGGAAATCCCGGCTGGTCGGCGTCGTGCCTGGCGGGCCGTCGTCCGCGGCAGCTGGGCCGGTCGGGTTCGGGTGCGACGAATCGGGCGCGGACCGGCCCAGGCCAGACGCGGAGCGTGAGGGAACAGCCGTGGAGCCGAGTGGGACGGTCATGGAGATGGTCGCCGTTGCGGGCGCGGCCGCCTTGGCCGACCCGGCGGACGCGGCCGAGTCAGCGGACGCGCCCGACTCGCCCGCCTTGGCCGCCTCGGCCAACTCGCCCGACTCAGCCGCCTCGCCCGATCCGACGATCAGCGATCGCAGCTCAAGCCCGTCGCGGGTGGCCCGCAGCAGGGTCGCGTCGGGCAGGTCGGTCCAGTCCGGGGAGTCGTCGGGGGCCTCGGAGGCGACCAGGACCCCGGCCGGGCCGAAACGGTAGCCGAGCACGTCGCCCCAGGTGGTCGCGGCGATCACCTCGCCGTCGGTGAGCAGCAGGTTCAGCCGCGCGGTGGTGCACCCGGCGATGTCGGCGACCACCTCGGTCAGTGCGTCGGCCGGGTCGGCCCCGTCTTCCAGCCGGCGGCGGACCAACGCCCAGACGAACGCCGCGTCGCACCGGGCCTCCAGCCGGAGCAGGTCGCCGGGGCTCAGCCGGCGGCCGGCCAGGTCGGCGACCGAGTCGGGCCAGCCGCCGATCGCGCCGTTCAGGCTGAACAGCCACCGTCCGGCGCCGTACGGCGCGGCCGCCTCGGCGCCGGCCGCGGTGCCCTCGGTGGCGCTGCGGACCGCGGCCAGCACGGCCGTGCTGCGGGTGACCCGGGCCAGATCGGCGAAGGAGCGGTCGGCCCAGATCGGGCCCTCCCGGCGGTAGCGGGCCGGGACCGGGTCGCCGGGGGCGTACCAGCCGACGCCGAACCCGTCGGCGTTGACCGTGCCGTTGCGCTGGTTACGCGGGGCCCAGCTCTGCCGGTACAGGCCGTACTCCGGTTCGATCACCAGGTCCCGCAGGGCGGCCGGCGGGCCGAGATAAGCCAGGTGGCGGCACATCAGACGGCCTCCCGGTGCTCGGGGCCGGCGTCCCGGGCGGTACGCAAGCCGCTGAAGATCTGCCGCCGGATCGGGTAGTCCCAATTGCGGAACGTGCCCCGGCAGGCGACCTTGTCCACGGCGAACGAGCCGCCGCGCAGCACCTTGTAGTCCGGGCCGAAGAAGACCTCCGAGTACTCCCGGTACGGCCAGGCCACGAAGCCCGGGTAGCCGCGGAAGTCGCTGCTGGTCCACTCCCAGACGTCGCCGATCAGCTGCCGGACCCCGTGCGGGGAGGCGCCGGCCGGGTAGCTGCCCGCCTCGGCCGGTTGCAGGTACCGCTGGCCCAGGTTCGCGAGCTCGGGCGTCGGGTCCTGGTCGCCCCAGGGGTAGCGGCGGGAGCGGCCGGCGGCCGGGTCGTGCCGGGCGGCCTTCTCCCACTCGGCCTCCGTCGGCAGCCGGCGCCCGGCCCACGCGGCGTACGCCTGGGCCTCGTAGTAGCACACGTGCACTACCGGCTCCTGCGGCGGCACCGGCTCGACCACGCCGAAACGGCGGCGTAGCCACCGGCCGCCGTCGCGTTGCCAGAACAGCGGCGCGGACAAGCCGGCCGACTGCCGGTGCGCCCAGCCCTCGGGCGACCAGAAGCGGGCCTGGTCGTAGCCGCCGTCCGCGATGAACTCGGTGTACGCGGCGTTGGTCACGGGCGTGGTGTCCAGGTAGAACGCCGGGACGTGAACCTCGTGCGCCGGGCGCTCGTTGTCCAGGGCCCAGGGTTCGGTGTCGGTGCCCATGACGAACGGTCCGCCCGGGATCAGCGCCTCGGCCGGTCCGGGCCAGACCGCCGCGCCGCCGAACTGCGGTTTCGGCGGGGCCGGACGGACCAGGACCGGTTCGCCGGTGCGCAGTTGCAGGGTGGCGAGCATGGTCTCGTCATGCTGCTGTTCGTGCTGGGCGACCAGGCCGAAGGCGAAGGCGTTCTCCAGCAGCGGCGCGCCCTCGAACCGGACCCGGTCGAGCACGTCCAGCACCCGGCCGCGCACCTCGGCGACGTACCCGCGGGCCTCGGCCGGGGTCAGCAGCGGCAGGGTCGGACGCTCGGCCCGGGGGTGTTCGAAGGCGTCGTAGATCGGGTCGATCTCCGGGCGCATCGGCTCGCGGCCGCCGACCTCGCGCAGCAGCCACAGCTCCTCCTGGTTGCCGATGTGCGCCAGGTCCCAGACCAGCGGCGACATCAGCGGGGAGTGCTGGCGGACCAGGTCGGCCTCGTCCACGCACCCGGTCAGTTCGGCCGAGCGCCGGCGGGCCGTCTCCAACACCCCGGCGACCCGGTCGCGGATGGCCGGCCCGGTGGCCGGCCCGGCGGCCGACTCAGTGGTCAGGACCATGATATCTCCTCGGCTCGGCGCGGTTCGGGGCGCGCGGCCCGGTCGGAACCGGCGGTTCGGTCGGCGTGGTCGGACCGGTCGGCGTGGACTGACCGGTCGACCGGGTCGAGGCGATCGGACCGGCCTGCGTGATCGGCGTGGTCGGCGCGATCGGCCGGGGCGAGACGATCCGACCGACCGGCGTGGTCAGCGTGATCGGCCGCTTCTCCGCGATCGGCCTGCTCAGTGCGGTCGGCGCGGGCGGGCCAGGCGACCACGTGGGTCGGGCCGGTCCGGCCGTCGCTCCCGGTCCGGCCGTCGCTCCCGGTCCGGACCTCGGTCCCGGTCCGGGTTTCCAGGAGGTCGTCCGCGGGGCACCGGCCGCGCCGGACGTAGCGTTCGGCGAACTCGGCCACCGTCTCGGTCGCCCGGGCCGGCGCGGCCAGCCGGGGCAGGGCGGCCAGGGCCAGGTCGAAGCAGGTCTCGGCGGCGGCCTGCAGGTCCGGGTCGGACAGGCCGAGCCGGGCCGCGCGCAGCCACAGCGGCGAACGCGGGCCGGTGTCGGCCGCGGTGACGGACCCGGGCTGCGCCGTCCCCGGCTCGCCGACCGCGCGCAGGGGTTCGAGCGCGGCGCGGGCCGCGTCGGCGGCAGCCGGGTCGTCCAGCAGGGCCGTGACCAGGGCGGCCACCACCTGCCAGGCGTCGCCCTGCTGCGCGTCGACGACCCGCAGCTCGAAGTGGCCGCGCGGGCGGACCGGCGGGAACAGGGTGCTCAGGTGGTAGTCCAGATCGGCCCGGGTGGGCCGGTCCGGGCCGGCCGCGCGCAGCCAGTCCCGGAAGGTCAGGCCGCGCGGGACGGTCCACGGGCCGTCCGGGCGGCGGATGCACAGGACGTGGGCGTTCAGGACGTAGTCCGTCCACGCGGTGCGCAGGTCGGTCAGTCCGGCTCCGTCGGCGCCGGTCCCGGCGGCCCGGGCGGGCAGGGCCGGGGCGAGGGTGCGGCCGGCGTCCAGCCGGGCCCAGACGGCCTGGCGGGTCGAGCGCCAGCCGGTCGGCCGGCCGCGCAGCAGGGGGGAGTTGGCGAAGGCGGCCACCAGGACCGGGGCCAGTCCGTGCAGCAGGTCCCAGCGTTCGCGCTGGCCCAGCGGGCCGCCGGGGGCCAGGCCGGCGTCCAGGTTGACCTGGACGGAGGCGGAGGAGCACATCATCACCCGGCCCCACCGGCCGGAGCGGTCGAAGAACTCCTCCATCGCCGCGTAGCGCGGCAGGTGCAGCGTGCGTTCGGGCGGCAGGTCCGGCTCGGTGCCGAAGCCCACCAGCCGCAGTCCGGCGGCCGCGGCGGCCGCGCGCATCCGGTCCAGGTCGCGTTCGGTCTCGTCCAGACATCGGCCCAGGGACTCGCCCGGCGCGGAGCTCAGCTCCCACTGGCCGCCGGGTTCCAGGGTCATCGCGCCGGACAGCGGCCGGGTTCCGGCGGCCGCGAGGGCCGCGGTCAGCCGGTCCGGGGCGACCGGGCGGGCGGGGTCGTGCGCGTCGTGCACCAGCCATTCCAGTTCGATCCCGACCCGGCGGGGCGGTCCGTGCTTGAAGCAGATGCCGGAGACGTGCTCCTCGGCCTCCGCCTCGCCGATCGGCCCGGCCCCGGTGTCCGGGTCGGGGACAGTGGTGTTGTTCATCCTGCTCGACCACTCCTTACAACGGCCGGCTCCCGCCCGGAGGACGGGGAGCGGACCGTCGGTGTCGGCGTCGACTCCTCGGATCGGTTCTCTCCTGCCTTCCAGTGCACCGGTTGCCGGCGTTCTGCGCAACCGCGAGCCGCCGCGGGCGCGGCGGTTCCGACCTCTCCTGCCCCGCCCGGCCCGGCTTCATACCGCGGGAGTTGTTACGGCGGACATTACGGCCGTTGCGGGCCGGTGCGGGCCGGGCCGGTTTGACCGGGCGGGCCGGGTCCGTGCGAAGATCACACATCGGCGCCGTCCGGACGCCGCCGCAGCTTGAAAGGTTGTTCACCTGGGAGATTTGTAGCGCAGCCGAGACGAGACTGTAGCCGTGGAGCGCAACCGACTCGGCATCCTCTTCGTCCTGTATGTGGACAACAACCTTACGAGTGCTTAAGGGCGGGCAACGGGATCCCGTCGCACGCACGCCAGCTTTTGGGAAGGACGCCTGCCTGATGAGCGACGACCGCACCTGGTACTCGCGCGACCCACAGTCGGAGCCGCCCGAGGACGGACGCCGGGGCCGCCGCGACCGAGGCGACCAGGGCGCTTACGGGTCGGACCCGTACGGGCAGGACCCCTACCGCCGCCAGCAGCCGCCGCCGAACCAGGGCCGCGGGGGCGGCGGATACCACCGCGACGGCGAGGACCCGTACCGGCCGGAGCAGCCGCAGGGCGGGCAGCCGCCGCGCGACCCGTACGAGCCGAACCAGCGCCCCTGGTCCGCGCCGAGCGGGCGGCCGGGTCCGGCGCAGGGCGGGCGCGGCTACGGCGGCCAGGGCAGCCAGCCGCCCGGCCAGGGCGGCGGTGACGCCTGGCGGCCGGGGCAGGGCCAAGGACAGGGGCCGGACCCGTGGCAGCCCGGCTACGACGATCCGGCCGGGTACCGGGGCCGGCCGGGCGGCGCGGGCGGGCCGGGCGGGCGCGGCGGCCGGGACGGCTCCCGTCCCGAGGAGGAGTACGACAGCATGGCCCGGCGCGGGCGCGGCCGGGCCGGCGCGGACGGCCTGGCCGCGACCGCGGTCAACGGCCGGATCAACCACGACCTGGACCTGAACGAGCTGGACCCGAGCGGCAAGGCCCGGGCCGCGATGAACGGCGGGAAGGCCAAGAAGCGCTCGCGCAGCCGCACGGCCACCAAGTGGGTCGCCATCAGCGTCGGCTTCGTCCTGGTGCTCGGCGCGGCGGGCTTCTACTACGTCTACGCCTCGACGATCGGCTCGCTCAAGCACACCCCGCTGACCCCGGGCAACGTCCACCAGTCCGCGCTGCCGACCGACCCGTACGGCAACACCGCGATGAACATCCTGCTGCTGGGCTCGGACACCCGGGACACCGCCTCGGACTGCACCCTGGGCGGGGACTGCCAGGGTTCGGCGGCCGGGGCGAACGCGGACGGCGAACTGGTCCTGCACGTCTCCGCCGACCGGACCAACGCGACCGTCATGTCGATCCCGCGGGACACCCTGACCAACGTCCCGCACTGCACCACGGACAACTCGGGCGCGGTCAACGTCACCGGGCACTTCCAGGGCACGATCAACTCCGCGCTCCAGTTCGGCCCGGAGTGCCAGGTCGCGGCCGTCAACGCCCTGACCGGCATCACGATCACCGGGTACATCATGTTCGACTTCAGCGGCGTGGTGAGCATGTCCAACGCGCTCGGCGGCGTGCCGGTCTGCGTGACCAAGGCCGTGCACGACAAGAACTCGGGCCTGCAGCTGCCCGCCGGGACCAGCACGGTCGAGGGCAACACGGCGCTGGAGTTCCTGCGCACCCGCGACTCGTTCTTCGACGGCTCCGACCTGGGCCGCGAGCAGACCACGCACTACTTCTTCACCCAGATGCTGCAGACGGTGCGCACCAAGCTGAACCTGAGCAACGTCTCGACGCTGCTCGGCCTGGCCCAGGCGGCGTCCCACTCCACCACGGTCAGCGACAACTTCACCGGGCTGAGCAACCTCGAAGGGCTGATGACGGCCCTGAACAAGGTGCCGAACAAGGCGATCACGTTCGTGACCATGCCGTGGACCCTGGACCCGACGAACAACGCCCGGGTGCAGGTGGACCAGCCGGCCGCCGGGCAGATGTTCACGAACATCCAGAACGACGTGTCCTACAGCGGCGCGACCAAGCCGTCGGCCACGACGGCCCCGACCACGCCGAGCCTGCCGACCGGGCCGGCCGGGCTGAACAAGTCCCAGGTCTCGGTGAACGTGGTGAACGGCAACGGGGTCGGCGGCCGGGCCTCCACGGTGGCCACGGCGCTGAACTCGGCCGGGTTCACCCGTGCGGTGCCGGACGGCGACGCGAGCAGCACCGCGGCCCAGACGGTCGTGTACTACCCGTCCGGCGACCAGGGCGAGGCCGACGGCGTGGCCGCGGCGCTGCAGATCCCGGCCACCCAGGTGCAGCAGTCGAGCCAGTACGCCAAGGTGACCGTGGTGATCGGCACCGACTTCGAGTCGGGCAGTTCGTACTCGGCCGCGGCTGCCCCGTCGGCCGGCAGTTCCGGCGCCGCGCCGTCGGGCGGGGCGGCCGCCCCGGCCGAGTCGTACGAGACGAACGCGGACTCGACCGGCGAGTGCATCCCGGTGGAGTCCGGGAACCTGAAGATCGCGCACCAGTAGGCGCGCGGCGGTCGGCGCGGGAACGTCGGGAAGGGCCGGACACACGCCACGTCGGCGGCGTGTCCGGCCCTTCGGGTTCCCTGGTCGAGCGGGGTTCACCGCGGTGCGGACCCGGACCCGGACCCGGCCCGCGCCCCGCTACTGCTGCTGCGTCTCGCCGGTGGTTCCCGGGACGACCGGTGTGACCTGCATGTTCTCGCAGCTGTAGTCGCCGTTGGCGGCGTTGTAGGTGACCGTGGACTGGGTGTTCGGCGTGGTCGTCTGCAGCTGGGTGAAGCCGCTGGCCCGGCAGGGTGCGCTCGGGTCCTGGACGTCGGTCCACATCAGCAGGGCCGAGGCGGCCGCGCCCGGGGCCAGGGTTACCACTGGCGGGGCAGTCAGGCCGGTCGCGCCGCCCAGGTAGCTCGACAGCACCCGGGCCGCGTCCCAGTGGCTGCCGCCGGGCTTGCTCACCGTGGCGCCGGGATAGCCGGTGATCGTGCAGGTGGTGCCGCTGGTATTGGTGAAGACCAGCGCTTCGCCCTGGTGGCCCATGGCGGCGCCGAGGGGGCCGGTGGACTGCCGGATCTGGGCCCCGGTGCACGCGGGGGGCCCGGCCGGCTGGTTTTCGGCGTTCGCCGTGGCACCCGGGACCGGTGTGGCGGACCCGGTGCCCAGGGTCACGGTCGGCGCGGCCGAGACCGTCGACTGCGACGGTGGCGCCGAACCGATCGGGCTTGAGGACCCGGCAACCTGGGTCCCCGCCTGCGAGGCGCACCCGGCCAGAGCCGTGGCCACGGCGACGGCCATGGCCGCCGCCCCTGCTATCCGCTTCGTTGCTGTGTTCATGACCATTCCTGATCTCCTGTCCTGGGAAGGCTAATCGCCCCCGCGCAGAAGCACATCCGCGCACTGACCAAGGACGCCGGAACGGGCCGAAGGTTGAGATGAGTAATCGATGACACCGGCCGGGCCGCGGCAGATCGGCCCACCGGCCTACCGCTATCGCGCCCCGGCCGCCATGCCGGCCTTCTCGCGCAGCATCACCAGGTCCGCGACCTGGAACGCGGCGGTGAAGTCGACCCGCGGGCCGAGTTCGGCCAGGCCGATCGCCAGCGAGACCGGGGTGGACGGCACGATCGTGGCCCAGTCGAACCGGTCCACCGCGGTCAGCAGCCGTTCGCTGATGTCGGCGGCCTCGTCCAGCCCGGTCTCCGGCAGGATCACCACGAACTCGTCCCCGCCGTACCGGGCCAGGAAGTCGCCCGCCCGCATCGCCCGGGTCAGCAGCGCGGCGACCTGCTGGAGCACCTCGTCGCCGGACAGGTGGCCGTGCACGGTGTTGATCGCCTTGAAGCCGTTCAGGTCCGCCACCCCGATCGTGCCGTAGGTGCCGTGGCTGGTCAGGTCGCTGACGTAGCGTTCCAGGTGGCGGCGGTTGGGCAGGCCGGTGAGCGGGTCGGTGTGCGCCTCGTCGGTGAACCGGGTCAGGCTGCGGCGCAGCTCGTCCTGGTCCAGCCGGGCCGTGATGCCCTCGATGTAGAGGCTGTTGAGCCGGCCCGGGCCGTTGACTATAGCGGCCACCGAGGCCC
This sequence comes from Actinocrinis sp., assembly GCA_035943635.1. Classification (GTDB taxonomy): domain Bacteria; phylum Actinomycetota; class Actinomycetes; order Streptomycetales; family Catenulisporaceae; genus DASZBX01. The sequence continues at coordinate 34,455 of DASZBX010000055.1, read as the reverse complement.
GTTCCGTGCTCAGCGCCGCCTTGTAGTCCCCGGCCGCGGCCAGGGCCAGCGCGCGCACCCGGAGCACCTCGGCGTCCGAGATGATCCCGCTCAGCATCGGCGAGTCCAGGCTGACCAGCGCCTCGGCCGCGCGGCCGTCGGCGATCGCCAGGCAGGCGTCGGTGAGCAGGGCCAGGGCCCGCTCCTCCGGGGTGATCAGCGGATAGCCGGCGAGCACCGAGGCCGGGTTGCGCTCGACCGGCACGCCGAGGGCGGCCAGCCGGGCGCCGCCGTAGGCCAGGTGCGGCCGGTTGAAGCCCTCTATGTCCTCGGGCGCGATGGTGGTGTACACCTCGGTCAGCTCGCGGATGCAGCCTTCGGTGTCGCCCTGGTAGTCCAGCCAGAGCGCGTGCCGGACCCGGATCTCCGGGTGGGCGTAGTAGGAGACCGGGTCCCCGGCGGTCACCGCGGCCTGCTGGGCCCGGGCCAGGGTCTGCACGGCCTCCTCGTGGAAGCTGATGTAGGAGTAGGCGGTGGACAGGTCCAGCCAGGCCAGGGCGGAGTCGTGGTCGTCCGCGCGGACCCGCTCCAGGGCCCGGGTGCCGCGGACCAGGTGGGTCACGCAGCGTTCCAGCGCGCCCTGGAAGTAGGCCAGCACGCCGGAGAGGGCGTGGAACTCCCCCAGCAGCGCGGGCGCGTCGCAGCGGCCCAGGCTGCTGTGTGCGGCGTCGGCCACGGCCGGGCACAGGTCCAGGCGTTCGAGGTTGAGCAGCGCGGCGAACTTGATCAGCAGCAGCCGGGCGACCGCGGCGTCGTCCCCGCCCTGCCGCGGGTCCCGGTCCAGCGCCCGGTCCACGAGCGAGGCGGTGCGCTCGGGCTGCCCGTCGCGCAGCAGCCACCCCAGGACGAGGGCGACCTCCTCCGGGGGGCCAATCGAGATCTCCTCATCCCGATCCACCTGCGTATTCCCTCGCCTCCGGCAACCGTCCAGGTCGGGAACCACGCCCGCACGCCCCGGGGGGCGGCCCGCGGGGCGAAGGCCGCGGACGACCCGTCCCGCCTGCCGGCAGGTGCGGTAGGAGTGGTTCAAGTGTGTCAAATGTTACCGCAAGCTCGGGTCTGGCAACTGTCGGGCACCAACCTGGGCGGTCGCCAGGCGGGCACCGTTGCGCCGTCCGTGCCCCGGCCCTGATCAGCGGGCCTGCGGAGGGTGCGGGCGGATCGGGGCCGGCAATGTCCGGACATCGGGCGGGGAGCGGATCTGCGGTGCGGAAGCCACATGCCGGAGTTTGTCCGGGTGCATTTTCCGTACCGTGTGTACAATCCTGGTGACGCACAGCAGGCCCGGCCGGGCGCGGGATCGGGGCCGGGCGGCGCGCCCGATATAGATGACCGGATATGGCCGGGCGGTTCAGGCCAGTTTGCGGATCGCGGCGGCCAGGGCGGGCAGCGGCTCGTCCGGCGAGCGGTAAGGGTGCAGGATCTCGCGGCCGGCCGCGCCGCGCAGGCGGGCGGCGATCGCGGCCGGGACGGTGACCGTGCACAGGATCCCGGCGCCGTGGAATCCCTCGACCACGGACGCGACCCAGGGCAGCAGCAGGTCGGCGGCCGGGCTCATCAGGACCGGGCGGTGGCCGGCGAAGTCCAGGTCGTACAGGCCGAACCGGCTCCAGTTGGAGACGGTGAAGGTGCGCCGGACCGGGTCGAAGCCGAGTGGGAAGCACTCGCCGATGCGGTCGCGGCCCAGGTCGCCGAGGAACGCGCGGTTGGCCCGCAGGCACAGGTGCTCGTGCGCGAACCGTTCGACCGCGCCGCGGATGTCGGCGGCGACCTGCGGGGCCGGGCGGCCGGCCGGGGCGGTGAGGTTGATGTCGCCGACCAGGTTGCCGATCGTCTCCGGCGCGATGCCCATGGCCCGGCGGATGTTGACCGGGATGGTCAGGGTCCGTTCCGCCCGGTCGCGGTCCAGGGTGCGGATCGCGCCGACCACGTGGGCGCACAGCACGTCGTTCGCGGTGAGTTTCAGCCCGGTCTCGGCGCCGAACTCCTCGCGCAGCCGGTCCACCTCCACGTCGGTGAAGTAGATCTGCACGGTCCGGTTGGCCCGCAGCGCGCCGGCCACCTCGCGCTCGATCCCGGCGGCCTCCTCGGGGCCGACCCGGCGCAGGCTCGGCCGGCCGCGGTCCTCGGCCGGGAGCACGCTGTCGAGGTAGGCGTCGCGGTCCGGGACCTGGACCGCCCGGACCGGTTCGGCCCCGGCCACCGCCGCGGACCAGGCCCGCATCAGGACCATGAAACTCTGCATGTCGCCGACGGCGTGGTGCCAGGAGCAGCCGAGCGCCGTCGCGCCGCCGGCCAGCCGGCTGATCCGCACGGTCAGCAGCGGGCCGCCGCCGGAGCGGGCGCCGTTCGCGTCGACCAGGTCGACCAGGTCCGAGCCGGGCATGGTGACCCGGCCGACCGCCTGCTCCAGGGTGTCGTCGAGGTCGTAGACGGTCAACGGCACGCCCGCGTCCTCGCACACGATCTCCAGGGCGAGTTCGTCCTCGCGCAGGCGCCCGGCGAACGCGGGCGCGCAGCCGAGCGCGGTGGCCAGGCCCCCGATCAGCTGCGCCGGGTCCAGCGGCCGGTCGAAGAAGAAGACCACCGCCACCGGCAGGTCGGCCAGCATCAGGTCGGCCAGGCCGCAGCGGATCACCGAGCCGTCGGCCCGGCCCGCGCGGACCGGGTGGGAGGCGAGCAGCCGGGGCCAGGCGACCATAGTCGAGCCCTTCCTCTTTCGCGTATGCCACTGTGTTGAGGCAACCCTAGGGCACGCGCGCGGATCTGTCTGCGGCCGCTGACAAGTTCGACGATCTCGGTGATCGGGTTCCAGGAGGTCCACACCTACCTCCATCTGAGGCTGCTGCGGCAGCGGATGCCGTCGTTCCCGCACGTCGCCTTCGGGCGCACCGCGGTCGGGCCCGCGGGCGGGTTGGCCACGTTCTCCCGCGTCCCGCTCGCCGCGGCGCGGTTCGACCGGTTCGGCGGAGCACGCCAGGCCGGCAGCGGTCTGCCGTGGCGCGCGAGGGTGATCGCCGCGCGCAACGGGAGCCTGACGGTCCGGCTGGCCGGCCACGACCTGTGCGTGGTCAACATCCACCCGGCCGCCAACCACGACGGGGACTGGAGCGAGGGCAACCGGTTCACCCCGATCCAGGCGAGTCAGTACTCGGCGATCGGGGATCTCGTGCGTACGCTGCCTGCCCGCACGGTGCTGCTCGGCGACTTCAACGCGCCGCGGGGCGCCCCGGTGCACGCCGCGCTGATGGCCCGGGCCGGGCTGCGCGACGTGTTCGACGCGCAGTGCCCGCCGACGTTCCACCCCGAATACCTGCGCTCCGGGGCGAAGGCGCTGTGCATCGACTTCCTCCTGGGCACCGAGGCGGTGACGGCGACCGGGGCCGAGATCTTCCTCGACAAGCAGGTCCCACTGCCGGGCGGGGACGGATACGTCTCCGATCACGTCGGTCTGCGCGCGGACGTGCTGCTCCCCGACTGACTCGGATATCCAAGCCAGGCAACAGTTCTGACGCCACGGCAGTAGCAGGCACGCGTTCGTTCGCAGAACCCTGGCTGTGCTCCCGGACGTGTCGAATACCGGAAGCACAGCCAAGTTCACAACCATATCCACCTGCAGATTCGCTGACGGATGCGCGGCTCAGCTCAGCAGCGCCGCCCAGTCGGTCGCGCCCTCCCGGCCGTCGCCGCGGGCCGCGACCGGCAGCCCGGACCAGTCCTGGTCCGGCCCGGACGGCGAGCCCGCGCAGATCACGTACTCCTGCGGCGCCATCGCCGACTCCCAGCCGGAGAGCGCGGCGCCGACCGTGATGTTCTCCCCGGTGCCCGGTTCGGCGAAGTCGGCCGCGCCGCGCAGCCGGTGGCTGTTGCCCAGGGTGGCCATGACCGCGCGGTGCGCCTGCTCGGGGGTCAGCGGCCGGTCGTCGTCGGCGATCCGGGCGACCAGGCGGCCGCCGACCTCCTGCACCCGGACCGGGCGCTTGGCCAGGGCCAGGTCGAGCAGTTCGCGCACGGCGTCCAGCTCGATCCAGGAGCTGCCGATCCGGTTCCACTCCCCCTCCCGCCGGCCTGGCACGATCCCGGTCAGCGCGGCCAGCCCGGCCAGCGGCACCGGTCCGGCCGCGGCGGCCTCGACCAGCCGCATCATGCCGAGGGCCAGCTGCTCGGTCTCCGCCTGGTCGAACAGGCGCGGGTCGGCGTGCAGGGTCAGCTCCACGCAGTCGCGCAGCCGCCAGATGTTGAGCATCAGCCGGGTCGGGATGCCCTTCTCCGGCAGCCAGGTCAGCTGCGGGTCCTCGGCCGGGACCGGGCGGTTGCGGGTCACCTCCTCCGGGATGGTGACGCTCAGGTCGTTGAGCACCACGTGCCGGGCGAACCGGGCCCCGCGCAGGTAGCCGACGTCGTCGATGATCTGCCAGATCTTGCGCGAGTCGAAGGTGCTGTGCCAGTACCCGGCCATCGTGGCCGACGCGGCCCGGCTGATCAGCTCGTCGAAGTCCTCGGCGTCGGTGTCCAGGGAGATCAGGGCGTCCTGGGCCAGCGAGCCGACGTAGTCCTCCAGCCCGGCCCGGTGCCGGTTGGCCGACAGGGCGGCGAGCACGATCGTCTGCTGCGCGGCCCGCTGGGAGACGACCGCGACGTATGCGGCGAACATGATCGTGGACGGGCTGGTGCCGGTCCGCTGCGCCGCGGCCGCGCAGTTGGCCGCCATCGACACCGAGTGCAGCATGAAGGTCGGCAGCGACCCGGTGGACGGGGCCAGGTCGCTGTCGGCGAAGACCGCGTGCGGGCAGGTGCGCAGGATCCGCTCCCAGTGCCGCAGCGAGGCCTTGGCCCGGCGTTCGCCGGAGGAGGACCGCTCCTGCGCGGCCAGGTCGCGCGGGGTGGGCGCGGTCAGCGGCGGCAGCTCCCGGCCGGTGGCCAGGTCCTTCCAGTCCTCGAACAGGACCGCGGTGCCGACCGCGTCCGCGGCGGCGTGGCAGACCACGACGCTGATCCAGGCCAGCCGGCCGCCGCCGATCACCAGGGCCAGGCGCAGCGGGAAGTCGGCGGCCAGGTCGAACCGGGCGCCGAGCCGGGACAGGCCGATCTCCCAGGCCAGCTCCTCGGGATCACCGGCGGTCTCGAAGACGTCGACGGTGAACTCGCCGTCGGCGCGGACCTCCTGCACGGTCGGCTGGACGTCGGCCGATCCCGGATAGACCGTGCGCAGGGCCTCGTGCCGGCCGGCGATCACCTGGAGGGCGTACAGGGCCGAGTCGACGCCGACGCCCGGCGGGACCGGCCACACGACGTGCTTGTTGATGTGCGCCGGGTCGTCGTGCAGGATGCAGCGGATCATGTTGTCCTGCCCGAGGGTCAGCGGGCCGCTGCCGCTGGACTGCCCGGCATATCTGACGACCACGGAACGCGTAGCCTCTGTCATGGAACACTCCTCGAATCGGGGGAAGCGGGACCGGCCCGCGGACGGGGCCCGGGCCGGGCTCGGGCCGGGGTCAGCTCAGCGCGGCGGCGACCGCCGGGGGCCAGCCGCCGAGCCGGGGGCCGTGCGCGTTGATCAGGGCCAGGGCGATCCGCTCCAGGCCGAAGGCCATGCACGCGGTCTGCCCGACCGCGCCGCCGGCCTCGAACCCGAAGGCCTCGCCGAAGTGGTCCTTGTGGTAGTTGGCCGAGGCCACGGCCTGGACCAGGTCCTCGGCCACCGGGACGCGCAGCTCGAACTTCAGCTGCTGGGCCCGCTGGGCTGCCTGGTAGAGCTTGCGGCCGGGGCCGAAGAAGGGGTCGTCGGCCTCCTCGATCTCGACCTTGAGCGAGAGCCCGGACAGCCAGCCGGCCACCCGGTCCAGCCAGGTCTCGCGCCACTGCACGCAGTGCTCCTCGTCGGCGGCGGTGACCAGCTCGACCATCCGGAAGGTGCGCAGCCGGCCGGTCTCGCTGGAGGCCTCCTGGCGGAAGCAGCTGGCTTCGACCGCGAACTTGGCCGGCTGGTCCAGGGAGCGTCCGGCGAGGGTGGCGTAGACCGGGTAGCAGGCGGCCGGCAGCAGGACCAGGTCGCTGATCCGCTGGTCCACGTGCCAGTCCCCGCCCTGCTCGGCCAGCGGAGCGAGCCTGGTCCACTCTTTCGGGCCGCCGCCGTAGCTGTGCACGGTGCCGAGCAGGTGCGGGAAGGAGGCCACGTACCCGGCCCGCTCGATGGTCCGCCGGGAGATCACCGGCGGGATGGCCAGCCGGCGGAACTGCTCGTCGGCGGCCAGGCCGGCGACGGCGCGGCGCAGCATCGCCAGGATGGTCTCGAACGCCTCGGGGTAGATCATCACACCGGGGGCGTCGGTCGGCAGGGGGCGGGCGTCCTGGTCGGCGACGGCTTCGGGGATGCCGTCGGCGGTGCCGGGGGCCGGGCGCTGGACGTCTTCGTACATGTCGCTCCGTAGGTTCGCTGGGGGTCCGGTGGTCGGGGGATCAGAGAGGGCGGGATGTCGGGGGGGGCGGCTGACGGGGGCGGGGACGGCGGGCCGGCTCGGCGGGCCGTGGTCGGGATTCCGTTGGCGGGTCAGCGGATGCCGGCCAGCCGGGCGAGCGGGTCAGGGTGCGTGGTTCGTCTCAGGGCGCGATATTCGGGCCTGCGCGCAGTTCGGGTCTGAGTGCGGCGTCCGAGCCGGGGCCCGGCGCCCGGGTCAGAGTCCGGAGACGGAGACCGGGACCGGTGCGGGGACCGCCACCGGCGGGGCGCCGGGGCCGTCGGCGGTCCGGTCGTGGCTGCCGTGCCAGACCCGCCAGCGGACGGTGAACGGCTGCTCGCCGCCGAGCGCCACCGCGGCGCGGTAGCCGATCGGCGCCGGGACGTCGCGTACCCGGCACGCGCCGGGCAGCGCGCCGGTCGGGTCCCGGACCACCAGCGGCCCGGCCTCCCACACCGGCAGGCCCAGGCCTTCGGCCAGCCGGGCGCCGTGCGCCTTCACGCACGCCTCCTTGCGGCACCACAGGCGCGCGAACCGCTCGGCCGGGCGGGCGTTGAGGCTGTCCACGGCGACGGCCGCGGCCCGCGGGTCCAGGTCCGGGCCGCATCCAGGGCCTGGTTCCGGGCCGAATTCCGGGCCGGACGGCGATCCGGGGTCCGGGCCGTCTCCGGGTCCGGCCACGAACCGGGCCTCGTCGGCCGGGAAGTACCGTTTCGCCATCCGCAGCGCCATGGCGTCGGTGCGCACGAGTTCCAGGTCCACGCCCACGTCCCGGCTCTGCGTCACGGCCAGCATGGCCAGGTGCGCGCAGGTGCTCAGGTTCGCCCGGACGCCGGTCCAGCGTCCGGCGAGTTCCGGTTTGCCGTGGGCGCCGCGTTCCCAGGTCAGGTCCTCGGGCGCGGTGCCCAGGCAGCAGCCGAGGATCTCGCGCACGGCGCCGTGCGCGGCGGTGTACCGTCCGCGGTCCGCGGGTCGGGCCAGTGCGGCGGCCCGGCGGCGTTCGGCCGGGTCGAGCAGCAAGGCCAACTCCGCGAGCACCTCGGCCGGTTGGTCGGTGCTGATCAGCCAGATGTCCGCGGCGTCCGGACCGGGCCGCCCGATCGCCGCCGTCACGCCGGGCTCCCGGAGCCGGCCGGATCCAGCACGGCGCCGACCGCGGCGCCGCCGGGGTGCGCGGAGCCGGGCGGCAGCGCCGTGTCGATCACACACAGGGACAGGCATTGCAGGTGCCTGTCATAGTCCGCGACCAGGATCAGTGCGCCCTGCGCGGACCAGCCGGACAGGCCCCGGGCCAGTTCGGTCCACTGTCCCGTGTAGGGCTGGCCGAGGTCGGCCAGGATGATCTGCCGGCAGCCGGCCGAGTACAGGTCGACGCACGCCAGGCCGCTGCCGAGGATGAGCACGGTCCGGGCCCGGTCGGCGCCGAGTTCGGCGATCTCCTTGCCCACCAAGTCGTTCGCGCTCTCAGCGGTCTGTTGCGGGTACTGGCGCACGGTCAGGCCGTCGCCGTGGTCGGTGCGTTCGCAGATCACTGCTACCGCGTTGGCGCCGGACGGGATCACCGGCGGCGCGCCGTCGGCCGTGCGGGCCGGTTCGTAGTGCAGCGCGGCCTGTTCGACGACGATCACCAACGCCCGCCGGACGTCGCTGCTGCGCGCGTACGCTCCGGCCGTCCGCAGCGCGGTGTGCGCGGCGCCGAGTCCCTGTTCGCACAGGGCGAAGGCCAGCGGGCTGCCCGGGCAGACGTTGCTCAGGTGCAGCGCGGAGGAGCGGCCGGGCCGCACGTCCGGGATGGCGAAGGCGAGCACGAGCAGGTCGACCGGCTCGTCCTCGGGCACGGCCGCGCGGATCAGGTCCTCGGCCATCTCGCCGTAGTTGTGGCCGACGCTGCGTTGCAACAGGTCCTCGCGCAGCGCGAGCTGGTACGGCCGGACCATGTCGCCGAGGTAGACCCGCAGGTCCGGGTCGAGCGAGCTGGCCGAGCTGCCCTCGAACGGGCGCCCGACCACCCGGCGGACCCGGAGCCCCGCGGCCCCGGCCGGCCGGGGCGGGCCTGAGCGGTGCATCGGATCAGTCCTCGGTGATCGTGTTCGCCGCCACGAAGTCGGCCAGGGTGCCGAACGAGCGCAGGTCGTCCTGGTCGATCTGCTCCACGTCGATCTGGATGTCGAGGTCGTCTTCGAGTTCGAGGATCAGGGAGAGTGTGGTGGCCGAGGTCAGGCCGAGGGCGTCGAAAAGGCAGGTGTTCTCCGCGATGGCGGGTATCTCGCGCTTGAGCACCTTGGGCAGGAGCGTCTGCATGCTGCCGACGACGCGCACGCGCAGCTCCGGGTCGATCTGGGTGTCTACCTGCTCCATGGGTATCAGTCCTCTTTCGGGCGCGCCGGGTCGGCGGACGCGGGTTCGGGTGCGGTGGTGCGAGGGCGGTGACGCGGCTGTGCGTGGCGGATTGCGGTGCGGGTGAACGAGATCTCGCGGGCGCCGGCAGTGCGGCGTCCGCGGCCCGATCAGTGCTCGAAGACCATGGCCGAGAACACGGCGCCGACCCCGGCCGAGGCGGCCAGATATCGGTCGCCGGGTCGCAGCCGGCCCTGGCCGACGGCGGTCTGGTAGTTCACGAACACGTCCGCGCCGAAGCAGTGCCCGGTCACGGCCACGTTGTCCAGCAGGACCTTCTCCAGCGGGTAGTCCAGCAGCTTGCACACCCGCCGCCAGGAGATCCGGTTGACGTTGTGCGGCAGGATCAGGTCGACGTCGGCCAACGTCAGCCCGGCCTGGTCCAGCGCGCCGAGGATCACCTCGACCATGGAGTCCGAGAACACCTGCTGGAACCGGGCCAGCAGCAGCGGGTCCTCGGCCAGCCGGCCGTCGAACTCGCCGCGCTGGATCGTGGCGTAGGACAGCATCCGGTCCCGGCCGCCGCCGGACCGGACCAGGCAGGCGGTGGACACCTCGCCGCAGATCGCGGTCTCCGGGATCATCTTGCCGTCCCGGGTGAACGCCTTCTCCCCGGCCAGCACCAGGGCCAGGGCCTGCGGGTCGGGGTCGTCGGCGAGCAGCCGGCCGGCCAGGTCGACCGCGAGCAGGCCGACCGCGCAGGCGTGGTGGGTGACGCTGAACGACACGGCGTGCCCGAGGCCGAGTTTGTCGCAGACCTCGTGCACCGGGTTGTGCGGGTAGGGCACCGAGACCGGCGCGCTCCGGGCGAACAGCACGTACCGGACCAGGTGTTCGCGCCCGCGCAGCGGCTCGAGCGCGGCGGCCGCGCCGAGCAGCAGGTCGGCCAGGGTCCCGTCCGGGTCCAGGCGCACCCGGTCGAGCCCGTGGAACCGGCGGAACAGGGTGGTCTGCCGCGGGGTCAGGCCCAGGGCCTGCCCGACCTGCTCGATCGCCACGTCCGCGGGCGGCAGGCACACGGCCACCGCCTCCAGAGCGGTCACGGTCACTCCCCCAACTGGTCTAGTCCATTAAGCGGGGCGGGGGTTAGTATTCCATCGGCCCGCGCGGGATACAAGACCCGGATTCACTGGTCGAAGCCGGGCCGGATCCGGGTGCGGCGGGCCGAGGAGAGTACTGAGAGCCGACTGACAGGAGGGTCCGGGTGGACTTCGCACCGGACGGCGGCCGGGCGGCCGCCGAGCGCTCGGCGGCCCTGGCCGACCTGACCGGGCTGCTGGCCCGGGTGACCGGCGAGGGTGAGTCCTGGGCGCAGCGGATCGGGCCGGACACGGCCCTGGAGGCCGATCTGGGGGTGGACAGCGTGGAGTTCGTCGTGCTGAACGCGCTGCTCAGGGGCCGGTATGGTGACGCCGTCGATCTGCTCGGGCTGCTGCGCGGGCTGGATCTCGACCAGATCATCGGCCTGACGGTCGGCGATCTGCTGGCCCACCTCGGCGCGGTCGGTGATGACGGTTCCCGATCGGCGACCGTCGAAGCCCTCGTATTCGATGTCACGGAGCGATCATGAGCCGGGTGCTGATCGTCGTGCCGCCGTTGGCCGGGCACGTGAATCCGACCGTCGCACTGGGCCGGGCCTTGACCGAGTCCGGGCACGAGGTCGCCTGGTCCGGGTCGGAGTTCCATATCCGTCCACTGCTGGGCGATGCGGCCGCGGTGTTCACGACCGGGTCCAAGCTGCTGCGCGACCAGGGCGGGCAGGGGCTGGCCGCGGTCAAGTCGCTGTGGGAGGGGTTCGTCGTCCCGTACGCCCGGTTCTCCGCCAAGGCCGTGGACCGCGCCGTGCGCGAGTACGAGCCGGACGTCGTCGTGGTCGACCAGCACACGCCCGCGGGCGCGATCGCGGCGCACCGGAACGCGGTGCGCTGGGCCACGATCGCGTCCTCGTCGATGGAGTCGGGACGGCCGCTGCGCGCGTTCCCGAAGGTCGAGGCCTGGATCACCGATCATCTCAAGACTCTGTGGCAGTCCGGCGGTTTGCCTGAAGCCGAGTTCGCCGATCCGCGGTTCTCGCCGGATCTGGTTCTGGCGCTCACCAGCAGCGCGCTCGTGGATCCGGAGCACTTCGGCGCGGGGGCGATCGACGGCAGTTCGCACGCGGCGCAGACCGTGTTCACCGGGCCGCTGCTCGGCGGCCGGCCCGGCGGAGCGGATTTCCCGTGGGAGGCGCTGGATCCGGCCCGGGTCCACCTGCTCGTGAGCATGGGAACGCTCGCCGCCGACGTGTCAGCCCATGTCCACGAGCGGGCCGCCCACGCGCTTCGCCTGTCCGGCGAACGGATTCAGGGAATCGTCTCCGGACCGCCGGAGTTGGCCGACGCCTACCCGGACGGCACCGTCGTCCGGCCGACAGTCCCGGTCCTGGACCTGTTCGGTCGCGGAGCAATCGACGCAGTGCTCTGTCACGGCGGCCAGAACACCGTGTGCGAGGCGTTGGCGCACGGTCTGCCGCTCGTCGCGGCCCCGATCCGGCACGACCAACCCGTGGTCGCCGCGCAGGTGGCGGCGGCCGGGGCCGGGCTGCGGGTCTCGTTCCGCCGGGCCGACGGCGCCGAGCTGCACCGGGCGGTCGAGACCGTGCTGGCGGACCCCTCGTACCGTTCCGCAGCCGAGAAGATCCGGGCCCAGTTCGCCGCGGACGGCGGCGCGGCCACGGCCGTCGCCGCGATCGAACGCCTGCTGATCGCGCCCTGATCGAGAACTCTCCAGGCCCTGATCGAGCCCTGATCAGCCTTCGATTCGACCCTGATGGCCGAACGTCCCGGGCATCGGCGGGTTCGATCATGCCCGCGGGCCGGGCCCGCGGCAAGATTGGTCTAGGCCATTGCGCACGCGGCGCCGCACACCCTAGTGTGGCGCGCAGCACTGCGACGCCGGGCCGACCGGCGCACATCCCCATCCGACCTCGGGAGCATCGGTTGATCGAGACCAAGGGGCTGCGAAAGTCGTACCAGACCCGCCAGGGCCGCCAGACCACCAGCGTGGACGCCGTGCGCGGCGTCGACCTGCACGTGGCCGAGGGCGAGATCTTCGGCTTGCTCGGCCCGAACGGCGCCGGGAAGACCACCACCCTGCGGATGCTCGCCACCCTGATCCGGCCGGACGCCGGGCAGGCCAGCATCGACGGCGCCGACCTGCGGGCCGAGCCGGCCGCCGTGCGCCGCCGGATCGGCTACGTGGCGCAGGGCGGCGCCGCCGCCGAGGTGGTCACCGCGCGCGAGGAGCTCGTGCTCCAAGCCCGGGTGCACGGCTTCGGCAAGGCCGAGGCGCGGACCCGGGCCGAGGCGATGATCGGCTCGTTCGGCCTGGCCGACTACGCCGACCGGCAGTGCCGGACCTACTCCGGCGGGCAGCGGCGCCGGCTGGACATCGCGCTCGGCGTGATCCACGGCCCGAAGGTGCTGGTGCTCGACGAGCCGACCTCCGGGCTCGACCCGCAGAGCCGGGCCGGGATGTGGGAGGAGGTGCGCCGCCTGCGCGACGAGGGCATGACGGTGTTCATCACCACGCACTACCTCGAAGAGGCCGACGCGCTGTGCGACCGGATCGCGATCATCGACCACGGCGAGATCGTGGCCGAGGGCACCTCGGAGGAGCTCAAGCGCGAGTTGTCCGGCGATGTGATCATCGTCGGCCTCGAACGCGCCGGCTCCGGCGCCCGGACCGAGCAGGAGACGGCGCAACGGGCCGCGACCGCCCAGAAGGTCCTGGCCGACCAGCCGTACCTGCGCAAGCTCGAACTGCCCGCGGAAGGCGGCCTGCGAGTCTACGTGGACACCGGCACGACCGCGATCCCGCTGATCCTGCGCGCACTGGAAGGCGCGGGCGTCGAACCGGAACTGGTCCAGTTGCAGCGGCCCAGCCTGGACGACGTGTTCCTGGCCAAGACCGGCCGCACGCTCGGCTGACCCGGCCGGTTCCCCGCCGCCGGCCGGGTCAGCCGCAGCCGTTGCCCGTCCCGGCTCCGGCCGGTTCACCCTGCTCGCCGTACGCAGTACCCCGCCCGCCGTTCGCCGCGCCATCCTCCCCGTCCCGCAGGAGCCCCGATGAAACTCGCCCGCGACACTTGGCTGATCTTCCACCGCCAGATGCTGCTGATGGCGCGCACCCCGGTCTGGATCGCGATCGGCCTGATCCAGCCGATCGTCTACCTGCTGCTGTTCGCCCCGCTGCTGAAGATGGCGCTGGGCGCCCAGACCTACGCCGAGGCCTACCAGGTCTACATCCCGGGCCTGCTCACCGCCCTGGTCCTGTTCGGCGGCCTGTTCGCCGGGTTCACGCTTCTGGCTGAACTGCGCTCGGGCGTGGTCGAACGCTTCCGGGTGACGCCGGTCAGCCGGCTGGCCCTGCTGCTCGGCCGGGCGCTGCGCGAGACGGTCGTCCTGCTGGTCCAGGCGCTGCTGATCACGCTGATGGCGCTGCCGTTCGGCCTGACCGTCGGCCTCGGCGGCGTGCTGCTGGCCTATGTGCTGCTGGCGATGATGGCGCTGGCCGCCTCGTCGGTGTCCTACGGGATCACCCTGCTCATCCGCGGCGACGCGGCGCTCGCCCCGGTGATCAACACCGTCTCGCAGCCGCTGGCCCTGCTCTCCGGCACCCTGCTGCCGATCGCGCTCGCGCCGCACTGGCTGCGCTCGGCCGCGGACGGCAACCCGTTCTACTGGGCGGTCCAGGGCCTGCGCGCGATGTTCGCCGGGAACCTGGGCGCACCCGCGGTATGGCAGAGCCTTGTCGTGGTCGCCGTGCTGACCGCGGTCACGGTCGGCTGGTCCGCGCGGCTCTTCTCGACCAGGGTGCAGTGAGCGTCGCGCGAGCACGCGCGGTGCCCTGGCCGTTCCCGAATTCAGGGTTTTCTTCGGTGTGACCGGATTCTGCGGCCAGGTCGCTGCACTAGAATCGTCCGATGATCAAAACCGCCCAGGGGCCGGCCGGCCGGTACCGCGAACTCGGCCGCAACCCGGCCCTGGACGGGTACCGCGGCCTGGCCGTGCTCCTGGTCGTCTGCGACCACGCGCACATCCCGATGGGCGCGCCGAGTGTGGGCGTGGACCTGTTCTTCGTGCTCTCCGGCTTCCTGATCACCTCGCTGCTGGCCAAGGAACACGACCAGACCGGCCGGATCTCGCTGCGCCGCTTCTACCGCCGCCGGGCCCGGCGGATCCTGCCCGGCCTGTTCCTGCTCACGGTCGGCGTCGTGGCCGTGTCGCTCAGCATCCACCAACTCCAGGACCGCTGGCCGCTGTGGTGGCAGGTCGCGACCACCTGGACCTTCACCTCGAACGCGACCGTGTGGCTGGCCAAGGCGCCGATCGGGGCGTTCACCGCGACCTGGTCGCTGGCCTGCGAGGAGCAGTTCTACCTGCTCTGGCCGCTGGTGTTGCTGCTCGCGTTCCGGCGGCACAGGTCGCCGCGGCGGATCGTCGGCTGGCTGGGCGCGGCGGTGTTGCTGCTCGTCGGCGGCGCCTGGTACGCGACGGTGCACGTGCCGGCCTCGGAGCCGTTCTTCTCCCCGATCGGCCGGGCCGCCGAACTGATGCTCGGCTGCGCGCTCGCCCTGGCCTGGCGCCACCGGCTGCTGCCGCGCTGGATCGAGAGCCGGGCGACCGGGCCGCTGGCCCTGGCCGCCGGGACCGCGCTGATGATCGCGCCGCTGTACCGGCCGAGCCTGGGCGCCGAGACGATCTATGAGGGCGCGGCCCTGGCCGGGGCGCTGATCCTGCTCGGCCTGCTGACCCATCCGGACAGCGTGATGTTCCGCTGCTTCTCGTTCGCCCCGCTGCGCTACACCGGCAAGATCAGCTATGGGCTCTACCTTGACAACGACGCGGTGTCCCGGCTGCTGCACCACAACCTGCCGGGCCGGCCGTGGACGCAGATCGCGCCGCTGCTGGCGGTCGGGGCGTTCGCGTGCGCGGTGCCGTCCTACCACCTGGTCGAAGCCCGGTTCCTGCGGCAGAAGCCTGCGGCGCCGAGGAGTGCGATCGTCGCGGCGACCGAGGCCGCGGAGTCGTCGGCGGCGGTCGAGCCGTCTGAAGGCGTCGTTGTCGAAACGGCCGACGCAGCCGAGATCGCGGCCCCGGCCCCGGCTGCGGCCCCTGCTGCGGCGCCGGGCGAGGGCGGACTGCTCCCGGCCTCATGACCACGCCCGGGCCGCGCTACGACAGCAAGATCACGTCCAGGTAGTCCTGGACCGGTTCCCACAGGCCGTAGGGGACGTACGACGCCAGTTCCTCGTGGTCGACCCAGGCGAGGGCGTCGAGTTCGTCCTCGTCCACGACCGTCGCCTCGCCGCGGACCACAGTGCACGCGACGTACGCCACCTTGCGCCGGGTCTTCGGGTGCACCCGCTGGCCGAGGAACTTGACCGGGCTGACCGTCAGCCCGACCTCCTCGCCGGTCTCCCGGACCGCCGCCTGCTCGCAGTCCTCTCCCGGGCCGACCTCGCCCGCGGGGAACTGCCAGCTCAGCTCCCCCTCGGCCGCCCTCCGGCGGACCAGCAGGACATGGCCGTCGAAGGCGATGATCGCCGCGGACACGACGGGACACTCGTCATTGAGCATCGCCGCCTCCCTTCCATGCCTCCGCCGCGGGGACGGGGCCGTCTCGACCGGCGCCACGGGCCCGGGACCGCACTGCCGCGCCGCGCCGAAGTCTGCTCGCCCTGCCCCTGCGGATCGATCCGGATCTCCCCTGTATCGAACTGCTTATTTCCGCCCCCGACAAGACGAGCGGCGCAATGCGCCGGGCCGGTCCGGCTCGGTCAGGCGGTCGCCTCGAGGTAGATCGTCTCGTCGTTGCGGAAGCTGGTGTCCAGTTCGGCGACGTCCGCGCGGGAGCCCTCGCGGTATTCGCAGCGCCGGATCCGGTCCGGCGCGAACCCGGCCTCGGTCAGCGCGTAGCAGAGTTCGTCGTAGTCGTAGATCCAGCGGTGGCCGTAGAGGTAGAAGATCTGGTTGACCATGAACGCCTTGCGCTCGGGCATCGGCGGGCCGACCCGCATGAGGCGCAGGCGGCGGCGGTGCTTGGCGAAGAACCCGGACTCGCCGAGATACCCTTCGACGTACTTACGCAGGTCCGGGGTGGTGATCCGCAGCACGCCGCCCGGGGCCAGGATCCGGCGGGCCTCGGCCAGCCAGGAGATCGCGGTCAGCAGCGGCACGTGCTCGATCAGGTGCTCGGCGTAGACCCAGTCCACGCAGCCGTCGTCGAACGGCAGCGGTTTGCCGATGTCCAGCTGGGTGAACAGGCTCCGGCCGTCCACCCGGTAGACCTTGCCCGGCTCGGTCTCCCGGCCCTCGGCCTTGACCCCGACCAGGTCGGTGCCCAGGCCTGCGGCGTGCTCGGTCCGGAAGGCGGCGAACTCGATCCCGGTCACCCCCAGCGCGGCCAGCCCGGCCCGGCCGGACGGCACGGTCTCGGCCGCGACCTCCAGGGACCGGCACCGGGCCACCTCCCCGGTGAACTCGTCCAGCCGGGCCGCCAGCCGGTCCGGGTCCTGCCAGTCCCAGTCGCCGAACCGTACGTCCTCCGCCATACCCACTCCTTCGCCGAATACTGATCCAGTGGTGGTGCGCAGATCATGATCCAGTACTGATGCCCCACGGCCGACCAGGGACGCAGGGCCCGAGGACCGGCCGAGCCGGCCGTCGCGCGGCCGGCCGAATGAGCCCGGCGCAGTACATCCGACCATTGACCGCCAACCCCGGAGCCGTCACGAACCCACTTTTCCGGGCGCCCCATGCAGCCTGGATCGGGATCTTCATCGGGACTATCACCGGGAATACGGCTGCGAGCATAATTGGTCAAGACCACATTGGTATAGACCCTTGACCCGGTCAACTCGACTGTGCGATGGTCGGTCCGGCGGGAATCCGCCACGGTTAATCACCTCATTGCTTTACTTTTCGCCAGGGAGCCTGGGGTCTGACATGAACGCTGCACCATCCGGCCCGGCGACGCCCGCCGCCCCGGCGCCCGGCCACCGGGTCGACGCGCTCCTGCTCGCCGGCGACGACCACGAACACTGCCTCACCCTCGGCCGCGCGGTCGACCGCGGGTCCCTGCGCGCCCTGGTCGAGCAGGCCGGCGCGCAGCTGGCCCGGGCCGGGCTGGCCGAGGGCGGGACCGTGGCCCTGCGGCTGCCGCCGAGCCTGGCCCTGGTGACCGGGCTGCTGGCCGGCTGGCGGCTGGGCGCCCAGGTGCTCCTGCTCGACCACCGGCTGACCCGGATCGAGGTGGACCGGGCGCTGGACCGGCTCGCCCCGCAGGTCCTGGTCGAACCGGCCGGGCCGGCCGGCACCGCGCTGCGCGGCTACGCCGAGGTCGAGACCGTGGCCGTCGCGCGGCCCGGCGGCCGGCCGGCCGAGCAGCTGTCCCCCGGCCGGATCCACGCCCTGGTCCAGCTCAGCTCGGGCTCGACCGGTCCGTCCAAGGTGGTCGCGCGCACGCTGCAGGACCTCGCGGCCGAACTCGACCGCTACTCGCGGCTGCCGCAGTTCCCCCGCCGCGGCGAGCGGATCGTGCTGCTCTCCTCCCTGGTGCACGTGCTCGGCCTGGTCGGTGGCCTGCTCTGGTCGCTGCACGCGGGCGTCGAGCTGGTGCTGCCGGAACGGCTGACCGCCGCCGGGATCCTGGCCGCGGTCACCGCCGGGCCGCAGCCGACCACCGTGATCGGCGTGCCGTTCTACGCCGAGCTGCTGGCCGCCGCGGCCGCGCCCGGGCCGCTGCCCTCGTTCGCCCGGATGATCGTGGCCGGGGAACTGGTCCGGCCGGGCGTGCCCGAGGCGTTCACCGCCCGCTACGGCATCCCGCTGGGCACGATGTACGGGATGACCGAGCTCGGCGTGATCGCGACCGACCTGACCGGCCGGCTGCGGCCCGCGCTCGACCCGGCGCACGGCCTGGACCTGCGGGTCGACCAGGGCGAACTGCACATCAAACAGCCCGACTCGCCGTACCTGGGCGAGGTGGACCCGGCCTGCTGGTCCGACGGCTGGCTACACACCCGCGACGCGGCGACCAAGGATCCGGCCACCGGGCAGGTGGTGATCCTGGGCCGCCGGGACTCGCAGGTCTCGATCGGCGGGCTGAAGGTGGACCTGACCGAGGTCGAGCGGACGCTGAGCGCGGTCGACGGCGTCGCCGAGGCCGTGGTCGTGTTCGAGGCCGGCGGGATCGAGGCGTATCTCGTGCTGGAGGACGGCGCGAACGCGGCCGCCGTGCGGGAGGACCTCGCGCTCGAAGTGGCCGCGTACAAGCTCCCGCGGCACCTGCGGGCGCTGCCCGCCCTGCCCCGGACCGCCACCGGCAAGCTGCTGCGCGACCCCGCGGCCCTGCGCGAGGCGGCCGCCGCCGAGACCCGGGCGGCCCAAGCCCGGGCCGCGGCCGAGCCCGCGCCGGACGCGCGCGTGTCCGTGAACGCGGGAGACGTCCCGGACCTCGACTGACCACCCGCCCATCCGAGTACTGACCCACTGCCGCACCCAAGCACCGAGCTCACCCCGGCGGCCTGCGCCACGCCCAGGCCGTCTCCTACCCCTTTGGAGAACCGATGCGGGACCAGATACGTGACTTCGTCCTCGAAGCGCTGCGCGGAATGAACTACGACGTCGCCGAAGTCACCGGGGACACAGACCTCGGCCCGGCCGGACTGGACCTGGAATCCCTCGCCCTGGCCGACCTCGCGGTCCAGGTGGAGGAGCAGTACGCGATCAAGTTCAGCCTGGACGACATGGAGAGCACGGCCCTGATGACGCTGGACGAGTTCACCGCGGAGGTCGCCGCCCGGGTCGCCGGGACAGCCGTCGGCAGTTCGCTGTGACCCCGGCCGGCCACCGGACCGGGCCGCTGGACCACGGGCGGGTGGTGCGCCTGCTCGCCGCCTTCGGCGACCGCGCCCCGGAATCGGTCGACGACGTGGTCGGCTCGCTGGAGCTGACCTGGCTGATCGCGCAGGTCGAGGAGCAGTACGCGGTGGTGCTCGACCTGCGCGACGAGCAGCTGGCCCGGATCACGACCGTGGCCGACGCCGCCGAGGTCCTCGGCGAGGCGGTCGGGGCGGCGCTCGACGAGAACGGCGCGGCCGACGACAGTGGCGGCGGCGGCGCGGATTCCCAAGCCAGGCAAGCGGATCCGGCTCTGGCGACTGTGGAGCGAGGCTGAGATGCCCGGTCCCGTAGACAGCCGGCCTCACCCAGTCCGGCCGCACTCATTGCCGAGCCGTAAGGCGGCCGTCCCCGTCGCGGTGACCGGGATGGGCGTCCTGTCCGCCTGCGGCCGGGGCACGTCCGCGCTGGCCGCCGCGGTCGGCGCCGGACGGCCCGCGTTCGCGCCGGTGACCAGGTTCGACGTCAGCGGCCGGCGCACCGCGCACGCCGCGCACCTGCCCGGCTCCCCGCGCCTGGCGCCCGAACTGGTCGGCGCGATCGCAGAGGCCTGCGAGCAGGCCGGGCTCGACCGGTCGGCCGCCGCGGACTCGGTGCTGCTGCTGGCCCTGCACAGCGACCCGGCCACGGAGCCGATCGCCGCCGAGGTCGCCGACGGTGTGGCCCGCCGGTGCGGACTGCCGGGACCGGAGCGGGTGTACACCGGCGCGTGCGTCGCCGCGAGTTCGGCGGTGGCCGACGCGGCCGCGCTGATCGCGTCCGGCGCCGTGGACCGGGTGGTCGTCGCGGCCGGGTACCTGGTCGAGCCGGACACGTTCGCGGTCTTCGACGCCGGACGGGCGCTGGCCCGGGACGGGCGGTCCCGGCCGTTCAGCCGGGACCGGACCGGGCTGCTGCTCGGCGACGGGGTGGCCGCCGTGGTGCTGGAGTCCGCGGCCGCGGCCGGGCGCCGGGGCGGGGCCGAACTGGCCCGGCTGGCCGGCTGGGGCCGGGCCGGGGACGCGCACCACGTGTGCCGGCCGATCCCGGACGGCTCCGGCCTGGCCCGGGCGATCGGGTCCGCGCTGGGCCGGGCCGGGATCGACCCGGCCCAGGTCGGCTACGTCAACGCCAACGCCACCGGGTCCGCGCTGGGCGACAGCGCGGAGGCCGCCGCGTTGCGCACCGCGTTCGGCCCGGCCGTGGACCGGATCCCGGTCAGCTCGACCAAGGCCGTGCACGGCCACGCCCTCGAGGCCTCGGCACTGCTCGAGTTCGCCGTGACCGTTCTGACCCTGCGAACGGAAACGCTTCCGGTCAACGCCGGGTACCTCGGCCCGGCCGAGGACTGCCGGCTCGACCTGGTCCTGGGCCCGCGCGCGGCCGGGACCGGCCCGCGCCGCGCCCTCACGCTCAACAGCGCGTTCGGCGGCGCCAACACCGCACTCCTGCTGGAAGGTGCCGCATTGTGACCGCGCGGACCACCGCCCCCGCGCACCCGGCCGCGCCGCACCACGCCGGGGCGCACGTCAGCACCCTCACCCCGGTCGCGGCGCGCCTGCCGCTGACGTCCGCGGCCCTGGCCGCCCGGCGGACCGCGGCCGGGCCGGCTCCCGCGCTCGCGCGCACGCTGCTGGACTGGCACTCGGACGACGTCGACGAGTGCGGGCCCGAGGCCGTGGCCGCGATCCTGTCCGCGCCCGCGGTGCCGACCGGGCTGCGGATCGTGCACGGGATCCACTGGCCGCCGCACCCCGGAGCCGTCGCGCCGCCGCTGGCCGGGTTCACCGTCTCCAGCTTCAACCCGCTGGTCGCCGCGGCCGCCGAGCAGTGCCTCGGGCAGCGCCCGGCCCATCCGCAGCCGCGGCGCACCGCGCTGCTGCTGGCCAGCCACACCGGGGACCGGGCCACCGGCGCGGCGATCCGGGACGCGGTCGGCTCCGGCCGGACGGTGCCGCCGCTGCTGTTCTTCCAGTCCAACCCCAACGCGGTCCTCGGCCACGTGGCCGCGCGCTGGCAACTGACCGGACCGGTGGTGGCCATCAGCCGCCCGGCCCGGATCATCGGCCTGACTCACGAGGTCCTGGCCGAAGCCTCGGTGCTGCTGCACGACGGCGACGCCGACGAGGTGCTCGTCATCGTCGCCGAGCAGGGGCGCACTCCGGCCGAGCCCGACGAAGCGGTCGCGGCGCTGGTGGCCCTGCGCGGCTGACGCAGGCCCGGGCGTCCGCGCACTGTCACACGTACCAACACACGTATTCACGCACCACGATCCAGTACCAGCCGTCCCATCGAACCCGCTCCGGCGCGCCATCGCTGTCTTGCACCGGCGACGCCGTCAGCTTCTGCACGCCCTTATATGTGCTCGTATATGAACGCGCAACTCCTGATCTTGTGCACGACAACTATCGGCATGGCCTGTGCCATGGGGAGGAACGGACCACCTTGAGCGTTCGAAACATCCGCGCCCTGCTCGCCGCGGACCCGGACGTGGGCGCAGGCAACGTCCTGACCACGCGGATCCACCTGGGCCTGGGCCTGGACACGCCCCGGATCGGCTTCGACACCGCGGTCGACGGCCGCCCGGTTCGGGAACTGTTCACCGTCCGCGAACTGGACCGCGCGGTCCGGGCCCGGGCCGCCGCGCTGCACCGGCTGGGCGTCCGGCCGCGCGACCCGGTCGCCGTCTACCCGGCCGCGGCCGCCGACCACATCCTGTGCTACCTCGCCCTGACCCGGCTCGGCGCGATCCCGGCCCTGCTCAACCCGAATCTGGACGCCGAGAAGGCCGCCCGGTACATCAGCGGCCTGAAAGCGGTCGGGATCCTGGCCGACGCCGAACACCTGGCCGCGCTCGCCCCGCACGACCCGGTCGCGCCGGTGCTCGCCGATGTCGCAGACCTCGGACACGACGACCCGGACGCCGCGCCCGAACCGTACCGGCACTGGTCCGGCGACCCGGTCGCGATCACCCACTCCTCCGGCACCACCGGCATGCCCAAAGCCGTGGCCCACTCGCACGCCGGCCTCTACGCCGCGGTCCGCCACCGGCTCACCCTGCCGCTGGCCCAGGGCGCGGACCGGGTGCTCAGCGTGCTGCCCGCACCGCACGCGGCCACCCTGATCGCGGTCAACCTGGCGCTGAGCGCCGACGCCGAGATGCTGCACCTGTCCCGGCAGACCGGCGAGGAGGTGCTCGACGCGATCGAGCAGTGGCGCCCGCACGGCGTGTTCGGCTTCGCCGCGACCTGGGCCGACCTGGCCGGGCGGCAACCGGCCGAACGCGACTTGGACTGCGTGGCGCTGTGGTGGAACACCGGCGACTGCGCGCACGAGGCACACATCCGCCGGCTGGTCTCGCTCGGCTCACGGCAGGTGGCCGCGCCCGGCGGCCGGGAGCGGCGCCGCGGGTCGGTGTTCGTCGACGGCCTGGGCTCCACCGAGATGGGCCACTCGCACTTCTTCATCACCCACACCCCGGACACCGAGCGCTACGGCCGGTGCGTCGGGCGCCCGCACTCGTTCGTCGACTGCGCCGTGCTCGGCCCGGACGGACAGGAACTGCCGGTCGGCGAGGTCGGCGAACTGGGCACCAAGTCGCCCACGCTCGCGCTCGGCTACTGGAACGACTCGGCCACCACCTACCGCACCCGGGTGCGCGGCTACTTCCTGACCGGCGACCTGATGCGCCGGGACGAAGAGGGCTACTACTACCACCTGGACCGGATGGTCGACTCGGTCGACCTCGGCGGCGGCCGGCGGCTGTTCACCGCGATGTCCGAGGAGCTGGTGCTCGCCGCGTGCCCGGACGTGCTCGACTGCACGGTCGTGGCGGTGCGCGACGGCGACCGCGTGGTCACCGACGTCCTGCTCCAGCTGACCGCCGACGCCAAACGGGACGAGGAGCACGACGCCGAGCGCGCCGCGCAGGTGACGGCGGCGCTCGACGAGCACGTGGCCGCCACGGTCCGGCAGGTGCTGGTGGTCGGCGAGGACCGGATCCCGCTCGGCCCGACCGGCAAGGTCCGCAAGGTGCTGCTGCGCGAGCGGCACCTGGCCGGACAGGGCGCCGCATGACCGGGCCGGACGGCGCCACGGTCACCGGGATCGGCCTGGTCACGCCGCTGGGCCGCAAACCCGGGGAGGTCTTCGAGGCCTTACTCGCCGGGGATTCCGGGCTGAGCCGGCCGGCCGCGGACCACCCGCTGGCCGGGCTGCTGGAGGTGGCCGGGATCAGTCCGGCGGTCGACGGCCGGGAGGTGCTGGCGCCGACCGAGGCCCGGTTCGTGGACCGGTACGTGCTGCTCGCCCTGGCCGCCGCCGAGGACGCGCTCGCCGACGCGGGCATCGCGGCCGGGCGGGACGTGGACCCGCGCCGGATCGCGGTGGTCGTCTCCAGCGGCGGCGCCGGGCTGGAGACCTACGAGCAGCAGGCCGTGCGGCGCCGGGAGCGCGGCCGGGCCGGGGTCAGCCCGTACCTGCTGCCCGGGATGCTCGGCAACATGGCCGCCGCCCGGATCGCGATCCGGCACGGGATCCGCGGGTACAGCGCCGCGATCGGCACCGCCTGCGCGGCCGGGGCGCAGTCCGTCGCCGAGGCGTTCCGGCTGATCCGGGCCGGGGACGCGGACGTGGTGGTCTGCGGCGGGACCGACGCGCCGCTGCACCCGACCGTGGCCGCGGCCTTCGCCAACGCCCGCGCACTGGCCGAAGGCTGGGATGATCCGGCCGAGGCCAGCCGGCCGTTCGACGCCCGGCGCAACGGTTTCGTGCTCGGCGAGGGCGCCGGGATCCTGGTGGTCGAGCGCACCGCGCACGCCCGGGCCCGCGGCGCGGCCGGGTACGCCGACCTGACCGGCTGGGGCGCCTCCACCGACGCGCACCACCCGACCACCCCGCGCCCGGACGGCGAGGGCGCGATCGACTCGATGACCGGCGCCCTGCTGCGTGCGGGCCTGGTGCCGGGCGACGTGGACTACGTCAACGCGCACGGCACCGGCACCCGGCTCGGCGACCGGGCCGAGGCCGCGGCGCTGCGCGCGGTGTTCGGCCCGCACGATCCGGCGGTCAGCTCGATCAAGGGCGCCACCGGGCACCTGCTCGGCGCCTCGGGCGCGGTCGAGGCGGCGGTCTGCGCGCTGGCGATCGCCCGCGGCGCGCTGCCGCCGACCGCCAACCTCGACGATCCGGACCCGGAGTGCGAGCTGGACCACGTGCGCGGCGGCGCCCGGACCGGCCCGGTGCGGGCCGCGCTGTCGAACTCCTTCGCCTTCGGCGGCCACAACATCAGCCTGCTGTTCGGCCCGCCCGGCACCTCGGCGGCCATCCATCCCAGGGGAGAGACTCCGTGAACAACCGGGACACCACGAACATCCGCGGCATCGCCTATGCCGAGTTCCACGTCGAGGACCTGGCCAAGGCCGCGGCGAACCTGGTCGAAGGCTTCGGTTTCAGCATCGAGCCGCCCGGCGGGCAGGGCGAGTACGCGCCGTCGGACGGCGCGGTCCAGCGGATCGGGCTGCGGTCCGGCGGCGTGCGCCTGATCCTGGCCGCCGCAGCCGATCCCGAGCACCCGGTGGCCGAATTCGCCCGGCGGCACGGCGACGGCGTCGCGGTCGTCGCCGTGTCCTGTCAGGACCCTGAAGCGGCCTACGCGTATGCGGTCGAGCAGGGCGCGACGCCGGTCGACGCGCACGACCTGACGATCGCAGGGTTCGGCGACAGCGCGATCCGGTTCGCCCCGCTCTCTGCAGTCGGCGAGCTCGCGACGCCTCTGCGCGCTGCGGTTCCGGCGCCGCGGACGGGATCCGGGCCGGAGCCCTCGGCCCTCCCGCCGCCGGTCCACGTCACCGCGATCGACCACGTCGCGGTGTGCGTCCCGTCCGGCGCCCTGGCCGGCATCATCGAGTTCTGCGACCGGATGCTCGGCCTGCGCCGGATCTTCGGCGGGTACATCAAGGTCGGCAGCCAGGGCATGGACTCGGTCGTCATGCAGAGCGAGTCCGGCGCTGTGACCTTCACCGTCCTGGAGCCGGACGCCGCGGCCGAGCCCGGGCAGATCGACGACTTCCTCGACGGCCACGGCGGCGCGGGCATCCAGCACCTGGCCCTGCGGACCACGGACATCGCCGACGGCATACGCCGGCTCGGCGAACGCGGCGTCGACTTCCTGAGCACCCCGGCCGCCTACTACGACGCGCTCGAACAGCGGCTGGGCCGCACCGAGATCCCGCTCGGCACCCTGCGAGAACTGAACATCCTGGTCGACCAGGACCACGGAGGCCGGCTCTTCCAGATCTTCACCCGGTCCGTGCACACCCGCCGGACCTACTTCTTCGAGCTGATCGAACGGCGCGGAGCGAGCACCTTCGGGACCGCGAACGTCACCGCCCTGTACGAGGCCATCGACCGCGAAACCCCCAGCACACGCCCGCCGACAGCGACAACACCGGCCGAAGGAGCCCACGATGACACCGCTTACTCAGTACGCTGACGGCATCGACCCCCGGCCGCACTTCGTCCTCGACGACGACGAACAAGCGCTGCTGCCGACGCCGGACGAGATCCGCGAGTACAACGACCACGGCTGGTACCTGTCCCGGCGCCTGTTCACCGACGAGGAACTCGACGAACTCCAGGAGGCGACCGAGAAGTACTACGCCGGGGCCCGCGACCGGGTCCTGCCGGTCCGCCCGCCGCACCTCGCCGCCTGGGAACCCGCGCACGGCGAGGTCCAGCGGCACAACGACTACGTGCACTACGAAAGCGAGACGATCGGCCGGATCCTGCGCAAGCCGCTGGTCGGCGCGGTGGCCGCCGCCCTGGCCGGCGCCGCGCAGATCCGGGTCTTCCAGGCCACCTTGATCCTCAAGCCGCCGAACCCGGCCGAGCCGAGCAACCTCGTGCCCTGGCACTTCGACAAGCACTACTGGCAGACCTCTGCTTCGGACCGGATGCTGACCGCGTTCGTCCCGTTCCACGACTGCGACGAACAGATGGGCACGATCACCATGGTCGACGGCAGCCACCGGTGGAAGGAGATGCCGGGCGGGGACGACTCCACCCGGCACTTCGCCCAGCGCGACCGCTCGGAACTGGAGGAGATCCTGCGGGAGAACGCACGGTTCAACGGGCAGGAGGTGCGCAAGGTCCCGATCGTGATCCCGCGCGGGCATGTCAGCTTCCATCATTGCCGCACGTACCACGGCAGCGGCCCGAACCTGTCGGCGAATCCGCGCCGCGCGGTGTCCCTGCATCTTCAGGACGGCGAGAACCACTACCGGCCGTTCCTGCGGCCCGACGGTACCTCAGTGGTCTACAACCACGACGTGCTCGTGCGCCGGACGCCGGCCGGTGAGCCCGACTACGCCGACCCCGACTTCTGCCCGACCACCTGGCAGACCGGCGTATGACCACGGTCGCAGCCGCACGCACGGTCATCGCAGAAGCCGCACACTTGGCCACGGTCGCGGACCGCTATCGGATGCTGCGCCTGATCCGCGGCTTCGAGGAGCAGGCGATCGAGCTCGTGCGCGAGGGCGTGATCGTCGGCGGCATCCATCCGTACATCGGGCAGGAGGCCGTGGCCGTCGGCGTGTGCGCGGCCCTGCGCGCAGACGACCAGATCACCAGCACCCACCGCGGCCACGGTCACGTCCTGGCCAAGGGCGCCGACCCGGACCGGATGCTGGCCGAACTGGCCGGGCGGACCGAGGGCCTGAACCGCGGCCGCGGCGGCTCCATGCACGCGGCCGACCTGAGCCTGGGCATCCTCGGCGCGAACGGGATCGTCGGCGCCGGGGCCCCGATCGCGGTCGGCGCGGCCTGGGCCGCCAAACAGGCCGACGGGGACCGGGTGGCGGTCAGCTTCTTCGGCGACGGCGCTCTCAATCAGGGCGTCCTGCTCGAATCGCTGAACCTGGCTGCGATCTGGCGCCTGCCGGTGGTATTCGTGTGCGAAGACAACGGTTACGCCACCACCCTCCCGGCGTCCTTCGCCGTCGCCGGCGGCGCGTTGGCGCGGGCCGCGGCCTTCGGCATCCCGGCCGTGGACGTGGACGGCATGGACACGGAGGCGGTCCTGGCCGCCGCGGCCCCGGCCGTCGCCCGCGCCCGGGTCGGGGACGGGCCATCGTTCCTGGTCTGCCGCACGTACCGCTTCGAGGGCCACCACACGATGGAACGCCGGATGAAGGTCGCCTATCGCGGAGCCGACGAGATCGCCCGGTGGCGCGAACGCGATCCACTGCCGCGCGCCGCAGCCCTGCTCCCGGCTTCTCACGCCTCTGTCATCAACGCCGAGGTGGCTGCACTGCTCGCCCAAGCCCGCGCTTTCGCCCTCGCTGGCGAGCACCCGGATCCGGCCACCGCCTGCGACTTCCTCTACTCCGACGGCACCCGCCCGAGAGCGGGGTTCGCCGAATGAGTAAGCTCTCATACACCAAGGCCCTGAATCGTGCCCTGGCCGACGCGCTCGCCGCCGATCCGGCCGTCTGCGTGTTCGGCGAGGACGTCGGCGCGGGCCTGGCCGGTCCGACCCTCGGCCTCCAGGCCCGGTTCGGCCCGGACCGGGTGGTCGACACGCCCCTGTCCGAACAGGCCTTCGCCGCGATGGCGATCGGCGCCGCACTGTCCGGGCGCCGGGTGGTGATCGAGTTCCAGATCCCGTCGCTGCTGTTCCTGGTGTTCGAGCAGATCGCCAACCAGGCGCACAAGTTCTCGCTGATGTCCGGCGGCCAGGCGAGCGTGCCGATCACCTACCTGGTGCCCGGGTCCGGTTCGCGCGAGGGCTGGGCCGGGCAGCACTCGGACCATCCGTACAGCCTGTTCGCGCACGTCGGTGTCAAGACCGTCCTACCGGCAACTCCGTCGGACGCCTACGGACTGCTGACCAGCGCGATCCGCGACGACGACCCGACCATCGTGTTCGCCCCGGCCGCCGCCCTGCCGATCCGCGAGGACGTGACCTGGGACCTGGCCCCGATCCCGTTGGGCACGGCCGAAATCCGGCGCGAGGGCACGGACGTGACCGTCGTGGCCGCCGGGCACCTGGTGCACGACGCACTCGCCGTCGCGGACGAACTTGCCGGTGAGATCTCGGTCGAGGTACTCGATCCCAGAACCCTGTATCCCCTAGACTGGCCCGCGCTGGACCGCTCGCTGGCTAAGACCGGCCGCCTGGTCACCGTCGACGACTCCAATCGTTTCTGCGGATTAGGCGCCGAGATTCTCGCGGTGGCGGCCGAGAGCATGCGGCTGATCGCACCGCCGCGCCGGGTCACCCGCCCGGACGGCGCGGTGCTGCCGTTCGCCCTCGGCCTGGACCGCTCCCTGCAACCAGGCACCGACCGACTGCGCCAAGCCGTACGCGCCGTGATGCGCCGACAGAAAGCAGAAGCCTGATGTCTAACAACCGCTACCAGTGGGACCGCAGCCACCCCGGACTGACCAGCCTGCAGCAGGCGATCGAGCCGCTGCGCCAGCAGGTCGTCACCCACCCGATCTACGGCGAACTCGACAGCATCGAACGGGTCCGGATCTTCCTGGGCACACACGTGTTCGCCGTCTGGGACTTCATGTGCCTGCTCAAGAGCCTGCAGACCAGCCTGACCTGCGTCCAGGCGCCGTGGTTCCCGACCACCCTGACCTCCAGCACCCGCCTGATCAACGAGATCGTGATGGTCGAGGAGAGCGACGAGTACGGCGACGGCTACATCAGCCACTTCGAGCTCTACCGCAAGGGCATGAGCCAGGCCGGCGCCGCCAGCGCGCCGCTGACCGCGTTCCTCGAACTGCTGCGCCTGGGCGTCGATTTCCCGGAGGCCGCGGAATGGGCCGGGATCCCGGCCGCAGCGGCCGCGTTCGTCGGCACCACCTGGGACATCATCGAGACCGCGCCGACGCACTGCCAGGCTGCGGCGTTTGCGTTCGGCCGGGAGGACCTGATCCCGGAGATGTTCAAGCAGGTCATCCAGATCAGCGACACAGAGGGCTGTCTCGACATCTTCAAGGACTACCTTGCCCGGCACATCGAGGTCGACGGCGAGCAGCACACGCCGATGGCCATGCAGATGCTGATCGACCTGTGCGGCGATGACCAGGAACGCTGGGACGAGTGCGTCGGCACCGTCCGCAGTGCGCTGCAGGCCCGGGTCGACCTGTGGACCGCGATCGTCGCTTCTTTCCCCGAGCACTGACGAGCGCTGAGACGCTCCGCCGGGCTGGCCGCGCCGAACGGTCTGCTCACCCCTTGACCGAACCGGTCAGCCCGGC
Source organism: Actinocrinis sp. (assembly GCA_035943635.1). GTDB lineage: Bacteria > Actinomycetota > Actinomycetes > Streptomycetales > Catenulisporaceae > DASZBX01. The sequence goes on along the minus strand of DASZBX010000055.1, from coordinate 5,366 downwards.
CACGATCGGCCGCTCGGCCGCTCGGACCCGGATGGGGTCGGTTGGGCGGCGGGTTGGGTTTCGATGACCTCGATGACCTGGATGACCTGGATCACGGGCCGCCCCCGCTGCTCGCCATTACCCGCCATTACCTCGGCATTACACCGCTTTGGTTCATTGGACTCCAAGAGCCCAGACGCCACGCCGGTCTTACCCGAGGAGCACTCATGCGAGCCATCACCACCATGTCCGCGGTAACTGCCTTCGCCCTGGTAGCGATCACGGCCACCGCATGCTCAAGCGCCTCGAAGTCGTCCACGGCCAGCGGTTCCGCAACGGGAAGCGGTAGTGGCAGCGGCGGAAGCAGCGGCGGCGGATCCGTCGCGGACGGACTCGGCCACCCGATCACCCTGTGCACGCTGCTACCGGTCGCCACCGTCGCCCAACTCAGCGGCGAGAACCTGACCGTCACCAAGGAACAGGACACCCCGAGCTACAAGATCTACATGTGCGACTACACCAGCGCGGACGGCACTTCCGGTGTGACGGTCTCGGTGCTCGCCATGGATGCCGCCGCCGGTTACAACGGCGCTCTTTCGGCATTCGGTTCAAGCGCCAAGCAGATCTCCGGAGTCGGCGACAAGGCGTTCTCCGCCATCACCGGGGTTCAGGCACTGTTCGGCAATGTTTCGATCACTGTGTCCAATCTGCAGAGCGACGACGCAGCGGTCCAGATCATCAAGGCGCTGCAACCCAAGTTGTAGGACTGACGCGGGGCTTGGTGGTTTTGGTCTGGCCTGGTTCGGTCTGGCTTGTTCTGTCCTGGTCTGGCTCGGCTTGATTTGCTCGCAGACGGACGGAGCCATTGCCGCTGTAGTGACGGTCGTGCTGCCGTTCTACGTCTACTGCTATGCCTCCGGCGGGCCAGGAACCCCCAAGGATCCCCATGGACCAGTTCATTTGGGTGGTGGGTTACCTTTTGGGTGTGTCGGATCGGGATCCTCGGTGCCCCAGTCGGCCCGGAGCCTGCCACACCGGACAGGCCCAATCAACTCCCGGGCTTGTTGCTTCGGCCGGGCTGCTCGCAATGGATATGGGTCGGGTGCGGGAGTTGACAGGACCTGCCCGGCGCGGCAGTCTACGAACCGCCTGGGCCACCGAGGATCCCGATCCGACACAGCCCCAGCCTTGCGCGAGAGTCGCGCAGACCCCTTCAACTACCGCAGCAACCAGGCGAACCATACAGCTGACACGGCGAGCAGCTGTCGCGCCGGGCAAGTGCACGCGCGAGTGCGCTACTTCGGCAGCCTGGCACATGCGGCAGGCAGAAGCTGGCTGAAGCACTGCGGGCGATCCAACACCGCAGCAGCAGCAGCAGCAGCAGCAGCAGCCCGGGATATCACATCGCCCTCAGCCCGCGCGCCCCCAGCCTCATGTACCAGACTGCCGAAACGGCGCACTCGCGCGGGCACTTGTCCAGCGCGGCCGCTGCTCGCCGTATCAGCTGCATGGTTTGCCAGGCTGCTGCGGTAGTTAGAGGAATCGCGCGGCCTCCGCGCACAACTCGGCCCGTCGGTTTCGGATCCTCGGTGGCCCAGGCGGATCGCAGACTGCCGCGCCGGGCAGGTCCTGTCAACTCCCGAAAGCAACCCACCAACTACGGCGAGCAGCCTGCTCAAAGCATGCAGCCCGGGAGTTGATTGGGCCTGTCCGGTGTGGCAGGCTTCGGGCCGACTGGGGCACCGAGGATCCGAGACCGACACCACAGACCCCACCAACAACGCCAGCCGAACCCGGCCTACGGACCATTGGATCCTTGGGGGTCCCGGGGCCCGCCGGAGGCATCGTAGTAAACGTGGGCTGATATGGCGGCGCAACCGCCACCAGCTCAAACACCTAGGGCATTCCAGACAACCCAGATGGCCGCCCGGCACAACCGTTCTACCGCCCTTGCGCCCCGACCCGACCCGATCAGTCCATAGACCGCGATCCGCCAGCATGCGCAAGATCAGCGGCGTTGCCCGCGGCACCAACTACGTGAAGCTCAGCTGGGTCGAGCAGACACCGGAGACGGTTCCCAAGCCCGCTAGCGGAAATGCACTATTATCCACAAGTTGGCGAAGGCGGGACGGTTTCGGCGGGGGAAGCGGGCGCTTGATGATGGACGACGCCGGGACAGTACCAGTACACGCGGGATTCACCGACCTACCTGGGTGGCTGGCGCGACTCGTCTCCCGAGCGGTCCTGTTCGTGGCCTTGCTCGGCTATCTCTGGTTCATGTTCGCCAGCCATGACCAGGCCTTCAGCCTCAGAGATGAGAAATGGCTCGGCCTGGTGACGATACCCCTGGCTCTGTTGCATTTCGAGTAAATGGGTGTCACATCCATAGGCAGTGGCCTGGTCCGGGGCGAGGTGAGACTCAGATCGTTCGTGTGGCGGGGAACAGCCGTGTTCGCCCTGGTGTTTCTCGTGCTGTCCGCGGCATCGTTCGTCGAGGTCGTGCGCGGCCGCTCATCGGCCCTGCCCGGCCGGGCAGACCGGTCAGTGTTTCAAGGCTGAATCCTGGAAATCCGTCGGCGGCGTCTACTACCGGATGATCCCCTACGACTCTCACGGAAATCTGTCGACGGATCAGTCCTGGGTGCCCATCAGCAAGGACACATACATCGCAGAGTCCGGCGCGAAAATGCGCGACCTAGCGGGCTTCTGCGTTGGCTGCCTTTGTTTTGCGTTGATGTGCTCTCTGGCGGAGGAAGCGGTTACGCGCGTCGTCCGGCTGGAGCGTCCCTGCTCCGCGATTCCCGGCCGAAGGCTGGATCCCGATGTCCGAGGCTACGCGCCAGAGCCGTTTCTGCCGGCCACTCACGAGGACCAGGAGCAGACGTCCCATGGCACCGACCTAGGCGACTGGTAGGAACGCGGATTCGACTGGCTGATCGCGCGGCAGAGCACGGCACCGCCGCCGCTGTCCGCGTCCACGCCCTAAACTACATCTCAGCCGATCCATCAGCACGAACACCCGAGTAAGGACCATCATGGCGCTGCGCAACACCCTGTTCGTCCGGTTGAAGCCGGGCACCACCGACGACCAGGTGGAGGCCTTCCGTTCAGCGCTTGAAGCGCTGGAGTTCCCCGGACGCAGCAACTTCGTCTTCGGCCGCGACCTCGGGCTGCGCGAGGACAACATGGACCTGGGCTGGTCGAACGACTTCGAGGACGAGCAAGTGTACAAGGCCTGGGCGGTCGACCCCGACCACCAGCGGGTCCGGGACGACTTCCTGGCGCCGATCGCCGAGCGGATCGAGCGGTGCCTGATCCGGTTGTAGAATAATAAGAGACGTAGGACGGTCAAGACCGTCAGGTTATCCACCGCAGCACATCATGCGGCCGAATTCGGGCCCGGGGCCGGAAACCCGGGTCGGGCCCGAATCCCGATCGACAATGTCGACCGTTGAACTGTGCGCGGTTGGCGGCCCGGCGCACTGGTCGCGGTTTTCCGCGAAACCGGCCGGAACCGGCGCTCACCACGTGTCTTTCTCTTTTCCCGCCGCCGCGGCCCGCAATTCCCTCAGGATCGAACATCGGCGTCCCCCAATCGACACCACGTCGATCCGGACGATGGCCGCCCGCCCGCGCCGAGCGCCGGTGCCCAGGTCCCGCGGCCCATCGGCTCCCCGCACGCCGCCTCCGCGGACCCCTCACCAGCCGACGGATCGCCTCGGCACACCGATCACAATCGCACCCGTTCCGGCAGACCTCCGCGCCGAACGGCCCCCAATCCTGCCCACGGATCGGCCTTTCTTCGAAGATCACAAGAAATATCCAACACCACCAAACAAAAGAAATCGAATATTGACGTAATCGACCACCGCGCGTAACTTCCTATTGCAGATCCGGATCCCCAAGATCGTCCGTCGTGCCGGCGCCACCCGGACGGACACCGCAGCACTCACTCCCTCCTCAGGAGCATCGCAATGCGCGAAAACCACACTTCCCGTCTGGCGGCCGGCTTCGCCGCCGTGACCGCCTGGACACGCCGCCGTCACCGGCGCAAGACCCTGGTCACCCTCGGCGCCAGCACGGCGCTCGTCCTGGGCACGATTATCGCCGCACCCGGCGTGGCGTTCGCCGCCGGATCGGCGCCCTGCGACATCTACGCCGCCGCCGGCACCCCCTGCACCGCGGCGCACAGCACCGTCCGGGCGCTCTACTCGTCCTACAACGGCTCGCTCTACCAGGTCAAGCGCGCATCTGACGGCGCCACCTCGAACATCGGGCTGCTCGCCGCCGGCGGGTACGCCAACTCCGCGGCCCAGGACGTGTTCTGCGCCGACACCTCCTGCATCATCACGGAGATCTACGACCAGTCCCCGAACCACAACAACCTCACCGTCGAGGGCGCCGGCGGCGCCGGGTCCGCGGACGTCGCGGCCGACGCCACCGCCCTGCCGGTCATCGTCGGCGGCCACCGCGTCTACGGCCTCTACGTCGGCCCGGGCGTCGGCTACCGCGACAACAGCACCACCGGCATCGCGACCGGCGGGCAGCCCGAGGGCACGTACATGGTGACCTCCGGGATCCACGTCAACGCCGGTTGTTGTTTCGACTACGGTAACGCCGAGACGAACACCCGCGACAACGGCAACGGCCACATGAGCGCGCTGAACTTCGGCACGAACTGCTTCTTCGCGCCCTGCTCCGGCAGCGGCCCGTGGGTCGCGGCCGACCTCGAGAACGGCCTGTACATGGGCAGCGGCTCGAACACCAACGACCCGAGCATCAACGACCCGTTCGTCACGGCCGAGTTCAAGACCAACGGAACGTCGACATTCGAGCTACGAGGCGGCAACGCCCAATCAGGCAGCCTGAACACCGACTACAGCGGCTCGCTGCCGCCCAATGGCTACACCCCGCTGAGCCAGGAGGGCGCGATCGTCCTGGGCACCGGCGGTGACAACAGCAAGAGCTCTCTCGGCTCCTTCTTCGAAGGCGTGATGACCACCTCCGAGCCGTCCGACGCGGCCGACAACTCGGTCCAGGCCAACATCGTGGCGGCCGGGTACTCCGGCAACAGCGCCGGCGAGGTCGGCGGGACGATCACCGGCCCCGGCGGCACCTGCGTCGACGTCAGCGGCGACGACTCCGGCGGCGACGCCACCACGGTCGACATTTGGGGCTGCCAGTCCTACGCGGTGGACCAGCACTGGGTCCACAACGCCGACAACTCCCTGACCACCCTGGGCCGTTGCCTGGACATCGACGGCGACGGCACCGCGGTCGGCACCAAGGTGGAACTGTGGGACTGCAACGGCGTCGGCGGACAGAAGTGGATCCAGCAGTCCAACGGTTCGCTGCTCAACCCGCAGTCCGGCCTGTGCCTGGACTCG
>DASZBX010000054.1:0-4760 GCA_035943635.1 Actinocrinis sp. | reverse complement strand
ACCGGCGCCCGGATGTACCGCACCGGCGACCTCGTCCGCTGGAACCCCGACGGGCTCCTGGAATACGCCGGGCGCACCGACCACCAGGTCAAACTGCGCGGCTACCGGATCGAACCGGGCGAAATCGAGAACACCCTGACCGCGGCGGCGGGCATCCGGCAGGCGTGCGTGCTCGTGCGTGAGGACCGGCCCGGCGACAAGCGGCTGACCGCCTACGTCGCCGTCGACGCGGACCCCTCCGGCGAGGCCGCCGTCACGCCCGCGGCCCTGCGCGCCGCACTGGCCCAGACCCTGCCCGACTACATGGTCCCCGCCACGGTCGTGATCCTGCGGGAACTGCCGCTCACCCCGAACGGCAAGATCGACCGCGCAGCCCTGCCGGTCCCCGATCTGCCGGACGGCGCCGGGCTCGGCCGCGCGCCCCGCGGCGCGCGCGAGGAGGTGCTCTGCGCACTGTTCGCCGACGTACTCGGCGTCGAGAAGGTCGGTCCCGACGACGGCTTCTTCGACCTCGGCGGCCACTCCCTGCTGGCCACCCGCCTGGTCAGCCGGATCCGGACCGCCCTCGGCGCCGAGGTGGCCGTCCGCACGGTCTTCGAACACCCCACGGTCAGCGCCCTGGCCTCGGTGCTGGCGGACTCCGGGCAGGGCCGCGCCGCACTGCGCCCGGCCGCCCGGCCCGAGGCCATGCCGCTCTCGCCCGCCCAACAGCGACTGTGGTTCCTCGACCACCTCGACGGCCCGAGCCCGACCTACCACATCCCGGTCATCCTGCATCTGCGCGGAGCGTTGGACGCGCCCGCTCTCGAAGCCGCGCTCGGCGACCTGATCGGGCGGCACGAAACCCTGCGCACCGTCTTTCCCGAGCACGACGGGCAGCCGCGCCAGCTCGTCCTCGAACCCGGCGCCACCGGTTTCGAACTGCACGTGGTGGACACGACCGCGGACCGGATCCGGGAGCTGAGCGAACAGACGGCCGCCGTGCCCTTCGACGTGCTGACCGACATCCCCCTGCGCGCCACGCTGCTGCGCGTCGACGAGCAGAACCACACGCTGGTCCTGGTGCTGCACCACATCGCGGGCGACGGCTGGTCGCTCACGCCCCTGGCCCGGGATCTGGAGACCGCTTACCGGTCCCGGACCGCGGGCGGCGCACCGGACTGGGCGCCGCTGCCGGTCCAGTACGCCGACTTCACCCTCTGGCACAGCCGGCTCCTGGGCTCCCCGGACGAACCCGACAGCATGGCCGCCGCCCAGCTCGCGCACTGGCGCAACCGGCTCGCCGGACTGCCCGAGCAGCTCGACCTGCCGACGGACCGCCCGCGCCCGGTGTCGGCGAGCCACCGGGGCGACGCGGTCACCTTCACGATCGGCGCCGATGTCCGCGACGCGCTCGACCGGCTGGCCCGAGAGACCGGGACCAGCCTGTTCATGGTGCTCCAGGCCGCCGTGGCGATACTGCTCTCGAAGCACGGAGCGGGTGAGGACATCCCGCTGGGCACCCCGATCGCGGGACGGACCGACCAGGCCCTGGACGACCTCGTCGGCTTCTTCATCAACAGCCTGGTGCTGCGGACCGACCTGTCCGGCAACCCCACCGTCCGCGCCCTGCTCGAACGCATCCGCGCCTACGACCTGGCCGCGTACGCACACCAGGACCTTCCGTTCGAGCAGCTCGTCGAGCATGTGAACCCGAGCCGGGCGGGCAACCACCATCCGCTGTTCCAGACCATGCTCGTCCTGCAGAACCAGGAAGCGGAGGAATTCCGCTTGGCCGGCATCGAGGTCGAGGCCGAACCGCCGAGCACCGGGATCAGCAAGTTCGACCTCACCTTCGCCTTCACCCCCGCGGCCGGCACCGGCGCCGCGCACGTCCTGGACGGCGGTCTCGAATACTCCACCGACCTGTTCGACCGCGACACCGCACAGGCCCTCGTCGACCGCCTGACCAGGCTCCTGGCGGATATCAGCGCGAACCCCGACGCACCTGTCGGCGCACTCCAGGTCACCAGCGCGGAAGAACGCGCGTCCCTGCTGGCCTATGGTCGCGGCGCCGAGTCGACAGCGTCGGACGCCGGCTTGCCGGCCTTGTTCGCACGGCGCGTCGGCGCGGACCCGCAGGCCGTCGCGATCTGCGGCGAAGACGGCGAGTGGACCTACGGACAGCTGCGCGAGCGCGCGGACACCCTGGCCCACATCCTGGCGGGCGCAGGCGTGCGGGAGCAGCAGGCGGTCGGGGTCCTCATGGAGCGGTCGGCCGCGGTCGTCGTCTCCTCACTCGGGATCGTGCAGGCCGCAGCCGTATACGTGCCGTTCGACGGGCGCTGGCCGGTCGAACGGATGCGGTCCGCCGCGCGCACGGCCGCCATCACGGCGGTCGTGACGGACGCCGCCTCGCGCGGGCACGAGTGGATCGCGTCCTTGGACCCCTCGATCCCGATCATCGAACTGGACTCGACCGGACTGCCCGTGGACACCGGCCACGCACTCGCCGAACCGGCGCTCGCGACCGCGGGCGGGGAGCGTCTGGCGTACATGATGTTCACCTCGGGCTCGACGGGCGAGCCCAAGGCGGTCGGGATCACCCACGCGGACGTGGCCGCGCTGGCCTCGGACCACGCGTGGGAGGGCGGGGTCGCGGACGCGGTGCTGATGCACTCGCCGCACGCCTTCGACGCCTCGACCTTCGAGATCTGGGCGCCTCTGCTCAACGGCGGGCGCGTCGTGGTCGCCCCGCCCGGGGTGCTCGAAGCCGGCCCGCTGCGCGTGATCTTCGCCCGGCACTCGGTCTCCGCGATGTTCCTGACCACCGCACTGTTCAACCTGCTCGCGGAGCAGGACGCGGGGATCTTCAGCACCCTGCGGATGGTGTGCACGGGCGGGGAGGCGGCTGCGCCCGGCGTCCTGCAGCGCGTGGCCGCAGCGTCCCCTTCCACAGAGGTCTGCCATGTGTACGGCCCGACGGAGACGACCACGTTCGCCACGCTCCAGCGGCTCGACCCCGAACACGACGCGCCCCGCGGCGGTGCCCCGGCCGCGCCGATCGGACGCGCACTGGACGGCATGCGCCTGTACGTCCTGGACAACGGACTCCACCTAGTTCCGGCGGGCACTGTCGGCGAGCTCTACATCGCCGGCAACGGTCTGGCCCGGGGGTACCTGGGCCGCCCGGATCTGACCGCAGCGCGTTTCGTGGCCGATCCGTTCGCGGCGGACGGGTCGCGGATGTACCGCAGCGGCGACCTGGTCCGATGGAACGGCGAGGGTGCGCTGGAGTACGTCGGTCGGGTGGATCACCAGGTGAAGCTGCGCGGGTTCCGGATCGAGCTCGGCGAGATCGAGCACGCGCTGACCGCGCTGCCCGAGGTGGGCGCGGCCTGCGTCCTGCTGCGCGAGGACCGGCCCGGCGACAAACGACTGACCGCATACCTGACACCCGGCGCCGATGCGTACCCGCAGGAACCCGACCTCGCCGCGGTCCGCGCGCTCCTCGGCGAATCCCTGCCGGAGTACATGATCCCGGCCGCGTTCGTCATCCTGCCGGCCCTGCCGCTCACGCCGAACGGCAAGGTGGATCGCAAGGCACTGCCGGAGCCGGACGCGTCCGCGCAGACCGACGCCGGACGCGAACCGCGCACGGCCCGCGAAGCGGTGCTGTGCACCTTGTTCGCCGACGTCCTGGGGATTTCCCGGGTCGGCATCGACCAGAGCTTCTTCGACCTCGGCGGCCACTCGCTGCTCGCGACCCGCCTGGCCGGCCGGATCCGCGGCGCACTCGGCGTCGAGGTGCCCGTGCGCACGCTCTTCGACCACCCGAACGTCCGCGACCTGGCGGCCGTGCTCGCCGGAGCGGACCACGCGCGCACCGCCCTGGTGCCCGCGGCGCGCCCCGAGGACATCCCGCTCTCGCCGGCCCAGCAGCGGCTGTGGTTCCTCAACCGCCTCGACGGCCCGAGCTGCACCTACAACGTGCCGATAGTGTTGCGGCTGACCGGATCCCTGGATGTCGGGGCTCTGGACGCCGCAGTACGCGACGTGATCGGACGGCACGAGAGCCTGCGCACAGTTCTGCCGGAGGTCGACGGACATCCGCGCCAGCTGATCCTCGACCCCGCAGCGGCCGGCTTCGCCCTACGCGTGCTCGACGCGGCCGGGGACCAGATCGACCGGCTGGCCGCCGACGCCGCGACGGAACCGTTCGACGTGCTCACCGATCTGCCCATCCGCGGCACGGTACTGCGCGTCCACCGGCCCGGCCTCGAGGCACCGCAGGACGCCGGCCAGGACCACGTCCTGGTCCTGGTGGTGCACCACATCGCGGCGGACGGCTGGTCCCTGGCGCCGCTGGCCCGCGACCTGGAGGCGGCCTACCGGGCCCGGGCGGCCGGCCGGGCCCCCGCTTGGGCGCCGCTGCCGATCCAGTACGCCGACTTCACGCTCTGGCAGCGCGACCTGCTCGGCTCGCCGGACGACCCCGGCAGCACGGCCGGAAGCCAGCTGAGGTACTGGACGCAAGCACTCGACGGCCTCCCCGAGCGGATCGAGCTGCCGTGCGACCACCCACGCCCGGCGGTCATGGATCACAGCGGGGACGTGGTGTCGTTCGAGGTTCCGGCGCAGGTGCATGAGGCGTTGGGCGGGTTGGCGCGGGAGACGAACACGAGTGTGTTCATGGTGTTGCAGGCGGCTGTGGCGTTGTTGTTGTCGCGTCACGGCGCGGGGACGGATGTGGCGTTGGGAACGCCGATCGCGGGGCGTAC
>DASZBX010000053.1:0-4955 GCA_035943635.1 Actinocrinis sp. | reverse complement strand
CCGTCGACCCCGACGGCGTCGGCGAACTGATCCGGACCGCGATCGAACGCGGCCGCGCCACCCGGCCCGACCTGGAGATCGGCGTGTGCGGCGAACACGGCGGCGACCCCGCCTCCATCCACTTCTTCCACCACGCCGGCGTCGATTACGTCTCCTGCTCCCCGTTCCGCGTCCCCGTCGCCCGCCTCGAAGCCGGACGGGCCGCAGTGCTTGACCGCCCGTGAAGTCCAAGGCAATGCAACGGCATTTGGAGGCCGGACATGACCACGACCGTCAACGACGTGATGACCCGCAATGTGATCTCGGTACGAGACTTCACCTCCTATAAGGACATCGTGCGGATGCTGTTGGAACACGGCATTAGCGCCATGCCGGTACTCGGTGAGGCTGACCGCGTGGCCGGTGTCGTGTCCGAGACGGACCTGATCGAGAAGGAAGCGCACCAGGACGGAGTCGACCCCGCCCCCTGGGAACTGCTGACCCGGCGCGGCCGTAGGACCCAGGCCAAAGCACACGGCACCACCGCGCGCGAACTGATGACCGAGCCCGCGATCACTATCGGCCCCGGCGCGAACCTGTCCGAGGCGGCGCGCCGGATGCGCACGTACAAGGTCAAGCGGCTGCCGGTGATCGACGAGAAGGGTGCCTTGGCCGGCATCGTCAGCCACTCCGACCTGCTCGCCCCGTACCTGCGCCCGGACGCGCACCTGCACGACGAGGCGATCCACGGCGTGCTGGTCGGCGAGATGGGTATCGACCCGGAACAGGTCGGCGTCCGTGTGCGCGAGGGCATCGTGACCCTCAACGGCGAAGTGGAGAACCTAGACGTCGCCCGCACCACGATACGCCTGGTCCGTGCGATCGCCGGGGTGGTCGACGTCGTCGACGAACTGCGCGTGCCGATCCAGGAGCGCGAACACCCCTTTCTACAGCCGTTCCGCACGCCGTCCCGCTGAACGGTCCCTTGATCGTTGGCGACCGGCCCCCGGTCGGAACCCGGTCGCACCCGCCGGGCCCGGTCCCGGGCGGCCCGGGACCAACGGCCCTGCTCCGGTCGGCATCGCCGAGGGAACATGGACACGAGGTGGCGTACCGACGCGATTTCGCCCGGACCAGCCTCACCGATCCCTTGGAGGGACCGATGACTGAGAACACTGCCGCACAGGACACACAGACCGCCGGGCGAATCGTCGTAGGTGTCGACTTCTCCGAGAACGCGGTCCGGGCCGCCGACTGGGCGGCCCGCGAGGCCGCGGACCGCGGGCTGGAACTGCACGTGGTGCACGCGCTGGACCTGCCGGGCGCCATGGGCGAGCTGACCGAGCCGGCCGGATATGTCAAGGCTGGGCACGTGGCCGGGGAGAACCTGCTGGGCAAGATCGTCGCCGTGATACGGGAGAAGGACCCGGGCTTGACCGTCACCAGTGAGGTCTCGGAACTCGACGCCGCACAGACCCTGGTGCAGCTCAGCCGGAATGCGCAACTCATCGTGACCGGTACCCGCGGGCACGGCGGCTTCGCCGGCATGCTGCTCGGCTCGGTCAGCCTCAAGCTCGCCGCCCACGCGCACTGCCCGGCCGTGGTGGTCCGCGGAGAGCAGGCGGGGGAGCCGCTCAACGAGATCGTGCTCGGCGTCGAGTCGGACCAGGCCGAGGCGCCGATCCGCTTCGCCTTCGAAACCGCCGCCAAGCTCGGTGCCACGCTGACCGCGGTGCGCGCGTGGTGGCCGCAGACCGGGTATGGCGGCTACTACTTCGTCGAGGACCTCGAAGGCAGGGAGGAAGCCGAGAAGGCGGACATGGCCGATCTGCTCAAAGCCGTGCGAGCGGACTACCCAGAAGTGACGGTCACGACGGCCACCGTCCGCGGTAACGCGGTCCCGATGTTGATCGGCGCTTCCCAGGGCACCCGCCTGCTGGTCGTCGGCTCACACCACCACCACGGACCGCTCTCCGTCGGCGGCTACGTCGTCCAGGGCCTGCTCGCGCACTCGCCGACTCCCGTCGCCGTCGTGCCCATCATGTAGCCGGTGCCTGACCTCATGAATTCAACCGCATCTGTTAGCCCCTGATATGCGAGGAGCGCCCCCTGCCTGCAGGGAGCAAACGCGGAACGGGTTTTGAGGGGCTCGGTCAACCGCCGACCGATCCCAGACGAGCGCGACTGCCGGCAGGGAGAGCGCGGGGAGCGAGTCTTCGGCGTTCGCCACCGCTATTCGGCGGTGGCGGTGGCGGGACCTCGGCCCGGCGGGGGGACGCGCACGGCGATCAGGGCGACGTCGTCGGTGCTGGTGGCGGCCAGGCCGCTGAGGAGCTCGTCGCAGAAGACCTTCAGGGGTTCGCGGGCCAGGGCGGCGGCGTGCTGGCGCAGTCTGGCCAGGCCCAGGATCATGTCTTCTCCGCGGCGTTCGATCAGGCCGTCGGTGTAGAGCAGCACGATGGAGCCCGGGGGCAGGGGTTCGGTGGCGTCCGGGCGGAAGAGGGTGGGATCGACTCCCAGGAGCATGCTGCGGCCGCCGGTCAGGAAGCGGGTGTCGCCCTCATGGGTGATCAGCAGTGGTGGTGGGTGGCCGGCGACGGAGTAGTGAAATTTCCACGGTTCGTCCGGGCCCAGTTTTTCCACCAGCCCGTAGATGCAGCTGAACATCTGCCCGCGGTACAGGATGTCGTGGGCGGCGTCCAGCCGGCCCAGGATCTTGCCCGGTGGTTCCTTGCGGTCGCTGGCGATGCCGCGCAGCATGTTGCGCACCTGGCTCATGGCGATCGCGGCTCGCAGGTCGTGGCCTACGACGTCTCCGATGATCAGGGTGGTGGCGCCTTCGGGCAGGACGAATGCGTCGTACCAGTCTCCGCCGACCTCGGCGGGTGCCACCGACGGCTGGTAGCGCGCCGCGAGATCCAGAGGGCCCGCGTTGGGCAGTTCCGGTAGCAGGGAGCGCTGGAATCGCTCGGCGATGCGCTGGACCTGGGCGTACAGGTGGCCGTTGTCGACCGCGAGGGCGACCCGGTGGGACAGGTCCTCGATCAGGGGCAGGTCCGCGTCGGTCAGCGGTGCGCTCTGGCTGGTGCGTACCAGGGTCAGTGCCCCCAGGACCTGGCGGCGGGCCCGTAGCGGCACCAGTACGGCTGTGTCGGCGCCCAGGTGGGCGAAGAGTTCCAGTTCCACGGCGTGCAGTGGGTCGGCGGCGTCTTCGGGTGCCGGGAATTCGGTGATCAGCAGCGGACCCGCACCGCGCAGCGCCCGGGCCAGGGGCGCGGGAGAGTTGTCGGAAACCGGGGGAAGCTGAGCTTCGAAGAGCCCGGGAGGCAGGTGGAGCCGGTCGCGGTGTTCCACGACGCGGCGGACCAGCCGCCCCTCGTCATCGACCAGGTCGATGGTGCACCAGTCGGCCAAGCCGGGTAGCAGCGTGCCGCACAGTCGGCGCAGCCCGGTCTCCAGGTCCAGGGTGCTGGCGAGCGCGTCGTTGGCGTTGAGTAGTACCGTCAGGCGGCCCAAGGCGCCTTGGACCGCCTGGTCGACGTCGTAGTCGTCAGCGTCCGCGGGCTCGGTGTGGTGCTCTGGGGGATGCGTGTCAGCGTTCCTTCCTCGGACCCGTCGACCTGTTCTGGTCGGGCGCGATTCACATCCACCGCACGTATGTGCCGTACGGTTACCACCAGTTTAGACCAGGGGCTGAGGTCCGCAGGTCTGGCGAGGGTCCGTGGTGGGCGGCCTGGGGCGGACTCGGTGATCAGCGCTTTCCCCGCCGGGCGCGACGCCCTGGACGCGATCGGTTAGGAGCTCGCCCAGCCGGGCGGGAGATGGCGGGGATACGGCGACGGCCGGGGCATGGCCGATGGCGCACCGTTGATCACGTGGAGTGGAGCTGGGAGGCAAGACCGCGCACGACCGGCCCGCGCTTCTGCTTCTTGAATGGCGGGCCGGGCTTTGGCGTGGGGCGATCGCGATCGGGGCGCTGCGGTCAGATGCGGCTGTGCGGGTCGGCGGCCAGGTCCGTGACGTCCGGCTCGGTCCGCTCCCGGTCTTCCTCGCCGAAGCCCGGTGAGGAGAATAAGCACTGGCTGCATGCCCCGGGCAGCCGTGGTGAACCGCGCCGGGCTCAGATGGCTGACTGGACCCGGCGCTCACACGGAGCAGGTGGCTATGCGGGAGTCTTGCTACGTCGTGGTGCCGTGGAACGGGTGGCCTGGGTGGCGTTGCCCTGGTAGGGCGGTCGGGCGCGGCGGGCTCCGGCGGCTGAGCCGGCGTAGCGGAAGCGGTCTGCCACCGCCGCCGGTACCACGGCCGGTATGCCGGTGGGGACGCGGGCTCCGGTGATCTGGGTCAGGTGCTGGTCGCCGGAGCGGATCTGGGTGGTGTGGGCGGTGATCGCGCCCGCGGCCATCATGCGGTCCGTGACGCGCCGCTGGTTGGGCAGGACGAGGGTGACCACGGTGCCGGATGCGCCGGCGCGGGCGGTGCGTCCGGCGCGGTGCAGGTAGTCCTTGTGGTCGGTGGGCGGGTCGAGGTTCACGACGAGGTCGAGTCCGTCGATGTGGATTCCGCGGGCGGCGACGTTGGTGGCGATCAGGGCGGTGATCTGGCCGGTGCGGAAGTGGTCGAGGGTCGCGGTGCGCTGGGGCTGGGTCTTGCCGCCGTGCAGCGCGGCCGCCTTGACGCCGTGGGCGAGAAGTTCGAGGACCAGTCGGTCCGCGCCGTGCCGGGTGTCGGTGAACATGAGCACGCCGCCGTCGCGGGAGGCGATCCGGGCGATGGTCGCGTTCTTGTCGAAACCCTGCACGTGCAGGAGGTGGTGTTCCATCGTGCTGACGGTCGCGGTGGCCGGATCGACCGAGTGGGTGACCGGGTCGGTCAGGAAGCGGCGGACCAGTTGGTCGACGTTGCGGTCCAGGGTGGCGGAGAAGAGCATGCGCTGGCCGTCGGGGGCCACTTGGTCGAGCAGGGCGGTGACCTGG
>DASZBX010000052.1:0-18414 GCA_035943635.1 Actinocrinis sp. | reverse complement strand
TGGAGAGCTATAAGCGGATCAAACGGCCGCCGATGAGATCGGTTGTGTGGTGTATAACGCTCAATTCGGGGCTGATCGGATAGAAGCCGCCATGGCTAAATCAGATATAGCCGCACAAAGTCTATTGAAATGCCCAGTCAGGTCGCGGTGCCATCGGAGGACTGTGTCTGGGCTCACCAGCAGCTGCAGCCGCCTTACCGCTGACCGTGGTAGTGAGGTGAGTAGTGCGGCGAGGAAGGCCCGCTCGGCTGGGGCGAATCGCACCCGTTGTCCGTGCAAGTGTCGTTGCAGGACATTGAGCTGGTGGCGTAGGGCCAGGATCTCGATGTCCTTGTCTCGGTCGCCGCGGGGGAGTAGCCGTAGTGCGGCGATCACGTTCGTTACGGCGAGGTAGGCGAAACGGTTCAGCACAACCAGTCATCATCGTCTTGTACAGCTTGCGACACGCCGGAAACCTGAAATCTCATACCCTGGCAATCTGAGAGCGAATCATCTTCCCACCTGCGTGAACGACAAATTCGGCACCCACAGGGTCCGGGCGGATAGCGGCTTGCTCCACGCCGCGGGCTCGTCGGCATACGGTTGAGGTAGATCAACCACGCTTGGGTCTCCTCGGGTCGGATGGGTTGGTCCACGTTCCCTGCGACGGGCTCTGGGGCCGCCAGTCGCACACGGCCTCCGGTGCGACCAGTGCCCCGCAGTATTTCCGTCCCCTTACGCCCTGGCCTGAAGCTGCGCCAGTTCAGAGACGACGACTGCATGAGGGACATTCTTTGAGCGAGGTCCTCGGTGGAAACTCACCTGTGAACTGATGGGCTGGCGAACGCGTCGTCGACGGCGGGGAAGGTGCGCAAGACTGCGTTGAGCCTGGTGACGCGCAGAAGTCTGTCCATGGTCGTGGTGGCGGTGCACAGGCGCAGCCAGCCGCCGTGCTCTGCCGCGTGGCGGTGTACGCGTAACAGTGCTGTCAATCCGGCGCAGTCACAGAAGGTCAGTGCGGACAGGTCTCCGACGAGATGTATCCCCAGGTCGGGCGCCGTGCCGCTGAGCAGGCAGGTGAGCATATCTGCGGTGGCGATATCCAGCTCCCCAACCAACACGAGGACCGTGCCCGCCTGCCTGATATGCGTGGTGACCCGCAGCGCCTGGGAGAACACATCCGGCAGTGCGGGCGGGTCGACGTGGAGCGGTGGCCCATGGGAGGCCGAGGCGAATTCGGTCACAGAGTTCTCCTGACCGGGCACGTAGGCGTCTGTGCGTCACCGGGGTCTGGGAGACCGGCCTGGACAACCAGGCTTGCCGCCACCATAACGCGCGTGGCCGTACCCATGGGCCGTTTCGCGCCACATGCCACCCGTTCGAGAGCACGTCAGTTCGTCGGCGGCAGGATTCAGGCGCTCGCGCTACCCGAGGATGGGCGCAACCCATCGGGCGGTGCCGTCGGCGAGCATCGGCATAAAAGGTGCTCGCCGTCTTCGCCGCGCGCCCGCAGGTAGAGCATGGATCGGGACGCGCCTGTCTTTGAGAGGCGATGTCGTTCATCGTGGTGCGCCGCGTGCCGTACCCAGTCAGGCAGGTGTCGGTGGTGTCGAGGGCGTCGTGAGCTGGTCGGTGCCCGCGGGTCAGGTCAGCTTCTTGAGCATTTCCGCGGCGAGCGGGGCGGCGGAGGAGGGGTTCTGGCCGGTGACCAGGTTGCCGTCGAGCACGACGTACGGGGCCCAGGGCTCGCCTTCCCGGAAGTCGGCGCCGAGCTCCACCAGACGGTCCTGGAGCAGCCACTTGGCCTTGTCGGCCAGTCCGGCCTGGGTCTCCTCGGCGTTGGTGAAGCCGGTCAGCTTCCGACCGGCGAACGGTGAGGTGCCGTCCTCGTTCTTGGCGGCCAACATGGCGGCGGGTGCATGGCATACGATGCCGAGCGGCATTCCGGATGCCAGTGCGCGGGTGAGCAGTCGCCCGGAGTCGGCGTTGACGGCCAGGTCCTCCATCGGGCCGTGGCCGCCGGGGTAGAAGACGGCGCCGTAGTCGGCCAGATCGACCTGCTCCAGCTTGACCGGGTGATGGAGCTCGGTGATCGAGGCGAGTGTGTCCGCGATCTTCTTCGCACTCTCCTCCCCGCCGTTGACCTGCGGGGCCAGGCTGCCCTTGTCCACGGTCGGGATCACGCCGCCCGGGGTGGCGACGACGACCTGGTGGCCCGCGGCCTTGAACGCCTCGTAGGGGGCCACTGCTTCCTCGGCCCAGAAGCCGGTCGGGTGCTTGGTGCCGTCTGCCAGCGTCCAGTAGTCGACGCCGGTCATCACGAAAAGGATCTTTGCCATGTCGGTTCACTCCAAAGGTGGTGGTTTCGCGTCGTGATGGTCTGGACCCAGAACGTCAGTACGCCGTGTTCTCGACGGTAGACCCGGCGACGTATCGGTGATCGGTGGAAACGCCGATGGCTGCCATCGGAGATCCAATGGGCAACGCGGAGGAATGCGGCACTATAGGCAGTGTTTGGGGATGTGTCAAGGCCACGGCATGACCGCCGGTTTGTGCTGGTAGGTGAGGCGAGTCTGGTCAGCGCCGAGCATGGGCGCGCCGCACGGGACGGCTCATACTCGGTCGTCTGTGCCGTTGCGTGCGGTGCGGCCAGGCGACGGCGATCACCGGATTCGCGCCTTGAGACATTCCCAAACACTGCCTAGCTGTGGGCCCCTCCGGAGCGGCTGATGCCAGGCCCGTCGGCCCGGCCTGACAGCCGGCGGGCCGGACGCTGGATTTTCCGAGTTGGCCTGAGCGGATCGATCTGCCCGAACCGGCTGCTTAGCAGGGCTGGAACATCTGATCGCTCAGGGCGCCGGCGCGACCGCGACCGGTGACCGGGCGTCGGACAGCAATCCCTGGATGATCGGTCCCACGCCGAGGGAGAGCGGCCCGTGACTGCGGTGGGCGCCGACGACGGTGAGTCGCGCAGCACTTGACGCGTCGGACAGGACGACGGAGGCGTGGCCTCGTTCGACGCTGACCCTCACTGGTATGTCGGGGAACCGTTCCCGGGCGGATTTGAGGGTGGTGCTCATCTCGCGGGTGGCGTTGCGGGCGAGGATGTCGGTGTCTCTCATATGTCCGGAGGCGTTGCCGGGGTAGGGGGACCAGGCGTGCACCGCATGCACGCCGACCCCGCCGCGGGCGGCTTGGGCGAAGGCGAAAAGGACCGCGACCTGCGGCTCGTTGCTTTCCATCCCCAGGACGACGTCGCCGATGTGCGCGGACTCGTGCGCGTGGTCTCGGACCAGGACCGCCGTACAGTGCGAGTGCGCGGCCAAGCGCAGGCTGACCGACCCCAAGGGTAGTCCGGCGAACCCGCCGTGACCCCGGGTGCCGACGACCACCAGATCCGCATCAAGGCTGGCGGCCACCAGGGCGGCCGCTGCGCCGTCGTAGGTCATGGCGGTCGTCACTTCGAGTGTGGGGTGCGCTTTCTGTACGCGGTGGCAGATCTGACCGAGCAGGCCCAGATCGGGCTCGAGCGCCCTGTCCTGCGTCGGCTCGAACGCGCCCGGGTGGTTCCAGGCCGAACTCGGGTCGATGTCCAGGGCGTGGATCACGTGGAGACCCACCTCGCGCTCTTGGGCCTCGGCAGCGGCCCACATCGCCGCGCGCGCGGCGTGCTGTGAGGTGTCGACCCCCACTACGACCGGTTTGCTGCATTCCAGTGTGCTCATGGCGGTTTCTCCTGCATCATGGATGGAAGGGGTTGGACAGTATTCAAGACCTGGGCTTTATGTTCTGGAGCAGCTGTGGAACCGGTCGGAGGAGTGGTGCGAACGTGGCCTGCGTCGTCTGCCTCGCGACTGCATCCGAGGTGCTGAGCACGTCGTCGAAGAGGGCGTGGTAGGAACGCCAGAGCAGTGTGCAGGTCTTCAACCGGGGAGCGCGGAGTCGGCTTGCGTGCAGTGGATCCTCAGTCGCGCCTTCCCGTACCCGGCCAGGGTGGCCGCTTGGGCGCTGCGCGGCAGACCCAGGACGGCGCAAGATCGAGCAATGGCCGCGCGAACGGCGAGAGCCTGCCGGCTCAGGCCACCGGTACGACCGCGACCGGGGACCAGGCGTCGGACAGCAATCCCTGGATGACCGGTCCCACACCCAGGGAGAGCGGTCCACGGCTGCGGTGTGCGCCGACCACGGTCAGGCGTGCGGTGCGGGAGGCGGCGGACAGGACGGCGGAGGCATGCCCGCGTTCGACGCTGACCTCCACCGGGACGCCGGGGAACGTATCGCGGGCGGCTTTGAGGGTCGCGTCCATCTCGTGGGCCGCGTGGCGGGCGATGTCGTCGGTGTCGCCCACGTGGCCCGGGGCGTATCCGGGGATCGGTGACCACGCGTGTATCGCGTGCACGCCGACCCCGGCTCTGGCGGCTTGTGCGAAGGCGAACAGCACCGCGTCCTGGGGGTCGTCGCCCTCCAGGCCCAGCACGATCTCGCCGGCGCATGCCTCCTCTTGGCCGCGGTCCCGGACCAGGACCACTGCGCAGTGTGAGTGCGCGGCCAGGCGCAGGCTGACCGAGCCCAGGGGCAGCCCGGCGAACCCGCCGCCGCCCCGGGTGCCGGCGACCACCAGGTCCGCGGTGCGGCTGGCGGCCACCAGCACACCGGCCGCGCCGTCATAGATCATCGCCGTGCTCACCTCGATCGCGGGAAGTGCGGCGCGTAAGCCGTGTTCGATCTGGGAGAGCAGCCCCGGGTCGGGGTCGAATGCCTCGCCGGTCTCGGCCTCCTGCTGATCGGTCCCGCTCAGAGCCGAACCCGGGTCGCCGTCCAGGGCGTGGATCACATGGAGCGGCACACCGCGCGCCACCGCCTCGGCGGCCGCCCACATTGCGGCGCGCGCAGCGTTCCGGGAAACGTCGACGCCGACGATGACCGGTTTGGTGGAGACCAATGTGCTCATAGCGTCCTCCTGTGTCGTGCGACGGCGACGCGGCGGTCCGCCGGGTTGCGGGTACCGGGTCCACTGCTGGAAACGGCTCTCCTCGTCTGACCCTCCCCCTGATCTGGCGGCTCGGCCAGGGCCGTTCGGCCCGGGAATCGGCCCTGCATTCCCGGTCGGCTGCCAGATCGAGCGCCCGTCCTGGCAGGACATGCTCTCGTTCGGGACGGACCTGACGAGCCGGGACGAGTTTGTCGCCGTCACCCGCCAATTCGGCAGCGCTCTCCATGACCTCAAGCACGACGCACGACTGGGCAGCCGGACGTAAGGTGACTTAGGTCCTGGGATCGGTGGGCCGTTCGGCCTCTTCCCCGGCCGGGTAAAGCCGGTCAGGGTGAGGGCATGTGCTGGAGCCCTACTGCGGATGTGGTCGCTGGCACCTTCGTGGGCGTGATCGCCGTCGCCACCTTGGTCCAGACCCGACGCCGGCGCGACCTGCCGCTGGCCTGCCTGCCGCTTCTGCTCGGCCTGCATCAGTTGGTCGAAGCAGTGGTCTGGCGCGGCGTCGATGGAACGGTCAGCCCGGCCACGGCGCATCTCGCGGTCCTGGTGTGGACGGCGATCGCCTTCCCCCTGCTGCCCGCCTATGTCCCCTTGGCTGTTCTGAGTGCGGCTTGGCCGCAACGCCCGGCCCGCCGACGCATACTGCCTCTGTGCGTAGTGGGTCTGGCCATCAGCGGGGTACTCGTCTACGCGATGGCTGCCGGTCCGGTACGCGCCGTCGCTTCGGGACACGTGCTGACCTACGACCTGCCGGTCCCCGTCGGCAACCTGGTGGTCGTCGGGTACCTCGTGGCGGTCCTCGGCGCACCGCTGATCAGCGGTGACCGGGACCTGCGTCTTCTCGGTGTGACGGCCGCCGTCGGCGCGGCGGTCTGCGTCGCCGTGTGGGAGCTGGCCTTCGCTTCCACCTGGTGTGCCTTTGCCGCCTTGACCAGCCTGACCCTGCTGCTGTGGGTGCGACGCGGCAGGACACGTGCCGAGTCCGGCTCCCAACTCCTTCCGGCTCCGGCGAACTGAACCGCGGGCTTCCGGCGCTCGACGGCCAGGCTCTGACGATGCGGCAGCGCTCCACCGCGATCCGGCGTCTGTGACCGGCTTCTATTGTGACGATGAGGTGTAGAGTCCCCCATGTCGCTCAGGACCTCGGGGACTTGCAGTTCGTCACTTCATGACGCACCCGCGGCTACGACCGAGCCTGCCGAGCCACCACGATCTGGAGACTTGATCATGGCCCGTGAAGGCGCGCTGGCCGAGGCGTTCGTCGAGGCGGCTGACACCCTGGTCGACGATTTCGACGTCATCGACTTCCTGCACACCCTGGCCGAGCGTTGCGTGCAGCTTCTGGACGTGGACGCGGCCGGGCTGATGTTGGCGGACCAGCGCGGTCAGTTGCACACGACCGCCGCGTCCAGCGAGAACGCCCGCCTGCTGGAGCTCTTCGAACTTCAGGCGGATACCGGTCCGTGTGTGGACGCGTTCCGTACCGGGAAGCCGGTGGTCAACGCCGACCTGCATGCCAACCAGGATCGTTGGCCCCGCTTCGCCGAGGCCGCGAAACTGGCTGGTTACGTCTCCGTGCACGCCCTGCCGCTGCGTCTGCGCAGCAACGTGGTCGGTGCGTTGAACCTCTTCTGCTCCCGGCCCGGGGCATTGGGCGAGGGCGATGTGCGCATCGGCCAGGCACTGGCGGACGTCGCCACCATCGGGATTGTGGCCCAGCGAACCATCTACCAGTCCGAACTGCTCACCACCCAGTTGCAGAACGCCCTGACCAGCCGAGTGATCATCGAACAGGCCAAGGGGGTGCTGGCCGAGCGCCACAAGGTCGATGTGGACGCGGCGTTCGCGCTGTTGCGCGGTCACGCGCGCCACGACAACCTGCGCTTGTCCGACCTGGCCCGGGACGTGGCCGAGGGCGCCATGACCACGGCCGCTGCCGGGCTGCTCGGCGATCCGGCAGCTGCGGCCTCAGATTTCTGGTTCAACGGCAAGCCTCCCGGCGGGGGACCGGGCGACTGACCGCGGTTCGCCGCCTGGGCACAAGCGGCGCCACCACCGTTGCCGCCGGCCCGATTGCGATCTGGCCCTCGCTACCTCGGGCCGGCTTTCCCACGCCGCCCGCACGCGCTCGTCGGTTGCTTGCCGCAGCGCGTCCAAGCGTTTCCGCAGTATCGCCCTTGTTTGATCCTGTTCGGCCGCGCCGGTGCGTCCGGCTGCCACGGCCTGTCGGGATGCCTTACGCCGTGGCGGGACGTGGGCGGGCGGCCGGATCCTGGTCGGATCCGGCCGCCCGCCCACGGTGGGGCGCAGATCAGTTCTCGATCCGCAGGTGGTTGTCGACGCTGACGACGCCGGGGGCGTTCCAGGCGGTGCGCTCGGCCTCGCGGCGTTCTGAGGAGGAGTGCACGACGCCGGTCAGGGTGACGGTGCCGGCGGCGTCGGCGGTCACGGTGGTCGATTTGCCGTCCTGGCGCGCGGTGCGGATGAGGGCTGCGCTGATCGCGCTCTTGATGTCGGCAGTCGAGACGGTCGGGCGGATCGCGACCGCGTTGGCGATGTCGCGCACGCCGCGCAGGTAGTGCACGGCGCGTCCGGCGGCCTCGTGCTGGAACTGCCACGGGACCTGTCCGGTGAGGGTGACGATGTGGTCGTGGACGGTGGCCTTGACGGTGTCGTTGGGCACGTCCACGGCGCGTTCCAGGGCCTCGCGGGCTTCACGGGCGATGTCGGTGTCGTTCATCTCCATCCACTGGTTGCGGACGGTGATCTCCTGGGCGACGGCGGTGATTCCGCGTACCCGCAGGGCCGCGTGCTCGGCGATGAGCTTCTCCGGGTAGCTGGTGACCTCTCCGGAGAGGGTCACGCCGCCGTCCATCACGGCGACGCCGATGTGGGTGTTGTCCACGCCCGCGGTCCAGGCCAGCTCGTCGGTTACCGCGCTCTTGAGCTCGGCATCACTCCTATGCAGTGTCTGTGTCATAACCCGATCATGCCTGTCGTGGCGGATGCGGCGACAGGGCACAACGTCCCGACCCGATGAGCCGCATGGCCCGGCCGACATCACCTGGGCGGGCGGCGAGAACGGCCGCGGCCGTTCTCGCCGCCCGCTTGTCAACGGCGGGCTAGTTGCCGTTCGCCGGCAGTGCCCGTCTGGTAGGTCAGGTTGTAGTGCGTGAAGATCGCTTCTTCGTCCTCGGCCGGCAGGATGTCGTCCGTGCCGATCGAAGGGGAGCCGTGCACCATCGCCTTGCTGTATGGCACCTGGACGTAGTCCGGGCCGACGGTCGCGTCGCCCAGGGGCACGAACACCAGGCGGTGGTTGGCCAGTCGGCCTGTCTCGACGGTGGCCATCGACGGCTCGTCGTTGCTGGTGTGAACGTAAACTGCTTCCAGGGTTCCGATCTTGTGGCCCTCGGGGTCGACGATTCTGTGGCCGCGCCACTCGCGCAGATCTGCCATCTGGATCATCTTCTGTCCTCTCGCGTCTCGCGTCTTGCGCCGTCGAGGTCTAGGACAGGTGCACCGCTGTCTCCGACCTTACCCGCAAGTCCCCTTGTCCAGGATCCGGCTTGATCGGGCGAAGGCCAGTCGCGCCCTATCTTTCCGGGCGGTTCCATGGAAGAGCTGATGTTCTCGGCGTGCCAGGGTTTGTCCGGACTGCCGGTGCTCGCCGTCGTCGTGACCGCCGGCCACTTCCTGATCGTGCTCTGCTTCACCCCGTTCGAGGCCCGCATCGCGCGCTCGGACCGGGTGCCGGGCCGCCTGCGGGTCGACTTCACCGCCGGAACCGTGGCGCTGAGCGACCTGGTGGCCCGATGCGGCGGCCTGGGGTTCGCCGTTGTAAAACTGACCTCCGGCCGGCGACCGGGGCACCGGGACGGCCCGGAGACCGTCAGAGTCCACCTGACCGTCCGGGGAAAGTCGCCCATCACCGATCTGGCGGCCGCCTTGTCGGACGTCGACGGTGTCCGCGGTGTCAGCGCCTGGGTGCCGACTATGGTCGCGTCGCACCCATGGGGGCAGGGGCAGGCTGGTCAGGGCGGCGCCGGCGCACCAGGCGGGAGTGAAGGCCCGTTCCCCCATGACGAAGCATGGCGAAGCATGACGGGGGCGTCGGGTCCGGACGAGGGCGGCGACGCCGACGGCGCCCACGATCGTGCCTGCGACGAGACCCGCTGGAGGACGGGGCGGCGTGCGGCATGCGGAAACTGTCGGTTCAGGCCACTGGTACCACGGCGATGGGGGACTGGGCGTCGGCCAACAGCCCCTGAATGACCGGTCCGACGCCGAGGGAGAGCGGTCCGTGGCTGCGATGGGCGCCGACGACGGTCAGCCGCGCGGTGCGGGAGGCGTCGGACAGGACGGCGGACGGGTGACCCCGCTCGACGCTGATCTTCACCGGGACGTCGGGGAACTGTTCGCGCGCGGCCTTGAGCGTCGCCTTCATCTCCTGGGCGGCCTGACGGGCGAGAACGTCGGTGTCGCTGACGTAGCCCGGGGCGAAGCCTGGATACGGCGACCACGCGTGCACCGCGTGTACGCCGACTTTGCCGCGCGCAGCCTGGGCGAAGGCGAACCGGATGGCGTCCTGAGGGTCATCGCCCTCCATGCCCAGCACGACGTCGCCGCTGCGCGCGGCCTCGTGTCCGCGGTCTCGGACGAGGACTGCAGCGCAGTGCGTGTGTGCGATCAGGCGCAGGCTGACCGAGCCCAGCGGCAGCCCGGCGAACCCGCCGTGTCCGCGGGTGCCGGCCACCACCAGATCCGCCTCTAGACTGGCGGCCACCAGGGCTGCCGCCGCGCCGTCGTCGACTTTCGCCGTGGTCACCTGGAGCGCGGGGTGGGCGGCCCGCACGCGGTGCTCGATCTGGGCGAGCAGGCCCAGATCGGGGTCGGTTGCTTCGTCCTGCCCGGGCTGGTGCGACTGCGCCCAGCTCCAGCCCGAACCCGGGTCGACGTCCAGTGCGTGGATCACGTGCAGTGCCGCGCCGCGTTCCACGGCTTCGGCTGCTGCCCACATCGCCGCGCGGGCGGCGTGTTCGGAGTCGTCGACTCCGACGATGACCGGCTTGTTGCTGCTGAGTGTGCTCATGGCGTCCTCTCTCATGGATCAAAGGAGGGCAGGCGGTAGTTTTCCCTGCCGGACCTGCGTGTTAGGGATCGCTTGGGGCAGTGTTTGGAACAGGGGCGCGACCGCGGCCTGCGTAGTTCGCGGCGCCGAGCACGTCGTCGAACAGGGCGCGAAAAGAGACCATGGCAACGCGCTCCTCTGCGGCCGTAGGGAGTGTGACATCGGCCTGTGCCCGGCGGAGGGTCAGGAACGCGCGCCGGTAGTCGACCAGGGTGCCCGGGTGCTTGACCGAGAGGAGGGCCATCAGCTTGTTTTCCTGGCTGTCGGGATATCCCCTGGTATCGAGTAGGTCCCGGACCAGCTCCGCAGCGTCCTTCAGCGCCCGCACCGGTTCATCGGGGAACTCGTTGTAGGTGCGCTCCCACGCTGTCGCGTAGTACTTCTGGTCATCCGCGCTGATTGCTTCCAGGCGCAGCGTCGTGTGCAGCCGCGCGCGCCGGACCAGTTCCCGGCGGGCTGCTCTGGGGTCGCCGTATTCCTGGGTCACCAGCCAGTACTCGGAGCCGAGGGACGCGTGCAGTCTGCGTCTTCGGTAGCCGACGAAGGCGCCGGCCGGTCCGGCGATCACCAGGACCGCGATGACGGCGATGACGAAGCCCGTGGCCATGACGGCTTCCTAGAGGCGGGCTTGGACGCAGGAATCGAACTGAAACGGGTTGTCTGAGGGCGTCGCCATGCGGTCCACCTCGGAAGGGGAGGACAGGCAGCGAGGCGGGTCTCGAGACCGGCATGGGGTCTGGACCTGATCGGGAACTCAGTCAGGCTGCGTGAATGGAGTGCTTCAACACCAGTATGCACCAGTGTCGTGCCCGGCGACAGTACACGCACATCCCGCACAGGTTCCAGGCGTATCCGGTCCGCCGAGTAGGCGCGTGGCACTGAAGCGCACGGGACGACCTGTTGCCCGTCGTATTCCCGGGTCAACCTGTCTGCGCCATCTCGGCCGGGGAGCGGTGCGTGTCCGGGTGGGCGCCGTCTTCGGTGTCGGGGTGAAGCGCCTGTGTCGGTGCTGCGCGACCGGGTTGAGGTAGACGTAGGCGACAGTGGGCCAGCAGGTGCGTAGGGCCGCGGCAGCGGGCACGATGGCCTCCTCGACTTCGGGCACGTTGAGATCGTCGTCGAAGACCACGTCCGCGTCGACGATCAGGCTGGAGGGGCCGATCACGATGGCGAACAGATCCGGCACGGCCACTACCCCGGGTTGGTCTCCGATCAGCCGCCGCATTGCATCGGCCTGAGCCGGTGAGACGGCTCGGCCGGTGAGTAGTTCCCGGTTGGTGTGCAGCAGCACCAGCGATGTGGCCAGCAGGATCAGTCCGATCAACGCGCTGGCCGCCGCGTCCGTGGCGGGGCTGCCGGTGGCTTCCCGCCCGGCGAGTCCGGCTGCGGCGACCAGGCCGCCGGCCAGTCCGGCGGCGCTGCTGAGCACGAGGGTGGTGACCGCGGGGTCGGTGCTGCGCCACAGGAACCGGGCCAGCGGCACGTTCCGTTCGTGCGCGTTCTGGCGCAATGGTCGCAGGCCCACGGTGAGGGCGAACGCGTCAAGCAGGACGATCACGGCCAGTACGCCGTAGCCGACGGCGTAGGCACCGGCCGGCTGCGGATGGAAGGCTGCCTGCAGAGTCTCGACGACCGCTGCGCCGACCCCGCCGACGAAGATGCCGACGGCGGCGACGAACGACCAGAAGAACCGCTCCCTGCCGTAGCCGAGCGGGTGGGTACTGTCGGCCGGCCGACTACTGCTGACGACGGCGATCAGCAGGAAGGCGCCGACCGCGACGTCGGCCAGGTTGGTGGCGGTCTGGGTCTTGAGCGCCGCCGAGCCGGTGACGGCCGCGGCGACGGCGAGCGCGACGGTCTGGATGATCGCGACGACCATGCCCACCGTCACACTGCGGCGGCTGGTGAACGCCTGCGCGGCGGTTACCGGGACGGTGTTGGCCGTCGGCGGGCCTCGCTCGGCGCCGGCCGGCTCCGACCGCTCGCCGGTGCTTACCGGCGTCATGTTGCCATCGTCCGGTGGTCGAGTTCGTCCCGGGAAACGCGCTCGACCAGGATGGGCACGTACTCGCGAATCCGAGCTTGGCCGAATCGCCGGGCGACTTGGTCCACCACGCCGTCGACCTCGGCGGGGCTGCGTTCGCTGAACTTCCTGCGCAGTCGCTCACTCACGCGGCGGATAGCTCGCTGTTCCTGATCGGAGGAGATGGTCATGAGGAGCCCGCCGCCGGTGCTCGAGTGCCGGCCGGTGCCGTCGGCACAGATCGCCTCGGTGCGGCCTCGCCTGTACCTGCGTCAGCCTGGGGCCGGGTGGGCGATGGTGGCGGGCCGGGGTTGCCGGTCGTCTCGGCCCGGGATTGCGGTTCTGCCGGGTCGAGTATGCGGTAGGCGAGCAGTTTCACCCGGTCGGTGAGCAGGAACCACACGAGTGCGTAGCCCCAGACGAGCCCGGCCCATTTCCAGCCGAGGGGTGTCATGAACAGGCCGTAGACCGCTATCAAGGTGGCTATCGCTTGGGTCCCGAGGACGGCGATCCACAGGATGCGGGCTGGGCGGATGGACCAGAACGGGCCGCGGGTGCGGGCGAGGAAGACGGTCAGGTGCCCGGCGACGGACAGCATCAGGTACATCATGGTCTGCAATTGCGGGTGGCCGAGGTCCAGGACGCGGTCGCCGAGGTAGAACAGGCCGAAGGCGGCGATCGGGCCGACCACGCCGAGCACCGTGGCGATGCCGAGGACCAGGCGCATGTTCCAGGCTTCGGGCTGGTTGCGGTAGCGGACGTTGTCGTAGGCGATGGACAGGATCGCGCCGTCGTTGAGCAGCGCCAGCATCACGATCATCACCGCGGTCACGGGGAAGAAGTTGAAGACCAGGATCGTGAGGGTGACGAACAGCAGGACGCGCAGCGTCTCGGTGATGCGGTAGATCGCGTAGCTGGTCATCCGCTGGAATATCTTGCGGCTCTCCTTGATCGCGTCGATGATCACGGACAGGCCGGGTGTGGTCAGCACGATGGAGGCCGCGGCGCGGGCGGCGTCGGTGGCCCCGGACACCGCGATGCCGCAGTCGGCCTTCTTCAGCGCCGGGGCGTCGTTGACCCCGTCGCCGGTCATCCCGACGATGTGGCCGCGCTGCTGGAGGACGTCGACGATGTGGTACTTGTGTTCGGGGAAGACCTGGGCGAAACCGTCGGCGCGCTCGATGGACTCGGCCGTCTGCTCCGTCTCCTGCCGTGCGGCGTCGCCCAGGCCCGCGGCGTCGAGGATGCCGGTGCCCATGCCCAGTTTCCCGGCGGTCTCCTTCGCGATGGCCAACGCGTCGCCGGTGACCATCTTGACGGTGACGCCCATCTGGCGGGCGGTGGCCACCATCGCCTTGGCGTCCTGGCGCGGCGGGTCGGACAGCGGCAGCACACCCAGGAACGTCCACGCCCCGTCGCCGTCGGCCCGAGCCACGCCCAGGGAGCGGAAGCCGCGGGCCGCGAAGTCGTCGACGGCCGTGTCCACGGCGGTCTTGATCCCGGCAGTGCCGGCGGACAACTCCAGGATCACCTGGGGTGCGCCCTTGGTGGCCTTGAATGTGCGCCCGTCCGAGGCTTGGACGGTGGCTTCGGTGCGCTTGTGTACCGGGTCGAAGGGCTGGAAGTGCGTGACCCGATACCCCTGCAGGGCATCTGTGCCGCTCAAGCCCGCGAGTACGGCTTCGTCGATGGGGTCCTCGTCCTCGGCGCGCGAGGCCAGGGCGGCTTGGAGGACCACGTCCTCGGCGGTGACGCCGTCCACGCTGAACACGGTGCCCAGCGTCAGGGTGTTCTGGGTCAGGGTGCCGGTCTTGTCCGCGCACAGCACGTCGACCCCGGCCAGTTCCTCGATCGCGACCAGGCGGCTGACGATGGCCTGCTTTTTCGCCAGCAGCCGCGCGCCGACGGCCATCGTGACCGACAGGACCGTGGGCATCGCCACGGGGATCGCGGCCACGGTCAGCACGAGGGCGAACTGGAGGGTGTCGAGGACCGGGTTGCCGCGCAGGACCGAGACCACGGTGATCACCGAGACCAGTGCCACCGCCAGGATGATCAGGTAGGTGCCGATTTTCAGCACGGCGCGCTGGAAGTGGCTGACGTTGCCCGCTTCCTGCACCAGCTTGGCCGTCTTGCCGAAGTAGGTGCCGGTGCCGGTGGCGTAGACCAGGGCGTTGATCTCGCCCCGGCGGATGACGGAGCCGGAGTAGACCGCGCTGCCCGGCGGGCAGGTGGCGGGCAGGGACTCGCCGGTCAGTGCGGACTGGTCCACCTCGATCGGGTCGCCGTCGAGCAGGCGCGCGTCGGCGGGCACGATGTCGCCCAGGCGCAGGCGGATCACGTCACCCGGGACCAGTTCGCGCGCCGCCGGGGTGATCCACGTCCCGTCGCGCCTGACCCGGGCGTTGACGGCCAGTTCGGCCTTGAGCGCGTCCACGGCGTTGCCGGCCCGGCGTTCCTCGGTGAATCCGACCAAGGCGTTGGCGAGCAGCAGGACCAGGATGATGAAGAAGTCCGGCCAGTGCCCGACCGCCCCGGACAGGATCACCGCGGCCTCGATCATCCACGGGATCGGGCCCCAGAAGTACGTCAGGAACTTCAGCAGCGGGTTGGTCCTGTGCTCCTCGATCTCATTGGGGCCGTCCTCGGCCAGCCGCTTGACCGCCTCGGCCTGGCTCAGCCCGCCCGGCGAGGACCCGAGCCTCTTCTCGACGTCGGCTATGGGCAGGGATCGCAGATCGTCCTGCGCCGACGGATCGGGCGGCGTTGCTCCGAGGCCGGGCGGGCCCGTGCTCAACGTGCTCAACTCCGGTCGCCCCACATCCAGTCGCGGATCTCCGGCAGGTCCTGGCCGTGCTTGTTGATGTACTGGTTGTGCTCGACGAGTTTGTCCTGCATCTTCTGCTTGAGATAGTCGCCCCGGGCGCCCTGGTGCGGGACGCGGTCGATCACGTCCTGGACGAGGTGGAAGCGGTCCAGGCGGTTCTGCACGCGCATGTCGAAGGCGGTGGTGATGGTGCCTTCCTCGTTGTAGCCGCGCACGTGCAGGTTGCGGTTCGTCCGGGCGTAGGTCAGGCGGTGGATGAGCCAGGGGTAGCCGTGGAAGGCGAAGATGATGTGCTTGTCCCGGGTGAACAGCGAGTCGTAGTCCGCCTCGCTCAATCCGTGCGGGTGTTCGGTCTGGGGCTCGAGTTTCATCAGGTCCACGACGTTGACCACGCGGATCTTCAGGTCCGGCAGGTGTTCGCGCAGGATGGACACGGCGGCCAGGACCTCCAGGGTGGGGGTGTCCCCGGCGCAGGCCATCACGACGTCCGGTTCGGTGCCTTGGTCGTTGCTGGCCCACTGCCAGATCCCGACGCCCTCGGTGCAGTGCACGACCGCCTGGTCCATGGTGAGCCATTGCGGCATGGCCCGCTTGCCGGCGACCACGACGTTCACGTAGTGCCGGCTGCGCAGGCAGTGGTCGACGACCGAGAGCAGGGTGTTGGCGTCCGGCGGCAGGTAGACGCGCACGACGTCGGCCTTCTTGTTCACCACGTGGTCGATGAACCCGGGGTCCTGGTGGGTGAAGCCGTTGTGGTCCTGCTGCCAGACGTGCGAGGTCAGCAGGTAGTTCAGGGACGCGATGTCGCGGCGCCACGGTAGTGACTTGGTGACTTTCAGCCACTTGGCGTGCTGGTTGAACATCGAGTCGATGATGTGGATGAACGCCTCGTAGCAGTTGAACAGGCCGTGGCGCCCGGTCAGCAGGTAGCCTTCCAGCCAGCCTTCACACTGGTGCTCGCTGAGCATCGAGTCCAGCACGCGCCCGGACGGGGCCAGGAACTCGTCGTTCTCCTGCGTGCGGGCCTGCCACTGGCGGCTGGTGACCTCGAAGACCGAGCCGAGGAAGTTCGAGAGGGTCTCGTCGGGTCCGAAGAGCCGGAAGTTGCGCCCCTGCTCGTTCAGGGCGGTCACATCGCGCAGGAACCCGCCCAGGACGAGCGTGTCCTGGGCCTCGACGGCGCCGGGCGAGGGTATGGCCACGGCGTGGACGCGGTAGTCCGGCATCCGCAGGTCGCGCAGGAGGGCGCCGCCGTTGGTGTGCGGATTGGCGCCCATCCGCCGATCGCCCACCGGCGTCAGGGCGGCCAGTTCCGGGATCAGCCGCCCGCCTTCGTCGAACAGTTCCTGCGCGTTGTAGCTGCGCATCCACTCTTCCAGCTGGGCCACGTGCTCGGGGTGCTCGTCGTCGACCAGCAGCGGCACCTGGTGGGAGCGGAACGTCCCCTCCACCTGCAGTCCGTCGACGGTCTTCGGGCCGGTCCAGCCCTTGGGCGAGCGAAGGACGATCATCGGCCAGCGCGGACGCGCGGGATTTCCGGTGCGCCGGGCCAGGTCCTGGATCGCCCGGATCCGCTCGACGGCCGCGTCCAGGGTGGCGGCCATCTGCTCGTGCATCACGGCCGGGTCGTCGCCCGACACGATGTACGGCTCCCAGCCGCAACCGCGCAGGAACTGCTCCAGTTCCTCCTGCTCGATCCGGGCCAGCACGGTCGGGTTGCTGATCTTGTAGCCGTTCAGGTGCAGGATCGGCAGCACCGCGCCGTCGCTGATCGGGTTGAGGAACTTCGTCGACTGCCAGGAGGTGGCCAGGGGGCCGGTCTCGGCCTCGCCGTCGCCGACCACGCACGCCACGATCAGGTCCGGGTTGTCGAACGCGGCGCCGAAGGAGTGGCTCAGGGAGTAGCCGAGTTCCCCGCCCTCGTGGATGGAGCCGGGGGTGGTCGGCGCGACGTGGCTGGAGATGCCGCCGGGGAAGGAGAACTGGGTGAACAGCTTCTTCATGCCGGCTTCGTCTTGGCCCACGTCCGGGTAGATCTCGCTGTACGTGCCTTCCAGGTAGGTGTTGGCGACCAGGGCCGGGCCGCCGTGGCCGGGGCCGGCGACGTAGAACATGTCCAGGTCGTACTTCTTGATCGCCCTGTTCAGGTGCACGTAGATGAAGTTCTGGCCCGGTGTGGTGCCCCAGTGTCCGACGACCAGGGGTTTGACATGCGACTGCTCAAGCGGTTTGGTCAGCAGAGGGTTGTCATAGAGGTAGAGCTGGCCGACGGAGAGGTAGTTGGCCGCGCGCCAGTAGGCGTCCATGGAGCGCAGCAGTTCCGGACTCAGGGTTGGTGTCGCCATGACTCGGCGTTTCCTTTCGGTCAGGCGTGCTGGCGATTGGTTGTCGCAGGGGGTGGCGCGAGGGACCTGTCATGCAGGAGAGCCCGAGCGAGCCATCGGCGCACATGCCAGAAGGATCGTCTGACTGCCGTGTGTCCCCGGCCGCCTGTTTCCGGACCGCGCTGTTCCAGCTGATCGGTGCCGACGGCTGACGCGTATTCGTCGATTTCCCGGTCCAGCCACGTCAGCTCCCCGTAGCCCGCCTGCTTGATCCGGTCGCAGGCGGTCGAGCTTTTGTGGACGAGTTCCAACGCTTTCTCGAGGGTGGCGTGGGCCGTGCTGATCGTTGTGGGGTCGCCCTCGCGCTGCGCCGCGGCCACGTGCCGATAGGCGGTGTCACAGCACTCGATTGCCGCCGACAGTGCGCACTCCATGTGGGTGCGGCGCTTGAGCAGCAGTTCCTCCCAGGCGTGGTTCACGAACCGCTCCGCCTCGCGCACTCCCTGGTCGGCCGAGTCTGTCGACGGTACGGCCTCGTCACCGGCCTGTCCGTCCGGCTGTCGTCTGGGCGTCATCGGCCGTGGCCACCCGGAGTCGGGTACGTGGAGGGCCTGCTCGGGGCCGTGGCCGAGGCCGTGAAGGGGGAAGAAAGGTCAGGATGAGGTGCCGTCGCCATGAGGAAGCCGCCTTGCTCAGGAAGGGCGGGCAGCGAGGCGGGTCTCGAGACCGGCGTATGGTCTAGACCTATCGGGAACTCAGTCAGGCTGCGTGATCGAGTGTCTACTGCCAGTATGCCTCCGAACCGGCTCCCGTGACAGGGCGGGAGCAGGGCGGAAGGGCGGCGGACAGGAGTGGGGAGGCCGGTTGGGGCCGGGATCCCCGCCGGTAATTCCTCAGTTCTGGACCGGCGCGGCGCCGTTCGCCACCGGCTGGCGGATGATCGTGTCGGTGACGGCGGGCCGGACGGCTGTGGCCGGGGCCGTTACCGCGCCCGGCGTCTTGGCGGCGGCGGTTTCGCGGGCCATGAAGGCGCCGAGTTCGGAGATGGTGGTCATCAGGGGTGCGGGGAAGACGACGGTGGTGTTCTTGTCCACCCCGATCTCGACCAGGCTCTGCAGGTTCCTGAGCTGGAGGGCG
>DASZBX010000051.1:0-86049 GCA_035943635.1 Actinocrinis sp. | reverse complement strand
CGCCTACCAGGTCGAACCCTGCGCCAACGGCCGCTCCGGCCAGTGCGTCCAGCAGACCGCCCCGATCAAGCCGATCGAGTGGCAGAACGACTCGGACGCCTTCGGCCTCGTCGGCGACACCTCCTGGTCCAACTACACCGTCTCCACCGACGTCGACCTCGAACAGGCCGGCACCGCGGAGATCTACGGCCGCGCCAACACCCAGAACCGGCCGCAGTCCGACCAGGCCGCCTACCTGCTGCGCGTCAACAACAACGGCGGATGGTCGATCAACCGCAGCAGCACCAGCGGTAGCATCACGACCCTGACCAGCGGTACGACCACCGCGCTGGGCACCGGCAGCTGGCACACCATCGCCCTGAAGATGCAGGGTTCGGCGATAAGCGCCACGATCGACGGCAAGGCCGTCGGCTCGACGACTGACGGCACCTACACCAACGGCCAGGCCGGCATCGGCGTGGTCGGCTACCAGACCGACCAGTTCGACAACCTCAACGTCACCCCCGGCACCGGCACCGCGCAGCCGCCGACCGGCCCGGTCACCTCCGGCATCTCCGGCAAGTGCCTGGACGACAACGCCGGCTCCAACGCCGACGGCACCAAGGTCCAGATCTGGGACTGCAACGGCACCGGCGCGCAGGCCTGGACCTACGCCAACGGCCAGCTGCAGATCAACGGCAAGTGCCTGGACGCGACCGGTGCGGGCACCGCGAACGGCACCCTGCTCGAGCTCTGGGACTGCAACGGCGGCAGCAACCAGCAGTGGTCCCCGTCCAACGGCGAACTGGTCGGCACCGGCTCCGGCCGCTGCGTGGACGACCCGGCCAGCAGCACCACCAACGGCACCCAGGTCGAACTCTGGGACTGCAACGGCGGCGCCAACCAGAAGTGGGCCCTGCCGACCGGCTCCTGAGCCGCCCGCCCGACGGCGCCCGGCCCCCGGGCCGGTAGCGCCGGAAGGCCGAGCACCACTGCCGGACGGACGCCGCTGCCACGCGGCGTCCGTCCGGCTCCGGTGCCGCAAGACCCCGGCTGCCGGCCTCCCATCACCGGCCGCCGGATACCGGAAAACCCAGCACGCCACACATGATCACTCCCAACCAGCCACCTGATTGCCGAGAGAGAACTCATGGCCCGATCCAGTTCCACCCGTCCCAGACCCCTGATCCGCTTCTTCGTGGCCGGCGTCACCGCGCTGGCCGGTCTCGCCGCGCTGCCCGGCCTGACCACCGCCGCGCACGCGGCCGCCCTGGTCACCGACCCGGCCTCGCTGGTCGACGCCCGGGTGATGACCACCGGCGGCGGCAACGACTTCCCCGGCGCCGACGTGCCGTTCGGCATGGTGCAGTGGAGCCCGGACTCCGCGACCAACCGCAACGACGGCGGCGGCTACGACTACAACGCCGCCCAGACCCGCGGCTTCAGCCTGACCCACATGTCCGGGCCGGGCTGCGGGGCGATGGGCGACATCCCGATCCTGCCGCTGACCGGCGCGCTGCCCTCCGGCGACCCCGGCACGCACATGGAGAACATCAGCCACACCGGAGAGGTCGCCAACGCCGGCTACTACTCCGTCACCACCGGGTCCCCGGCGATCAAGACCGAGCTGACCGCGACCCAGCGCTCCGGCATGGCCCGGTTCACCTTCCCGGCCACCACCCAGGCCGACCTGCTGCTCAAGCTGCTCGACAGCCAGAACGGCGACTCCGCCAGCACCGCCCAGATCGTCAGCAACACCGAGGTCTCCGGTACCGCGACCAGCGGCAACTTCTGCGGCAGCGGCACCTACACGCTGCACTTCGACATCGTCTTCGACCAGCCGTTCACCGCCTCGCAGATCGTCAACGAGTCCGGCCAGCCCGGGCCGAACTCGGTCTTCCTGACCTTCAACACCACCAGCAACCAGGTCGTGCAGGCCAAGGTCGGCATCTCCTTCGTGAGCACCGCCAACGCGAAGGCCAACTGGCAGGCCGAGAACTCCGGGTTCACCTTCTCCACCACCCAGGCCGCGGCCCACTCGTCCTGGAACACGCTGCTCGACAAGATCCAGGTCGCCGGCGGCACCGCCGCGCAGCAGCAGCTGTTCTACACCTCGCTCTACCACTCGCTGCTGCAGCCCAACGTGGTCAGCGACTCGAACGGCCAGTACATGGGCTTCGACAACGCCGTGCACACGGTCGCCTCGGGACACGCGCAGTACGACCAGTTCTCCGGGTGGGACGTCTACCACGCCCAGACCCAATTGAGCGCTCTGATAGCACCGACACAGACCAGTGATATAGCCCAGTCTCTGGTCAACGACTACGCCCAAGGCGGCATCTTCCCGCAGTGGGGCTTCATGAACACGTACAACTACGTGATGGCGGGTGATCCGGCCACCGCGGCCCTGGCGAACTACTACGCCTTCGGCGCGACCGGATTCGACACGTCGACCGCGCTCAAGGACATGCTGGCCGAGGCCACCACGAACAACAACGTGCGCCGCGGCACGTCGCTGGAGAGCACCTACGGCTACCTGCCGGACGACCTCTACAACGGCAACCTCGGCTGCTGCAACGTGCACGGCTCGGCGGCCAGCCTGCTGGAGTACGACGAGGCCGACTTCGCCCTCTCCCAGTTCGCCGGCTCCCAGGGCGACACCGCGAACGCCGCGACCTTCGCCGCCCGCGCCAACAACTGGAAGAACATCTTCGACCCGGCCAACGACCTGCTGACCCCGCGCAACAGCAACGGGTCCTGGGTCTCGACCACGGCGACCAGCAGCAACGGCTACATCGAGGGCACCGCCGCACAGTACCGCTTCGTCGTGCCGTTCGACCAGCCGGCCGAGGCCGCGCTGCTCGGCGGCAACTCGGCCACCAACTCGCTGCTCGACTCGTTCTTCACCACCCTGAACGGGTCCAACGGCAACCAGGCGTTCCTGGCCAACGAGTTCGACCTCGGCACCCCGTGGTTCTACGACTGGACCGGCGAGCCCTCGCACACCCAGTCGGTGATCAACCGGATGCTGAACCAGCTCTACCAGGACACCCCGTCCGGCTTCCCGAACAACGACGACCTCGGGACGATGAGCGCGCAGTACGTGTGGGGCGCGCTCGGCCTGTACCCGGTGACCCCGGGCAGCGGCAACCTGATGTTCAACAGCCCGCTGTTCACCCAGGCCGTCGTGCAGCTGCCCTCCGGCGGCACGATGACCATCAACGCCCCGCAGGCGTCGGCGAGCAACTACTACGTGCAGTCGCTCACCGTCAACGGCACCGCGTCGACGGCGACCTGGATCTCGAACGCGACCTGGAAGAACGGCGTCACGCTGAACTTCACCCTGGGTTCCTCGCCCTCGTCCTGGGGCACCGGCGCGGCCGACGCGCCGCCGTCGTACAACACCGGCAGCGCCTCGGCCCCGACCGGCCCGATCCCCTCGGGCATCGCCGGCAAGTGCGCCGACGACAACGGCGGCTCGACCACGGACGGCACCGCGATCCAGCTGTGGACCTGCAACGGCACCGCCGCGCAGCAGTTCACGGTGAACAGCAACGGCAGCCTCGGCATCGAGGGCAAGTGCCTGGACGTGACCGGAGCCGGCACCGCCAACGGCACCAAGGTCGAGCTGTGGGACTGCAACGGCGGCGGCAACCAGCAGTGGACGCAACAGTCTGACGGGTCGCTCAAGGGCGTCCAGTCCGGCCGCTGCCTGGACGACCCGGCCAGCAGCACCACCGACGGCACCCAGTTGGCGATCTGGGACTGCAACGGCGGCGCGAACCAGAAGTGGACCCTGCCGTAGGGCATGGGTAGGACAATCTGACCGCTCTGGCCGCTCTGGCCCCGCCGCACCCGCGGCGGGGCCAGAGTGCCGTCCGGGGTCAGGCAACTCCGGCAACGTTCCGGCCTAGGCTGGCCCGGGACCACACCGGTCGGTAGGGTCGTGCGCATGGATCTGGATCACACAGCCGCCCAGCTCGGGGCGTCCATCGCGGACGTCGAACGGGTGCACCGGCTCGCCGGCGACCTGCCCTCGGCCCCGCTGCCCGCCAAGGCCGACGCCCCGGAGATCCTCGGCCGGCTCGCGGTCCAGCCGGACGACGCGGCCGAGATCATGGCCGGCTGGCCGGACCCCGGCTCCCCGCTGTGGACGCCGGAACTGCACTGGCTGCTCGACCGCTCGATCGCCCTGGTCCGCGCCGACCTCGGTGGAAACGAGTGGCTGGCGCCGGGTCCGGAGCTGGACCGCGACCGGGGCCCGGCGTGGCGGCACTTCTACGTGTACGCCTACCTCGCCCTGGTCGACGTCACCATGGGATACCACCGCGAGCACGGCATCGCCGAGGACGTGTCCTGGACGACGCTGGCGGACCTGGGCCGCAACCTGGCCGTGGACCGGCGGATGAACCGCGAGGGCTGGCCGGTCATGCAGGCCTGGCTGACCCTGCACTCGCGCGGCAGCGTCTACGAGCTCGGCCGCCTGCACCACCAGCGCGGCGAGACCATCGGCGTGCACATCCCCGACTCCGGGCCGCTGGCCCCGGAGGCGGTCGACGCCTCGCTCGACCAGGCCCGCGCGTTCTTCCCGCGGCACTTCCCGGACGAGCCGTACACGGAGTTCTCCTGCGGCTCATGGCTGCTCGACCCGCAGCTGCGGGAGTACCTGCCCGAGGACTCCAACATCATCCGGTTCCAGCAGCGGTTCGAGCTCGAACCCTACGAGGAGCCGGAAGGGCTGGACTGCGACGTCGAAGTGCTGCGGTTCGCCTTCCGCTCCCTGACCACCCCGCTCGACCAGCTGCCGCGGCGCACCGTGCTCCAGCGCGCCATCGTCGACCACCTGAAAGAGGGACGGCACTGGCAGTGGCGCCGCGGGCGGTTCCCGGTCTAGGCCGAGCTGGAAGCCGAACCCAGCGCCGGGCCCGACCCGGGATTTCGCGCGTTCTCAGGCATCGTCCTGCGCGGCGGGCTGCGTCTCCAGGATCACCAGTTCCCGGGTGGCGCGGGTGAGCGCGACGTAGAGGTCGTTCAGGCCGTGCGGTCCGGCCGCGGCCACGGCTTCCGGCTCGACCAGCAGCACACT
Source organism: Actinocrinis sp. (assembly GCA_035943635.1). Taxonomy (GTDB): domain Bacteria; phylum Actinomycetota; class Actinomycetes; order Streptomycetales; family Catenulisporaceae; genus DASZBX01. The sequence goes on along the minus strand of DASZBX010000051.1, from coordinate 80,984 downwards.
GTCGAACTCCAGCCCCTTGGACTGACGCGCGGTCAGCACCACCGTGCGCCGCTCCAGATCCGGCTCGGGGCCGCTCGCGGCGTCGGGCACGGCCTCGGTCACTGCGGCCGCGAGCTGCGCGGCCCGGTCGGCCGGCACGATCACCGCCAGCCGGCCCTCGCCGGCCGCGGCGTCCTGCTCCCGGGCCAGCTCGGCCAATCTCGCGTCGAGCCGGCCGGCCGGCACCTGCTCCCGGCGCGGGGCCACCCCGGACTCGCGGACCGAGCGCGGCGGGCGCGCGGCCGGGTCGATCCGGGCCAGCACCTCGGCCGCCACGGCCATGATCTCCTTCGGGGTGCGGTAGTTCACGGTCAGCTCGGCCATCCGCCAGCGGTCCCCGGCGAACGGTTCGAGCATCGAGCGCCAGGATCCGGCCCCGGCCGGGTCCCCGGTCTGCGCGACGTCGCCGACCAGGGTCATCGAGCGGCCCGGGCAGCGGCGCAGCAGCAGCCGCCAGGCCATCGCGGACAGCTCCTGCGCCTCGTCCACGATGACGTGGCCGAAGGTCCAGGTCCGGTCCGCGGTCGCCCGCTGCGCGACCGTGCGCAGGTCCCGCACGGCCTGCAGGTCGGCCAGCGCCTCGGCGTTGAGGATGTCCGCCGCGCTGACGATCTCCTCGCGCGGGTCCTCGAGGTCCGTGGAGCGGGATCCCTCCAGGATGTCCAGCACGCCCTGCGCGTAGGCGATCTGCTCGCGCCGGCGCAGTTCGAGCGCCGCGGCCAGCGGGTCGAGCATGCCGAGCAGCTCGGCGGCCTCGTCCAGCAGCGGCACGTCCGCCACCGTCCACTCGGCGCCCGGGTCCCGGCGCAGCGCGGTCCGCTCCTCGGCGGTCAGCTGCGGGGCGGCCAGGTCGAGCAGGAACGGCGAGGTGTAGAGCTCGGTCAGCAGCCGCTGCGGGGTCAGCTCGGGCCACAGCCAGGTCAGCGCCGCGTGCACCGCCGGTTCCTGCTCCAGGGTGCGGCGCAGCTGGTCCCGGTCCACGGCGGCGATCAGGCTGTCCGGCCCGGAGCCGCCGCCGTCCGCGTCTTCGCCGTCGAGCACCAGTCCGTGCTCCTCGAGGTCCTTGGCGATCGCTTCGAGCAGGTCCGCGGTCAGCTCCTCGAACGGGTCCTGGGTCAGCCGCTCGACGGCCTGGTCCGCTAGCACGTCCAGCAGCCGGTCCACGAACACCGGCCGGGCCAGGTTGTGCGGGTCGAGCGTGGCCAGGGCCTTGTCCCGGGCCTCCAGGCAGGTCGCCCGGTCCAGCAGATAGCTGACACCGTCCACGACGATCCGCAGCGGCTCCTCCGGCTCGGGCAGCCGGCGCAGCTCGGTGATCGCCGAGTCGAGTACCTGCGCCATCTCCGCGCGGCCCTTGACCTCCGCGGTCAGCGACCCCTCGGTTCCGGTGGCCTGCACGCCGGGGAACAGCTCGCCGATGGTCAGCAGCGCCGCGCTGGTCTCGCCGAGCGAGGGCAGGACGTGCGAGACGTAGCGCAGGAAGGTCGGGTTCGGGCCGACGATCAGCACGCCGCGGCGCACCAGCCGGTCCCGGTGGGTGTAGAGCAGGTAGGCGGCGCGGTGCAGCGCGACGGCGGTCTTGCCCGTCCCGGGGCCGCCCTGGACCACCAGGATGCCCTGCAGCCGGTCGCGGATCACCGCGTCCTGCTCGGACTGGATCGTCTCGACCACGTCGCGCATCCGGCCGGTGCGGGCCGAGGCCAGCGCGGAGAGCAGCGCCGCCTCGCCGACCAGGGCGAAATCCTGGTCCGTCGCGGAGGAGGCGTCGAGCACGCCGCTGCCGAGCGCGTCGTCGTCGAGCCCGACCACGGCGCGCCGTCGGGTGTGGATGTGCCGGCGCCGGCGCACCCCGAGCGGCGCGGCGCTGGTCGCGGTGTAGAACGGTCCGGCGGCCGGGGCGCGCCAGTCGATCAGCACCGGCTCGTAGTCGGACTCCTCGTCCAGGATCCCGATCCGGCCGATGTAGCGCCGTTCCCCGGTGTCCAGGTCGAGCCGGCCGAAGCACAGGCCCTCCTCGGCCGCGTCCAGTCCGGCCAGCCGTTCGGCCAGCTCGCGGGTCTGCACGTCCCGCTCGACCAGGTGCTGCCGGGTGCCGCTGCCGGCCCGGGCGGCCTGCGCGTGCTCGCCCGAGGCCCGGGCCAGCAGGCCGTCCAGGCGGGCGTAGAGCAGGTCGAGGTACCGCTGCTCGGCGGCGAGTTCTTCGAATTCGCTTGACATCCCACTCCCCATGCGGCAAACTCATTTTTGAGTCGGGCAATAGACTCTTTTTGTGGTGCGCAAAATCGCGATCCTTTAGCCTAGCACAGGATACCCGGCCGCCTGGCGGCGGATCGAAGACCTCGAATACCCGGCCCGGCCGCTCGTCCCTATGATCATATGCCCGCTGCCACCGGACGCCTCCGCCCCGGGCGCGGCTGCCTGTCTGCTGCCCGGCCGCCCTGCCGCCGTTCCGGCCCGCTCGGCGTGACACTCCCGGACGGCGATCCCCCACCGCCGCCCGGGCCGCCGGACGCACTGCTCCGGCTCGGTTCCGGCCTCCCGGCGCCCCGGGCCGGTGCGGGCCTCAGGTCCAGTTGTACCGGCTGCGCAGGTGGGCGATCACCTTGTCGAAGTCGGGCCGGTCCATCGCGCAGGCCTCCCGGCGCATGCCCTGGTGGTGGATCCGCACCACCCGGTCGACCACGGCCCAGGACTCGCGCGCCTCGCGGTCCCAGCCGCCGGCGCCGACGTCCACCCAGTTCTCCGCGTCGGCGTGCCAGACGCTGGTGAGCTTGACCGCCAGCAGCGTGCCCAGCCCCTTCTCCCGGGCCACGACCAGCACCGGACGGTCCTTGCCGCGCCCGTCGTGCTCCTCGTAGGGCACCCAGGTCCAGACGACCTCGCCGGGCTCCGGGTCGCCGTCGCGCTTCGGCGCGTACTCGGTGTGCACCGGGCCGATCGTGTGCGGGTCCACCTCGACCGTCGTGTACGGCTCGGCGCGGCCGGGCGAGTCGGCGAAGGGGTCGTGCTCGTGCTGGGGTCGTCCGGCCGCGTGGCCGTCGTGCTCGGCCGCCGGGTGCGCGTTCATCTGCGACTCGTGCTGGGCCTGGTGGTGCGGGAGGTCCAGCGGGCTCGGGTGATGGGTCTCGGTCATGCCCGGCACCCTACCAGCAGCCCCGCGATCTGCGGCGGGACCGGCGCCGGGGGCCGGGGCCGGGACGCGGCGAACGTACCCGGCCGCGGCCCCGGACCGCCGGGCGGACCGGATCGGACGGTCGCCAGGCCGGGCCGGCGCGTTCATCTGCGGAAATCAGCACTTGGTGAACCGGCCCCCGGTTAGGCCGGGTGAGCAGCCCCTTCGGCCGTCCGTGCGTTTCTCTTCGCCGAGAATTCACCGGCGCCCACGCCGCGGCCCGGACCGGTCCGTTCGCAGACGTCGAACATGGCTGATGGGAGCCCGGCCGGCCCGCCGGCCCGGGCCGGATCCGGGCCGGGGCACGAGGAACCCGGCCCGGCTTTAGGGGTGGCGCCGGGCGCCGCGGTGCAGTTCGCTGGTCTCACCGGCCGGCCCCGGCGGCCGCGACCGGACGACGGCCGTCTCCGCTCACGCCGGAGCCTTCTTCGGCGTCGGGGCGGATGTTATCGTCAGCGCGGCGGACGAAGCAGGCTGCTCACCAACCGAACGGCAGGAGCTCGTGACGAGGTCGTTCACCCCGACGCGCAGGACACTGCGGGCCATCGGCTCAGTGTTCTGCGTCCCGTCGCGCCCGCGGCCGGGACCGGGCCGCCCGGCGACCGCCGCCGACCGCAGGCCCCGGCCGGCCGGCCGGGGCCGCGGACGCCCCTTCCCGACGAATCGGGGACCGGACCAGTGACGCAAGCACCAGGAAACGGAGAGGACCCATGCTAGTCGGAGTCGTGCAGGAAGCGCGGACGACCGAGAAACGGGTGTCGGCCACGCCCGCCACGGTCGAGCAGATCCGCAAGCTGGGGTATGAGGTCGTGGTCGACTCCGGAGCGGGCGGCGGGTCGAGCTTCACCGACGCCGCCTACGAGGCCGCCGGCGCGACCATCGGGGACGCGACCGCCGCGGACGTGGTGCTCGGCGTCAATGCCCTGAGCCCGGAGCAGCTGGACCGGGTGCAGCCGAAGGCCACCGTGATCGCGCTGTTCGCCCCCGCGTTCGACCCGGCCATGGTCCAGGACCTGTCCCGGCGCTCGTTCACCGCGCTGTCCATGGACGCGGTGCCGCGGATCAGCCGGGCCCAGTCGATGGACGTGCTCTCGTCGATGGCGAACATCGCCGGGTACCGGGCCGTGGTGGAGGCCGCGCACGAGTTCGGGCGCTTCTTCACCGGCCAGGTCACCGCCGCCGGCAAGGTGCCGCCGGCCAAGGTGCTGGTCGCCGGGGCCGGGGTGGCCGGGCTGGCCGCGATCGGCGCGGCCGGGTCGCTGGGCGCGGTGGTGCGCGCCACCGACCCGCGGCCCGAGGTGGCCGACCAGGTCCGCTCGCTCGGCGGGGAGTACCTGTCGATCGAGTCGCCCGAGGCCGAGGTCTCGGCCACCGGGTACGCCAAGGAGATGGGCGACGACTACAAGGCCCGCGAGGTCGAGCTCTACGCCGCGCAGAGCCGGGACGCCGACATCATCATCACCACCGCGCTGATCCCCGGGCGGCCCGCGCCGACCCTGATCACCGCGGAGATGGTCGCCCAGATGAAGCCCGGCTCGGTGGTGGTGGACCTGGCCGCGGCCAACGGCGGCAACGTCGCCGGCACGGTCGCGAACGAGAAGGTGGTCACCGAGAACGGCGTGACCATCATCGGGTACACCGACCTGCCCAGCCGCCTGCCGGCGCAGGCCTCGCAGCTGTACGGCACCAACCTGGTGAACCTGCTCAAGCTGATGACCCCGGGCAAGGACGGGCAGTTCGTGCTCGACTGGGACGACCCGGTGCAGCGCTCGATCACCGTCGTGCGCCAGGGCGAGTGCGCCTGGCCGCCGCCGCCGGTGCAGGTCTCCGCGGCCCCCGCGCCCACGCGCGCCGTGGCCGCCCCGAAGCCGGCCGCGGCCGAGGCCAGGCCCGCGTCCCCGGCCCGCCGGTTCACCGTGGTGGCGATCGGCGCGGTGGTGCTGTTCCTGCTGGCCGGGTTCGCGCCGGCCGCGCTGCTGCCGCACCTGTCGGTCTTCGTGCTCGCGATCGTGATCGGGTACTACGTCGTCGGGCACGTGCACCATGCGCTGCACACACCCCTGATGTCCGTGACCAACGCGATCTCCGGGATCGTCGTGGTCGGCGCGCTGCTGCAGATCGGACACGGAAACACCGCGGTCAACGTGCTCTCCTGCGCGGCGATCGGACTGGCCAGTATCAACGTCTTCGGCGGCTTCGCGGTCACGCGTCGCATGCTCGGCATGTTCACCAGGAGCTGACGATGACCACGACCACCGCCGCACAGGCGGCCTACCTCGTCGCCGCGCTGCTGTTCATCCTGGCGCTGGCGGGCCTGTCCAAGCACGAGTCCGCGCGGCTCGGCAACGTCTTCGGCATGCTCGGCATGGCCGTCGCCCTGGTCGCCACCATCGTGCTGGCGGCCACCGACCACATCAGCGGGGCCGGCGCGATCATGCTCGCGGTCGCCATGGTGATCGGCGCCTCGATCGGCCTGCAACGGGCCGGCCGGGTGGAGATGACCGGGATGCCGGAACTGATCGCCCTGCTGCACTCCTTCGTGGGTCTGGCGGCCGTGCTGGTCGGCTGGGACGGGTTCCTGACCGTGGAGAACCGCCCCGACGGCCTGGACGCGCTGGCCCTGCACGTACAGGGCACCTACCGGATCCACCACGCCGAGGTGTTCATCGGCGTGTTCATCGGCGCGGTCACCTTCACCGGGTCGATCGTCGCCAACCTGAAGCTGTCCGCGCGGATCAAGTCCCGGCCGCTGACCCTGCCGGGCAAGAACTTCCTCAACCTGGGTGCGCTGACCCTGTTCGTCGCGCTGACCGCCTGGTTCGTCGCCGCCCCGGCGCTGTGGCTGCTGATCGCCGTCACCGTCCTCGCGCTGGCCCTGGGCTGGCACCTGGTGGCCTCGATCGGCGGCGGCGACATGCCGGTCGTCGTGTCGATGCTCAACAGCTACTCCGGCTGGGCCGCGGCCGCCTCCGGCTTCCTGCTCGGCAACGACCTGCTGATCGTCACCGGCGCCCTGGTCGGCTCCTCGGGTGCGTACCTGAGCTACATCATGTGCAAGGGGATGAACCGCTCGTTCATCGCGGTGATCGCCGGCGGGTTCGGCGTCGAGGCGGCGGCGCCGTCCGACGTCGAGTACGGCGAGCACCAGGAGATCACCGCGGTGGCCGCCGCGGAGCTGCTCGGCGCGGCCCGCACGGTGATCATCACCCCCGGCTACGGCATGGCCGTGGCCCGGGCCCAGTACCCGGTCGCCGAGCTCACCTCGCGGCTGCGGGCCAGGGGCGTGGAGGTCCGGTTCGGCATCCACCCGGTGGCCGGCCGCCTGCCCGGGCACATGAACGTGCTGCTGGCCGAGGCCAAGGTGCCCTACGACATCGTGCTGGAGATGGACGAGATCAACACCGACTTCGCCTCCACCGACGTCGTCCTGGTGATCGGCGCCAACGACACCGTCAACCCGGCCGCGGCCGACGACCCGACCAGCCCGATCGCCGGCATGCCGGTGCTGACCGTCTGGGACGCGGCGAAGGTGATCGTGTTCAAGCGTTCGATGGCCTCCGGATACGCCGGCGTGCCGAACCCATTGTTCTACCGCGAGAACACCTCCATGCTCTTCGGCGACGCGAAGGACCGGATCGAGGACATCGTCGGGGCCCTGTGACCGGCGCGCCGGGCGGATCCGCCAGCACGACGACGGTGTAAGTACACGAATGTGAGCGCGGCGCTCCGGGTGATCCCCGGGGCGCCGCGCTTTCGTCGTGCGGGCACAGGAGGCGTCCGACCGTTCGGTTCGGGTGCCGCAGCTCAGGCTGCCTGTCTCCCCGCCGGCTCGGGGGAGAGTCGAGATACACGGGCCCAATACAACCACCTCCCGTGCCCTGATCGCCTTGCGTAGTTTTGCGGATACCTCGGCCGGGGGCCGGCTGGAATGCTCGTGCTCGAGTCTCAGTACTCGATGCGCGACCCACTCTCCCCAGTGACAACGACTCGATCGAGGTTCCATGGAACTGCATGAGGACTCCGCTTCTTTCACCCCCGACCAGCACCCCCGCGGTGCCGCGGCCAAGCCGGGCGCCTTCGGCCCGCGCCGGCTGTGGCGCGGGCCGGCCATCGGCGGCTCGATGGCCCTGGTAGCCGCGCTCTGCGTCTACACCGGGACGGCCGCCAACGCATCGACCGCTCCGGCCACCAAGGTCGCGGCGGTCTCGGTCCAGGCCGCGGCCCGGCCCGCGGTCACCACCGGCCTCGGTGGCGTGCACGGCGCGTTCAACGTCTACGACGGCCCCGGCGGCGGGGTCGAGTTCTGGTTCAACCCGAGCACCGGCTCACTCACCGTCGCGGTCGGCGCGGGCGCCGGGGTCGGCGCCAGCGGCGTGCTGGGCACTTACGCGCCCGGCACCGAACCAGCAGCCGGCACCTACCTCTACGCCAGCGCCACCCTCTCGGCCGGCACCGTCGTCAGCGAGAACGTCTCCGGCACCTACTCGCTGAACAACGGCGTGTTCAGCGGCTCGGTCACGGCCACCGTGGACGGGCGCACCGTCACCCTGACCTCCGACGGCGTCTCCTCCTTCAACGCCAGCGTGCTGGCCGGGTCCGGCGCCGCGGGTTGGACCGCGAACACCGGCATCAAGTTCGTGTTCAACTTCGACCTCTCCGATGTGATCGACTACATCTGGAACGCGATCACGGACTTCTTCACCGGCCAGTACTCGCTGACGGACTCGGACTACAACTACGACACCTCGGTCTACGACGACTCCACCGGCACCGACGGCAGCCTGATCTCCTCGGACAACGGTTCCACGGACAGCGGTTCGGTCTCCTCGGACGACGGCTCCTCGGACAGCGGCGACTCGGGCGACGACGCGAGCAGCGGCGACGATGGCGGCGGGGGCGGTGGCGGTGGCGGTCGCAGCGACGACAGCACCTACCCGATCGAAGAGGAGTCCTTCTCCGGCGCCCTCGTCTCGGTGCACTCGTTCAGCAAGTAGTCCCACCTCCCTCTCCCTCCCCTGCGGTATCTCAGATTGAGGTTCCATGGAACTGCACGAGGAATCCGGGTCCTTCATCCCGGACCAGCACGGCGCCGGCCCGGCCCCGGCCGACGACATCAGCCCCGGCCGCCGGCTGTGGCGCGGCCCGGCCATCGCCGGGTCAACCGCGCTCGTCGCCGCGCTGTGCCTGTACACCGGAACGGCCGCGCACGCGTCCGGACCGTCGGCCGCGAAGGCGTCGGCGCTCAACCTGCAGCCGGCCGCCCAAGCCCAGACGACCACCACCCAGGGCGGCGTGCACGGCGCGTTCTGCCTCTACGACGGGGCCGGCGGCGGGGTCGAGTTCTGGTTCAACCCGAGCACCGGCTCACTGACCGTCGCGGTCGGCACCGGGGTCGGCCCGGTCGGCGGCGGCGTCCTGGGCGACTACGCCTACGGCACCGCGCCGACGGCCGGCACCTACCTGTACGCGTCGGCGACCCTGACCACCGGCACCGTCGTCACCCTGAACCTGGCCGGTAGCTACCAGCTGGTCAACGGCGTGTTCAGCGGATCGGTGTCCGCCACCGTAGAGGGCCGGACACTGACGATCAGCTCGGACGGCAGCTCGACCTACAAGGCCACCGTGTCGATCGCGCCGAGTTCGACCGGCTGGGTCGGCCCGTCGGTCTACTACTACGACTACAACTTCTACTTCTGGGACGTCGAGCAGTACGTCGAGATCCCGACGACCTGGCCCGAACCGGACCCCGATCCCTACACGATCATCGACAGCGATTCCGGGAGCAACGACACCTCGGTGTACTCGGACGTCAGCGGCACCGACGGCTCGTTGGTCACCTCGGACGGCGACTCCTCGGACAGCGGTTCGGTCTCCTCGGACGACGGTTCCTCGGACAGCGGCGACTCGGGCGACGACGCGAGCAGCGGCGACGATGGCGGTGGCGGTGGCGGTGGCGGTCGCAGCGACGACAGCACCTACCCGATCGAAGAGGAGTAGTCCTCCGGCACCGGGACGGTTCGATCCATCCCGGCCGCAGTGACGGACGGTCGTGGTGCGCGTGCGTGCCACGGCCGTCCGGTCGGCCCCCTGACCAGAAGTGAGGAACCATGGAAGTAAGCGCGATGCCCGACCACGCACCGCTGCGGCTTTCGCGGTGGTCGCGGCTGCTGCTGGGGGCCTGCGTGGCGGTGATCGGGTTGGTGACCGCGATACAGGGCGCTTCGATGGTGTTGGCGGCCTCGCCGGCCAACACGCTCACGAAGCAGTACAAGACCCAGCTGAACTGGTGGATCGACCCGTGGCTGGGGCAGAACTGGAAACTGTTCGGACCGGATCCGCAGACCGCGAACATCACGATCCTGGTCCGGGTGAAGAACGCCGCCGGGGCGCAGAGCGCGTGGGTGGACCTGACCGCGATCGACTACGCCGCGGTGACGCACGACCCGATGCCCAGCCACGCCGACGAGAACGAACTGCGCCTGGCCTGGAACGTGTATTCCGGCACTGACACGTCCACGGCGACGCGGAACCTGATGCGCCAGTACCTGGTCGACATCGCGGCCCAGCGCCTGGGACTGACCGTCCCGGGGGCCGACACGGCCGTGCAGTTCGAGTCGATCAGCACGCCGATGCCCCCGCCCGGCAGCACCGCGCCGCAGCCGCCGACCAACCACTACGAGCCGTGGTGGCCGCTGGCCCCCCAGAGCGGACCGACCTCATGAGAACCCTGATGAGCACCCTGGTCCTGCCCCGGGCCCGCCGGATCGGGCACGACCTGACCGACCTGGCCAACCGCCCGAACGCGCTCTACGGCACCGCGATGCTCCGGATCGGCTACGCCCTCGCCTATCTCATCTTCCTGCTCCGCGAATTGCCCCACCGGGAACAGCTCTGGGGCCCGAACGCGGCCTGGACCCCGGCCCTGGAAGACCAGTACGCCGCGAACGCGCACTGGTACGGCTGGATCAAGTCCTGGAACACCCTGCTGGCCACCACGAGTGACACCCGGTTCGAGCTCGGTTACGCGATCGCCCTGCTGATCTGCGCCGCCATGGTGCTCGGCTGGCACACCCGGGCCGCCTCGGTCGGCTTCATGCTGGTGGTCACCACGTTCACCGCCCGCGACGTCTTCCTCGGCGACGGCGGCGACAACGTCCTGCTGCTGATGTCGATCTACCTCGTGTTCACCGCGTGCGGCCGGCGCGCGTCCCTGGACAGCCGGCGGCCGGCCGCCCGCGCCGCGGCGCCGCGCGAGCTCGCCGGCCAGGCCCTGGCCGAACTGGCCGAGGTGCGCCGCCGAGTCGTGGCCCTGATACACAACGCGGCGATCCTGGTCATCGGCTTCCAGATGTGCGTGATCTACGGCGCGGCCGCATTGTGGAAGGCTCAGGGCCCGGTGTGGCAGAACGGCACAGCCCTCTACTACGTCCTGCACATCAACTGGTTCCGCGCCTGGCCCGGCCTGTCCGACACGATCGCCGGGCACTCGACGATGATCGCGATCGTCGCGTACCTGACCGTCTTCGCCCAGATCGGCTTCCCCTTCGCGGTCTTCTCCAAGAAGCTGAAATACACGCTGCTGGTGATCCTGCTCGGCATGCACCTGAGCATCGCGGTGCTCCTCGGGATCCCCGAGTTCTCCGCCGTGATGATCATCGGGGACTCGGTGTTCCTCCCGGACACCTTCTGGCTGGCCGCCGGGCGCCTCGTCCGCACCATCGCGGCCCACCTCCTGCGCCGGCGGCCCGAGCCGGCCTGGACCGCGCCGGGCGGCGGCGAACTGGCCGCGCTGCAGGACTCGGACGGCTCCCCCGCCATCCAGGCCGAATCCGACCAGGCCCTGGACCCCAGCGCCGCGATGTAGCTTTCACCTGGTCATATGCCGTCAGCCTGCGGTATCCAAGGCCGGATTCAACTGGTCCTTTCCGATCTTCGAATGCGGTGGTAGTGTCCCCCTTTCAGGGACCCGGGTCTCGTCAGAGGCCTCCTGAAAGGGAGCCGCAAGATGGCCGAGGCGCACCGCGCCCCGCAGGCGCGAGCCGACCAGGGGCCGTTCGTCGGCCGAACCGCCGAGACCGAGCTGCTCGACTCGGTGCTCGACCGGATCGGGGACGGCGGCCCGGCCGTCGTCGACGTCACCGGCGAGGCCGGGATCGGCAAGAGCCGGTTCCTGGCCCGGATCCACGCCCGCGCCCGCACCCGCGGGCTGACCGTGCTGTCCGGCAAGGCGACAGAGTACGAACAGCACAGCCCGTTCCGGCCGTTCGCCGACGCCTTCGCAGACCTCGATCCCGAGGTGGCCGGCCGTTTCCCGGCCCTGGCCCAGCTCTCCCCGGTGCTGCGCGAGGCCGGCCGGGCGCCGAGCGCCGCGGACCGGTTCAGCCTGTATCAGGCCACTGCCGCCGCGTTGGGCGGCCTGGGCCGGGACCGGTTCGTGGTGGTCCTGGACGACCTGCACTGCGCCGACCCGGCCTCGCTGGAACTGATGAGCCATCTGCTGCGCCATCCCCTGCCGTCGATGCCGCTGCTGGTCGTGTCCCGCCGGCACCGGCAGACCTCGCCGGTGCTCACCGCCGCGCTGGCCCGCGGCCTGGCCGCCGGCTCCGTGCTGCGGGTGTCCCTGGGCCCGCTGACCGAACGCGACTGCGTCGAGGACCTGGCCGGCGGCCTGTCCCCGCCCCGGGCGGCCGAGCTGTACCGGGCCAGCGGCGGCAACCCGCTGTACTTCCTCGCCCTCGTGCACGCCGACCGCGAGGCCCGCCGGATCCCGCAGCCCGGCCCCGCGGCCGGTCCCGAGGCCGGCGCCGACTCCGGCGGACCGGACGGACTGCCGACCGGGCTCGGCGCCCTGCTGCTGGACGAACTCGCCCCGCTCAGCCCGGCCGAGCGCCGGGTGCTGGAGGCCGCGGCCGTGCTCGGCGACCACGCCACGCCCGAGCTGATCGGCTCGCTCACCGGCACCGGCGCCGAGGCCGCGGCCGACGCGCTGCGGGCCCTGATGGACCGCGACCTGGTGCGCACCGGGCACGGCGGCCGGCGGCTGGCCCTGCGCCACCCGCTGATCCGCGCGCTGGTGCACGACGAGATCGAACCGTGGCGGCGCGAGGAACTGCACCGCCGGGCCGCGGCCGGGCTGGCCGCCGCCGGGGCCTCGGCCGTCGCCCGGGCGCACCACGTCGAACAGTCGGTCACCTACTGGGACCCGCTGGCCGCCGCCGTCCTGATGGAGGCCGCCGACCAGACCTGCGCGACCGCCCCGGCCAGCTGCGCGCACTGGCTCGGCGTGGTGCTGCGGCTGCTCCCGGACGGCCCCGACCACCTGATCCTGCGGCGCGAGCTGACCCTGCGCCGGGCCCGGGCGCTCGGGGTCGGCGGCGGGCTGCAGGAGAGCCGGGACCTGCTGCGGCTGATCACCGACGGACCGGCCCCGGGCCCGTACGATGAGATCCACATCTCCGCGGTCACCCTGCGCGCCCAACTGGAACGCCAACTCGGCCGGCACCGCGAAGCCGAGGCGCTGCTGCGGCGCGAACTGGCCCGAACCCCCGCGCCCTCGCCCGCGCAGGCCGTGTGGATCGGGCTGGAACTGTGCTCCTGCGTCATCGCGGCCGCCCGGTTCCCCGAGGTCCGGGCGGAGATCACCGGGACCCTGGCCACGGCCCGGGCCCTGGGCGACGAGATCGCCGAGATCGGCGCTCTGACCCTGCTCGCGATGGGCGAGGCCTACGAAGGCGAGGTGGACGCGGCCCGCGCGTTCGCCGGACCCGCGGCCGCGCTGGCCGACGCGACCACCGACGCCGACTTCGCCGAGCTGTGCGAGTTCCTGTGCACCCTGGGCTGGACCGAGGCGTTCCTGGAGGACTACCCGAACGCCGAGCGCCACCTGGACCGCGGCCTCGGGATCGCCCGGCGCACCGGGCAGGTCTATCTCGTCCCGCACTTTTTGACCGCGAAGGCGTACATCCACCTGTGCACGTGCCGGATCACGTCCGCCCTGGAACTGGCCGAGGAGGCCGAGCCGATCGCCCGCACTCTGGGCAGCGGCGACATGCTCGCCTTCGTCCTGGCGTTCCAGTCCCAGATCCTGCTCCAGGCCCGCCGGCCGGCCGGACGCAGCGCGCTGGAGGTGGCCGAGGAGGCCGTGGCCTCGGCCGACGCGGCCGAGAGCTGGTGGGCGAACGTGGCCTCGTGCATGCTCGGGTACGCCGCGCTGGACGCCGGGGACCCGCACCGGGCCGTGGACGCCCTGCTGCGCACCGGCGGCGGGAGCGAGCTGCGCCACCTGCAGCCCACGATGCGCCCCAACTACCTGGAGGTGCTGACCGGCGCCGCCCTCGCCCTGGGCCAGGTGGACACCGCCGGGCACTGGGCCGAACGCGCGAACAAGGAGGCGCAGCAGCTCGGCCTGCCGGCCCAGCGCGGGGCCGGGCTGCGCAGCCTCGGCCAGGTCGCCGCGGTGCGCGGGGATCCGGCCGAGGCCGCCCGGTTGTTCACCGCGGCGGCCGCCGAGAGCGCCCGCTCGGGGGCGACGCTGCGCGAGGCCCAGTCGTTGCTGCTGGCCGCCGCGCCCGCCCGGGCCGCCGGGCGCGGCGCCGAGGCGGCCGCCCTGTGGCACCGCGGCTCCCGGCTGGCCGCGGAGGGCGGGGCGCACCTGCTGACCGGCCTGGCCGAGCGGCTGCGGCCCCTGGTGTTCGCCGAGGAGCCCGAGCCGGTGGACGAACTGGCCGCGCTGACCAAGCGCGAACGCCAAGTCGCGATCCTGGTCGCCCAGGGCCTGACCAGCCGGGCGATCGCCAGCCGGCTGAAACTGAGCCCCCGCACGGTCGAATCGCACATCGCCCGGATCTACCAGAAGACCGGGGCCCCGTCCCGCGCCGCCCTCGCCTCCCTGGTCACCCGGGACGAGGCCCGCGACGGCACGATCCCGCCGACCAGCCGGTCCGGCCCGACCGCCGTGCTCACCGCCGCCGGCGACCCGAAGGACGGCGGCCGGCTGGCCCTGACCGTCACCTGGGAGGGGCCCCGGCCGGCCGGGGCCGGCGGCTTCGCCCCGCCCGGCGTGCGGGCCGCCGCCGCGGCCCGGCCGCTGGTCGGCCGGGAGCCGGAGACCGAGGCGGTGGCCGCGGCCCTGGCCGCGCTGGCCTCGGGCCGGGGCCGGGCGATCGCGCTGGTCGGCGAGCCGGGCATCGGCAAGAGCGCACTGCTGTGGACCGCGACCGCGCACGCCCAGGCCGGGCGGGTCCCGGTGTTCGCCGCGCACGGCGGCCGGACCATCGCCTTCCCGCTGCCCGGCGGACAGCCCAGCCTGGACGTGCGCGAACTCGGCCGGCACGTCGCCGACCGCACCGCGGTGCTGGCCGCGCTGGACGACCTGCACGAGCTCGCGGCCGACCAGGCCGGGGACGTGGAACGGCTGATCGAGGCGGCGGCCGCGGGCCCGGTGCTGTGCGTCCTGGCCTACCGCCAGCGCCAGCTCTCGCCCCCGCTCGCGGCGGTGCTCTCCCGGGCGTCCTCGGCCGGGCTGCTGGACGTCTGGACCCTGCCCCCGCTGTCCCGGGACCAGGCCCGCGACCTGCTCGGCGACCACCGGGACGCGGACGCGGCGTACGAGCAGGCCGAGGGCAACCCGCAGTACCTGAAGATCCTGTCCGCCCGGACCGCCGCGGCCGGGGAGGCCGGGACCGCGGTGCTGGGCGAACTGGCCGGGCTCGACCCGGCCGCGGTGACCGTGCTGGAGGCCGCGTCGGTGCTCGGCCGGCAGTTCCCACCGGAATTGCTGGCCGCGGTCGCGCAGCTGGGCCGACCGGCCGTGATGGCCGCGCTGGACGCGCTCTCCCGCCGGGACCTGATCCGTCCGGCCCAGCCCGCACCGCAGCTGACCCTGCGCCACCCGGCGGTCGGGCAGGTCGTCTACCAGCGGCTGGAACCGGGCCGGCGGACCGGTCTGCACCGGCGGGCCGAGGCCGAACTGGCCGAGCGCGAGGCGCCGATCGGCGACCGCGCCTTCCACATCGCCCGGGCCGCGGACCCGGACCGGCCGGAGCACGTCCGGACCCTGATCGCCGCGGCCCGGGAACTGCTGCACACCTCCCCGGTGGTGGCCACCGGGCACCTGCAGGTCGCGCTCTCGCTGCTGCCCGAGGGCGCCGAGCACCGGTACGAGGCCCAGGTTCTGCTGGCCCGGTGCCGTCTGCTGACCGGGGACGCCGCCGAGGGCCGGGCCATCCTGGGCGCGCTGCGCTCGGAGCTGTCCGGCGGCCCGGCCGACGACGCGGCCGCGCTGGCCGACTCCAGCCGGATCGAACGGCACAGCGGCCGGTACACCGAGGCCGGCGCGCTGGCCCGGGCCGGCCTGGCCGCGCTGACCGACAGCGACTCGGCCACTGCCGCGGCCCTGCACGCGGAACTGGCCGACTATGCCTACGACGTGCAGGACTACCAGACCGCCCGGCAGCACGCGGAGACCGCGGCGATGCTGCTGCGCAAGCACGGGGACCGGATCGCGGAGGCCAACGCCCTAGGCAAGGCCGCCCTGTCCCAGCTGTTCACCGGGGACCAGGCCAGGGCCACGGCGACGATGAGCCGGGCCGCCGACCTGCTCGACGGCGCGGCCGACCGGACCCTGGTGACCCACCTGGAGGCGACCCACCAGATCGGGATGGCCGAGGGGATCCTGGGCCGCCTGGACGATGCCGAGCGCCACCTCGCCCGGGGCGCGAGCCTGTGCCAGAGCACCGGGCAGCTGTACACGTACGCGCAGATCCTGGTGGTCCTGGCCAACGCCCGGCTGCGCTCGGGCAACCTGTCCGGCGCGCTGGCCAGCCTGGACGAAGCCGACCGGTACACCGACAAGGGCGGCTATCCGGCGGTCGAGTCGATCCTGTCGAACCTGCGGGCGGAGGCGCTGCTGTGGCGCGGCGAGCCCGGCGACCTGGCCGACGCGGTCGCGGCGGCCGACCAGGGGATGGCCCTGGCCGACGGCTCGCCGACCGCCTGGGCCATCTCGGCCCGCTGCTTCAACGCCGAGTTCCTGCTGCACACCGGCGAACCGGACCGGGCGATCTGGCGCCTGCTGGACGCCGCGGGCGGGCGCGACCTGCCCCGGCTGACCGGCTGGCGCCGGCCGCGCTGGTGCGACACCCTGGCCGAGGCCTCGGTCCGGGTGGGCGACCACGCCGCGGCCGACCGCTGGGCCGCCCTGGCCGAGGCCAGCGTCACCCAGCTGCCGTCCGCGGGCCGCCAGGGTTTCGCGCTGCGCGCCCGGATGCGGGCGCACGCCAGCCGGACCGACGTGGACGCGGCCCTGCTGAGCGCCCAGGCCGCGATCGACGACTTCGCCACCACCGGCGAACGGATCGAGCTGGGCCGCACCCTGGTCGCGGCGGCCGCGCTGTCCCTGGACGCGGACCGGACCGGCGCCGCCCGCGGCTGGCTGGACCGGGCCGCGCTGCTGGCCGAACGCTGCGGCTCGGCCCGCCTGGCCGCCGACGTGGCCGCCCAGGGCATCCGACTGGCCGCCCAGGACCAGGCGGCCGCCCAAGCCACGGGCATCGCGCCGACGCGGCCGCACGGTGGCCCGGCCCCGCACCGGCGCCGGGCCGAGCCGGTGGTGTGAGCCGGCGCGAGGGTAGGCGACCGGCTCGGGGCCGGCCACTCAGCGCGGGGTCAGCACACAGAATTCGTTGCCCTCCGGGTCGGCCAGCACGGTCCACGGCACCTCGCCCTGGCCGAGGTCGACGTCGGTAGCGCCCAGCCCCCGCAGCCGGTCTGCCTCCGCCGCCCGGTCGTCCCCGCGGTACGGTGCCACGTCCAGATGCACGCGGGTCCACACCGTCGCCGGCCCGGACGCGCGGAGGAACTCCAGGTACGGCCCGACGCCCTGGGCCGAGCGCAGCGACGCGTACTCGTCGGTCGCCTCGTGCACGGTCCAGTCCGTCGCCTCGCCCCAGAACCGTGCCATCGCCCGCGGGTCCGCGCAGTAGACCACCACCGCGGCGATCGGCCCGGTGTCCTGGTAGACCGGCCGGGGTTCCAGCACGCAGAACACGTTGCCCTCCGGGTCGGCCAGCACCTCCCACGGCACATCGCCCTGGCCGACGTCGGCGGGTGTGGCGCCGAGCGCCTTGAGCCGGGCCACCAACTGCGCCTGGTGCGCCGCGGAGGTGGTGGCCAAGTCGAGGTGCACCCGGTAGCGCACCGTCTCGGGGTCCGGCACGGTGACCACGTCGACGCACACGTTGGCCGGGTCCGGCCCGGTGAAGCCCTCCGGTTCGACGTTGGTCACCCCGGGCCCCTCGCTGGAGACGTCCCAGCCGAGCGCCTGGGCCCAGAACCGGCCGAGGGCCGCGTCGTCGCGAGCCTTGATGTTCACCTGCACCAGTCGTAGCGCCATGCCGTTGATCATAGGACTGTCACGCGATCCAGGGTCGCCGCTTCACCCGTCGTCATTCGCCGTCCGCTCGTCGTCGAACCGGACCTCGCCAGGGTTTTTGTCCGGGCGCAGCCCGCGCCAGGACGCCATGCGCAGCATGCCGCCAGGGGTCCGATCGGCGTACACCACCTCGCCGACGATCACCGGCCGCACCCACCGGGCGGTGGCCGCGGCCGACTCCGGCATCCGGTCGGTGAACGGACTGCGGTCGGCGCCGACCGCGTCCAGCCGGGAGCGCAGATCCCGCAGCGCCCGGTCGGTGAAACCCGTGCCCACATGGCCGACGTACTCGAGCCCGCCGCGCCCCGGGACGCCGAGCAGCAGCGCGCCCAGGGTCGTGTCGCGGCGCCCCTCGCCCGGGGTCCACCCGCCGATCACGACCTCCTGCATCCGCAGGTGCTTGATCTTGATCCAGTGGGAGCTGCGCCGGCCGGGCAGGTAGGGCGAATCGAGCCGTTTGGCGATCACGCCTTCCAGGCCGTGCCGCCGGGTCGCGTCGGCCAGGTCGGCGCCGTGCCCGATCTGGTAGTCGGGGCAGGTCCACGCTCCGGCCGCCTCGACGCCGAGCGACCGCAGCAGCTCGCGCCGGTCGCGGTACTCGAGACCGGTCAGATCGTGTCCGTCCAGATGGATCAGGTCGAAGACGATGTAGGTCACCGGGCAGCTGTCGGCCTCCCGCGCCGCGGTCGTCGGGTCCCGCAGGTGCATCCGGGACTGGAGCGCGGCGAAGGACGGCTTGCCGCCCTGGTCGAAGGCCACGACCTCGCCGTCCAGAACAAGCGCGTGCGCAGCCAGCGCAGACGGCGGGGGTTCCAATTCCGGGCAGGCGGGCGTGATGTCGCGGCCGGTGCGTGAGAGCAGGCGCAATCGGCCGCCGTCCAGGTACGCCACGGCCCGGATGCCGTCCCATTTGACCTCGTACCCGAACTCGGCGTCGGCCTCCGGGGACGGCAGCCGTCCGGGCGTGGCGAGCATCGGCGCGAGCAGCGGCAGCTCCGACCAGGGATTGTGCGCCGTCGTACCCGATCGGCCGGCGGTCGGGCGGCTCATCGGCGCGTCATCGGCGGCTCAGCGGCCCGGGCGGACCGAGCGGGCCTGGCGCATCTCGCGGGCCCGCTCGCCGAGGTCCTCCAGGACCATCCAGTGGGCGTGGGACTCGAACGCGGGCAGAGTGTGGTCCTCCTCCTGGCGGATGTGCCGCCGCGCCCGGGCGAGCAGTTCGTCCAGCGACGCGGCAGCGGCGGTTTCGGCGGTCTGCTCGGCGCTGTCCGCGGGCTCGTCCGCGCCGAGGTACGCGCGGTCGAACTTCTCGTGCCAGTCGATGATGCCCGCGATCTTGTCCGCCGCGGCCTGGCGGCGGGCCGGGTCGGTCTCCAGGTCCAGCTGCCGGCCCAGCAACTCGATCAACCGGTGGTCGGCCCCGAGTTCGGTGCCCACCTCTGCGCTGTATGCCATGCACCTGGTCCTTCCTGCCGATTGCCGCACCAGTCGAGCCGACTGCTCTGCGCGGGAAGTTCAGGACGCCCGGCGTCGCGGCGGCTGGGTCGCCGTGGCCGCCGTCTTCTTCGCCGGGCTCTTGGCCGCGGTCTTCGCGGCGCTCTTCGCGGGCGCGGTCTTCTTTCCGGCGGCCGGGGCGGTCTTCCTGGCCGAAGGCGTGGTCGCCTTCTTCACCGGGGCGCGCTTCCTGGTCGCCGCCGCTGCGGCGGCCTTCGGTGCGGAAGCGGACTCGGCCTCGGAGTCGGATTCGGGCTCCGCGTCGTCACTGCCCCGCGCCCGCGCGCCGTTCCCGCCCCGGGCGGACTCGGCCGCGCGCACGCTGCGTTTGAGCGCGGCCATCAGGTCGATCACGTTGTCCCCGACCACCCGCGGCGGCCCTTCGTGCGGCACCTCGGCGCCCTCCAGCCGCGCGTCGACGACCCCTTGGAGCGCATCCTGGTACTCGTCGCGCAACTGCCCGAGGTCGAAGCCCTCGGACAGCGTGTCCATCAGGCTGTGCGCCATCGCCAGTTCCTGCGGGCGAACCGTGGCCTTCAGGTCGGGGGTCACGTCCGTCGCCGGGGTCAGCTCGTCCGGCCACAGCATCGTTTGGAGCACGAGCACGTCATCGTGCACGCGCAGCACCGCCAGGGACTCGCGCGTGGAGAGGGTCACCTTCGTGACGGCGACCAGGTTCGATTCGGTCAGCGCCTCGCGCAGCAGCACGTACGGCTTCGCCCCGGCCTGGTCGGTGCCGACGTAATAGGCCTTGGAGAACATCAACGGGTCGATGTCACCGGCGTCGATGAAGGCGAGCACGTCGATCACCTTCTTCGACCCGACCGGCAACGTCGCCAGGTCCTCGCCGGTGAGCACGACCGTGGGCCCGCCGGGCGACTCGTACCCGCGGCCGATCTCCTCGTACGGGATCTCCTTGTCCTCGGCCTCGCAGAAGCGCTTCATCCGGACCCGGGAGCCGTCCTTCACGTGCACCTGATGCAACGGCACACTGTGCTCCCGGACCGCCGGATAGAGCCGGACCGGCACGGTGACCAGCCCGAACGAGATGGCACCCTTCCAAGAACTTCTTGCGGACGTTGGCATCATGCACCTCATATACGGGGAGTTCCAGGATATGACGGAACGCGCACAGACGACAGTGGACGGCCACCCGATGGTCCTGACCCACCTGCAGAAGCCGATGTGGCCGGCCACCGGCTGGACCAAGGGCGAGGCCCTGCACTACTACGCCCAGGTCGGCCCGGCGCTGTTGCCGCACGTGCGCGGGCGGGCGGCGACGTTCGTGCGCTTCCCCGAGGGCGTGGGCGGCCCGACCTTCTACGCCAAACACCCGCCGGCCGGGACACCCGAGTGGGTCTCGACCGTCCAGGTCCCCAGCCGTGAAGGGCCGACCAAGCCGTACGTCGCCCTCGATTCCATGGCCGAGCTGATGTACATGGCCAATCACTACGCCCTGGAGATCCACGTGCCGCAGTGGGTCTCCCCCGAGCCGGACCTGCACGACCGCCTGGTGATCGACCTGGATCCCGGTCCGGGCCGGGCGATCGGGGACTGCGCGCACCTGGCCCTGCTCGCCCGCGACCTGCTCGCGGCCGACGGGCTGACCGCCTGGGCCAAGACCAGCGGTTCCAAGGGCCTGCATCTGTACGTTCCGCTGGTTCCCAGTCCGGCGGCCGACGTGGTGGCCTATGTCAAGGACCTCGCCGAGCGTCTGCACGCCGCGGTCCCGGACCTGGCGATCCACAAGATGACCAAGTCCCTGCGCGAGGGCCGGGTCTTCGTCGACTGGAGCCAGAACTCGACCGCGAAGACCACCGCCGCGCCCTACACTCTGCGGGCCGGACCGCATCCGACCGTGTCGGCCCCGGTCAGCTGGGCCGAGGTCGAGCAGGCCGCCCGGCGCCGCGGCGCGAAGGCCCGGGCCGCGGCGGCGGCCAAGGTGCTCGAGTTCACCGCCGACGACGTCCTGACCCGCCTCGCCCAGGACGGCGATCTGTTCGCCGACCTCTTAGACGAGAGCGCGGCATGCCGTCTGCCGTGAGCGGCGCCGGTCGTAAGAATAGGCCGTTGGGACTAAAAGCCCGGCCCTACATACCAGAATGGCTGCGCTTCTGCGGAATAGGGGTGCGTTCATGGGCGATGTGCGGTTGACTGCTTCCGGAAGGGCATATTCACATTCGCGCTGTGAGAAGGGTTCGCCCATGCCGCTTTATGATTGCCGCCAGATCGCCACTCTCGTCAGCCAGCTCGGCGGAGATCGACACACCGCCGCCGCCCGATTGGCGAAGGTGCAACGGGACGGCTCCGCCGGGCTGGTGGACACCGGCCGCCACGCCCGCCTGCTGCGATCGCTGGGGGTGAGCCCGCACGGTCTGGCCAGCGGTCAGTACGACCGGCACCTGGCCGCGCAGCGGGCGACCGCCGGCGGGAGCGCGGGCCCGAAGAAGTAGCAGGAGCCCGGAAGTAACAACCCCCCGGGTTCGGGTCCGTCAAGACCCTCGCCCGCCGGCCGGAGCCGTGCCGGTGGTGCACGGTCCGGCCGCCGGGCGCGGTCAGGCCGCTTGGGCCGTGGCCGTGGCAGCGGCCGCCGAACCCGGGAACGACTCCCACTTGTCGAGTTCGGCCAGCCGGGAGCGCAGTGACGCGCGGATGTTCTCGACCGCGTCCGCGCCGATCGCCAGGCGCAGCGGCGGCTCGTCCAGGGCCGGCACCGCCATGACCGTGTCCGCCACGGCCTCGGGATCGCCGAAGGGCTCGGGCAGCAGTGGCGCCATGAAGAGCGAGTTCTACCGGCGCTGGTGGGCCGGGCAGAAGGTGGTCCAGGTCAGTCATCACATCAAAGTCCTGCATCACCCGGTGGTCGGCCTGCTGACCCTGCAGACCGAGGCGCTGGCCTTCCCCGGCGACCCGGACCAGACCCTGTTCACGTTCCTGGCCGATCCCGGATCGCCCTCCGGCGAGGCCCTGAAGCTCCTCGCCGGATGGGTCGCCGACCACGGTCACCAGCCGCGGCGGCAGCCGCGGCCGGTGAGCGGATGACCGCCGGCTCTTACTTCGACCTCTGATGCGCGCCGCACTGCTTACCAGTCGCGCTGCGCGTTCGGGTCCTTCTGCAGGCCGCCCAGGACGGTGTGCCCGACCCGGCGGGTCTCCCGGCGGTTGAGCACCGCGCCGACGACCGCGCCGGTCAGCAGCGGGCTGAGCGACAGGGTGCTGCGACCGGCCCGGCGGGCCAGCCGGCGGGTCAGCCGCTTGCGCACCGGGGAGCCCACGGCCAGCACCAGGCCGCCGGGCACCAGCACGGCCCCGCGCCGGTTGGCCCACGCCGCGGCGTAGCCGGAGGTCCGGTCGATCACCGAGCCGGTCAGGGCCAGTCCGTACACCTCGTGCAGTTCGGCCACGAGCTTGATCTCCAGCGCCACCACGGTCAGGGTCTCGGCCGCGACCTCCACCGGGAAGGCCGGCACTATCGGCAGCACGGCCCACACCCCGACTGTCGCGCCCACCGCGCCGGTGGACCGGGCGGCCGCGCGCACCAGCGCGTCGGCCACCTGGTCGGGGGTGCGGCCCGGGTACTGGGCGCGCAGCGCCGCCCGGTCCCGGACCGGCAGCTTCGCCGCGGCGCCGACCACCTCGTCGACCAGCCCGCGCCCGCTGACCCACACGCCGCGGCTGGTCGCCCGGCGTGCCCGGACGGCCAACTCCTTCGTCTTGCCCAACCGGGCCATCGCCTCGTCCTCTCCTGGTGACCGCAGCACCCGCATACGGCCCGGGTCACGAATGCCCCGTCAAGCCGATGTCATGCGGGCGCAGGCGGAACCGGCGGTGCAGACGCCACCGAATCCTGTGGTCGGCGCTGGTCCGGGTTCCACTGACCGTAGTGCACCAGTTGCTCGATTCCCAGGCGGCGCTCGGCGATCCGGCCGGCCTGCGGGGGCAGGTCGGGTGCCCGTTAGCCGACGGTGACGGCGCCGATCGGGTCGTAGTCCTCGGGAACGGCGAACGTGGCGCGGAAGACCGGGACTTCCGGCGGCGAGATGGTGAAGAAGCACGCGTCCAGGCCGCGGTCCACCGCGGTGAGCAACATCAGCAGCGAGGCCGTGCCCGCGACGATATACCAGTAGGGCACCGTGAACTCGGGGCCGGTATCAGGGTTCTCCGAGGTCTTCTCGGGCTGGGTGCAGCGCTCCGTGTAGGACCGCTCCCGGGCCAGCGGCACGATGATCACGGGCGCCGGGGACAGTTCCGGGCAGTGCTCGACCGCGTTGGGCACCGACGTCCAGAACCGCCGGCGATCGGATTCCCCGGTCAGCGCCAGGAAAGCCCAGCCCTGCGCGAACCCGCCGGACGGCGCCCGCAGAGCACTGCGACGACGGCGACGTGGTCTGGTACAACGACGGCAACACCTCCAAGGGCGGCCTGAGCGCCCAGGACATGAAGTTCCTCGGCGACACCGTCGTCTGGAAGTAGCCGCGACAAAAAGGTGAACGGCCGATGCCCCCGGGAGTGTGTTCCCGGGGGCATCGGCCGTCGTGGTCACCGCCGAGCCGATCGGCGGCCGGCTCAGGCCGGGCGGTCGCCCGTGCCTCCGGTCGTGGGCGCGGACGCGGGCCGCTGCCCGCCGGGCCGGACCGAGCCGGCTGCGGCGTCGTGGATGCTGGCCCGCGCGGCGTCGGCCACCGCCTCGGGGGTGAGGCCGAACTCGCGGTACAGGGTCTCGTAGTCGGCCGAGGCGCCGAAGTGCTCCAGGCTGACGATCCGGCCCGCGTCCCCGACCAGGTCGCGCCAGCCCTGGCCGACCGCGGCCTCCACGCTCACCCGGGCCCGCACCCCGGGCGGCAGGACCTGGTCCTGGTAGGAGTGCGGCTGGGCGGCGAACCACTCCCGGCACGGCATCGACACCACCCGGGCCGCGACCCCGGCCGCGCCGAGCAGCTCGCGGGCCTCGATCGCGATGTGCACCTCGGAGCCGGTGGCGATCAGGATCACGTCCGGCACCGGCGCGCTGCTCTGGTCCGCGGCCATGCTCGCGCCCTCGGCCAGGACGTAGCCGCCGCGGGACGCGCCGTCCGCGGAGGCGAACCCGTCCGGGCCGCGGTCGAGCACCGGCAGCTTCTGCCGGGTCAGCACCAGCCCGGCCGGCCGGTCGCCGTGCTCGAGGATCGTGCGCCAGCACACGGAGGTCTCGTTCGCGTCACCCGGCCGGACCACGTCCAGGCCCGGGATCGCGCGCAGCGCGGCCAGGTGCTCGATCGGCTGGTGGGTCGGGCCGTCCTCGCCCAGGCCGATCGAGTCGTGCGTCCAGACGTACGTCGCCGGCAGCTGCATCAGCGCGGCCAACCGCACCGACGGGCGCATGTAGTCGCTGAACACCAGGAACGTGCCGCCGTACGGGCGGGTCAGGCTCTGCAGCGCGATGCCGTTGAGGATCGCGCCCATCGCGTGCTCGCGGATCCCGAAGTGCAGGGTCCGGCCGTACGGGCCGCCGTGCCACATCGAGGTCTGCCGGTCGGCCGGGACCGCGGACGGCTCGCCTTCCATCGTCGTGTTGTTGCTCTCGGCCAGGTCCGCCGAGCCGCCCCACAGTTCCGGCAGGACCGGCGCGAGTTTGGTCAGCACCTCGCCGGACGCCGCGCGGGTCGCCATGCCCTTCCCGTCCGGTTCGAAGACCGGCAGCGCGTCGGTCCAGCCGTCCGGCAGGCGCTGCTCGCGCAGCCGGTCGAGCAGTTCGGCGTTCTGCGGGTGCGCGCCGCGCCAGGCGTCGTAGTCCTCCTGCCAGCCGGCGTGCGCCTGTTCGCCGCGGTCCTTGACCTCGCGGGCGCGGGCCAGCACCTCGTCCTCGACGATGAAGTCCCGGTCGGGGTCGAAGCCGAGCAGCCGTTTGGTCCCGGCGATCTCCTCGTCGCCCAGGGCCGAGCCGTGCGCCTTGCCGGTGTTCTGCTTGGTCGGCGCGGGCCAGCCGATGATCGAGCGCAGCACGATGATCGACGGGCGGCCGGTCTCGGCCTTGGCCGCGTCGATCGCGGCGAGCATCTCGTCCACGTCCTCGACGTACTCGCCGGTCTTCGCCCAGTCCACGGTCTGCACGTGCCAGCCGTACGCGGCGTACCGGGCGGCGACGTCCTCGCTGAACGACACGTCGGTGTCGTCCTCGATCGAGATCCGGTTCTGGTCGTAGATCAACACCAGGTTCCCCAGTTCCTGGTGCCCGGCGAACGAGCTGGCCTCCGAGGTGACGCCCTCCATCAGGTCGCCGTCCGAGGCCAGGACGAACACGTGGTGGTCGAACGGGCTGGCGCCGGGCGCCGCGTCCGGGTCCAGCAGCCCGCGCTCGCGCCGGGCCGCCAGCGCCATCCCGACCGCCGCGCCCAGCCCCTGGCCCAGCGGCCCGGTGGTGATCTCCACCCCACGGGTGTGCCGGTACTCCGGGTGGCCCGGGGTCTTCGAACCCCAGGTGCGCAGAGCCTTGAGATCGTCGAGCTCCAGGCCGTAGCCGCTGAGGTAGAGCTGGATGTACAGGGTCAGGCTGGTGTGCCCGCAGGAGAGCACGAACCGGTCCCGGCCGAGCCAGTGCTCGTCCGCCGGGTCGTGCCGCAGCACCTTCTGGAACAGCAGGTACGCCACCGGCGCCAGGCTCATCGCGGTTCCCGGGTGGCCGTTGCCGGTCTTCTGCACCGCGTCGGCCGCCAGCAGCCGGACGGTGTCCACCGCCCGGACGTCCACCTCGTCCCAGCCGGCCTTCCCGGCGATCGGCGGGGGCGGCTGCCGCCCGGCGATCGCGGCCTGGTCGTCACGTCGCTCACTCATCGTTGCACGCTCCTTCGTTGGGTTTCCGGGCGTCGACGGGCGCCGATCGCGGGTGCCCCCCGCGTCTCCGCGATCGGGCCGCCCGAAACGGCCCGGCAAGCCGAACGGACCAGACCTCGCAGCAGGTGCAGGGCCGCGGAGCGGGTCAGCGCACGGTCAGGACGAGCGCGGCGCGGTCGTCCGCGGAGTCGTTGCCCCTGGTGAACTTGTCCAGGGTGTCGACGACGTCGTCCAGCACCGCCTGCGCGTCGGCCGGGCGGGCGCCGTGCTCCCCGGCCAGCGCCCGGGCCAGGCGTTCCTCGCCGAAGAACTCCCCGGTGGCCGAGCGTGCCTCGGTGAAGCCGTCGGTGACCAGCAGCAGGCTCTCGCCCGGCAGCATCGTCGCGCTCGCGGTGGGCAGGACCGGTGCGGGGCCGGTGATCCCCAGCAGCGTGCCGGCCGGGGCCAGTTCGCGCACCCGGCCGTCCGCGTCCCGGATCAGCGGCGCGACGTGGCCGGCCCGGACGAGTTCGAGCGACACGGCGCCCTGCTCGGCGTAGAGGTGGCCGAAGACGAGCGTGACGAAGTCCGCGCCGCGCGAGTAGGGCCGCTCCAGCAGGGCGGCGTGCACCGCCTGGACGACCTGAGCCGGGTCGTCGATCAGCCGGGCGGCGGCCCGCGCGGTGTGCCGGACCAGGCCGGTGGTGGTCGCGGCCAGGGCGCCGCGGCCGCACACGTCCCCGATCATGAAGGCCCAGCGGTCCGGGCCGATCGCGAACACGTCGTAGAAGTCCCCACCCACTTCCAGGCCTTCGCCGGCCGGTGCGTAGTGGGTGGCGATGGACAGGCCGGGGACGGTCGGCGGCTGGGCCAGCAACAGTCCGGCCTGGAGGTCTCGGGCCAGGTGGACCCGTTCGGTGTACTGGCGCGCGTTGTCCGCGCTGGAGGAGGCGCGGCGGGCCAGTTCCTGGGCCAAGGCGACGGTGTGCTCGTCCGGGGGGCCGTCGTTCGTGGTCAGCAGGGTGAGCACGCCGAACGTGCGCCCGCGGGCGCTGAGCGGAACGCACAGGTAGCCGGTGACGCCCAGTTCCGGCCACGGGCCCGGGCTGTCCGGGGCGGTGGCGGCCGATTCCGGTCGGCCGTTGCGCAGGACCCGGGCGACCAGGCCGTGGCTCGGGTAGACCGGCGTGTAGGAGCGCATCAGGTCCAGGGCGCGGGCGTCGGCCGCGGCGGTGGCCACCCGGCGGATCCGGGCGCCTTCGAGGACTTCGACCGCGCACAGCGGGGCCAGGACCGGCACGCTCAGCTGCGCGAGCCGTTGCAGGCTGGCGGCGAAGTCCAGGTCCAGCGCGATGGCGCTGCTCGCGTCGAGCACGAAGTTCAGGTCGGTCCGGGCCGCGCGTTCCCGGGCCTCGGCGCCACGGCGGGCGGTCTGGTCACGGTCGCGTTCGATCGCCAGCGCGGCGGTCCGGGCGAAGTCCGCGCACAGCGCCAGATCCGCTTCCCGCGGCGCGCTCGGGGCCCGGTGGTACATCGCGAACGTGCCGAGCAGCGCTCCGTCCGCGGCCAGGATCGGGGTGGACCAGCAGGCCGCCAGGCCCGCCCGGCCGGCCAGGTCGCGGAAGTCGGTCCAGAACGGGTCGGTGGCGATGTCCGCGGCGACCACCGGCTTGCGGCGGTGGGCCGCGGTGCCGCACGCGCCGACGCCCTCGCCGGTGGCGATCCCGTCGATCGCCGTGTTGTAGAACTCCGGCAGGCTCGGGGCCGCGCCGTGGTACAGGTGGGTGCCGTCCGGGTCGGCCAGCAGGATGGAGGTCAGCGCGCCGGGGCACAGGCGTTCGATCACCGTGGCCATGCCCTCCAGCACCTGCGGGAGGGGTTCGTCGCGGGCGATGCGTTCGAGCAGGGCTCGGTGTTCGATGCCGCGTTTGACCGCGTTCTTCAGGCCCGTAGTCTCTATGGCCAGCACCATCACGCCGGTGACCTGGCCTTCTTCGTCGCGCCAGGGTTCGTAGGTGAAATCGAAGTACGCCTGCCGGGCTTTCAGTCCGACCCCGAGGGTCACGAGCGAGTCGGCGGCGACGAAAGGCTCGCCGGTGTCGAAGACCCCGTCCAGGACGGCGATCAGGCCCTGCTCGACCAGTTCCGGCATCAGGTCCGCGATCGGCTGCCCGGTTCCGCCCGGCGGCACTCCGGCGGCATCGAAGAACGCGGGGTTAGCGGCTTCCAGGACGTGCCGGGGCCCGGACAGCAGCGCGAACGCCGCCGGGGAGCGTCCGAACAGCGCCGTGATCTCGCCCGTGCCGGACACCCGCAACAGGTCGGCGGAAGAGGTGAAGTGGATGGTCATGCCGGCCTTCCCTTCACCGTCATTGCGAGCAATGGAACCCACAACTCGGGGACATGGGATCGGACCTTTCCGTCGACAGCCGACACGGGCCGCGGAGTCCGCATGCACGTCATCCAGCCGATAACCGGTTCGCGCCGGGTTAAACCGGTCGGGCTGACCTCTTGGTAAGAACGGGTGTCCGCCGGGGGTGACAGAGCACTTCGCGCGCCTCAACATCCGGACACGGGTTCCGTTAGGTCCGCGGCAAGCCGGGTACTGCGCTTCCCCGAGGCGAACGAGGAGGATGAAGGGACGTAGATCGTGAAGCATGCCACGCACATTGACGCCGGCGCCGACACTGCCGCCGGGCAGACCACCGAGGCGGAGGCGCCCACAAGAAGGACGCAGCCCGCCGCGCCCGCGCCCGCCGCCGCGGAGAGCATTCCGCCGCGCAGCGAGGTCTCCGGCGGCCCGGACACGCCCCTGGACCTCGGCGAGACCGGCTGGCGACACACCCTGACCCGCACCGGGGCGAAGTTCACCCGGGACCGGTGCAGCATGACGGCCGGCAGCCTGGCCTACCACTGGTTCCTCGCTTTGTTCCCGGCCCTGATCGCGCTGCTCGGCGTGGCCAGCCTGGCCCACCTGAGCTCCAGCGCGGTCCAGAACATGGTCAACGGGCTCGACAAGGCGCTGCCGCCCGGCGCGTCGGACGTGTTCACCCAGGCCGTGCACTCGGCCACCGACCGCTCCTCGCACGCGTCGGTGACCGCGCTGATCATCGGCGTCGTGGTGGCGCTGTGGAGCGCGTCGAGCGGGATGGCCGCCCTGGAGGCGGGCCTGGACATCGCCTACGAGGTTCCGGTGGACCGGAAGTTCGCGCCCAAGCGGCTGCGGGCGTTCCCGCTGATGCTCGCCACCATCGTGCTCGGCGGCGCGGCGGCCGCGCTGATCGTGTTCGGCGCGTCGCTCGGCAGCGGCATCGAGGACCACCTCTCCGTCCACGGCACGGCTTTCGTGCTCGTGTGGACGGTGGTGCGCTGGGTGGCGACGATCATCCTGATCACGCTGCTGTTCTCGTTCTTCTACTACTACGGCCCGAACCGGGAGTCCCCGCGCTGGCAGTGGGTCAGCCCGGGCGGCGTCGTCGGCACCGCCGTGTTCCTCTGCGCGTCGCTCGGATTCTCCTTCTACGTCAGCGAATTCGGGTCGTACGGCAAGACCTACGGCGCGTTCGCGGGCGTGGTGATCCTGATCTTCTGGCTCTACCTGACCGGGATCGCGGTGCTGCTCGGCGCCGAGATCAACGCCGAGGCCGAACGCGAGGCGGCCGCGCAGGCCGGACACCCCGGCGCCCGGGCCGGCGCGCAGGGGCTCGACTCCGGTGACCAGACCCGGCCCGAGACCGCCGGTATCGACGGCCAAGCCCCGCGCTAGGCCCCGGCCCGGGCGGAGACCTGTTCCGGCTCGGGGTGGCTGTTCCACTTCCCGCCGAACGCGATGATCACGATGCCGACGACGCAGAGGGCTGCGGCAACCAGATAAGCGTTGTGATACCCGTTCAGCTTGCCCGGGTTGTCGGCCGACCCGCTGGCGGCCGAGGCGACCAGCACGAGGAACACGAGCCCGACGCTCGCGCCGATCTGCTGGGCCACGACGTTGATCGCGCCGGCCACGCCGTGCTGCTCCTGCGGGACCTCGGCCAGGCCGGCGGCGGTCATGGCCGGGAAACTCAGGCCCATGCCGAGGCCGATCGCGGTGACGCCCGGCATCATCTGCCACCAGTAGTCGCCGGTCAGCGAGGTCGTCACACATGAGCCGATGCCCAGCGCGATCAGGGCGAGCCCGGCGATCAGCAGGGGACGCTGGCCGAACCTGGACAGCAGGCCGCCGGTGAAGTAGTTGGAGACCACGAACACCGCGCACGAGAGCGGCAGGATGGCGAGCGCGGACTCCAGCGGCGACCACCCGAGCATGTTCTGGAGGTAGAGCGGGGCGAAGAACAGCAGGCCGATCGCGGTGGTGTAGGAGAGCAGCGCGGTCAGGGTCGCGGCGCGGACCGAGGCCGCGCGGAAGATGCCGAGCAGGACCAGCGGTTCCTTCACCCGGCGTTCCCACACGACGAACGCCACCAGCAGCACGACCGCCACGGCGAGCGAGGCCACGACACTCGGCGAGGTCCAGCCGACCTGCTGGCTGCGGCTGACCCCGAAGACCACCAGGACCAGGCCGACCGTGACGGCGCCGGCGCCGGGCAGGTCGAGCGAGTGCGGGCGCCGGACGCTCGCGGGCAGCGCGGACTTGGCCGCGAGCAGGAGCAGCACGCCGAACAGCACGGCCACCACGAACACCGACCGCCAGGTCAGCAGCTGGGTGAGCACGCCGCCGAGGACCAGGCCGGCGCTGGCGCTGGTCGAGCCGACCGCGGCGTAGATCCCGAAGGCCCGGTTGCGCTGCGGCCCCGGCGGGAACACCTCGCTGAGCAGCGCCAGTGCGGCCGGGCCGGACAGTGCGGCGCCGATTCCCTGCAGGGCGCGGGCGATGATCAGCACGGCCGCGTCCGGGGCCACCGCGGCGCCGAGCGCGGCGACCGAGAACAGTCCGACGCCCACCATGAAGACCTTGCGGCGGCCCAGCACGTCCGCCATCCGCCCGCTCAGCAGCAGGAATCCGGCGAAGGTGAGGGCGTAGGAGGTCATCACCCACTGCAGGGTGTCGGCGGCCAGGCCGAAATGGCTGCCGATCGCGGGCAGGGCCGCGTTGATGATGTTCAGGTTGCCGACGTCCAGCGCCAGGGCGCCGGTGATGACGACGAGCGCAAGTCGTCCGCTGGCGGTGGGCGCCGTGGCCGTGTCGACGGCGCTTGGGGCGGAGTCGGTCTTCACGTAGCTCTCCTTCTCTAGGCGGCGGGCAGGAGTCGGACGGGCAGGGAGGAGTATCCGGTCAGGAAGTTGGACCTGATCGGCAGCGCCGGGCCGGTCTGTTCGACCCCTGCGGTCTGGTCGCGCAGTGCGGTGAGCAGTTCGGCGACCTCCACCTTGGCCAGATAGGAGCCGACGCAGAAGTGCGGGCCGTAGCCGAAGGCCATGTGTTTGTTCGGGGTGCGGCCGAGGTCGAAGGCGTCCGGGCGGTCGAAGACGCGTTCGTCCCGGTTGCCCGAGGCGTGCCACAGGGTGACGATCTCGCCCGGCTTCAGCCGCACGCCGTGCAGGTCGGTCTCCTCGATCACGGTGCGGCCGAAGTGCATCGTCGGAGAGGCCCAGCGCAGCACCTCCTCGGTCGCGGTGGCGATCTGCACCTCGCCGTCCTTCAGCCGCCGCCACTGGTCCGGGTCGGCGGCCAGGGTGCGCACGCAGTCGATCATGGTCAGCCGGCTGGTCTCGTCGCCGCCGATGATCAGGCTGTAGCAGTTGAGCACGATGTCCTCGTCGGACAGCGGCACGCCGTCGATCTCGCTGGCCACCAGCATGCTGATGACGTCCTCGCCCGGGGTCTCGCGGCGCTCTTCGACCAGGTCCTGGAAGTAGAGCAGGATCTCGTTGCGGGCCATCTCCGAGTCGAGTTCGTCGACCTCCTCGTCGTCGGCCGACAGGGCGGCCTTGGTCTGCACCAGCAGGAATTCCCGGTCCTGCTCGGGCACGCCGAGCAGGTTCGAGATCGTGGACATCGGGATCCGGCTGGCGATCTGCGCGGCGAAGTCACAGCCGCCGCCTTCGACCGCCTCGCCGACCAGCTGCCGGGTGTTGGCCCGGACCGCGGCGGAGACCTCGCGCAGCACCCGCGG
Organism: Actinocrinis sp.; assembly: GCA_035943635.1. Lineage (GTDB taxonomy): Bacteria > Actinomycetota > Actinomycetes > Streptomycetales > Catenulisporaceae > DASZBX01. The sequence continues at coordinate 48,946 of DASZBX010000051.1, read as the reverse complement.
TGACAGTACCCTTTGAAAGATCTTGCGCAGTTCGTGGTGCCGGGGCCCGTCGGTCACCGCCAGCATCCGGCCGGCTCCGGCGTCGCCGCCGCCCAGCAGGGTGACCAGCACGTTGCCCCGCTCGGAGGTGAAGTGCACATCGTCCCGGTATGCGCCCATAATGTCATCGTAGCGTGTCAGCACCCAGAACCCCGGATGCGCGCCGCCCGGCGGGTTCCAGTGCACCGGGTCGGTGTCGCGCAGGGCGCGCCAGAAGCCGCCGAGATCGCGGCCTGCGAAGGTGGCCGGGTCGCTCAGGTCCAGGTCCAGGCCGGCCGGCGCGGCGCTCATCCGAGCTCCGGGCGGAAGCGGCGCGGGCGGAACGGGTAGGTGGGCAGCGGCACCCGGTGGCTGGCCTGGCCGCGATGCAGCGGCTCGAAGTCGACCCGCTGCCCGGTCACCCACGCGGCCCCGAAGGCGAACAGCGACTGATGGTCGGTTCCGGCGCAGACCAGGCCGATCCCGTTGCGGTCGAACGCGTTGAGGTCCACCTGCGGCGCCGCGGCGGTCGTCGCGACGAGATCACGCGCCGAGTCCGCGGAGAGCGCTTCGACCAGTTCCTCGCGCGTGGTGACCACGGCGGCCCACCGGCGGGCCAGCACCTTGCGACCCAGGTTCAGGCTGTAGCAGACGTCTTCCAGGCGTGCGTCCGGATCGGCCGCCAGCCAGTCCTTCAGCCTGGTCCGCTGATCGGACAACGCCTGGTCGTCGAGTGCTGACAACGTGGCCAGCCGCGGCCTGCCCACGGCCTCGGCGGCCCGCGGGGCGAGCGTGGGCGGCTCCTCGAACACCAGGTGCGCGTTGAAGCCGCCGCCGCCCAGGCCGGTGACCCCGGCCCGGCGGATGCCGGCCTCCGGGTCCCAGTCGGCCCCTTCGCGCTGCGGCACGAACGGCGTGCTCGGGAAGTCCAGGTCCTCGTTGACCTCGGTCAGGTTGATCGTCGGCACCAACTGCCGGTGGTACAGGGCCAGGGCGGTCTTCACCGCGGCGGACCCGCCGGAGCCGACCCCGGCGTGGCCGATGTTGCCCTTGACCGACCCGATCGAGCACTTGGCGGTCTGCTTGCCGAACGCGATCGCGGCCGCGTTCACCTCCAGGCCGTCGGTCATCGGCAGGCCGAGCCCGAAGGCCTCGTACATGGACACGGTGTCCGGGGTGACCCCGCCGACCTGCATGGCGTTGGCGATGCACGCGCTCAGCCGCTCGGGCTGGGCCATGCCGTACGCCATCGCACTGATGCCGTTGTTGTTGATGGCGGTCCCCTTGACCACGGCGTAGACGTGGTCGCGGTCGGCGACGGCCTGCGCCAGGGGTTTGAGCACGACGGTGGCGACCCCGCTGGAGAGCACGGTCCCGGTGCCGTTGGCGTCGAACGGCCGGCACACCCCGTCCCGGGACAGGATCCGGCCCTCCTCCCACAGGTGGCCGCGGCGGTGCGGCAGGCGGACCAGCACGCTGCCGGCGATCGCCATGTCGGTCTGGCCGAGCAGCAGCGACTGGCAGGCCAGGTGCACGGAGTAGTGGAAGCTGGCGCAGACCGTGGTGAGCGTGACCGCCTCGCCGGTGAGCCCGAGGTAGTACAGCGCGTTGGAGGTGAGGGTGTCCGGCACCCACGCCAGGCTCCGGTCCATCACCTCCTGGCCGACCGACAGCCAGTCCGGCGGGCCGCTGTAGACGGCCGCGCTCTGCGCGTTGGTGCCGCCGTACACGCCGACCTCGCCCTTGATCCGCTCGGGGTCGTAGCCGGCGTCCTCCAGCGACTCCCAGGCGCTCTCGATGAACAACCGGTTCTCGGGGGTCATCATGGCCGCGATCCGGTCGGTGATGCCGAACACCGCCGGGTCGAACTCGTCGTGGCCGTCCAGGATCCCGGCCGCCGGCACGTAGTACGGGTTGTTGATCACCGACTCGTCGACGTGGATCGAGTCCTTGGACATCCGGGTGATCGAATCCCGGCCGTGCACCAGGTTGTCCCAGAACTGGGCCTTGTCGCGGGCGCCCGGGTACCGGCACGAGATGCCGATCACGGCCACGTCGCCAGGGTCGAACTCCGGCTCGGAATTACCGGTCATCAGAAGACCTTTCTTCACGTGTGGGGGGCTCAGTCGGCGGCGGGCGTGCTGCGGGCCTGCAGGATCGCGCGGCGGGCGCTGGCCCGGCGGCGGGCCGACTCGACCACCTCGGGGGTGGCGTCGCCGTCGTCCTGGTCCAGCCAGGCGGCCAGCGAGTGGATGTCGCGGAACCGGAACAGGTCGGCCACCCCGATCCGGCGGCCGAACCGGCGCGAGGTCATCCGGGACAGGCGGACCAGCAGCAGGGAGTTGCCGCCGAGGTCGTAGAAGGCGTCGCGCACCCCGATGCCCCCGGGTTCCAGGTCGAGCAGCTCGCCCCAGATCTCGGCGAGCGCGACCTCGGTCGGGGTGCCGGCGGCCTCGAACGGGCCGGACTTCTCCGCGGCGGCCGGCGGTTCGGGCAGCGCGGCCCGGTCGAGCTTCCCGCCGGGCGCCGTCGGCAGCGCGGGCAGGAACACGATCACCTCGGGGATCATGTAGTCGGGCAGTTCGGCCCGCAGCTTGGAGGTGACCGCGGCCTGCAGCCCGACGTCGAACCCGGCCTCGGTCCGGGCCTCCCCGGCCGGCACGGCGTAGCCGACCAGCCGGCCGTCGCGCACGGCGGCCGCAGCCTCGCGCACCTGCGGGCAGCCGGTCAGCCGGGCCTCGACCTCCTCCAGTTCGATCCGGTAGCCGCGGATCTTGACCTGCTGGTCGGTGCGGCCGAGGAACTCCAGCTCGCCGTCCGCGGTGAACCGGACCATGTCGCCGCTGCGGTACACCAGGTCGCCGGGCCGGAAGGGGTCGGGCAGGAAACGTTCGGCCGTGGTGTCCGGCCGGTTGACGTAGCCGGAGGCCAGCCCGGCGCCGCCGAGGAACAGTTCGCCGGGCTCGCCGGCCGGGACCGGCTTGAGGTCCTGGCCGAGCACGTAGACCCGGGCGTGCGCGGAGGGCGGGCCGAGGGTCGGCTCGTCGTCCCCGTCCCGGGGCACGAGCTTGAACGAGCAGAACACGGTGCCCTCGGTCGGGCCGTAGGCGTTGAACACCCGCTGCGCGCCGGTCTCCTGGTACACCCGGTCCACCAGCTTGCGCCGCACCGGCTCGCCGCCGAGCACGACCGCGCGCAGGTTCGGCGGCAGGCCGCCCGCGTCGAGCAGCACGGACATCACCGACGGGATCGCGTTGAGGTGGGTGATCTTGTCGGCGTGCTTGGCCTCGGGCAGGTGCACCGCGCTCGGCACGAGGACGATCGCGCCGCCGCCGGAGAGGGTGTGGAAGATCTCCATCACCGACATGTCGAAGCAGATCGAGCTGGCCGCGGCGACCACGCTCAGGTCGCAGTCGGCCAGGATCCGGTCCATCTCGGCCGACATGGCCGCGCAGCCGCTGTGCCGGATCGCCACGCCCTTGGGCCGGCCGGTCGAGCCGGAGGTGTAGATCAGGTACGCGGTGTCCTCGGGCACGACCTGCTCCGGCTGCTCGCCCGGTTCGGTCGCGACGGTGTCGCCGAGCACGAGCACGGTCGGTCCCGCCGGGACGTTCGGCCGGGACGCCGCGGTGGTCAGCAGCAGCTTGGTCCCGCTGTCGCGGATCATGAAGTCCAGCCGCTCGGCCGGGTATCCCGGGTCCAGCGGCAGGTAGCACGCGCCGGACCGCAGGATGCCGTAGAGGCCGACCAGCAGGTCCGGGGTCCGTTCGACGCAGATGCCGACCGGCACGCCCGGCCCGGCGCCCTCGGCGGCCAGCCGTTCGGCCAGCGCGGCCGAGCGCTCGTCGAGCTCGCCGTAGGTCAGGACCCCGGCGTCGGTGTAGACGGCGGGCGCCTCGGGGTGTTTGAGCGCGTTCTGCAGGAAGGAGTCGTGCAGGGTCCCGGTCACCGGGCCGCCTCCTCGGTCGGGCCCTCGGCGAGTTCGCCGAGCGGCTGGTCGGGTTGGGCGATGGCGGCGAACAGCACGGTGCGGTAGCGGTCGAGCAGTGATGCCACGGTCGTCTTCTCCAGGTAGCTCGGTTTGTACTGGACGTGGCCGACGATCTCCTCGGAGATCAGGCCGAGCGAGATCTCCAGGTCGAACTTGGCCAGGTGCCGGCGCACCGGCATCGGTTCCAGCGGCAGGGCGCCGTCCGGGGCGATGGTGTCGCCGAGGCCGTGGAAGAGCTTGACGGCGTCGGGGAACGCGTCGGTGGAGATCCAGTTGACCACCGCGTCGAACCAGGGCGCGCGGCCCTCGGACCGGGGCGGTTTGAGTTCGTTCACCAGCAGGTCGAGCGGGTAGTCGAGGTGTTCGAGCATGCCGAGGGTGAACTCGTGCACCTGGCGCAGCAGGGCGCGGAAGCCTTGCCGGGCCGAGGGTCTGGCGCGGATCAGGACGGTGTTCAGGTAGTAGCCGACGGCGGTCTGCCAGCCGGGTTGGCCGCGCTGGGCGGCGGCGGTGGCCAGCACGGCGTCTTCGATGTCTGCGACCCGGTTGAGGGTGGCGAAGAACCCTGCCATCAGCACGGTGCTGATCGAGACGCCTTCGCGGGCGGCGAACCGCCGCAGTTCGCCGCTCTGCTCGGCGTTCCAGCGGAATGTCAGGTCTCTGCCTTCGTAGGTGACCCCGGGCGGGCGGTGCGCATCTGTCAGGTCCAGGTGCGCGGGCGGGTCGGCCAGCTGCCGCGACCACCAGGCCAGGGCGGCGTCCGCCTCCGGGCTCGCCAGCCACCGCCGTTCCCATTCCACGAAGTCCGTGAACGAGACGGTCGCGGCGGGCTCGTCCGGGTCGCCGTGTTCGTAGAACTGCTGGAGTTCGCGGGCGATCACGTCCGCGGACCCGGCGTCCGAGGCGATGTGGTGCATGAGGATCAGCAGGTAGTTGTCGGCCGGTCCGCGGGCCATCAGCACGACGCGCAGCAGCGGCCCGTTCTCCAGATCCAGCGGCGTGTGCCCGTATTCGGCGAGTTCCTCGCGGGCTTGTTCGTCGTCTGAGTCGGTGCTGTCGACGGCGAGGAACTCGTAGACCGGTTCGTCCAGGACGATCTGGTACGGGCTGCCGCCGGCTTCGACGAAGATCGTGCGCAGGGCGGGGTGCCGCTGCACCACGGCCCGCACGGCCCGGTTCAGGACCTTCTCGTCGACCGCGGCCCGGATCCGGGCGGCCACCATGAAGTTGTACGGCACGGCGTCCGGGTCGATCTGCTGCATGAACCAGATCGAGCCCTGGCCGTGGGCCACCGGCGCCAGCTCGAAGCCGAGGCCGTCGGCCCGCAACTGGTCCAGCACCGGCGCGTCGGTCGGCTCCAGGAGTCCGCGCACGGCCAGTTCTTCCAGCAGTTCGTCCGCGTCCTCTTCGGGCAGGTCGTCCAGGAAGGTCGGCGCCCGCTTGGCTTTGGGCGTCGGCGCCGGTGCCGGCTGTGCCTGTGCGGGTGCTTGCGCGGGCGCGGGCTGCGTTTGTCCGACGAGGATCGCGGCCAGGTGCCGGACCAGGTCCGGGACGGTCCGGTCCGAGTAGAACTCGACCGGCGACACCCGCTGGCCGAACAGGGCCTGCAACCGGTTGATCAGACGGAGCGCCAGCATCGAGTCCAGGCCGAAGTCCCGCAGGTTGGTGCCTTCGCCGAGCCTGGCCGCCGGCACGCCCAAGACGTCGGCGATCTCGTCCAGGACGATCTCCTTGGCCGGGCGGTCCGGCGTGGCCTGCTCCACGGCAACTGCGATGTCGACCGGCGCGGACACGGATGTGGTTGCGGGCGCTGCCGCGATCACGGCCGCGGGTGCGGCCACGGCGGCGGGCTTGGTGTCCAGCCAGTACCGCTCCCGCTGCCACTGCACGAGCGGGGTTTCGACGAGTTCGACATCGTCGGCGAACAGCGAGTCGAAGGTGAGCGGAACTCCCCTGACGTAGAGCCCTGCGACAGCCTCCAGCAGACAGCGCACATCGCTCTCGTTGCGGCGCAGGGAGGCGATCGCGTGCACCTGGACGCCGTGGCCCAGCGCGACTTCCTCGACGTTCCCGCGCAGCGTCTCGTGCGGGCCGATCTCGATGAACGTGTCGATGCCCTCGTCGACCAGCGCGCCGATCGTCTCGCCGAACCGGACCTGGTTGCGCAGGTTGCCGACCCAGTATTCGACGTCGACGACCGGGTTCAGCGTGCCGGCGAGCGCGGTCGAGTAGAAGTCGATGTCGTGGTCCAGTGGAGTGATGCCGTCGATGAGCTCGCGCAGCGGCTGGCACAGCGGATCCATTCCGGGGCTGTGCACCGGCCGTTCGACCCGGATGTTCCTGGTCGAGATCCCGGCGCCGCGCAGGTCGGCCTCCAGCGCGCGGACCGCCTCGGGCGAGCCGGAGACCGCGACGCTGGTCGGGCTGTTGACCACGGCGACGGCCGCGTGCTGCGCGTAGGGCGCGATCCACGGCTGCAAGTCCTGCTCCGGCAGGTCCACGGAGATCATCGCGCCGGGCCCGGCCCTGCGTTCGAGCAGCTGCGACCGGGCGACCAGGACCCGGGCGGCGTCGGTCAGCGACAGCGCGCCGGACACGGCCGCGGCGGCGACCTCGCCCATGCTGTGCCCGACCACGGCGACCGGTTGGAGACCGAGCTCCAGCCAGACCTTCGCGAGCGAGACCTGCAAGGCGAACAAGACAGGCTGCTGATAGTCCATCTCCTCGAACCTCGACTGCCCGGCCGAGGCGGCCAACTGTTCGAGCACTGAAATACCGCCGGCCGCGAGCACCGCCGCGTCGCAGGCGTGCATCCACTGACGGAACCCGGCGTGGGAGCGCAGGAGTTCGCGGCCCATGCCGACCCAGTGCGTGCCGCCGCCGGAGAACACCAGCGCCGCGCGCCGACCGCGGGCGGCGGCCGTGCCGGTGACGATGTCGGGATGGGCCTGGCCGGCCGCGACCCCGGCCAGGCCGCTGAGCAGGTCTTGGCGATTGCGGGCGAGCAGCGCGATCCGGTGTCGCTGCGGGGTGCGCCGGGCCGAGAGAGTGTAGGCGAGGTCTGAGATGCGCAGGCCGGGTTCGCGTTCGACGTGGTTGGACAGTTCGCGGCAGGTGTCGGCCAGCGCCGCGGCCGAGTGGGCGGTGACCGGGACGAGCTGTACCTGGTCGTCGGCGGCCGGGCCGCTGGCGTTGCCGTTGCCGTCGGCGCCCGGGGCGACGTGCCGGCCCCGGATGCCGCCGGTGAACGGACTGGCCGTGACGGGATGTCCGGCCGCGTACAGTGCGCCGAGCGAGCCGAGCAGGGTCACGGCGTCGTCGTTGCCGCGCCGCAGGGACGGCAGCGTGGTCGCCGTGACGACCTCGGCGACCGACTTGAGCAGGACCGGATGCGGGCTGAGTTCGACCACTGCGTCGATGTCGTGGTCGTTCAGGGCGGTCGCGGCCTGGAGCAGGAGGCATTCCTGCCGCAGGTTGTCCGCCCAGTACTGCGGGCCCATTTCCGTGCCGTCGACGAGTTCGCCGGTGACCGTGGAGATCATCGGGATGCGCGCGGTCCTGGGCTCGATGTCGGCGAGTTCTGCGATCAGCGGGGGCAGGACGTGGTCGACCAGCGCGGAGTGCGGGGCGTGGCCCATCCGTACCCGGTGGCAGGTCAGGCCTTGCGTGGTCAGGTGGTCGACGAGCGCGTCGATCTCCGGCGGTGTTCCGGTGACCAGGGTGGAGTTCGGGCCGTTGTACCCGGAGACGGTCAGCTGCCCGGTCAGGTGCGGTCTGACCGTGTCGGCGTCGGTGGTGACGACGATGCCGTCACCCCGGCCGACGGCCAGCTGTTGCAGGAGCCTGCCATGGCACGCGGCCAGCCGAGAAGCATCATCGAAGTCGAGTACGCCCGCGATGTGGGCGGCGGCGAACTCGCCGACGCTCTGCCCGACGACCACGTCCGGTTCCACCCCGAGCGAGCGCCAGGCGGCGGCCAGGGCGACCTGCATGCTGAACAGCAGCGGCTGGAAGACGTCCATGTCGTCGAGCCGGCCGTCGGATGAGAGCAGCTGGTCGACGAGCGAGAAGCCGAGCAGTTCCCGCATCCGCTTGTCCGTGCGCATCATCGACCGCCGGAACACCGGCATCCCGGCCAGCAGCTGGCGGCCCATGCCCGGCCACTGGGATCCGTTGCCCGAGAACAGGAACGCCACGCGCGGCTTGCGGTCCGTCCTCTCCCCGGCGGACAGGCCGGGGGCCGGCCGGCCGGAGGCGAAGGCGTCCAGTTGCGCGTGCAGCCCGGCCGGGTCCCGGGCGGCGGCGGCGAGCCGGAACCGGCCCTCGCCCGGAGCGCGGCGGCAGATCACTGATAGGTCGTTTTCCTTGCGCAGCGAGGAAACCCGCTCGGCCAGTGCCTGCGCGCAGTCCTCGGCCAACAGCAGCAGGGAGCCTTCCGGGGCGGGCAGTTCCTCGACCGCGACGTGGCAGATCGCGCCGCCGAAGCCGAAGGAGCTGACCCCGGCCCGCCGGGCGTCGGACCGGCGCGGCCAGGGTGCGAGCCGGTCCTGCACGGTCAGGTTGTGCTCGGCGAACCCGATCTGCGGGTTCGGGGTGACGTAGTGCAGGCTCGGCGGGAGCGTGCCGTTGCGGATCGACAGGGCCAGCTTGACCAGGCCGACGATGCCGGCCGCGGCCTCCAGGTGCCCGACGTTGGACTTGACCGAGCCCAGCCGCAGCGGCTCGGTCCGGCCGGGGCCGAGCACCGCGCCGAGCGCGTTGGCCTCGATCGGGTCGCCGAGCGGGGTCGCAGAACCGTGACACTCGATGTAGTCCACCAGCGCCGGGTCCATCCCGGCCCGCCGGTACGCGGTGCGCAGCATCGCCTCCTGGGCCGCGGGGTTCGGCGCGGTCATGCCGTTGCTCGGGCCCTCGTTCAGGTGCGCGCTGCCCCGGATCAGGCAGTACACCGGCAGTTCGCGTTCCAGCGCCACGCTCAGCGGGGCCAGGACCACGACGCCGGCGCCTTCGCCGCGGACGTAGCCGTCGGCCCGGGCGTCGAAGGTCTTGCAGCGGCCGTCCGGGGCGAGCGCGCCCATCTGCGCCATCGCGGTGTAGTAGTCGGAGACGAAGCTCAGGTTCACCCCGCCGGCCAGTACCAGGTCGCTCTCGCCCAGCCAGATCGACTGGCAGCCCACGTGCACCGAGACCAGGGAGCCCGCGCAGGCGGCGTCGATGGCCATGCTCGGGCCGTGCAGACCGAGGATGTAGGAGACCCGGTTGGCGATGATGCCGTCGTGCATGCCGGTCGCGGTGTGTTCGGTGATGGCCTGGTCCGGGCCCCGGTAGTGGGCCAGCGCGGCGTAGTCGCCCCAGCACGAGGCCATGAACACGCCGGTGTCGGTACCGGCGAGGCTGTGCGGCGCGATGCCCGCGTCCTCCAGCGCCTCCCAGGCCAGTTCCAGCACGAGCCGCTGCTGCGGGTCCATCTGGACCGCCTCGCGCGGCGAGATGCCGAAGAACAGGGGGTCGAACCGGTCGATGTCCTCGATGAACCCGCCCCAGCGCAGGTTCGGCAGGTACTCGCGCCGGGCGGCCGGCACCGGCCCGACCGCGTCGCGGCCGTCGACCAGGGTGCGCCAGAACGAGGACGGGTCCGGCCCGCCCGGGAACCGGCAGCCGATCCCGACGATCGCGACCGGCTCGCGGTCCGAGGCCCGGCGTTCGGCCCGCACGGGCGCCTTGGCCTCGGCCGGGCGCGGGCCTTCGACCACGGCCCGGGCCAGGCTCTCGATGGTCGGGTACTCCCACAGCCAGGTCACCGGGACCGGCCGGCCGGCGAACTCCGCCAGCGCCGCGGACAGGGTCACCGACATCGCCGAGTCCAGGCCGTACCGGTGCAGCGGGCCGGTCCAGTCCACGGTGTCGGCCGGCACGCCGAGCAGGTCGGCGACGCGAGCGGCCAGGAACTCTCGGACAGTCCGCAGCCCACGCACTGCGCGCTCTTCAGGCACGTCCGCTCCTTAGGCGAGGTTCATGAAGTCGTTTCGGGCACGAGGAATCGCGATCATCACTGGAGGCGGGATCATCACGGGCGACATTTGTCGCAGAGTATTGATAACGTGTGCGGTCTGTGCGGTCTGTGCGGTCTGTGCGGCCTGTGCGGTCGGCACGGCCGCGCGGTCATCGTGGGCGTACTCGCCCGAGGCGGGACCGGCCGGCGGTCAACGGTCTATCAGGGCCCAGCGATCGCCCACCACCGGGGCGGAGTCCTTCGAGGTGAGCTCGATCAGCTCCGGTTTGAACAGTGGGGCCGAGTGCATCGACGGCTCCCAGGTGGCGACGGACTCGTCCTGCGCGACCTGCACGTTGCGCCCGTTGGCGAGGTCTTCGAGCACCCGCAGCAGCAGCCGCACGCCCAGCGGCGCCAGCAGTTCGCGCCACAGGCTCTCCGCGGTGGCGTGCCGCGGGACCAGGACGTGTTCCTGCGCCGCGATCGCGCCGCCGTCCGTGCGCTGGGACAGGTGGTAGACGGACCCGCCGGCCACCCGGTCCCCGTCCCGGATCGTCCACCGGACCGCGTCCCGGCCGCGGTGCAGTGGCAGAAGGCTGGGATGGTAGCCGATCGAGGCGACCGAGGCCCGGGCCCGGGTCCTGCTGCCGATGAACGCGTGCGAATGGGCCGCGACGATGACCTGCGTCCCGGCCGGGATGTGCGGAGCCCGCAGTTCGGCCGCGTCGGTCCACGGCACGTCCCGCGGATAGGCCCATCCGCGCAGGCGGTCCCAGCTGGCGGCGTTCGCCTCGTCGGACTGGGCCGCCCGCAGCCGCGGCGAGGCCACGCCGACCAGCTCGTGGCCCGCCGCTAAGGCCGCCTCGGCGACCTGCACGGCGAAAACACCGCGCCCTGAAATAAAGACTCTCACACGCACTCCCCGTCAAGTCCGCCGCTGCGGACGATCGCGGTCCACGAATATGTCAGTGTCCTGCCGCGATTCGAAGATTACCGCCGTTCTCGGCCCAAGACAACAGTAGTCTGACTTAGGAGCCGGCCGTAGAATCGAAGGCGGGGGTCGGCCTGAGGGTGTGAAATCCATGGCGAAGCGCAGTGAGAGCAGGCAAGACGCAGCCGGGAACGCCGCCGGGACCGAGGCCGGTGACGGGCACTTCAGGCTTAACCGCGCGGCGTAACCCGCGCCGGCAAACGCCGTCAGTGCACGCCGCCGCCGGCCCGGCTCATGTCCCGGACCCGTACCGGAACGCCGTCAGCGGTGCGTACCGCTCATATCCGCCCCGGCGGCCGCCGCGACCTGCTTGAGCCGATCCGCCCAGGCCTCGATCTGCTCCGTCGGCGCGGCCGGCAGCCCGGTCAGCCGGATCGCCATCGGCGGCAGGTCCGGACCGGTCGGGATGGGCGCGACGAGCGCGGCGAGGGCGTACCGTTCGCCCGGTCGCAGGTCCGGGGAGAACAGGTCGGCCAGTTCGGAGGTCGCCTGCTGGACCGCGCGCCCGTGCCGGGGCAGCCGGTCGGACTGCTCGAACGCGGTCAGGGCCTCCTGCTGGCGCTGGAGCAGCTGCGGCTCGGCGGCCAGCAGGGAGTAGCCGCAGTCGCGCACCTTGCCGAGCAGGGCGAGGTAGAAGTCCCGGCGGCCGCGCTGCTCGCTGTTCTCGCCCCCACCCTTGCCGTCGCCCTTGCCTCCGCTGTGGTCCGGGGCCCGCCGCAGCCATTCCTCCACCTCCGCTTGCGGCGCGTCCACCAGGAACACCGCGCCGAACGGCGGGATGATCGGCTGCCGGTGCCCGAGCGGGAACGGCTCGTCCACCTCGCTCCGGTTCGCGGCGAGCACCTGCACCGTGTCCTCGCGGATCCGGACCAGCACCCCGCAGTTGGCCGCGAGCTCGGTGCCCAGGTCCTCGACCCGGGACCGGATCGTCTCGGCCAGCTGGGCCGCCTGGATCAGGTCCGGATCCGGCCCGGCGATGAAGGACCCGGGCGAGAACCGCCCGTAGCCGCCCTGGAAGAACAAAAGCGGCAGGGTCGAGCGTTCCACGGCGAGCTCGTGCACCCGCCCGAGCACGATGAAGTGGTCGCCCGCCTCCCGGACGTCCTCGAACGTGCACTCGATCCAGGACACGCAGTCCGCCAGCACCGGCGACCCGAGCGGCCCGGGCCGCCAGCGCACGCCGTCGAACTTGTCCGCCCCGCCGGTCGCGATCCGGCGGCACAGGGGTTCCTGGTCGGCCGCGAGGATGTTCACGCAGAAGGCCTCGGCGGTGCGCAGCCGCTCGAAGCTCTTGGAGCCGACGGTCGGGTAGAACGCGATCAGCGGCGGCTCCAGGGAGACCGAGGAGAACGTGCCGACGACCATGCCGGCCGGGCTCCCGTCGTCGGCCAGCGCGGTGACCACGGCCACCCCGGTCGGGTAGTGCCCCAGCGTCTCCCGGAACAGCGCGGGATCGATGGCCTTGGGCATGGAACGAGACCTCCTTCAGGCGTCCGGGCCGCCGCCGCGGGTGGTCGGCGACCTGCGCCTCGACGCCAAACCTACCCCGGCCGGCAGCACGGCGCCTCGCGACCAGCGCGGCGGGTCCCGCGACGCACCTGCGACATAAATGGACCTAACCAATAGGCCTAACCCTGCATCGCGGCGGCGAGCCTGTCAAGGTGCTTTCCGGCACAGTGGGCCGCACCGCACTGCCAGGGGCAACTGCGATGATCCTCCGGTCACCAAGACAGGAGAGACCATGAGTTTCGGCTACAAGACATCGTGGCTCGCAGTCCGGGGTGCCACGCCGTTGGATGTCGCCGACGCGCCATCGAGGTCGAGCTGGGCATCGGAACATCGCTGGCCCGAAGACGGAGGGCAGGCCTGGCAGGAATCCGAGTGGGACGCCTGGTTCGCGAGCATGCCCAGGGAAGACCACGTGATGATGGTCGCCCAGCAGTGGGGCATAAGCCCGCTCGACATCCTCGACGACTCCGTCACAGAGTCGGGGATCTACGGCTTCCCCTCCGGCTTCGAACCCCGTTAGAACAGCCTCAGGACGTTCGCCTCTCCACACTCCATGCTCGACACTCCATATTCTATGCCAATGAGCATCAAGCCTCTTTTACTTTCCATGCAGGTCAAAGGGTATGTCGAACTTTGCAGCGGACTGTTTACCTCCGGCCGGCTCGACAGATTCACCTTCCGGATGACATGATGATCTCTGGAGGGGAGTATTCCCCCACGGATCGGTCGTCATCACGGCTCGGCTCTGCCCGGGTCCGGCCGTTCGGCTCGCCGCTGCTGGCGGGTGGAAGAGACCTCCGGCGATCCGCGATCCGCCGGAGGTTGGTATTCCATGATTCATATCCCCATCTGGGTGTGGGCCGCGACCATAGCGGGCCTGATTCTTCTCATCACCGTCGACTTCTTCGTCGGCCGCAAGCCGCACGAGGTGCGCCTGAAGGAAGCCGCGCTCTGGGGCGTCTTCTGGGTGCTGGCGGCCGGGGCGTTCGGCGCCGGACTGTGGTTCTTCGCCGGGTCCGCCGACGCGAGCGCGTTCCTGGCCGGATACGTGACCGAGAAATCCCTGTCGGTCGACAACCTCTTCGTCTTCGTCCTGCTGATGACGCGTTTCGCCGTCCCGATCGAGCTGCGCCAGCGGGTGCTGCTGATCGGGGTGATGCTCGCGCTCGTCATGCGTACGGCGTTCATCGCGCTCGGCGCCGCCGCCATCGCCTCGTTCACCTGGGTCTTCTTCCTGTTCGGCGCCGTGCTGGTGTGGACGGCGTGGAAGCTGGTCAGCGGGCACGGCGAGGGCGGGGACGAGACGGAGTTCAAGGAGAACGCGCTGCTGCGCCGGGTGCGCCGGAGCGTGCCCAGCACCGAGGACTACCGCGGCACCCGGCTGACCGTGCGCGAGGGCGGACGCCGGCTGGTCACTCCCCTGTTCGTGGTGGTCGTCGCCATCGGCACGACCGATCTGCTGTTCGCGCTGGACTCGATCCCGGCGATCTTCGGCCTGACGAAGGACCCGTACATCGTGTTCACCGCCAACGCCTTCGCGCTGATGGGCCTGCGCCAGCTCTACTTCCTGGTCGGCGGACTGCTGAACCGGCTGATCTACCTCTCCTACGGACTCGCCGCGATCCTGGGGTTCATCGGCGCCAAGCTCATCCTGGAGGCAATGCCCTCGGTCGGCGTGCACGGCCCGCACATCTCGACGGCCGTCTCGCTGGCCGTCATCGGCGGAGTGTTGGCCGTGACGACCGTGGCCAGTCTTGTGGGATCGTCCCGCCGCAGGCGGCGCGCGGAGGCCGGGGACGCGGCCACCGCGGAGGACGAGGAGATGGCGGGGGTCTGAGCACAGGCGAACGGCTCGGCACGGCGATCTTCCCGTGCCGAGCCGTTCGTCCGTCGTGAGACTAGGAAGGCTGCTGGTTGCTCTGGTCGTCCTGGCTGTTCTGGTTGCCCTGGTCGTTTTGACCGTTCTGACCGTTCTGGCTGTCCTGACCGTTGCCGAACTCGTTCTCGACCGCCTGGCCGCCCGCGCTGACCTCCTTGTCGAAGCGGTCGCCGGTCTGCCGGTCGGCCAGCTTCTCCCCCTCCTGCACGCCCTGGTCGATCGTGTCGGGGTGGTCCTTCGCGAACTGCTCGGCCTTCTTGGCTTCGTCGGCAAATCCACTCACAGCATTTCCTCCAGTCATCCGGGTGAACGCCCAGCCGTGTCTGCGGCCGGGCACGTTTGCCACGTGGGCGGTTCAGTGGTTCAGCGGTTGCGCCGGGCCAGGTCCGTGCTCAGCACGGTGGCGAACGCGTTCCACGCCGCGTACGGCAGCAACGCCGCAGCCGCCCGGGGCGACGTCCGATGGGCCCGACGGACCAGGTCGATCGTGGAGGCCTCCAGCACGGCCGCGTGGACGGCCGCCGACGGCAGGCGTCGGGCGCGGAAGAACGTCCAGGTCCACCCGGCGTTCAAGGCCAGGTTCGCCGCGTAGGCGATCGCGAACCGGCTCCGATCCCGGTCAGGGTCCCGGCTGTCTTGGTCGGCGCTCTGCCACACAGTGACCCCCGCGTAGGCGATCATCGCGTAAAGCCCGGTCCAGACCGGCCCGAACACAGACGGCGGCGGCTGCCAGCTGGGCGTGTCGAGCTTGCGGTACCAGTCCGTGCTCGGGCCGGAGGCCGCTGCGCCCAGCACCGCCGCCGTAGCGACGCCTGCCGCGTGGGCCGCCCATACCTTTCGTCGGTCGGTCCGGCTACTCGTCTCCCGGTCAACACTGACCATCGCCTCGGTGTCCATCGTCTCGCGGTACCCGTTTCGCGCCGAGGTAGACGCTCAGCCGCCGCACTCACCCGACCGGCGCAACGCCCGCCGCGCCGCCCGATCAGCTCCGGTGCGCGTCGCGGGCCTTGTCCAGCAGCGCCGCGAACGGACCGACGACGCGTTGCGCGGTCGGCGACCCGGCCGCAGTCGGGTGCGGGTGCGTGGGGGCCATGGCCTCCGCCTTGAGCAGCTTGGCGCCCAGCTCCCGCAGTTCCTCGTCCGAGTGCGCGGCCTGCACCGCCGGGAACTCCTCGCTCTCCTCGTGCGCGGCGTGGTCCGACACCGCCTGCTCGAACTCCGCGAGCTTCTCCAGGAACTGCGGATCGGACACGTCCATCTTCTCCAGCCCAGCCAGTACGTGCGCGGCCTCGGACTCCTCGCGGTTGCGCGCGTCGACGACCGCCTCGCCGGCGTCCTCGAGCGAGACCGGGCGCAGCACCACTTCCTCGCCGCTCTCGTGCACCGCTAAGCGCTCGCGCAGCCGGTCGAACGCCGCCTGCCGGGCCTCGCCCGTCGTGGTCTGCACCGCGGCGAACGAGTCCCGGATCTTGGCGTGCTGCTCCAGCAACACGCTGATCACACTGCCGGCCGGCATCGCGGCCGCACTGACCCGCTCGTTGTCCGCATCGTCCATCAACGTCATGACCAGCATCCTTTCGATCCGGCGGCAGCTTCTTCGCCGACCACCGACCACACCAGCCGCACGGCGCACGACCGGCCTCTTGGGTTACCCGTGGCTCCTGACGCAAACCGCGGTCGGCGGCCATACCCTCACAATTCACACTGCGCCACGACGATGTTTGGCCTACGTGATCACGGTAATGCAGACGCGCGTCGCGCCGCGGGCCGTGTCATCCGACATGCGGACGCCCGGGAGCGCACAACCGACGGCCATCCGGAAGGAGACCATGATGTTCGACCCGTTTCTCGCCACGGATCCCCCGGTGCTCGTGCACGAGGTCGGCGCCCACGAGTTCGAGGAGGCGTGGGCCGACAGCGGCACCGGAAACGACCAGGTCCCCTGCCCGCAGTGCGGACAGGGGCACGCCCAGGACCGCGGCGTGGGCAAGAACAAGCAGGAGTGGATCCAGTACTCCTGCGGCGACTTCGTGACCCAGGAGATCACGGCAGGTTAGCGGACGGCGCCGCCGCCGGCCGTGCCCGCGGCCGGGCGGCACGGCGGCACCGGCCGGGCGGTCGGGGTTTGATGTCGCACGTCCAGGCAAACCGAGATCAAGCGTCGGCCGCCGAAGGGCGATATTCAGCCGTCAGCCGTCGGCGGCCGACGCGGCCAGAACGGCTGGGAATACCCGGGCCGCGGTGTGTGCGCACCAATCTCCATCCGTTGTACCGCAGGCAGAACGCTATCCAGCCTGGCCTGCGGGGTACGGCTTAACGCAGCCGGACGGGGGCATACGGTGACAACTTCTCCGAGGAGGCTTGATGGCGACCACGTCCAAGGTCCGCGCCACCGCTGCCCGCACCGCCGACATGCCCAGTAGCGTCACCGAGCAGCTGGGATACTTCGACCGCTTCGCGGCGCGCGCCAGCGTCTTCGTGTCCCGGGCGGTCTTCTTCATCCTGTGCGTCCTGCTGGTCGTCCTGTGGTTGCCGACGTATTTCGTCCTGGGTTCCGTGGACACCTGGCAGCTGATCATCAACACGATCACCACCATCGTGACCTTCCTGCTGGTCGCCCTGCTGCAGAATTCCCAGACCCGCAACGACACCGCGACCCAGGACAAGCTCAACGCCATCGCCGCGGGACTGGCCGACCTGGTCGAGTACATCGGCAAGGACGACCCGCAGGCGAAGAACCTGCGGTTCGAGCTGCTCGCGGCCGTGGGTCTGGAGAAGCGCACCAGTTCCTGAGCGCGCTGGCGCACGGTGGCGATCGGCGGAACGGCTCAACCTCCTCCCGACCCGGCAGGTAGACTCCCGCCTGGGACCCGGCACGTCCTGACGCAGAGGACCCCCGCAGCGTGGTCGGCGCGCGGCGGCGGCAGCTCGAAGGAGGAGCGTTGACCGTTCCGACGCCGACCTGGATGAGCGATCCCGAGCTGGGCGACCACATCTGCCTGCCCTTCGACTCGGTGGACGACTATCTGGAGTCCACGATCGGCTTCGTCCGGTCCGGGCTGCGGCGGCGCCGGCAGGTCATCGTGTTCACGCAGAGCTTTCGGCCCGAGGCCATGCGGTCCTGGCTCGAGGAGCGGGTACCGCAGTTCGCCGGGGCGGCCGCGCGCGGGCAGGCCGTGGTGCGCGCGTGCGCGGACGTGCACCTGGCCGGCGGGCGGTTCGATCCGGAACGCACCATGAACGGCTTCGCCGAGGCGATCGACCAGGCCGAGGCGAACGGGCTGGACGGGGTGCTGGTCCTGGTCGACATGGCGTGGGCGTTGCGCCAGGCCCCCGGCACGGAACGGCTGCTGCAGTACGAGGCCGAGGCCAACCCGGTCTTCGCCGACCGGCGGATGGCCGCGGTGTGCCAGTACGACCGCCACCTGTTCGCGGCCGGCACGTTGCAGGCGGCCTGCGCGGCGCACCCGCTCACGCCGGGCCAGAGCGAACTGCGCTTCAGCCGCACCGTCCAGCCCGCGGGCCTGCGCCTGGCCGGCTGCGCCGACGAGACCAACCGGGACGCCCTGACCGCCCTGCTGGCCGCCATGTCCGCCACCGCCTCGGACCTGACCCTGGACCTGCTGGACCTGAGCGCGGCCGACATGACCGCGGCCTGCCGGATCGTGGAGTTCGCGGCCACCCGGACGCCGTTTCGCACCACGGTGCTGGCCGACGAGCGGATGACCCGGCTGCTCAGCCTGCTCGGCGCCGAAGAGCTGACGTCGCCGGGCACGCGGCCCGAGCCCGCCGAGCGCGGTGTGGCAGAAGGCTGATCGGCGCGGTCACGTCCACCAGAGCAGCCCGCCCTTGGCGTCTATCGACGTGAAGCAGGTTGTGATTTTGATTGCTGTATGGCGCACATTCTTGGGCGATGGTTGGCGTATTGATCGCCGGCCAGTTGTGTCACCAGGTCCGCTGGCGGCACGGCTTGGGGAGTCTGCCTGGACTTGATCCCGGGGGATCGGGTTGGTGCCGAACGTGCTGAAGGTCCGCCACGTGGCGGGCCTTTTCGCTGCCCGATCGCCGGAGTGGGTGTTTCCTGGGCATGGGTGGGCATAAAACTGGGCACATGAGTACCGCGGGCTGCCGAGGTGCCCGCGAAGGAGGCTCCCATGTCCCACACCCTGGCTGCGCCCGCCGGGCCTGAGCACGCCGAAACGTTGCGCGGACTGCTGCGGGCCGGCCTGCCGCTGTCCGCCCAGGCCCCGGCCGGAGCACTGCTCGACCTGCGCGGTGTGGTCGCCCGCACCGCGAACCCGCGGGACCGGGCCAGCCGGACCCGCGCGCTCGACTCCCTGCTGCGCTGGCAGTTGGCGATGTCCTAAGACTGGGCGGCCCGGGCGGCGGCCTTGGCCTGCGCCCACTGGCTCGTGCTGCGCGCGCCGTAGCCGGAGGCGTTCATCGACAGGTTCACGACTATGGCCACGACTTGCAGGGCGACGCCGATCCAGACCAGCGACCAGATGCCGAACGGGAAGGCGACGCCGCCGATCAGCCAGCCGAAGCCGGAGATGCACACCGCGGCCCACCGGGCCGGAGCGTGCCCGTGGTCGATGTGCTCCTCGCCGCGGATCGTGGTGCCGGCGAGCGACGAGCCCATCAGGGCCATGCCCATCCCGGCCGCCTGCTTGACCGCGGTGCGGCCCTTGTGCGGCTGAACCGTCTCGGTGACTTCGGCTTCGGACATCTGTGACAACGCTCCAGTCGTGTGCTGAGGCCGGGTGGTGATGGTTTGGCCTGCGTGGAGATTATAGATCTCGGCGCCTTGCGCAGGAAAATTCACCGAGCTCGCAGCGGGCGTGACACCCGTCTCTTCCGCGGCCGGGATGCCGAGCGCGCATGCATGGATACGTTGCGCGACCAGTCGGTGACCGGAGCGCAGGAGTGGGGCCTGGCGTCGGCTTGGGGCGAGGTCGCGGTCGGGCGAGGTCGCGGTCCGTTTACCGCGAGGCGCGTCGCGGCGGGCCAGGGACGTCGCCAGTCTTCGGTCCGGCTGGAGTCGGCCGGCGTGCCGGCCTCGCCCGGTGGGCCGCCGGGCAGGGAGCAGCGCAACGCGTCGAGCAACGCCCGGCTCTCGAACGCGTCCCCGGCCGGCAGCCGGGCCCGGGCCGGCAGGACCTGGGCCTCGTGCCGGTGTTCGGCGCCCTCGGGCAGCAGCGGCAGGGCGACCCGCAGATGGTCGGCGGCGACGGCCGGCGAGGTGTAGAGGGCGCCGCGGGCCGCGGCGATCAGGGTGGTGG
This sequence comes from Actinocrinis sp., assembly GCA_035943635.1. Taxonomy (GTDB): domain Bacteria; phylum Actinomycetota; class Actinomycetes; order Streptomycetales; family Catenulisporaceae; genus DASZBX01. The sequence goes on along the minus strand of DASZBX010000051.1, from coordinate 29,284 downwards.
CGTGCTCCGGGCGCTTCGGGTCGGCGGCCCGCGCGACGTGGTGGGCCCGCCGGGCGATCGGCGCGGCCCGCTCGGCCAGCGCGGATTCGGCCCGCCGGTGCAGGGTGACCGGCGGCAACGCGCCTACGAACGCTGCGATGGCCGGCAACGCAGGCCCAGCCGCTGCCGTCGCCGCTCACGCCCGCGGCCCGGCCGTGAGCACGGCCGGGAAACCGGGCGTACAGCACGGACCCCGTGCGCCCTTGATTGCCGTCTCGCGAGCCTGTCAGAGTAAGACCATGACCGCCCACGACAACCTTTTCACGCTCATCCTGGGCGCCGCGCTCGCCCTGGTCGGCTTCGGCTTCGCCAGGTCGCGGGCGATGCTCTTCGTGCGCCTCGCCGGCCTGATCGCCATGGTCTACGGCGTGTACATGGTCCTGGCCGTCACCCACATGATCAAGTAGCGGTCTCCTGCAGCATCGCGCGGATCGCCTTCTTGTCGATCTTCCCGACCGCGGTCCAGGGCAGCGCGTCGACGAACACCACCCGCTTGGGCTCGTACAGCGGACCGAGGTCCTCCACCGCGCGCTTGCGCAGGTACTCCGGGTCGACCGGGATCGCCGGGTCGGCCACGCAGACCACGTTGACCGACTCGCCCCAGGCCGGGTCCGGCAGCCCGACCACGGCCGCGGCCAGCACGCCCGGGACCGTGCCGAGCACGTCCTCCAGCAGGTTCGAGAAGACGTTGTCAGAGGTCTGGCCGGTCACGATCACGTCCTTGAGCCGGTCGACCAGGTGCAGGAAGCCGTCCGGGTCCAGGAATCCGAGGTCGCCGGTGTGCAGCCAGCCGTCGGACTTCGCCTGCGCGGTCAGCTCCGGGTCGTTCCAGTACTCTGACATGACCATCTCGCTGCGCACGCACACCTCGCCGACCTCGCCGGCCGGGACCTCGGCGCCGTCGCGGCCGCGCAGCGAGATCAGCGCGCGGTCGCCGGTCCCGGGCGGGCCGGGCAGCGGGCGGCCGCAGGAGCCGAGCCGGCCCGGGATCGTGTCGTCGTGTTCGTGCGGCTCCAGGAAGGTGATCGCCGGGACCTCGGTCAGGCCGTAGGACTGGCGCAGCACCGGGCCGAAGCGGTCGATCGCCTGCCGGATCCGGGCCGGGGTGGTCGGGGCCGCGCCGTAGTGGATCCGGACCAGGTCGGGGAAGGCGCCCCGGCGGCAGGCCGGGTGGTCGAGCAGTTCGCCGAGCATCGGCGGGACCAGGGTCACGCTGGTCACCCGCTCCCGGCTGAGCAGGCCGAGCGCCTGCTCCGCGTCGAAACCGTCCATCAGGATCGCGGTGCCGCCGGCCAGCAGGGTCATGATCGCGGAGATGTGGCCGCTGGTGTGGCTGGCCGGGGTGCAGATCAGGAAACGGTGCGGGACCGCGGACTCCGCCACCCGGCGCCCGCTCGCGTGGACCAGGGCGGCGTAGTACGGGTGCCGGTGCAGCACCAGCTTCGGCCGGCCGGTGGTGCCGCCGGTGTAGAACAGGGTCTGCACGTCGTCCGGACCGGCCGGGTCCTCGAACGCCTCCTCGGCCGGCCCCGCGGCCAGGGCCAGCAGGTCCTCGCCGAAGTCGGCCGGGCCGGCGGTCAGCGTGATCCGGGGCCCGTGGGCGCGGGCCAGGGCCGCCGCGCGCTCGATCCGCGGGTCCACGACCAGAGCGGTCGCCTCGGAGCGGTCCAGGAACGCGGCCTGCTCGGGCAGCGCCGGTTCGGGCGCGACGAACACCAGCCGACAGCCGGACAGGTGCACCGCCAACTGGATCAGCGCCGCCTCGGGGCTGCTTCCCACGGACAGGGCCACGGTGTCGCCCGAGCCCAGCCCGCTGGCGCGTAGTGCGGCGGCCAGGCGCAGGATCGCGGAGCGGGCCTCGGCGTAGTCGACCCGCCGGTCGCCGTGCACGAAGGCCTCACGGTCGGCGTGCTCGGCGAGGACCTCCAGGACGCGGTCGACATAGGTTCCAGGCTTGCTCTGAGTTCGGTCCACGGTTCTTCCCTTTCTGAGCGGCGATGAGCGGCGATGCGAGGCGATGAGCGGCGGTGCTAGACGGCGGCGGCCCGGCCCGCGGCGAGCGGCGTGCGCTGCGGGTCCGGGTGGTGGATCAGCAGTTGGGTGGCGCGGGCGCCGACGGTCAGCCGGCCGTCCTGGTGCATGCGCACCGTGACCAGCGCCCGGCGCCGGGACAGCTGCTGCACGGCCGCCAGGACGCTGATCGGGCCCGGGGCGGCCGGGGCGTGGAACACGGTGTCCAGGTCCGCGGTCAGGAAGCCGTAGTCGTCCGGCAGCACGGTCATCACGGCGAACCCGGCGAACAGGTCGGCCACGCAGGCCAGGTAGCCGCCGAAGACCACCCCGGCCCGCCAGGCCAGGTCCGGTCCGGCGTCGACGAGCGCGCCGGCGGTGCCCGGGGACCAGTGGTCCGGGCCGGGCAGGGCGAGCCGTTCGGCGCAGGGCGGGGCCGGGCCCGGGCCGGACACGGCGGCGTCCAGCAGCGCGCGGTGCACGGTGCTCTCGCCGTCGGCGGGGAAGCCCGGCGGGCGCCGGAACGGCTCGGCCGCAGCCTGCTCAGACATGCGGGCCCTTGGCCGCGGCGGTCGGCTTGGGCAGGATCAGGATGAGCAGCAGCGTCAGGGTGAACGCGACCGGGTTGTAGAGCATGGCGTGGACCATGCCGGAGGACAGTTGGCCTCTGGTGGCGTCGTCCACGGATCCGTGCAGCCTGGACTGGAAGAGCAGACCGGTGCCGCCGACGCCCAGTGCGCCGCCGGTGATCTGCGCCGTGACCAGCAGGCCCGCGGCCGCCCCGGCGCTGGAGCTGCGGATCCCGGCCAGCACCACGGACAGCAGCGGGGAGAACAACAGCCCGATCCCGGACCCGAGCAGCAGCTGGGACGGGATGGTCCACAAGGCGAGCGACGGGTCGGACACCAGGACCACCGGCAGGAACATCGACAGCGACCCGGTCCCGGCCACCAGCGCACCGGCCACGGCGACCCGTCGGCCGCCATAACGGCGGACCAACCGGCCCGCGGTCACGGACGAGGAGATGGTGCCGATACCGGCCGGTACCGTCGTGACGGCGGCCCACAGGGTGGAAACGCCGTACCCGGACTGCAACAGGGTGAAGTAGTACAGGAAGAACGCCACGACCCCGCTGAACACCAGCAGGAAGAGCACGACCCCGGTCCGGAACGCCCGGTCCTGCCACAGGCCGCCGGGCAGCAGCGGGTCCCGGCCCCGGCGCTCCTCGGCCTGCTGCAACCGCAGGAACGCGAAGGCGAACACGGGCGTAGCGGCCAGGCTGAGCCAGGTCCACAGCGGCCAGCCGTACTGCGGGCCGAGCGAGAGCGGCGCCATCAGCGCGACCAGGGTGAGCACCACCAGGCCGCTGCCGGCCAGGTCGAGGCGTTTGGCCGAGGGGCTGCGCAGGGTCGGGATGTACCGGCGGCCGAGCCAGATCGCGACCAGGCCCAGCGGCACGTTGACCAGGAAGATCGGCCGCCAGGACAGTCCCAGGACGTTGCCGTAGTACAGCAGTCCGGCGAACACCGGGCCGATCACCGCGGCCAGGCTCAGCATCGCGCCCTGGGCGGCGAACGCGCCCGCTCTGCGTTCCGGCGGCAGCACGATCTGGATGGTGGCCAGCACCTGCGGGGAGAGCATCGCGGCGGCCGCGCCCTGGACCAGCCGGAACAGGACCAGCTGGCCCGGCGAGGTGGCCAGGCCGCAGGCCGCGGAGGTGAGTACGAACGCGGCGAAACCCCAGGTGAACAGGGCGCGCCGGCCGAAGATGTCGCCGAGCCGGCCGCCGGTGATCAGGAAGGCGGAGTACGCGATCTGGTACGCCGCGACGGTCAGTTCGATGTCGGCGACGCCGGCGTGCAGGCCGCGCTGGATCGGCGGCGCGGCGACCGCGACGATGGAGATGTCCGCGGACACCACGAAGGTGGCGCTGAGCACCAGCCAGACCGCCCGCTTGGCCAGCCGCTGGTCGAAGGTCTTCGGCGGCTCGGGCGGCGCGGGCGGCGCGGGCTGCTCGGCCACAGCGGCCGGAGCCGCCGGGACGGGACCGGCGTCGGGGACGGGATCGAGGACGGGATCGGGGGCGGTGGTGACGGCCTCCGGGCACGGGACGGGTGAGTTCATCGGTACTCCGGGATCGGCCGGGCGGGCGGGTGGTCGCGCTCGTCGTCATGCTGGTGCGGCGGTCGGCCGGAACCGAGAGACGGATCCGCGGCGAGCGTCGCGGCCGGGTCGGCGACCGTGCCGCCGAGTGCGGCCGTCTGCTCGATCTCGGTCTGCCGGGCGATCCGCTCGCGGCGGTCCAGATCCGCCACCGCCTCGTCGCCGACCGCGCTGATCGAGTCGTCGTCGAGCCGGGCGAAGCCGAGCACGCCCATCTTCTCCAGCGCGTCCCGCACGGTCGGGCCGAGCAGACCCACGTCCCGCAGCGCCGGCACGACCCGCATGAACAGCCTGCGCCGGTACTGGCGCAACGCCGGAGACGCCTTGGCGATCGCGATGCACTCGGCCGAGCCGTAGTCCAGGGTGTTCCACATCGCCTCGCCGACGAAGCCCTCGCGCAGCGACCAGCAGGACTCGACCACGAACTCCTCCCGGTCGCGCCGCTCGGCGGAGCTCAGCTCGCGGTAGTGCCGGCGCAGCAGCACCCGGCCGAACGCCACGTGCCGGGCCTCGTCCTGCATGATGTACCCGGCCAGTGCGCGCACCAGCGGCGTCGAGCTGCTGTCGCGCTGCATGGTGAAGATGGCCATCGCCATGTTCTCCACCAAAATCTGCACCCCGAGAGCACTGATATCCCAGCGGCTGTCCCGGACGATGTCGTCGAAGAGCCCTGACAACGAGCCGGTCAGCGGGTAGAGGATACCGATCTTGCGATGCAGGTAGCGGTTGAACACCTCGGTGTGCCGGGCCTCGTCGATCAGCTGGGTGGCCGCGAACAGCTTCGAATCCAGGTCCGGGACCATCTGGGCGATCTTGGAGACCGACAGCAGGCCGAACTGCTCGCTGTGCAGCAGCTGGGAGTACGTCCAGCCGGCCGTGTGCCGGCGCAGGACCGTGTGCTCGGACTCGGGCAGCCGGTCCCACAGGGCCGAGCCGGCGATCCAGACGAAGCTGTCCGGCATGCCCAGCGGGTTGTCCGGGTCGACCGGGCTGTCCCAGTCCAGCCGGGTGTCGGCGTCCCACTGGCGCTGCTTGCCCAGGGTGTAGAGCCGCAGCATCAGCTGGTCGTGCTCGTCGTAGTCCGAGGCCAGGACGGCGGTGCCGCCGAGCGGCGCGGACCAGCCGGCCGAGCCTTGCGGCGCAGTCATCGGGAACCCTTCCCGGCGTCGGCGGCGGCCAGGGCCTCGGCCTGCTCGCGCAGCCGGGTGCGCAGGATCTTGCCCGAGGGGCTGCGCGGGACGGCGTGCACCGGCACGAACCGGACCGGCCGCTTGTAGCCGGCCAGCCGGGCGACGCACAGGTCGAGCAGGGCGGCCTCGTCGAAGTCGTCCGGCCCGGCCGGCTGGACGAACGCGACCGGGGACTGGCCCCACATCGTCGAGGACACCGGGACCACGGCCGCGTCCGCGACCTGGGGACTCGAGCGCAGCACGGACTCGATCTCGGCCGGGTAGACGTTCTGGCCGCCGCGCAGGATCAGGTCGGTGCGCCGGTCCACGGTCCAGAAGTAGCCGGCCGTGTCCCGGCAGGCCAGGTCGCGGGTGCGCAGCCAGCCGTCCTGGAGCACCTCGGCGGTGGCCTGCGGGTCGCGCCAGTAGCCGTGCATCAGCCCGTCCCCGGCCAGCCACAGTTCGCCGATCTCGCCCGCGGCCGCCTCGGTGCCGTCGACCCGCACGATCCGGGCGCTGACGCCGAGCATCGGCAGTCCGGCGCAGCCGGCCCCGCGGACCGGTTCCGGGCCGGGCCGGTCGGCCGCGGCCAGGGCCAGGCTCGGGCCGCCGCCCTCGGTGATCCCGTAGGTGCCGATCAGGTCGGCGCCGAGCGCGGCCGCGGCCTGCTCGGCCAGGTCCGCGGGCATCGGCGCGGCGCCGTGCACGACCAGTTCCAGCGCCTTCAGGTCGGTGGTCGCGAGCGCCCGGGCCTGGAGCAGCAGCCGGACCATGGACGGCACCAGCAGGACGTGCTGGACCTTCCACTGCGCCAGCGCGGCCAGGCAGCCCTGCGGGGTGAACTCGTCCAGGACGCACAGCGTGGCCCCGGCGCCGAGGTAGGCCAGGGCATTGACGACGCTGCCGTGGAAGAGCGGGGAGGCGCCCAGGAACACGGTGTCCGGACCGCAGTCGACCTGGGCGAGCCAGGACAGTGCTTTGAGTTGCACGGACCGCTGGTCGACCACGACGCCCTTGGGCCGGCCGGTGGTCGCCGAGGTGTGGATGATCGCGAACGGGCCGGTCAGGGTGTCGGCGGCGTTGCGCTGCGGCAACCGGTCGGCCGATGGTTCCCCGGCGGCGAGCTGCTGGATCCGCTCGATCGGCAGGAGTGGCAGGTCCGGGAGCTGCCCGGTCAGCCGGGTCCGGCCGGCCGGGTCGGCCACGGCCAGGGCCGGTTCCACCCCGGCGAGCAGCCCGGCCAGTTCCGGGCCGGTCAGCGCCGGGTTGAGCGGGACCGCCAGCATCCCGGCGGCGGCGCAGGCGAGGTAGGTCTCGATCATCTCCAGCCGGTTGCCGCTGAGCAGCGCGATCCGGCTGCCGGCCGGGGCGCGCCGGGCCAGTTCCCGGGCCAGCGCGCCCACCTCGGCGTGCAGGGCGGCCCAGTCGACCTCGCGCCGCTGGTCGCGCAGGGCGATCCCGGCCGGGCGGCGGATCCGGTGGCGTTCGACCACGTCGGCGAACCACATCTCAGGCCTGCGCTTCCCGGGCCGCGGCCCGCTGCGGCGCCGGGGCGCCGGCCAGCAGCCCGGCCACCGAGCGGACCGAGGTGATCGCGCTGAGCTCGGCGTCCGACAGCGGCCGGTCCAGCGCCTCCTCGCAGCCGAGGGCGACCCGGATCATCTCCCCGGAGTTGACCCCGGCGGCGACCAGGTCCTGGTCGTCGTCGATCCGGTCGAGCAGCCCGGGGAAGTCCAGGTAGCGGCGGATCAGTGCGCGCGCGTCGTCCATCACGCCTCCCAGGTGTGCGCGCTGACGCCGGCCAGGGCCCACGGCGGCGCGGGTTCGCCGTCGGCCAGGATCAGCGCGCCGGCCCCGGCCGAGGCGCACGGCAGCAGCCGGTTGAACCGTCCGCCCAGGCAGGCGGCGGCGAACTCGGGCGAGGCCTCGACCCGGCGGCGCCCGGCCCCGGCGGCCAGGTAGGCGAACGCGACGTCCAGGGTCTTCCAGCGCCCGTCCTCGTACAGTTCGCACCAGGCGTGGTCGCTGCCGACCAGGCCGAGCAGGTAGCCGCGCCGGGCCCGGGCGGCCAGGCCCAGGTCCCGCAGCCGTTCGGCCAGCAGCCGGCTGACCACGACGCAGTCGGCCATGCCCAGGCGCCAGGCCTGCCGGTGGTGCATCCGCAGGCCCTCGGCGACCGACTGGTAGAGCACCTCGCCGGAGTGCAGCGCGTCGAGCAGTTCGGTGTAGACCCGCCGGGCGCCCGGGTCCCGGACGGTGTCCTCGGCGCCGGTCAGCCGCACGGCGACCTGGTATCCGGGCGGTTCGACCCGGGCGGCCGCGGCGGACCGGCCGGTGGTCGGCAGGTCCGCTTCATGGAGTTCCTCGATCCCGGGGGCGGCCAGGTCCGGGCCGAGCAGCCGGAACCGCGGCCGGTTCCGGTCGCCGCTCTCCGGCCCGGCCAGCGGCGCGCGGACCCGGACCAGCCAGTGCCGGGGCTCGTACCAGCTGGGCCGGGGGCCGGCGGCGAAGCGGACCAGGAAGCGCAGGGCGAGTTCGGGGATGCTCTCGCGAGAGGTGCCGGTGAACAGGGCCAGGTTCATCAGGTCGACGTAGTCGAACAGCGGGCCGCGGTCCGGGTCGACCGTGTGCGGCAGGGCGTCCACGGCCAGTTCGGCGGCCCGGGCCGGGTCGGTGCCGAGCAGTTTCGCGGCGGTGTCCAGGCCGGTCAGGTAGCGGGCGTACTCGGCCGGGACCGGTTCGAACCGTTCCGGGCGGGCGTCCGGGCGGCCGGCCGGGGGCGCGGCGGCCAGGTCGTAGGCGGTCACCGGGACTTCTCCACCAGCAGGGTGACCAGGTCGGCCAGCTGCTGCACGGTGGCCGTCTCGAACAGGAAGTCGTCCGGGATCTCGATCCGGCAGGCGTCCTCGATCCGGACCACGGCGCGCAGCGCCTTGACCGACTCCAGGCCCGGCACGGCCGACAGTTCCCAGGCCGGGTCGATCCGGACCAGGTCCGGGTCGGCCTCGGCGGCCAGGGCGGCGCAGACCAGGGCGAGGTGGTCGACGTCCGGCGGGGAGGGGTCCATGGCGGTCACCTTTTCTTCGCGGGGTCGGGGTCGGCGCCGTCGCCGGGGCCCGGGGAGCCGGCCGGGCCGGCCGCGGTCCGCAGGGTCCGGTACAGGCTCAGCGCGGCGTGCCGCTGGACCTTGCCGGAGGTGGTGTGCGGGATCGCGGCCGGGGCGACCGGGATGATGTCCACCTCGTCCAGGCCGAGCTGGCGGCGGACCTGGTCCTGGGCGGCGCGGGCGAGCAGGCGGGCCTCGGCCGGGTCCAGGGCGCTCTCGCACAGGACGACCATCCGTTCGCCCTCGTCCTCGGTCCAGGCGATCGCCGCGGTGCGCGGCCTGTCCATGCCCGGGGTGGTGCGGACGATCTCTTCGACGTCCTCGGCGTAGTAGTTCTGGCCGCGCACGGTGATCATGGCTTTGAGCCGGCCGACCAGGTAGAGCTCGCCGTCGAGGAAGCCGAGGTCGCCGGTGCGCAGCCAGCCGTCCGGGGTGAACGGCTGCTGGTCGGCGGGCAGATCCAGGTAGCCGGAGGTCACGGCCGGGCCGGTGATCTGCACCTCGCCGACGACGCCGGCGCCGGCCACGGCGCTGCCGGTGGTGTCCGCGGTGTCCGGGGCGGCGATCCGCAGCCGGATGCCGGCGGCCGGCCGGCCGCAGGCGACCACGGACCGGGCGCCCGGGTCCGCGTCGCCGACCACGCGGACGGTGTCGCCGGTCCCGAGCCGGTCGCGGTCCACGGTCAGCGCGTGCCAGACCCCGGCCGGGTCGGAGGTGGTGACGACGAGGGTCGCCTCGGCCATGCCGTAGACCGGTTCCATCGCGGCGGCCCGGAAGCCGTACGGGCCGAACGTCTCCTGGAAGGCCTCCAGGGTGCGCCGGCGCACGGGTTCGGCGCCGTTGCTGGCGATCCGCCAGCCGGACAGGTCCAGGCTCCTCGGCGGGTCCTGCCGGGCGGCGGAGACCAGCAGGTCGAAGCAGAAGTTCGGCGCGGGCAGCACCGTGGCCGGGGAGGCGGCGAAGCCGGCCAGCCAGGTCAGGGGGCGCCGGACGAAGTCGGACGGGCGCCACAGGCACACGTCGGTGCCCCGGGCCAGGCCGCTGAGCACGGAGAACAGTCCCATGTCGTGGAACATCGGGATCCACACGCCGAACGCGTCCTGGTCGGTGAAGCCCAGGCCGGTGGTGACGGCGGCCAGTCCGGCGGAGACGTTGGCGTGGGTCAGCGCGACGCCCTTGGGTGCGCTGGTGCTGCCGGAGGTGTACTGGATCACCGCCAGGCCCTGGTCGTCCGCGCCGGCCGGTTCCGGGACCGACGGCGGCGCGGGCCGGTCGCCGGGGTCGGTGACGTCGATGAACGGCAGCTCGGTCAGGTCGCGGGCGACCCGGCGGGCGATCGCCGGGCCGAGCGAGTCGTCGACCAGGATCGCGTCCAGGGCCGCGGTCCGGGCGATCCGGGCCAGGTGCGCGCTGTAGGCGTCGGCGCCGGCGAACCCGACCGCCAGCGGGAGCGGCACGATCGCCGCGTCCAGCCGGAACGCGCACAGCGCGCCGCGGACCCAGGGTTCGCCGTTGTTCATCAGCACGCCCAGCCGCCGCGGCGGGCGCCCGCCGAGCCGCTCCAGCACGCTCGCGGCGGTCCGCTCGGCTCGTTCCAGCAGGTCGGCCAGAGGGTAGGCCCGGCCGCCCGGCATCGGCAGGTGCAGCGACCGGCCCTGCCGGGCGGCCGCGGTGAACTCGGTCCACAGCTGCGGCACGCCTCAGCCCGCCAGGGTGGGCGCGGCGCCGGCGTCCGCCAGCCGGGTGCGCAGGACCGTGCGGCGGACCTTGTACGAGCCGGTCAGCGGCATCTGCTCCCAGTCGAGCAGGTACACCGGGACCGAGCCGAGGCTGGTGTCCCGGACCGCGGCGCGGAACCGCTCCGGGTCGAAGGCCTCGCCCTCGCGGGTGCAGGCCACCGCGACCACGTCGTGTTCGCCGACCGACTTGAGCAGCACCAGTTCGATCAGTTCGGGCAGGCGTTCGAGCAGGACGTCCTCCACCTCCAGGAAGCTGTCGGTGCCGTCGGCGTGGTCGATCACCCGGTCGAGCAGTTCGAGCGAGCCGTCCGCGGTGATCCGGCCGATGTCGCCCATCGGCCACCAGTCCTCCGGCGCGGGCGCGGGGTGGCCGAGGTAGCCGCGGAAGCGGCCGGGCGACTTGGTCTCGATGGTGCCGGGCTGCCCGGCCGGGACCGGCTCGCCGTTCGGGTCCACCACCCGCACCGCGGAGCCGCCGATCGGGAAGCCGACGTTGCGCGGCCGGTACACCGCGGCCTCGGCCCGGCCGACCATCCGGGCGGTCACCCCGTTGGTCTCGGTCTGGCCGTAGCCCTGGATGTAGTTGGCACCGGGCTGGTCCGAGCCGGCCAGCAGGGCCTTGACCGTGCGCGGGTGGATGGCGTCGAAGGTGCTGACGAAGCGGGTGACCGAGCCGAACGGCCGGGACGGGTGCGCGGCGACCGGCTCCCAATGGATGAACACGTTCGGGTGCGTCTCGACCGAGTCCGGCCGGTGGTCGAGCATCAGCTGCCGGACCTGCTCGGGGTCGGCGTCGCTGATCGCCAGGATCGGCATCGCGACCTCCAGGAAGGCCAGCACGATCGAGCAGGTGCGCACGTGCACGAACGACAGGTGCTTGGCCGAGAGCGAGACGTCGCCGAAGCTGCGCAGCGCGGCGATCTGCGAGCGGACCGCGCCGTGCAGGGACAGGGTCGAGTGCGCGGCCAGCTTCGGCACGCTGGTGGTGCCGGAGGTGTGCGTGATCACGGCCCAGTCGTCCTCGCCCTGCGGCGCGGCGGCGTGCGCGGACCGGTCGCCGGTGGGCGCGGCCCAGGCCGGTTCGGCGTCGTCGGCCGAGCCGGCGGCCGGGGTCAGGAACAGGATCCGCCGGGCGATCCCGGTCAGAGCCGGGACGTGCGGGGCCAGCCGGGCGGCGCCGGCCGCGTCCACGGCCAGGTACGGCCGGTCCAGCCGGGCGGCCATCTCGACGATCTCGGCCGGCTCGATCCCGATCGACAACAGCACCGGCAGCGCCCCGATCCGGTTGAGCCCGCAGGCCAGCGCCTGGACCTCGATGTGGTTGCGCTGGACCACGATCACCTGGTCCCCGGCCCGGATCCCGGCGGCCCAGAACCGGTCGGCGTAGTCGTGCACCGCCTGGACGAAGCCGGTGACGTCCTGCACCGGTTTGCCGTACGCGGTCCACGGCAGATCGCACCGGAAGGCGGTGGCGCCGTGTCTTTCGGCGGCCGCGTCGGGCAGCTGTCCCAGTGTGCCGGTCGGAGTCTCGCTCACAGCAGTCACCTTTCGCACTTCGGGTCGGTCGGACGGCGAACGGTGGCCGCGGTCCGGTGGTGGGTGTCCGGTTGCCGGTGTCCGGTTGTCGCCGTCCGGCGGCGGGTTCACAGCAGCGAGCGGATCTCCCACAGCTGCGGGAAGAACCGCAGGTCGGAGGTGGCCCGTAGGTACTCGACCCCGGCCGAGCCGCCGGTGCCGGGCTGGTAGCCGATGATCCGTTCGACCATCAGGGCGTGGCCCTGGCGCCAGCGGGCGAAGCCCTCGTCGTGGTCGAGCAAAGAGTCGATCAGCGCGGCCAGGTCCGGGTCCAGCCGGCCGGCCACCACCTGGACCAGGTCGGGGCGGCCGCGCCGGTCGAGCAGGGCCTCGAAGGAGTCGGTCAGGGCGGGTTCGGCCAGCCGGGCGGCCAGCCGGGCCCGTTCGGCCGCGGTGACCTTCGGGCCGTCCAGGAAGCGCGGGTCCTTGCGCCCGCTGAGGAACTCGATCTCGCGGAACTGGACCGACTCGTAGGCGCTGGACGTGCCCAGGTGGGCGCGCAGCGCGGCGAAGTTGCCGGGGCTGATCGTGGCCACCGCGCGCAGGTGGCACACCAGGACCTCCTCGCCGCGGGCCACCCGGGCCAGGCGGTATCGGGCCTCGGGCAGGTCGTCGGCGTCCATGGCCAGGCGGGCGGCGCCGAGTTCGTGCAGGATCGCCTTGAACCACAGCTCGGTGATCTGGTGGGCCAGGACGAAGAACAGCCCGTCCGGGGCGTCCGGGACCGGGTGCTGGAGGTCCAGCAGCGGGCCCAGCCGGTTGAGTTCCTGGTAGCTCAGCGCCGCGGTCGCGGATTCGGCGCGGTCCACCGCTGATGGAGCCGACATGCGCAGCACTCCCCTTCGTCCGCCCGGTCCCCCGGCCGCCGGAGGTCCCCGCGGCCCGCCGGCCCGGCCGCGGCGCGGCGCCGGCACCGGCACGGTCGAATCCTAGGAAGCGATGCCCGCTGCCGACCATGACCGCCCGGCTACTCAAAACGGTGCCCCGAACGGGTACCCCGATCGGGGCGCGCACCGGGTACCCCGGGTCAGGGTACGGCGAATCCCAACGGGTGAAGTTGAGTACTGACAAGCGCGGGAAAGTAGACCACAATGGGTGGCGAACGGGTCACCTGAATCGTTGTGTCCTGTCCGGCAGCCTGCCCCTGCCGGGCGGGTGACCGACCGCTGCCGCACGTTCAACCTCCGCTGAAGGGTGACAACGGCCTCATGTCGAGCGTCTATCTGCCGAGCTGCGCCGGTGACCGGTCCGAGCACGCCGACGGGCCGGCCCCGTCGCCGCCGGATCAGGACCCGGACACAGACCCGGTCACAGCCCCGGACCCGGATGCAGTCCCGGCCGCGCACGCGGCGACCACCGGAACTGATCTACGGGTCCTTATTACTGCGGGAACCGAACTGATGCGGTCCGGGTTGCAGTCGATGCTCGCGAAGCTGCCGGAGGTGGCCGAGACGGGCGAGTGCGCGGACCCGGCGGTCGCGCTCGCGAGCGTCGAACGCGGCGAGGTGGACATCCTGGTGGTCTCGCCGCCGATGCCCGACGCGGCCTTCCACTCCCTGGCCGAGTGCGTGGCCCGCAGCCGGACCAAGCTGCTGGTGGTGCTGCGGGACTTCGACCTGCCACCGGCCGAGGTGGTGACCCAGGCGGTGGCGCTGCCCGCGGACGGCTACCTGCTGGAGTCGCAGCTGACCGCGGCCTCGCTCGCCGACGCGGTGCTCCGGATGCTCCAGGGCGAGGTGCCGGTGCCGACCGTGCTGGCCCGCGGGCTGTTCTCCCGGCTGCGCTCGGTGGAGGCCGAGCCGGCGCACCGCCGGTTCCTGCTCACCCCGCGCGAGTTGCAGGTGTTGTCGCTGCTGGTCGACGGGCTGAGCAACAAGCAGATCGCACGCCAGCTCGGGGTGTCCGAGCACGGGATCAAACGGCACGTGGGCGGCGTCCTGGCCAAGCTCAACTGTCCGAACCGGACCCTGGCCGTCGCGCTCGTCCTGCAGAAGGGGCTGCTCTGCGCCCCGTAGTCCGGGGCGGTCCGGGTAGTCCGGACAATGCGGGTCAGGCGCCCGGTCGACGCTGCGGCCGCGCGTCTCGAGTTTCGCGCTATACGGGCTCTGTGGTCTGCGTGGGTTCGACGGCGCGCTCGGCCGGCCCGGTCTTCTCGAACACCGGGATGGTTCGCACGTCCCTGAGATACGGTGTGCCCTCGGTGTAGCCGGTGCCGGGGCGCTCGCCGAGCATGCGCACGGCCAGCCGGTAGTGCGTCCGGCGCCACTTGAGCAGCTGGTCGGCGAAGCGGTGCATCACGCCGGCCAGGTCCGCGTACTCGGCCGGGGTCAGCGCGCCGGAGCCGGCGGCCGCGCTCAGTTCGTCGTCCAGGTTCGGTGAGCCGTCGAGCACCCGCTGCCGGATCTCGGGCGTGGACCGGTAGGCGACCGAGTCCAGCCGGGCGGCGTCGGGCATCCGGCACAGCGACTCGACCAGCTTGTAGTTGCGCGACTGGATGGCGCTGGCCCCGTCGGTGTACTCCCGGAACTGCTGGAACGACTCGACCTGCATGGTGGCGAGCAGGGAGAAGAGCCCGGCGGACTCCTCCAGCGCGTTCCCGGCGCCGGCCACCTCCCGGGCCGCGAGTTCCGGGCGCCCGGCCCGGACCGCCGCGAGGGCGGCCAGCAGCCGGGCCGCCAGCAGGGCGAACACGGTTTCGAACGATTGCAGCACTCTGATGAACAGGTACTCGTCGTGCGAGACCCAGACCGGCAGGACGCTCAGCTGCACCGCGGCGCGCTCGTCCGGCGAGGCGTCGGCGGCCACCGTCGCGCAGACCCGGCCGGCCGCGGCCGCGAGGTCCTCGCGCGGCCCGTCGTCGGCCAGGCCCAGCCGGGCCAGCGCGGCGTCGAGCGAGCGCAGTCCCAGGCGGTACCGTTTGGCCACGGTCCGCGGGTCCGGGCGCAGGTGCGGGAAGCGGGTGGTGCGCCCGTCCGCCGCGGCGCGTTCGAAGTCCAGCAGGTCGGCGCCGAGCTGCACCAGCAGGCGGTCGTGCCGCAGCTGGGCCGCGTCGCCCGAGCCGGGCGCGACCTGGTCCGGCGCCGTGGCGGTGTCCGGCAGCGGCAGCAGGCTCAGGGCGAGGTAGGTCGGGTAGTCGTATCTGTCGTCGTGCTTGTCGAGCAGGACGTCGAGGAAGCAGCGCACGCGCCGGGTCCCGGCCGGCTCGGCCGCCGGCCCGGCCGGCACGTTGCGCAGCAGCGCGGCGCGGGCCGAATCGAGCAGGTCGAGCAACTGTTTGTCGACGAAATGCTTGCCCACCCGATGATATTCGGCGACCAGCTGTCCGTACGGGAAGGTCCGTGGATCAGGGCGGGCGGACCACTCGTGTACCGTCCGGATCGGCTTCGACTCGTCCATGGGTCTCCCCTCCGCGCGCTCGCCGGGGCCGGCCGCCGCCCGGTGGAGACGGCCGAGCCGGCGGCCCGGCGCCGGCGGTGCCCCCGGGGGAAAGTCAACGCTCTGCGGTCCGGATGGGCCAGCCCGGGATGGGCGCCCCGTTGGGGCAGGCCGGCCGGGGACCCCGATCAGCCGACGCGGCGCCCGGTCCGGCCGGTCCTGGTCCGCCGGCAAGCGCGGGCGGCGCGCACGACGCCCGGCCGCGGCCCGACGCGGCTCGGCATCCGGGCCCCCGGACACGGCGACGGCCGGTCCCGCCTCAGGCAGAACCGGCCGTCCGAACGCGGGAAACAGCTCAGGTGACGATGCCGCGGACGGAGAACCGCGGCTCGCGCCAGGTCTCCTCGGCCAGGATCTCGCCGAGGATCCGCACGGCGTCCCACACGTCGCGGTATCCCAGATACAGCGGGGTGAGCCCGAAGCGCATGATGTCCGGGGTCCGGAAGTCGCCGATCACGCCGCGCTCGATCAGGGCCTGCACGACGGCGAACCCGTGCGGATGGCGGAACGAGACGTGGCTGCCGCGCTGCGCCGGGTCGCGCGGCGAGGCCAGTTCCAGGCCCAGCTCCTCGGCCCCGCGGATGAACAGCTCGCCCAGGGCCACGCTCTTGGCCCGCACCTGCCCGAGGTCCACCCCGGCCCACAGCTCCAGGCTGGCCTGCAGCCCGGCGAAGCTGAGCATCGGCGGGGTGCCGGCCAGGAACCGGCCCACCCCCGGCGCCGGGGTGTATCCGGGTTCGAAGGCGAACGGGTCGGCGTGCCCGGACCAGCCGAGCAGCGGGTGCGAAGCAGAGTCCTGGTGCCGGGCGGCCGCGTAGAGGAAGGCCGGAGCGCCGGGACCGGCGTTCAGGTACTTGTAGGTGCAGCCGACGGCGAAGTCGACCTCGCATTCGTCCAGCTGGATCGGCAGCGCACCGGCGGAGTGGCACAGGTCCCAGACCATCAGTGCGCCGTGCCGGTGCACCTGCTCGGTCACCGCGGCCATGTCGTGCAGCCGGCCGGTGCGGTAGTCCACGTGGGAGAGCAGGACCACGGCGACGTCCGAGTCCAGCAGCTCTTCCAGGTCCTCGCCGTCCCGGCCGACCAGCCGCTGCCGGCTGCCGTCGAAGAGCCCGGACACGCCCTCGGTGATGTACAGGTCGGTCGGGAAACCGGCCAGTTCGGAGACGATCGTGCGCCGGCCCGGCCGCAGTCGCAGCGAACTGATCAGCACCTTGAAGAGGTTGACCGAGACGGAGTCGCAGATCACCGTCTGGCCCGGGGCCGCGCCGAGCAGCGCGGCCACCGACTCGCCCAGGGTGTGCGGCATCGGGTACCAGTCGGCGCCGTTCCAGCTGCGGATCAACCCCTGCCCCCATTCGCGTTCGACCAGGTCGCGTACCCGGGCCGAGGTGCGCCGGGGCAGCGCGCCGAGGGAGTTGCCGTCCAGGTAGAGCACCCCGGCCGGCAGGTCGAACTCGTCCCGGAGCGCGGCGAGCGGGTCCGCCGCGTCCAGTGCGGCGCAGTCGGCCCGGGTGGGCATCGGCGGGCGGGCGGATTCGGGTACTGAGAGTACTTCGAGTCCGGGTTCTGTGTCGGGCTCGGGTTCGGTTGTCGTGTCGTACACCGGGGTTCTCCTCACTGTGCGCGGCGCCGGGTGACGGCGCGGCGAGCGGGCACGGGAACGGGCGCAGGAGCGGTCACCAAGAACAAATGCCCTGAGAAGGCATTCCAAGCCCCACAATAATCAGGAGTCTCCTTTAATCAATCCCCGCCGCCGGCTCGGCGTCGTGATCGGCGGCGCGCCCGGCGTTGCGCAGCGTGGCGAGCGCGACCGGGATGCCGACCGCGACGATCGCGGCCGCGATCACGATCACGATGGCGAACTGGTAGCCGACCAGGAACGCGTGCTGCGCGGTCGCGCCGCCGCGCTCGGCCGAGGACTGGCGCCCGGTCAGGATCGCTCCGAAGGTCGACCATCGGGTCCGCGGTGCGGGTCTCGACCGCCAGGAACGCCCCGAGGGCCGCGGCGGACAGGGCGAACGCCGTGAGGATCAGATGCTGGCCACGCTGCCGCGCACCCGCAGGCCGCGCCGTTGCTCACCCGGATCGGCGCGGGCTGCAACAAGGGCTGCTTCGACGTCACCGAGGCCACGTTGGCCGTCTTCGGCCGGCTCGGCTTCCCGCCGGACCAGGCGGCGCACCTGAGCCTGCAGGCGCTGTGGACCCTGGTCTCCCTGGTCGGCAGCGAGCCGGGAGCGCCGCAGCCCGGCCTGGGCGCCGACGACCAGGCCGAGAAGGAGCGCTCCCGGCGGGCCACCTTCCTGTCCCCGGCCCCGGCCCGCTACCCGCGCCTGATCGCCGCCGCGCCCGCCCTGACCAGGTGCGAGGAGCCGGACGCCTTCTACGGCCTCGGCCTGGAGGTCTTCCTCGCCGGCGTGGCGCGCCTGGCCGAGTCGCAGCCGGCCCGGTGGAAAACGTGCCGCCGAACGCCGGTGTACATAACCTGTAGCCTATTCAGGTTGTCTGATTCTCGGGGAGGAAGCACATGCGTGCCGTTCGGCGGATTCTCGTGGTCGCCGCAGTGACCGCGCTCACCAGCCCCGCCGTCGCGTACGCGCGCGGCGGGGGCGGCAGCCACGGGTTCGGCGGCGGCGGGCACGGCGGCGGGGGCTCAAGCGGCGGCGGCGGGGGCTACCACGGTTCGGGGGGCGGATTCGGCGGCGGCGGACGGTTCGTGGTCGTGGGGGTTCTGGTGGTGATCGCCCTGGTCGTGTGGATCGTCCTGCGGGCGCGCAAGGGACGGACGGGACGCGACCTGAACACCGTGTCCGACCGCACGGCGCACCACTCGGACGCCCAGGCACGCGAACGCGCCGCGATGGTGGAGGCGCGGGTCGAAGCGATCGCCGACACGGACGCGACGTTCGACCTCGACACGCTCAAGCAGCGTGCCGCCTGGCTGTACGTCACCGCCCAGCAGGCCTGGACCGACCGCGACCACGACGCCCTGCAACGGATCATGTCGCCGGTGCTCTACGGGAAGTGGGCCGAGGAACTGGCCGACTACCAGTTCCGCGACGAGATCAACGTGGTGGAGATCGTCTCCGGCCCGACGGTCGAACTGGTCGAGGTCGCGAACCGGGTGGGCGAGGTGAACGACACCGTCACCTTCCGGATCAGCGCGACGCTCAACGACTACGTCCGCACCACCGGCGGCGGCCGGATCGGGCGCACGGACAACTCGACCAGCCCGGTCGAGTACTGGACGCTGCGCAAGAACGACGCCGGCGAATGGGTCGTGGCGTCGGTGGAGCAGGCCGCCGAGGGCGCGCACCACCTGACCGCGGCCCTGGAGACGGACAGCTGGGACCAGAAGTCGGTCGCCCGGGAGGCCGTGATCGAGGTGGCGCAGAAGACCGCGGTCCAGGGCGTGGGCGCGAGCGAACTGCTGGGGCTCACCGGCATCTCGTGGAGCGCCGACGCGGACGCCGCGGCCGGCGACATCAGCGTGCTGGACGGCCGGTTCGACCGGGCGGTCCTGGAGGTCGCGGTCGAGCGGTTCCTCGAGGAGTGGGCCATGAACGACGGCAGCCTCGACTTCACCCCCGTACGCACGCCCAACCGCACCGTGATGCGCAACGCGACCATCGACTCGGTCCAGGTCCGCTCGCTGGTGTCGAGCGAGCCGATCGTCTTCCAGGTCGCGGTCAGCGCGCAGGGCGTCTACTACGAAGTGGACCGCAGCACCGAAGAGGTGCTCCAGGGCGACGCGCACAAGCGGCGGCCGATCTCCTTCACCTTCGATCTGCGGCTGGACGAGGCGGGAACACAGGGCTGGACTGTGATCTCCGGTGGCGCACAGTAGTAATCGGGCCACGATAATCTGCGTGAAGAATCCGAGTTCGGTCATACTGGTACTGGTAGTGGACTGCCTGGTAGTGGACCGCGCGCGCACTGTCCACGAATGATGATCGAAGGTGGGGACCGTGACAGATTACCGACTCGTCGCGCGAGTGGACGTCGCAGGTGTTACCTGGCCGGACGAGCTCATCGCCGTCCTCACCGCGGAGACCGGGCTGGAGTGGAAGCGGGAGCTGGCGCAGGAGCAGGAGACAAATCGGTCGGCTCCGGCCAAGCAGGGCGGGACAGAGCAGCTCATCCTGGGTGCGGTGGCGGGCGCGATCGGGGAGATGGCGGTCAAGGCAGTCCTGGAACAGGCCCGGGAGACGATCGAGCTCCTCGGAAAGCGCTGGCTCAACCGGCCGCCGCACGGCACCGTGGTCGCCGAGGTGATCGATCCGGACACCCCGGACGACCTGGCCGCCCTCGGCGAGGACCGGGAGCCGGAGGTCTAGCGTGCCGTCCAAGGCGGTGATCATCGGCGGTTCGCAGTTCCAGCCGCTGCACGAACCGCTCATGCCGTACTCCAGCTTCGGCGTGAGCGTGCACGAGCTCTACCAGACCTTCAACACCCTGGCGCCGTTCGAAGGCAACTGCGTCGTGGTCCCGGCCCAGGGCGACCAGGTCGACAAGGGCGAGGCCCAGGACGCGATCAACCGCGCCGCCACGGAGGCGAAGGGCGCCGGGGACACGCTTCTGGTGGCCTACGTCGGGCACGGCAAGGCCTGGCCGGACCACCATGACAACATGCTGCATCTGGCGGTGTACGAGTCCCGGGAGGACCGGCCGGCCAGCTGGCTGGAGTACTCGGCGATCCGGCATGCGATGGCGCCCAAGCAGGACGGGCTGCGGATCTTCATCGCAGACTGCTGTCATTCGCACGTGCTGCACGAGATGGGCGCCGAGCCGGACTACCGCCCCGAGCGCACGTTCGCGCTGATGGAACAGGACCAGGGGACGGCCATATTCACCGCGGTCGCCCCGAAGGTCGCGAACGCGAACGCGAATCCCTACGGCTGCCTGGAGGTCGACGAGCGCTGGCGCGGGTGCACCCACTTCAGCAGCCACCTTCTGCACGTGCTGAACAAGGGCAGCGAGCACGCGCAGGACATCCTCTCGCTCGGCGACGTGCGCGACGAGATCCGGGCCAGCATGGGCAAGTGCCCCGTGAATCTTCGCAGTGGCCTGATTCTACTCGGTCCGGCCGACAGCACGCCGTTCGTGAAGAACCGGCTGTCGGCCGACATCCCGCGCAAGCTGCCCGAGCGCACCAGCAAGGAACAGTGGGTGGCCGCACTGGCGACCGGCCGGCAGTGGCCGATCGGGCCCCTGATGGAGAACGCCGAGATGGCCGCCGCCGTGAGCCTGGCCCTGTGGCCGGTGGCCGAGGGCCGGCAGAACGCGCACCGGATCGACAGCCACGCCATCTCCGCCTACGCGAACGACATGGACAAGTACTGCGCTTACTGGCATATCAGGGACGAAGTTGCCCGCGACTAACCCGGACGGCCTGACCCGAGACTCCGCCGACATCGCCGCGATCCTGAAGGACGGCGATCTGACGGTGACCAAACGCTTCGTCCAGGCCGCCCGCACCGGAACGCCCGCCAACCCCGCGCGGGCGCTGAAACTGCTGCGCCTGATCGCCACCCGGCGCCCGACCGGCGTCCTGTTCGCCGACGCCGCGCGCTTCACCGCCCAGGACCGGACGTACATCCTGGTCGTCGCGGCGCTCGAGCGGGACGTCGAGCAGGCCGCCGCGATCCTGCTGCTGGACGGGATCGAGCAGAACGAACGCCAGGAGGTGGCCAGCACCTTCGCCCGGCAGCGGCTGACCTCGGACGTGGCCCAGCTGGTCAGCCGGATCCGGCGGGAACCGCAGCCGACCGAGCAGGCCCGGGACCAGGCCGGCGCGATCGTCCGGAGCATCCTGGCGGAGTTCACCCTCGGCACGGAGAACCCCGGCCAGGGCGGCCGGCCCCCGCTCGACGTCGCGCTGCTGTACGTGCAGCTGATCGGCGAAGGCTGCGCCGACGACGCGGACAGACTGCTCAAGCAGGTGTTCGAGAAGAAGTGGCAGTCCGGTTTCGCCGTCGACATGGCGACGCAGTTCGGCCACTTCATGCCCAGCGAGGACGTGGTGGCCGAGTGGGCGCTGCGCAGTCCGAGCGACAGCACCCCGAAGGTGATGGCCGATCTGCTGCTCAAGGACCCCGCGTCCTCCCGCCGGCCGGACCGGATGACGCAGGTCGGCGACCAGTGGCGGCCCAACGCCGTCCTGCACCTGTGCCAGCGGCTGAAGGAGGGCGGGCAGGCCGCGGCCGCCGCGGAACTGCGCCGCAACACCCTGTCCCGCCCCGATCTGACCCAGGTAGCCAAGGCGGTCGCGGCCTGGTGGGGCACCACCGGGGACCGTGACGCGCTGCTGCGGGAGGCGGTGCACGAGCGGCGCGGGCCGCGCACCGTCGACGACGTCGACGAGCTGGCCAAGAGCCTGAACATGAGGCTGTCCCCGTCGGATCTGGACGTGTGCGACCGGCTGCGCAAGCTCGCGCCGGTGGACCGGTGTTCCGGCGAGGACCTGGTGCGGCTGCTCTACGAGGTGTCCGAGAGCCAGCGCCGGGACGCCGGGGCGAAGTTCGCCGAGCGGATGGCGCTGGCCGCCAAGGAGGGCCGGGTGAGCATCAAGGCCCTGGTCGCCTACCTCACCGGGCTGCGCCGGGCGGCCTGGAAGGGCAGCCAGACCGCGGCGAAGGCCATGGTCGACGAGCTGATCGACGACGCGGGCGAGGCGCGGGTGGTCGCGCCGGTCGGGGCCCACCTGCTGGGCGACAAGACCACCCGCAAGGACGGCGAGACGGTCCTGCGCGGCTATCTCAACAAGGAGACCGCCATCTCGGCCGACGACGTCGTCAGCACCTTCGTCTGCCTGCGCGAGATGCGGATGGAGGGGGACGCGTACGTGCAGGGCCTGGCTCAGGCCACGGTCGGCCGCTGGCGCCCGGCCCGGCGCAACGAGGCCGCGGCGGCGCTGCGCGACGCCGGCCTGACCGACCTCGCGCAGCAGGTGCTCGCCCGGCGTTGACCCAGTGCTGCGACCGGCTATTTCGGCGGGTTGATCTCCTGGTACCGGACCGAGTAGCGGCGCAGGAGCAGCAACGCCACGGTCCCGACCACCCCGGCCAGCAGGCTGCCCCACACCGCGTCGAGGACGGGATGCCCAGCGGGTACTCCGGCGCCGACGGGCGGAGCGGACATCCCGAGGCGGCTGAGGATCAGGACGATCCCCAGGTAGAGGGCGAAAACGACCAGGCCCGGCACGGCCTCCCGCTGGCGCCACGGGTTGCTCGCGTCGTAGAGCAGGAACCGCTCGACCCGCCTGGAGAGCACCGGGAGCAGCAACATGATCAGGGCCGCGCAGGTCAGCAGCACCGCGGCCCGCCACAGCACGGACCATCCGGCCCAGTAGAGCACCTCGGTCACCCCGACGAACCCGAACCACGCGACGAACGACCAGCTCCGGCCGATCCGGAACCGCTCGGGCTGCCGCGGATCCGGGTGGCTGTCGTAGTACTTGGCGAACGACATCAGGGACACGGCCGGCATGGCGTAGACGAACAGGGTCAGGACACTGCTGGCCGCGGTCATCCTCACCCAGTCCCCGCCGAACACGGCCAGTTCGATCCAGCCGAGGACCAGGTTGATCGCCAGGATCCGCACGTACGCCTCGGAGCCGCGCGGCCATCTGGGGCGGACGGCGACGGCCAGCCGGTCGTCGATCAGCCGTCCGCGGCTCATCGCCTCGACCTCCTCCGACAGGAGCGTGGCGAACACCACGCCGGCCCCGAGCGGGGAGAGGAACGAGTCGATCCGCAGCAGGAAGACGGCCCCGGCCCCGGTGACGGCGATGCCGGCGGCGAACTTCGTGTACGGGGAGTCCGGGTCTCCCGGCGTCCATCCGCCGTGCCCGAGGTAGGCGATCTGCAGCAGGGTGTAGAGCACGATCATGGCGCCGAGGGTGCCCACGACGGCGATCTTCAGCCGGGCCGCCTCGCTGAACCGGCCGTCGCGCTTGACCCGGCCGGCCAGATCCAGCGGCCCCTGGAACCCGATGTAGGCGTAGATGACCCCGCCGCTGGTCAGGGCGCTGATCACGGAGCGCGCGACGCCGCCGCCCTGGACCGGGTGCCGGGTGGCGGCGTGCGCGTCGAAGCCGGAGGCGATCAGCAGCACCGCCACCGCGACCGGGACGAAGACCTTGAAGGCGGTCAGCCAGACCGTCGAGCGCCAGACCATCCGGAAACCGAGCACGGTGGCCCCGATGATCGGGATCATCAGCACGCCGGACAGCAGGATGCCGAGGTAGGTCGGGCCGGAGTGCGCCGAATCGTAGTCGTACAGCCGCCGTACGCCCAGCGCCTGGACCACCGCGGCCGCCTCGGAGGCCGGGTTCAGGGCGTAGAAGACCCAGAGCGCGGCGGCCACCACGATGGTCACCAGCGGGCCGCTGCTCTTGGACGGCCAGAAGACCAGGCCGCCGTTCTCCGGCCGGTGCCGGCCCATCTCCACCATGACCAGGGCCAGGGCCGTCATCAGGACGCCGCCGAGCAGCCAGGACACCCACGCCCAGGAGCCGGCGATCGAGTCCGCTTGGTAGGCCCCGAGGAACCAGCCGGACCCGATCATGCCGCCCGCGGCCAGCGCGATCAGCGCGACCAGGCCGAGTTCGTCCGGGTCGCCCGAGAGGCCGGCCGGGTCCGGTTCGCCGAGCCGTCGTGCCTGGACCGTTCTCATACGTCAGCATCCTTAGCTGCTCGGCTCATCGGGTCGTGGAACGGCGGAAAGGCACCAGCATATCCGGGTACTGCCCCCCCTGCGGCCGGATCCGGCCGCGGATCTTCGCCCGCCGCCCGCGGCCGGCGCCGACGATTGCCGCGGATCCGGCCGGCATGACACGATACTGCTGAATGCCCCTGCGCTCGGAGCCTGAAACCACCATGGTCGTCATCCTCGATACCGCCGCGGTTCCGCCGCCGGAACGGTTCGAGCGGGTGCGGGCGGCGATGGCCGAGACCAGCGCTTCGTCCGTGGCGCTGCCGGGCGGCGGACATCCGGTCAGTGCGCGGCTGGACCTCTGGCAGCTGGGTGACAGCTATCTGTTTCGGGCTGCGACGTCGCCGGTGCGGATGTCCCTGGACGCCTCACATTTCACCCGCCGCTTCCGGCGCGAATACGGCATGTCGCCTTCGAATTTTCGCGTTGCCGTGCGGCCGGCCAATGGATTCTGAAGCGGACGCCTGGTCCCGCGATGGCGCGGGACCAGGCGTCCGCTTCGCTCCCTTACGGAACCAGGCTGAATGCCTGGGCCGGGGTGCCGTTGCAGGTGTACTGCGCAAGCTGAGCGCCGCTGCTATTGGTAGGCGCCTCCAGGCACAGGCCCGAGTTGTCGGCGACGAACGCGGCGACGACCCTCGCGCTGGGAAGCAGCCACGGCAGCTCGCCCGGCGCGCAATCGGCAAACGCTTACCGCACCACGGATCCCGGCGCGTCGACCGCCGCGACCGGGCCCACCGGAGCCGGATCCTCCGGGACGTCGGCCGGCTCGGGCCGGGCCGGGACCGATGCCCGCTCCCCCGGGACGTCCGCGGACCAGACCCGGTCCGCGTCCCCGGACGTCTCGGGGCAGGCGGCAACCGGCCAGAGCGCCGAGCCGCCGACCCCGCGGTCCAATCCGCTGCCGCCCACGGCCGGCACCTCGGCCGTCCCGGTCGCTCCGCCGAACCAGGACCTCGCGCTCGGCCGCCCGGCGACCGCGAGCAGTTTCACCCAGAACTACGTCGCGCAGAACGCCGTCGACGGCAACACCGGCACCTACTGGGAGAGCCAGAACGGCTCGACCGTCTTCCCGCAGAGCCTGACCGTGAACCTCGGCTCGGTCACCACCGTCGGCCGGCTCGTGCTGAACCTGCCGCCGGTCGCGGCCTGGAACTCCCGCACCGAGACCCTGTCGGTCCTCGGCGCCGGGGCGAGCGGCGGTTTCAGCACGATCGCCGGCTCGGCGTCCTACGGCTTCAACGCCGGCTCCGGCGGCAACGACGACACGGTCACCGTCGCCTTCGGGGCCGTGCACGTGCAGTACGTCGAGCTCGTATTCACCGCGAACACCGGTTGGCCCGCCGCGCAGCTGTCCGAACTCGGCGTGTATTCCTGAGCGACCGGCCGAAAGCCCGGCCGCCACCGAGCCGGTACCAGAATTGTCGTGCTCTGCGATTCCCGGCCGGCTGCCGGAGTTCTAAAGTGGCCGGCATGAGGTTTCGGCGCCGGCAGGACCGCGGTTCCGGCTCGCAGCTCACCTTCGCTGCGCCGGGCGACCGCAGATGACCTTCCTCGAACTGGTCGAGCAGGCCATGCCGGGGCCGCTCAAGGACGCCGTCGAGCACAGCCGGACCGGCCGGGGCGCCTCGGCGCTGGTGGCGGCCGAGTCCCGGATGCCGGCCCTGCGGAACGGTTTCGACACTCAGGCCTCGTACACGGTCGAGATCGCCTGGGCACTGTCTCAGCACGCGCAGATCCTGCACCGGTTCGGGGACCCCGACCTCGCGGTGGCCGCCGCCGACCTCGCCGTGCGGACCTTCATGAAGCGCCGCGACGAGATCAACCAGACGCTCATCGCCAAGGCCGGCTACGTCCGCCCCTTCGTCGCCGCGGCCCTGGTCGCCGCCGACATCCACCGACGGTTCGGCCGCGCGGACCTCGTTCGCGATCATCGACCCCGAGATCCGGGCCCTGGCCCGCGACTGCCTGGCCTGGCACGTCGAGCTCCTGCGCAGCTCCGGCGAGACCGAGGGCGCGGCCCAGGCCGCGAGGCGCTTCGGGCCGTGGAAGGGCTGCCGGAGCCCGGCGGCCCTTCCACGGCCCGAAGCGCCTCGCGGCTGGCACGTTC
Organism: Actinocrinis sp.; assembly: GCA_035943635.1. Classification (GTDB taxonomy): domain Bacteria; phylum Actinomycetota; class Actinomycetes; order Streptomycetales; family Catenulisporaceae; genus DASZBX01. The sequence continues at coordinate 3,223 of DASZBX010000051.1, read as the reverse complement.
CGCCCCGGCGTCGTGACCTCCGGCAGGGCGAGTCTGGCAGTCTGTGTGCAGACGATCACGACAGCAAGCTGAGGAGCACCACATGACGATCATCCGCTTCACCAAGACCACGACCGCGACGCCGGAGCAGTTCGTGGCCGCCCTCACCGACTTCGGCCCGGGCCGCCGGGAGCTGTTCGGCAACAGCTCCGACAAGTACCTGAAGGTGCACTCGAAGGACGCCGAGCACGCCGACGTGACCGAGGGCGCGACCGGCATCTGGGAGCGGCTGGAGTACGACTGGTCCGACCCGCACCGCGTGGTGATGACGACCGTCGACTCCAACCTGTGGGGCGGCCGCTCGGCCCACGTCTACTCCTTCACGCCCCTGCCCGACGGGACGACCCGGCTGGACGTGGAGGTGACCCGCGAGGGCAGGAACCTCCAGGGCCGGCTGACCGCGGTCCTGGTCGGCAGCGTCGGCAAGGGCGTGTTGGAGAAGGCGTTGCAGAACACGATCAAGGCCGTCGAGGCCCGGAACCGGTAGCCGCCGGTCAGACGGCCGTGATGGTCCACTCGTTGTTGGCGCTGGAGTTCGGCGCCCACAGCTCGGCGGTGGAACCGGCGGTGGTGGCGCCGGCGCCGGCGAGGGCGGTGCCGGAGCCGCGGTTGACGATAGGCAGGCACGGAGCACGCGGCCCGGCCCGAGTGTCGCACCGCATGCCGGACAAGTATTGACAGGTTGATGAACGGTAAACTACCGTGCCAAGCAGTGGTCATGAGTGTCGGCGACAAGCCCTGGCTGGCCGGCCGGCAACCCTCCTTCGCGGCGGGGTGCCCCAGGTGACGACCCGACGGACGCGGCCCGGCCGCTGCTCCGTAAGCGCGAGGCCCTGGCGGGCACGGGAGATCGAGGTGAGTGGAATGGCACGGGACGACGTCGCGAAGACCTCCGCATGCCGCCGCGCCGCGTGCCTGACCACTCGTCGGCACGTCGACCTCGCCCGGGTCCACAGCGCCCTCTGTTCGGCCTGACCCCCTCGCCCGCCGTGCGGCACTGAGCACGCCGGAGCCCGCGTTCGGCCGGCCGTCCGCCCGACAAGTCCGGTTGCCTGCGCGCCGTTCCGTCCGCCCGTCCGCTGCCGGGCTCCGACGCCCCCGGCCGTCCGACGCCCGTCAGGACTCTAACAGAGTTCTGATTCGGCTCGCACCGGCAGCCGCGGCTTGATACACGACCCCTGATACCTGAATCCCGTCTCCCGACCGCCGAACCGGCGGCGCGGCGACCGTGCGCCGGGCCCGTCCCGTCTCCCGACCGCCCGCTCCCGGTCCGGCGACGGCCTGCCGTCCGCCCCGATGACGTGGCACTCGACCCAGCATCCCCAAGATTGTGAGAACCCTTATGCCAGAGTCACTCCGCAGCGCAGTGGTGGTCGGCAACCCGAAGGCCGGATCCCGCACCCACCAGGCCGCGGCCCGGCTCGCCGCCGAGCTGACCGGCGCCCCGCCGGACCTGACCGTGGACCTCGCCGTGTTCGGCCCGCGCCTGCTCGACTGGGCGGACGCCGAGATCGCCGAGACGGTCGAGCAGATACGCGGCGTGGACCTGCTCGTCGTCGCCAGCCCGACCTACAAGGCCACCTACACCGGCCTGCTCAAGGTCTTCCTGGACCGGTTCCCGGACAACGGGCTGGACGGCGTCGTCGCAGTCCGGCTGATGCTCGGCGCCGGACCGGGCCACGCCCTGGCCCCCGAGGCCTACCTGCGACCGGTGCTCACCGAGCTGGGCGCCCAGATCCCGGCCCGGGCGCTCTACATTCTGGACAGCGCCTTCGACGACCCGACCGTCTTCGAGCCCTGGCTCCAAGCCTCGCGCGAGCGCGTTCTGCACGCGGCCGCGCAGCCCGCCCGCGCCGTCACAGTGGGTGCGCCGTGAGCCTGGGCACACAGGTGAACCGGGCCAACCCGGACTGCAGCGGCAACAACCGCCGCAACCACGACAGCGACCATGCCAGCAACGGCAACGGCAACAGCGCCCAAAGCCTCGATCCGCAGACCCTGCGCCAGGTTTTCGGCGCCTACCCGACCGGCGTGACCGCCCTGGCCGCACTGGTCGACGGCACGCCGGTGGGCATGGCGGCGAACTCGTTCACCTCGGTCTCGCTCGATCCGCCGTTGGTGTCCGTCTGCGTGGCCACGGCGTCCCAGACCTGGCCGGTGCTGCGCCGGTCGGCCCGGCTCGGCGTGAGCGTGCTCAGCCACGAGCAGGAGGTGGCCAGCCGCAGCCTCGCCGCCCGCGGCACGGACCGGTTCGCCGCGCTGGACTGGTCCCCGACCGCGGACGGAGCGGTGTTCCTGACCGGGGCCAGCGCGTGGATCGACTGCTCGGTGGACCGCGAGATCCGGGCCGGGGACCACGAGATCGTGCTGCTGCGGGTGCACCGCCTGGGCACCGACCCGGACATCGCACCGCTGATCTTCCACGGCAGCCGATACCGGCGGCTGGCATGACCGCCCGCCCGCGCCGAACAGCCCTCCCCGACCACGTGAAGAAGAAGGTAGAGCACTGATGCCATCGCATCCCCGAGAAATCCATCTGGCCGCCGCGCTCGACGGCGCCGGCTGGCACCCGGCCGCCTGGCGCGAGCCGGACGCGGCCCCCGCCGCCGACCTGTTCCGGGCCCCGTACTGGGTCGAGCAGGCCCGCCTGGCCCAGTCCGGGCTGCTGGACTTCGTCACCATCGAGGACGGATTCACCCTCCAGTCCACCCGCTGGGACGGCCCGGACGAACGGACCGACCAGGTGCGCGGACGCCTGGACGCGGCGCTGATCGCGGCCCGGGTGGCCCCGGTGACCGAGCACCTGGGCCTGGTGCCGACCGTGACCACCACCCACACCGAGCCGTTCCACGTCTCCAAGTCCCTGGCCACGCTCGACTACGCGGGCACCGGCCGGGCCGGCTGGCGAGCCCAGGTCGGCGCCCGCGGCGGGGAGGCCGCCCTGTTCGGCCGCCGCGACCTGCCCAAGATCAACCGGCCGGACCCGGCCGACCCGGCCGTCGTCGCCCTGATCGGGCAGCTGTTCGCCGAGGCGGCCGACCACGTGGAGGTGGTGCGCCGGCTCTGGGACAGCTGGGAGGACGACGCGGAGATCCGGGACGCGCCCACCGGACGCTTCGTCGACCGGGACAAGCTGCACTACATCGACTTCAGCGGGCCGCAGTTCAGCGTGCGCGGCCCGTCG
>DASZBX010000050.1:0-89562 GCA_035943635.1 Actinocrinis sp. | reverse complement strand
TCCCGTCGGTTTCGGATCCTCGGTGGCCCTGGCGAAGCTTAGAACGACGTATCGGGCAGGCCCTGTCAACTCCCGCACCTGAGCATCACGCGTCGCGAGCAGACCGCCCAAGAAGACCAGCCCGGGAGTTGATAGGGCCTGGTCGATGCGTCATTCTGAGATTCGCCAGGGCCACCGAGGATCCGAAACCGACACCACAACACGTAACCCACAACGCCAGCCGAACCCGGACCACGAACCATTGGATCCTTGGGGGTTCCGGGCCCGCCGGAGGCACAGCAGTAGACGTGAGCCGACATGGCGGCGCAACCCACAACCGCCAACGCCATCACGGCAGACGCCACTGCCACTGCCACCACAAACAGCAAACCCCGAACCCCTCAGGACCCACCACGCAGCCGCATCCCGGCAGCGCGATACACCTCATCAACCAAACTCATATTCACCACAGCATCCTCCGCCGAAGTAAGCACCGGCCCACCGCGAAGTACCGCATCAGCAAAGGCGCGCAGCTGATACGTATAAGAAGACTCACCCCGAACCCGCTCATGCCGCCGGGAAGCGGTGCTCTTCACAGTCAACCGGTTGTACACCTGCGGAGCAACAAAATTCAGCACCTTGAGCTCGCCACGCTCCCCAACCACTCGCGCACCGATATCCAAAACCCGCCTGGACCACAACGAAGCACTAATCCGCCCAGTAGCGCCACTCGGGAACCGCAGCTGAGCCGTTATGGCGCGATCGATCTCAGGGTTATGCCGCTTGGCGCGAGCCGAGACCACATCCGGCGTCTCCCCGGCGAGCAGCCGCAGGCAGTGCAACGCATAACACCCCGCATCCATCATCGCGCCGCCAGCCAGCGGATAGCTGTACCGGATGTCCCCAAACCTGGGCAGCGGAAAGCACACCGACACCTCAACCGACTCGATCGCGCCGAGTTCGCCACTGGCGCAGATCTCGCGCATCCGCTCGGCCAGAGGGTGGTAGCGGTAGTGGAAGGCTTCCATGACCACCAACCCACTCCCGGCCGCCGCCGCAACCACCGCGCGGGCTTGCGCCGCGTTGGCCGTGAACGGCTTCTCGCAAAGCACATGCTTGCCCGCCTCCACAGCCTTGAGCGTCCACGGCGCGTGCAGCGAGTTCGGTAGCGGAATGTACACCGCGTCGATGTCCGGGTCGTCCAGTACCTCTTGATAGCTGTCATAAGCAGTCGTGATGCCATGCTCATTCGCGAACTGGCGCGCACGCTGCACATCGCGTGCGGCAATACCCGCCACAACCACATCCGGCACGCCCGCAGCCGGTTTGATCAATGCCGTGGGCACGATCCGAGCGGCGCCCAGGACGCCGATCCGCAGACGGGTCATGTGACGTCCACCTCCACCTATCGCACCGCTCGTGTCTGTGCTCGTACTCGTATCCGTACCCACATCTGCACCCGTACTTACACCCGTACCCGCATCCATACCTGCGCCGCCGATCCTACCCGCCAGGGCAGACCGAATCCTCGGCACGACGCCACCCCTGGAGCGCAGTCCCCCTCGGCTTCGTAGTAGCCGGACCGAACCAGCACTGGTGGGGCGGCTGCGCCTGGGACTCGTTCGCGATCCCGGCGCTCCTGAACCAGACCTGCCTGATCGCGACGCACTGCCCCCTGGACCCTGGCAACGGGCTGGTATGCGAACCGCCTCTCCCCCGAGTACCGTAGGCGCACCCCGGAAGAAGCAGCGTCTTCTTTCAGGACATCGGCCTGACCGGGGATTTCTGGGACACCGGCGCCTGAATCCGGGCGCGGTGCCCGTGATCCACACTAAGCTTTTCGTGGTCCGCTCGATCGGCGGACCGGCCGGATGGATGCCCGCGGCAATGACGCCGCACGGGCGGAAAAGGGGCGAAAGCGTGGCGACGAGGCTGTGCGGACTCGTGATCGAGGCGCTGGATGTGCGGGCCCAGGCCCGCTTCTGGGCTCAGGCCCTGCAATGGCACCTGTCCGAGCGAGATCCGGACGGCCTGCGGGTCGCCGTCCGCCCGACCCGGGACGAAGCCCAGGACAAGGCCCGAGACGAGGCCCAAAACGAAGAGATCGGCCTGCTCTTCATCCCCACGATCCGTCCCAAGACGACCAAGAACCGAATCCACCTGGACCTGACCGCGGGGATCGGCCAGGCGCGGCAGGTGGGCCGGCTGCTCGAACTCGGGGCGATCCGAGCGGACATCGGCCAGCGGGACGTGCCCTGGGACGTGCTGGCCGACCCGGAGGGCAACGAGTTCTGCGTGCTGACCGGCGAGGACCCGGACCACCACCTCGCGGCGGTCTGCCTGGACGCGGCCGACCCGATGACTCAGGGCCGGTTCTGGGCCGCGGCCACCGGTTGGCAGATCGTGGACAAGGGCGACTGGGGCGTGCGCTTCCGCTCCCCGGCCGGGCACGGTCCGGCCCTGGTGATGGGACCGCCGGCCGCGCCGCGGGCCGGGCGCAACCGACTGTGCCTGGACCTGGCGACCGACCCGGGCGGCGACGCGGCGGCGGAGGCGGCCCGGCTGGTGACGGTCGGGGCGTCGCACGTCGGCCACCTCCACGACCGGGCCACGCCGCCGCTGACCCTGGCCGACCCGGAAGGGAACGAGTTCCGCGTGATCGAAGGGTGAGCGGGCGATAGCAGACGCTCGCGAAAGGGCCCGATCCGTCCGGACCGGGCCCCTCGAAGAAACCACAGAACAAACCTCAGTGGTGGTCGAACCCCCACCAACCGTCCCGCCGCGGCCGCACGGCCTTGAACGTGTCGTAAGCCACCGGCGCCGGGAACGGGTTCGCGGCGGTCGCGGCCGGGGTGTGGTAATACGTCATGGTGATGGACGTCTGGTCACCGGGATGACGCCCAGGGTCGACGTCGAACACCGCAATACCCCACGGAAACGTCGTGTTCGGGTCGCGGACCGCGGACCAGGTGGCAACCTCGGTCTCGTTCGCGGCGACCTTGTACGCCTCGGTCTCGGTGTAGATCTGCGAGACCGGGTCGCCGCCGGAAGTGGTGTCCGGCGGGCCGTAGACATCATCGTGCGAAGAGGTGCCGCCGCCGCCGAGCACCAGGTGCACCAGCCCCTTCGACGTGTCCACGACCTTGGTGTCGGAGGACACGACCGTCGGCCGCAAGAAGGTACCGGAGTCGGTACCGCGCACCGCGTACGTGCGCTCGTAGTCGTGGTCGTGGCCCGCAAGCACCAGGTCGACGCCGTATTCGTAGAACAGGCTCATGAACTGCTGCCGGATACCCAGGTCGCTGCCACTACCGCTGGAGGACGAGGACATCGCCGGCTGGTGCATGTACGCGATGATCCAGTCGACCGACGAGTTGAGCCGCGCCTCGGCCAGGGTGCGCTTGAGCCACGCGGTCTGCACGCCGCCGCTGTAGCCGTGGATGTAGACCGCTTCGTTCGTGCGCGGGTCCAGGGCGCCGTCGTTCTGGTAGACCACGTCGTTGTTGTCCAACGAGATGAACAGCACCGAGCCGACCTGGAACTTGTACCAGTTGCCGGAGAACGAGGTGCCGTTGTCCGGCAGGTCGAAGCGGGTGTGGTACGCGTTGTAGCCCTGCGCGCCGTTGCCCGCCTCGATCTCGTGGTTGCCGAGCGCGGGCATCCAGGGGCGGTGGGCCGAGGACGGCTGGGTGTTGTTGAGGTAGTCGGCCCACACCTGCGGCTGGCTGGTCGGGTTGACGTTGGCGTACGACAGGTCGCCGTTGAGCAGGTGCACGACCGGCGCGAACTGCTCGACCTGGGCCACGGCCGTGATCGCGTTGATCGAGGACTTCGACCAGACCGGGTTGCCCGAGCCCAGGTCGCCGAAGCTGGTGAACCGGAACGCGGCCCGGCCGCGCGGCGCGGTGCGGAAGGCGCCCTGCACCGGGGCGGCGCCGTCGTGGGTGACCTCGTACACGTAGTCGGTGTCCGGCCACAGCCCGCTGATCTGCGCGTGGTGGGTGATCGTCTCGACGCCGTTCAGGCCGTCGGTGTAGGTGCGGGCCTGGGCCTCGATCGTGCGGCCGAAGCCCTCGCGCGGGGTGCCCAGGCGCAGCCGCGGCCGGCTGACCGAGGCCGCGGTGGCCCAGGAGGCGGTCATCTCGGCCGAGGGGTCGGCGCCGAACTGCAGGTGCAGTTGTTCCGGGCCGGACGTGCCGGCGATCGCGGGCTGGGCCAGCAGTGCCGGGCCGGCCAGGATCAGGCCGCCCGCGGTCGCCCCGCGCAGCAGCGAACGGCGTGAGATCGCTTCCACCATCAGTGCCTCAGTCTCCTCGGACCGTTCGCCGGCTCGATCCGGCGAATCCGGCCGAGCCTCGCACCCGGGAGCCGACTCGGCGTGAAGCGCAGGCGGCCGCGGAGTGGCCAACACATGTCCGGGACGTACCGCCGGGACGGCCGCGAAACCGGCCCCCGGACACGGGATCGCGGCCGCCCGGCGCCGCAGCGTTACTCCCGTTGGTCGTCCGTACGTCTCAATTCGGCGCAAAATCTGCCCGGCGAACACGGCGGAACCGGACAATTGCGGGCGTGGCCGCGCCGGAGATCTGCTACCTTGATTCAGTGGGGACTCCCGCCCTCGACCGGCCGCACCGCGGCGGGGTCGTCGGACGTTCCGGGGATCGCCCGACCCACCTCGACCCACCGCGATTCGGACCAGCGCGGCGCCGCCCGGATCAGGGCGCGCCCGGAATGAGGCGACCACCCTCGTGAGGCGAAGCCCGCGCCGGGCCCGGTCCAGGTGAACCACCCACCTGGCCGGCGGACCCCGTCGGACCCGTACCACCGGCATCCCACCATCGACAGCGCACCACCGAGCCCGGACCACCCACACCGGGCCCGTCAGCACCCCGGCGGGCGAGCACCGACGCCGGCCACCGCAGGCCCGGCGGGCACCCCGCGGCCGCGGCCCAGGCAGGTGCATTCCGCAGCACAGGCACAGCAGAACAGTTCGGCACCTTCGACGGAATCGACGCAGCGGCACCCGGGCAGGCCGCCGCACCGGCTCGGCCGACCCAGCGAAGAACGGAACGGCACCACGAACCCGCACCAGGAACTCCGACCGACCCCGGACCCGCAGCCGCGGGCCCCGCGGCCCGGAAGTCCGGCGTCGGCCATCGTCGACTACCTGCCGTCACCGTCCGATCACACTCCATCAGGTCCGGGCCGTCGACCCGGATCCGGTGGCACCACCGGAAAAGATCGCGCACGGACGTCCGGGCAGGCCCGGCCCGCGTCCCCGTATCCATACCGTGATCTCAACGATGCCTCGGCGAACTTACCCTGGGGCACGCCGTGACCGAAGATCGAAAGAACCCGGTCTGCACTGCGCCGCGCCGAGCCGCGCGAACGGCGAACCCGAAGGGCGATCTCGAAACACCGGCCCACATCCCGTGGGCCACGATTAGAGGAGATACACGTGGCGAGTCACAGCGGCCTTCGCGGGAGCAGGGTCGGCGCAGGCCCGATGGGCGAGACCGAGCGCGGCGACCTGGCCGGGCGCACGACGGTGTCGTTCTGGTGCAGCGCCGGGCACCACACCCGGACCTGCTTCTCGCTGGAAGCGGCGATCCCGGAGCACTGGGACTGTCCCAAGTGCGGCCTGCCCGCCGGCCAGGACCAGCAGGCGCCGCCGGTGCCCGCGCGCAACGCGCCGTACAAGACGCACCTGGCGTACGTGCGGGAGCGGCGCAGCGAGGCGGACGGCGAGGCACTGCTGAACGAGGCCCTGGCCAAGTTGCGCGGCGCCTGAACAGCATCCTGATCACATCGGCATGATCGCCGACGGCCGGCCCCGGGTAACCGCGGCCGGCCGTCGGCGTCTGGTCTTATTGCGGCGCGGACCAGTGCCCGTAGTGCACCAGCTGCTCGATCGGCCGGCGCTTGGCGCGCAGGTCCCGTTTCTCCGTCTCGGCGTCATAACCGATGGCCAGGGCGCCGATCGGCTCGAAGTCCTCCGGCACGCCGAACGCCGTCCGGAACGGCTGGACCTGGTCCGGCACGATGCCGAAGTAGAGCGCGCCGAGCCCTTCGTCCACCGCGGTCAGCAGCTGGAGCATCGCGGCCATGCCGGTGTCGATGTGCCAGAAGGGGACCGGCCAGCGCGACTCGTCCAGATCGGTCCAGCCCTTGTCCGGCTCGGCGTAGCGCTCGAGGTAGACCCGCTTGGACGAGAACGGCACGAGGACCAGCGGCGCGGTGCGCACCGTGTCGCCGACCGCGTCCGCGCCGAACTCCCAGAACCGTTCCAGCTCCCCGTCGCGCAGCACCAGCCACGCCTGTCCCTGCGAGAACCCGGCCGAGGGCGCACGGGTGCCGTTGCGCAGGATCCGGTCCAGGGCCTCCTCGGGCACGGGCCGGTCCGGGTCGAAGGTGCGCACCATGCGGCGGCGGCGAATTGCATCCTGTAGCTCCATGGCCCCGACGATAGATCACGCCCCGGGCGAGGACCACAGCCACAACCACAGCCAAAGCCGGGCACGCGCAACGCCCGGCTGCTCAGGGTTCGAGCAGCCGGGCGTCGGCGGGGTCGGCGCGGGTGAGCGGCCCGGATCAGCTGCCGCCGCCGGCGTAGAGGTAGTTCACGATGCCGGTGAGCTGGTTGGCCAGGCTCTCCGGGATCGCGCCGCTCTGCTGGCCGGCCTGGATCGACGAGCCGAGCTGGCGCACCTTGGTGTAGAACCCGGCCGAGCCCTGCGACTCGGACTGGGCCGCGGAGATCGAGCCGAGCAGCGAGGACGCGGTGGAGCCGGAGATCTGCCCGGAGGACTTGCCGGACTGCACGGCCTGGGTCAGCTGGCTGAACGCCTGGGCCGGGGAGGTCGGGGACGTCCCCGAGCCCGAGCCGCCGGAACCGGACCCGCCGGACCCGCCCGTGCTGCCCGAACCGCCGGTGCTGCCCGAGCCGCCCGCGCCGTAGGTGGCGATCGGGGTGCTGCCCAGGGCGGCCGTGGCCGAGGCGCCGGGAGCGGCCGGGGCGGTGGTCGAGAGCGAACCCACGCCGCCGCCGGCCCCGGGGGTCGGTGTGGCGCTCGCACCGGCGCCGGCGGCGAGGCCGGACCCGGGGACGGTCACCGTCACGGTGACGGTCACCGTGGCCGGGGCCGCCGCGACCGCGATGGTCTTGGTGCTCGACGAGCTGTGGCCCCACACGTATCCGACGATGACGCCGACGATCAGCGCGCCGACGACCGAGGCGGACGTGGTCGCCAGCACCTTGCGGCGCCAGCGCGCGGCCGACTCCTCCGACTCCGCAGTCGCAGTGCCGGCGCCGGCGCCGCCCGAGCCGGATGCTCCGACCGAGCCGAACGCGGCCGCGCCGGACCCGGCGCCCGCCCCGGAACCGGCCGCACCCGCGCCCGCACCGCCCGACCCGGACGCCGCGCCGGAACCGGACTCGGCCCCGGAGGCGTAACCGCCCGCACCGGCACCGGCGCCGCCGGACCCGTTCAAGCCCTCCTGGCCGAAGCTGGCCGTGGTGTAGCCGGCCGCGGCCCCGGCGCCCAGCAGCCCGACCGAACCGCCGCCACCGGCCCCGGACGCGACGCCCGCACCCCCGGCGCCGCTGCCGCCGCCGGCGCTGCCGGAACCGCCGGAACCGCCGGAACCGCCGGAACCGGTGTAGCTCCCGGCCCCGCCCGCGCCACTCGCACTGCCGGCGCCGCCAAGACCGCTGGCGCCGCCTGCGCCGCCGGTCCCGATCGCCTCGGCCACCCCGGCCCCGACCAGGGCGCCGGCCCCGGCCGCGGTCGCGAGCATGACCGTCTCGTTCTCCGAACTCGCGCTCTCGTCGACCACGTCCTCGGTGTCGGCGGACTCTGCGTACCCGACGCTGCCGGAAGCGACTCCGACCCCGCCTTCCGCTCCGGCGCCGAGTACGGCCCCGGCAGCCAACCCGGCACCGACGCCGATCCCGGCCGCACCCAAGCCCGCGCCGACGCCGCCACCGGCGCCCGCGCCCTGGGCCGACCCGGCTCCGGATTCGGCGCCGTAATCACTCCCGCTCGCGTATCCCGCGGTGTCGGCCAGGGACTCGGTCCCGGCCGTGCCGCCCGCACTGGTGCCGCCGCTGTGCAGCGCCTCGACCACGTCGGCCGCGGTCAGCCCGGCCACCGCCAGTCCGGCCGCGGCGGCTTCCGCCTCGGCCGCCGACTTGTGCCGGCCCACCGCCACCGGGACGATCAGCGGCGCCGCACCGGCCAGGCCGCGCGAGGCCGCGCGCGCCCCGAGGTGGAAGGCGCCCAGGGCCGGCCGGTCCGCGGCCCGCTCGGACAGCGCCGCGAGCAGCAGCACGGCCAGCTCCGACTCGGCGCCGAGCAGCTCGACCACGTGCAGCCGGGCCCGCTTGCGCCACATCGCCAGCAGTTCCAGCGTGTTGGCGGCGCCCGCCTCGGCCACCACCGCGGCGTACTCGGCCTGCAGGGTGGAGTAGCCGATCAGCAGGATGTAGAGCAGCCAGCCGAGGGCGAACACGTCCCCGGCCTCGGCGGCCTCCCCGCCCTTGAGCCGCTCCGGGGCGAAGCAGCCGGTGACCTCCTGGTCCACGTCGATGGCCAGGCCCTCGGCCGCGCACAGGCCCAGAGCCAGGTCCAGTGCGCAGGCGCCGCGGCGGATCAGCCAGACCGACTCGCCGGTCAGCCAGCCGTGCGAGTACCCCTCGCCCAGGGCCAGCTCCAGGGCCTCGGCCAGGCCGGCCACGGCGGTCAGCGCCTCGGCCGGGGCCAGCGGCCGGCGGGCCACCTTGGCGGTCATCGCCCGGCCGGTGATCGGGCGGCAGACCACGAATTCGATCACGATCTCGACGTGCGTCGCGTGCTCCCCCACCGCGCGCAGGGCCAGCGCGCTGGAGTCCACGATCATCCGCAGCTCGCCGGTGTCCAGCACGGCCGGCATCCCGGCGTGCCCGTGCCGGCGAAGCAGTTCGCCGATCGCCTCGAGTCCGCCGTGCCGGGTGAACTGCACCCAGACCTCTGAGCTGGACTCGGTGTCCACAGCCACCCAGCCGGCGCCGATCCCGCGCTCGAACTGGCGTCGGACGAGCCGATAGCGGTTCGCCAGGACTATACCTTCTGATATGCCGATCACGCTGCGATATTGTGCCAGGTCTCCTGCCGAGTGGAAAGTCTTGTCCAGACAACGGTTCGGCGTCGGTCCGGTGCGCCTCCGGGAAATGCGCCGAATAGCGGTTATTCGCCTGCCGACCTGCGGCTGATCCGGCCGGCAGGTCACTTATATATGTCGACAATGCGTTGTGGGTGAGGGGAATCACGTCCGAAACAATGACCCCGCTGCGCGACCGATCAATAACTGACGGATCATTGGCGAGGGGTGGCGAAAGGCCGAATCCGTGCGCCGTGCGGGCAATGGGAATTCACCCCCGGATCCCCGGCCGGACCGGCCGGCGCAATACCCCGATCACCTCAATACCACGCGATTCCTTGATCAGGGCAAGAATTCGGCAGAATGCGAAAACCCCGCCGGCCGGCGAACCGGCAGGCGGGGCGGGGTACAACTCGGCGCGCGGCGTGATCAGGACGGATTCGGCCGCGACATCACCGGAGTGGAATCGCGCAACTACGCACCCATGGCGTGCAGTCCGCCGTCCACGTGGATCACTTCGCCGGTGGTCTTGGGGAACCAGTCCGACAGCAGGGCGACCACGCCGCGGGCGGCCGGCTCCGGGTCGTCCAGGTTCCAGCCGATCGGCGCGCGCTCGCCCCACGGGCCGTGGAACTTCTCGAACCCGGGGATCGCGTTGGCCGCCATGGTCTTGATCGGGCCGGCCGAGATCAGATTGGACCGGATCCCGCGCGGGCCCAGATCCCGGGCCAGGTACCGGCTGGTCGACTCCAGCGCCGCCTTCGCCACGCCCATCCAGTCGTAACCGGGCCAGGCCACCTGCGCGTCGAAGTCCATCCCGACGATCGACCCGCCCTGCTTGCCGAACAGCGGCGCCGCGGCGATCGCCAGGGACTTGTAGGAGAAGGCGGAGACCTCGATCGCCTTGCCGGCCGAGGCCCACGGGGTGTTCAGGAAGTTGCCGCCGAGCGCGTCGGCCGGGCCGAACGCGATCGAGTGCACCACGCCGTCCAGGCCGTCCACGTACTCGCGCACGTTCGCCTCCAGCGCGGCCAGGTGCGCGTCGTCGGTGACGTCGAGCTCGATCACCGGGGCCGGCTTGGGCAGCCGCTTGGCGATCCGGTTGACCAGGGACAGCCGGCCGAACCCGGTCAGCACCACCTCGGCACCCTGCTCCTGGGCCAGCCGGGCGACCGAGAAGGCGATGGAGGCGTCGGTGATGACGCCGGTGACCAGGACCCGCTTACCGTCCAGGATTCCCACGATCAGTGTCCCATTCCGAGTCCGCCGTCAACCGGGATGACGGCTCCAGTGATGTATGCGGCCTCGGGCGAGGCCAGGAAGAGCGCCACCCCGGCGACCTCCGCGGGCGCGGCGTACCGGCCGAGCGGCACCTGCCCGACGATCTCCTTCTTCCGGCTCTCCTCGAGCACCGCGGTCATGTCGGTCTCGACGAAGCCGGGCGCGATCACGTTGGCCGTGATCGAGCGCGAACCGAGCTCCCGGGCCAGCGAGCGGGCCATCCCGACCAGCCCGGCCTTGGACGCGGCGTAGTTGACCTGCCCGGCCGACCCGGCCAGGCCGACCACCGAGGAGACGAAGACCATCCGGCCCCGGCGCAGCTTGAGCATGCCTTTGGCCGCCCGCCGGGCGACCCGGAACGCACCGGTCAGATTGGTGTCGATCACCGAGGTGAAGTCCTCCTCGGTCATCCGCAGCACGAGCGTGTCCCGGGTGATGCCCGCGTTGGCGATCAGGATCTCGACCGGGCCGTGCGCCGCCTCGACCTCGGTGAAGGCCTGGTCGACCTGCTCGGCGCTGGTGATGTCGCACTGGACCGCGAGGAACGAGCCGCCCTCGATGGCGACCAGGGCCGGGGCCGGACCGGAGCGGTAGGTGACCGCCACCGCGTCGCCCTGGTCGCAGAACGCCTGGGCGATGGCGAGGCCGATCCCCCGGTTACCACCCGTGATGAGTACTGATCGGCTCAACGCGCGTCCCTATCTGTTTGATCGACTTGTGGCCACCCACGCTACCGGGTGGCGGGCGGCGGCCGGGTATGCGCCCGCGACAAAAGCCCGGCGGCGTTTTTATGGCGCACCGCTGGCCCGCGGCCGTCCGCCGGCCCGCCGGACCGGGCGGCCCCGGCCGTATCGGTCCGGACCGGCCGGGCGTACTCTGAGGTGGTGAAAGCCGCATTTCGCCGCAGTACCCCGGGATCCGCGCCCACGCCGCCCCGGGCGCAGGAGTCCGTGTACGGGATCACCACCGCCGACGAGCCGCTGAGCGCCGACATGGCGCGCCGGCAGCGGCAGTACCTGATCAGCATGTCGTTCCGGGTGGTCGCCATCCTGGTGATCGTCCTGGTGCCCGGGATCAGCTGGCAGATCAAGGCCGTCGTGGCCGTGGTCGCCACGGTCATCCCGTTCTTCGCCGTGGTCATGGCCAACGGCGCGCCGGCCCCCGACCACCAGTCCACCAACCTGCTGCTCGCCGCGCCGGCCCCGCCGGCGATCGAGGGCCGGGACTCGGCCATCGAACCCGGCGAGCAGTTCCTCACCGGCGACTTCGTACGGAAGGACGCCCCGGCCGCGGACGGCGCCTAGGGTTGCGCCCGCCGTCCGGCCGGCCGAACCCGATTGCGAGTTCTACGTCACACTCAGCCCGGAGCGCCGCCCGGGGGGCCGCGGGGCCGTCGGTTCGGCCCGGGCCGAACCGGGTGAATAAGAGCCCGGTTATCAGTAGCCAGACAAGCCGCCGACCGGTGGTTCTTCGGCACACCCTGTCGGCAACCCGCAGGCAACCAGGCCCGCCCCGGACGCCGCGGGCAGGCTCGGCCGGGCCGTATTCCCGCTGCCCACGGCCGGTATCCGCCCGAATCTGCGGCGAACCGGGGACCGGACCCGGAGATTTCGTGAACTTCGGTTCACACCCGCCGCCGAGCTGTGTCATACTTTTAGAGCCCGCCCGGTTCCCCCGACTGGGTGGTGCCCCGCTCAGGCCGCTGTCTTCGGACACCCGCCTGAGCCCGCGCCAGGACGGCTCCCCCCGTGGCCGCCCTGGTGTAGCGCCGACTCGTTTCCCCCCGTATGCGAGTCGGCGCTTTTCTTCTTTCCCGACCTGGTCACCGTGTGTGACGACAAGCTGCACTCGCGCGTCGAAGCCCGCCGCTCAGCCGCCGATCGCGGACATCGGCCGGTCCGGCTGGACGAAGCCCGGGTCCCCGATCCCGGCGGCGGCCTTCTTGCCCCACATGGCCGTGCGCCAGGCCCGGGCTATCTCGTCGTCCTCGGCGCCGGCCCGCAGCAGGGCGCGCAGATCGGTCTCCTCGCGGGCGAACAGGCAGGTGCGCACCTGGCCGTCGGCGGTCAGCCGGACCCGGTCGCAGTCCGCGCAGAACGGCCGGGTCACCGAGGCGATCACGCCGACCCGGGCCGGGCCGCCGTCCACCAGCCAGGTCTCCGCCGGGGCGCTGCCGCGCCGGGCGGCCGGCTCCGGGGTGAGCCGGAACTCGCGGCCGAGCCGGCCGAGGATCTCGGCCGCGCCGACCATCTGCGCCCGGTCCCAGCCGTGCTGGGCGTCCAGCGGCATCTGCTCGATGAACCGCAGCTGGTAGCCCCGGGCCAGGCACCAGCGGAGCAGGTCGGGCGCCTCATGGTCGTTGATCCCGCGCATCAGCACGGTGTTGATCTTCACCGGGGTCAGTCCGGCCTGGGCCGCGGCCTCGATCCCGGCCAGCACCCGCTCGTGCCGGTCGCGCCGGGTCAGGGTGCGGAACACGGCCGGATCCAGGGTGTCCAGGGAGACGTTCACCCGGTTCAGGCCCGCCGCCTTCAGCGGTGCGGCCAGCCGGTCCAGGGAGACCGCGTTGGTGGTCAGGGAGAGCTCCGGCCGCGGGTTCAGCGCGGCCAGCCGGGCGACCAGGCCGTCCGGGCCGACCAGGTTCGGCCGGATCAGCGGTTCGCCGCCGGTCAGCCGGATCTCCCGGACCCCGAGCCGGGCCACCGCGATCCGGGCCAGCCGGACCAGTTCGTCGTCGGTGAGCAGCTCGGCCCGCGGCAGCCAGGGCAGGCCCTCGGCCGGCATGCAGTACGTGCAGCGCAGGTCGCACTTGTCGGTCAGCGACAGCCGCAGATCCGTGGCCGTGCGCCCGAAGGCGTCGGCGAGAGTCGTCCTGGTCGGCTGCATTCCCCCAGCTTAGTGTGTGCGTTCCCATGCCGCGGGCGATTGTCCGGTCAGCGGGTGAAGACGCTCACGAAGTCGCGGTCGGAGGGGTCGTAATAACGGTCCGCCGCCTGGATGAAGTCCCAGGCCTTGGCCGGGGTCGGACTGCCCGGGTCGGAGCCCGGGCTGTAGTTCATGAAGGACACCCAGGCCTTGTTGATGTCCAGCTCCATGCCGTACACCGCGCCGGCCGCCTGGAGCAGCTGGGCCAGGGTGAGCACGGACAGGTCCGAGCCGCCGACATACACGATGTCGCCGTCCTTGGTCATGCCCACGCCCGAGCGCGGCACGAAGTAGGCGTTGCTGATCGTGATGCCCCACTTGGCGCTGGACCCGGCGCCGGCGTCGACCATGACCTGGCCGCCGTCGACCAGCAGGCTCAGGTTCTGGCGCACGCCGACCACGTCCGGGGTCATGCTCTCGTCCCGGCCCCACTGGCCTATCTTCAGCGAGCCGTCCTGGTAGAAGACCTCGGAGGCCTGCCCGGCGACCAGCGGGATCGCGGTCTTGCCGTCGGCGTAGAACCCGCCGAGCGCGTCGTCGTTGGGGG
Organism: Actinocrinis sp.; assembly: GCA_035943635.1. Lineage (GTDB taxonomy): Bacteria > Actinomycetota > Actinomycetes > Streptomycetales > Catenulisporaceae > DASZBX01. The sequence goes on along the minus strand of DASZBX010000050.1, from coordinate 75,692 downwards.
TGAGCTTGAACCCGCCGTTCCAGGTCGCGACCAGACCGGTGCTCTGGCCCTTGACCAGCTTGTTCGGGGTCGTCCAGGTGCCGCCGGGCTGCTGGTAGCCGGGGTTCAGGATGAACTTGAGCGCCGACTGTTTCATCCATTCGACGTAAGCGAGCGCCGAGGTGTGCTGGGCGTCCGGGCGCAGCACCGCCTTCTCCACCACCGGCCGGCCGTCCGCGCCGAGGGTGACCGGCTGCCAGTCCCCCTCCCCCGGCAGCGGCGGCGAGGCGAGCGGCACGATGGCCGCGGGCAGCCCGGTGGCGGCCGGGCCGGCCGGCGGCGGGGCGGCGGTCGGGCCGGTGGAGAGCTGGGCCAGCTGGCTCGCGGTGAGGCTGCCGCCGGTGGCCGGGGCCTGGTACGTGTGGTTCTCCAGCCAGGTCACCGCGGCGCCGAGGTGGTGGTCCCGGCCCCACTCGGCCACCCGCGCCTCCAGCGGGTCGGTGCCCGGCTGGGTCAGGTACGGATAAAGGGTGACGCCGACGTAGCCGGTCACCAGGAGGAACACTCCGAGCGTGGACCGCAGCACGATCTTGCGGCGGCGCCGGGACTTGGCGGAGCGGACCTTCTTCTTCTTGCCCGGCTTGGCCTTCTCGGGGTCCGCGGTCCTGCCGGAGCCGGGGCCGGTACCGGCGCCGCGCGCCTCGGCCGGCGCCCCGGGGCTGCCGGGCCGGGCCGCCTTGCCCGGCTTGGCCGCCTTGTGCCGTCCGGGCGAACCGGATGGGCGAACCGGGCGATTGTCTTTGGTGCCCTCGGCGCCGGGGCCCCGCCTCGGCGCCGGTATGGAACCGCGGTGGTCGTCAGGCATGCCGCCACGTATGCCGTCGCGTGCGTCGTCGGGTATCTCCGCCTGCCCGCCGCCGCGCCGCCCGCGCCCGTCCCGCTCGCGCCGTTCGTCGAATCCGTCCGGTTCCGGGCGGCCCGCGCCCGGGTCCCGGCGCGACGCGCCGACGCGGCCGCGCACCTGTGTCTCAACCTCGTCACAATCCGGGCCGGAACCGCTATCCCGACCGCGGGCCGCGCCACCGCGCGCGACGGCCTGGAAGGGGTGGTCAGGGGCTTGTCCGGGCCGGCCCGGGGACGGGGCCGCGCCCCGCGCGCCGGAGCGCGGATCCGGGCCCGAGCCGGCCCGCGGACCGGGTCCGCGCTCCGCCCGCAGGTACCCGTCCTGGTCGTATCTCTCCTGGTCGAAGACCTCGTCGGGCGGATACGGGGCGCCGCGCCGGCCCCGTCCGGAGCGCGCCGCAGGGGGCGCCGCGGGATCCGGGCGCGGGTCCCGTGCGGGCGCTCCGGCCCGGTCCGGACCAGGCCGGGAGCCGAGCCCGAAGGGGTCCAGCACGGTCCGGCCGTGGAACCCCGGCCCGAGGTCGGCGGGCTGTTCACCAGGGGTTCCGTAGGATGGGCCGGCCCCGGCGGCCGGGCGTCGCGGATCGTCCGGTCCGTGCACCACAGTCGTGAACCCCCCGTAGGTCGTCGGCAAGCCGAGCGGCTTTCAGCTTATCTTCAGATTGGACGCAGGCCGTCCGGAGCCGGTTGCAAGATCCACACCGATGTGACCACTAACCGGGGTGGAGGCCCAGATTTCCGGATACGGTGTTGCCGGTGCCCACCCAACCGGCCGGATCCTGGGCACTGCGCGCGAGAGGGGCTGGATGTGGACATCACCGTGTTGCACGTGTCACAGCCGACCGACGGCGGGGTCGCGGTGGTCGCCGCCCAGTTGGCCGCGCACCAGGCGAGACTCGGCTGGTCGGTCGCCCTGGCCTGCCCCGCGTTCGAGGACGGCCCCGGCGCCGCCACCCTGGACGGCCCCGCCGACTCCGCCGGACCGCACCCGAGCTGGCTGTCCCGGGCCGCGGCGTCCGGCGGCGCCCGGGTGCTGCCCTGGGAGGCCACCCGCTCGCCCGGCCGCACCGCGTTCGCCGAGGCCGGCCGGCTGCGCGACCTGATCCGCGAGGTCAAACCGGACCTGGTGCACCTGCACTCCTCCAAGGCCGGGCTGGCCGGGCGGCTGGCCCTGCGCGGATCGCTGCCCACGGTCTTCCAGCCGCACGCCTGGTCGTTCGAGGCCGTCACCGGCCCGACCCGGACCGCCGCGCTCACCTGGGAACGCTGGGCCACCCGCTGGACCGACGTGACCGTGTGCGTCAGCGTCCGCGAGCAGCAGGACGGCGAACGGGCCGGAGTGCACGGCGCCTTCACCGTCGTGCCCAACGGCGTGGACCCGGACGTGTTCACCCCCGGCGACCGGGCCGAGGCCCGGGCCGGGCTCGGCCTGGCCGGGGACCGGCCGCTGGCCCTGGTGCTCGGCCGGCTGTGTCCGCAGAAGGGCCAGGACATCCTGCTGGACGCCTGGCCGGCCGTGCTCGACCGGGTGCCGGACGCGCAGCTGGCCCTGGTCGGCGACGGCCCGGACCGGCAGACCCTGGCCGACCGGATCGCCGCGGACCCCCGGACGGCCGAATCCGTGCTGCTGCCCGGGGCCACCGGCGACGCGCTGTCCTGGTACCGGGCGGCGGACCTGCTGGTCGTCCCGTCCCGCTGGGAGGGCATGGCGCTCGCGCCACTGGAGGCGATGTCCTGCGGCTGCCCGGTGGTCGCCTTCGAGGTGGCCGGGATCCGCGAGAGCCTGCCGCCGCACTGGGCGGCCGGCTCGCTGGCCGCGCCCGGGGACGGCCCGGCCCTGGCCGCGCTGGTCATCCGCCGGTTGGCCGAAACCGGCGGGGCGGACCTCGCGTCTGTACCTTCAGGGGTTCCCGGGACTCAGGAGGTTTCCGCGGCCCTTGGGACGCCGCCCGCGCTGCCGGGGTCCGCCCGGCCGGACGGGCCCGTGACCCCCGGGACGCCGGATCCGGTGCGCACCAACGCAGAATCGGGACCAATCCGCGCCCACGGTCGAGTACGAACACACTCGGCCGAGGCCCGTGACTGGGTACTCGCCAATCACGGTATCGCTCAGACTGCCGACGCGATCTCGGATTGTTATGCAGAGCACTTGCGCGGCCGCATTTCCCGCTTGCCCCAGGGTTCAAACCTCTGATAAAAATGCAGGTCAGCTTGGCATTATGAAAGTCAGCTTAAATGAGCATTACGGAACGGTCTCTTCTGGGACACAGGTTGACGAACTTTTTGCCCCGTGATCACGCGAGCAGGTGACGATGTCTGACGCTGTTGTTAGTCTTTTTGTCGACTACCAGTCGAAGTTGCCTGATTACCGTGCGGAGTCTCACTGCCGACCGAGCACCACCCACCGCCGGTCTGCGGTCGCTGTATCCGCCGACAGGCAGCACGATCGGGCTATGGACCCAGAACTGAAGACGTTTGGTTTCGGCTCACCGATTGGCGATCACCCACACCGTTCCGCCTGGGGGGGCTTACATGGCTGACCTTTTGCGCGCACCCGATGCACTGACCGAACTGCCCCTGCCGCAGCGCCTGCCGAGCAGGAGCAGCGTCGAGACGCCCGCGCCGCTCCCGGCCGCCACCCACCGGCTCTCCCGCCCGATCGAGCGCGGCGGCATGATCCTGCTGGACCTGGTCGTCCTGGTCGTGGCCGAGGGGATAGCCCTGGAGGTCGGCCGGCACACCGCGGTCACCATCGTCAGCTGCGCGGCCGGCGCCGTGATCGCCCTGGCCTTCCTCGGCATGCACCGGCCCCGGCTGCGGCTGTCCGCGCTGGACGACACCCCGCGGCTGCTCGGCGGCGCCGCGGCCGGCTGCGCGCTCGCCCTGGCCTGCCTGTGGACGATAGACCCGACCGCCGGCCAGGTGAACCAGCTCGAACCGGCCATCGCGGCCGCCGCGATCGGCGCCGTGGCCAGCCGGACCATCGGCTACGCCCTGCTGCGGTTCGCCCGCCGGCACCGGCGCGGCAACCCGGCCCTGATCATCGGCACCGGCCTGGTCGCCGCGCACCTGAGCCGCTCGCTGCTCAACGACCGGCGCTACGGCCTGACCCCGATCGGCCAGGTGGTCAGCGGCCCCCGGTTCGACGACAACCCGCTGGCCACCCTCGGCGACGTCGAGGACCTGCCCCGGCTGCTGAGCGTGCTGTCCCCCACCCACGTGCTGGTGGCCTTCTCCGAGCAGCGCGAGGCCGACCTGATCGACGTGCTGCGGGCCTGCCGCGGCGCGAACACCGAGGTGCTGTGCGTGCCCCGGCTGTTCGAGGTGCACCCGAACACCCAGCAGGCCGAGGAGATCGCCTCGGTGCCCCTGGTCCGGCTCTGCCGGGCCGACAGCCACCGGCTCGGCCGCCTGGTCAAGCGCACCGCGGACATCCTGCTGGCGTCCGTGGCGCTGGTCCTGTGCGCCCCGGTGATGGTCGTGTGCGCGGTCCTGGTCCGGCTGGAGGGCGGCCCCGGCGTGCTGTTCCGGCAGGAGCGGGTGGGCCTGGAGGGCGAACCGTTCACCCTGCTCAAGTTCCGCTCGATGCGCCCGGTGAACGAGAACGAGTCGGCCACCCAGTGGTCGATCGCCTACGACTCCCGGCTCGGCCCGGTCGGCCGGTTCCTGCGCTCCACCTCGCTGGACGAGCTGCCCCAGCTGCTCAACATCCTGCGCGGGGAGATGTCCCTGGTCGGCCCGCGCCCCGAACGGCCACACTTCGTGGCCGAGTTCGCCCGCAAGCACGCCCGGTACAGCCACCGGCACCGGGCCCCGGTCGGCCTGACCGGCTGGGCCCAGGTCAACGGCCTGCGCGGGGACACCTCGATCGCCGACCGGGTGCAGCTGGACAACTGGTACATCGAGAACTGGTCCCTCTGGCTCGACGTGAAGATCATCCTGCGCACCCTGGGCGCGGTCCTGCGCGAACTGCGCGGGCTCTGGCGGATCGGGCTGCCCAAGAGCAAGCGGGCGCGCTGAGCATGCGCCCGCCCGCGAGCACCACGAGCACCGCCCCGGCCCGCCCCCGTGCCGCGGGCCGCCCCGCCTTTCCGACCGCCGCCTCGGCCAGCCTCGAATTGATGAGCAGCGACTGATGAGCACCGCCGTACCGACCCGCGAGCACACCGAGCTGACCGCCCCCCACCGGCCGGCCGAACTGCCGCCGCGGTCGCCGCGCACCCCGACCCGGATCCTGCTCGCCGTCCCGACCCTGGTCGCGATGTGCGCCAAGCTGGCGTTCACCCGGCCGGCCTGGATCGTGGCCGGGGTGATGCTGCTGGTCTGCTACCCGGAGACCTCCACCGACGTCGCCGCCGCGGTGCACATCACCCCGATCGACATCGGCACGGTGATGATCGTGATGTCCGTGCTGCCGGAGTGGATCCGGGTGGCCTGCGGCCGGGCCCCGGCCCCGTTCTCCCGCGCCGTGGCCGGCCTGCTGACCATCATGACGCTGGTCCTGACCCTTTCGACCCTGCTGTCGACGAACATGACCGACTCGCTGTCCGGGTTCGTCCGCTACGTGCAGCTGTTCGTGGTGGTCCCCGCGGCCAGCGCCACCGCGGTGCTGCGCTCCCGGGACCGGGTCGGGGTCAAGGACTTCAGCGGCCTGTGGGCCGGGTCGGGCACCGCCGGGGAACACGGGCGGACCGAGACCTGGGCCCGCGCGGCCGGCCCGATCCTCGGCTCGATGATCGTGATCGGCCTGTTCGAGGCGGCCTTCGGCTCCTGGCAGGCGCTGACCGGCAACGGCTCCTCGTACGCGGGCAGCGACGTGCGCGCGGTCGGCACCTTCGGCTCCCTGGACGTCATGGGCATGGCCACGGTGATCGGCTTCGGCATGGTCGCCTCGCTGGCCCTGGCCCTGGTCACCAGCGGCTGGCGCCGGGCGCTGTGCTGGGTGCTGATGGGCTCAATGCTCCCGGCGATGATCTTCTCGCTCTCCCGCGGCTCCTGGATCGCCACCACGGTCGCCTGCGCGCCGCTGGCGATCATGATCCTGGGCCGCAAGCTGATCAAGTGGGGCGTGCTGTTCGGTTGCGCCGGACTGGTCGGCCTGGCCCTGACCGGCGGCCTGGCCGGCCTGAGCGCCTCGAACGCCTCGGCCCAGGGCGGGGACTCGACCTCGATCGTGGCCCGGTTCACCTCGATCTTCTCCTCCACCAGCGCCCCGGACCAGTCGGTCACCGACCGGTACTCGCTGTGGAGCGCCGCGATCGGGATCGGCGAGGAGTACCCGCTCAGCGGCGTGGGCCTGAAGCAGTTCCAGAACTACCGGGACAGCAAGGCCCCGATCGCCCTGTCCGGCGGCGGCCAGACCGACTCGTCCACCAACGGCTACCAGGTCGAACCGCTGCTCTCCCCGCACAACATGTACCTGCTGGCCTTCTCCGAGCAGGGCGTGCCCGGCGGCGCGGTGTTCCTGTTCCTGCTGGTCGGCCTGCCGATGCTCGCGCTGCTGCGGCTGTGGCGGATCCGCAAGGGCGGCCCCCCGGCCAAGCTGGCCTTCGCGCTGGCCGCGGCCGGCTGGGGCCTGTGGGGCATGCTCGACTTCCTCTACGCCGACATCGGCGGCCCGACCACGGTGCTCTACTCGGTCCTGCTGGGCATCGTGCTGGCCCACGCGCTGCCGCTGCCCGCCCCGGCCGGACAGCTCGGCGGACCGCCCGGACCGCCGGCCCGGCCGGCCCGGCCCGAGCCGGGCTCCGACCCGGACGGCACGGTGGCCATCGTCCGGCGCACCGGGGCCGCGGACGCCGCACCCGCCCCGGCCCCGGCCCCAGCCTCGCCGATGATCGACATCCGGGCGTACACCGCGGCCGGCTTCGCTGCCGGACACACCACCGCCGCACTGCCCCCGCCGACCGAACCCAGACCCGTGGCCCGCCCGGCCCCCCGGATGTACGGCGAACCGACCCCGCTGGACGAGATCGTCCCCGGCCAGACCATGCCGGACCTGCTGCCGCCGGCCGAGGGCGGCGGCTCCCGGCTGCGCTCGATCTCGCTCAGCCGGCTGGCCCGCGGCTCGATGCTGACCACCGCGTTCAACCTCGGCGGCAGCGTGCTGGGCCTGGTCCGGGACCTGCTGCTGGCCAAGTTCTTCGGCGCCTCCGGCGGCACCGACGCGTTCCTGGTGGCCTGGACGGTCCCGGAGACCGCGGCCCCGCTGCTGATCGAGGACGGCATGAGCTACCTCATGGTCCCGGTGTTCAGCAAGGCCGCCCGGACCCGGCGCGGCACCCGGTACGCGGTGGACTCCACCTGGCTGCCGCTGACCGCCGTGCTCAGCGCGGTCAGCGTGATCACCATCCTGATCGCCCCGGTCCTGGTCAAGCTCCTGGCCCCGGGTCTGCAGGACCCCACCCTGGCGATCAGCTGCACCCGGCTGGCCGGCCTGACCATCCTGTTCTTCGGCCTGACCGGATACGCGGCCGCGGGCCTGCGCTCGCACCACGTGTTCGGCTCCCCGGCCGCGATCTACCTGGCCTACAACTTCGGCATCCTGCTGATCATGATCGACGGGCACGCCCGGTTCGGGGTGCAGGCCGCGGCGGCCGGGCTGAGCATCGGCGCGGCGCTGATGGTGGTGGTCCAGGCCCCCTCGTTCATCCGGGTGCTCGGCCGCCCCGGCCGGGCGGTGCACGGCACCGGGCTGCTGACCCTGAGCGCGGTCGGCCCGATCGTCGCCTTCGCCCTGTCCCGGCAGTCGCAGGTGTTCATCGAGCGCTACTACGGCTCCCAGCTGGACGCCGGCACGATCAGCCTGCTGAACTACTCGCAGAAGGTCTCGCAGGTCCCGATGTCGCTCGCGGTGATGATCACCGCGGTCTCCTTCCCGACCCTGTCCCGGGCGGTGCAGTCCGGGCAGTTCGCTCTGGCCCGCCAGCGGATCCGGCGCGACCTGACCGTCGCGGTCGGCATGGTCGCGGTCTGCACCCTGATCATGATCGTGGCCTCGCCGCTGATCATCCAGATCCTGTTCCAGCACGGCGAGTTCACCGCGAAGGACACCGCCGACACCGCGAGCATCATGCGGGTGTACGTGCTGGGACTGGTCGGCCAGACCACCGTGGGCGTGGTCGGCCGGCTGTACTTCAGCCGGAAGCCGAGCTGGTTCCCGACCGTCGCCATGTGCTTCGGCGCCGTGGCCACCGCCGTGATCAGCAGCGTCTTCCTGCACTCGCTCGGCGCGAACGCGATCGCGCTGGGCAACGCCGTCGGCATCACGCTCACCGCGGTGATCATGCTCGGCGGCGCGAACCACATGCTGCGCCAGCCCAAGGGCGCCGTCGCCGCCGCGACGGAGGATGCCGCCGACGCCGAGGGGGGAAACCTCGTGCAACCGCCGCCGAGGAGATACGATGAACTATAAACCGTTTGTCCTGATGTACCACGCCGTCTCCCACGCCACCGACCGGGTCGCCGACCCCTTCCTGATCTGCGTCTCGCCGGCCACCCTGGACCGCCAGTTCGCCTTCCTGACCCGGCGCGGCCTGCGCGGGGTCTCGATGCGCGAGCTGCTCGCCGCCCCGGACCCGAGCAGACTGGTGGGGCTGACCTTTGACGACGGATACGCCGATTTCCACACCGAGGCCCTGCCGGTCCTGCGCCGGCACGGCTTCACCGCCAGCGTCTACGTGGTGGTGGACCGGATCGGCGCCGTGAACGACTGGGAGGAGTCCGGTCCGGTGCGCAAGGTGATGGATCTGGAGCAGGTGCGCGCATGCGCGGCCGCGGGCATGGAGGTCGGCTCGCACGGTTCCGTGCACGCCCACCTGGCCGGCGCCGACCCGCAGCTGCTGGCCGCGGAGGTGCTCCACAGCAAGGAGAAGCTGGCCGGGCTGATCGGTCAGCCGGTGGACGGCTACTGCTACGCGTACGGCGAGCTCGACAGCGCCGCGGTGGCGGCCGTGCGCGAGGCCGGATACGACTACGGCTGCGCGATCTGGCGCAGCGCGGAGACCAGCCGGTACGCGCTGCCGCGTTCCTACATAGGCGAGCGGGACGGCGCGTTGCGGTTGCAGGCCAAGCGCTACCGGTTCAAGTACCGCGGCGGCCCGGTCTCCCTGGTTGCCGCCCCGGCCCGACCCGCGGCCCGCCCACAGCCGGTCGTGGACGCGCCGGCGGAGCAGACCTCGGCCATCGCGGAGGCGCCGTGACCGCCCTGGACGGGCCCGCGGACCGGGCCCAACCCCTGACATCCATACCCGCCCGCCTGCCGGCCGACCCCGCCACGACCGGGTCCCGGCAGGCCGCGGCGGCCACGGACGCGGCCCGCCCGATCCGGGTCCTGCACATCATCACCGGGCTCGCCGCCGGCGGGGCCGAGGAGCAGCTGCGGCTGCTGCTGCCCCGGCTGGCCGGCCACGGCATGGCCGCCGAGGTCGCGGTGTTCTACCAGGCCGGCTCGGTGGCCCAGGCCCTGCGGGCCGACGGCATCCCGGTCACCGACCTGCGCTCGCCCGGGTTCTGGGACCGGCGCGGCACCGCCCGGCTGGCCGGGCTGGTCAAGGCCGGCGGCTACGACGTGGTGCACACCCACCTGTTCCGGGCGGGGCTGCACGGCCGGATCGCGGCCCGCCGGGCCGGGGTGCGCACTCTGGTGCACACCGAGCACTCACTCAACCCGGTCCTGATCGAGGGCCGCCGGCGCAACCCGGCGATCGACCGGCTCTACCGCTGGGCCGAGCGGCGCGGCACGCTGACCGTGGCCGTGTCCAGCGCGGTGGCCCGGGAACTGGCGGGCCTGGGCGTGCCGGCCGAGCGGATCCGGATCCTGCCCAACGCGATCGCCCCGGACCAGCTGGCCTACGACCGCAAGGAGCGGGCCGACTTCCGGGCCGAGCACGGCCTGGCCGCCGACGATTTCGTGGTGCTGTGCCTGGGCCGGCTGGCCGCGTCCAAGCGGCTGGAGCTGGCGATCGAGGCGGTGGCCGGCCTGGACCCGGAGCGGTACCCGGGAGTGCGGTTGCTGTTCGTCGGGGCCGGCGAGGAGCTGGAGCCGCTCACCGCGTTGGCCGGGCAGCAGCTGCCCGGCCGGGCGGTGTTCACCGGCGAGCTGCCCGGGGCCCGGCTCTCGGCCGCCCTGTCGGCCGCGGACCTGCTGCTCTCCCCCTCTCCGGAGGAGACCTTCGGGCTGGCCGTGCTCGGCGCGGCGGCGGTCGGGCTGCCGGTCGCCTTCGCCAGCTGCCCCGCGCTGACCGAACCGGGCCTGGCCGGGCCGCAGGCGGTAGAACTGGATCCGGCCGTTCCCGAACCGGCCGGAGCCCTCCCGGCGTCACTGCAGTGGGTCCCCAGTACTCCGACCGCGCTCGGCCGGGCGATCCGGCGGACCGCGGACGCCCGGTCCGGGCCGGAACCCACCGAACGGCAGGCAGACCCCGCGCTGGCCGAGGCGTTGCGGAGTTACGACGTGGAGTCGATAGCCGCACAATTGGCACAGCTGTACCGAGAACTACTGGGCCCGTCCCCGGACGGCCCGCCCGCACCAGAAAACGACCGGAACACACGAGAACGCAGGGTGGGAGTACACCATGTCTAACGGCAATGCCTTCACTGACGGACGCGACAGCGTCATGCGGGCACTGGCGAGCCGGGGCTGGCTGATCGGGGCCCTGGTCGTCCTGGGCGGCGTGGCCGGGTACGCCTACGGCGCGGTCTCGCCGGCCAGCTACACCTCGAACGCCTACCTGGTGGTCGTGCCGCTGGCCGCCTCGAGCACGAACGGCACCGCCCCGGACGCCCAGGGCTTCGCCACCGCGTTCACCCGGATCGCCGGGCAGCCGCAGATCCAGGCCGAGGCGGCCACCGACGCGGGCGTCCCGCTGGACACCATGATCAAGGACTCGACCGCGGCCACCTCGCCGGACGCCCCGGTGATCTCGATCACCGGCGTGTCCACCAACCCGAAGACCGCCGCCGCGGTGGCCAACGGGCTGGCCAAGGCGATCGAGGCCTCGGCGCAGGACCAGACCGCGAACACCGCGGTCACGGTCTCGGTGCTCTCCGCGGCCGTCCCCACGAACACCCCCTCCTCGGCCTCGGCCAGCCTGGACGCCGCGGTCGGCGCCGCGGCCGGCGTGCTGATCGGCTCGCTGCTCGGCCTGGCCGGGGTCAAGCTCGGCCGCGGCGGCTCGGGCCGGGACGGGGGCAAGCGCCGGACCGCGTCCGCCGGGGCCGGCGGCTGGCCGTCCTCCGACCTGGACGCGACCGCGGCCGGCGCCAAGGCCGGCCGGGGCGCGGAGGCGCCGGTGGTCAACGCGAGCGCGGAGACCATACAGATGAGCGCCCTGGACGCCAACCAGCTGAGCATCCTCGATCCCAAGGGGGTCTCGAGGTGACGGACGAACTGACCCGGCGGCCGGTGGAGTTGCGGCCGGCCGCCGGGCCGCGCCGGCCCGGCCGCGGGCCCAAGCCGCAGAGCGCCGCGGCCGAGCAGGCCGAGCGCGACGCGGAGCGGGCCGCGCAGGCGGCCGACCCGGCCGCCTGGTCGGTCGAGGTGTGCAGCGACGACGCCGTGTGGGCGCCGGGCAGCGCCTCGGCCCAGGAGTGGGACCTGCTCTGGGCCCGATGTCCCGGCTCCACCGTGTTCCAGCACTCGGCCTGGCTGCAGTCCTGGTGGGCCGCCTACGGCGAGCCCGGGCGGCTGCGGGTGGTCCTGGTGCGCCAGGCCGGGGTCCTGATGGCCGCGGCGCCGCTCAAGCTGTGCCGGCGCGGCCTGCTCAGCGTGCTGAGCCTGGTCGGCAACGGCATCTCCGACTTCGGCGGGATCCTGGTCGCGGCCGACCCGGCCGCGCAGGAGTGCGGCCCGCCGGCCGGGGAATCCGGCGCCCGGGCCGAGGCCCTGGCCCGGCTGCGCACGGCCCTGGCCGGGCTCGGCCGGCCGATCGACCTGCGCGAGCTGCCGCCCGGCAGCGACGCCCGGCTGCTGGCCGAGGACTGGCCGTACCCGGTCCGGGTCTGGACCGACTCGGCCTGCCTGTTCCTGCCGGCCCGCTCGTTCGAGGAGACCGTGCGCGCCCTGCCCCGGCGCACCGCCTCCCGGGTGCGCGGCAAGAGCCGGCGGATCGACGAGCTCGGGGTGCTGTGCCTGACCACCCCGGCCGCCGAGGCCAAGACCGTGATCACGCAGCTGCTGCGCCTGCACGAGGAGCAGTGGAAGGACCGCGGGATCTCGGCCGAGCACATGACCGAGCGGTTCCGCGGGCACCTGTCCGCATGCGTGCCCGCGCTGATCGAGGCCGGGTACGCGGACCTGGTCCGGTACGAGTACGAGGGCGAACTGCTCGGCTGCGAGCTGATGCTGCACTCGCGCAGCACGGCCGGCTCGTACCTGAGCGGGCTCTCCCCACGGCTGCGGCAGAAGGTCGACCTGGCCACCTTGATGCTGCGCAACGGCATGGGCCTGTCGGTCGAGCGCGAGGCCGCGGAGTACTCCATGCTGCGCGGGCTGGAGCCGTACAAGCTGCGCTGGAGCCCGCGGCTGGTGCACAACGAGCGTCTGCTGCTCGGCGGGAAGGGCTCGGCGACGACCACCGTGTACGCCCAGTCCATCGCCGGGCGCAAGCGGATGGTCAAGCTGGCCAAGAAGGCGCTGCGGCGCGAGGACCGCACCGCCCAGGAGATGCGCGCCCGGCTGGGCGACACCGACTGGATGGACACCGAGTAGCGCACCGCGACGCGGGTTCGGCAAGCAGCCCGCGGCCTTCGCGCCCTGTCGCCTCGGGTGGTACGGCAGGCCTGTTCGGCGTGCCCGGAAGCGTCCGGGCGGCCCCACCGGCCCGCGGGACCGCGAGGTCCGGCGCTCGTTCCGAGTTTAGTACACGCAACGCAGTATTCGACGAAACAGACGATGAATTCTTAGACGGAGCGGACGACATCAACGTATTCGTGATCAGGCGCCGGGCCCCGCGGCCCGCTCGGGCGACCGCGGCGGCGGCCGTGCGCCGCCCGGCCGCAGGCGCCTTAGGGCCGCGTCCGGCCGGATCGCGAATACCCGGCCGGCCGGCCGGCGGCGGGCGCCTGTGGGTTCACCGGGCGCCGGGCTCAGCCGAGCGCGGCCCGATACGCGGCGCCGGACCGGGGGTTCTGGTCGCAGGCGAAGAACCCGTGCGGGCAGTAGTCCGTGAGGGTCTGGTAGACCACGTGGTGGGTGGCCACCCAGCCGAGCATGTCGGTGACGAAGGCGGGGTCGTCGCCGTAGTCGAACAGTCCCCACTCGGGGTAGGAGACCGGCTTGCCGTGCGCGGCGGCGAACGCGACCTGCGCGGCCAGGCCGTCGGGCTGGTTGACGTAGTCCTCGAAGGAACGGCCGGGGGCCTGGTCGTAGCTGTCCATCCCGATGATGTCCACGTAGGCGTCGCCGGGGTAGCAGTCGGCCCACGGCACGGCCTGCAGGCCCCGGGCCGGGTCGAAGTCGAAGCGGAAGTGCTGGCCGGGCACGGCGCGCATGGTGGTCACGATGGCCTGCCAGTACGTCTTCCAGTCGGCCGGGTCCGGGCCGCAGCGGCCGGTGTAGGTGGTGCCGTTCATCTCCCAGCCGGGGAGCAGGATCGTGTCGCCCGCGCCGGCGGCGACCAGCCGCCGGGCCAGGGTGGCGAAATGCGCGTCGAAGTCGCCGGCCGCGCCCTGCCGGAGCAGTCCGGCCACGGTGGCGTCGTCGGTGGGCTGCTCGTTCGGCACCAGCATGGGCACGTTGAGCACCAGCAGGCTGCCCGGGCTCTCCTGGTGCCACTGGGTCCACGGGCCGAGGATGGCCGGATCGCCCTCGACGTCCGACCAGTTGTCCCCGGCCAGGTAGGTGTGGCCCACGGTCATCCGGGGCGCGCCGGCCGGCGCCGGGGTGCCGGCCGGCAGGCCGAGCAGCCAGTCGTCGAAGTCCGCCACCTGGCTGGTCCCGTCGGTCTCGGAGCCGAGGAAGGCGCCGAACGGGACCTTGTCGGCGGCGTGCGCGGGAAGGAGCAGGAGCGGCGCGGTCAGCGGCGCGACCGTGTCGGCGAAGAGCACCACGAGCAGCACCGCGAACAGCACGAGCAGACGGTTCCGCCGGGCACCACGCAGCCTCAGCACAGTCCCCACCCCTTTGCGGCCCAGCACGGTCACCGGCATGCGGCCGCCCACGCGGTTCCGGGCTGGCCTGACGATCCGGCGCCATGTCTATCGAGGAGCGTACCTGTGGATATCGAATCTCCCGCGCTCGATCAGCCGGCCTCGCTCGACCAATCTACACCGGGGACCGCGCCCGCAGGCGGAACCGGGCCGACACAGCGCGTGACGAAGCCGTCCGGATCGGGTGAGCTGTTCCCCGGCGGGCCGTCCGGTTCCGTGGTAGAACTGGAGTCCAGTGCCCAGTCAGAGCCCGTACACGACGGCTCCGGCGCACCGGGCGCGCCGTCCGAGTCGGCCCCGCTGCCCGCCGACCCGGCGCGACCCGGTCCCGGCTCCCCCGCGGCCGCCCCGTCCGACGCCCGATTGGATTCCATGGCCCCCTCGGATCCCTCCTTCCCGCCGGCCGACCCGGCCGCCGCGACGGGACGCGCCGGCGGTCCGGCCGCCGCGCTGACCGCCCTCGGCGGCATCGACCCGGCCGAGCTGAACGGATCCGGCCGGGACCGGTCGGCCGGGCCGATCCGGCCGCCCGCCGCGGCCGGCCAGGTACGCGCCACGCGGACCGCGACCTCGGCCCGGCCGGCCGGGCAGCGCCGGCCCGCCGGGCCGGCCGGCCCGGTGGCCCGGCTGGATCCGGCCGTGCCCGCGCTGCTGCTGCGGCTGGACTGGAACCCGGCGCACCACGCCACGCTCGGCGTGATCCGCTCGCTCGGCCGGGCCGGAGTGCCGGTGCACGCAGTGCTCGAACACCCCAAGGTGCCGGCCGCCCGCTCCCGCTACCTGGCCCAGGGCCACCCGTGGCTGCCGGCCGACGCCGAGCCGGAGCGGCTGATCGACCGGCTGCGGCGGATGGCCGAGCGAATAGGCGGCCGGCCCGTGCTGTACCCGATGGACGACGCCGGGGCGCTGCTGCTGGCCGCGCACGGCGCACCGCTGGCCGAGGTCGCCCGCTTCCCGGGCGTGGACCCCACCGCCCCGGCCCGGGTCGCCGACAAGGAGCAGCTGGCCGAGCTGTGCCGCCGGGCCGGGGTCGGCTGCCCGGAGACCCGGGTGCCCACCCGCCCCGAGGAGGTCCGCGCCGCGGTGGCCGACCTGGGCCTGCCGCTGATCGCCAAGTGGTCCCGGCCCTGGCTGCTGCGCCGCGGCGGCGGGCTCAAGAGCACCACCGTGGTCACCCGGGCGGCCGAAGCCGAACGGCTTTTCACCCGGCGGGCCGAGGCCGGCTGCTCGCTGCTGCTGCAGCGGATGATCGCGCCGACCCCCGGCGGGGACCGGTTCTTCCACGGCTACTTCACCCGGGCGGACGAATCCGCGGACGGGTTCGACCGGGGTCCGGCCGACGGGTTCGACCTGGGCCCGGGCACGGACGGCGGACCGGTGGTCTGCCGGTTCGGCGCCGCCGGGCGCAAAGACCTGGCCTGGCCGCGCGAGGCGGGCCTGACCGCCCGCGGCACCTGGCTGCCGGACCCGGAGATCGAGGCCGCCGCCTGCCTGGTGGTGCAGGCGGCCGGGTTCACCGGCGTGGTCGACCTGGACTTCCGGTTCGACCCGGCGAGCGGGCGCTACGCCCTGCTCGACTTCAACCCCAGACTCGGCGCGCAGTTCCGGCTGTTCACCGACCCGGCCGGACTGGACGTGCCCAGGGCAGTGCACCTGGACCTGTCCGGCCGCACCATCCCGCCGCTGGCGTCCCGACCGGGACGGCGGCTGTGCGTGGAGACCTATGATCCGTTGGGTGCCCTCAACCCGTCCGGGGAGGTGGAGCGGGCCTGGTTCGCCCGGGACGACCTCGCTCCGTTCCCGGTGGCTGTTCTCGGCAGCGGCACCCGGCTCCTGCGCCGCATCCTGCCCAACCTGCGGTCGTCGTCCAACCAAGAGGGGAATGCATCGTGAGTACGCTGCTAGACACGGTAGTCGTCGGCGCCGGGCCCTACGGGCTCTCGATCGCCGCGCACACCCGCGCCGCCGGCTTGAGCACCCGCAACTTCGGCCGTCCGATGTCGGCCTGGGCCGAACACATGCCGGCCGGCATGCTGCTCAAGAGCGAGGTCTGGGCCTCGCACCTGGGCGACCCGCTCGGCCGGTACGGCTATGACGCCTACTGCCGGGAGCACAACCTGCCCTACGAGTACGCCAACCCGATCCCGCTGGAGACCTTCGTCGCCTACGGCCGCTGGTTCGCGGCGCTGGCCGCGGAGGGGGTGGAGCAGACCCAGGTGGTCCGGGTCTCCGCGCTGAACCGGGCCGGGCTGCGCGGCGGACCCGGCTCGTCCACCGGCCCGGTGGACCGCCGGGCCCGGTTCGAGGTGGAACTCGAGGACGGCGAGGTGATCCGGACCCGGACCGTGGTGCTGGCGGTCGGCGTGCTGCCGTTCGCCTACACCCCGCCGGAGCTGGCCGCGCTGGACTCGAAGGTGGCCGGGCACGCGGGCGACTACCCGAACCCGGGCGACTTCGCCGGCAAGCGGGTGGCCGTGCTCGGCGCCGGCCAGTCCGCCCTGGAGACCGCGACCCTGCTGGCCGAGGCCGGCGCGCTGCCGCAGATCGTGGCGCGCACAAACCGGCTGGCCTGGAACGGCACGCCGTTGCAGGAGGACCGGTCGGCCTACCGCAAGCTGCGCGAGCCGCAGTCCGCGCTCGGTTCCGGGCTGCGCACCTGGGGTCTGGCGAATCTGCCCGGCGCCGTGCGCCACCTGCCGCTCGAACGCCGGGCACAGCTGGTGCGCACCACACTCGGCCCGGCCGGCTCGTGGTGGCTGCGGGACCGGTTCGAGGGCAAGGTGCCGGCGATCCTGGGCGCGCAGCTGGCCGAGGCGTACCAGTCTCCGGAGGGCACGGTCCGGCTGAGCCTGCTCGGCGACGCGTTCGGCAGCCAGGAGGTCGAGTTCGACCACGTGATCGCGGCCACCGGCTACCGGGTGGACCTGGACCGGCTGCCGATCCTGGAGCCGGCCCTGCGCGAGCGGATCGCGTTCACCCGCACCCGCAGCACCCCGGCCGGGCCGATGCTCAACGGCAACTTCGAGTCCTCGGTGCAGGGCCTGTTCTTCGCCGGGCTGCCGGCCGCGCTCAGCTTCGGGCCGCTGATGCGGTTCGTGGCCGGGGCCGCGTTCAGCGCCCGGCAGGTCAACCGCCGGCTGACCGCGCTGGCCCGGGAGGGCGGCGGAGTGCCCGTGGCCGGTGGCGGGTCTTCGGCCGGGTCGTCGGGCGTTTCCGGTGGCGCGAGCAGTGCGGTCAAGGCTGCGGATGCCGGTGCCGCCGACGCTGCGCAGGCGCAGTCGGCCGCGACCGACCCGGCCAAGCCCACGGTCTGAGGCCGTCGCGGCGTCGGCCGCGCGTTCTTCGCCGGATGTGACAAGCCCCGGTCGGCTCGGTTGAGCCGACCGGGGCTTCGCTGTGTGTGAGTTCTTCGCTCAGTACGTGCGGCGTTCCTGCGAGTCCGACGGCGGGGGCGGGCCCTGCGGTGTTTGCGGCGCCGGTGGTTGCTGCGGGTACTGCGGGGGTTGCGCCGGATACTGGGCCTGATACTGCGTCGGCTGTGCCTGTGCCTGCTGGGGCGGAAGTCGGTCCTGGCTCTGCGAAGCGGCCAGTCCCGGCGGCTGTGGGGGCAGGTAGGTGCGTGCCTGGCTCCGGCTCAGCGCCGCGTCCGAGGCGGCCAGCGCGGCCTTGCGCGCGCCCGGCAGCTGGGTGAACCCGGTCGAGCCCCAGCCGTCGGCCGGGTTGAACGCGGGCGGGGCGTAGGCCGGGGCCGTGACGACGGCCACGTAACCGGTTCCGGGCACGGGGGCCCACCCTCCGTATCCCGGGGCCGGGGCCTGCCCGTACGCCGCGACCGGTTGCACCGCCGTCCCGCCCGGCCCCGCGAGCCCGACCGGGACCGCCATCGCGCCCGTCGAGCCGGCGGCCAGCGCGCCCGGATCGCCGGGCGGCCCCACGGGCATCGCGCCCTCGAGTTCGTGTTCGACCACGCCGCCGGCCTGGACGTAGCCGATGAACAGGACCACGCTCAGCGCCACCTCGATGATCCAGCCCCAGTCGCCGTTCTCGGCCAGCCGGTCGTTGATCCCGTGCAGCACCGCGACCAGGCTGAGCCCGAACACCGCGACGAACACCCGGCCGCGCGCGTAGCGGATCGCCAGGCCGATGAAGTACCCGGCGATCCCGGCCCAGATCGCGTGGCTGATCGGGTCGGTCAGCAGCCGCCAGGCGCCCTCGAAGATGGCCTGGTAGGCGATCTGGGCCGGGCTGGCGCCCTGCTGGGCGAAGGCCCCGGCGTCGGCCGGCATCGCCTGGGTGGTGTAGAGCACCGCTTCGGACGCGCCGAAGGCCAGGCCGCTGACCGCGCCGAGGAACAGGTAGTCCTTGGGCAGCAGGCTGGTCCACTGCTTGCGGTGCAGCCCGGCCAGGACCAGCACCGGCAGGGCTTTGACGATCTCCTCGGGGAAGCCCACCGAGAAGATCATCGCGAAGATGCCGTTGCTCGGGGTGGAGAGCTTCTCCTCCATCCAGACCGCGATCGGCGTCTCCAGGACGAGTCCGATCCCGGCTATCTCGGCCAGCATCCAGGGCCGCACCATCGGGGGCCGGACCGTGACCCAGAGGATCACCAGCCAGAGCCCGGCGAAGTAGACCGCGAAGACCCAGGCCGTCTGCACGACGAGGTTCGGGTAGGCGCCCTGGATGTAGAGCGCGATGGTCGGCGTGATCACGAGGAACACGAACAGGATGGTGAGCCAGTTGCGCAGCGAGTGGTCCTTGAACCACAGGTGGATCGGCACCAGCTGCAGGGGGTTCGGCGCGCTCTGCACCCGCACCGGCGGCGGGACGAAGCCCCACGGGTTCGGGTAGTAGGGCTGCTGCGGTTGGAAGCCGGTCGTGTGCTCGGTCCCGTATGCCGGGTAGCCGCCCGGGCTGGGACCCTGCTGCTGGTACTGCGGCTGCTGCGGGTAGCCCTGCTGGTATCCGGCCTGGTACTGCGGTGGGTACTGTGCCTGCGGCTGCTGCTGTGTCGGCACGGCCTGCGGCGGATGGTAGGGCTGCTGCGGACCGCCGTACTGAGGTGGCGGTGGAACGGACGCCGGTGGCATGGACATCGGTGGACTCTCCCCCTTCTGGACCGGTCGCCCGACCGGTTGCCCGCGTTTCGGCGCTCGGCCGCACGCGGGATTATCGCATATGCGGTGGCTCGGCCTCGGGTGCTTCGTCTGCCAAGGACGCCCGCCGCCGACTGCGCAGTTCCGTCCGGTGTCGACGAGCACTGTCACAGGTCGATCACGCCCGGCGGCCTGGGCGCGGGCCGCCGCGGGCGCTCGCCCGGCCCGTCGCCGCGCAGGTGAAGCGCACCGGGAGCTCACGCCTGCGCATATACGCACGTCAGCAACGCCGATTCCGGCGCGGGAGACGATCTTCGGGCCGGGGTGACCCGATGGTTGCGCCGGCAGCCGGCGCCGCGGCGGGTGGCGCGCGGACCCGGCGAAGGCCGGCGATCCGCGGCCGTCGGCCGGCCGCTGCGCGGACGGTGGGTGGGCCGATGGCAGGATGGGGCCGGACAAGATGCGCGCGGCCGGGCCGGACCCGGCGGCGGCGCGGCCTTACGAGCAGATTGCGAGCGTGCCCGGTGCCGTTGAACAGTGGTGGATACGCGGTCTTCGACATCGAGACAACCGGACTGGCACTGCACTCCGAGTCGATCGTCGAGATCGCGGTGGTGCACGTGGACGTGCACGGGTCGATCACCGGTTCCTGGGACACCCTGCTCAAGCCGAGCGGCGGCGTCGGCCCGACCGGGATCCACGGCATCACCCAGTCCATGGTCCAGGACGCCCCGCGCTTCGCCGAGGTGGCCGACCACCTGTACGAGCTGTTCGCCGGCCGGGTGGCCGTGGCGCACAACCTGCCCGGTTTCGACGGCCGCTTCCTGACCGCGCACTTCGGCGAGGTCGGCATCGACGCCCCGGCGATCAAGGGCGGCGTGTGCACCCTGAAGTACGCCCGCCGCGTCCTGCCCGGGACCACCCACCGCCTGGAGGTGTGCTGCGATCTGCTCGGCATCGAACTGTCCGACGCCCACCAGGCCCTCGCCGACACCGTGGCGACCGCGCAGCTGCTCGGCCGGTTCATCTCCCGCGGGGTGGCGCTGGAGGGCTCGGTGGTACCGGCCCGCTACCAGCCGCCGCTCACCGTCCCGGGCCCGCGATTGCCGATCGACCAGGTGTTCCGGCCGCGATCTGGTGTAGTGAACCCGGGGCAGGCGGTGACCGTGGAGCTGTATCCGCATCAGTCCGCGGATCTGTAAAGGCCGGCGCCGTCACGAACCGTCCCCGCCCTCAGGCGCGATCGCCTTGCCCGGCAAGGCATCCGACCCGTTCCCGAGCCCGGTCCCGGTCCCCATCTCGTTCGTGTTCTGCGTCGCCGGACGGCTGTCTCCGGTGCGGACGGCGGTCTGCGCATCCTCCGCCGGGGCATAGGCGACGGGGGCGCCCGCCACGATCACCACGGCGGCTCCGCCCCAGACCATCAAGCGGCGTGGACGAGTCAACATCCGTTCCTCCCTCACTGATCCGGCCGCCCGCTCGCGGCCTTCGACTGCCGGACCCCAGTCTGCGACGCCGGGCCCCGGGGTGCTCATCGCGTTGCGCCGCCCGGTCTAGGCTCCGGGCCCGCTCGCCCGCTGTGCGCGACGAAAGCGCAGTTCACCGACCGTTCGCCGACGTCCCGAGAAAAACCGCTTGCCTTAATAGGAAGGGACCCTTCATGATGTTTCCGGGCGGTGTTCCATCCTTGGCCGCCCGGACCGAGAGCCAGGGGAAGGCAGCATGACGACGAACACGTCACAGACCCGCGGGGCGGCGGCCGCCGGTACCATCGTGGCCGAGTCGCTGACCAAGGTCTTCTACAGCACCGTGCGCCGGTCCGGCCGTTTCTCGGCCGTACGCTCGGTGGTCAATCCGCAACGGGTCGCGAAGACCGCCGTGGACGCGGTCTCCTTCCGGGTCGAGCCCGGCGAGCTGGTGGCCTTCCTCGGGCCGAACGGCGCGGGCAAGTCCACCACGATCAAGATGCTCACCGGCATCCTCACCCCGAGCAGCGGGCGGGTGCTGGTCAACGGGATGGTCCCGCACTCGGACCGGATCGCCAACAGCCGCAAGGTCGGCGCGGTCTTCGGCCAGCGCTCCCAGCTGTGGTGGGACCTGCCGGCCCGGGACTCGCTGAACGTGCTGCGCGACATCCACGGGATCAGCGCGGCCGACTTCCGGGCCCGGATCGCCGAGTTCGACCGGATCCTGGAGCTGTCCTCGTTCTGGGACACCCGGGCCCGGCAGCTCTCGCTCGGCCAGCGGGTGCGCTGCGACCTGGCCGCCGCGCTGATCCACGACCCGGCCGTGCTGTACCTGGACGAACCGACGATCGGCATGGACGTCGTGGTCAAGGAGCAGGTCCGCAACTTCCTGCGCGACCAGGTCGAGCAGCGCGGCCGGACGGTCGTGCTCACCACCCACGACATGACCGAGGTCGAACGGCTGGCCGAGCGCGCGGTGCTGATCGACCAGGGCCGGATCGTCTACGACGGCGACCTCGAGACCCTGCGGGTGCGGCACCACGAGAGCGGCGGGGACCAGACCACGGACCTGGAAGACATCATGCGGTTCGTGTTCGAGTCGCAGCGTGCTGAGACCGCGGCCACGGCGGCGGCGATCGCGGCCACGGGCATGCCCGTGGCCGGCCTCGAACCGGCGCAGGCGGCCGCCGAGGCGAGCGCGGAGGCGGAGCTGAAGGCACGGTTGAAGGCCGCTGAGATACCGTCCGCGCGCGGCGGTCGGGACGGGGACCGCGGGCCGGCCGGGCCGGGCGAAGCGGCCGCGGAATACGAGCAGGGCGAAGCGAATCCGGTGGGGGCCCGATGAGCGCGGCGCTGGAACTACCGCCGCCGGCCGCGGCCACGGACTCGGCCGGCCGCCTGTTCGGGCAGGTCCGGGGCCAGTCCAGATCGGCCTGGCGGGCCGCGCGGGT
Source organism: Actinocrinis sp. (assembly GCA_035943635.1). Lineage (GTDB taxonomy): Bacteria > Actinomycetota > Actinomycetes > Streptomycetales > Catenulisporaceae > DASZBX01. Next base: position 53,651 of record DASZBX010000050.1, on the reverse strand, counting down.
CACGCCGTTGTCAGAGTTCTACCAATGGGGGCGGGTCGGGTCGGCGTTGTTCATGCTGCTGGCCCGGGCGAGTCTGACCTACTGGCTGTGGCGCTCGCTGTATAAGAACACGGCGACGAGCGCCGGGATGAACGTGCGCGAGGCCACCACATACGCGATGCTGGGCGTGTTCTACCAGTCGTTCCGGGTGGTCAACCGGTGGGCCTCGCGGGACATGCTGGTGCAGCACATGCTGGAGGGAACCATCGTGTACTGGTTCCTGCGCCCGGTCTCGCCGCGGCGCTACTACTGCATCCGGACCAGCGGGGACCTGCTCTACGGCGGCTGCTGGGGCGCCCTGGCGTACACGGTGGCGTTGACCACCGGGCTGATCCAGGCGCCGGCCAGCCTCGCGGCCGGTCTGGCGGCGGCCGCGACGCTCGTCCTGGGCCTGGTGATCCTGTACTACCTCCAGCAGCTGATCGACCTGGCCTGTTTCTGGACCGTGGTGAACTACCAGCTGGTCATCGTCTACGGCATCCTGCAGAACGTGCTGGCCGGGGCGCTGGTGCCGCTGTGGTTCTTCCCGTCCTGGTTCATCTCGACCGACGAGTGGCTGCCGTTCCAGAGCACGCTGAACGTGCCGCTGTCGCTGTACATCGGGCGCATCCCGGTCAGCCGGCTGGGCCAGGACCTCGCGGTCCAGGCGGCCTGGATCGGCGTGCTGGCCGTCGTGCTGACCCTCGTCTGGCGGCGCGCCGGCGCCCGGATCACCGTGTTGGGCGGCTGAGAAAGATGACTGACATGACGACGGATCCGTCGACCCCGCTGGATCTGCACTTCGGCCGCGGGCCGCGCGCCTGGCAGGCGCAGTGGCGGCTGGCCCTGCGGATCACCAAGCTGAACTTCAAGGCCAGGATGGAGTACCGGGGTGAGTTCGTGCTCGGACTCGTCTTCGGGCTGATCTGGCAGTCCGCGATGATCCTGTTCGCCGGGGTCGTGCTGCTGCGCTTCCCCGGGCTCGGCGGCTGGACCCAGGGCGGCGTGCTGCTGGTGGCTGCGATGCGGTTGCTCTCGCACAGTATCTACGTGGTGCTCTTCTCGAACGTCTCGCGGTTGTCGCTGGCCGTGCAGGAGGGGCGGATCGACGGGTTCCTGATGCGGCCGTTGCCCTTGTACCGGCAGGTGCTGCTGTGGCAGTTCAACGTCAACGCCATCGGCGATCTGATCGCGGGCTTCGGGATCTTCGCGATCGCGCTGTCCCGGTTGCACATGGACTGGACGCTGGTGAAGGGCGCCTATGTGGTGATCGGGATCATCGGCGGGATGTTCGCCGAGGCCGCGCTGCAGACCCTGCTGTCCATGGGCGCGTTCCGGTTCACCGGCGTGCAGACGTGGGCCTCGTGGGCGGACGACACGCTCTCGTCCTTCGGCAACTATCCGCTCAGCTTCCTGCCCGGGACGGTGCGCGACACGCTCACGTTCGTCATCCCGCTCGCGTTCATCGCGTTCTTCCCGGCCTCGGTGATCACCGGGCGGGTCTCGACCAGCGGGGTGCCGCAGTGGCTGACCGTCGCGTCGCCGTTGGTCGGGTTGCTGATGTTCCTGGCGGCGAAGGCGATCTGGTACAAGTCAGTACGCTTCTATCAGTCGGTGGGCGGGTAGTCGACTACCGCCACCGGAAGGATTCGGTCCCTCGGACCGCCGAAAACGCACCAGGCGGGCGCTTTCGGCGGTAGCCGGACCGGATGGCGGCCGGCGAGATCGGTGTGGTGATGGCCGATCTCGCCGGCTACGGCCGTCTCCGCGGCCGTCCACCCGACTCAGATTGCTGATTTGCGGTTCAGGCGCGGATGCGGATGGTCGGGCTGTAGACGCCGGCCGGGTCGGCCGAGCTGAGGAACACGGCGTAGTCGGCGCCGGGGTCCACCTGCGGGACGGTCACCGTGACGCTCAGCAACGCCGGGTCCACCCCGCCGGCGAGGACCGCGACGTCCTCGGCCAGGACCCCGTTGATCCGGACCAGGGTCAGCCGGACCGGGTAGTCGGCCGCGCCGGTCACCGCCCAGCCGATCGCGGCCGGCTCGCCGCAGGTCCAGACGGCGCCGGCCCGCGGCTCGGTCACCATGATCCGGTCGGTCGCCAGGCCGAGGCCCAGCCCGCTGCGCACGGGCGTCGGCTCGGGGCCCTGCAAGGCTGTTTTCACCCTCTCCAGCATGCTCATACGGGGGATTATCATGGCAAACCGGCCGCGCGGCCGGGTGGGCGCGCACGGACGGGCCCGCCCGGGTCCCGTTGCCCGCCATTCGGCCGACCGCGGGGGCCCGGCTGCGCCGGTTGGGGCTTGTCAAGTCGTAGACCACTCTTTCGGCCGGTGCGCTTTCACTGCCGAACGGGCAGGTGAGAGGGGTAAGGGTGATTTGTATGACCATCACCTTTACTCCGATCCCCGGTGCCGAGCGCGCAGCAGAAGGAGCAGACGATGGACGAGACGACGGCCGAGGACTGGTTCACCGCGGACTTCCTGGAGTACGCCGACTCGATGGCCGCGCAGCCGGGCCTCGACCTGTCCGGGCGGGAGCCGGGCCGGTGGCGGGCCGAGTCCGGGCCGCCGCCGGTCGGCCGGTACGACCTGCGGGTGCCCACGGCGGCAGTGACGCCCGGGCCGTAGCCTCGTTGTGCCGGGCATGAACGCGAACGCCGCCATGAGCGCACCGCCGAAGACCGAAGACGAGCCGGATGCCGAGCGCGAGGATGCGGCCGACGAGCTGTCCTGCGCAGCGGGCGCGGCATCCGGTAAGCCCGGGAGTTCCGAGGCGACTGATCCGGCCGACGCCCACACCGCCGCGGCGAGCGAGCTCTCGGGACTGCCGTACTGGTCGAGATCATCCAGGGGAGGGCGCTGACCTGACGGTCAGCGCCCTCCCCGAGAGCGCGGCTCAGAACGGCCACTGTCCGTCCCGGCCCGCCTCGAGCAGCGGGATCATGCCGAAGGCCTGGTCGGTCAGTCCGCCGAAGGTGTGCCGGTGGGCGCTTCCGGACGGCGTGTGGCCCTTCGCGTACCCGGCCAGGTTCCAGGTGTACATCGGCACGTTGGCCGGGATCGCGTCGGACACCTCGGTCGCGCTGTAGGCGGCCTGCTCGTCGGTCACGATCACCACCCGGTCGTGCCCGGCGAACGTCGACTTCAGCGCCCCCACGGTGTCCGTGCCGTGGCCGAGGAACCAGCCGCCGGACTGCCACGTCGCCAGGGCGCGCAGCACCGACTCGCCGGGGGTCAGCGGGAACCTCTTCAGCGCCGGGCTGCCCGGACGGTCGTACGAGACGCTGGAGAACGACACCACGTCCGCCCGCGCGCACCGGGAGCCGAGCGCGATGCCGAACAGGGCCGCCGCGTCCCAGCGCATCAGGGTGCCGTCCTTGCTGAATCCGCAGTTCATGCTGCCACTGGTGTCCACCAGGATCAGGGTCCGGCCGCCGAGCGCCGGGATGTTCGCCAGCGAGTGGCCCAGCGCCTGCTCCAGCGGATAGGACCAGCGCAGCGACGGGGCCGTCCGGCAGGCCGAGAGGAACCGCAGCGGCAGGATCCGGGACCGGGAGATCTCGGCCGGGTCGGCCAGCCGGGCCGCGACCCCGGCCGCGACCTGGTCCGGCACTGCCGCCTGGTCGAAGTTGCGCAGGTTGCGCAGCAGCGCGAACACGCCCATCGACGGGATCACCGCGGACCAGGCCTCGGCGTCCATCGGGCCGCCGAGCCAGCCGGCCAGCGCCTCCCAGGTGAAGCCGGCCGCGGCGAGCCGCTCGGCCGCGTCCGGCTCGCGCAGCACCGCCCGGCGGTCCGCGGCGGGCAGGTCGAGCAGCCGCCGGTTCGCGGACAGGGTCCGGTCCGCGGCCGGGGGCTCGGCCGCGTCCGGGTGGTGGCGCCGGGTCAGGGCGTACTCGAACAGCGCGCCCTGCCATGGCTTGCCCGGGCTCGGGCTCGGGTGGACGAGTTCGATCACGTCGCCGAACCGGTAGGCGTGCGACGGCGTGTCGTACTTGAGCAGGGCGCGGCCGGTGTACAGCCGGGCGACCGCGTCGGCCAGGCCGCGCTTGACCGGCTTCGGGATCGTCCGGCCGTGCTGGGAGGTCCAGTACGCGAGCAGTTCGCCGGGCTCGTCGGCGCGCTGGCAGGCGGCGTCGATCAGCTGCCGGTTGCCGCCGGCCTGCCCGGCCTCGAGCCGGGCCGAGACGGCCTCCGCGGCGGCGACCAGTGCGGCGGACCGCATGTTCGCGCCGGTGCGCAGCCACGGGATGAACCGGCCGAGCCATCCGGGGTCCTGCACGGCGACCTGGTGCACGAGCGTCGCGAACCGGGAGTCGCGGTCCTCGCCGCGCTCGTAGAAGGTGTCCGTGGCGACCATGTCGGTGACGGCCAGCAGGAACAGTTCGCTGCGCGGGTCCCGGTCGTAGCCGGTCCCGCCCTGGTGGTTGGCTCCGGCCGGGCGCCGCGGGCTCCTGATCGGGCTGAGCGCGGTCGGGTGCGCCGCCGCGGTGTTGAATCGGGACATGCCGTTCTCCTCTCCCGGTCAGGGGTGGCGCCGACCCGGTCCGGGTCGGGCTCGATGTCATGGTGCGGATTCGCGCCGGAGTCCTGGACTCGGCGGCGCGGGGGGCGTGGCGCCGGGTGGCGCGTCGGCAGGGCTCAGCTTGCCCGAGCCCGGGCGGCGCGTCGAACGTATTTATCGCCCGCGGCGGCTCGGCCGAGCTGACAGTATGGGGGTGGGCCGGGGGCGGGCCGGCGCCGTCGCGGGCCGGATCGCCGGTTTCCGGCCGGAAGCGGGCGCGGTGCGGGCGCGGGAGCGCGGCCGGGCCGGGCGTGGCGCGCCGCGGTCAGATGGACGATTGAGGCGGTGGTGACGTGGACGACAAGCAGGCCGGCCCCGCGCGGCTGGCGGGCTCCCTGGGCCAGGCGGCGCAGCGCGCCTCGCGGGCGCTGCGGACCGCCCGCGCGGCCCGGGCCGGCCGCGGGGTGGGCCCGTCGGACCAGGCCGCCAGCTCCCGGGGCGCCAGGGCGCGGGCCGACTGGACCGACCGGGCCGGCGGGACCGGCGCGGGCGGGCCGGGCGGGGACCCGGCCCGCAGCCGGGCGGCGGTCGGCCGGACCAGGGTCCGGATCGCGGGCAGCAGCCGGCCGCGGTCGGCCGGCGCCCCGGCGCCGATGCGCGGCGGGTCCCGGTCGCGCAAGCCGATCGAGGCGGTGCTGGTGCCCCCGGTGCCGCGGCCGCTGGCGGTGTCGGCCGCGTACGCGTGGCGGCTGCTGATCGTCGCCGTCGCGATATACGTCGTCTTCATGATCCTGCTGCGGTTCGAGCTGGTCTTCATCGCGTTGTTCCTGGCGCTGGTGTTCAGTTCCCTGCTGCGGCCCTGCGTCAAGCTGCTCAGCCGGGTCATGCCGAGGTCGCTGGCCGTGCTGATCACCCTGCTCGGCTCGGTGGCCGCGCTGGCCGCGCTGTTCTGGGGCGTGGGCGTGACGGTCACCGACGACTCCACCGAGCTGACCAACGACTTCCGCGGCGGCCTGGCCCGGATCCAGAAGTGGCTGCAGGGCCCGCCGTTCCGGATCCACACCAACGACCTGACCGGGCTCCAGCAGAAGCTGACCTCGTTCATCTCGACCCACCAGGCCACCCTGATCAACCAGGTGGTGAACGAGGCGGGCAAGGTCGCGGAGATCTTCACCGTGCTGGCCCTGTCAGTGTTCTGTTCGATCTTCTTCCTGCACTCGGGCGAGCGGATGTGGCGCTGGTTCCAGGACCAGCTGCCGCAGACCGCGCAGCCGGCCTGGGACCAGTGCGCCCGGGCGGCGTGGCGGACCTTCGCCGGATACGCCCGCGGGACGATCATCATCGCGGGCACGAACGCGGTCCTGGTCGGCATCTCGCTGTACGTGATCGGGGTGCCGTTGGCGCTGCCGTTGACGGTGCTGGAGTTCTTCCTCAGCTTCATCCCGCTGGCCGGGTCGCCGATCGCGATGGCGGTGGCCACGGTGGTGGCGCTGGCCGGGCGCGGGCCGACCGCGGCGGTGATCGTGCTGATCCTGATCGTGGTGATCGGCCAGATCGAGGGGCACGTGCTCCAGCCGCTGGTGATGGGCTGGTCGGTGCGGCTGCATCCGGTGGCGGTGGCGTTGTCGGTCATCTCCGGCGGGATCGTGGCCGGGTTCCTCGGCGCGGTGGTCGCGGTGCCGCTGGTGTCGATCGTGTGGGCGGTGATGGGCGAGATCCGCCGGATACGGGAGGAACCGACCTTGGAGGAGGTCGGGCCGCCGATCGTGTCGGTCTGACCTGTGCATCGGGCGGTACAGAAGACTGGCACAGAGAAGAGCCCCGGTTGCGGACAGCCGGGGCTCTTGCGTCGGCGGAGCGTCGGTCAGTCGACCGGCTCGGTCTCCTGCTCCCGCTCCCGTTCTCGCTTCGGCTCCGGCACGGTCGCCGCGACGGGCTCGGTCCCCGGCTCGGGCTTCGCCTCGGTCTCCGCCTCGGAATCGGGCTCGGCCTTGCCTTTCGCCTTGGCCTCGTCGTCCACTCTCATCTCGATCCGCACCCCGGGGTGGCGGGCCTCGGCCTTCGCATACGCGGTGTACGCCTCGCGGTCCACCTTGGTCAGCGGCGGCGGGAACAGGCTGCGCGGCCACAGTCCGCGGCGGCGCACCACGTCGGCCTCGACCGCGTAGAGGGTCAGCTGCGCCTGGAGGTAGAGCCAGGCGATCAGGCCCAGGATCAGGCCGAAGGTGCCGTACACGGACGAGGCGTGCCGCAGGTCGTGCGCGACCACGTACCCGCCGAGCGCCTGGAGCACCTGCCAGACCACGGCGGCCAGCACCGCGCCCATCCGCAGGTCCCGGAAGGAGACCTCGGGCGCGGTGGCCAGGCGCAGGCCGAGCCAGAACAGCAGCACGTTCAGGACCAGGGAGATGCCCAGGATGCCGAACCGGGTCCAGGAGCCGAAGCTGCTGCCCCAGGTGCTGATCCCGGACAGCCCGGTGGTCACGATCACGCCGAGGCCGATCAGCCCGATCAGGCCGAAGCTGCGCAGCCAGTTGAACGGGAAGCCCGGGCGCTTGTGCCGGGGCACCTCCCAGAGGTGGTTCATCGCGTTCTGGATCGCGTTGGCCACGCCGCGCGCGCCGAGGAAGGTGCCGATCAGGCCGACCGCCAGGCCCAGGCCGCTGCGGCCGAGGGCGTGCACGTTGCCCTTCAGCTGCGGGCCGATCACCGGGAACTCGGTCAGCGCCGAGTTGAGCACCTGCTGTTGCAGGTGCGGGTCGTTCTGCAGCGCGATCCCGAGCACGGTGACCAGCACCAGCAGCAGCGGGAAGGTGGAGAGGAACCCGTAGTAGGCGATCAGTGCGGCCAGGTTCCCGGCCTGGTCGTCGCCGAACTTCTTCCAGACCGCCAGCGGGAACCCCAAGGCGGCGTGGCGTTTCTGGAACTCGTCGATCCTGCGCAGGGGGCTGGGTGCGGTCACGCCTCCGGATAACCCGGCCGGGGCCGCCCAAACGCAGGTCGCAGGCCGATCACCGGCCCGCCGGGCCGATGCGTGGAGACGATCACCAGCCGATGAACAACAGCAGCAGGTAGCGCCAGAACGACACGACGCGCGCCGCGCGCAGCCCCTGCCAGTAGGCGTCGGCGACGGCGCGGGAGTCGGCCAGGGCGAACTCCACCGGGCGGCGCCAGGACTCCTGCTGCCGACTGGCCTGGCTGTCGGCCAGGGTCAGCGCGTTCAGCTGCGCGGACAGGTCCGCGTCGGTCCGGGCGGTGTCCCGGTTGACCACCTCGCGCTTGTGCTTGGCCACGGCCTCGACCGCGGTGCGCCGGGTGCGCCAGAAGTCGGTGCGTTCGCGCTGGCTGCGCCGCAGCACCGCCTCGCGGGCCGGGTCCAGCGCGGTCGGCGCGCCGACCATGGCCCGGGCCTCGACCTGGCGGCGCCAGTTCTCCAGCACCCGGGCGCGGTGCTCGTTGAACGAGGAGATCCGCACCTCGCGGCCGTTGCGCAGGATGAAGTAGGCCGTCTTCGAGGAGTAGCGCCCGCTGACCACCAGGCGGATGCCGACGAAGTCCGCGGCGCTGTGGATGCCCGCCGCGATCAGCTTGTCCGCGGCCCCGCGGCCGAGGTCGGGCAGGGCGCGGACGGCCGGTTCGATCCGGTACTTGGCCATCTCGGCCGCGATGTACGCCTGGCGCACCACCATCAGCTGCTGGGCTATCTGCTCCCGGAGCCGCACGTCCAGGGCGGCCAGCTCCTGGGTCGCGGCGGCCAGCTGCACGGCGCACTCGCGGTCCACCTCGGCGATCTGCTGGGCTCGCAGCACACTGAGCTGCTTGCGCTGCTCGGTCAGCGCGACCCGGTGCCGGCCGCGGGCGGCCTCGGCGTCCACGGCCTGCCGGTCGATCGCGGCCAACTGCTCTTCGAGGTCGACGTTGCGCCGACGCAGCCGGGCGTAGTCGCGCCGGTACCGTCGCAGGGCCTTGACCTCGGGCCGGAACCGGCGGCCGAGGTCCAGCCACGGCAGGGCCGTGACGCCGAGCAGCGCGGCCAGGACCGTGGCGACGGTACCGGACTCGGCCAGCAGCACGGCGGCCAGGACCGTGCCGACGCTCAGCACGAGGCACAGGATGTCGAAGATCCGCAGTCTGGCGAACGGAGTCACCTCGACCTGCGGCAGCTGGGCCGGCGCCGCGGCCACGTGGTCGGTGATCCAGGCCGGCAGGGTATTGCTACTGCCGCCGAGCGTCCCGGACAGGCCGGTGCGCCCGTTCGCCGTCGCGCCGAGACCGGTGGCTCCGCCGGCCGCCGGGTTGCTGCCGGCGCCGCCCAGGATCCAGGTCGCGCTGCTGCTCAGGCCGGCGCCGGTCCGGGACAGGGCCGCGTTCTGGGCGGCCTGGGCCAGCCGGGTCGCGGCGACCGGGTCCAGCACCGGCAGCCCGGCCAGCGGCGTGGCGGTCAGCCCTCTGATGTGGTCGGCGGCGGCCCGGCCGAGCGGGCTGGAGCTCTCCAGCGCGGACAGCCGCAGGGACGAGCCCGGCTCGGCGAAGTCGCTCTGCTCCAGCAGCAGGAACTCCCCGTCCGAGTCGTGCAGCCGCGGCCACAGGCCCGGGTCGTGCGCGAGCAGCTGCAGCGAGAGGTAGATCAGCCAGGCCGAGAAGCGGTCCATCGCCGGGCCGAAGTCCTCGGCGTGCCGCTTGGGCGACTGGTAGTGCCGGTGGCCCTCCTCGGCCGCCCGCAGCCCGGCCAGGGCCCCGACGTACATGCCGTCGTAGTCGACCAGCCGCAGGGTGTTGTCCGGGGCCACCAGCAGGTTGCCGTGCTGCAGGTCGCCGTGCGCGACCCCGGCCGACTCCAGGTCCAGGACCAGGCGCAGGAACCGGTCCGCGACCTGCGCGACGAGGCCCGGCTCGTGGTAGTTCTGCTCCAGCCAGCGCAGCAGCCCGACGCCGTCCATCCACGCCATCTTCAGGATCGGCCAGCGGAAACCGTCGACCAGGATGCCGTCGTCGAGGTACTCGAACTCCATCTTCCACGGCTGGGACAGCGCCGCCGGGTCCAGTTCGGCCAGCCGGCGGCTGATCGCGTTGTACCGCTTCTGCTGGTCGGTGACGTTCTGGGTGAAGCACTTGACCGCGTAGCGGCGCCCGCCCGGCTCGGTCAGGGCGAATACCGAGGCGAAGTTCCCGGAGATCGGCCGGGGCATGCCGAGCCGGTCCAGGGTGACCACGGCCTCGCGCAGCACCGGGTCCTGGAAGCACAACCGGGTGTGCTGGAGGGCCTCCACGTAGCGGCCGCCGGTGGGGAAGGCGTCCGGCCGGGTACGCGGCCCCGTCCGCTGAGGTCCGGGCACGGCCGTTATCCGAAGTCGATGTGGACCAGGGCGACGTCGTCGTCGCGCATCCGGTGTTCCTCGCGCTCGCGCTCGACCCAGGGCGCGAACTCCTCGTTGCGCCCGGCGAAGTCGCGCAGCAGCATCCAGGGCCGCAGGCCCCGGCCGTGCTCGGCCAGGAACCAGGCGGCCAGGGCGTCGGTGGCCAGGAACACCTGGTCTCCGGGCACGCACCAGCCGGCCGCCTGCTCGGTGTGCTCGGCCAGCTTGGCCCGGTCCCGGTTGCGGCTGCCGGCCAGGCCCGGGGTCAGGCCGAAGGACTCGACCTCGTCCAGCGGGAACGCGCAGATCAGCCGCTCGTCCCGGACCTGGAACAGGCAGGTATCGCCGAGCGCGGCGGCCCGCCAGGTCCACTGCACCGGCTCGGTCACCGCGAGGGCGACCGTCATCAGGTCGTCCACCGCGGCGGCCTCGGCGGCCGGGGAGAGCGAGGCCGGCGGCGCGGGCGGGCCGTAGCTGCGCGGGTCCGCGTGCCGGCCGCGGCGGCGGGTCGGGGCCAGCTCCACGGCCAGGACCGTCGCGTACGCGCCCTGGTCGATCTTCGGCTGCTCGTACCAGGCGATCGGGCGCCCGGACGCCTCCCGGCCGGCCACGTACTCCACGGTCCACCCGGCCCAGGCGTCCACGGCCTCGCCGATCGCCTCGGCCAGCCCCTCCGGCCGGGCGGCCAGCCCGGGCTGGGCCAGTGCGCGGCGGACCACCGACGCGGCCAGCTGCCCGGCCCAGGGCCCGGCCAGGATGCTCTCCGAGGCGCCGTCGCAGACCGCTGCGGCGAACGCCCCGGGAGCCCGGCGGCCCGGTTCCACCGCCGGGGACAGGTCGATCGCGTCCTCGCACTGCGCCATGCTGTTGCCGCGCTTGGGCACCAGGTAGCGGTCGACGTAGGGGCCGCGCATCACCGCAGGTCGGTGGCTCGGGTACCGATCTCCAGGAACTGGACGACCGCGGCGATGTCCGCGTTGTAGACGAAGCCGCGGGTCGCCTCGGTCACCTCCTTGCCCTGGGAGGCGGCGTACCCGCGCATGGTCGGCGGCAGCGGGCTGGACGCGTTGAACAGGGCCCGGGCGTGCTGGTCGGGCAGGGACTGGTCGGAGTCGGGGAACTCGGCCGGGGTGCCGCCGGACCCCGAGACGTGCAGGTTGAACAGCAGCACGCCGCCGTCCGAGCTGGCCTTGGCGGTCAGCCCGGCGGCCGCGGCGATCAGGTCCCCGTCGGTGGCCTCGCCGTCGGACAGGTTCAGCACGATCGGCGGGAAGCCGCCGGGGTGCGCGGCCAGCCAGCCGTCGACCAGGTCCGCGGCGTAGGTCAGGGCCCGGACCATCGGGGTGCCGCCGTTCGCCTTGGGGTCGAGCCAGACCGGGAAGCGCACGGTGGACTCGACCAGGCCGCCGGCCCCGTCCGGGACCTTCTTGTTGCGCTCCTCGATCCGGGCCGGGTTGTCCGCGACCTGGCTGAGCGGGACCAGGTCCCGGCCGGAGAGCACCCCGCTGAAGGCGGACTCCACGGTGGTGTGGCCGTAGCCGATCACGGCCACGTGGAAGTAGTCCCGGACGCCGTCCTCCTTGGCGCACTTGACCGACAGCTCGGTCAGCAGCCGGTTGATCGCGTCGGCGACCACGTCGGCCTTGCGCCCGGGGTTCTCGCCACCGATCGGGTCCTGCATCGACGCGGACTGGTCGATCAGGAAGATGACGCAGGCTGGATTGGAGCGGCTGATCTCTGCGGAATACGGCACCGAAGTCTCCCAACCCGGTCCGGATCGGACCGGTGTTCCTGAGGCCGGAACGGCGGTCCCGGCCCACGGCTGTGACTCCACTATAGGACGCAAGCGGCGGCAGTGCGGTTGTCCGGGACCGGCCGGGCGCGGCCGTTCATCAAACACCTGACAGGCGGCCGGGCGGAGCGCAGCGGGCGGGCCGGAACCGGCCGGCCGGCCGGGTCCGCGGCGGACTTCGGCGGTCTGCGGCCCGGCGCGGGCCGGGAACGGTGGTAGGCGGCGGCTTGCGGCACGAATCCCGGCTCTTCCGGCAGTCTTCGTGGTAAGCATATATACATGCCGGAACAGTTATATGACCGCACCAGTGGCGTCTGCGCCGTCGAAGCGCTCGATCCCCGGTTGCTCGCGTCCCTGCTCGCCCGGGCCGAACGGGACTCGCTCGGCGACGTGGCCGGCAAGGCGACCGCGAGCGTGCAGACCCGCAGCGTGCCGCGCCGGCGCCCGGGCCGGTTCAGCCTGGGCCGGGCCGCCGGGCCGCACGAGACGCTGACCGCCGCGGTGCTGCTGCCCCTGCACCTGCTCGTCGTGGTCGCGGATCTGGAGACCGAACGGGTGGTGGCCCAGTCCGGGCGGCTGGACGACATGACGGTGGAACAGGACCTGCCGCAGCTGACCATCGACACCGGCGTGTCGGTGTTCACCCGCTGGTCCAACGGCACCGAGGCCGCGTCGCTGCACGTGGCGCTCGGCGACGACCCGGCCGGGAACGCGTTCAAGGAGCAGCTGCGCGAGGCCGTCCGGGACGCGAACAGCTGACCTAGGCAGTGTTTGGGAATGTGTCAAGGCCACGGCATGACCGTCGGTTTGTGCTGGTAGGTGCGGCGAATCTGGTCAGCGCCGAGCATGGGCGCGCCGCACGGGACGGCTCATACTCGGTCGTCTGCGCCGTTGCGTGCGGTGCGGCCAGGCGACGGCGATCACCGGATTCGCGCCTTGAGACATTCCCCAACACTGCCTAGGAGGCCGGCGGGGAAAACGTGGTGCGGCCGGGCCGCGGGTGCCATAGCCTGGCCGCCATGACTGTCGATCTTCTGCGCGCGTATGACGACGAGGTCCGCGCGGTGTCGCCCGAAGTCGGCCCCGGCAGCACCCTGGACCAGGACGGACCGGTGTTCCGGACGGTCGGCCCGGACGGCGCCGGAATGATCGAGTACCGGGACCTCGGCGGCCTCCAGGCTGCCGGACTGGACGCGCTGATCGCCCGCCAGGTCGCCTTCTTCGCCGCCCGCGGCCGGGAGTTCGAGTGGAAGACGCACGCCCACGACGCCCCGGCCGACCTGACCGCCCGGCTGCTGGCCGCGGGTTTCGACCCGGCGGACCGGGAGACCGTGGTGGTCGGCCTCGCCGCGCCGCTGGCCGCAGCGCCGCGGTTGCCGGCCGGGGTGCGGCTGCGCGAGGTCACCGCGGAGGCGGACCTGCGCCGGATCGCGGACCTGTCCGGCCTGGTCTACGGCGGGGACCACAGCCGCCGGGTCGGCCGGCTGGCCGAGGAGATCGCGATCGGGGCGGTGGTGGTCGTGGCGGAGGCCGGGCCGGACCTGCTCTGCTCCGGCCGGATCCGGTTCGGCCCGGGCCGGTTCGGCTCGCTCTGGGGCGGGGCGACCCACCCGAACTGGCGCGGCCGCGGGATCTACCGCGCCCTGGTCGCCTACCGGGCGCAGCTGGCCGTGCAGCGCGGCCACGAGTTCCTCCAGGTCGACTGCACCGAGGACTCCCGGCCGATCCTGGAGCGGCTCGGGATGAGCTCGGTGACCACCACGACCCCTTATATGTGGCGGCCGAAGCCGTAGCCCGGGTGTTCCGGATTCCGGTGCGGGCCCAGGGTTCGGGCTCCGTGATGAGTGCCCTGGCTTCGTCTAGTACGCTGCGGGTGATCATCCCGCGGCTGCGCCCTGGCGCCCCGGCCGCGACCGTCGAGCCGAGGAGCAGCGTTGGCGCGTACGCCGCGGCCGGTGGACCCGGCCGAGGGGCCGGTGCAGGCCTTCGCCCACGACCTGCGCGCACTGCGCGAGGCGGCCGGGAACCCGACCTATCGGGCGCTGGCCAAGACCGCCGGGTTCAGTGCCACCACCCTGGGCGACGCCGCCGGAGGGGTGCGGCTGCCGAGCCTGGAAGTGACGCTCGCGTATGTCGGCGCTTGCGGCGGGGACACCGAGGCGTGGCGGATCCGCCGGCAGGAGTTGAGCCGCCGCCTGGCCGCCGAACGCGGGGGTACTCGGGGCGGGGCAGAGGATATTCAGGCTGCTGACAGTGGCGGTACTGATGGTGCCATGGATGCCGATGCCGATGTCGTCGCCGATTCAGAGGTCGAATCCAGTGCTGTAGCAGACGGCGAACTCGTTGCTACCGGCGCGGGCGAAGACGAGGATGCGGCCAGCGTCACCGGCGCTACCGCTGCTACCGGCGCCGCGATTACCGGCACGAGCCAAGGCGAGGACACGGCTAACGTCACCGGCGCTACAGCCGCTGTCGACGCCACGCGCACGGGGCCAGAAGCCGAAACCGCAGCGACCGAAACCACAGCGACCGATCCCGATTCCCGAGCCGCCGACCCGAAGCCCGCCCGCCGCCGGATCCGCCGGCCCGCGTTCGCCGCCGGGGCGTTGCTGCTCACGGCCGGCGCCCTGCTCGCCTGGTGGTCGGCCGCGCCGCGCCATCCGGCTGCAGCCCCGACCGCCGCGGTCCCGGGGCCCACGCTCTCGGCCACCGCACTGCCGATCGCCTGCCCGACCTCCGCCCCGACGCCGGGCGTATTCACCGGCGTCACCTACGAACCGGCGACGAAGGTCCGGGCCGGAGCGACCACCGCCGCGACGATCGTGGCGCAGGTTCCGGCCGGCTGCACCCTGCGGTTCACCGGGTTCTGCCTCGGCGAGGTCGTGGAGAGCGGCTACTCCGGGTCCCCGGACATGCGGTGGTTCGAACTGGCCGGCGGCGGGGTGGTCGCCTCGGCCGTGTTGCACGGGGACCCGCCGGCCGGGATGACGCCGAGCCCGTGCCCGGGCTCCGTGCCGCCGCCCGCGGCGATCAGCCTGGCCGCGGCGGCCCCGACCGCGGGCGGCACCGGCGAGATCACCTTGCAGGCCACCGGAAACCTGGTCTGGATCGTCGGCTTCGCCGCGTACTACCCCGGCGCCCCGGGCGAGACCCCGCAGTGGCATCAGCTCTCGATCACCGCCCAGGGCACGCCGTACTTCACCGCCCAGTTGAAGACGGCCGTGCCCGGCGGCGCCTCCGGCCAGGCCGGGATCCCGATCGTCGCGGACGCCTGCCTGGGCGGCACCGCGACGACCCCGGTCGTGGCGGCCCGGATGCTGGAACCGGCCGATCCGGCCGCGCTCGGACCGGTCAGCCTGGCCGCGGCCGACCTGACCGCCGCCGAATCCAAAGCCTGCGCCTACCCGAGCGTCACCTGATCGCTATCTGCTGCCGCCGCAGACCACGAACGGCGGCGTGTCCTGGGCCGAGGAGGTGAAGTACTCGGTGAACCCCTTGTACTGGGCGCACCCTGTGGCACTCGACGTGTTGGAGAGCACGGCCAGCACACGGTAGTTCGCCCTGGAGTCGGAGCAGTCCATTTCGTAGGAGCCCGCGGACGGCGTGTAGTACACGCATCCGCCGGCCGCGGCGTAGCGCAGGTCGTGCATGCCGTCCGTGGAGGACAGGCAGTAGAGCACGTTGCTGTTGTGCTCCCAGGTCTCGAAGTCGCTGTCGAACTTGAACGGCAGGCACAGCGACTGGTCGTTGACCGCGTTCCCGCTCGTGCCGGTGCTCACAACCCCGATGATCTTGCGGATGGAGGCAGAGGAGTCGCACGTGACCACGGCGATGGTCGAGTTGTCCTCGGGCCCGGTGATCTCCACGCACTGGCCGGTCGAGTACTTGAACGCGACGCTGACCGAAGCCGTCGACGCCGGGCCCGAGCTCGGCCCGCCGGCCGAGGCCTGGCCGCTCGCCGGCGAGCCGCCCGCCGCCTGGCCCGCGGTCGCGCCGCTGCCGGCCGTCTGGTTGGCCGCCGGCGCCCCGCTCGTCCCCGAGCCGGACTTGTCGCCCCGGACCAGCACGAAGGTCGCAGTCGCCGCGGCCACGACGACGAAGATCCCGATCCCGGCCAGGATCAGGCCGAGATTGGACTTACGCGGCGCGGGCGGACGCGAGGCCGGACCGCGGCCGGGGCCGTCCGGACCGCCGGGGTCGCCGTGGTGCAACGGCTGACCGTATTGGTCGTACTGGCCGTAGTCGTCGTATTGGGCAGCCGGCTGGGCGTATTGGCCTTGGTCGCGCGGGTCGTACTGGCCTTGACCGCTTGGATCGTACCGGCCTTGCTGAGCCTGCCAGGCCGGTTGGCCGTACTGATCGTACTGGTCGTATTGCTGCTGGCCGGGCGCGGGCTGCTGGTGTTGCTGGGGCTGGTGCGGCTGGTGCGGCGGCGGGCCGTATCCGGCGGGCTCGGCGTACCCGGGCGGCTGGCCGTAGGTCGGCGGCGGCTGGAAGGCCGCGGTGCGGGCGGGCTCGGCGTACCCGGGCGGCTGGCCGTACATCGTCGGCTGCTGCTCGTAGGTCGCGGTCTTCGCGGGCTCGGGCGGTCCGTAGCCGGGTGGCTGCCGGCCGGGCGGCGCGGGCGGCTGAGCGGACTGGTCGTTCCGGGGCGGGCCGTAGCCACGATTGTGCCCATAGGGGTTCTGCCCGCCGGCCGGATTCGCAGGCTGCCCATACGGCTCATAAGGATCAGACACAGATTTTCCCCTACGTGGCAGCGCCTGTTCTCTATGCGGAGTACGAAGATATCGCCACCGTGCCCGCAGTGGAAGCCGGGGCCGCAACGCCGGAACCAGCGGATTCCGCCGCCCGGCGAGCGTCGCGCCCCCGCCGTTCCGACCCGCGCCACCTGGAGTCCACCGTCGCGTTACGCGGAAGATACCGCCTGTCCGCAGAATCGTCACGAACACACCGCCGCGCCGCGCGCGACGTATCAGACGTGCCGGCGCCATACGGGGGCGTCGGCATCTCTGTGTTCCCGCACCCTACCCGATCGGCCGCCGTCCACGCCGCCGGCTCCGTCAGACGTCGATTGCACGGAATTGATTGCCCGGCCGCTGCGGACCTGTCGGGCAATCCCGGGCCCGGATAGAACGGAACCGCTGATCGGGAGATGACGGGAGGTGGCGGATGGAGTTCGGACTCCTGGGGTCGCTGCTGGTTCGGGACGAGACGGGAACGCACGTGGTGGGCGCTGCCAAACAGCGCATCCTGCTGGCGACACTGCTGCTGCGGCCGGGCCAGGTGGTCCCGGTGGACTCGCTGGCCCTGGCCCTGTGGGACGGGCGGCCGCCGAGGAGCGCCGCGACGAGCGTGCGCAACTACGTGATGCGGCTGCGGCACGCCCTCGGCCCGGCCGGGGCGCGGATCTCCAGCCGGCCCGGCGGCTATCTGGCCGAGATCCGCGATGGTGAGCTCGACCTGCTGCGGTTCGAGCGCCTGCGCGACCAGGGCGCGCAGGCGCTGCACGACGGGCTGCCCGACCGCGCCGCGACGCTGCTGGGTGCGGCGGAGGGGCTCTGGCGCGGGCAGGCGCTGGCCGACGTGCCCTCGGACACCCTGCACCGGGACGAGGGCCCGCGCCTGGCCGAGAGCCGGCTGAACGCGCTGGAACTGAAACTGGAGGCCGAGGGCCGGCTGGGTCGGAACGGCCTGGTCATCGCGCAGTTGCGCGGCCTGACCGCGGCGCACCCGGAGCGCGAGCGATTGTGGGCGCAGCTGATGGCCGCGCTCTACCGCGACGGCCGCCAGTCCGAGGCCCTGGCCGCCTACCAGCAGGTGCACCGGATGCTGGCCACCGAGATCGGGGTCGAGCCGGGTCCGGAACTACGGGAGCTGCATCGGATGATCCTGAGCGCGCAACCACTTCCGGGACCGGTTCCGGAACCGGTTTCGGGCTCGGGCTCGGGCTCGGGCTCGGCTGGCAGCGCGGTTCCGCACACGGCCACGGGAACGGCCCCAGCGCCGAATCCGTCGCTCCACCCGGCTCCGCTCACCCATCTGGCCCCTTCGACCGGCCCGGCCGCGCCGCTGAGCACGGTCACGCCCTTCCAGATCCCGGCCGACCTGCCGGACTTCACCGGCCGCGACGACGAGGCCGACGACCTGACCGCGCGGCTCACCGCCCCGGTCCCGACCATCCTGGTCACCGGGCCGCCCGGGATCGGGAAGAGCGCGCTGGCCGTTCACGTCGCGCACGGCGCCCGCGCGTCGTTCCCCGACGGCGCCCTCTACGTCGACCTGTACGGCACCAGCCAAACGCCGGTCGCGCCGCTCGCGGTCCTCGCGTCGTTCCTGCGCGCCCTCGGGCTGCCGGCCGGGTCGGTACCGTCCGGGCTCGACGACCGGGCCGCCCTGTTCCGCTCCGCGCTGGCCGATCGGCGGGTGCTGATCCTGCTCGACGACGCCGCCGACAGCGCCCAGGTCGCCCCGCTGCTGCCCGGCACCGCCGCGAGCGCCGCGCTGGTCACCAGTCGGCACCGGCTGACCGACCTGGCCGTCGGACACCGCCGGGACCTGGACGTGCTGACCTCGCGCACGGCCGCGCAGCTGCTCGGCCGGATCATCGGCCGGGCCCGTACGCACGGCGAGCCGCTGGCGGTGGCCGACGTCGCGGCCGCGTGCGGCGGGCTGCCGCTGGCGCTGCGGATAGCCGGGGCGCGGCTGGCCGCCCGGCCGCACTGGCAGGTGGGCGACCTGGCCGCCCGCCTGGCCGACGACCGGCGGCGGCTGGACGAGCTGTCGACCGGCGGCCTGGACCTGCGCGACCGCCTGGACCTGGCCTACGAATCGCTCGACCCGGCTACCGCCCGGGCGTTCCGGCTGGTGGCCCTGCTCGACATGCCGACCGTAGACACCCACGTCGCCGCGTCCGCGCTAGGAACACCGGAAGACCAGGCCGAAGCGCTGTTGGAAGACCTGGTCGACGCGCACCTGCTCAGCTCGGACGAACCCGGCTGCTACGCCTACCTCAGCCTGCTGCGCATATACGCCCGGGAGCAATCACACGCGACCGACTCAGCCCTGGAGCGGGCCCGGGCACTGGTCCGAGCGGCCGCCGCCCTGCTCGGCCACTCCACGGACGCCACGCGGGAGTCACCGATTCGGATGACACCGCCCGCGGCGGGCAACGTCCTGCGCCTGGCCTTCTCCCGGGTCGGCGGAACCGTCGCCGTACCGGCCCCGCGGACACGGCTCGTCGGCGCCGATCTCAGCTGCCTCCTACCGTGACAGCCCACGATCTCCCCGGCCGCGCCTCACGAATCCAGATACGCCAGCACGGCCAGCACCCGCCGGTTGTCATCCTCCGACGGGTACAGGTCCAGCTTGCTGAAGATGCTGTTGATGTGCTTGCTGACCGCCTTCTCGGTGATCTCCATCCGCGCCGCCACGCCCGCGTTCGCCCGGCCCTCGGCCATCAGCCCGAGCACCTCCCGCTCGCGCGGGGTGAGCCGGGCCAGTGGCTGGACGTTGGTGTGCCGGGCCAGCAGCTGGGCGACCACGTCCGGGTCGAGCACCGCGCCGCCGGCCGCCACAGTGCGCACCGCCTCGACGAAGCTGCGCACGTCCGAGACCCGGTCCTTGAGCAGGTAGCCGACTGCGCCGGCCCGGTCGGCCAGCAGCTCCCGGGCGTACAGGGCCTCCACGTGCTGAGACAGGATCAGCACCGGCAGGCCGGGGATCCGGGTCCGGGCCTCGATCGCGACCTTCAGTCCCTCGTCGGTGCAGGTGGGTGGCAGCCGCACGTCCACCACGGCGACGTCCGGCCGGTGTTCGAGCAGCGCCCGCAGCAGGTCCGGCCCGTTGTCCTCAGCCGCCACCACCTGCATGTCGTAGGCGGTGAGCAGCCGGACCAGGCCGTCGCGCAGTAGGGTCAGGTCCTCGCCGATGACAACACGCACGGCAGCTCCATCGTCACCAAGGTCGGGCCGCCGGACGGGCTTGTCACGGCGAGGATCCCGTCGAAGGCGGCCAGGCGCCGTTCGATCCCGCGCAGCCCGCCCCCGGCCGGTCCGGCGGACGCGGCCGCGGGTCCGGCGCCGTCCAGTATCGCACCCTCCGGCCCGGCCCCGCGCCCGTCCCCGACCGCGTCGGCCACCGCGGCCCCCGCGCCCGCCGCCACCCAGCTGCCGCCCGGCCCGTACGCCGCGCCGCCGATCCCGTCGTCGCCGACCACGGCGATCAGGGCTCCGCGGGCGTACCGCAGCTCCACCCAGGCCCGCTCGGCCCCGCTGTGCTTGAGCACGTTGGCCAGAAGCTCGGCGACCACGAAGTAGACCGCCGACTCCACCGGCGCCGAGGGCCGCCCGGGCAGGTCGACCTGCACGTCCACCGGCAGCGGGATGGTCAGCGCGAGCGCCCGGACCGCGCCGTCCAGGCCGCGTTCGGCCAGCACCGGCGGATGGATCCCGCGGACCAGGGCGCGCAGCTCGATCAGGGCCTGGCCGCTGTGCGCCCGGGCCTCGGCCATCAGGGCGAGCGCCTGGTCCGGGTCGGTGCGCATCAGCTGCTCGGCCAGGCCGATGCTCATGCCGAGCGAGGCCAGCCGGGCCTGGGCGCCGTCGTGCAGGTCGCGCTCGATCCGGCGCAACTCGGCCGCGGAGGCGTCGACCACTTCGGCCCGGGACTCGGTCAGCCGACCCACCCGCTGCTCCAGTTCCCGTGCGGACGGCGCGAGCAGGGACCGGCTGAACAGGGCGTGCCAGTGCAGCGGCAGCCTGCTGCGGGTCAGGCCGAGGTAGAGCAGCAGGGCACCGACCAGTGCGGCCCCGGTGCTGGCGTTCGCGCCCCTGGCGCCGAAGAAGACGTGGATCGGGCTCTGGGCGAGGGCGAGCACGCCGTCGATCAGCATCGCCGCGGGCAGCACCCCGAGAACCACCCCGACCGGGATGTTCACCACCATCCACAACAGGTCCCGCCAGGTCGCCGGGTCCGTGATCACCCAGCGGAAGTACCAGAACCAGCCGAACGGATTGCCCTGCGTGTTGCCCGGCCGGGGCCGGTAGGGGCTCTCGATCTGCACCCCGGACCAATCCCAGGACCAGCGCCGGAACAGCCCGGCCAGCGACCGCACCCGCATCAGCGCGATCGGGGCGAGCAGCAGGCCGAACCCCTGGGCGATGCTCGCCAGGGAGAAGACCGAGAAGACGAACAGCGGGATCCCGGCGCCCAGCGAGACCAGCCCGACCAGCGCCCCGCGGCCGGCGTCCCGCCCGGCCCGCCGACCCGCCCGCTGCAACCACCTGGTGTTCGACACGGCCTGCCCCCTTTGCGTCGCCGCCGGCGATGTGAACCGGCCGCTGCCCATACGGCTCTTGCGGCCGTCCCCTCATGGTCCCGAATCCGGGGCGGGCGCGCAGTAGTGTTAAGCCCACCTTGTTCGGGGGGCCTACCCCTCCGCTTCGCGCCGGAGGATGTCGTCCAGGGTCTCACGGCGTTGCAGGACCCGGTGCGTCCCGTCGCGCACGCCGATCAGCGGCGGGCGCCCGACCAGGTTGTACCCCGACGCCATCGACAGCTGGTAGGCCCCGGCGACCGGGACCGCGACCAGGTCTCCGGGCCGCACGTCCGCGGGCAGCCGGGCGTCGTCGACGAGCACGTCCCCGGCCTCGCAGTGCCGCCCGACCACCCGGGCCGAGCGGACCGGTGCGGGCGAGACCCGGCCGACCAGGCGGGCGGTGTAGCGGGCGCCGTAGAGCGCCGGGCGGCCGGCCGGCAATACTGACAAAGCCTTGACGGCCGCCCGCCCCGGCCGAGGTCGCGCCGCCCGCCTCGGTCTCCGGTAGTCCCGCAGTTCAGGCCACGAAATCCACTCGTCTCAGGTGGCTGCGCCCACCTGGCCGGACAGGTACCGTGTGTGCCATGACGACGCTGGCGGAGGACCTGATCCTTCTCACGGTGGGAATGCGCCCGAAAATCGGGCCGGAGACGGGCACGCTGCCCCAACGGGTCCGGTTCGGGCTGCGCGGAGCGGAACTGGTGACCCTCGCCCAGGCCGGGCGGGTGGAGGTGGTCCAGAACCGGATCGTGGTGCGCAACCCCGCACCGACCGGCGACCAGGCCCTGGACTGGCTGCTCGGCGGCCTGGCCCAGAACAAGATCCCGCCGCTGGCCAAGGACTGGGTCGGCACCGCGCAGCTCGGCCACACGAAGTACTACTTCGAACGCCTGGCCACCGCCGGCGCGCTGAAGCCGGTGTCCTACCGGCTGCTGCTGCTCGTCAGGGTCACCGCCTACGTGCTGGCGGACCAGAATGCCTTCCTGGACGCCCGCCGCCGGCTGGACGCGGCCGTCCTGGGCCCCGGCCCGGTCGACGCGGCCGAGACCGCGCTGGCCGGGATGGTGTACGCGGCCGGACTGGACGAGATCTGCTTCCCCGGCAACGAGAACCAGGCCGCCCGGGACCGGCTGAAGTTCATGGCCGACCCGAACGTCCGGGCCGCCGCGGCCGCCGTCGCCGCGGCCCGCCTGCCCCGGCCGGACCAGACGCCCTACCCGTACCCCGACCCGAACCTGTTGTGGCAGCAGCAGCAGCAATGGGACCAGGTCAACCAGGCCCCGAACCAGGCCGGCGCCGACGCCGCCCGGCATGCCGCGGCCCAAGCTGCCGCCCAGGCCGCCGGGGCCGCAGCCGTCCACGCTGGCGCGCAGGCCGCGGGCGATGCCGCGGTACACGCCGCCGTGCACGCCGCGACCACCGCGGCCGTCAGCGCCTCCGTCCAGGCCGCCGTCTCTGCGGCGACCGCGGCGTCCGCGGAGTCGCACCACCACTACTCGTCGACGTCGTCGTCGGACGGCGGCTCCAGTCACCACCACAGCTCGAGTTCCAGCTCCGGCGACAGCGGCGGAGGCGGCGGGCACCACCACTAGGGCCTGCGCAAGAGCGCCCGCCGAGCCTGCACCCGCCCGTGGCCTGCCTGCCGCCTGCTGTTTTCCCGTCCCGGTAGCGTCTTGTCAGCGCCCTTGTGTGTCTCCTCACACTTCGCGCCGAACCGGAATCAAACCGGCTCCGACAACGGTTGCACCGAATACCACGACACAGTGCACAGAGAACGACCTGAAAACAGAAAAGAGTGGCTACCATGTACGCGAAGATCCTGGTCGCAGTCGACTCGACCCCCGAGAGCACGGATGTGCTGGCCCACGCGCGCGAGCTCGCGCTGGCCACGGGATCGCCGGTGCACGTCCTGCACGTGCAGAGCTACGAGGTCCTCGGCGGCATCGGGGTGGGCGGCCAGATCGTGGAGGACGAGACCGAGGCCGACGCCGCCGGCTTCGTCCAGGCCAGCGTCGACGCCCTGACCAGCGCCGGGGTCACCGCGGACGGCAGCACGGTGGAGCTGTCCCGCGACTCCATCGCCGACGAGATCCGGGCCGAGGTCAAGCAGACCGGCGCCGACCTGCTGATCATCGGGACCCGCCGGCACGGCTCGCTCGCCACGGTCTTCCTCGGCAGCGTCAGCGACGGCATCGTGCACCACGCGCCGTGCCCGCTGCTGCTCGTGCCCTAAGAGGCTGCTAGACGAGATCAGGGCCTGTCGACGACTGCCGACAGGCCCTGATCTGCTCTCCCACTCTTCGTCTGATCCGAGACGCTCCTCCCCCATCAGACAGCCGATCCGCGGGCTGTGCCCTCCCTGACACCGGCCCGCGAACCAAGCGCGAGATCAAACTATCCGCCGGGCCCGCCCCGGCGAATCACCGAAACCATGTAACCTGCCCGGCCGGGCCGTCCTTTCGCCCCGATATCGGCCGCCGCGCGCACGGCGTGTTATATCACCAGCCGGAGCCGACAGCCCGCGGATGGCGAGGCCTGTCAGGGCACGTAGTTGAACGTGTCCGGGTCCGGCCCGGTGCGTTCGTCCTGGTTGAGGCCGGTCAGCACGGCCATGTCGGCCGCGGACAGCTCGAAGTCGAACAGGGCGAGGTTCTCCTCGATCCGCTCGCGCCGGACCGACTTCGGGAAGACGACGTCGCCGCGCTGGATGTGCCAGCGCAGCGTCACCTGCGCGGCGGTGCGCCCGACCCGCTCGGCCACCTCGTTGATCACCTTGTCGTGCACCACCTTGCCCTGCGCGATCGGCGACCAGGCCTCGGTCACGATCCCGTGCCCGGTGCCGAAGGCCCGCAGCGGGTCCTGGGTCAGGTACGGGCTGACCTCGATCTGGTTGACCGCCGGGACCAGGTCCGTCTCGTCGAGCAGGCGCTGCAGGTGCGGGGCGTTGAAGTTCGACACGCCGACCGCCTTGGCCCGGCCGGACCGGTAGATCTCGGCCAGCGCCTTCCAGGTCTCGACATAGTCTCCGACCGCGGGCAGCGGCCAGTGGATCAGGAACAGGTCCAGGTACTCGAACTGCAGGTCCGCCAGGGACCGGTCGAAGGCCTTGAGGGCGTCGTCGTACGCATGGTAGCCGTTGTTCAGCTTGCTCGTGACGAACACGTCCGCGCGGTCCAGGCCAGACTCCCGGACGGCCTGGCCGACCTCCTTCTCGTTGCGGTACATCTGCGCCGTGTCGATGTGCCGGTACCCGGCCTCCAGCGCCAGCGCCGTCGCCTCGACCGTGTCGGCCGGCTTGATCTGGTAGGTGCCGAAGCCCAGTTGCGGGATGCGTACTCCGTTGTTGAGCGTAATGTCTGGAATCGCGTTCACTGCCGTATGTCCTCCACGTCGTTTCCGCTCGGAGATCTCCGGTGCCTACAACCGAGCGGCGACTGCGGATAGTCCCATGGTCGCCCGAACGGACCAAGTGCCCGGCGCACCAGGACCAGGCCGCCGGACGCCGGGGAGACGGGCCCGGGACCCCTCGCGCCCGTCTCCGGCCGCGGGCCTCAATCCACCGCGCTCAGGGCCTTGATCAGCCACTCCATCGACTCGAACAGCGGAGCGCTCTGCGACTCCAGCTCCGGGCGGTCCCCGATCCGCCCGACCAGCCGCCAGAAGGTGTTGACCCGCCGGTCGGTCATCAGCTCCAGGTTCGCCAGCAGGTCCGCCCGGGTCCGGGCCGAGTCCGGCTTCCCGGCCCGCTCGGCCCACTCGGCCGCGATCGCCAGCATCCGGGCCCGCCCCTGCTCCGAGACCGGATCCAGGCCGGCCCGGTACGCCGCCTCGGCCTGCGGCCCGAGCACCGCCGCGAAGGCCTCCTGGTCCCGCTGCCACTCCTCGTCCGACGACCGCGCCCGCTTCTGCGCGCCGTGTTCGGCCATCCGCCGGGACACCGCGACGAAGTCCTCGTCCTGGATCAACGCGACCAGTTCGACCCACGCCTCCACCTGCTCCGCACTCGGCTCCTCGGGCAGTTCCGGGAACACCGAGCGCATGATCTGCGCGAACTGCCCGTCGCGGCCCTCGTCGCCCGCCAGCCCGCCGAAGACCCCGTCCAGGTATCCGTCCAGGACCCGCTTGCGCTCCGCGGAGTCCAGCTTCGCCAACCGGTTCATCAGTTCTATTTCCTTCCAGTCGTAGTCCCTGACCGCCACCACGCGCAGCACCGCCTGCCGCAGCCGGATCACCTTGACCGTCGCCTCCAGGGCCTCGGCGTGCGCCCGGGCGACTTCGGCCACGGTGACCTTGCGCGCCAGCACCCGCGCGACCGTCGGCAGATCCACGCCGAGGTCGCGCAGCGTCCGGATCAACTCCAGCCGGGCCACCGCCTCGACGTCGTAGAGCCGGTAGCCGGCCCGGCTGCGCGAGAACGGCCGGACCAGCGGGGCCCCGTCGACCTCGGTGTCCGAGTAGAACCGGATCGTGCGTACGGGCACGCCCGTCAGCTGGGACAATTGGCCGATCGTGAGCAGGCTGTCCGTGGTGCGGTCTTCCATGGGGACAACTCTCCTGGTTCCAGTCGGTGGAGACTCCAGGTAGTCTTCCGCAGTTTTCGTGTGACGCGGGTCACATCATGCTGGCTGTCGCTGATCGCCACGCGGAAATTGCGGGGTACGGACGGTCGGTCAGCGGAACGCCGCCGCGTTCCGGGCGGCCCAGTCAGCGAACGTATTCGCCGGTCGGCCGAGGATGCGTTCGAGATCGCCGCTCACCTGCTGCTCTTCGGCTGTCGGCTCCCCGAGGATCCCCAGAGTCCCATCGACCACGGCTTCCGGCATGAATTGGAGCATCCGCGCCCTGGCGTCGGCGCGGGACAGCTCCACGAACCGCACGTCCTCGCCCAAGACCTGCGCGATCTCCCGAACCTGATTGCGCGGCGTCATGAGAGTTGGGCCGGTTAGCTTGTATGTTTGTATGACATTTCCCGGCGCACCCTCACTCCTGCCGCCACCGCCCAGCACCACGGCAGCTGCCTCCCCGACATCCGCCGGATCCACGGTCGGCAGCGCCACGTCGCCGAACGGCGCGCCGGCCGTACGCTCCGCCCGGATCGACTCCGCCCAGGCCAACGCATTCGACGCGAACCCGCCCGCGCGCAGAATCGTCCACTCCAACCCCGATTCGCGCACCGCGTCCTCGAACGACCGCGCATGCCCGTAGGCCTCCGGCCGAGTACCGGCCCCTATCGAGGACAGCAGGACGACGCGGCGCACCCCACCCGCCTTCGCCGCGTCGAGCAGCCCACGGGGATCGTCCCCCGCGACGAGCAGAAACAGCGCCTCAGCCCCCTCAACCACCGCTCTCAGCATCTCCGGCTCGGCCAAATCCGCCGCGTAGAACCGCACCCCGTCCGGCAACGCCGCAGCCGGGCGCCGACGGGCGACTGCCGTCACCTGCTCGCCCTTCGCAGCGAGGGCCCGCACCACGACTTGCCCGACGTTCCCGGTCGCTCCGGTGACCACGATCATGACTATCTCCCATATTTTTAGTTAGTTGACTAACTAACACTCAACGCGCCGAGCATAGCCAGCCCCGATCATGCTTGTCTATACTTTTTAGCGAGATGACTAACTCACCCACCGCCACCCCACGCCCCGGCAAACGAGACCGCCTGGTCAACGCCGCCGCGCGGGTCCTGCACGAGCAGGGCGTCGAACGAACCACCCTCGCGGACATCGCGCACGCCGCCGACGTCCCCGTGGGCAACGTCTACTACTACTTCAAGACCAAGGACCAACTGGTCCAAGCGGCGATCGACGCGCACGCGCAAAGCCTGCGCCACCTGACCGACGCCCTGGACCGCGACCACGCCGCCCCACCGGACCGCCTCAAGGCGCTACTGCGCGGCTGGGCCGACCAGCGCGACCTCGCCGCCCGCCTGGGCTGCCCCTTCGGCACCCTGACCGCGGAACTCGACAAACGCACAGACGGCCTGGACGCGGCCGCCGCCGACGTGCTGCGGCTTCTGGTCGCCTGGGTCGAGCAGCAATTCGCCACCATGGGCCTGCCCGAACCCCACGACCTGGCGATCAGCCTGGTCGCCTCCTACCAGGGGATCTCCTTACTCACCAACGCTTTCCGCGATCCCGAACTCATGTCCACCCAGATCCACCGCCTGGAGCAGTGGATTGATTCGTTGGCTTCCTAGCATTCCTCAGTTGCGCCGGACTTCCTGTACTCCCTGCTCAATCGCCCGCTCACGCTGTACGATTCGCCCATGGAACAAGGGGAGTTCGTTCCGCAGCGGGGTCCAGAACCTTCGCTCACCAGCGTCGACGATGCCGAAATTGTCCACGGCATGCCCGGGTTCGGCAGCAGCCTGATCCTCCCGGTGATCCTCGGGACCGCGACCTGGGCCGTCGAGCGGTTCACCGTCTCCTCGCTCGGCGACTGGCGCTTCATCCCCGTCGCGATCCTCGGCCTCGGCACGCTCTACTTCACGATCATCGCCGTGGTGCTCGCCCTCATCGCCATGGTCGGCGCCAAGTTCCACGGCCCGACGATCCCGAGATGGCTGCACCTCACCACCCGCGCGGGGTTCGCCGGCCTTGTCGCGACCGGTGTGATCCTGAAGTTCCTCGACGAGGCGCAGCATCCCAACACATTCGACATTCTGACAATGGCCCTCACGTTCACCGGCGGTGTCCTGCTCATCGCCTGGGACCGCTTCCCGAAATTGGGTCCGGTCCGCGCGAAGTGGGCTCAGTACACCACGTACCTGTTCATCCTCGCGGTCGGAGTATTCGCCATGTTCCAGAGCCAGAAATGACCGAATTCCCCGAGGCCGCGCAGCCTCATCCCGGCAAGTCCGGATTTTCGGAAGCATGGAAGCCGTTAACGGCATCGGCCGCCCTCGCCGGCGCGGCCTGGACCCTGAACCACTACACGGAACACCTGACCGGCGCGTGGCACTACGTCACGGCGGCGATCGTCATCTACTGCGGGTTCTGCGCGGTCATCACCTTCATGATCAGTATATTGATCGGCTTCGTCGTCCAGGGCAGCGAGAAGTCCATGCCCCGATGGCTGGTCCAGATCACCCGGGCTCTGTTCGCGCCGACCCTCGTGCTAACCCTCGCCCTGGATTTCTACCGCCTCGCGCATCACACCTCCGTGCTCGACAGGATCGCCACCGGTGCGCTGATCGCTTGTGTGGTCCTGGGTTCCATAACGATCGCCTTCCGTAACCGCAAATTCCGTTACTGGCAGCAGGCCTGCTACACGTGCACCGCTCTGGGGATTGCGGCGGGCCTTCTCGACACCATCGCCCGATCACACTGATCGACCGCGACCACGCCCGGCCGTCACCCGCCCGCACTGTCAGCGAGTGCCGGGCCCCGCAAGCAGGTAGGGTCGACCTGTGAAGTTCACCGGCTGGCCGAACGAGGCCTTCGAGTTCTACAACGGCCTGGAGGCCGACAATTCGAAGCCCTACTGGGCCGCGCACAAACCCGTCTACGAATCCCAGATCCTGGCGCCGATGGAGGCCCTGCTGGCCGAACTGCGTGACGAGTTCGGCGACGGGAAACTGTTCCGGCCGTACCGGGACGTGCGCTTCAGCAACGACAAGTCGCCGTACAAGACCAACATCGGCGCGAGCCTGGCCAACGGCGGCTACCTCCAGCTGTCCGCGGACGGCCTGGCCGCCGCCATCGGCTACCACATGATGGCCCCCGACCAGCTCGCCCGCTATCGCGCCGCCGTCGCCGAGGACGTCACCGGCGAGGAACTGCGCCGGATCATCGCAGAGGTCGAAGCCGCCGGCGTGGACGTGGTCGGTGAGAACCCGCTCAAGACCGCGCCCCGCGGATTCTCGAAGGACCACCCGAGGGCCGACCTGCTGCGCAACAAGGGCCTGATCGCCTGGCAGGAGTGGCCGGTCGAGCCCTGGACGCACACCGCGAAGGCCAAGGCCCGCATCGTCACTTTTCTGCGGGCCGGAGAACCGCTGTATGGCTGGCTCGCCGACCGCGTTGGCCCGTCCGAGCTCGGCTGAGGCGGATCCGACCGCGTCACTGCGTGTGCGTCTTCTCGGCGGGGTCCGAATCCGGCTCAGGCTCCGGGTCGTCGTTCTTGAACCGGTAGGCCCAGCGTCCCGCGTCGAACAGGTTCAGCCCCGGGAGATAGCGCACCTCCAGCGACAGCAGGCTGAGCAGCGTACCGAGCGTGGCCAGAGCCAACTTCCCCTGACCTGCCGCGGCACCGATCGCCGCGGCCGCGAAGATCCCCGCGGCCGAGGTCAGCCCGCGCACGATCTGCCGGTGCGCGGACCCGAGCGTCTGCCGGAACACCAGCCCCGCGCCGATGAACCCGACCCCGGTGATCGCCCCGGCCAGCGCATTCGGCGCCGACGCCTGAGACAACACGCCGACCAACGCGCTTCCGGTGCCGATCAGCGCGAAAGTGCGGTCCCCGGCCGCCGAACCGCGCAACTGGCGCTCGAACCCGAGCAGGTAGGTCAGCAGGAACGCGACGGTCACATGCCCCAGGACCGGCAGATCACCCGACAAGGGTACTCACCGTCCCACTCCATGCCTGGTCATCCATACCCTCAGATCTACCCGGCCGGTCCCACGCCCAACCCCAGAGCGCGCCCGTCCGCGCCCCCGGTCATGACGACCCGCCGATTTCAGCCCGCTTATCCGGTTCGGTCCTGGTACCTCACCAGTACCACGCCACTCCCCTGGTCACCCGCTCGCCCACCCGCGCGGACCGTTCGGCACATCCGCCGGAAGCGCGGCATCCAGACGGGATTAATCGCGCCGGGAACGGTAACCAAAGGATAAACAAACTGCGTGAGATTACTGCGCGTGGAGGCGGATCGTGACGCTGGCCGATTGGGAACGACGGAACCTGGAGCGCATCGAACGGGAACTGGCCAACGCCGACCCGGGACTGGCTCGACTGCTCAACGCACCGGGTAAGTGGCGCCAAATGTGCTGGGGACCACGCCGTACGTGGTTGGTCACCGCAGCCCTGATCCTCGTCGCGGCGGCTTGTGTGCTGTCGCTCGTCGTGAGTCAGTGATTCGAAGGTCATGTAGTTCAGCAGAGTTCATATTTGCCTGCGGCGCCGAGGGGTTGGCCCCTATTGACAACTCGGCGCAGTGGGGCGGTATTCGTGGTCCGATTCGCTACTCTGGTGCGGGATCGTGCGGGATCGTGCCGTCGATGGGCGGGCGGGCAGCTACCGCTCACGGTAGGCCGCCGTCAACCGCTCCCGATCGTCTTCCGGCAGCCGACGAACCGCTTCCCGCAATGTCACGCCGGACATCCGGCCCACGCGCGGCGTAGTCCACTGCACCACGAAGTCCGGATCACGCTGGCTGATCTCCCGTAGTGTCCAGCCGATCGCCTTGCGGATGAAGAACTCTTTCTCCTCCAACATCGCATCGGCGTACCGATCGAAACGCACGAGATCAGGCGCACCGGCCCGAACCCCCGGCAACAGAGCCAGCACTGCGGACCGACGGATCCAGAAATCCGGATCCTGAGACCACCGATCGAGGACCGGGCCGCTCGTCTCAGGATCACGATGGAAGATCGCACCCGCGACGTGCACGGCCAACCCGTCCACCAACGCCCAGGTGTAGCTGTCGCGCAGCAGCCGCTCGGCCGCTCCCAGGTCGTCCGGACCGAGCAGCGCGCTGCGCAACATGAGCAACTCGACCGCGCACCGTCGCCCCTCGAACATCGGCTCGCGCCACAGGAGGTCGGCCAATGCGATCAAGCTGGCGCCGTCCAGCCCTGGCAGCATGCTCAGTGTCCCCTTGACTACTCGACGGGACTCCGGGACCGTCACCCCTAGAAACGCCATGTCGCTGCGCAGGTACGCGCGCTCCTGCTCGCCACGCTCCGCACTGCCGAACTCGGCCAGACCCGCCATCAAGGATTTCGCAGCATGTCCGAGCTGGCCGGGACTCGGCTTCACCACGGGCGGCTTAGGCTTCTGCATAGCTTGAAATCCTACGGCCCGGCGCAGACAAAGACCCGGAAATGCCGACCTGCACACACCCTAGAATTGCGCCATGCCCGACTGGATCACCTCGTCGACCACCTACGTCGCGCCACGCAAGTCCGGCGACCGGGACCCGTGGGAGCTGGAGGCTGAGCAGGCCGGCCATGTGGGGCGCCATCGGATAGCGCTCGTCGGGCACCGCCCGGTTCCTGAGGCTGTCGCGCTGCGGCTCGGGATCGCCGTCGGCGCAGCAGCCGTTCTGCGTCGCCGCATCGTGACGCTTGACGGGCGGGCCGTGGAGGTCTCCGATTCGTGGTACCCGACCGCCATCGCCGACGGCACCGGCCTTGCCGAAGACAAGCCCATCCGCGGCGGAGCAGTTCGGCTGCTCGCAGAGCTTGGGTATACGGCTGTACGGCACGTCGAGGATGTCGCGGTTGTCGATCCGGCCGCCGATGTCGCCGCGATTCTGGGGCCGGGTCTGGCGATCGAGCTGATTCGGACCAGTTATGCGGGCGATGATCGGGTCATCGAAGTCGCCGTCATGGCGATGAGCCGGGAACTCTCGCCTGGGGTGCCGCGGCGGTTGCGGTATGTGTTGGGTGCGGCTTGATCTTTTGGTATTTTCGGCGGCCGCGGTGGGGTTTGGCTGTAGTCGGCAACGAGGTGTTGTCGGTAGTGGGTGACGCGGTAGTGGGTAGCGTCGCCGTGTCAGCTCACGTCTACTACGATGCCTCCGGCGGGCCAGGAACCCCCAAGGATCCATTGGCCCGTAGGCCTGTTGCGCTGGGGATGTGGGTTACCTTTTTGGGTGTGTCGGATCGGGATCCTCGGTGGCCCAGGCGGAACGAAGACAGCCGCGCCGGACAGGTCCTGTCAACTCCCGCACCCAACCCACAACCACCGCGAGCAGATCTCCCAAAGCACCTGGCCCGGGAGTTGATAGGGCCTGTCCGGTGCGGCAGGCTCCGGGCCGACTGGGCCACCGAGGATCCCGATCCGACACAACCAAAAGGTAACCCACCACCCAAAAAGACTGATCCATGAGGATCCTTGGGGGTTCCCGGCCCGCCGGAGGCACAGCAGTAGACGCAAGCCGACACGGCGACGCTACCCCTCAACCCCCGTATCCACCACAACAACCGACTCCCCAACCAAGGAAACCGACCCCGGACCAGCCAACCCAACCCCCTCATCAGAGGCAAGCAAAATCCCAGTAGCAGCAACATCCAAAGGCACAACCCGCGGATCCGCAGCCAAATTGGCCACAACCCGAAGGCGCCCCCGATGAATCACCAACCACCGATCCTTCTCATCAAACTCCGTCACAACCTGCGTGAGATGAGGATCAGCAAGCTCAACCCACTGCCCACGCAGCGCAATCAACGCCCGATACCACTCCAGCACAGAACGATGAGGCTCAACCCCAACCTCAGCCCAATCCAACTTGGACCGTTCGAACGTCGCCAAGTCCTGCGGATCCGGAACGTCCTCAGCAGTCCAACCATGGCTGGCGAACTCACGGCGGCGGCCTTCGCTGACTGCGCGGCCGAGTTCGGGCTCGGGGTGATCGGTGAAGAACTGCCAGGGAGTTGCGGCAGCCCACTCCTCGCCCATGAAGAGCATCGGGGTACACGGAGCCGTCAGCAGCAACGCAGCGCCGACCCTCAACAACCCAGGCGAAACTGTCGCCGAAATACGGTCGCCCTGCGCACGATTGCCGATCTGATCATGATCCTGCAAGAACCCGACGAACCGATCGCCCGGAATCAGCTCGACATCAACCGGCCGGCCATGGCTACGGCCGCGGAACGAGGACCACGTCCCGTCGTGGAAGTAGCCATGGGTCATGGTCTTCGCCAACGCCTCGACCGACCCGAAATCCGAGTAGTACCCCTGTCGCTCCCCGGTGGCCAGGCTGTGCAGCGCGTGGTGGAAGTCGTCGTTCCACTGCGCATGCATACCGAGGCCGCCCTGCGCGCGCGGCGTGACCATCCGCGGGTCGTTCAGGTCTGATTCGGCGATGAGGGTGAGCGGGCGGGCGCACCGTTCGGCCAGTTGGTCGACTGCGGTCGACAACTCCTCGAGGATGTGTACTGCCCGCGTGTCGGCCAGCGAGTGGACCGCGTCCAAACGCAGGCCGTCGAGGCCGAACTCCTCCAGCCAGTACAGCGCGTTCTCCACGATGAACGCCCGGACCTCGTCGGACCCGGCGTCGTCCAGGTTCACCGCCGGGCCCCATGGCGTGTGGTGCCGGTCGGTGAAGTACGGGCCGAACTCGGCCAGGTAGTTGCCGCTCGGGCCGAGGTGGTTGTACACGACGTCGAGCAGCACGCCGAGGCCGCGTTCGTGGCAGGCGTCGATGAAGCGGTGGAATCCGGCCGGGCCGCCGTAGGGTTCGTGCACGGCCCACAAGCCGACGCCGTCGTATCCCCAGCCGTGGCCGCCGGAGTAGGCGTTGACCGGCATCACCTCGACGAAGCCGACGCCGAGCTCGCTCAGGTGGTCCAGGCGTTCGATCGCGGAGTCGAAGGTGCCTGCGGGAGTGAACGTGCCGATATGCAGTTCGTAGACGACGGCCCCGGTGAGGGAACGGCCTGACCACTGTGCGGGCGTCGCAGCATCGGCAGCATCGGCGGCGCGCGGGGCTACGACCTGGCTGGGGCCGTGGACACCATGCGGCTGGAAGCGCGAGCGGGGATCAGGGCGAGACGGTCCGCCGTCCAGGGAGAACGCGTACTTGGTTCCGTCTCCGGCAGTGGGTACGTCCAGCGACCACCAGCCGTCGCGCGGGCCGGGATTCAGAGCGAGCCGTTTGTCGTCGACGACCACATCGGCCCGCTCGGCCTTGGGCGCCCAGACTTCGAATCGGGTCACGGCTGGTCCTCCCGTACGAGCAGGGCGACCGGGCTGAAGCGCAGCAGTTCGGCGAGCAGCACCGATCCGCCGCGTTCGACGGACTCGTAGCTGTTGCCGGTCAGTTGGCAGCGCCACTTGCCGTCCGGCAGCGACAGCGCGGTGTCACGCCACCCGCCGGTATGCGCGAGGCCGACCGGCAGCCGGGTGGCGACCACGGCTACATGCTCGCCGCGCAGGTACGCGACGACGTGGTCGGACGCGCGGCCCATCGCCAGCAGCGGGCTCTGGGTGGCGTCGGCGCTGAACCACGTCGGGTGTTCCCGGCGCAGCCTCAGGGTCCGACTGACCAGCCGCATCTTGGCGAACGCCAGTTCGGCAGACGAGCCGGCAGCGGGAGCAGAGGCGGGAGCGTCCACAACGGAAGCGGGCGAAGCGGAAGCGGCATCGTCGTCAGCTAGATCAAGCAGCGCGGAAAGCGCAGCGAAATCGGCGGGACGCCGATTGTCAGGATCGACAAGGGCAAGGAACTGAGCCTCGGTGCCCTGATAAACATCGGGAACACCGACCATGGTGAGCTGAATGAGTTTCTGCGAAAGAGTATTGACCTCGGCAAAAGGGGCGATGCGATCGACGAAGGCCTCAACTCCGGCCAACACCTGCGGATCGGCCAGCACAGCGGCGGCGAACCGTTCCACGGCGGCCTCGTACTCCTTGGACGGCGAAGTCCACGAGGTCTCGAGTTTCGCCTCCCGGACCGCCTTCACCAAATACTCCGTGAGCCGTTCGACATCAATCGGCCAACACCCGACCACGGTCTCCCATGCCAGATACTCGACCGCCGAATCCGGGCGCGTCCCGTCGGACTGGTGCCCGTTCGAACCACCGGGACCGGTCTGCGCGCCCCATCCGTCCGGGCCGGCGGGCAGCGCCAGTTCGGGCGCGGTCAGCCCGGGTGCAGCCTGCCACCCGGCCACTGCGGCGGCCCACTCCTGCGGCAGTTCCGCCAGAACCGCGAGCCGTGCCCGCATGTCCTCGG
Source organism: Actinocrinis sp. (assembly GCA_035943635.1). Classification (GTDB taxonomy): domain Bacteria; phylum Actinomycetota; class Actinomycetes; order Streptomycetales; family Catenulisporaceae; genus DASZBX01. The sequence continues at coordinate 18,760 of DASZBX010000050.1, read as the reverse complement.
ACCGCTTCGTATCGTGTGTACTGAGCGCAGTCATCGCGGTCGGGTGGCTGTTCTGCACAACGGAGCAGTACCTATGGAACCCAGCTGTACTCAACGCAGGCTCAGCCGGGTCGCCGCCGACTTCCGTAGCGGTGGGCAGCGCGGGCCAGCGGTAGAAGGCAGTGTCCTCGATCCCCTTGGCCAACACGGGCCCGCAGGTCTGCTGGAACCGGGTCTGGAACTCGTCGCGCACCTGATCACGCGGCCCGACCAGCCCCAACGCCAGATCGCGCACCAGCATCACCGTGTCGCGCCGCTCCGCGGGCAGGATCGCGCAGGCCTGCTCGGCCGCAGCGGTCAGCAGAGCAACTGACAGATCCGGCGCAGGCTCACCAGGCACCGTATACGCACGGTACACCGGGCACAGAGCAAGCAGTATGCGCAACGCCTCATGCAGCCCGGCCGTGGTGTGGTCGCGCAGTTCCAGCGAATCATGGCAGATCTTCGTGAGCAGCCCGGTCAACCGGTCGAGTTCGGCCTGCAACACCTGGTCGACCACATCCAGCTTCGCCTGCCACGCGATCTCGCCGAACTCGGCGTTCTGCCCGGTCAAACCGTGGTACAGCGCGACGAGTTGCTGCGCACCGGCCGGGTCGACCAACAGCGAGGTGATGGCCCGCAGCGCGTCGTACCCGGTCGTTCCGGCGCACGGCCAGTCCGCGGGGAGGACATCCGGCGAGGTCAGGATCTTCTCGACCACGGTCCAGCACCCGCCGGTCGTCTCGGCCAGCCGGCGCAGGTAGCCGCGCGGGTCGGCCAGGCCGTCGGGGTGGTCGATCCGCAGCCCGTCCAGGGATCCGTCGGCGACCAGGTCGAGCAGCAGCCGGTGGGTCGCCTCGAACACCGCGGGGTCTTCCATCCGGACCGCGATCAGGGTGGTGATGTCGAAGAAGCGCCGATACCCAGGCTCTTCCGCCGCGACCCGCCAGTGCGCGAGCCGGTAGTGCTGCGCGTCGAGCAGCTCGGCCAGTGGCAGGTGCTCGGTGCCGGGACGCAGCGGGAACACGTGGTCGAAGTACCGCAGCACCGGGCTGTCCCCGGTCTCGTCCACCCGCAGCTCGCCGGCCTGCACGCACTGCCCGATCCGCTGGCCGAGCACCGGCAGCAGCACGGAGCCCTCCTGCGCGGTCCAGTCGATGTCGAACCAGGCCGCGTACGGCGAGTCGGGGCCGTCGCGCAGCACCGACCACAGGGCCTGGTTGCCGGTCTCCGGGACCGGCATGCCCATGTGGTTGGGCACCACGTCCACGATCATGCCCATGCCGCGGGCGTGCAGGGCGTCGACCAGGCGGCGCAGGCCGGCCTCGCCGCCGAGTTCGGCCGAGATCCGGCCGTGGTCGATCACGTCGTAGCCGTGCGCGGAGCCGGGCGCGGCCTGCAGGATCGGGGACAGGTACGCGTGGCTCACGCCGAGCCGGTGCAGGTACTCGACCTGGGCCGCGGCGTCGTCGAAGGTGAAGTCCGCGGACATCTGCAGCCGGTAGGTGCTGGTCGGGACGATCGGGAAGGTCCGGGTGGCCCCGGTCGGCTGCTCAGGAGGCACGCTTCAACACCACCAGGGTCCTAGCTTCGAGTACCAATTCGGACTGGGCCTTGAGCCACGGCCGGTCCGGCGCGATGGAGATCACCGTGTCGAGCACACACTCCCAGGTCTCGCCGAACTCGTACGGCGGAAGAGTGAACGGCAGCGGTTCGTGGTGCGCGTTGAACAGCAGCAGGAACGAGTCGTCCCGGACCGCGGCGCCGCGGGCGTCGGGTTCGGCGATGGCCAGGCCGTTGAGGAACACGCCGAAGGACTTGGCGAACCCGGCCGACCAGTCCCGCTCGGTCATCACGCTGCCGCCGGGCACGAACCAGGCCACGTCCGGCAGCGAGGTGGCCGCGTCCCGGGGGGTGTTGCCGTGCAGGAAGCGGCGGCGGCGGAACACCGGGTGCTCGGCCCGCAGCCGGGTGACCCGCTGGGTGAACTCGAACAGCGGCCAGTTGTCCTTGCCGCGCTCCCAGTTGACCCAGCTGACGTCGTTGTCCTGGCAGTAGGCGTTGTTGTTGCCCTGCTGGCTGCGGGCGAACTCGTCGCCGTGCAGAAGCATCGGGACGCCCTGGGACAGCAGCAGCGTGGCGATCAGGTTGCGCTTCTGCCGCTCCCGGATCATCACCACCCCGACGTCCTCGGTCTCGCCCTCCACACCGCAGTTCCAGGAGCGGTTGTGGCTCTCGCCGTCCCGGTTGTCCTCGCCGTTGGCCAGGTTGTGCTTGTCGTTGTAGGTGACCAGGTCGTGCAGGGTGAAGCCGTCGTGCGCGGTGACGAAGTTGATCGACGCGGTCGGCCGGCGCCCGTCGCTCTGGTACAGGTCGGCCGAGCCGGTCAGCCGGGAGGCGAACTCGCCCATGGTGGCCGACTGGCCGCGCCAGAAGTCGCGCACGGTGTCCCGGTACCGGCCGTTCCACTCGGTCCACAATGGCGGGAAGTTGCCGACCTGGTAGCCGCCCTCGCCCAGGTCCCAGGGCTCGGCGATCAGCTTGACCTGGGAGACCACCGGGTCCTGCTGGACCAGGTCGAAGAAGGCCGAGAGCCGGTCGACCTCGTGGAACTGGCGGGCCAGGGTGGCGGCGAGGTCGAACCGGAAGCCGTCGACGTGCATCTCGGTGACCCAGTAGCGCAGCGAGTCCATGATCATCTGGAGCGAGCGCGGGTGCCGCATCAGCAGGCTGTTGCCGGTGCCGGTCGTGTCCATGTAGTACCGCAGGTCGTCCTCGACCAGCCGGTAGTAGGCCGTGTTGTCGATGCCGCGGAAGGAGAGCGTCGGCCCGAGGTGGTTGCCCTCGGCGGTGTGGTTGTAGACCACGTCCAGGATCACTTCGATCCCGGCCTGGTGCAGCGAGCGGACCATGGCCTTGAACTCCTGAACCTGCTCGCCGCGCTGGCCGCTGGAGGAGTAGCCGTTGTGCGGGGCGAAGAAGCCGATCGTGTTGTAACCCCAGTAGTTGCGCAGGCCGGAGCGGATCAGCCGCTCGTCGTGCACGTACTGGTGCACCGGCATCAGCTCGACCGCGGTGACGCCCAGGTCCTGCAGGTGCTGGATCACGACCGGGTGGCCCAGGCCCGCGTAGCTGCCGCGGATCTCCGGCGGCAGGCCCGGGTGGTTCTTGGTCAGGCCGCGCACGTGGGCCTCGTAGATCACGGTCTCGTGATACGGCCGGTTCGGCCGGTTGTTGGTCCCGCTGCCGCCGCCCCAGTCGAAGTAGGGGTTGATCACCACCGAGTGCATCACGCAGGGCGCCGAGTCGGCGTCGTTGCGGGTGCCCGGCGCGCCGAACTCGTAGCCGAACAGCGACTGGTCCCACCGGATGTCGCCCTCGATGGCCTGGGCGTACGGGTCCAGCAGGAGCTTGTTCGGGTTGCAGCGCAGGCCCGAGCGCGGGTCGTTGGGCCCGTGGATCCGGAAGCCGTAGCGCTGGCCCGGCCCGATCCCGGGCAGGTACGCGTGGTGCACGAACGCCTCGACCTCGCGCAGGGTGACCCGCTCCTCGGTGCCCTGATCGTCGAGCAGGCACACCTCGACCCGTTCCGCGGCCTCCGAGAAGATCGCGAAGTTCGTGCCGACTCCGTCGTACCGGGCGCCCAGCGGATAGCTGAACCCTGGCCACACCTGCGTCATTTCAGCCCTCCGAGGCACGTTACGGCACTGACGAACGCTCTACTTGATAACCCGTGACGTGCCACTCACACAGTTTGGCGGCACCGGGGCCCGCAGGCCCGGCACCAGGCGTCAGCGGCGAGTCGCCGCCGAGGCAGATGATCGGGTGAGATGGGCGGCGGCCGGATCGCGGCCGGCTGCGCCCACGCCGCCGGCGGGTCTGCCCGGGCTCCGTTGCCCTGGTCCTTCGAGTGGAGCGCTCCGCGGCCGGAGTGTCCCGGGCCCGCGGATGATCTCGATCTGATCCCTCATCATAGTGGCGAGACGGGCCGCCGGGGGCAGTTCGCGCTCTTCGCGCCCCCGCGCAGATCGCAGCGCCCCGGAGCCGGGCTCCGGGGCGCTGCCAGGTGGCCACAGGGACCCGATCCTCGCTGGTCAGGGGCTTGGCACGGGCTCAGCGGCCCGCGCCGACCGCCCGGCGGATCCGGCTCGGGCGGCGATGGCGGCCCGCGGTGTGCGCGTGCTGCGGACCGTGGCCGCGCGCCAGGAGCCGGCCGTGGGGGCCCAGCTCGTTCAGCGGCGCGGGCGGGAAAGGTCCGTCCGCCCACGGCGCGCTCACGCCCGGGCCCGGCTGGAAGTCGCCGGGCAGTTGCGTGACCGGCTGCAACGGCGGGAACGGGTCCGGGCCGGGCAGCGGCGGCACCGGCTCCGGGCCGGGCTGCGGGAACGGGCTCGGGTCCGGCTGCGGGGGCACCGGGTCCGGCTCGGGCAGCGGGGGCGTCGGGTTCGGGGGGTACGGGTCCATCGGCTCGGGAGCCCCGGCGGGGGCGGGGGTGGAGCTGTCGAAAGTCATCGGTTCTTCCCTTCCGCTTGGTTCCGCGTGGTACCGCTTCTGGCGTTTCCGCGTTCGTGCGTCAGTGCGGCGGACCGCCGGGAGGTCGGCGCCGGATCACGAGGCCCGGCCGGCGCGCCCGCCGAGGGCCTTGGCCAACTGGGCCTTGGTCATCCGGGATCGGCCGGGCACGCCGCGCTGGCGGGCCTCGTTGTACAGCTGCTGGTAGGTGGGGCCGCCCGCGCCCTTGTGCGAGCGCAGACCGCCGCGGCGGCCGGAGGAGATGTCCTGGACGGAGCTTCTGCTCGTCGTCCTGGCCTCTCCGGCCCGGGCGCGCTCCTTGTTCACGGTGCGCGCGGCGATCTCGGTGGCCTCGGACTCACCGGCGCCGCGGGCCTTGACGCTTTCCTTGATGTGCTCGTACTGCCGTTCGCGCTTCGGACTCGATCCTCGGGGCATCTTCTGCTCCTCTCCGCTCGGTGACCTTCCGGGTGCCGGGGCCGGCGTCTGGGTCCGGCCTCGGCACCGGGCCGGGCCCGGGTGGGCGTGCCACCCGTTCGACTTCTCCGGCGCCGCCCGCGTCCTGCCTGCTCACACCGTGGTGCGCGGCCGCCGGCGGGCGCCGACAAGATCGTGTGCCCGTAGCTCCCGGGGCCAAACGTCCTCTTTGCCGGGATACGGCCGTCCGGGCCATTTCGGTCACCCCCGCCCGGGCGCGGGAGCGACGTCGGTCGTGGCGAATCACCACTCTTTCCCGTCAACTCCCCCGCGGTTCGCCGCGCGCGCGTGGGAGGCTGTTCCCACGTGACCCGGCCGACTCATCAGGAGGATGTCATGCGCACCATGTTCGACGGGATCACCCCCGCCGAAGTGCCCGCTGGGGCACAGTTGTACGCGGCTTACCTGGACGGGAACTGGGCCGACTACCCGGCGATGGTGGCCAGGTACCCGAACGCCGTGCACGTGTCCATCGCCGTCTCGGCCAGTTACGACGGCGGCCAGGTGATCGACGTGGAGAACGGCGACGCCACCCCGGCCGAGTCGGTCACCTGGGTCCAGGCCCGGCGCCGGGCCGGGGCCGACCCGACCGTGTACTGCTCGATGAGCACGTGGCCGAGCGTGAAGTCGGCGTTCAGCTCCCGCGGCGTGGCCCAGCCGCACTACTGGATCGCCGACTACTCGCTCGGCGACAACCCGGCCATCCCGGCCGGTGCGATCGCACTGCAGTACGCCGACCGCGGCGGTTACGACGTGTCGGTCGTGGCCGACTACTGGCCCGGCGTGGACGCGGCTGCCCCACCCCCACCTTCCGCTCCGTCTCAGGAGGATGACATGCCCTACCTCATCAGCGTCACCCCGGACCCGTCCGTGCCCGGCGAGACGAAGCCCACGGCCGGGATTTTCCTCGTCGACGGCGGCGCGGTCGCGCACGTGGACCCGGCCTCGTACGGCGCGCTCGCGGCCCGCTTCGGCGCCCCGATCGTGGTCAGCCCGACCTTCTACAGCGCGTTGCTCGCCGCTGGATCTTCATCGTCGAAGACAGTGTTCCCCGAGCCGATCGCCGCACCGGCGTCCGCCACCGCGGACGGCTCGCCGAACGTCATCCCGCCGCAGGCCGATCAGGCAACGGCCGATGCCTGAGGCAAATGACAATACCCTCAAACCTATAGTCGAAGACGACGAATAACCGGGTTTTGACAGGGTGGGAATCCGTTGCGCGCCAAGGAGGTCGGCGACCGTATCAGGGTGCGCAGCGGATTCTCCGGCCCTCGTCAGATCAGGCCTCTGCGTCCAGGTTCCAGCTGTACACCCAGGTCGGCCGGATCCGGATCAGCTCGGGGCTCAGGTAGTCGCCGAGGTCGTGCGGACCGACGACCTGCTCGGCCCGGCCCCGGATCTCCACCCCGCGCACCGTCCACGGGTCGACGCTGACCACGTCGTCCACCACCAGCGCGACCAGCGGGTTGCCGGCCAGGTTGCGCCACTTCTTGCTCTTGCCCATCGCGAAGCCGCCGATGTCGACCGTGCCGTCCTCGCGTACCCGGAAGCCGACCGGGTTGTTCTGCGGCTGCCCGGCCGGGTCGACCGTGGCCAGGCGGCCGAGCTTCTGGGAGCGCAGGTAGGCCAGTTCGGCCTCGTTAAGTTCGGTTGGTCTCATGCCGCCATCCTCACACCGGCGGCCCCCGGCGTGCATCGGGCGGCGGACCTAGTCCCCAGTGCCTAGGACTACGGCGCGCTGGACGTGCCGGATCGCCTCGGCCAGGACGCCGACCACTCGGACATGTCGTAGCGCACCTGGCGCGGCGGCGGGGCTGCGGCGGCCGAGCCGGCCGAGGCGAGGCCGGCGTCGGTTTCGTCCGGGTCGGCGCTCCAGGCGACCCGGGTGGCTGCGCCCTGGTGCGCACTCAGATATCCCTCGGTGATCAGCTGCCCATAGGCGCGGGTCACGGTGCTGCGTGAAACTTTCAGCTCCTCGGCCAGCATGCGGCTCGGCGGGAGCGCGGCACCGCGCGGCAGGCGCCCGTCGCGCACCGCGGCGCGCAGGGCGCCGGTCAGTTTGGCGTGCAGCGGGCCGGAGTGGGCCGCGAACAGGTCCAGCAGCGCGCCCCAGGCCGGATTGGTCTGCGTTTTCGGCACGGAATTGGATTCGAGCCGAGCGCCGCACGCGCCTAGCGTGAGAGTCGACGAAGATCTCTTCCCCAGGAGCCTGCCATGACTGTGACCTTGCCCTTCACCCGCACTCGGCGGCCGCGCGAGCGGCGCCGGGCCATGTCCGCGGCGCGTTCGGCGGCCGGTTACCGCGACGCGTTCTTCGCCGATCCGGTGTCGGCGGAGGATGACTACCGGAGGTGGAGACGGGACTGACGCCCGAGTCCCCGGCCGCCGTCCGGCCCCTCCCCCGGCGCCCGCCGGAGCCGCCCGAAACGGATCTTCACCGTCGCCGGCCGGGCCGGCGCCGGGCCCGGCCGGGCGGTCGCCGGAACCGGTTCCATTCCCGCCCCGCCGCCGCCGGACAGCCCAGCTGACCGGCGGTTTCGGCGTTTCCGGAGTTCGCCCGGGCCCGGCCGCGCGCCGCCCGGATGGTCGGTAACGGAGCCGTAACAGTTAAAAGAGCGCTCTCACGGAGGGCTTGTGAGAGCGCTCTCTTCGGGAGTACGGTCACGTCAACTCAGCGGCGTAAGCGGTTTCGCAAGCGCTTACCAGAGCTGGTTCAGCACGCTTTGATCATGTTTTCACCGGTGCCGCGCGCCCTGCGCGGACCGGCCAAACGCCGCTCGGCCGTGGGTGCTTGCGCACGGGCCGGGCCGGGACGCGGAGAGGAGGGATCGTGACGGCACCGCAACACGCCGCGGGCGAGCAGCCCGCCGGCGACCAGGGCGGGCCGGCGGGCCGGGGACCGGACCGGCGGGAGGCGCCCGCACCGGGCCCGGCCGCCCGGCCCGGCCATGGCGCCGGGCCGCGCCCGTCCTACCAGCAGGCCGCCGCCCGGTCCGCCGCCGCCCCGCTGACCATCTACGACGTGGCCCGCCGGGCCGGGGTGTCCACCGCCTCGGTCTCCCGGGTGCTCAACGGGCACACCACCCCGCGCCCGGAGACCCGGCGCCGGGTCCTGTCGGCCGCCACCGAGCTCGGCTTCGTGCCCAACGGCGCGGCCCGGGCCCTGTCCAACCGGCTCAAGGAGGTGGTCTCGGTGGTCTTCCGCCGGGCCCCGTTCCCGCCGGTCGGCGAGCAGGTGTTCGAGGACGAGAACGACAGCCTGCTGTTCGCCGACGTGATCAACCGCGGGGTCGAGGTGGCCGCGCAGCACCACGGCTTCGACCTGCTGATGAGCTCGGTGGACGTGCACGACCACGCCCCCGGCTCGCGGATCGCGAAGCTGGCCGGCAAGAGCGACGGGATGATCCTGCACGACCGGGTGCTGACCCCGGCCGAGGTGGTCCGGCTGGCCGAGCGGCTGCCGGTGGTCACCCTGGCCGGGACCCCGACCCGGGGCAGCGTGAACATCGTCGGCGACAACGCCGCCGGGATGTCCGAGCTGGTCCGGCACCTGGTCGGGGAGCACGGCTACGGCGAGGTGGCCTACCTGTCCGGCCACCGCGACAGCCCGGACAACATGGCCCGGGCCAAGGCCGTGCGCACCGCCGCGGAGCGCTCCGGCGCGGTGGCCCGGATCGGGCCGCAGTGGATCGGGGAGTACAGCGCGGCCGGCGGGGCGCGGGTGATCCGCCGGCTGCTGGCCCGCGGCGAACCGATGCCGCGCGCGATCACCTGCGCGAACGACCAGACCGCTCTCGGCGTGATCTACGCGCTGCGGGAGCAGGGCTATGACGTACCCGGGGACGTCGCCGTCACCGGTTATGACGACATCACCGTGGCCAGGCACGTAATGCCGCCACTGACCACGGTCAGGCAACCGATCCGGGAACTGGGAGCGATGGCTTTCGACGTGCTCTATTCGATGATCAACGGCGAGCGGCAGCCCGACCGCCAGCTCGTCCTGCCGGTGCAGGTGGTGTACCGCGCCAGTTGCGGCTGCGCCCCGGCGCCGGCCCCCGAGCTGCGGGCGCCGCTGTGGCGCCCGGCCGAGTGAGGCGGGGCGTCCCATGGTCACGCTGGCCCGTCGGCTCACCTTCTATCTGATCGCCGCGTTCGTCGCGGTGACGCTGAACTTCCTGCTGCCCCGGATGCTGCCCGGCGACGCGCTCCAGGCGGTGCTCTCCAGCATCCGGTCCTCATCGATCACCCCGGCCGAGCTCGCGGCGCTGTCCGCGCAGTACGGCCTGAACAGCCACCAGGGTCTGCTGCCGCAGTACCTTACCTACCTCGGGCACCTGTTCAGCGGGAACCTGGGCACCTCGACCAGCCAGGCCGTGCCGGTGTCCTCGATCCTGTTCAGCGACCTGCCCTGGACCCTGGGCCTGGTCGGCTCGGCCACGGTGATCGCGTTCCTGCTGGGCACGCTGATCGGCATCCTGGCCGGCTGGCGGCGCGGGGGCATCATCGACTCGCTGCTGCCGGTGGCCACCTTCTTCCAGGCCATCCCGTACTTCATCCTGGCCTTCCTGCTGCTGCTGACGGCCGGCTACACCTGGAAGTGGTTCCCGCTGGGCGAGGGCTACGACACCGGGCGCCGGTCGAACCTGGTGGAGGGCTGGAACGGCCCGTTCATCGGCAGCGTGGTCCAGCACGCGGTGCTGCCGGTCAGCACGATCGTGCTGGCCTCGATCGCCGGCTGGATCCTCGGCATGCGCAACATGATGGTGACCACCATGGACGAGGACTACGTCCTGGTCGCCGCGGCCAAGGGCCTGCCCCGGCGCAAGGTGATCGGGGTGGCCGCGCGCAACGCGATCCTGCCGAGCATCTCGAACTTCAGCCTGTCGATCAGCCTGATCGTGACCGGCTCGATCGTCACCGAGATCGTGTTCTCCTACCCGGGCATCGGGTTCGAGACCTACAACGCCATCCAGAACACCGACTATCCGCTGCTCCAGGGAATCCTGCTGTGCATCACGTTCACGGTGCTGGCGGCCAACTTCCTGGCCGACATCGTGTACGTGGCCCTCGATCCGCGCGCCCGCAGGGAGGGCTGATCCGTGATCACGCAACCGGAGTCCGCGCTCGCCGCCGACCCGCAACTGGTCCAGCCGCTGGCCGTCAAGCCCAAGCGCAAGTCCCGGATCCCGCGCTCGCCGAAGGTGATCGTGGGCGGGAGCATCCTGTTCCTGTTCGTCCTGATCGCGGTCTTCGGGCCGCTGATCGCGCCGCACTCGGCCTCGTTCCAGGCCTCGACCAGCGTGTCGGTGCCGCAGGCGCCGTCGTCGAAGTTCTGGCTGGGTACCGACCAGACCCAGCACGACATCCTGTCCCTGCTGCTGGCCGGCGGCCGGTCGACCCTGCTGATCGCGTTCATCGCGGGCGCGGTGGCCACGGCTCTGTCGATCCTGGTCGGGGTGACCGCCGGGTATGTCGGCGGCGTGGTGGACGAGCTGTTGTCCCTGCTGGCCAACATCTTCCTGGCCTTGCCCGGCCTGCTGATCCTGATGGTGGTGCTGCGGCCGCTGCCGCCCGCCGACGCCGGGAACCCGCTGCTGATCGGCACGGTCATCGCGTTGACCTCGTGGTCCTACGGGGCGCGGGTGCTGCGGGCGCAGACCCTGGCGCTGCGCAACCAGGACTACGTGGAGTCGGCCCGGGTGATCGGTGAGCGCCGGCCGCGGATCATCGTGTCCGAGGTGGTGCCGAACCTGCTGCCGATCCTGGCCTCGTCGTTCATCTTCACGGTGATCTACGGGATCGGCGCGTACGTGGCCCTGGCCTACCTCGGCGCGGTCAACCCGACCGGGGCCTCCTGGGGCACGATGATCAAGGACGCCCAGGCCCAGGGCGCGATGATCTCCGGGTACTGGTGGTGGTACCTGCCGCCGGCGCTGTGCGTCGCACTGGTCGGCATCTCCCTGGCCCTGCTGAACTTCGGCATCGACGAGATCGTCAACCCCCGGGTCCGCTCCTCCCGCACCGGGCGGCGCAGCGGGGTCACATTCCAGCTCGGCCTGACCCCGGTGCTGCGGGCCCGGACCGCCGCCCCGCGGGCCGGAGCGGTGATCGTCGGGCCGGGTGGTCCGGGCTCCCCGGACCAGGACGACTATCTCGACGGCGACCTGACCCCCGTGGCCCGCGGCGGCCGGTCCGCGGCCGGGCCGACCATCGCCCAGAACCTCGCGCAGGGCCCCGCACAGAGCGCCGAAGGAGCGACATCGTGACCGTGACCAGCAGCCTTCCGCTGCCAGCCGACGGGCGCGGCCTGACCACCGGCCGGGAGCCGGTGCTCGACGTGCGCGGCCTGTGCGTGGACTACGGCGTGGGCGCCGGGTCGGTGCGCGCCGTGAACGACGCCACCTTCACCCTGCACCGCGGCGAGGTGCTCGGCCTGGCCGGGGAGAGCGGCTCGGGCAAGTCGACCCTGGCCTACGCCCTGGTCCGGCTGCTGCGCGCCCCCGGGGTGATCACCGGCGGCGACGTGCTGTTCCACTCCCGCCCGGTCGGCAGTTCCACCACCCAGACGGTCGACCTGCTGGCCGCCGACGGCCGCGAGCTGCGCGACTACCGCTGGTCGGAGATCTCCGTGGTCTTCCAGAGCGCGATGCACGCGCTCAACCCGGTGTCCCGGATCGAGGACCAGCTGACCGACGCGCTGCGCCAGCACCGCAAGGGGATGAGCCGGGCCGAGCGGCACGAGCGCGCGGTCGAGCTGCTGCGGATGGTCGGGATCAACGGCGACCGGCTCAGCAGCTACCCGCACGAACTGTCCGGCGGCATGCGCCAGCGTGTGATGATCGCGATGGCACTGGCCCTGGAACCGCAGATCGTGATCATGGACGAACCGACCACGGCCCTGGACGTGGTCACCCAGCGGGAGATCCTCGAGGAGCTGATGCAGCTGCGCGAACGCCTCGGCTTCGCCCTGATCTTCATCACCCACGACCTGTCGCTGCTGCTGGAGTTCGCCGACTCGATCGCGATCATGTACGCCGGGCGGATCGTGGAGCAGGCGGCCGGGCAGGACCTGCTCGGCACGCCGCGGCACCCGTACAGCCTGGGCCTGCTCAACTCCTTCCCGGCCCTGCACGGCGAGCGGGTGCGGATGACCGGGATCCCCGGTTCCCCGCCCTCGCTCAAGGACCTGCCGAGCGGGTGCAAGTTCCACGTGCGCTGCCCGTTCCGGATGGACCGCTGCGCGCAGCAGGAGCCGCTGCTGGTGCGCCCGTTCGGCGACTTCGGCCAGGAGGGCGAGCGCACGGTCGCCTGCCTGCTGCACGACGGCGCCCAGCAGCCGCCCGCCCAGCTGGCGATGACCAAGGAGACCGCGGCCGCTGCGCTCGCGGCCGCCGGTGCGGCCGCGGTGCTGGTCCCGGCCGCGGTCGAGCTCGCCGGTGACGGCGGAAGCGACGGAACCACCGGCATCACCGGCATCACCGGCACCGACGAAGACCCGACCGGGAGCACCCGATGAGCGAGACCTCCGTGATTTCCGCCCGGCCGGACGCCCCGGCCACGGACCAGTCCGGTGCGCCGCGAGTGGTGCACGGCCCGGACCACACCGGCACCCCGCGGCTGGCGGCCCACGGCCTGACCAAGCACTTCACCCTGCGCTCGGGCTGGTTCGGCCGCAGCCCGCACGTGGTGCACGCGGTCGACGACATCTCGATCGCGCTGCCCGAGGCCACGGTGACCGCGGTGGTCGGCGAGAGCGGCTCGGGCAAGTCGACCCTGGCCCGGCTGCTGACCGGCCTGATCACCCCGACCAGCGGCAAGCTGCTGCTGGACGGCGAGCCGGTCGGCAAGGGCGAGAAGGCGCGGCGCGAATACACCAGCAGCGTGCACCTCGTGTTGCAGGACCCGTTCTCCTCGCTCAACTCGGTGCACACGGTCCGGTACCACCTGGAGCGCCCGCTGAAGCTGCACTCGCCGCTGCGCGGTGCGGCACTGGACGCGAAGATCAAGGAACTGCTGGAGCGGGTGTCGCTGAGCCCGGCGGACCTGTACGTGGACAAGTACCCGCACGAGCTGTCCGGCGGCCAGCGCCAGCGGGTGGCGATCGCCCGCGGCCTGGCCGTGGAACCGAGGGTCCTGCTCGCGGACGAGCCGGTGTCGATGCTGGACGTGTCGATCCGCCTGGGCGTGCTGAACCTGCTGGACGAGCTGCGCGAACGCGAGCGGCTGGCCACCATGTACGTCACCCACGACATCGCCTCGGCCCGCTATCTGGCCGACACGATCGTGGTGATGTACGCCGGCCAGGTGGTCGAGTCCGGCCCGGCCACCCAGATCACCGACTCCCCCGCGCACCCGTACACCCAGCTGCTGCTGAGCGCCGCGCCGGATCCGGCCCGCGAGGTGGCGCCGGTGCTGCGCGGCCGGGGCGCCCCGCCGAGCCTGGTCACCCCGCCGAGCGGCTGCCGGTTCCACCCGCGCTGCCCGTTCGTGATGCCGGTGTGCAAGGAGCAGACCCCGCCGCACCTGCCCGCGGGCGACCGGCAGTTCGCCGCCTGCTGGCTGCACTCCCCGGAGCACGACGCCGGCGGCCAGTCGCCGCTGTTGCAGGTGGCGGGCGGGCCGGCGGCGAGCGCGCCGGAAGCGGCCGAGGGAAGCACCGAAGACGTTTCAGCCGGACCCGAGCTGACGGCAGGATCCGCAGGACCCGCAGGACAGGAAGCACCGGCCGTCGGCGCACCCGAAGCCGACGAGTAGGCCGCGACCGGGATGAGGACTCCACGATGACCTGTCAGCCCCGCGGTGGGCGGCACGGGCCTGGCCGCGGCCAGGCGGCGCGGCCGGTTCGCGCCGCCCGCTCCCCTCCGGGGGCGGGCGGCGGGGCCGACGGACGAGCGGCAACTCGCCCGCGGCCGGTCTCCGACCTGCACCACGGCCGCTGAAACGGCCGGATTCGCACCACCCGACAGGCACTGGCACCACCGAAGCTGCTCAGCCCTGGCCGGCGAAGGACGCCGGTCGGATACAAGGAGCGTACAAAATGAGTCGAAGCACCACCACCAAGGGGCTTGTCCTGGTGGCCGCCATCAGTCTCAGTATGGCGGCCTGCACAAGCTCCAGTTCCACCCCGAGCTCGTCCGGGTCGTCCGGATCGTCGGCCAAGCAGACCCCGCTGGTCATCGAGGACAACCCGGTGGCCACCTTCACCAACGACTTCAACCCCTTCGACAGCACCTCGGCCAGTTCCACCGAGAACACCAACTCGCTGGTCTACGAGCCGCTGTTCCAGTTCAACACCCTGAACTCGACCGAGGCGCCGATCCCGTGGCTGGCCACGGCGTACGCGTGGTCCAACGGCAACAAGACGCTGACCCTGACCCTGCGGTCCAACGTCAAGTGGAGCGACGGGCAGGCGTTCACGTCCGCGGACGTGGACTTCACCTTCGGCATGCTCCAGTCCCAGCCGGCCACCAACACCGGCGGCGTCCCGGCCACCACCAGCATCACCACCCCGAGCCCGACCTCGGTGGTGCTGAACTTCGCCTCGCCGGAGTCGGCCAACTTCGAGGCGATCGGCAGCCAGCTGATCGTCCCGCAGCACCTGTGGAGCTCGGTCGCCAAGCCGGCCACCGCGGTCATCTCCGGGCCCAACGCGATCGGCACCGGCCCGTACCTGGTCAACAAGTTCGGCGCCCAGGACATCACCTACAAGACCAACCCGAGCTACTGGGGCGGCGCGCCCAAGGTCGCGGCGATCTCACTGCCGGCCTACGCGGGCAACGACGCGGCCACCCTGGCCCTGGCCTCCGGTGACATCGACCTGACCGGCAACGACATCAACAACGTGCAGTCGGTGTTCGTCGCCAAGGACCCGAGCACGAACCACCTGTTCCAGACCACCGCACCGTACTTCCCGGCCGGCAACACGGTCTCCCTGCTGCTCAACAACAAGGACACCAACGCCCCGGCCCTGGGCGACGCCACGGTGCGCGCCGCGATCAGCGCCGCGCTGGACCGCAGCTCGATGGCCTCGCAGTGTGAGACCAACTACGAGAACCCGGCCACCTCGGCCGGCGGCCTGACCCTGCCGATCGACCAGAACGCGCTGGACCCGGCCGAGGCCAACGACCTGAAGTCCGGCCCGGACGACGCGACCGTGACCAGCCTGATGACCGGCGACGGTTACGCCAAGGTCGGCGGCAAGTGGACCAAGGGCGGCCAGCAGGTCAAGTTCACGATCATCGACCCGAACACCTTCACCGACTACTGGTGCGACGCGCAGGCCATGGTCGGCGAGCTGAACAACGAGGGCTTCAACGTCACCGACAACGGCGCCTTCACTTACAACTCGTGGAACACCGCCATCACCACCGGCGACTTCGACGCGGCGCTGCACTGGGGCCAGGGCAACACCCCGTTCCAGCGGCTGCAGTTCATCCTGGACCCGAGCACCACGGCGGCGATCGGTTCGGTCGCGGCCGAGGACTTCGACCGCTACAGCAGCCCCGCGGCCACCGCGGCGGTCAGCGCCTACGAGAACGCCACCACCCCGGCCGACGAGCAGACCGCGCTCAACAGCCTGCAGGCGCTGTTCGCGAAGGACATGCCGGCGGTTCCGGTCCTGTACGGCGCCTCCTGGTACGAGTACAGCACGGCCAACTTCACCGGCTGGCCGACCAGCACCAACGCTTTCATCAACCCGTCGCCGAACAGCCAGGCGTATGAGTACATGATCCTGAAGCTGTCGCCGGTCAGCTGACCTGGGCGGTGATCGGTAAGCAGTAAGCAGCACGACGGGCCGTCTGCCCGAGTACCGCTGACCCGCCTGGTCAGCCGGTACGGGCAGACGGCCCGTTCGCGTTCAGTGCCCGGGCTCAGCGCCCGGGCTCAGCGCCCGGGCTCAGCGCCCGAGCTCCGGGGCGAATTCGCGGGCGAGTTCCTCGAAGACGGGGATCTGGTCGCCGTCGCTGATCACCTGGACCGCGACGTGGTCGGCCCCGGCGTCCAGGTGCGCCCGGACGCCGGCCGCGATCGCCGCCGCGTCGCCGTGCACGATCAGCGCGTCGAACAGTCGGTCGCTGCCGCCGTCGGCGAAGTCCTCGTCGGTGAACCCGAGGCGCCGCAGGTTGGCCACGTAATTCTGCAGGCCGAGGTAGCGGTCCACGGTCTCGCCGCCGATCGCCCGGGCCTGGGCCCGGTCGGCCGCGAGCACGACCTTCTGTTCCGGGGCGAGCAGCGGCCCGGTGCCGAGGATCTCCCGCGCCCGCCGGGTGTGCTCGGGGCTGACCAGGTAGGGGTGCGCTCCGGCGGTGCGGTCGGCGGACAGCTTGAGCACCTTGGGACCGAGCGCGGCCAGGGCCCGGTGCTCGACCGGGACCCCGTTCGCGTCGAGCACGTCGAGGAACTCGGCCAGTGCTTCGTAGGGCTGGGTGAACTCGGCGGTGGCCTCGCGGTGCCCGGCCCCGATGCCGATCAGCAGCCGGCCGGGGTGCCTGGCCCAGACCCGGTGGTAGGCCGCGGCGGTGACGGCCGGGTCGGACTGCCAGATGTTCACGATCCCGGTCGCGACCCGGATTGTGCTGGTGGCGTCCAACAGGCGCTCGATGGCGACCAGGTCGCCCGCGGGCGATCCGCCGATCCAGACGGCGGGGTAGCCGAGCTGTTCGACCGCTGCC
Organism: Actinocrinis sp.; assembly: GCA_035943635.1. Taxonomy (GTDB): domain Bacteria; phylum Actinomycetota; class Actinomycetes; order Streptomycetales; family Catenulisporaceae; genus DASZBX01. The sequence goes on along the minus strand of DASZBX010000050.1, from coordinate 2,081 downwards.
ACGAACTCGGGGGTGACCCCCCTGCCGCGCCAGGCACCGATCCGGCCTACGTCAGGCGTGCTGTTTTGAGTGCTCATAGTTTCTGCGAACCGGCGTGGAACGGGATTGATTCCCGGTGCTAGTCCACATCACAGGTGGCTGTGGAGAACGCCCCGGAGGCCGTGGCGGTCTTGGGCGTACCACCGTCGACGGCGACCGAGCAGGTGGCGGTTCCGCCGTCGGCGCCGAGCGTGATGATCAGGTCGCCGCCCTTGACCAGTCCGGAGCTCTTCTCCTGCTGGGTCCAGGGAAGGGTCACGTCCTGCTGGCTGCTCGAGATGTCTCCGTGGTCCCAGGTCGAGTAGGTGACGTTCGCGCTCTTGGCCGTTCCGGTGACCTGATAGGTGACCGTCACGGTCTTGTCGATCTGAGTGGAGACGCTGTTAACCGCGCTGGCGACGCCCGCGATGATGCCTCCGACGATCAGCACGAACACAGCCAGTAGGATCCACGGCCACTTCCGGCGCCTGCGGGGCGCCTGCTGCGGCGGGTAGCCGGGAGGCTGGCCCCAGCCGTTGGGCGGCATCTGGCCGCCGGGGGCCGGCTGGCCGTTCCAGCCCGGTTGGAGGGTGGTCGGCTGACCCCACGCGGGCGGCACCGGCCCGGTCGGTCCGCCCCCGCCCCAGGTCGACTGGGTGGCGGTCGGCTGCCCGGTCTGGCCGGGCTGCCCGGGCTGCCCGGATTGCCCGGGCTGCCCGGATTGCCCGGGCGGATATCCCGAGGGTTGGCCGCCCCACAGCGGTGGTGCGGAGTCCGGGGGATTCTGAGGCTGTTGCTCTGACACGAATCGCCACCCTTCAGCGACCGTCTTGGATGACGGCGTCCACCTCCCATCGTGTGCTCAAGGTGATCACTCGTCTCATGGGGTGACGTATTAATGCGCTATTAGGGTGAAATAGCCGCCTGGCTGGTGTGGACGGGCACTGCCCCGGCCGCACTCCTTCTCCGACTTCCGCCGAAGACATGCTCATGCCTTTCCATGGAAATCGTCTCATCGCAGCTCAGAGTCGCACCATTGACGCACCAACAGTGCGCCAACCCCTACTGGGACAGTTCTGATGGACAGACCCGGACCATCCGGTTCGGCCCGGAACCCATCGACGCCGCCGTGCAGACGGCAACTCTCCAGTGAAGAACTGCGATGAACACGAAGCAGATCACCGCCCGTCGCGCCGTGGCCTTCGGCGGCGTCTGCCTTTCCGGCCTGATGCTGGCCGGCTGCCAGAGCGGCCTGATCACGACCACCGCGGTCGGCGGCCCGACCAGTGTGTCGACCGCCGGAAGCCAGGTGACCCTCGGCGGCGGCCAGGGCGGCGCCGCGGCGACGCCCACGGCTTCGGGCGGCGGGTCCAGTACCGGGTCCGCCGGGACCGGGGGCTCCGGGACGAACTCCGGAGGTGGCAGTGGCAGTGGCAGTTCCACCGGCCAGGCGAACCCGCCCGCGCCGCCGGCCCCGACCACCGTCACCGCGTGCACGAACTCGCAGGTCAAGACCGTCATGGGCCAGCGCAACTCGGGCGACGCCAACTTCGACGTCACCCTGGTGTTCACCAACATCAGCTCCAAGACCTGCACGCTGACCGGTTACGCCGGGGCCAGCGTGGACTACCCCACCCAGAGCCCGCTCAACGCGGCCCGGCAGATGGCGGCCTACCTGGGCGGCGACGAGGTCGACTCGACCCCGCCGACCGTCACCCTGTACCCCGGCGACTCGGCCTCCGACCTGCTGAACTGGAACCCCGGCACCACCAGCGCCAACTGCCTGGACGGCCCCGGCACCGCGAAGCTGCTGCTCACCGCGCCCGGCACCACGAACACGCTGACCGCCGCGACCAACATCGGCGGCGTGTGCAACAACTTCTCGATCACGCCGGTCGTGCCGGGCAGCAACGGGCAGAAGAGCTAGGCAGTGTTGGGGAATGTCTCAAGGCGCGAATCCGGTGATCGCCGTCGCCTGGCCGCACCGCACGCAACGGCACAGACGACCGAGTATGAGCCGTCCCGTGCGGCGCGCCCATGCTCGGCGCTGACCAGATTCGCCT
>DASZBX010000049.1:0-20606 GCA_035943635.1 Actinocrinis sp. | reverse complement strand
CTCCGGCCCCGGGCGGGCCGCGGACGGCCGGGCCCGGCCCGGCGCGCGCCCGGCCCCGGGCCCGGGCGCGCCCTGGCAGCGGACCAAGACCTGGCGCGGCCCGCGCACGGTCCGGGCCAAGGTGGTCGCGCTGCTGATGGTGCCGATCATCTCCCTGATGGCGCTATGGGGCCTGGCCGCGGTGAGCACCGCGCAGAACATGTGGTCGCTCCAGCAGTTGCGCACGGTCAACACGGACGTGCGCCAGCCGATCGACGCCGCGATCAGCGCGATCCAGCAGGAGCGCTCGGCCGCGATGCGGCTGCTGTCCATCTCCGGCAACGGCACCGGCCTGGCCCAGGACCAGTCCGGCTACCAGGCCGACTTCGGCGCCACCGACGGTGCGCAGGCCCTGATCCAGACCGACTCGCAGCGGGCCGCGGCCGCGCTGGACAACCTGGGCGCGGACACCCAGAAGCGGATCGACACCCTGCTGGCCCGGCTCGGCTCGCTCGGCACGCTGCGCCGGGAGGTGGCCAGCGGCGGGATAAGCGTGGACACGGCGTACTCGGACTACTGCGCGGCCATCGACGACGGCTTCGCGGTCGAGGGCTCGCTGGCCACCCTGCAGGACGACGCGGTCGGCTCGAACGCGCAGTCGGTGCTGCAACTGGCCCAGGCCGGGGAGATGCTGGCCCGCCAGGACGCGGTGCTCAACGCGGCGTTCTCGGCCGGCCAGGTCACCCCGGCCGACTACCAGGAGTTCACCGGCGCGGCGTACAGCCAGAACCTGCTGCAGATCGACGCCGCGCGCGCCCTGCGCCCGGTCGACCAGCAGGCCTACCAGCAGGTGGTCAGCTCGTCGGAGTACCTCCAGCTGCGCCAGGACCAGACCGACGTGGAGGACTACGGCACCGGCCCGACCTCCGGGATCGGGTTCACCCCGGCGGACTGGGTCAAGCCGGAGTCGGTCACCCTGACCGGGCTGGACGCGGTGGCCTCGGCGGCCGGGACCGCGGCGGTGGCCCGGATCGACCCGTACGCCGGGTTCCTGACCACCCCGCAGGGCATCGCGGTGCTGGTCGGTCTGGTCGCGGTGCTGCTGTCGCTGCTGGTGTCGGTCCGGATCGGCCGCGGCCTGGTGCTCGAACTGGTCAGCCTGCGGGACACCGCGCTGGACCTGGCCCAGCGCCGGCTGCCGAGGGCGATCGCCCGGCTGCGGGCCGGGCAGAGCGTGGACGTGGACGTCGAGGCCCCGCCGCCGGTGCACGTGGAGGACGAGATCGGCCAGGTCTCCGAGGCCCTGGCGGCCGCGGCCCGGGCCGCGATACAGGCGGCGGTGGAGCGGGCCGAGGTGGTCAGCGCCGTGGCCGGGGTGTTCCTGAACCTGGCCCGGCGCAGCCAGCTGCTGGTGCACCGCCAGCTGGCCCTGCTGGACACGATGGAGCGGCGCAACGAGGACCCGGACGAGCTCGAGGACCTGTTCCGGCTGGACCACCTGGCCACCCGGATGCGCCGGCACGCGGAGGGCCTGATCATCCTGTCCGGGGCGACCCCGGGCCGGGGCTGGCGCAAACCGGTGCCGCTGATGGACGTGCTGCGCGCGGCCGTGGCCGAGGTGGAGGACTACGCCCGGGTGGACGTGCGCCGGCTGGAGCTGGTGCACCTGGCCGGCACCGCCGTGGCCGACCTGACCCACCTGATCGCGGAGCTGGTGGAGAACGCGACCGTGTTCTCCCCGCCGCACACCCGGGTCCAGGTGCGCGGGGAGCAGGTCGGCTCCGGGTTCGCGATCGACATCGAGGACCGCGGGCTGGGCATGGGCGAGCAGGCGATCGCGGAGGCGAACCAGCGGATCGCCAACGCCGACCAGGCGGACCTGTTCGACAGCGACCGGCTGGGCCTGTTCGTGGTCAGCCGGCTGGCCCGGCGGCACAGCATCCAGGTCACGCTGGGCCGGTCCGCGTACGGCGGGACGACCGCGGTGGTGCTGCTGCCCAAGGCCCTGTTGGAGAACACCGCCGCGGGCACTTTCAGCCAGGCCGAGGAGGGGCACACGGTGTTCGGCGGGCAGGCGCCGGAGGCGGGACGGGCGCAGTTCGCCGGGGCGAAGGCGGGCGCGGGCGGGGCGGGTTCGGCGACGTCCGCGGTGTCCGGGGCCGACGGGCGGTACCGGGGCGGCGGCGGGCAGGACGACGGGCCGGGCCCGGCGGTCCGGGTCGGCGCCGGGAACGAGGCCAGGGCCGGGAGCGAAGCCGGGGCCGGGACCACCGGGGCCGGGAATGCCGGCGGATCCGGCAGTTCGGCCGGTTCCGGCGGCGCGGCCAGGGCGAACGGCGAGCCGATCCTGATCGGGGCGCCCGGCGGTTCGGCCGGCGCTCCGGCCGGATCGGGCGGCGCGGCGGCGGCCGGGGTGGGCGCCGCGGAGCCGAAGGCCAACGGGGTCCATCACCTCAACGGCTACTACCGCCATCTGTCAGACCTCGAACCCGACCGGCCGCCGGTGCCCGCGCAGTCGCTGCCGACGTTCGAACCGTCCGGGCCGGACTCGGCCGATCCCGAGGCCGGGCAAGGAGATCCGGGTGCGGGATCGGACCCGGCGCGCGGTTCGGCGTCCGGTTCGGCGGCGAGTTCGACCTCTGGTTCGGCTCCGGCGTCGCCGGTGAATTCGGCTTCTGATCCGGGCGGCAGGCAGCCGGCCGCGGACCGGCGATGGCAGGAGGGCTTTGGGAACCAGCCGCCGGCAACGGAATCCGGCTCAGCGCAACCGGCTCAGCCCACGAATACCACGGACCCGGCCCACCCGGCCCAGCCACCGCGCACCGAGCAGTCCGCCGGGTCCCAGGCCATCCGGGATCCGTTCGTCGAGCCGATCCGCACTCCCCCGGCCACGCCGCCGGGCGAGTCGCAGCCGGGCCGATCCGGCTCCCCCGGCCGGGGTCCGTCCACCGGCCCGTCCGCCCCGGTGCCGCCCGGGCCGAGCCCGGCCGCGGGCCCGGACGAGCTGCCCCGCCGGATCCGGCAGGCCAACCTCGCCCCGCAGCTGCGCCAGGAGCCGCCCGGCCCGGGCGAGGCCGCGGACTACGTGCCGCCGGACTCGAACGTGCCGGCCACGCCCGAGCGGGCCCGGGCCACCATGGCCGCGTTCCAGAAGGGCTGGACCCTGGGCCGGACCGAGCGGCCGGCCGACCCGCCGTCCGGACACGGCGACGGCGCCGGGAACGGGACCGCGGCCGGCCCCGGCCAGGTCGCCGCCCCGCACGACGCCCCCTGACCGCCGCCCCGGCCGGGACCCACCCGGCCGGGGCACCGCGAGGACGCACCTCGCCGCCCCTCAGACAAGATCGGAGACGCGCGCATGCTCACTCAGGACAGGGACCGGACCGGGTCCGGCCCGACCGCGCAGGGCGGGGTCCGCGCCCGTGATCCGCGGTGATCGGCACCTCCTCGCACACCGGCGAGCTCGGCTGGCTGCTCGACGAGATGGTCGGCCAGGTCCCGGCGGTGCGGCACGCCGTGGTGCTCTCCACCGACGGCCTGGCGATCGCCTCCTCGGCCCAGCTGCAACGGGAGGACAGCGAGCACCTGGCCGCGGTCGCCTCCGGCTTCCACTCCCTGGCCAAGGGGGCCGGGCGGCACTTCGAGGCCGGCGCGGTGCGCCAGACCATGGTCGAGTTCGACGGCGGGTTCCTGTTCGTCGTGGCGGCCGGCGGCGGGTCGTGCCTGGCCGTGTTCAGCTCGGCCGAGAGCGACATCGGGCTGATCGCGTTCGAGATGGCCCGGCTGGTCCGGCAGGTCGGCGAGCACCTGTACGCGGCCCCGCGCTCGCCCGGGGCCGGGCCCGAGCAGGACCGGCCGCACCGGCCGCCGTCCGGCTCGCCGGGAATGCCCGGCTAGCGGCGATGACGGACTCCGTGAACGGGGGCGCCCAACCGCTGTGGCCGGACTCCGCCGCCGGACCGCTGGTGCGCCTGTACGCCCTGACCCGCGGCCGGGCCAAGCCAGCCAGCCAGATCTTCGACCTGATCTCCCTGGTCACCGCGCAGACCCTGCCCGAGCACGAGCCGGGCCTGAGCCCGGAGCAGGCCGCGCTGCTGCAGCTGTGCCGGCGCGGCCCGCAGTCGGTGGCCGAGCTGGCCGCCGGCTGCGACCTGCCGCTCGGGGTGGCCCGGGTGATCCTGTCAGACCTGCTGGAGTTCGGCCACATCCACGTGCGCCGGCCGCTGGCGCCCAACAGCCTGCTCGACGAGAACATCTTCCAGGAGGTGATCAATGGACTCCGCGCGCTCTGAGCCGTGGCGGTCGGGCGACCCCCTGATCGCGCTGAAGATCCTGATCGCGGGCGGCTTCGGGGTCGGCAAGACGACCCTGGTCGGCGCGGTCAGCGAGATCCGCCCGCTGCGCACCGAGGAGTACCTGACCGAGGCCGGCCGGCACGTGGACGACCTGGACGGGGTGGAGGGCAAGCACACCACCACGGTCGCGATGGACTTCGGCCGGATCACCATCCGGACCGGGCTGGCGCTGTACCTGTTCGGCACCCCGGGGCAGGACCGGTTCTGGTTCCTGTGGGACGAACTGGCCCAGGGCGCGCTGGGCGCGGTGGTGCTCGCCGACACCCGCCGGCTGGCCGACTGTTTCCCGGCGGTGGACTACTTCGAACGCCGGGCGATACCGTTCGTCGTCGCAGTCAACTGTTTCGACCGGTCCAAGAAATACCTGGCCCAGGAGGTCAGCGCGGCCCTGGACCTGGAGCCGGACACCCCGGTCGTGTTGTGCGACGCGCGCGAACGCGAGTCCGGCAAACAGGTTCTGATCAGTGTGGTCGAACACGCCAGCGCCCGGCACATGGCCCGCCGGTCCCGGGCGGCGTCAGGGGTCTGAGCAGATGCCGAAAGCCGGAACCCGGGCCGGGTCCCTCGCGGGGCCCGGCCCGGGTTCCGGCCTCTCCCTGTGATTACGAGCCCTGAGACTACGGTCTCTGGCTCACCGACCCGCCGCGACCCGGCGGATCAGCACCCTGGCTGGGTGGCCGCCTGGCTGGAACTGGTGCCGGCGCTGGCGATCACGGTCACGGTCGTGCCGCAGTAGGCCGTGGACGGGATCGTCGTGCCGACCTGGTAGCCGGTCTGCCCGGACTCGTGCAGCAGGCTGGTCTGCGGGGAGATCCGCTTGCCGTTCGAGGTGCCGTAGTAGTTGATCGTGATGGTCACCGGGTCGGTGTTCGAGGCGGCGAAGGTCAGGATGATGTCGATGTAGGGGTCGTCCTTGCTGCCGCCCTCCAGCAGGACACTCATATTGCTGACCGTCGCCGATCCCGAGGCGGGCGGCGGGTTCTGCGCCGCGGGCGTGGTCGCGGCCGGCGGGGCCGGGGACACGCCGCCGCCGGTGGTCAGACCGTCGGCCGCGGTGGTGGTAGTCGGGGCCGGGGCCGCGCCGACCGCGCTCGGGTCCAGCGCCTGCGGGCTCTTGCTCGCCCCGGCGGACGTGCCGGACGAGGGCGAGCCGTGCAGTTCGCCGACCGCCCACCAGCTGAGCGCGCCGACGACGCAGAGCACGATCGTGGCCTGGATGATCATCCCGGCGTGCGCGGGCAGCCGGCGGTCGGGCGCGAGGATCGGGTCCTCGTCGTCGTCCTCGTCCTGGTACGGCTGGACGTGCGAGGGGAACAGGTCCGGCGGGGCCGGTTGGGCCGGGCGCAGCGGGCGCTGGGCACGCTCCGGGGCCGGCGGGCGCACCCGCTCGGCCCGTTCGACCCGCTCCGGGACCTCCGGGTGCGACTCGCGCCAGGTCGACGGCGGCGGGCCGAAATCGAAGCGGCGGTGCCGGCCCGAGTCGTTCAACGGGTCCGACACGTCGTAGGAACCCGACGAGGACAGGAACTCGTCCGGCTCGTCGAACTCCATCACGTTCGGCTCGTCCAGCTCGAACGGGAGCAGCGACGGCGCGGGCGCCGGCGGCAGGACCGGCGGGGCCGGCACGGCCGGCGGCGCGGCCCGGACCGGTTCCGGCGGATACCGCGGCGGCTGGTACTCCGAGCGCGGCGGCGGCAGGGCCTGGGTCGCGGCCGCGCCGACCGTGGTGCCCGGCTGCAGCAGCGGCGGGCCGGTCGGCGCCGGCGGCTGCGGGCTCGGCGGCGCGGGCGGCGGCGGCGGGGCGATCGGCGGGGCCGTCATCGGCACCGAGCCGAAGCTGGCCACCGAGCGCACCACCGGGGTCGGCGCGGCCGATTCGCCGGACGGCAGCAGCTGGTCCAGGATCCTGGCCCCGGCCGCGGCTATCTGGGCCAGGTCGGCGGACAGGTGCGCCTGGTGGTTGACCGTCCAGTCCAGGTCCGGTTCGGCCAACAGCGGCTGCCACCAGTCCAGGGTGAAGCCGCCCTGGGCGATCAGCGCCTGGACCGGCCCGAGCCAGGCCGGGGCGTCCTGCTGGACCTGCGGCTCGGCGACCAGCCGGGTCAGCCGGCCGGAGACCTGGGCGAGCTGGTCCAGTGCGGCACGTGCGTCATGGTCGGTGCGGGGCAGAGGCCACCGCAGCCCGAGGAGCGTGTCGGCTAGTTCACTGGTCACCGGAGCCTGATACCCGAATTCAGCAGTTTCGCGCGTCTGGGAATGTAACGGTCGGCCAACGCTGACCCACCGTCCGTTCCCGGACGTCCGCAGCCGGACCCGGCGGTTACGATACCAGGCCGGCCCGTCGCAGTGCGTCAGCGAGGGCGGTATCACCGTTCTGCGGTGCGCCGCCGCCGCGGTTCTGCCCGTCCCGGCCGCCGCGGCCCTGATCCCGTTGCCCCTGGCCGCGATCGCGCCCGCCGCCGCCGCGCTGGCCGCCGCGCGGGCCGCCCTCGTTCGGGCCGCCCGGGCCGCCGGCCGGCTTGACCTCGTCGTCCAGCCGCAGGGTCAGCGCGATCCGCTGCCGGGGCAGGTCGACATCCAGGACCTTGACTTTCACCACGTCACCCGGCTTGACCACCTCGCGCGGGTCCTTGACGAAGGTGCGGGAGAGCGCTGAGACGTGCACCAGGCCGTCCTGGTGCACGCCGACGTCGACGAACGCGCCGAACGCGGCCACGTTCGTGACCACGCCCTCCAGCAGCATGCCGGGCTTCAGATCAGAGGGCTTCTCCACGCCCTCCTTGAACACGGCCGCCTGGAAGGCCGGGCGCGGGTCGCGGCCGGGCTTCTCCAGTTCCTTGAGAATGTCGGTGACTGTCGGCAAACCGAAGGTCTCGTCCACGAACTGCTCCGGTCGCAGGCCCCGCAGAACCGGCGCGTTGGCGATCAGTTCCTTGACGGTCAGCGGCGCGCCCGCGCCGCCGGCCGCGCCCAGGATCCGGCGCACCACCGGGTAGGCCTCCGGGTGCACGCTGGAGGAGTCCAGCGGGTCCGCGCCCTCGGCGATCCGCAGGAAGCCGGCGCACTGCTCGAAGGCCTTGGGGCCCAGCCGGGGCACCTCCTTGAGCGCCTGCCGGGTCGGGAAGGGGCCGTTGGCGTCCCGGTGCTGGACGATGTTCGAGGCCAGCGACTCGGTGATCCCGGAGACCCGGGCCAGCAGCGGCACCGAGGCGGTGTTCACGTCCACGCCGACCCCGTTGACGCAGTCCTCGACCACCGCGTCCAGGGAGCGGGAGAGCTTGAACTCGGAGAGGTCGTGCTGGTACTGGCCGACCCCGATCGACTTCGGGTCGATCTTGACCAGTTCGGCCAGCGGGTCCTGCAGCCGGCGGGCGATGGAGACCGCGCCGCGCAGGGTCACGTCCATCCCGGGCAGTTCCTGGGCCGCGTAGGCGGAGGCGGAGTAGACCGAGGCGCCGGCCTCGGAGACCACCACCTTGGTCATCTTCAGCTCCGGGTGCTTGCGGATCAGCTCGGCGGCCAGCTTGTCGGTCTCCCGGGAGGCGGTGCCGTTGCCGATCGCGATCAGGTCCACCGCGTGCTTCTTGGCCAGCGCGGCCAGGATCGCGATCGCCTCGTCCCACTTGTTGGCCGGGACGTGCGGGTAGATCACGTGGGTGGCCACCGCCTTGCCGGTGCCGTCGACCACGGCCACCTTCACCCCGGTGCGGAAGCCCGGGTCCAGGCCCATGGTGGCCCGGGTGCCGGCCGGGGCGGCCAGCAGCAGGTCGCGCAGGTTCGCCGCGAAGACCCGGACCGCCTCGTCCTCGGCGGCCTGGAACAGGCGCATCCGGACGTCGATGCCCAGGCGCACGCTGATCCGGGTGCGCCAGGCCCAGCGCACGGTGTCCAGCAGCCAGCGGTCCGCGGCCCGGCCCTGGTCCGAGATCTCGAACCGGCGGGCGATCCGCACCTCGTAACCGGTCTGGGCGCGCGGGTCCTCGTTCGGCTCCTCGGCCTCGGTGGTCAGGTCGAGGAACTCCTCCTTCTCCCCGCGGAACAGGGCCAGGATCCGGTGCGAGGGCAGGGTGCCGAAGCCCTCGCCGAACTCGAAGTAGTCGGAGAACTTCGCCCCCGCGTCCTGCTTGCCCTCGCGCACCCGGGAGACCAGCCGGCCCTGCTCCCACATCCGCTCGCGCAGCACCCCGATCAGGTCGGCGTCCTCGGCGAAGCGCTCGACCAGGATGGCCCGGGCCCCGTCCAGGGCGGCCGCGGCGTCCGGCACGTTCTTGTCCGCGTCCACGAACCCCGCGGCGGCGGCCTGCGGGTCGGTGGTCGGGTCGGTGATCAGCGCGTCGGCCAGCGGCTCGAGCCCGGCCTCGCGGGCGATCTGGGCCTTGGTCCGGCGCTTGACCTTGTACGGCAGGTAGATGTCCTCCAGCCGGGCCTTGGAGTCGGCCGCCATGATCTGGGCCCGCAGCGCGTCGTCGAGCTTGCCCTGGGACTCGATCGAGGCCAGGATCGCGTCCCGGCGCTCGTCGAGCTCGCGCAGGTAGCGCAGCCGCTCCTCCAGGTTGCGCAGCTGGGTGTCGTCCAGGCCGTCGGTCACCTCTTTGCGGTAGCGGGCCACGAACGGCACCGTCGCCCCGCCGTCGAGCAACTCCACCGCGGCGGCCACCTGCCCCTCGCGCACCCCGAGCTCCTGTGCGATCCGGAGGTTGATGGACACCGGTGTCATCGTCGTCACGTTCCCAGCCCGTCTGTTCCGCGTTTCCTGCCTGGACCGGACCTATTGTGCCCGCCGCCGCCGACTGAACCAAGCAGGGGCGGCGCGGATCGCCGGACGAGTGAATCACAGGTGGTTAGACAGGGCCTTCCAGTGGTTAAAACAGTGTTAGCGCCACGTTCCGTTCACCGCCCCGTTAGACTCCGCCCCCTGCGAGGAATGTGATGAGTTCCGCGAAGAGCCTGCGCAAGCAGCAGCGGCTGGCCAAGAAGCGGGCCACGGGCCCGGGCGTCCCGCCGGAGGGACCCGAGCCGGCCTGGCCCAGGGCCGACTGGCAGAGCAAACCGACCAAGTCCGAGCAGCGCCGGGACGCGGCCCGCCGCGTCGCGCAGATGAAGAAGATGAGCCTGTCCATGGCCCGCTGCGGCCAGTGCTACGGCAAGGTCGCTTACGCGGACCAGCGCACGGCGCAGTTCGCGTTACAGGAATTGCACCGCGGGCACCCCTTTGCGCCCGGCGGCAGTCTGCCCCGGCGCGCGTATCCCTGTCCACACGGTTTCGGGTGGCATCTGACCCGCTCGCCCGAGCGGGCGGAATGACTAGGCCGTCGGTGCAATCCGGCCGCCCGGTGCGGCGCGTCGCAGTTCGGCGGGCCGCGAGCCGTGTCACGGTCGACAAGCGGCCCGCGCATGACGTGTCCCTGGTCCGAGTGAGGGCATGGTTGCCCCGCAGGCCCGAATATCAGCCGCACGGCGTAGAAATACCTGTGCATATGCCTTTGTCGGGTTTATCGGGCACTCAACGGTGGCATCTTGCGGACGTTCCGTGCGTAACCCTCAAGCGCACTCCTACGGGAAAGGCCAGCCGCCCATGAGCACCTCGGTGACCTGTGAGCTGCATTTGCGCCTCGTGGTGTCCAGCGAGTCTTCGCTTCCAGTCCCTGCGAGCCTCAAATACGAATCAGCTGATCCCTATGCGGTGCACGCCACGTTCCACACGGGCGCGCAGGAAAGCGTGGACTGGGTGTTCGCCCGCGAACTCCTGTCCGAGGGACTGCGCCGACCGACCGGGTGCGGGGACGTGCGGGTGTGGCCCTCGCGCAACCGCGGCCAGGGGATCGTGTGCATCGCACTGTCCTCGCCGGAGGGTGAGGCGCTGCTCGAGGCGCCGGCCCGCGCGTTGGAGTCCTTCCTCAAGCGCACCAACGCGGCGGTGCCCCCCGGCAGCGAGAACCGGCATTACAACATAGACGCCGAACTGGCCCACCTGTTCGCCGAGAACTGACCGCGGGCCGGTCCGGTCGGTGCGGTCGGACTGGTGCACGGAGGGTGAGGCGGGCGGCCGACGGCCCGGCGCGGCCTGTGCGGACCGGATCTCGATGAGGAGGTCCGGCCGGCCGGGCACCGAGTCCCGATCGGGGCGCGGGCGGCCGGTCCCGGTCATCCGCCTCCGGAGGGGCGCGAGGCCAGGGCGATCAGCCGTGCGGCCTTGAGCTCGGTCTCCCGCCACTCGCCGAGCGGGTCCGAGCCCCAGGTGATCCCGGCCCCGGTGCCGAATCTCAGCCAGGTGCGCATTTGTGCGCCGGGCCGAGGCTCGCCGCCGGGGCCGCTGCCGTGCCCGGGGTCTTCGGTGTCGATCCAGAAGGTCCGTATGCCCACGGCGAGCTGCGCGCGGGCGCGGCCGGCGGCGCCACTTGTGTTGTGCACCCAGCCGAAAGCGCCGCAGTAGGGTCCGCGGCGGGCCGGTTCGAGCTCGCGGATGACGCGCAGCGCGCTGAGCTTGGGCGCGCCGCTGACCGAGCCGGGCGGGAAGGTGGCGTCCAGCAGCTGCGGCCAGGTGGTCCCGGGCCGCAGCCGCGCGGTCACGGTCGAGACCAGGTGCACCAGCCCGGGGTGTTTCTCCACCGCGCACAGGTCGGTCACGGCGACGGTCCCGGTCCGGGCCACCCGGGCCAGGTCGTTGCGGACCAGGTCGACGATCATCACGTTCTCGGCCGTGTCCTTGGGCAGCAGGTCCGCCTCGCTGCGGCCGGTGCCCTTGATCGGGCTGGAGGCGACCAGGTCCCCGTCCCGGCGCAGGAACAGCTCCGGGGAGGCGCTGACCACGCGCACGCCGTGGCCGGGCAGGTCGATCACGCCGGCGTAGGGGGCCGGGTTGCCCCGGACCAGCCGCCGGGCCAGTCCGGCCGGGCTGTTCGGTTCGCCAGCCTGTGTGGCCGGGCCGGGGGCGTCCAGCGGCGCGCTGAGCACTCGGCACAGGTTGACCTGGTAGACGGCGCCGGTGGCGATGTGGCGGCGGATGGCCTGCACGCCGCTCTGGTACTGCCGCTGGTCGAGCGAGCTGCGCCAGGAGTCGGCGGCCGGTCCGGTCCAGGCGCCGCGCGGGAGGGCGGCCGGGCGCAGGTCGGTGAAGCGGGCGCAGGTCCAGCGGCCGTCGAACTCCCCGACCGCGGCCCACCAGCCCGGCCGGTCCAGTGCGGCCGGGTCGTGGGACACCTCGGCCAGGCCGGTGGCCAGCAGTCCGAGCGCCGGGTCGCCGCCGGGGTCCGGAAAGTAGGCGTACGGGGCGGGCGGGGGCTGCATCCCCCAGGTTTATCAGGTCAGCCCGGGCTCGGCGCGGCCGGAGCGGCGGCGCCGGCCGGGACCGGCCCGGCGATCGTGGCGGCCACGAAGGCCGAGATGGCGCTCGCGCCGAGCCTCGTGTAGACCCCGGGGACCCCGTCGACCGCGCATCCGGCGCCCCAGCTGGTGATCGCGACGTCGACGAGCCGGCCGGTGACCGGGTCGTCGACCAGCAGGGGCCCGCCGCTGTCGCCCACGCAGGCGTCGTGTTTGCCGTCGCCGCCCGCGCACAGCATCAGCGAGGTGTCGGCGCGCGGTTCCTGCTGGCCGTTGAACACCCTCGCGCACTGGGCGTCGCCGACCAGGGACACCTGGGCCTGCTGGAGCGTGTCCGGGTAGGTGATCGGCCCGGCGCCGCTGAGGGTCTCGGCGGAGGTGGAACCGTAGCCGATCACGGTCGCCTGGAGGGTTTCCGCGGTGTCGGCGGTGGTTCCGGCCGGGATCAGGGTCGCCGGGGTGATGCCGGTGACCGGCTGGCTCAGGTGCAGCAGGGCCGCGTCGTAGTCTTCGTCGACCGAGACGTAGGACGGGTCGATCACGATCTGGTCGACGTCGCGTTCCTGCCCGCCCTCGCCGGAGACGAACGTCTGGTCGACGACCGCGGTCAGTTCGCCGTCGGTCCGCCCGGAGGCGCAGTGCGCGGCGGTCAGCACCCACTGGGGTGCGACGAGCGTCCCGCCGCAGTACGGGAAGCCGTTCTCCCGCAGCGACACCATGAACGGATAGGCGTTCGCCGGGGTCGGGGTCCCGCCGACGACCGCGTGGGCCGGGGCGGCGCCGGTCACGCCCAGGCCGAACGAGCCGAGCAGGAGGGCGGCCCGCAGGCGCCGGGCGGTGGTGAGGGTGGTGATCGGCACTCCCCCATCCTGGCCGGTGCGCCGCGCCGCCGCCTTTCCAGCGCGCCATCCTCACTCGATCGAACGAAGTGCAGGCCGGTCCGGGGACGGCAGCCGGGTTGTCTGGATCGGCCGCCCGGGTGAGGCGCCGGGCCGGTGGTTCGCGGGCCGGCCGGGTGGTCGCGCAGGGGGCCGGATCAGCGGGTGGGCGGTGTTCGTGCGGCGTCCGGGCGGGTTGCCGCTCGGGGGCCCGGCGTCGGCCGGAGGGGGGCCGGCGGGCGCTCGGCGGGTGCGGCGGGCGGGCCGGGCCGGTCGGCGGCGGCCGGGCCGGGCAGAACGAGCGCAGAGCGAAGCGCACATGAAATTTGCGCTGCGGGTCTTATCCGATACAGTTCATGTCATCGCCGAGCGGCCAGCGGCGAGAGTGAAGTAGCAATGCGGACGTGGCTCAGTGGTAGAGCATCACCTTGCCAAGGTGAGGGTCGCGGGTTCGAATCCCGTCGTCCGCTCGTAGTCTCCTGGTGGAGTGGCCGAGAGGCGAGGCAACGGCCTGCAAAGCCGTGTACACGGGTTCAAATCCCGTCTCCACCTCAGTTCGGATTCAGGCCCTGTCCCGCTTCGGCGGGCGGGGCCTGGTTCTTTTCCCCCGGCTCCGGCCGGGCCCGGGATCCGGCCTGGTCGCGGGATCCGGCCGGGGCGCGCAGGATGGCAGTGATGCGGTCTCCGACCGGTGACAGCTCCGGTCGGAGACCGCATCGTCCCCCGTTCCCCGCGACGCCGGTGGGACAGGGGCCGACCGGCCCCACCAGGCGGGCTTTCCATTATGGGCGACTTCTCAAGGGCAGCGCGACCATGTCGACGGCGGCCGACGCGCAGATGGACTCCTCAAGGCCGTCGCCCGACATGTTGGCTCTGCGCGCGATCCCAGGCGCGGTCCCAGGGGTGTCGGCAGCGGTCGGCCGCGGGGTCCGGTCCGCGGACCGGGCGGTTCCAGTCGCACTGGTCGTCGGCGCCGGTGGGTCCGCTGTTGGCCTCGAACACCGGCCGGGGTCTCGGCATGCCGTGGCCGGGCGCGGCCGGGGCGGCAGCGGCGGCGGCCGGCCCCGTGGCGCGCCCGGCGTCGGACCCGCCCGAGGCCCGGGGCCCGGGCTCGGCGGCGGCCGGCTCGTGGCGCGGACACGACGTCAGAACTCTCATCGTATGGCCCTTCTCTCGGCGACCCGGGCCGGCGTCCCGCGAACGGAGCCGACCTGTGCCATCGTCGGCGCGCCGGGCCGCCCGGGGTAGGCCCGGCGGGGAACGAGAACCCGCCATGGCAGGAATACGCCAGCCCTACCAGCGAAGATCCGTTTGCGTCGATGCTGCTTGCACGCTCCGAAACCGCCGATCCCGGATTCCTCGGCGCCACCTAGCGCGTCGCACGGCCCCCGCCCGGAAAGCCGTGCGAAAGTTCTGCCCGGGGGATGTCAAGACGAGCCCGGCGGCTCCGACCAAGCGGTCGAGGGGCCCCGCCGGGGCCCGCGGAGCACGAGGAGTGCGAGATGAAGTTCATCATCAGCATGCACATCAACCCGGCCGTGATGGACGCGCTGACCGGGGAGGAGCAGGCCGCGATCGGCGACGGGCACGGCGCGTTCATCGCGACACTGAAGGAGTCCGGCGAGTTCATCTCCACCCAGGCCCTGGTCGACCCGTCCCAGGCCGCCGTGGTGACCGTGCGCAACGGCCAGCCGGTGGTCACCGACGGCCCGTTCCTGGAGGCCAAGGAGTACCTGGGCGGCTTCTACCTGGTCGACTGCGAGAACAAGGAGCGGGCGATCGAGCTGGCCGCGCAGATCCCGGACACCAAGATCGAGGGCCTGGGCGTCGAGGTGCGCCAGGTGATGTTCTTCGACGGACAATTGGAGGCATGACGGTTCCGACCACCGAGGACCTGCTGCGTGAACTCACGCCGCAGGTCCTCGGCGCCCTGGTGCGCCGGCACGGCCAGTTCGAGGGGTGCGAGGACGCGGTCCAGGAGGCCGTGCTCGCCGCCTCGGTACAGTGGCCGGCCGAGGGGCTGCCGGAGAGCCCGCGCGGCTGGCTGGTGACGGTCGCCTCCCGCCGGCTGATCGACCAGATGCGCAGCGACCACGCCCGCCGGGAACGGGAGGCCGCGACGGCGGCGTGGACCGAGGCGGCGCCGGAGGACGTGCCGGACACCGACGACACGCTGGTGCTGCTGTTCCTGTGCTGCCACCCGGCGCTGACCGCGGCCTCGCAGACCGCGCTGACCCTGCGGGCGGTCGGCGGCCTGAGCACGGCCGAGATCGCCCGCGCGTTCCTCGTCCCGGAAGCGACGATGGCGGCCCGGATCAGCCGGGCCAAGCAGCGGATCAAGGCGGCCGGCAGTTCGTTCAGCCTGCCCGAGGGGCCGGTGCGCGAGGAACGGCTGCGGGTCGTCCTGCACGTGCTCTACCTGATCTTCAACGAGGGCTACACCGCCTCTTCGGGCAGTGAACTGCACCGCGCCGACCTCGCCGGCGAGGCGATCCGGCTGACCAGGATGGTGCACGCGCAACTGCCCGAGGACGATGAGGTGACCGGCCTGCTCGCGCTGATGCTGCTCACCCACGCCCGCCGGGAGGCCCGCACGACGCCGTCCGGGGACCTGGTGCCGCTGGACGAGCAGGACCGCGCGGCGTGGGACCGCGCCCTGATCGAGGAGGGCACCGGGCTGGTCAAGACGGCACTGGCCGGCCCGACGCTCGGCCCCTACCTGGTGCAGGCCGCCATCGCCGCCACCCACGCCGACGCGGCCACCGCCGCGCAGACCGACTGGCCGCAGGTGCACGCGCTGTACCTCATCCTGGCCCGGATCGCGCCGAACCCGATGGTCACCCTCAACCGGGCGATCGCGCTCGCCGAGACCACGGGCCCGGCGGCCGGGCTGGAGCTGCTGGCCACGCTGGACGGCGACGAACGGATGGCCGGGCACCACCGGCTGCTGTCGGTGCGGGCGCACCTGCTGGAGAAGACCGGCGATGCGGACGGTGCCTACGAGCACTACCGGCGCGCCGCCAAGGCGACCGCGAGCATCGCCGAGCAGCGGTATCTGGAGTCCCGGGCCGGGCGGGTCCGGGCACGGCCTGCTGCTTCTCCTGGCTCCCCTGCCTAGGCGACTTTGTCAGGCGCCGGCTGGCTTACCTCCCTGTCGTCATACCGCTAGGCAGTGGCCGGCGTGCGCTTGGCCATCTTGTACACGAAGGCCGCGCGCGCGTCGGCGAATCCGTTGCGGTCCGCGAACATGTCCTGGCTCATCTGCGCCAACTCCTCCGCCCGGTACGCCGACAAGGGTTTGCGCCGCTCGTCCGCCTCGAGCCGCGCGCTCGCCGCGTCGAGCAGCTGCGAACGGGCCGGTTCCGCGGCCAGCCGGCGCGCCTGGTCCAGCAGCCAGGACTCGAACCGGCCCCGGTCGGCCGGTCCGACCGCGTCGGCCAGGCCCAGCCGGACCGCCTCGACCGCGTCGATCGGCTGGCACTCGCGGGTGAGCCGTTCCGCGGTGGCCCGCCCGGTGCGCCGCGGCAGGGTGTACGTCCAGTACTCGGAGCCGTACAGGCCCATCGTGGCGTAGTGCGGGTTGAGCACCACGCCCGAGCGGACGACCACGTGGTGCGCGCCGAGCCCGAGCATCACCCCGCCGGCGCCCGCGTTCCCGGACACCGCCACGATCAGCGGCTGGGCGGCGCAGGTGATGATCTCGCGGCAGATGTCGTTGATGGCGTTGATGTTCTCCCACGCCTCGAGCGCCGGGTTGGCCGCCGCCTCGATCGTGTTCAGGTCGATCCCGTTGGAGAACACCGTCCCGCCCTCGAGCACCAGCGCGGCGGTGTCCTGCTCGACCGCGTGCCGCAGGGCGAGGAACAGGCGGCGGCACTGGGACGTGGACATCGCGCCGTTGTAGAAGTCGAACGTGAGCCGGCCCAGGCTGCCCTGGCGCCGGTAGACGATCTCCTGGAAGCCGCCCGCCCCGGGCGCGGACGCGACCGGGTCGAACAGCGAGCTGTGGTCGGGCACGGCCAGCCGGGCCAGCTGGTCGGCCAGGACGTCGGTGGCCGGGAGTTTGATCCCGCGGCCGCCGTCGTCCGGGACCGCCTTGGCCCGCCCGATCCAGACCGAGCCGCCGCCGCCCGCGCGCACCAGCACCGCGCCGTGTTTTCGGGCCAGCACCGTGCCCGGCCTGGCGTAGTCGGCGTAGTCGGCGAACTCGGCGTATTCGGCGTCCAGCAGCCGGGGTTCCGGCGACGCGGGGCCCGGGTGCGCGTCGTACGCCATCAGTTCCACGCCGCACAGGCGGGTGCGCACCCCCGGCGCGCCGTCCGCGGCCCGGATCCGGCGCACGATCGCGGCCGGGTCCGCGGCCCAGTCGAACACCCGGTCGGCCTGGCGCATCAGCGGCCGGACCACGCCGGACTCCGGCGGCACCGGCACCGGCGCGAACTCCGGGTCGGCGGCCTTGACCGCGACCTCCTCGATCAGCTCCATCGCGAGGTCCGCGACCGGGCCGTTGTACAGCTCGCTCTTGCGCGGCCCGCCGAGCCCGCCGCCGCCCGGCAGCGCGAACTCGCGCGTGGCCCAGACCGGCCCGGCGTCGAAGTCCTCCACTGCTTGGAGCGCGGTGACCCCCCAGGCCGGGGCGTCCCCCGCGATCGCCCAGTCGAGTGAACTGGGCCCCCGGTCCCCCACCGGACCCGGGTGGATGATGACGGTCCGATAGCGCGACCAGACCTCGGCCGGCACCCGGTGGGTCAGGAACGGGCACAGCACCAGGTCCGGATCGACGGCCCGGACCGCGTCGGCCATCGCCCCGGGCGGACCGGCCAGCTCGACCTCCACCTTGTGGCCGTGCGACGCCAGCAGGACCGCGGCTCGCTGACTCAACCCGTTGAAACTCGAACACAAGAGCAGTATTCGCACCAAAGCCCCTTAGGGAAGAAGGTAGTCAATACGCGTAGCACAAAGCACACCATCCCATTTCGGCCATAACGCCGGGCTGTGCCCAGGCGTTCGCCACGGCGCGCCAAGGCACTGTCCCCAAGAAGTCCGCCCGGTTGGCATTAGGATGTCCGGGTGACGACGATTACCACGGCGAATGTCAACGGGATCCGGGCCGCGGCCGGAAAGGGCTTCGAGCAGTGGCTGCGCGAGACCGAGGCAGACGTGGTCTGTCTCCAGGAGGTCCGCGCCGAGTCCGCGCAGATCCCGCAGGCGCTGCGCGAACCGGAGGGCTGGCACACCCCGCTGTTCGCCCCGGCCGCGGCCAAGGGCCGGGCCGGTGTCGCGGTGTACTCCCGCAAGACCCCGGACGCCCAGCGGATCGGCTTCGGCTCGGCCGAGTTCGACACCTCCGGCCGGTACGCCGAGATCGAACTGCCCGGGTTGGTGGTGGCCAGCCTCTACCTGCCGTCCGGGGAGACGGATACGCCGCGGCAGGAGGAGAAGTACCGGTTCATGGCGGAGTTCCTGGCGTATTTGAAGGATGTGCGCAAGCGCGCTGAGGATTCCGGGCGCGAGGTCGTCGTCTGCGGGGACTGGAATATCGCCCACCGCGAAGCCGATTTGAAGAACTGGAAGACCAATCAGAAGACTGCCGGGTTTTTGCCGCAGGAACGGAGTTGGTTCAGCCAGGTGCTTGATGAGGCGGGGTATGTGGACGTGGTCCGGTCCCTGCACCCGGATGTCGAAGGGCCGTATTCCTGGTGGTCGTATCGCGGCCGGGCTTTCGACAACAATGCCGGATGGCGGATCGACTACCAGATCGCGACCCCGGGACTGGCCGAGAAGGCGACCAGCGCGAAAGTCGAGCGCGCCGAGACGCACGGCGAGCGGTGGAGCGACCATTCGCCGGTGACGGTTGTGTACGAGCATCCTTAGAGCGCGCGCGGAGTGGGGTGCCTCCCTGGGCGGTTGATGACACATCGCCTGGCGGCGCCGTGGGCGACGTTACAGACGAAAAAGTATGCGCCGTCGCCCACGGCACCACCATGCTCGGTCCTGAACCGCCCAGCGAGGCACCCCACTCCGCGCACACTCTTAATCGCTGGAACACGACGGCAAACACAGTCGCGAGCACGCCCGGCAGGTACCCCCCGCAATATTAGCCCTTCACACGCAGCGCCCGACCGCCCACGGAAGGTAAGGTCATCTGCGGGTACTGAGTAATGGGAGTCTGCGGAGGGGTTCCAGGTGACTCAAGCCACGGCAGAGCAGCAGGCGGCGCGTGAGGCGTTCGGGTCGGGTGGGGATCTGGCTTTGATCGCCGGAGCCGGCGCGGGGAAGACGTCCACGTTGGTGCTGATGGCAACCGCGGACTCTGGGGCGTGAGGAGCTGTACCAAATCGCCGGGTATCTTCTGCTCGACTACGACGATCGATACCGCATCGACCGGGTCGGTTTCTACGTCTCCCGCCAAGGTGCCGTGTTCACGTGGAGCATCGAGGATTTCCTCACCGCGCTCGGCGCCCGCCACACGCTTGCCAACCTGCGCAGCCTGCTGCAACACCGTTTGCGCACACGCACTCACCGGCCCCGGGACTTCGATGATGCGCTCTCTGGCGGCGCGCAGCGGGCGGCGCGCGGATGACGGCGGAACTCAGATCGGGACTCCGCCGCGCCGCGAGCTCGGAACGACAGCTGCGCGCCCGGTCAGCCCTTCGCCCAGCGGTGTCGATCCCCTGGCCCTGGACCGGTTGGCCGCGGCGCTGGACGCCGCGCGTGGCGCTGTCTCCGATGCGCTCGAGGCCGGAGTCGACCGCGGCCGGCTCACCGACCTTGTCGCCCATGCCCTCCTCGACATTCGCGCCCGCGTCTGGCCGGGAGCAGCCCCTATCCGCCGGGCGACGACAGCACCTCGCGAATCGGCCGGGGTGCACGATCAGCTGGGCGTGCCGGAGCAGGACGCGCTGCAGTTTCGTGCCTGGTCCAACGCTTTCTCCTCCGGCGCGCAGCTGACGCCCGAGGAGAGCATGGCGCAGATCGGCGCGTTCGTCGGGTACGTGGCCGAGCTGATCGAGGCCAAGCGTCGCGACCCCGGGCAGGACCTGATCGACGACCTGAACGCGGCGCGCGACGGCGCGGACCGGCTGACCGAGCACGAGCTGCTGAGCCTGGTGACCGGCTTGATCGCGGTCGGCAACGAGACCACCTCCACCGCGCTCAGCCGTTTCCTCGCCGAACTGCTCGACGACGACCGGAAACTGTGGCGGCACCTGCTGGAGAACCCTGACGTGGTCCCGGCCGCGGTCGACGAACTGCTGCGCTTCACCGGGCTGAGCAACAGCGCGCTGCTACGCTTGGCCGTGGAGGACGTCGACCTGCCCTCCGGCACGGTCAAGGCCGGCCAGGCGATCGCGATTCCGAGCAACGCCGCGATGCGCGACCCCGAGGCTTATCCGGACCCGGACACGATCCGCTTCGACCGCGACGCCCCGACCCCGCTGATCTTCGGCGGCGGCCCGCACTACTGCTTGGGCGCCCACCTGGCCAAGGCCGAACTGACCATCGGGCTCGGCGCGCTGCTCCAGCAGTTGCCGACGTTGCGGATGGCGGTGGGCCGGGACGAGCTGGTTTTCAGCGGCGGCGAGATCGTCGACTCGACGGTCACCCTGCCCGCCGCCTGGTGAACCGGGATTTCCCCGCGGAGGTAGGCGGGCCGCGCACGGTGAACTCGTGCGCGGCCCGCTTGTGCGTACGCTGTTACAGCGCGCTGATGAACTTGTTGGTGTACTCCAGCGGCGTCGTGCTGGAGACCGAGTCGCAGGTCGGGGACGCGTAGTCATCCGAGCAGGGCGTGTCGCGGTCCAGGGACCAGAAGTGGACCCCGGCCAGGCCGCTGCTGACCGCGTACGACGACAGGGTGCTCACATCGGCGATGGTGAAGGTCTCGGTGGTGGCGTCGTTCATGCCGATCATCGGCGTGACAGCGATCTTGCTCGCCGCGATGCCGTAGGTGTGCTCCAGGTTCTTCACCGCCTGGATCGCCGACTGCGCCATCTCGCAGGTACTGCCGGAGACGACGCACACGCTGCTGGACGCGTTGCCGAAGTCCATCGTCATCAGGTTAATGACATAC
>DASZBX010000048.1:0-50436 GCA_035943635.1 Actinocrinis sp. | reverse complement strand
GGTTTGTGCTGGTAGGTGCGGCGAATCTGGTCAGCGCCGAGCATGGGCGCGCCGCACGGGACGGCTCATACTCGGTCGTCTGTGCCGTTGCGTGCGGTGCGGCCAGGCGACGGCGATCACCGGATTCGCGCCTTGAGACATTCCCCAGCACTGCCTAGGCCCTGCGCGGGCTCAGGCCCGCCGGGGCGCCAGGGCGAGCGCCCCGAGCAGCAGGTGCGCGGCCGGCAGCACCGGCCGGCCGCTGTGGCCGGCCCCCGGATCGCGCAGCCAGCGGCGCCGGTCCGGTTCCCCGCCCGGCAGCTCGTACGTCTGCCCGGCCGTGTACAGCCGGGTGCTGCCGGCCCAGCTGACCCACGGGCGGATCGCCCCGGCGCTGCCCGGGCGGACCAGGAAGCCCAGCCGCTCCGGCCGGACCGGGTCGAGCACCACCGGGCCGGGGCCCGCGCCGAGCCGGTCCAGCCGGGCCAGGGCCTCGCGGCCGAGCCCGCCGTCCGCCTCGACCACGTCGAAGGCCCAGCCGCAGGCGCCGAGCACCGGCGCGTCGGCCAGCCGGCTCCACAGCATGTACACCTGGTCCAGGTCGACCGTGCCGGGCCCGTCCGGCCCGGCGGAGACCGGCCAGCCCCAGCTGGCGTAGCGCAGCGCCGCCTCGCGCGGGCGCGCGGCGGCCGGGCCCGGCCCGGGGACATCCCGGCGGGACTGCCGCGGCAGCAGGGGGGTGGGGTGCGACGGCCGGGGACGCAGCGGCCCGCGGGCGAACGGCCTCAGGGACCCCGGAAAAGACAAGGACACGCGCATCGTCACGCTTCTCTCAACTGTGACGTTCCGCGCCGCGTTACTCCCGAGAAGGCACCCGTCACCCGTCTCACCGATTCGGGTGAAAGCGCGCCACAGCGGCCTTACCATCTGAAAGATAGCCAGTCCGAGGGCGTCCGCACCGCTCGGGGCGGGTGGCGAATCCTGGCGAGTTTCCGCGTTTGCCTGCGGGGCGCCACCCGGGCAGATTACCTTCGGCTCACTAAGCAGTGACGCAGTGCACACGAAAGGTGCCCGGCGGTGCCTGAGCGAGTTCCCAACGAACTGTTCGCCTCCTGGTTCGTCCGCAGTGGATGGTCCAAGGGCGAGGTCGCCCGACTGGTCAACCGGCGTGCCCGCGACCTCGGGGCCACTCATGTCGCCACCGACACCTCGCGGGTGCGCCGCTGGCTGGACGGCGAGCAGCCGCGCGACCCGATCCCGCGGATCCTGACCGAGCTGTTCAGCGAGCGGTTCGCCTGCGTGGTCACGCTCAGCGACCTCGGCCTGCGCGAGCCGTCCAGCCCGATGGCCGGGGCCCTGGCCGACCTGCCCTGGACCGGCGAGCGGATCGCCGAGCTGCTGGCCGAGTTCTGCCGCAGCGACCTGATCCTGGGCCGGCGCGGGGCCGGGGCGGCCCCGCCGCTGGCGGCCGGCGCCGCCCTGGTCGAGCCGGTCAAGCACTGGCTGCTGGCCGGCGGCCCGGCCGGCCCGGTCCCGGCCCAGGCCGAACGCCCGGCCCCGCCGCTGGGCGGGCGCACCCAGGCCCTGGTGCGCTACCTGGAGACCGCCGCGGCCACCTTCCGGGACTGGTTCGCCGAGGCCGGCGGGGGGATGCGCCGCTCGGCCGCGGTCGGCCAACTCTACGAGGTGGCCGAGCTGGTCGCCGGGCTGCCCGAGCCGGCCCCGCCGCAGCTGTTCCACGCCGCCGCGCAGCTGGCCCTGCTGATCGGGGAGATGTCCTTCGACCTCGGGCTGCAGGCCACCGCCCAGCGCTACCTGATCCTGGCCCTGCACGCGGCCAAGGAGAGCACGGACCGGGACCTGACCCTGTGCGTGGTCGCCGCGATGGGCCGCCAGCTGATCTTCCTGAACCGGCCGCAGGACACCCTGGACCTGCTCGCGGTCGGCCGGATGGCCAACCGGGGCAAGGACGGCCGGCTGGCCTCGGCCCTGGCCGACCTGGTCGAGGCCCGGGCCTGCGGGGTGCTCGGCCGCCGGGAGCAGTGCCTGGAGGCGGTCGAACGGGGCAAGTCCAAGCACGCCAAGGCGGCCGCGTCCGGCCTGGAGCCGGACTGGCTGGCCGGGCAGTACCACTCCGCCGCGCTCCAGCTCGACCTGGGGTGCGCACTCGGTGACCTGGCGGCCCGGGTGCCGCCGATGGCCCGGGCCGCGGCCGACCACTTCGCCGGCTCGGCCGCCGCCTACGACCGGCAGTGGCCCGCCCAGCTGCGCGGCAGGGTGCTGGCCCAGCTCGGCCTGGCCCGGGCGCAGTTGCAACTGGGCGACCAGCAGGCCGCCGCCGCGGCCCTGCGCGCGGCCGGGGCCCCGATGGCCCAGCTGCGCTCGCGCTATGCCGAGGAGCAGTTCCACGAACTGCTCGGCCTGGCCGCCCGCCGGTTCCCGGGTGCGGCCGAATTCACCCAACTCACCCCGCCCCGGGCCGCCGCCCCGGTGTTCTGAGCGGATATGCCCTGGTCGGCGCAATAGGAGAGGGCGCGGACCGGCATGAAGTGTTCACCTGGACGTAACTCCCGGCGTTTTTCGTCACGTCGAGGAAACACCAGGCGCGTCGAGCGGTAATGGCTGCCCGCGAATCTAGCGGTCAACCGCCTGACCACCTTACTGACGGGATCATGATCACATGCCCTCTCTCGACACCGGAAACACGGCCTGGGTTCTGGCGAGCTCAGCCCTCGTCCTGCTGATGACACCAGGACTGGCGTTCTTCTACGGCGGCATGGTCCGCGCCAAGAGCGTCCTGAACATGCTCATGATGAACTTCATATGCATCGCCGTCGTGACCGTGGCGTGGGTGCTCTACGGCTGGTCGGTCTCCTTCGGCAACGCCAACAACGCCAGCGGCAGCGGCTTCTGGGGCGGCCTGTCCGAGTGGGCGATGCACGGGATCTCCTCCGGCGTCGGCGCCAGCACCACGGCGGCCGCGGGCGGCACGATCTACGGCAGCACCGGCGTCCCGATCATCGCGGTCGCCTGCTTCCAGCTGATGTTCGCGATCATCACCCCGGCCCTGATCTCCGGCTCCCTGGCCGACCGGACCAAGTTCGTCGGCTGGACCGTCTACGTCCTGGCCTGGGTCACCCTGATCTACTTCCCGGTCGCCCACTGGGTCTTCTCCCCGAACGGCTTCATCAACGCCAAGCTGCACGTGATGGACTTCGCCGGTGGTACCGCGGTGCACATCAACGCAGGTGCCGGAGCTCTGGCCTGCGCCCTGGTGGTCGGCAAGCGGGTCGGCTTCCGCCGCGACCCGATGCGCCCGCACAACGTCCCGTTCGTCATGCTCGGCGCCGCGCTGCTGTGGTTCGGCTGGTTCGGCTTCAACGCCGGCTCCGCGCTGACCGCCACCGGCCAGGCCTCGATGGTGTTCCTCAACACCCAGACCGCCACCTGCACCGCGATCGCCGGCTGGCTGATCGCCGAGAAGATCCAGCACGGCAAGTTCACCTCGCTCGGCGCCGCCTCCGGCGCCGTGGCCGGCCTGGTCGCGATCACCCCGGCCTGCGCCTCGGTCTCCCCGGTCGGCGCGATCTTCGTCGGCCTGATCCCCGGCTTCGTCTGCGCCTACGCGATCGGCCTGAAGAACAAGTTCGGCTTCGACGACTCGCTCGACGTGGTCGGCGTGCACCTGGTCGGCGGAATCCTCGGTACGCTGCTGATCGGCTTCTTCGCCACCCCGAACATGGTGGCCGGCTTCACCAACGGCGCCAAGGCCGGAATCTTCTACGGCGGCGGCGTCGACCAGCTGCTGGCCCAGTCCGAGGGAGCGGGCATCGTGTTCGGCTACTCCTTCCTCGTCTCGCTGATCATCGCCTTCGTGGTCCACAAGACCATCGGCCTGCGGGTGAGCGAAGAGGCCGAGATCGCCGGCATCGACCAGGCCGAGCACGCCGAGACCGCGTACGACTGGGGCGGCCTGACCGGCTCCCTGCACCGTTCCGGCCTGCTGGGCGGCTCGGCGCCGGAGATCGAATCCATCACTGAGAGCGAGTCCGCCGCCGAGGCGCCGGACGAGAAGGCTGAGGTCTGAGAATGAAGCTGATTACCGCGGTGATCAAGCCTTACAAGCTGGACGAGGTGAAGACCGCGCTACAGGCGTTCGGCGTGCACGGCCTGACCGTGAGCGAGTCCTCCGGCTACGGCCGCCAGCGGGGACACACCGAGGTCTACCGCGGCGCGGAGTACACCATCGACCTGGTCCCGAAGATAAAGTTGGACCTGCTGGCCGAGGACGAAGAGGTCGAGACCCTGATCGACGTCATCGCCAAGGCCGCCAGGACCGGAAAGATCGGAGACGGCAAGGTGTGGGTCACCCCGGTGGAGACGGTGCTGCGCCTGCGCACCGGCGAACGGGGCGCCGAGGCCCTGTAATGGACGACCGGCGATGAGTTTCCCGGAAACCCGCGCCGAACTGGTGGCCGGCGGACTGCGCGGCGACAAGCTGCGCAGGACGCTGGCCGCTGCGGCGGACGAATGGCTGACCGAACTGCTCGGCGACCAGTCGGGCGTCGCCCTGGTGGCGGTCGGCGGATACGGCCGCGGCGAGCTCTCGCCCGGCAGCGACCTGGACGTCCTGTTGTTGCACGAGGGCTTCCCCGACCCGAAGATCGCCCAGATCGCCGACGGCGTCTGGTACCCGATCTGGGACACCAAGGTCAAACTGGACCACTCGGTCCGCACCCTGGCCCAGGCCCGGGCGGTGGCCAAGGACGACCTGCCGGTCGCGCTCGGCCTGCTCACCGCCCGGCACGTGGCCGGGGACCCGGAACTCACCGCCAGACTGCGCGCCACGGCCGCCGCCGACTGGCGCGAACGCGCCCCGCGGCGCCTGCCCGAGGTGCAGGCGGCGCGGGGCGAACGGCTGGCCCGGTTCGGCGACCTGGCCTACCGGCTGGAGGGCGACCTGAAGGAGGCCGGCGGCGGCCTGCGGGACGCCTACGCGCTGACCGCCATCTCCGCCTCCTGGCTGGCCGACGTGCCGCACGGCGAACCCGAGGCGGCCCGGGCCAGACTGCTCGACGTCCGCGACGCCCTGCACATCCAGACCGGCCGCAGTGCCGACCGGCTCCTGCTCCAGGAGCAGGACGGGGTCGCCGCCGAGCTGGGCATGCGGGACGCCGACGCCCTGCTGGCCGTGGTCGCCGACGCCGCCCGGACCATCTCCTACGCCTGCGACGTGGCCTGGCGCCGGGTCAGCCAGGTCCTGGCCGAACGCTCCCGGTCCGGCCGCCGGGCCCTGGCCCGGCGCGAGCCGCTGGCCGACGGCGTGGTCGCCGCCGAGGGCGAGGCCACCCTGGCGCTGGCCGCCGACGTCAAACGCGACCCGGTGCTCGGCCTGCGCGCCGCGGCCGCCGCCGCCCAGGCCGGCCTGCCGATGTCCCCGGTCTCCCTGGACCGGCTGGCCCGCGAGGCCCCCGACCTGCCCACCCCCTGGCCGCAGGAGGCCCGGGACGAGTTCGTCCGCCTGCTCGGGGCCGGCCCCGGCCTGGTCCCGGTCTGGGAGGCGCTGGACCGCACCGGCCTGCTGGTCCGGCTGCTGCCGGAATGGGCCCGACTGCGCTCCCTGCCCCAGCGCAACGCCCTGCATGTGCACACCGTCGACCGGCACCTGGTGCAGACCGCGGTGCACGCGAGCGAGCGCACCCGCAAGGTCGGCCGCCCGGACCTGCTCCTGGTCGCGGCCCTGTGCCATGACCTGGGCAAGGGCCTGCCCGGGGACCACAGCGAGGCCGGGGTCGAACCGATCCGGCACCTGGCCGCCCGGCTCGGCTACACCGAACCGGAGATCCTGGTGCTGACCGCCCTGGTCCGCCACCACCTGCTGCTCGCCCAGCTCGCCCTGCACCGGGACGCGGAGGATCCGGCCACGATCGACGCGCTGCTCGCGGCCGCGGACGTGCCCGGCGGCGCGGTCGACCAGACCGAGTTCCTCAGCCTGCTGCACGCGCTGACCGAGGCGGACAGCGAGGCCACCGGACCCGCGGTGTGGACCCGGTGGCGGGCCGGCCTGCTGGCGGCCCTGGTCGACCGGGCCAAGCTGCAGCTGGCCGGGCGCCCGGCGCCGACCGGCCCGAGCCTGGACGGCTCGGCCCTGGCCTACCGGGCCGCGGCCGCCGCCGACCAGCTGGCCCTGCTGATCATGGCCCCGGGCGCGGCCGAGGCGGCCCGGCTGGACATCGCCCTGCCGGACCGCCCGGGCGTGCTGTCCCTGGCCGCCGGCGTGCTCAGCCTGCGGCACATCCGGATCCTCGGTGCGGAGGCCGAGTCGGTCCGGATCGACGGCGCGGTCTGGGCGATCCAGCGCTGGACCATAGCGGCCCGGTACGGCGACCTGCCCGACCTGGCCCGGCTGCGCACCGACCTGCGCGCGGCCCTGGCCGGACAGCTGGACCTGACCGCCCGGATCGCCGTGCGGGAGAGCGAGCAGACCCGCCGGGCCTGGCCGCTGGCCGACCCGACGGTGACCGTGCACGAGGGCGCCTCCGAGGCGGCCACGGTGATCGAGGTCCGCGCGCACGACGGACCCGGCCTGCTGCACCGGCTGGCCGCGGCGATCACCGGCGCCGGGATCAACATCCTGTCCGCCCGGGTCTCCACCCTCGGCGCCGAGGCGATCGACGTGTTCTACCTGGTCGACGCGGCCGGCCACCCGCTCTCGGCGGACGACGCGGAGAGGGTTGCCGGCGCGGTGTCCGGGGTGTTCGCCCCGGCCCCGGCCTGAGCGGTCGGCCGCGGCTCGGCCGATAGTTCGTGGTCTAACGGCTGAGCGCCGGTCCCGGAGATTCGGGACCGGCGCCCGGTTTTTGCCGACGGCTCTTTGTCCCGGGCCGGGTCGCCTCGCCCGGCTTCGTCCGGCCCGCCGGATTTGTTTCGGTTCGCGCACGCGGCCGCCGAGCTGCGTGTCAGCATTCGAAGATCTGGGTCGGTGTCCCGGGACGGATGGTGCGGTGGTGGCCGGGCGGGAGATTTCCGCCCGCTTTCACCCGGCGTTTGCCGTACGGCGGATCCGGCTGCCATAGCATCCCAGGACATGGACTCTGTGGGCGTATCTGAGAACACGAATTCATTCAGCCGCCGCTCCGCACTGCGCGCGGCGGCCGTGACCGGCGCGGTCGCCGCCGTACCGGGCGTGCTGTCGGTCTCCGCGGCCTCGGCCGCCAGCGCCGCGGCCCCGGCCGCCGGCCCGACCTCCACGCCGAGCACCCCGGCCGCCTCGCCGCTGCTGCTGCGCCAGCCGGAGAAGCTCGGCGCGCCGCCGGTGGACGGACTGCACCTGACCTTCGGCGCCGACCCGACCCGGGAGATGGTGGCCTCCTGGTCCACCGTCACGCCGGTGTCCAACCCGCGGGTGCGCTTCGGCACCCTGGACGGCGGGTTCGGCAGCGAGGTGCAGGCGCAGGTGCGCACCTACACCGACGCCGCCTCCAACCGCGAGGTCCACACCTACCACGCCCGGATGCAGAATCTGCACCCTGACACCTCCTACATCTACGCCGCGCTCGGCGACGGCGAGCTGCCGGACGGCGGCGGCTTCACCACCGCGCCCAGCGGCCGGGCCGCGTTCACCTTCACCAGCTTCGGCGACCAGTCCGTGCCGACCAGCACCTGGGCGCCGGGCACCGGTTCGGCCGCGGGCACCTTCAGCTCGGAGCTCAACGGCCTGGCCTCGCCCGCGGCCGGGGACATCGTGGCCGGGATCGAGCAGGTGCGACCGCTGTTCCACCTGCTCAACGGCGACCTGTGCTACGCCAACCTGACCCCGGACCGGGTGCGCACCTGGAACCAGTTCTTCGCCAACAACACCCGCTCGGCCCGGCAGCGGCCGTGGATGCCGGCCGCGGGCAACCACGAGAACGAACTGGGCAACGGCCCGATCGGATACCAGGCCTTCCAGACCCGGTTCGACCTGCCGACCAACGGCTCGGCGGACTGGGAGGGCCTGTGGTACGCCTTCACCGTCGGCAGCGTGCGGGTCATCGTGCTGCAGAACGACGACGTCGCGCTGCAGGACGCGGGCAACTCCTACGTCAACGGCTACAGCGGCGGCGCCCAGCGGGTCTGGCTGGAGCAGCAGCTGGCCGCGGCCCGCAAGTCGCGCCAGGTCGACTGGATCGTGGTCTGCATGCACCAGGTGATCATCAGCTCCTCCAACGCCAACGGCGCGGACCTCGGCGTGCGGCAGAACTGGGGCCCGCTGTTCGACAAGTACGGGGTCGACCTGGTCCTGTGCGGCCACGAGCACGACTACGAGCGGTCCCTGGCCGTGCGCGGCACCGTCTCCGGCTCCGAGACGCTCACCCCGCAGCCGGTCTCCACCGCGACCACCGGGATCGACACCTCGAAGGGCACCGTGCACATGGTGCTGGGCGGCGGCGGCACGGACTCGCCGAGCAACCAGGAGTTCTTCACCGACGGCACCGGCAAGGTGATCACCGCGGTCGGCCCGGTCAGCAACGGCAAGAAGCCCCCGGTGTACGTCTCCGAGGAGGCAATCTGGTCCGCGGCCCGCGACCTGACCCACCCCTACGGGTTCGCCGCGTTCAGCGTCGACCCGGGCCACCGGCCCGGCGGCCAGACCACCATCACGGTGACCTACTACAACGTGAACCAGCCGGCCGGCGACATCACCGAGCTGGAGAGCTTCACCCTGGTCCGGCCGCGCTCGGACGGCTGAGGCAGACCGGCGGCACTGGTCCGTGTACGTTTCGCGCCGCGCG
Source organism: Actinocrinis sp. (assembly GCA_035943635.1). Lineage (GTDB taxonomy): Bacteria > Actinomycetota > Actinomycetes > Streptomycetales > Catenulisporaceae > DASZBX01. The sequence goes on along the minus strand of DASZBX010000048.1, from coordinate 41,683 downwards.
GTGGTCTTCCACTGCGCGGCGCGACCGGTTCACCCGGCGACGACCAGCATTGCCGAAGGGATTCAGCGAGAACCGGCCAGGGCCTGCGGCGTCCAGCAAACACCGCAGGGTATTTACACAAGCCCGAGCGGTCAGACACCCGGATTCCGGCCGGTTCCCAAACACCGCCTAGGCGGCGTCCCGCACCGGCCAGCCGGTCTCCGGGGTGAACGCCTCGCCCTTGCGCCGCCTGTAGTCCGCGAAGTCGGCGTCCGCGTCGGCCTTCCACTTCGCCTGGTCCTGGTGCAGCGCCAGCAGGTCGGTCTCCGCGATCTCCGGGTAGCGCCCGGCCATCGCCCTGGCCACGTCCATCGCGGCCACCGCGTCGGCGAAGGCGTTGTGCGCGTTCTCGATCACCACGCCGTAGTGCTCGCACTGGGCCTCCAGCTTGCGCGGGCCCTTGCGCCACTTGTCGCACTTGCGGTCTATCACCAGCGGATCGATCACCGGCGCGATCCGGCCGACGCGCTTGGCCAGCGGGGTCAGGCCGTGCCGGCCCAGCTCCGCCTCCAGCAGGGTCAGGTCGAACGGGGCGTTGAACACCACCAGCGGGGCGCCCTGGTTCAGGTGCCCGGCCAGCAGCGCGGCGATCTGCTCGAGCGCCGCCTCGGGCGCCGCGCCGTGCTCGCGGGCGTGCTCGGTGCTGATCCCGTGCACCGCGGCGGCCTCGGCCGGGATCTCCACCCCGGGGTTCACCAGGAACTCGCGCCGGTCGCCGGCCGTGGTCACGAACGCCGCGGACACCAGCCGCGCGCTGAACGGGTCGGTGCCGGTCGTCTCGCAGTCGTAGGAGCCGATCAGCCCGGTGTGCCAGCCCGGCCCGGGAGCGGGCAGGCACTCGGGGTGGTACACGACGAACTGCCCGGCGTCCTTGCGCAGTTCCCCCACGCCGGCCGGCACGTTCTTGTCGCAGGTCTTGCACGTACCGGAATACCGGTTTGTCCCCATGTCCGGCTCCGCCCTTCTTCTTGATTAGCACTCACCTTAGGTGACAGCACTGACAAGTAGGGTGTTCTGCGCCGGTGCGGCCGAAGCGGTTACCCTTGGAAACGACAACGCTTATGGTCTTCGACGAAGACCGAGATGCTTTCCGACTCTTCAGCGAGGATTTGACGGCGCCGTGTTCGATACGCTTTCTGACCGTTTGGCCGCGACCTTCAAGAACCTGCGCGGCAAGGGACGGCTGTCCGAGGAGGACATCGAGGCCACCTGCCGGGAGATCCGGATCGCGCTGCTGGAGGCGGACGTCGCGCTGTCCGCGGTCCGCCCGTTCGTGGCCGCGGTCAAGGAACAGGCCCTGGCCATGGTCGCCGCGCGGCCGACGAACCCGGCCCAGCAGTTCGTCGCCATCGTCCAGGACGAACTCGTCCGGATCCTGGGCGGGCAGACCCGCCGGATCCGGTTCGCCAAGCGGCCGCCGACCGTGATCATGCTGGCCGGCCTGCAGGGCGCGGGCAAGACCACCCTGGCCGGCAAGTTCGGCCGCTGGCTCAAGGCCGAGGGCCACTCCCCGCTGCTGGTCGCCTGCGACCTGCAGCGGCCCAACGCGGTCACCCAGCTCCAGGTGGTCGGCGAGCGGGCCGGGGTCGCGGTCTTCGCGCCCGAGCCGGGCAACGGCGTCGGGGACCCGGTCAAGGTCGCCCAGGACTCGATCGCGTTCGCCCGGGAGAAGTACTACGACGTGGTCGTCGTGGACACCGCCGGCCGGCTGGGCATCGACGAGGTGCTGATGCGCCAGGCCGCCGACATCCGCGACGCGGTCACCCCGGACGAGATCCTGTTCGTGCTCGACGCGATGATCGGCCAGGACGCGGTCACCACCGCCCAGGCCTTCCTGGACGGCGTCGGCTTCGACGGCGTCGTGCTGACCAAGCTGGACGGCGACGCCCGCGGCGGCGCGGCCCTGTCCGTGGCCCAGATGACCGGCCGCCAGGTGATGTTCGCCTCCAACGGCGAGAAGCTGGAGGACTTCGACGTCTTCCACCCGGACCGGATGGCCGGCCGGATCCTGGACATGGGCGACCTGGCCACCCTGATGGACATGGCCGGGCGGGAGCTCGACGCCCAGCAGGCCGAGGAGATGGCCCGCAAGCTGCAGACCGGGGAGAGCTTCACCCTGGACGACTTCCTGGCCCAGATGGAACAGATCCGCAAGATGGGCTCGCTCAGCAAGATCCTCGGCATGCTGCCGGGCATGGGCGAGGTCAAGCAGCAGCTGAACCAGGTCGACGACAAGGAACTGGACCGGGTCCAGGCGATCATCCGCTCGATGACCCCGACCGAGCGCAAGGACCCGAAGATCCTCAACGGCACCCGCCGGGCCCGGATCGCCAACGGCTCCGGGGTGCACGTGTCGGCGGTCAACAACCTGGTCGAGCGGTTCTTCGAGGCGCAGAAGATGATGAAGTCGATGGGCCGCGGCGGCATGCCCGGGCTGCCGGGCATGCCCGGGCTCGGGGCCGGCGGCGGGCGCCGGATGTCGACCAAGGCCAAGGCGAACGCGCAGGCGGCGAAGAAGAAGACCAAGTCCCGGTCCGGCAGCCCGGCCAAGCGGGCGGTCGAGGACGCCCGGCGCGGCGAGCTGCCGCCCGGCCCCGCCCAGGCCCCCGCCCCGGCCGCGGCCGACTTCCAGCTGCCGGACGAGTTCAAGAAGCTGCTGGGCTGAACGCCCGGCCGCGCCGGAGGCGGCCGAACGGCTGCCGTGCTTGTGGCACAATAGGCAGCTGAGTACCTGGACCGGGTGGCCCTCTACCCACACGGAGCCGGAGTCCTTCAGGGCTGTCTGCCCGCGTAACCCCACGCGTGGCCGCGGACCGCCCGAACACCACCCAGAATTCAGGAGATTCCACTCCCGTGGCAGTCAAGATCAAGCTGAAGCGTCTCGGAAAGATCCGCACGCCCCAGTACCGCATCGTCATCGCCGACTCCCGCACCAAGCGCGACGGCCGGGCGATCGAGGAGATCGGCAAGTACCACCCGAAGGAGCAGCCCTCGTTCATCGAGGTGAACTCGGACCGGGTGCAGTACTGGCTCGGCGTCGGCGCCCAGCCGACCGAGTCCGTCGCCTCGATCCTCAAGGTCACCGGCGACTGGCAGAGGTTCAAGGGCCTGCCGGCCCCGCCGGCCATGAAGGTCGCCGAGCCCAAGGCCAACAAGCGCGCCGTGTTCGAGGTCGCCGCCAAGGAGGCCGAGTCCGAGCCCAAGGCCGCCACCACCGCGGCCCGGAAGAAGTCGGAGAAGGCCGAGAAGGTCGACAAGGCCGCCGAACCGGCCGCCGCGGCGACCGAGCCGGCCGAGTCCACCGAGGCCTGATCGGCATGTTGGAAGAAGCGCTGGAGCATCTGGTCAAGGGGATTGTCGAACACCCCGACGAGGTGGTCGTTCGCGACCGCGAACTGCGCCGCGGCCGGGTTCTGGAGGTTCGGGTGCACCCCGAGGATCTGGGCAAGGTCATCGGCCGGCAGGGTCGCACCGCGAGGGCGCTGCGCACCGTGATCGGGGCTTTGGCGGGTCGGGCCGTGCGCATCGACCTGATCGAAGCCCCGGGCATGCGCTGAGCGGGTGCGTTCCACCGTGCCCGGACAGCAGGGCGGACCGGCCGAGGCCGGCGCCCAGGACGACGCCGTGACCCCCGCCGGACCGGCCGACGCCGGCCCGGCGGTCGCGGCCCCCGCGCCGCAGGTCCTGCGGCTGGTCGTCGGCCGGATCGGCAAGGCCCAGGGGCTCAAGGGCGAGGTGACCGTGGAACTGCGCACCGACGACCCGGACCAGCGCTTCGCCCGCGGCGCCGTGCTGCTCACCGAGCCGGCCGCCCGCGGCCCGCTGACCGTGGACCGGGTCCGGATGCAGGGTCCGCGGATGATCCTCGGCTTCGCCGGGATCGAGGACCGGACCAAGGCCGAGGGCCTTCGCAATACCCTGCTCGTGGCCGAGGTCGACCCGGACGAGATGTCCGGGGACCCGGACGAGTTCTACGACCACCAGCTGGTCGGCCTGCGGGTGATGACCGTAGACGGCCGCCCGGTCGGGATCGTGCGCGAGATGATCCACCTGCCCGCCCAGGACCTGTTCGCCGTGCGCCGCGCGGACGGCCGCGAGGTGCTGATCCCGTTCGTGGCCGAGTTCGTGCCCGAGGTCGACCTGAAGAGCCGCACGGTCCGGGTCGACCCGCCGCCGGGGCTGCTCGAACTGGCCGACCCGACGCCGCCGGTCGAGAAGTGAGCGAACCGGCCCGGCCGGACGGCGCACCCGGCCCGCACGCGCTGCGGATCGACGTCGTCACCATCTTCCCCGAGTACCTGGCCCCGCTGCGGGTCTCGCTGATCGGCAAGGCGGCCGAGCGCGGCCTGCTCGACTTCCACCTGCACGAGCTGCGGGACTGGACCTACGACGTGCACCGGACCGTGGACGACTCGCCGTACGGCGGCGGCCCCGGCATGGTGATGAAGCCGGAGCCCTGGGGCCTGGCGCTGGACGCGGTCCTCGACGCCGGCGCGCAGGACCTCGGCGCCGGCGGGGCCGCGGCGGACGTCCCACGGCCCACGCTGATCGTCCCGACCCCCAGCGGACGGCCGTTCACCCAGGCCGCCGCGGCCCGGCTGGCCGGCCGGCCCTGGCTGGTCTTCGCCCCGGCCCGGTACGAGGGCATCGACCGCCGGGTGATCGACCACGCGGCCGGCCGCTTCGACGTCGAGGAACTGTCGATCGGCGACTACGTCCTGGCCGGCGGCGAGGTCGCCGTGCTGGTGATGGTCGAGGCGATCGGCCGGCTGCTGCCCGGGGTGCTCGGCAACAGCGAGTCCGCCCGGGACGACTCCTTCGCCGACGGCGCGATGGCCAACCTGCTCGAAGGCCCGGTCTACACCAAGCCGGCCGAGTGGCGCGGGCACGCGGTGCCCGAGGTGCTCTACTCCGGCAACCACGGCGCGATCGCCCGCTGGCGGCGCGAGGCGGCCTTCGCCCGGACCGCCGCCAACCGGCCGGAACTGCTCGCCCGGACCGATCCGGCCGGCCTGGACAAGAAGGACCGCGCGGCGCTGGCCGCGCTGGGCTGGAGCGTGGACGGCGGCCGGCTCGGCCCGGCCGCGGACCCGGCCGCGCAGGACTGAGCCCGCCGTCCCCGGCGGGTGCGGCGCGGACGGATTTCGTGGAGGCCGGGCAGTCGTGAGAGACTTGCGAGTCGGTGTTCCTCCCTAAGACTTTCGACAGAATTTGTCGGGCCTCTCCTGCCATGGGGGGAGCGCGGGCGGAACGGCGAATCAGCGAATCCCATCTAGATCGCCGCGCGTGACCTGTGGCATGCGCGAGGAGAGAAAATGCAGAAGCTTGATGTACTCGACGCGCAGTCGCTGCGCTCGGACATCCCGCCGTTCCGGCCCGGCGACACCCTGAAGGTGCACGTCAGGGTCGTCGAAGGCACCCGTTCGCGGATCCAGGTGTTCCAGGGCGTGGTCATCCGGCGCCAGGGCAGCGGCGTGCGCGAGACCTTCACCGTCCGCAAGATCAGCTTCGGCGTCGGCGTGGAGCGCACCTTCCCGGTGCACGTTCCGGTGATCGACAAGATCGAAGTGATCACCCGCGGTGACGTCCGCCGGGCCAAGCTCTACTACCTGCGCGAACTGCGCGGCAAGAAGGCGAAGATCAAGGAGAAGGTGGACTGGAACCGGTAGTCGCCTACCGGACCTGCGCATTCGCGCACCCGTCGGACGCCCCGGCCCCCGCGAGGGGGACCGGGGCGTTGCCTTTGGCCCGATGAAGGGGGAGCGAACTTGAAGATCTCCGCTCTCGAATCCGCGGTGTCGGCATAGTAGTGTTCCGCAACGGTGACATGAAATTCGCCATCGAAGCGTAACCGGGCTGTCCCCCGGTGGATCTGGAGGACGGGCGTGGCGAAGGGTCGGCGGCGTCGGATAAAACCGATGAAGTCCAGGACGGCGAAGGGGCGCCGGCGTCGGCTCAAGCCGATCCGGCTGTGGCGGGAGATCCCGATCCTGCTGGTGATCGCGCTGTTCCTGGCCCTGGGGATCAAGACCTTCGTGGTCCAGGCGTTCTACATCCCGTCGCCGTCGATGGAGACCACGATCATGCCCGGCAACCGGGTGCTGGTGAACAAGTTCTCGCCCTGGTTCGGCTCCCAGCCGCAGCGCGGCCAGGTGGTGGTCTTCCAGGACCCGGGCGGCTGGCTGACCGGCGAGGACTCGACCAGCACGAGCGGGGGCAACTTCCTGGTCGACGGGGTCAAGTCGGTGTTCACCTTCGTCGGGCTGCTGCCCGGCCAGCAGGACCTGATCAAGCGGGTGATCGGGGTGCCGGGGGACGAGGTCAAGTGCTGCGACGCCCAGGGCCGGATATCCGTGAACGGCGTGCCGTTGAACGAGTCGGACTACATCTACCCGGGGGCGGCGCCGTCCGAGCAGAGTTTCGACGTCAAGGTGCCGCCGGGGCACATCTGGGTGATGGGGGACAACCGCGACGACTCCGCGGACTCCAGGTACCACATGAACAACGGATCTGACGGTACTGTGCCGATTGACGACGTGGTGGGTCACGCGTTCGTGTTGATTTGGCCGCCTAATCGTGTCGGGGGACTGGGCGTTCCCGCTACCTTTCAACAGCAAGGACTGACCGCGGTCACCTCGCTCCCGGTACAGCCCGCGACCGCGGCGCTGATCGGGGCGGTGCCGATCCGGCTGGCGCTGCGGCGCCGTAGGGTGGTGTACCGGTCGGTTCGATCCCTAACGAGAACTCGAGGTTGGCGAAGTGGCAGTGGATAAATCCGACGGCGAGTCGGGTTCGGTGGCCAATCAGGCCGTGGACGAGCCGGCCGCCGGGGCCGGACCGGTCCGCAACGGCTCGGGCACCGGGATCCCGGGACAGTCACCGGACGGGGACTCGGGTGCGGATACGGGCACCGGCGCGGCGGCCGGGGAGCCGGCCGAACGGTCGGCGGACGCCGGCGGACCGGGCGCGGCGGCCGGTCCGGGCCGGCCGACCTCCCCGGCCGGCTGGGCGCTCTACCCGTTCCGGCTGGTGTGGCGGTTCCTGTTCCCCAAGACGCCGCGGCCGTTCATCGTGGAGCTGCCCTTCCTGGTCGTGTTCGCCCTGTTCCTTGCCTTCCTGATCAAGACCTTCCTGGTGCAGGCCTTCTTCATCCCGAGCGGGTCGATGCAGAACACCCTCGCGATCGGCGACCGGGTGCTGGTCAACCGGGCCGCGGTGTGGATCGGGGACAAGCCGGCCCGCGGCCAGATCGTGGTGTTCCAGGACCCGGGCGGCTGGCTCGACGACCAGCCGGCGGCCACCTCCAGCAACTGGTTCAGCAGCGCGCTGACCTGGGTGGGCGTGCTGCCGCAGGACAACGGCGACCTGATCAAGCGGGTGATCGGGGTGGGCGGGGACCACGTGGTCTGCTGCAACGCGCAGGACCAGATCACCGTGAACGGCGTGCCGTTGAACGAGACCTATCTGTATCCCGGCGACAAGTCGGACTCCTCGCCGAGCGGGGTGACCGCGAACTTCGACGTGACCGTGCCGCAGGGCGACCTGTGGGTGATGGGCGACCACCGCTCGGTGTCCGAGGACTCCCGCGCGCACGTGCTGACCGACGGCGGGTTCGTCCCGGTGGGCGACGTGGTCGGCCGGGCCGAGCTGATCATCTGGCCGACCAGCCAGTGGGGCACGCTGCCGGTGCCGGACACCTTCAAACAGGTGGGCCTGCAGGCGCTCGGCGCACCGGGCGGGACCCCGGTCGCCGCCCTGGCCCTGGCCCTGCCGACGACCGTGCTGCGCCGGCGGTTCAGGCACCGCAGGTTCAGGCGGCGCGACGCGGCGAAGAACAGCGCGTAGCCTGAACGCCATGTCGGCATCGCAGGGACCGGCCCCGCACGCGCAGGGGCAGTTGGACGTGGGGATTCCGAGCCCGCCGGCGCTGGGCGGCGGGCAGGACCTCTACGCGTACGAGGCGGCGTTGCGGGAGGCCGGCTACCCGCTGGTGGCCGGCGCCGACGAGGCCGGCCGGGGCGCGTGCGCCGGCCCGCTGACCGCGGCCGCGGTGATCCTGCCCGAGGGGGTGCGGATCCCCGGCCTGAACGACTCCAAGCTGCTCACCGAGGCGACCCGGGAGCGGCTCTACGGCCAGGTGGTCGAGCACGCCCTCGCCTGGGCCGCGTGGGTGATACCGGCGGCCGAGGTGGACCGCGTGGGGGTCCAGGAGGCCAATTACACGGCGCTGCGGCAGTCGATGGCCCGGCTGGACCCGAGGCCCGTCCTGGCCCTGTTCGACGGCTTCACGGTGCCCCGGGTGGCCACGCCGAGCCATGCGGTGGTCAAGGGCGACCGCCTGGTCGCCTGCATCGCGGCCGCGTCCGTGATCGCCAAGGTGACCCACGACCGGATCATGCTTGAGCTGCACGAACAGTACCCGGAGTACGACTTCCCGACCCACAAGGGCTACGCCACGGCCGTGCACCAGGCGGCCCTGGACCGCCACGGCGGCTGCCCCGAGCACCGGTTCAGCTACGCGAATGTGCGAAAGCTCTCCCTGGCGGACGCCAAGGGGCCGTTTGTGGGTGAGAATGGGTCCAGGAGCGCCCCGGGCGCCGGCGTCGTGACGCAGGGGGACCTCCTGGATTTCGCCGACCAACGTACCAGGGGAGCGCAGGAATGAGTGCCGAGGATCTCGAGAAGTACGAAACCGAGATGGAGCTTCAGCTCTACCGGGAGTACCGCGACGTGGTCGGGCTGTTCCGCTACGTCGTCGAGACCGAGCGGCGGTTCTACCTGACCAACCAGGTCGACCTCGACGTGCGCTCGGCCGACGGCGAGGTGTACTTCGAGGTCACCATGGCCGATGCCTGGGTGTGGGACATGTACCGGCCGGCCCGGTTCGTCAAGAACGTCAAGGTGGTCACCTTCAAGGACGTGAACGTCGAGGAACTGGCCAAGAGCGACCTGGAGGTCCCGACCGAGTAGTCCGCGGCGACGCGGCCGCTGCGCACCTCGTGTTCTGCCACCGCCGTCCGGCGGCGCCTTTCCGGCGCCGACGGGCGGCGGTTGTTTTATGCCGGGGATCGGTGGTGGTGGTTGCCACAGCTCACCACTATTAGATGACTTATTTAAACCGACGACATTTCTCTGCGAACCGGGTCATGATGGTGTCAAGGCGCTGCCGACAAGGGGAGGCGGCGCGGATCGCAGGTCGGTATTCGGGGGTGGGCATGGACGGAGCAATCGCGCGCGGACGCAGGGATTCGGCCGCGCGTAAGGAATCGACGCATTTCAGCTTTTCCGGCAGTCCGGGAGGTCCGGGCAGTCCGCCGGGCCTGGCCGGGGGCCGTTCCCTCACCCGGCGGCACGACCTGCAGCGCAGGCTGGGCGCCTACGGCGAGGCCGAGGCGGCGCGGTACCTCGAGCTGGAGGGCTACCGCATCATCGAGCGCAACTGGACCTGCCACGACCCGGATCTGCGCGGCGAACTCGACCTGATCGCCGGCCTGCGCCGCACCATCGTGGTCTGCGAGGTCAAGACCAGGTCGACCGGCCGTCTGGCCCATCCCGCCGAGGCGGTCACCCGGGCCAAGGCGGTCCGGCTACGCCGCTTGGCCGTGCGCTGGCTGGCCGGGCGGCGCAACCGCCCCGGCGGGCAGCGCCTGATCCGTCAGGTCAATGAGCTGCGGATCGACGTGATCGCGATCCGCACCGAGCCGGCGCCCCCGTTCGCGATCCTCGAACTCGACCACCTCGTGGGGGTGGCGTGACATGCGTGCGGTCGAAACGGTCGAAACGTTCGGCCGGTCGTCGGTGGCCGCCGTGTTCCGCCTGCGCGGTATTTTGGTGGGCTCCGTGCCGAGGCCCTCGGCCGTGGCGCTGCTCTACTTCCAGATCGGGGACGTGAGCTGATGGCGACCGCCGAGGGATACGGGCGCGCCTGGGCCGTGGCCCTGCTCGGACTGCGCGGCATCCTGGTCGACGTCGAGGCGCACATCGTGCCCGGCCTGAGCAGGTTCGCCCTGGTCGGCCTGCCCGACTCGGTGCTGTGCGAGTCCCGGGACCGGGTCCGCGCCGCCATCGCCAACTCGGGCTTCTCCTGGCCGCAGGCCGCGATCACGGTCAGCCTGTCCCCGGCCTGGGTGCGCAAGTCCGGCGCCGGCTTCGACCTGGCCATCTCCGCGGCCCTGCTCCGGGCGATGTCCCAGATCCGGGTCGGCGCCTGGCCGCAGGCCGTGTTCATGGCGGAGCTGAGCCTGGACGGCCGGGTCCGCCCGGTGCACGGCGTCCTGCCCAGCACGGTGGCGGCGGCGTCGGCCGGACACGACCTGATCTTCTGCGCGCAGGCGAACGCGGTCGAAGCCCGCCAGGTCCCCGGGCCCGAAGTGGCCGGCATCCGTTCGCTGCGCCAGATGGCGGCGTACCTGAACCAGACGTCGATGCCCGGCGAGCCCGATCCCGAGGCCGGGTCCCGGGTTCCGGCCGAGACGATGACCGCGGGCCCGGACCACGACCCGCGCTGGGCGGACGGCCCGGACGGCGCCCCGGCGCCCGACCTGACCCAGGTGCTCGGCCAGTACGAGGCCCGCCGCGCCCTGGAGATCAGCGCGGCCGGCGGCCACCACGTGTTCTTCTGCGGACCGCCCGGCTCGGGTAAGACCATGCTCGCCGAACGCCTGCCCGGGCTGTTGCCCGCGCTGGACACCGAGGCGGCGCTGGAGGTCAGCTCGGTGCACTCCCTGGCCGGAACCCTGCCGCCCGGCCGGCCGCTGATCACCCGGCCGCCGTTCTGCGCGGTGCACCACTCGGTGACCGTGGCCGCGATGATCGGCGGCGGCTCGGGCGAACTGCGCCCCGGCGCGGTCAGCCGGGCCCACCGCGGCGTGCTGTTCCTGGACGAGGCGCCCGAGCTCGGCCGGGCCGTCCTGGAATCGCTGCGCGAGCCGATCGAGTCCGGCGTGGTCGAGATCGCCAGATCCATCGGCACGGTCCGCTTCCCGGCCCAGTTCCAGCTGGTCATGGCCGCGAATCCCTGCCCCTGCGGCCGCGCGGGCGAGTTCGTCCCGCCGCCCGGTACCGAGTTGGCCGAAGCCGACGCGTCCGAGGCGGAGTACGACCCGCGGCGGTTCGCCAGAGCCGGTCTGCACTGCGTGTGCCGGCCCCGGGTGCGGATCGCGTACCTGTCCAAGCTGTCCGGGCCGCTGATAGACCGGATCGACCTGCGGGTGGACGTGGCTCCGGCCGGACCGGCCGACCTGCTCAGCGCCGCCGCGGGCGGCCCGGTCGGCGAGAGCACCGCGCAGGTGTCGGCCCGGGTCGCGCAGGCCCGCGACCGCGCCGCCCGGCGTTTGGCCGGCAGCACCTGGCGGTGCAACGCCCAGGTCCCGGGCCAGGTGCTGCGCAGCCGCTGGCCGATGGAGACCGACGCCCTGGCCACGGTCGAGCAGGCGCTGCGCACCGGTGCGTTGACCGCCCGCGGCCTGGACCGGGTCATCCGAGTCGCCTGGACCATCGCGGACCTGGAAGGCCGGGACCGGATCGACCGCTACGCCGTGGACAGCGCGCTCGGCTTCCGCCTCGGCTTCGCCGGGACGAACTCGCCCTGATCCGCGGCGGTGACGGGCCGGCTGCAATGCAGTCTCATCCGGGACGTGGGAAACGTGGCGATGAGCGACAGCTCGTGCATGGGGATCAGCCGTGGCCGGGAAGCATTCTTGGCTGCGACGTCGGTACATCGGAATATCAGGGGCGGGGTCGGCGTGAGTTTGGCCGATCGCCTTGCCGTACGGGGAAAATTAGGGGGATTGATCGTGGACGACGAAACGGACTATCTGGCCAGGCTGACACTGCATCATGTGATCGAGCCAGCGGATCCGGTCTTCAGCCGCTTGCAGGAGTTCGCCGGCGCCGACCAGCTGCTCGCGGGCATCCGGGGAGCGAGCCTGCCGGACCTGGAGCCCGATCCGGTGCGGCGCGACCGGGTGGCGGAGCGCTCGGTCGGCTACCGGCTCCGATTGGAGCACGTCGATCTCGACGCGACCATGGCCGCGGCGGAGGCAGTCGGCGCGGCCTACCTCACGCCCGGGCACGAGCACTGGCCGGCCGGCTTCGACGATCTCGGGCCGGAACGCCCGCTGGGGGTCTGGTGGCTCGGCAGCTGGCTGGCCTCGGCGGCCGGGCCGGTCGTGTCCATGGTCGGCGCGCGGGCCTGCACCGGGTACGGCTCCTATGTGGCCGGCGCCCTGGCGGCCGCGCTCGGGCAGGCGGGGGTCCCGGTCGCCTCCGGCGGCGCGCTCGGAATCGACGCGGCCTCGCACCGGGGCGCGCTGGCCGTGGGCGGGGACTCGATCGCATTTCTCGCATGCGGGATCGATCTGGCCTACCCGCGGACGAACGAGCGGTTGTTCCGGGCGATCCAGGGTCAGGGCGCCGTGGTCTCGGAACTGCCGCCGGGCTGCCATCCGAACCGGTTCCGGTTCCTCACCAGGAACCGGCTGATCGCCGCGCTCGGCACGGCGACCGTCGTGGTCGAGGCGGCCAAGCGCAGCGGGTCCCTGGTCACCGCGCGGCGCGCCGCCGATCTGGGCCGGCAGGTGTTCGCGGTGCCCGGGCCGATCACCTCGGGCCTGTCGGTCGGCACGCACGAACTGATCCGGGACGGCGCCCAGATCGTCGAAAGCCCCCAGCAGCTGGCCGCCGACCTCGGCGACTGGGCGTCGTACGCGCCGCCGGACGCACCGCCGCCCAGACCGGCCAGTTCCGACCGGATGGTCGCTACCCAGCCGCCGAGCAGCAGGTCAAGCAGCAGATCGAGCAGCAACGCGATCACCCGGAACGGTACGTGCACCGGCATCGGCAGCAGCGCCGCCGACACCATTGATAACTCCAGCCACTTTGGTCCCACCGGCGGCGGCGACTCCGGCAACTCCGGCGACCCGGGTGGCCCAAGCAGGAGCGCGGGCAGAGCGCCGGGTCCCGGATCACTTCTGACAGCCGTCATGACCGCCAAGACTCCCGACCCGGACGTGCTGACCGGCCTCGGGCCCGAGGACCAACTCGTCCTCGAAGCGTTGCCCACGGCCAAGACCTCCGGCATCCAGATCCCGCAACTCTCCGGGGCCACCGGGATCGAGCCGGGGAACGTGTTCGCCGGGCTCGGGCGGCTGGCCGCGCTGGGGCTGGCGGTCAAGAACACCTCCGGCTGGGTGCTGGCGCCCGGCCGGGAACGGCGGGCCCGGCGCTATGAATGATTGTCTTTCGTCACCTGATCGAGTGAGCAGCCGGACGGTCGCGGCCCCCGCTTACCCGGCGTGGCAGTGTGATTACGCTAGGCTCGACACCAGTTGGCCCAGTTCGGCGGGCTTGGACGGCGAGGTTGAACGGATCAAGGCGGGCGATGGCGATCAACAGTCAGGGCAGCGTGTGTGCCGACCGGCCGACCGGTGCCCGACCTGTGGATCCCGATCCCGCCAACACGGCCGAGACCATGGCCGTGCTGTGGCACGACTTCAAGGCCACCGGGGACCCGAAGCTGCGCGAGCAGCTGATCCTGCACTACTCGCCGCTGGTCAAGTACGTCGCCGGGCGGGTCTCGGTCGGGCTGTCCGGGATGGTCGAGCAGGCCGACTTCGTCTCCTACGGGATCTTCGGGCTGATCGACGCGATCGAGCGCTTCGACCCGAGCCGGTCGATCAAGTTCGAGACCTACGCGATCAACCGGATCCGCGGGGCGATCATCGACGAGCTGCGCGCGCTGGACTGGATCCCGCGCTCGCTGCGGCAGAAGGCCCGGGAGATCGAGCAGGCCTCGGTCCGGCTCGAGCACCGGCTCGGCCAGACGCCGAGCGAGCGGCAGATCGCCCAGGAGATGGGGATCGGGCTCGGCGAGCTGCACCAGGTCTTCTCCCGGCTCTCCCTGGTGAACGTGATGGCGCTGGACGAGGTGCTCACCCTGTCCACCGGCGACGGCGACCGGCTGAGCCTGATGGAGACCCTGGAGGACCTGAGCGCGGACAACCCGGTCGAGGTGGTGGAGAACCGGGAGACCCGGCATCTGCTGGCCAGGGCCGTCAACACCCTTCCGGACCGGGAGAAGACCGTGGTGACCCTCTACTACTTCGAGGGGATGACGCTGGCCGAGATCGGGCAGGTGCTCGGGGTGACCGAGAGCCGGGTCTGCCAGATCCACGCGAAGGCCGTGCTCACTCTGCGTACCCGGCTGGCCGAGCTGCGTTAACTTACCGCCGGGACAGTTTTGGCCGGTGCGATTGCGGATGAAATTGCACCATGAAGCAGGTTCCAGGCAGTTGCCAAGAATAAGAGCGATCCGGCCCGAAATGCCGAGGACTGGCTTAGGCTAGGGCTGTGCCGAGGATCAAAGCAGCAACTGTTGCGGAGCACCGGTCGATGCAGCGTACCGCGCTGCTCGGCGCTGCCCGCGACCTGTTGGCTGACGGGGGGATGTCCGCGCTCACCTTCGCCGCCATGGCGGAGCGCACCGGGCTGGCCAGGTCGTCAGTGTACGAATACTTCCGCTCCCGGGCGGACGTGGTCGAGTCGCTGGCGGTCGAGGACTTCCCGGCCGCGGTCGCGGACATCCGCGGGGTGATGCTGGCCCAGCCGACCCCCGAACGCCAGATCGCCGCCTATGTGCGCCGTCAGCTGGAACTGGTCGCGCAGCCGGGCCACCGCAGCATCCTGGCCCTTTCCGCCGTGGAGCTGGACGGACAGGCCCGAGACCGGATCCGTGCCGCGCACGGGATGCTGGTCGAACTGGTCGTGGTGGCCCTGCGCCGCCTCGGCCACCCGGATCCGCGGACCACGGCCGCCGTGCTGCAGGGCGCCGTGGACGGAGCGGCCAAGCGGATCGACGCCGGAGCGGACCCCGCCGCGGTGATCGAGGGAACGCTCACCCTGGTGCTGTTCGGCCTGCGCGGCCAGCGCCGCCCGAGATGAGACGAGACGAGCTGCCGGAGAGTTTCGCGATGGGATGAGCCGAGACGGCGACCGCCGACCGTAAGCTGCCGGCCGGCCACCGCCGAGCGACGTGCACCGGGTGACGCCGACGGCGCACGGGTGAAAGCGCGGTAAAGCGAGCGGGTGGGCAAAGCCCGCCCTCTTTCCGTCGGAAAAGTGCTACTTTTCCGGAAAGCTCCCAGTGGGCCGCATGATCGTGTACCTGTGGATTCATGCGGATCTTCGCGGCGGGGGCGCTGCTGCTCGGACACTTACTCGGACACCTGCTGGGCCAGGTGATGGCGGGACCGGTTCTCGCGGACCGGACCTTCGAGGCGCTGCCGCCTCGCCCGCCGGCCTGGACCTGGCCGCTGTCCGGCGACGACGGAGGCCCACCTGCCGTCGTGCGCCCGTTCCAGCCGCCGGTGCAGCGCTGGGCGGCCGGCCACCGCGGCCTGGACCTGGCCGACCCGGACTCCCGGGACCCGGCCGGCGGCGAGGTCCACGCGGCCGGATCCGGCACCGTCGTCTTCGCCGGCACCCTTTTCGGCCGCGGGGTGGTTTCGATCGGCCACGGAGCGCTGCGCACCACGTACGAGCCGGTGACCCCGCTCGTGCGGACCGGGGAACAGGTCGTTCCCGGCCAGCCGATCGGCACCCTGCAGCCCGGCCACTGCGCCGCCCGGCCCTGCCTGCACTGGGGCCTGCTGACCGGGCGCGGGCGCCTGATCCGCTACTACGATCCGTCGATCCTGCTCGGGCCCGGGCGAGTGCGTCTGGAGCCGGTGCGGAGCAGGTAGACTTGTTCCGCGGCCCGCTGCGGCGGGCCGACTTCGCGTGTCCGGCAGCGGGCGGTGTTCGCGGGATCCGTCCTTCGGCACCGGCGCGCTCCTGTACCACCCGGTCCGCCTCCCCCTGCGCCACCACGGGCTTCGCCCCCGGTGCGCGGCGGCGGCGGAAGTGGTCAGCCGGCCGGACACCAGGCACAGATCCCATCCGGGATCGTGAGCGAACCGGACCAGACGAAACAAGGAGGACACGGCAATGGCCGTCGTCACCATGCGCCAGCTCCTGGAGAGCGGCGTCCACTTCGGGCACCAGACCCGCCGGTGGAACCCCAAGATGAAGCGCTTCATCATGACGGAGCGCAATGGCATCTACATCATCGACCTGCAGCAGTCGCTGTCGTACATCGACCGTGCCTACGAGTTCATCAAGGAGACCGTCGCGCACGGCGGCACGGTGCTCTTCGTCGGCACCAAGAAGCAGGCCCAGGAGGCCGTCGCGGAGCAGGCCACCCGGGTCGGCATGCCCTACGTGAACGAGCGCTGGCTCGGCGGCATGCTCACCAACTTCTCCACCGTGCACAAGCGCCTGCAGCGGCTCAAGGAGCTCGAGGAGATCGACTTCGACGACGTCGCCGCCTCCGGCATGACCAAGAAGGAACTGCTGGTCCTGCGCCGCGAGAAGGACAAGCTGACCAAGACCCTCGGCGGTATCCGGGACATGCAGCGGGTGCCCTCCGCGGTGTGGATCGTGGACACCAAGAAGGAGCACATCGCGGTCGGCGAGGCGCACAAGCTGCACATCCCGGTCGTCGCGATCCTCGACACCAACTGTGACCCGGACGAGGTCGACTACAAGATCCCGGGCAACGACGACGCGATCCGCTCGGTCGCCCTGCTCACCCGGGTCGTGGCCGACGCCGTGGCCGAGGGCCTGATCGCCCGCTCCGGCGCCGGGAACTCCTCGGCCGGCGTGGTCGCCGTGGACGAGCCGCTGGCCGCCTGGGAGCAGGAGCTGCTGGCCACCACCGACGCCCCGGTGGCCGAGGACGCCGCCCCGGCCGAGACCGAGACCGCCGCCGTCGCGGACGCCCCGGCCGCCGAGGCTGAGGTCGAGGCCCCCGCCGCCGAGACCCCCGCCGCCGAAGCTCCCGCCGCCGAGGCCGTCGAGGCCGAGGTTGCCGAGACCGAGGTTCCGGCCGCGGCCGCGGAGAGCACCGAGGCGTAGTAGTCCCAGCGCACAGCACCTCCTGGAACGGGGCATCGGGAACGAACCCCGGTGCCCCGTTCCGGCGCGGTTCCCCAGTTACGATCACTATGAGGACGAGAGACCGAGAGACCATGGCGAACTACTCCGTCGCGGACGTCAAGAAGCTCCGCGAGCTCACCGCCGCCGGAATGATGGACTGCAAGAAGGCCCTGGAGGAGAACGAGGGCGACTTCGACAAGGCCGTCGAGTACCTGCGGGTCAAGGGCCTGAAGGGCGTGACCAAGCGCGAGGGCCGGACCGCCTCCAACGGGCTGGTCGCCGCGCAGATCGCCGCCGGCAACGGCAGCGGCGTGCTGATCGAGCTCAACTGCGAGACCGACTTCGTGGCCAAGAGCGCCCGGTTCATCCAGGTCGCCGCCGACCTCGTCGCGCACACCGCGGCCGCCGGGGTGACCGGGCTGCCCGAGCTGCTGGCCAGCACCATCGCCGAGTCCGGACAGACCGTGCAGGGCTTCGTGGACGAGGCCAACGCCACCCTGGCCGAGAAGATCGAGCTGCGCCGCTTCGCCCGGTTCGAGGGCGGCTACGTGGCCACCTACCTGCACAAGACCTCCCCCGACCTGCCCGCGCAGGTCGGCGTGCTGGTCCAGCTGGACCAGGAGAACGCCGAGATCGCCAAGGACGTCGCGCAGCACATCGCCGCGTTCTCCCCGACCTACCTGACCCGCGAGGAGGTCCCGGCCGAGGTCGTGGCCACCGAGCGCCGGCTGGCCGAGGAGACCTCGCGCGAGGAGGGCAAGCCCGAGGCCGCCCTGCCGAAGATCGTCGAGGGTCGGGTGAACGGCTTCTTCAAGGACAACGTGGTGCTCGAGCAGGCCTTCGCCAAGGACCCGAAGAAGACGGTGCACAAGATCCTGGACGAGGCCGGGGTCACCCTGCAGGCCTTCGCCAGGTTCCGGGTCGGCGCCTGAGTAAGACCGTCGAACGCCGCGCCGGAAGCCGGGTGTCCCCGCGACACCCGTCCTCCGCGCGGCGTTCGCGCAATCCGGACCCGGACCGGCCCGCGCCCGCCGGCGCGGGGCGTTCCGCCGCGCCCGAGCGAACGGGCGGGTACGGTGCGGTGTGAAGTGCCCGCAGTCCATCGCCACCAGGAGGCAAGCACATGACCCAGGCCAGAGCCGGATCCGGACACTACCGGCGCGTCGTCTTGAAGCTCTCCGGCGAGGTCTTCGGCGGGGGGAAGGTCGGGGTCGACCCGGACGTCGCCCAGTCGATCGCCCGCCAGATCGCCCAGGCCCAGCGGGAGACCGGGACCCAGATCGCGGTGGTGGTCGGCGGGGGCAACTTCTTCCGCGGCGCGGAGCTGAAGAACCGCGGGATGGAGCAGGTCCGCGGCGACTACATGGGGATGCTGGGCACCGTGATGAACTGCCTGGCCCTGCAGGACTTCCTGGAGAAGCTCGGCATCGAGACCCGGGTGCAGACCGCGATCGCGATGGCCCAGGTGGCCGAGCCGTACATCCCGCGCAAGGCCATCCGGCACCTGGAGAAGGGCCGCGTGGTCATCTTCGGCGCCGGGGCCGGCATGCCCTTCTTCACCACCGACACCACCGCGGCCCAGCGGGCCCTGGAGATCGGCGCGGAGGTGGTGCTGATGGCCAAGCAGGGGGTGGACGGCATCTACAACGCCGACCCCAAGCTGGACCCGGCCGCGATCCGGTTCGAGAGCCTGGACTACCGGGACGTGTTCAAGCTCGGCCTGAACTTCGCCGACCGCACCGCGATCTCGCTGTGCATGGACAACAAGCTGCCGATCATCTGCTTCGGCCTCGAGGGCGAGGGCAACATCGGCCGGGCGGTGGCCGGCGAGAAGATCGGCACCCTGGTGAACCATGAAGCCACCCTCGTGGCGCAGTAACGTGAAAGACGCAACCCTAGGCGCAACCCGTCGGAACAGGAGCCGAAGAAGTGACTGACGAGATTCTCCTCGAAGCCGAGGACAAGATGGACAAGGCCGTCACGGTGGCCAAGGAGGACTTCGCCGCGATCCGCACCGGCCGGGCCACCCCCGCGATGTTCAACAAGATCGTGGTCGACTACTACGGCACCTTCACGCCGGTCCCCCAGCTGGCCTCGATCCAGGCCCCGGAGGCCCGGATGGCCCTGATCAACCCCTACGACAAGGGCTCGCTGGGCGCGATCGAGAAGGCGATCCGGGACTCGGACCTCGGGGTGAACCCGAGCAACGACGGCAGCATCATCCGGGTGGTCTTCCCGCAGCTGACCGAGGAGCGGCGCAAGGAGTACATCAAGGTGGCCCGGACCAAGGCCGAGGACGCCAAGATCTCCATCCGCAACATCCGCCGGCACGCCAAGGAGGCGGTGGACAAGCAGGTCAAGGACGGCGAGATCGGCGAGGACGAGGGCAAGCGGGCGGAGAAGGAGCTCGACGGCTTCACCGCCAAGCACACCGGCCAGATCGACGAGGCGCTCAAGCACAAGGAATCCGAGCTGCTGGAGGTCTGAGCCGCCGGCCGCGATCCTCGCCGGGCGCCGCCCGGCGCACCGCCCCGGCGTGCTCCCGGCCGGCCGGGTTCCCGGCGCCGGTCGGCAACCGAGGCCGCCGCCCCCGGCCGCCGCAGCCAGGCCGGCCGGGCCCGCACCGGCTGGACCCGGCGCCGCGGCCGCGGCGGGCCCGGTGGCCGACAGTGTCCGCGCGGTACGCCCCACCTGCCCGTGCGCCCGGCGGCGGCCACCCGGCGGGACAGCGGTCCACGCAATCAAGTAGTGTCCTGGCGGAGAACTCGCCTGATCGGGAAAGGCCACAGCGATGACGAGCGCCGTGAGAGGGAGGGACGCGGCGTCGGCCGAACGCCGCGGACCGGACGGCGGGGCCGGCGACGACAGGTACGGCGAAGGACGGGGTGACGCAGTGAGCGGACCGACCGGCACCGGCGGCCAGCCGCCTCCGCCGCCCGGCCGGGCCGGGCGCAACCTGCCGGCCGCCACCGCGGTCGGGGTGGGCCTGGGCCTGAGCCTGATCGCCACCCTGGTGTACGCCAAACCGGCCTTCCTGGCCATCGTGGCCGTGGCCGCCGTGCTCGCCCTGCGCGAACTGGACACCGCCTTCGCCCAGCGCGACATCCGCTACCCCTTCCTGCCGGTGGCCGTGGGCGGGGCCGGCATGCTGGTCGCCGCCTACTTCTCCGGCGAGGCGGCGCTGGCCGCGGTGCTCGCCCTCACGGCCGTCTCGGTTCTGGTCTGGCGGCTGACCGACGGGGCCGACGGCTTCCTGCGGGACGTCAGCGCGGGGCTGCTGGCGGCCGTCTACGTCCCGTTCCTGGCCGGGTTCGCCATCCTGCTGGCCGCGGCCGACCACGGCACCCAGCGCACGCTGATCTTCCTGGTCCTGGTGGTCTGCAACGACACCGGCGGCTACGCGGCCGGGGTGCTCTTCGGCCGGCACCCGATGGCGCCGAAGATCTCGCCGAAGAAGTCCTGGGAAGGCCTGGCCGGGTCGGTCCTGACCGCGGCCGTCGCGGGCGCGATCATGCTGGTCACCATGCTGCACGGGCAGGCCTGGCAGGGTGCGGTGCTCGGCGGCTGCGTCGTGGTCAGCGCCACCCTGGGCGACCTGTGCGAGTCCATGATCAAGCGCGACCTGGGGATCAAGGACATGGGCAGCCTGCTGCCCGGGCACGGCGGCATCATGGACCGGCTCGACTCGCTGCTGCCGACCGCGCCGATCGTCTGGCTGCTGCTGTCGTTGTTCGTCCCGGTGAAGTAGCCGCCCGCCGGCGGCCGGCGCACCGGTCACCGGTCCCGTCCGATCGTGGGACAATAGCCGGGTTATGACTGCCCAGGATCTCCCCACGCCCGTCGCCGCCCGCCCCAAGCCGGGGGAGCTGGTCTTCGACGCCCCCCGCCGCGGCAAGCCGCCCCGCCACCTGGCCGACCTCGACCCGGCCGGGCGCAAGCAGGCGCTGATCGCCGCCGGGCTGCCCGGCTTCCGGGCCGCGCAGCTGTCCGCGCACTACTTCGAGCGGCTGGCCGACGACCCGCAGACCTGGACCGACATCCCGGCCGCGCAGCGCCAGCAGCTCAAGGACGCCCTGCTGCCGGACCTGATGACCCCGGTCAAGGAGATCACCTGCGACGGCGGGACGACCCGCAAGACGCTCTGGCGGCTGCACGACGGCGCCCTGGTCGAGTCGGTGCTGATGCGCTACCCGGACCGGGTCACCCTGTGCGTCTCCTCGCAGGCCGGCTGCGGGATGAACTGCCCGTTCTGCGCCACCGGCCAGGCCGGGCTGACCCGCAACATGTCCACCGCCGAGATCGTCGAGCAGGTCGTCGCCGGGGCGCGCGAGCTGGCCCGCGGCCAGGTGCCGGGCGGGCCGGGCCGGGTCTCGAACGTGGTGTTCATGGGCATGGGCGAGCCGATGGCGAACTACAACGCGGTGATCGGCGCCGTGCGCCGGATGACCGACCCCGCGCCGGCCGGGCTGGGCCTGTCCCAGCGGCACATCACGGTCTCCACGGTCGGCCTGGTGCCCGCGATCGAGAAGCTGACCGCCGAGGAGCTGAACGTCACCCTCGCGGTGTCCCTGCACGCCCCGGACGACGACCTGCGCGACGAGCTGGTGCCGGTGAACACCCGCTGGCGGGTCGGCGAGGTGCTCGGCGCGGCCTGGGACTACGCCCGGACCACCAAGCGCCGGGTCTCGATCGAGTACGCGCTGATCCGGGACGTGAACGACCAGGCCTGGCGGGCCGACCTGCTCGGCAAGCGGCTCAAGGGCAAGCTGGCGCACGTGAACCTGATCCCGCTCAACCCGACTCCCGGGTCCAGGTGGACCGCCTCCCGGCCCCAGGACGAGGACGCGTTCGTCCGCACGCTCCAGGCCTGGGGTGTGCCGGTGACCGTGCGCGACACCCGGGGCCGGGAGATCGACGGCGCCTGCGGGCAGCTGGCGGCTTCGGACGCGTAGCCGGTCCGGGCCCGCTCCGGGCCGGTCCGATACGATCGACCGAAGGCCGGACATGAGCGCGGAAAGCGGTCGCAGACCTCGACCGCGGCAGGGGAGGATCGCCACCGATGAACAGCGTGCGACACATCGTCTGGGACTGGAACGGCACCCTTTTCGATGACCAGGAACTGGTGGTCCTGGCGACCAACGCCTCGGTGCGGGCGCTCGGCGTGGACCGGATGGTCACCAACGAGGAGTACCAGCGCGGCTACCGCCGCCCGATGCAGGACTTCTACGCGGACATGGTCGGCTTCGTGCCCACCGAGGAACAGTGGCTAATGGTCAACAAGGCCTTTGCGACCGCCTACGACGACGGCCGGCACACTGCGGGGCTCAACGCCGAAGCACTGGCCGCGATGGACAGCTGGGCCCCGCGCAGCCAGTCACTGCTGTCGATGTACGGGCATGCCGAGTTGGTCGAGCTGACCGGGATCGGCGGCTTCGGGCTGCACACCCGGCTGGTCCGGATCGACGGGCGGCCGCCGGAGCACGACTTCGGGCCGAAGTACAAGTACCTCGCGCGGCACTTTGCGCAGCTTCAGACCGAGGATCCGGATCTGCTTCCGGGCGAGATCGCGTTGATCGGCGACTGTGTCGACGATGCGCATGCTGCCCTCCAGTTGGGTGCGGCGGCGGTGTTGTACTCGGGCGGTTCGTCCAGCCGGGAGAACCTGTCGCAGGCCGGGGTGCCGGTGGCGGAGTCGTTGCTCGAAGCGGTCCGGCTGGTCGGCGGGCTCGCCGGGACGAGTCCGGCCGCCTGAGCCGACCGGCTCGGCGCGGGCGGTCAGGTCGTTTCGGGCTCGGCTTGGGGCGTGGCTGTGGTCGCTACGTCCGCCCCGGCTTCGGGTTCGGCTTCTGCTGCCGATGGCGGCTGAGCCCGGACGGCGATGCGGGCCGTGATCCGGCCGCGCAGGCGATCGGCGAACCGATGGCCTGTCCCGCTGGCGAGAAGCGCACCGGAGACGAGCAGCAGGACGACCAGGGCGGTCGGCGTCGCCCACGCGCCGCCCGAGACGGCCGCCAGGGTGGCCCGCAGCGGCGCCTTCGCGGGGAGATCGCGCAGCGCGGTGACATCCAGGACGGCCAGGACGACCGCGCCGACGATGCCGCCGA
This sequence comes from Actinocrinis sp., assembly GCA_035943635.1. Lineage (GTDB taxonomy): Bacteria > Actinomycetota > Actinomycetes > Streptomycetales > Catenulisporaceae > DASZBX01. The sequence goes on along the minus strand of DASZBX010000048.1, from coordinate 18,566 downwards.
TCACGGCCGCCAGGGCGATCCGCAGGGCGGGCAGCAGCCAGGCGGCGATCCGTTCCGCGCCGACCTGGCGCAGGGTCTCGGACACCTCCGCCCGGTCGGCGGCCAGGCAGTGCGCCGCCGCGAGGATCAGCGCGATGCCGGGGCAGGCGGCCAGGGCCAGGCCGAAGCCGGTGCCCGCGGGCAGCGCCCCGGGCCGCGAGCCGGAGGACAGGCCGGCGGCCAGCCAGACGATCAGCGGTCCGGCGGCGAGCGCAGTCCCGGCGGCCAGCCAGGACAGCCGGGCGGCCACGGCACCGCCGGCCGGCCGGCTCATCTGGAGGGCCAGCCAGAGCAGCGCGGACTGGTGCGTTCGCGCCCCGCGCGGCGCGGCGAAGGCAGAGCTCATGATGTGACCTGCGCATGGCCGGGGCCCAGGTGGCTCGGCGCGCCGAGCGGCAGACCACCGAGAGACCGGGGATGGGTCGGCGGGATCGGCGGTCGGGCCGGGCCGGGGGGCGCGGACTCGGGCGGCGGCCGGTCGAGGACCGTCTGGGCCGCGGCGGAGGCCGAAGCCTGGACGTTGACGGGCTTCTCGGCCGAGGAACCCGGGCTGGATACGGAAAGACGCATTGACGTGGCGGGCGCCCTGGGCGGCGCGGCGACCGGCGACGCGCCGATCCGCGGAGCCCCAGCGGATGCGACAGGCGCAGCAGGCGCGGTGTGCGACATCGCGGCCGGACCGGCGCCGGACGACGCAGCTGCGGGCGGTGTGAACGGCGTGGGCGCAGGCGCGCCCGCCGCTAGTCCCACCGGCTGCTGAGGTGCCTCCGCCGACCCGCTCAGCGGTACGGACACGACCACGGCCTTCGGCGCCGTCACCGGTCGGCCCGGCGCCTGTTCGGAGGCGCCGGACGCCTCGGCCACCGCCGCAGACACCGGCTGCTGCGAGCTCCGGCCCTGGGACAGCTCGATCCGGCGCTGGAACCTGTCCGCGGTCGCCGCGTCGCGGGTGAAGCACAGGACCGAGGTCCCGTGCGAGCGCGCGATGGACAGCAGCATCCTGATTATGGTCGCCGCGTCCGGCTCGGCCAGGCCGGCCAGCGGTTCGTCGGCGAGCAGGATCAGCGGGTCGGTGACCAGGCCGCGGGCCAGCCCGGCCCGGCGCAGCGCCTCGGCGGGCAGGTCGCCGGTCCTGCGGTCGGCGAACTCGCCGAGTTCGAACCGGTCCAGCCAGAGCGCCGCGCGGGCGGTGGCCGCGTCCCGGGCCAGCCCGGTGAACAGCAGCGGCAGGGCGGTGTTCTGCAGCAGGGTCAGCTCCGGGACGAAGGCGGTGCGCTGGGGCACCAGGCCGAAGGTGCGGCGCTGGAACGCCCGGCGCTGGTCGGCGCCGAACAGGTGGAAGGCCTTGCCGTCGGCCCAGACGCCGCCGCCGCCGGGGGTGAGCCGGCCGGTCAGGCAGTGCAGCAGGACGGTCTTGCCGGAACCGGCCGGGCCGAGCACGGCGACCGTCTCGCCCCGGCCCACGGCCAGGTCGACCCCGCGCAGGACGCCGCCGTCGGCCGGGAAGCTCAGGGACCGGGCGTCGAGCACCGGAGTGTCGGAGGGGATGCTCACGAGGACCACTGTGCCCGAACCAGGGGACGAGATGCCGCAAACCTTCCCGAATTCCGCCGATCTGGCTAGCGATCAGCCCCTGGTGCAGCCGGTTCGCCGATCAGCGGTTGCGGCCGCGGCCCGAGTGTGCCGGGACGGCCGCAGGGCCCGGGTCCCGCCGGGCGGGGACCCGGGCCCTGGTCCAGACGAGTTGTTCCGGATTCTGGCGCGGCGAAACGGCTGATCGGCGGGGCCTGGCCCCACGCCCAGCCACCGCCGATCAGCCGTTTCGCCGTGCACACTCACCCGACAGGTCAGCGCACCTACCAGCAACTCGGCCCAGGCGCCAGAATCCGGAACAACCCGTCTAGTGTGCGCTCGGCTCAGATCTTGGTCCACGCCTCGGTCAGCACGGCACGCAGGATCTGCTCGATCTCGTCGAAGTGGGACTGGTCGCAGATCAGCGGCGGGGCCAGCTGCACCACCGGGTCGCCGCGGTCGTCCGCGCGGCAGTACAGGCCGTTGTCGAACAGGGCCTTGGACAGGAAGCCGCGCAGCAGGCGCTCGGACTCGTCCTCGTCGAACGTGGTCTTGGTCGACTTCTCCTTGACCAGCTCGATCCCGTAGAAGTAGCCGTCCCCGCGCACGTCGCCGACGATCGGCAGGTCGCCGAGCTTCTCCAGGGTGGCCCGGAACGCGCCCTCGTTGTCCAGCACGTGCTTGGTCAGGCCCTCGCGCTCGAACAGGTCCAGGTTGGCCAGCGCCACGGCCGAGGAGACCGGGTGGCCGCCGAAGGTGTAGCCGTGCGGGAAGTAGTTGGTGCCCTCGTAGAACGGCGCCGCGATCCGGTCGGACACGATCGCCGCCCCGATCGGGGAGTAGCCCGAGGTCATGCCCTTGGCGCAGGTGATGATGTCCGGGATGTAGTCGAACTTGTCGCAGGCGAACATGGTTCCCAGCCGGCCGAAGGCGCAGATCACCTCGTCCGAGACCAGCAGCACGTCGTACTGGTCGCAGATCTCGCGCAGCCGGGCGAAGTACCCGGGCGGCGGCGGGAAGCAGCCGCCGGAGTTCTGCACCGGCTCGACGAAGACCGCGGCCACGGTGTCCGCGCCCTCGGCCAGGATGGTGTGCTCGACCTGGTCGGCGGCCCAGCGGCCGAACCGCTCCTCGTCCTTGGCCAGTTCCGGGACCCCGGTGATCTCCTCGGCCCGGTAGAAGTTGGTGTTCGGCACCTTGTGCGCGCCCGGGACCAGCGGCTCGAAGTACTTCTTGGCGTCCGGGATGCCGGTGATCGACAGGGCGCCGTGCGGGGTGCCGTGGTAGGCGATCGCGCGGCTGATCACCTTGTGCTTCATCGGCTTGCCGACCAGCTTGAAGTACTGCTTGGCCAGCTTCCAGGCCGTCTCCACCGCCTCGCCGCCGCCGGTGGTGAAGAAGACCTTGTTCAGGTCCCCGGGGGCGTAGCCGGCCAGCCGGTCGGCCAGCTCGATCGCGTTCGGGTGCGCGTAGGACCAGACCGGGAAGAAGGCCAGCTCCTTGGCCTGCTTGGACGCCGCCTCGGCCAGCTCGACCCGGCCGTGCCCGGCCTGGACGACGAACAGGCCGGCCAGGCCGTCGAGGTACTTGCGCCCGTTCGAGTCCCAGATGTAGGCGCCCTCGCCCCGGGTGATGATCGGGACGGGGCTGTCCTTGTACCCGGACATCCGGGTGAAGTGCATCCAGAGGTGGTCGTACGCGCTCTTGGCTTGGTCGGACTGCGCTGTCGTCATCGGGTACCCCAGGTGTAGGTCTGTTTGTAAAGCTTCAGATAGGAGAAGCTCTCCGTGCTCTTCACGTTGGGGATCGAGCGGATCCCCTTGTTGATGATCGCCAGCAGCTGCTCGTCGTTCTCCGCCACCACCTCGACCATCAGGTCGAACGAGCCGGCGGTGGCCACGACGTAGGTGATCTCGGCCATCGCGGACAGGGCGGCCGCGATCGGCTCGATATCACCCTCGCACCGGATCCCGATCATCGCCTCCCGGTTGAAACCGACCGTGAGCGGGTCGGTGACCGCCACGATCTGCATCACCCCGGCGTCCGTCAGCTTCTGCACCCGCTGGCGGACCGCGGCCTCGGACAGTCCCACGGCCTTGCCGATCGTGGCGTACGCCCGCCGGCCGTCCTGCTGGAGCTGTTCGATGATCGCCCTGGACAGCGGATCGAGCACCTGCTGCTGGGACACCTTGTGCTGGTTCAACACGACTCCATCATGAATGCAGATACCGTTGTTTGGCAAGAGTTAGACAATGGATTCCGCATGCTTGAGTGCTCTGTAATGCGGAATCCATTGCGAAGCTTTTACAGCGCGGTCTCGATCCGCCGGCCTGTTCGGGCTAGGCTGGCAGCGGAACGTCAGGCGGAAGTCACCCAAGAGGAACAATAACCAGCCTCACCCCCTTTGTAGTCCACCCCGGATCGCGACGGAGAGTCACCCCATGGAACTGCAGCACCTGCGCAACATCGTCGCCGGCAAGCCGCTGGACACGGTCGACGGCCGCACCAGCGAGATCATCGACCCGGTCACCGAAAAGGTGATCGCGCTGGCGCCCGTGTCCGGCCCGGCCGACGTGGACGCCGCCGTCCAGGCCGCCGCCGCCGCGTTCAAGGAGTGGCGCCGGTCCACCCCGGCCGAGCGCCAGCGCGCGCTGCTGAAGATCGCCGACGCGATCGAGGCCCGGGCCGAGGAGTTCGCCGCGGTGGAGTCGCGCAACACCGGCAAGCCGCTCGGCCTGACCCTGAGCGAGGAACTGGGCCCCGCGGTCGACCAGATCCGGTTCTTCGCCGGCGCCGCCCGGATCCTGGACGGCCGGGCCACCTCCGAGTACATGGCCGACCACACCTCCACCATCCGGCGCGAGCCGATCGGCGTCTGCGCCCAGGTCACCCCGTGGAACTACCCGCTGCTGATGGCCGTGTGGAAGATCGCCCCGGCCCTGGCGGCCGGCAACACCGTGGTGCTCAAGCCCTCCGACACCACCCCGCTGTCCACCCTGCTGCTGGCCGAACTGGTCCAGGAGTTCCTGCCCCCGGGCGTGCTCAACGTGGTGTGCGGGGACCGGGACACCGGCCGCGCCCTGGTCGAGCACCCGGTCCCGGCGATGGCCTCGATCACCGGCTCGGTCCGGGCCGGCATCGAGGTGGCCGCCAGCGCGGCCAAGGACGTCAAGCGGGTGCACCTGGAACTCGGCGGCAAGGCCCCCTGCCTGGTCTTCGAGGACGCCGACATCGCCGCCGCGGTCGAGGGGATCTCCGTGGCCGGGTACTTCAACGCCGGCCAGGACTGCACCGCGGCCACCCGCGTGCTGGTGCACGAGTCCGTGTACGACCAGTTCGTCGCCGCGCTGACCGAGGCCGCCGCGGCCACCAAGACCGGCCTGCCGGACGACGAGGACGTGCTCTACGGCCCGCTCAACAACGCCAACCAGCTCACCCGGGTCCACGGCTTCATCGAGCGCCTGCCGAGCCACGCGGTGCTCAACACCGGCGGCCACCGGGTCGGCGAGGTCGGCTACTTCTACGCCCCGACCGTCGTCTCCGGCCTGCAGCAGGACGACGAGATCATCCAGAACGAGGTCTTCGGCCCGGTGATCACCGTGCAGAAGTTCGCCGACGACGAGCAGGCGCTCGACTACGCCAACGGCACCGTCTACGGCCTGTCCTCCTCGGTCTGGACCAAGGACCACGCCCGCGCGCTGCGCTTCTCCCGCGACCTGGACTTCGGCTGCGTCTGGATCAACACGCACATCCCGCTGGTCGCCGAGATGCCGCACGGCGGCTTCGGCCAGTCCGGCTACGGCAAGGACCTGTCGATGTACGGCTTCGAGGACTACACCCGGATCAAGCACGTGATGTCGGCCATCTGACGCCGGCCCACGCCCCCGGCCTGCCCGCGCGGCGCCCGCCCACCGGCCCCCGGACCGGCCGGCCGGCGCCGCGCCGGGTTCGGCCGGATCAGGGGGATCGGGCGCACGGGCTTGCGCGGCATCCGTAAACTGCCGCCATGGTTATCAGAGACATAGCGACCCGCCGGGCCGGCGCCGCGGCCGGGCTGGCCGCCGCGGCGGCCCTGCTGGCCGGCTGCGCGGGCGTGAGCGCGTCCCCGGTCGGGGGAAACCTGGACACCCCCCTGCCGACCCTGCCCGGGTTCGGCGCCGGCGCCACGACCGACCCGGACACCGCCGCCGCCGCGCCCACCGCCACCGCCCCGGCCACGGCCTGCACCCCGCAGACCGCGAGCGTCTCCGGGGACACCGCGGCCCAGATGGTCCAGGTCGCCGTCGCTGAGATCCCTGCGGCCTGCGGATTCACCCTCACCGGCACGCTGGAGAGCCCGGCCGAGCAGGCCGACGGCGCCGAACTGCAGGGCTCGGCCACCTACGACAGAGCCGGGAACGCGCACTTCGCGCTGCTCGACCAGGGCCTGGTCCTGGACACCTACGTCCTGGGCAGCGACACCTACCTGCGCCTGTACGAGTCGGCCACGCCGACCGCCACCCCCGACCCGGACGTGCTGACCTTCTGGCACCCGGCCCTGAGCGCGGCCTCGGTCGCCACGGTCGGCTCCTCGAAGTGGGTCAAACTCACCGGCGCGCAGAAGACCTCGCTGCACCTGACCGGCTCGGCCGGCCTGCCCGGGTACGCCTCGCTCAGCTCGCCCACGGCCCTGGCCGCGGACCTGACCGACGCCGGCGGGGAGCCGTGGACGATCGCGGGGGCGAAGACCGTCGACGGCATCCCCTGCACGCTGATCACACACGTGTCCAAGACCACCCAGACACCGAAGACCACGATCGCGATCAACAAGGCCACCGGCCTGCCGCTGGCGATCAGCTACCAGCAGGGCACCGTGATCACCACGGCCTCGTTCACCAAGTGGGGCACCACCCCGCTGGTGCCCGGCCCGACCGAGGTCGTCGACGGCGCCACCCTGAGCTGAGGCCCGCCGCTCAGGGCGTGCGGACGGCGTCCAGGGCGAGCAGGGCCACGTGCAGGGACAGGCAGGACTCGACCGAGTCCAGGTCCACCCCGAGGACCCGCTCGATCCGGTGCAGCCGCTCGTAGAAGGACGGGCGCGAGAGGTGGGCGGCGTCGGCCGCGGCCGACTTGTTGCGTCCCTGGTCCAGGTAGACGCCGAGCATGGCCACGAGGTTCGTGCCGCGCTCGGTGTCGTACGCGAGCAGCGGGCCGAGTTCGCGCTCCACGTAGGTCTGCAGCCGGGCGTCGTCGCGCAGCAGGTGCAGCAGGCCGCGCAGGCGCACGTCCACCAGCCGGTGGTAGGCCGGGCCGCCGGTCTGCCGGATCGCCGCGTCGGCGACCTGGACGGCCTCCAGCAGCGAGCGCCGGGCGTCGCGGACCGCGCCGACCGAGGTGCCGACCGCGATCGCGAACTCGCCGCCGTCCGGCCCGCCGAGTTTGCGCACCGCGGCGGTGAAGGTGCTCAGCGCGGCATCCTCCCGGTCCTGCGGGCCGAGCGCCAGCAGCAGGCCGACGGAGTGCTCGTCCACCGAGCCGATCAGCGCGGACAGCCGCTTGTCCCGGACCGCGGCGGCGGCGTAGTCGGTCAGTTCGCGCAGCCGGGCCTGGGTCTCCAGCGCGGTGGTCTGGGCCGGGCCGCGCAGCCGCAGCACCAGGCCGACCAGGCGTTTGCCGTCCAGGCCGACCCCGATCGCCCGGGCCCGCAGCGAGACCTCGGCCGCGGAGTGGTCGTGGTTGAGGATCGAGGTCAGCAGGGTGCGGTGGGTCTGGCGTTCCAGCGACTCCCGGTCCCGCTGCATCAGCCGGTTCAGCGCCAGGGTGGACGCGCCGCGTTCGGCCAGCATGGTCAGCCGGGTCGGCGCCGGGGCCGGGACGCCGTCGCAGATCACCACCAGCCGGCCCCAGTCCTGCCCGCGGGCGCCGACGATCGTGGTCAGCCAGCCGGAGCGCTCGTCGTAGGCGGTCCGGGTGCTCGGCCGCACCGCGCGGGAACGGCCCTCCCAGCCGTCCAGCAGCGCCTCGGCGGTGCTCCCGGCCACCTCGTAGACCAGCACCTGGTGCGCCAGGTTCTCCAGCACCACCGGGTGCCCGGCCATCTTGGCGATCTGCCGGACCACCTCCAGCGGGTCGGCGCCCTCGACCGCGAGCTCGTTGAACGCCTGGTGCACCTCCTCGGAGGCGCGCAGCTCGGCCAGCTGGGCGTCGATGATCTGCGCGTGCACGGCCTCGGTGATGGTGACGAACCGGGTGTCCCGGCCCAGGGTGATCACCGGCAGGCGGTGCTTCTCCGCGGCCAGCAGCAGTGCCTTGGGCGGGGCGTCCGGGTAGCGCCGGCCCAGTTCCACCACCAGGCCCGCCGCGCCCAGCCCGGCCAGGTCGGCCACGTAGCGGGCCAGCGCCTCCCGGTCGTCCGGCCAGGCGATCGCGGTGGACAGCACCAGCTCGCCGCCGCGCAGGATCTCGCGCACCTCGATCAGCTCGGTCACGTGCACCCAGCGCACCCGGCGGTCCAGCCCGGCCGCGCCGGCCACCACCCGCGGGTTGCCCTGCCGGACCGGGTCGAGCGCGAGCACCTCGGCGACGGTCGGGAAGCCGGGGTGCATCAGCGCGGGCTCGGGATCGGACGCTGGTATCGCTTCGGGCATGGCGTCGGCCTCATCTGTGCGGCGGCTTCGGCACGGCGGCCGGGCGGGCCGGGGCGGGCCCGGGGCGGCGGCCGTCCGCGCGTCCCTTCCTCGGCACCCGGCTGCCGGACCGGACACTGTGTCCGGTCCGCGGCGTGCTCCGATGCACTCTGACAGCTGGACGGGCGACTGGCAAGAGGGACAAGGTGGGCGAGTCGGGCCGCGGGTTCCCAGGGAATCCGTCGTCCGGGTGATTTCCTACAACGAAACCCTCCGCTCCGCCGGGCCGCGCCGGGCCGTGATCCTCAGTCCGAGCCGGTCGGCCGTCCGGGCCGCGGCGGTCGGCCGCCGGGTGACCGGCCGGGCACAGGCCGGCCCGGCGGGGTGGAGCCGAGACCGCGGGAGCAGCGCCGATGAGCGAGCAGGCGAACCAGACCAGGCCGTTGAACTTCGTCGACGGCCGACTGCGGGACGCGGTCGGCGGCGAGGACTTCCGGGTGCTGGACCCGGCCACCGGCAAGGCGGTGGCGGTGGGCCGGCCGGCCGACGGGGCCGAGGTGGACCTCGCCGTCCGGGCCGCCCGGCGCGCGCTGCCCGGCTGGGCCGGGGCCACGCCCGCGGAGCGTTCCGCGGCGCTGTACCGGCTGGCCGACCTGCTCGGCGGGCAGGCCGACGAGCTGGCCCGGGTCGAGTCCGGCCAGACCGGCAAGCCGATCCGGCTGACCACCGGCTTCGACGTGCCCGGCACGGTCGACAACGTGGCCTTCTTCGCCGGCGCGGCCCGGCACCTGGAGGGTAAGGCGCAGGCGGAGTACTCGGCCGACCACGTCTCCTCGGTCCGGCGCGAGCCGGTCGGCGTGGTCGGGTCGATCGCGCCGTGGAACTACCCGTTGCAGATGGCGGCCTGGAAGATCCTGCCGGCGATCGCCGCGGGCACCACGATCGTGCTCGACTCGAACCGGCCGAGACCACCCCGCTGACCGCGCTGCTGTTCGCAAGGATTGGCACCGGCCGATCTCCACCCTGTGAGGCCACGCCTGGCAGGTGGTAAGCAGATCACCGGCTGAAGCAGACACCCTGGAAAGTGACGCTCGGCCGGGGTCGCCCGCACACTCGAAGGGATGGGCCGCGACCGGTCCCGCAGCTAGGAAAGGCTCCCCAAGTGACGAAGCACGTGACGCACTGGATCGACGGCAAGGCCTGGGACGGCGCGGCCGAGCGGCACGGCGAGATCCACGATCCGGCGACCGGAGAGGTCACCGGGCGGGTGGACTTCGCCTCCGTGCGCGAGGTGGACGACGCGGTGGCCGCCGCGGCCGCGGCCTTCCCGGCGTGGCGGTCGACCTCGCTGGCCAAGCGGGTGCAGATCCTGTTCGCGTTCCGCGAGCTGATCAACTCCCGGCGGGACGAACTGGCCTCGATCCTGGTCGCCGAGCACGGCAAGGTGCACTCGGACGCGCTGGGCGAGGTGGCCCGCGGGATCGAGGTGGTCGAGTTCGCCTGCGGCATCCAGCAGGCGCTCAAGGGCGGCTTCACCGACCAGGCGTCCACCGGCGTGGAGGTCTACGAACTGCAGCAGCCGCTCGGCCCGGTCGCGATCATCTCCCCGTTCAACTTCCCGGCCATGGTCCCGATGTGGTTCTTCCCGGTCGCCATCGCCACCGGCAACACGGTGCTGCTCAAGCCGAGCGAGAAGGACCCGTCCGCGGCGAACTGGATGGCCGCGCTGTGGCAGGAGGCCGGGCTGCCGGACGGGGTGTTCAACGTCGTGCACGGGGACAAGGTCGCGGTGGACCGGCTGCTGGAGCACCCGGACGTCAAGGCGGTCTCCTTCGTCGGCTCGACCCCGATCGCCCGGTACGTCTACGAGAACGGCACCCGGTACGGCAAGCGCGTCCAAGCCCTGGGCGGCGCGAAGAACCACATGGTGGTGCTGCCGGACGCCGACCTGGACCTGGCCGCCGACGCCGCGGTCTCGGCCGGGTTCGGCGCGGCCGGCGAGCGCTGCATGGCGGTGTCCGTGCTGGTCGCGCTGGAGACGGTCGCGGACGAGCTGGTGGACAAGATCGTGGACCGGATGGGCCGGCTGCGGGTGGGCCCGGGCTGCGCGGCCACCTCGGAGATGGGCCCGCTGGTCACCGGCGCGCACCGGGACAAGGTCACCTCCTACCTGGACGCCGGCCTCAAGGCCGGGGCCCGGCTGGTGGTGGACGGGCGCAAGCACCCGGTGGACTCGGTCGAGGCGACCGGCGTGGACACCTCCGGCGGGTTCTGGCTCGGCCCGACCCTGTTCGACGACGTGACCCCGCAGATGCCGATCTACACCGACGAGATCTTCGGCCCGGTGCTCAGCGTGGTCCGGGCGGCCGGCTACGAGCAGGCGGTCGAGCTGATCAACGCGAACCCGTACGGCAACGGCGTGGCCATCTTCACCAACGACGGCGGCGCGGCGGCCCGGTTCCGCAACGAGGTCGAGGTCGGCATGGTCGGGATCAACGTGCCGATCCCGGTCCCGGTCGCCTACTACTCCTTCGGCGGCTGGAAGGCCTCGCTGTTCGGCGACTCGCACGCCTACGGCCCGCAGGGCGTGCACTTCTACACCCGCACCAAGGCGGTCACCCAGCGCTGGCTGGACCCGTCCCACGGCGGGGTCAACCTGGGCTTCCCGCAGAACGTCTGACGGGACGGACCGACGGCCGGCTCCTTCTCTCCAGCAGGGAGAAGGAGCCGGCCGTCGGGCTTTGCGCGGGGGCGGGGCCGCCTGTCTCAAACAGAGCAAGCGGTGACGCGCGGTGAGCGGTAATATCGTGTCCGGCGCCCGCCTCCTTCTCGCTGCTGGAGAGAAGGAGGCGGGCGTGCCCGCGTTGCCGATCAGGACTCTGGTTCTTCGCCGTCGAACCAGCGGCGGTGTTCGTGCGGGTGCCCGGGGGAGTGCGGGCGGGCCGGATCGGGTTGCCCGGGCTGGGGATCGGCGTCCGGGGAGGGCCGGGACAGCGTCACCGACTCCGCCTGGTCCGGGCTCTGACTCTGTCCGGGCACGACTGAGACGATCGTGACGCCGGTGACCACCGTCTGATCAGGCTCCTGTTCTGACGGCGAGTCGCCGGACACGTGCGCCGGCGCCGGCGACAGCGGGCCGTCCGGCAGCTCCTCGACAAGATCCTCAGGAGTCTCACTGGCATGGTGGAACCGCGGAATGCGTTCCCACAGACGGGATTCGGAAATGCCCAGGTCGTCGTTGTCGTGCGCGTGCCGGCCCTGGTACAGCGCCAGGTAGACCCGGCGGACCTGGATCGCGGTCTCCAGCTCGCCGTGCATCCGGGCGAAGAACTGGTCCTTGTAGGCCTCGTCGGTCAGCGAGGACACGGCGAAGAAGAATCCTGACACCGCGGCCAGGAACACGGCCACCGCGACCAGCCGGACGTCGATCACCAGGCCGTGGTAGGCCAGCGGGTGGCCCATCACCTCGATGATCCGGGGGTTGTCCTTGCCGACCCAGTCGTTGATCCGGTCGGAGGTCAGGGTGACCGCGCCGAAACCGATGAAGAACACCCACACCAGCACGGTCAGCAGCCCCACCTGGAGGATCTGGCCGACGAACAGGATCATCAGGATGTTGGTGCGCTGGGCCCGGGTCAGCGGCAGCGTGCCCTCGTGCAGCACGATCCGGTCGTAGACCCCGTCCATCGGGGTGTTCAGGCACGCGGAGGCGATCGACGTGCGGTCGTCGTGCGCCGCGACCTTGCCGACCTCCTCGGGCAATCGGTAGAGCAGGAACAGCACCGTGCACAGCCCGAACAGCGCCACCACGAGCAGCAGCCGGTGCACGCCCATGTTCGCGGCGAACTCCCAGACGTCCTTGCTGATGAACAGGAAGGAGTTGAACAGGAACAGCAGCGGCAGCGCCCGCGCCGCGAGGTCGAAGGTCTCGCCGAGCTCCTGGAAGGTGCGCTGGAGCGCCCAGCGGCCGAGCGGGAGCAGCGCGGAGGCGAACACGTAGATCGCCAGCACGACCCCGACGTTCAGGCAGAGGTCTGCGACCGTGACCCCGACCCTGCGCCGGGTCGCGTAGTCCACGATCGGCGGGATCAGGACGAACCCGGTCACCTCCACCCAGCCGATCCGGTTCGGCGCCGAGAGCATCTTGCGCCCGCCGACCAGGTTGCGCACCAGGTACGCCAGGAGTATCAGGGCCGTGCCGAGCGCCGCGCCGCCGATCCGCTCGACCACGGTCAGGTGCAGCGAGAGCACGATCATCAGGTTCACGATGAAGCAGACGATCAGCAGCGGCAGCGCCTTGGTGAAGACGTCGTCAGTGGCCTTGTAGTCCTCGATGAAGTACGGTAGGCCCCGGCGGACGAACCAGGTCTCGGTCTCGTACAGCAGTCCGTCGTCGCCGACTGTGACAGTGGTCTGTTCGACGGCTATGAGTGTGGTGTCCTGCGCCATCTCGTGGATCGACCCCCGGTACTGCCTACGCGCACAACAGAAAGAAGACGGCGCACACAGTATCCGAATCAGGCCGCGTCGATCAACTGACGGGCATCGAGCACGTCCTGGTCCATCCGCTTGATCAGGCTCTGCATCGAGTCGAACTTCTCCTGGCCGCGGATCCGGGCCAGGAAGTCCACCGCGACGTGTTTGCCGTACAGCTCCAGGTCGGTGAAGCCGATCGCGTAGGCCTCGACCGTGCGGGCCACGCCGTCGAAGGTCGGGTTGGTGCCGACCGAGATCGCGGCGGCCAGCGGCTCGCCGTCCACCACCAGGTACCCGGCGTAGACCCCGTCGGCCGGGATCGCGGTGTGCGGCGGGGAGTCCACGTTCGCGGTCGGGAAGCCCATCTCCCGCCCGCGCTGCGCGCCGCGGACCACGGTCCCCTCGACCCGGTGCGGCCGGCCCAGCCGCTGCGCGGCGGTGCCCACCTGCCCGTCCAGCACCATCCGGCGCACGTCGGTGGAGGAGAACCGCGGCTGCCCGGCCACGGGCGCGGCCAGGCCCACGCCCTCGGCGGCGAAGCCGTACCGCCCGCCGAGCTCGGTCAGGGTGGCCAGGGTCCCGGCCGCCCGGTGCCCGAACCGGAAGTTCTCGCCGACCACGATGCCGACCGTGCGCAGGCGCTCGACCAGCACGTGCTGCACGAACTCGTCCGGGGTCAGCTTGGACAGCTCCACGGTGAACGGCAGCACCAGCACCGCGTCCACGCCGAGCGACTCCATCAGCGCGGACCGGTGCTCCGGGGTGGTCAGCAGCGCCGGGTGGCTGCCCGGCCGGACCACCTCGCCCGGGTGCGGGGTGAAGGTCAGCACCACGGACCGGGCGCCGACCTCCCCGGCCAGCTCGACCGCGCGCCGGATCACCCGGCGGTGGCCCAGGTGCACGCCGTCGAAGAAGCCGATGGTGACCACGCTGCCGCCGGCCTGGGCCCAATCCGCGGGGACCTCGTCCAGGTTGTACCAGCGCTGCATCGTCATGCGTTCCTGTCCGCTCGGTTATCGTGCAAGATTCGGGTACAAGTTTAGCGGCGCCATCGGACCCGCCGGTTACCAACCGCGGGTCTTGCCCTGAACACCTCCGTGAACCGCCGAGTGAAGGGGAGAAATCCCGCCATGTCGTATCCGGAACCCGGACAGCCGGGTGCCTACCAGGCCTACCCGGGCGGTCCCGGCCCGCTGCCGGGCCCGGGCCCGAAGCCGCCGCTGCCGAGCACGGTCCGCAACGCCTTCTACCTGATGATCGCCGGGGCGGTGTTGTCGGTGCTGAGCCTGATCACCGGCCTCGGCTCGAAGTCCGCGATGCGCACGGCCGTGCAGAACGCCTCGCCGAACCTCACCGCCGACCAGGTCAACACCGCGGTCAACTTCGGCTACGCGCTGATCTTCCTGGTCGGCCTGATCGGCGCGGGCCTGTGGGTGTGGATGGCCTACATGAACAAGGCCGGGCGCAACTGGGCCCGGATCACCGGGACCGTGTTCTTCGGCATCGACACGCTCACCGTGTTCCTGGGCATGGGCCAGCACACCGCGACCGGCTCCAGCATCGGGTTCGGCGTCGTGGTGTGGCTGATCGGCCTGGCCACGGTGATCCTGATCTGGAACAAGTCCTCCAGCGAGTACTACAAGCCGCCGATGCAGTTCGGCGCGGCGCCCTATGGCGGCGGCTACCCGCTGCAGTAGGCCGGACGGGTGAAAGCAGAGCACATGACAGGAGGGCCGCGCCGGATGTCCGGCGCGGCCCTCCTGTCATGTGCTCTGCTTTCACCCGGTCAGCCGACGAAGACCGCGATCGGCTTGGCGTGCGGCCCGCGCCGGGGATCGGTCCGGTCCTCGAGCAGGGCCAGGAAGGTCCCGTCCGGGCCGAACGCGGCCACCGGCCCGGTCCGCTCCGGCCCGCCGCCGAGCCCGGTGGCCGGCAGGAAGCCGCCGTGGGCCAGCGCGGCCGCCCCGGCCGCGTCCACGGCCAGGCTCGGGAAGGACGCCGCGGCGGCCGCGGCGATCGGCAGGATCGGCAGGGGCTGCTCGGCCTCCCGCAGGGCGGAGAGCTCGTCCAGCGGGTGCGCCTGGGCCAGACCGTACGGACCGACCTGGGTGCGCCGCAGGGCCGTCAGATGGCCGCCCACGCCCAGCGCGGACCCGAGGTCGCGGGCCAGCGCGCGGATGTACGTGCCGCTGGAGCAGACCACCGTCGCGTCCAGGTCGACCAGTTCGCCGACCCGGCGTACGGCGTGGACCTCGAAAGAGTGGATGGTGACCGGGCGCGCGGCCAGCTTGACCTCGTCGCCGGACCGCACGCGCGCGTAAGAGCGCACTCCGTCGACCTTGATCGCGGACACCGACGACGGCACCTGCATGATCTCGCCGGTCAGCGAGCCGCCGACCACCGCCAGGATCTCCGCCTCGGTGACGTGCGCCGCACTGCGGGTGCCCAGCACGTCGCCCTCGGCGTCGTCGGTGACGGTGTCCTGCCCGAGCCGGATGGTCGCGAGGTAGGTTTTGCGGGTCAGCGCCAGATGGCCGAGCAGCCGGGTGGCCTTCTCGATCCCGAGCACCAGCACGCCGGTCGCCATCGGGTCCAGCGTGCCGGCGTGCCCGACCCGCTTGGTCCCGGCCAGCCGGCGCATCCGGCCGACCACGTCGTGCGAGGTCCAGCCGGACGGCTTGTCCACGATCACCAGCCCGTCCGGCGGCGCCGGCCGCGGCTGCGACCGGGCCTGGGACCTGGGCTTGGGGGCACGTTTCGGGGCCGCGGCGGGCGGTTCGCCGGGCCCGGCATCCGGACTGGCCGCAGCGGCCGGCTCGGCGACGGACACGCCGACGGGCCCGCCGGGCTCCGGCGAACCCGCCGACCGTGTGGCGGGGGTCCCGGTCACGCCTCCTCGTCGGCGGCTGCGTCGTCCTCGGGCAGGTCGAGGTCTTCGTCTTCGTCCTCGTCCTCGGCCCGCGGGGCGCGGTACGGGTCCGGCTCCCCGGCATAGGTCTTGCCCTGGGCCACCTCCTGCACCTTCGCGTCGTTCGCGGCGGCCCGGGCGAGCAGGTCGTCGATCTGCTTGGCGCCCTCGGGCACCGCGTCCAGGACGAAGGCCAGAGTCGGGGTGAACTTCACCCCGGTCTGCCGGCCGACCTCGCTGCGCAGCACGCCCTTGGCCGACTCCAGGGCGGCGGCCGACTCGATCCGGTTGGTCTCGTCGCCGAAGACGGTGTAGAAGACGGTGGCCTCCCGCAGGTCCCCGGTGATCCGCGCGTCCGTGATGGTCACGAAGCCCAGGCGCGGGTCTTTCACCCTGGTCTTGAGCGTCTCGGCCACCACCACCTTGATCCGGTCGGCCACTTTGGCCACGCGGGTGGCGTTGCTGGGCATAATCGCGCTCCTTAGCTTGCTCGCCGGGCCTTGCCCGCCCGGCTACTCGTCCTCGTCACTGTGAATCCGCCGGCGCACCGAGAGCACCTCGATCTCCGGGTGCCAGGCCACCGAGCCTTCACAATCATCCAACAGTTCCACCACCCGCCGGTGCGAGCCCGCCACGACGGCGACCCCGAGAACCACCCGGCGGTGCAGGTCCTGGCAGTCCACCTCCGCGGCCCCGACCGCCGTGCGGCGGTTCAGGTCGGTGAGGATCGGCCTGATCAGGCCGCGTTTCTCCTTCAGAGAGTGCACATCGCCCAAGAGGGCGTCGATCGTGAGCGTTCCGCTGAACACCGTGCGCATCAGGGCCAACCCGGCCGCGGGGAGGAGGGAC
Organism: Actinocrinis sp.; assembly: GCA_035943635.1. Lineage (GTDB taxonomy): Bacteria > Actinomycetota > Actinomycetes > Streptomycetales > Catenulisporaceae > DASZBX01. The sequence goes on along the minus strand of DASZBX010000048.1, from coordinate 2,117 downwards.
GAACGGGAGAAAGCAGCCAGGGACGTCGGTCCGCCGGCTCGCCTTCCGGCCCATCGGGTCGATGGGCCGGAAGACCGACTTTACGCACGTCCCTGGTCTGGTGCACCGGAATTACCCGGCGCGGTCCGTCTCGCCGCCGTTACGCGCGGGTCTTCTCGCGCATCTCGTAGGTCTCGATCACGTCGTCCACCCGGATGTCGTTGAACGAGCCGAGGCCGATACCGCACTCGAAGCCGTCGCGGACCTCGGTGGCGTCGTCCTTGAACCGCTTGAGCGAGTCGATGGTCAGGTTGTCCGCGGCCACCGCGCCGTCCCGGATGAGCCGGGCCTTGGCGTTGCGGCGGATCAGCCCGGACCGGACCAGCGCACCGGCGATGTTGCCGAACTTGGAGGAGCGGTAGACCTCGCGGATCTCCGCGGTGCCCAGCTGCACCTCCTCGAACTCCGGCTTGAGCATCCCCTTGAGCGCGGCCTCCATCTCCTCGATCGCCTGGTAGATGATCGAGTAGTAGCGGATCTCCACGCCGTCGCGGTCGGCCTTGGTCTTGGCCCGGCCGTCCGCCCGCACGTTGAAGCCGATGATGATCGTGTCCCCGGTCAGCGCCAGGTCCACGTCCGACTCGGTGATCGCGCCGACGCCGCGGTGGATGATCCGCAGGTCCACGTCCGCACCGACGTCCAGCTTGAGCAGCGCGTCCTCCAGGGCCTCGACCGATCCGGACACGTCGCCCTTGATGATCAGGTTCAGCTGCTGGACCTCGCCGGCCGCCAGCGCGTCGGCGAAGGTGTCCATGGACACCCGGACCCGGCGGCGCGAGAGCAGGGCGTTGCGGTCGCGCGCGGCGCGCCGCTCGGCGATCTGCCGGGCCACCCGGTCCTCCTCGACCACGAGGAAGTTGTCGCCGGCCCCGGGGACCGAGGTCAGACCGAGCACCTGCACCGGACGGGACGGACCGGCCTCTTCGAGCTGGTCGCCGTTCTCGTCCAGCATGGCCCGGACCCGGCCGTGCGCGTCGCCGACCACGACCGTGTCGCCGACCCGCAGCGTGCCGCGCTGCACCAGCACCGTGGCCACCGAACCGCGGCCGCGGTCCAGGTGGGCCTCGATCGCGACGCCCTCGGCGTTCTGGTTCGGGTTGGCCCGCAGGTCCAGCGAGGCGTCCGCGGTCAGCACGATCGCCTCGAGCAGACCCTGGATGTTGATGCCCTGGCGCGCGGAGATGTCGACGAACATGGTGTCGCCGCCATACTCCTCGGCCACCAGGCCGTATTCGGTCAGCTGGCCGCGCACCTTGCTCGGGTCCGCGCCCTCCTTGTCGATCTTGTTGACCGCGACCACGATCGGCACGCCGGCCGCCTTGGCGTGGTTCAGCGCCTCGATCGTCTGCGGCTTGACGCCGTCGTCCGCCGCCACCACCAGCACGGCGATGTCGGTGACCTGCGCGCCTCGGGCACGCATCGCGGTGAACGCCTCGTGGCCGGGGGTGTCGATGAAGGTGATCTTGCGCTCTTCGCCGCCCACCTCCGAGGTCACCTGGTAGGCACCGATGTGCTGGGTGATGCCGCCGGCCTCGCCGGCGACCACGTTGCTGTTGCGGATCGCGTCCAGGGTGCGGGTCTTGCCGTGGTCGACGTGGCCCATGACGGTGACGACCGGGGGCCGGGCCACCAGTTCCTCGTCGCCGCCCTCGTGCTCGCCCCACTCGATGTCGAAGGACTCGAGCAGTTCGCGGTCCTCCTCCTCCGGGGAGACGATCTGCAGCTCGAAGCCGATTTCGGCGCAGATCAGCTGCAGGATCTCCTCGTTCACGGACTGGGTCGCGGTGACCATCTCGCCGATCGCGAAGGCGGCCTGCACCAGCGCGGCCGGGTTGGCGCCGATCTTCTCGGCCAGGTCCATCAGCGAGGAGCCGCGGGTGAGCCGGACCAGCTGGCCGTTGCCGCGGGGCAGCATCGCGCCGCCCATCGACGGGGCCTGCATGTTGTCGAACTCTTGCCTGCGCTGCTTCTTGGACTTGCGCCCGCGGGCCGGGCCGCGGCCGCCGGGACGGCCGAAGGCGCCCTGGGTGCCCGCGCCGCGTCCGCCGCGGCCCGCGCCGCCGCCGCCGGGGCGTCCG
>DASZBX010000047.1:0-116101 GCA_035943635.1 Actinocrinis sp. | reverse complement strand
GGCTGGGGCTGTGTCGGATCGGGATCCTCGGTGGCCCAGGCGGAACGAAGACAGCCGCGCCGGGCAGGTCCTGTCAACTCCCGCACCCGACCCATATCCATCGCGAGCAGACCGCCCGAAGCAACAAGCCCGGGAGTTGATTGGGCCTGTCCGGTGTGGCAGGCTCCGGGCCGACTGGGGCACCGAGGATCCCGATCCGACACACCCAAAAGGTAACCCACCAACCAAAAAGACTGATCCATGGGGATCCTTGGGGGTTCCTGGCCCGCCGGAGGCACAGCAGTAGACGAGAGCTGATATGGCGGCATTCGCCAGCGCCTCTCCCGCGCCAGCAAAGCAAGCAAACGCAGCTGCGGAGCGCCTACGGGGAGGATTCACAATGCGGGAGCGCGAACTCGCCCGTTCGATCGTCGGCGAGCTGATCTGGCTCGCGGCAACTGCCTGTGTGCTGCTCGACGGGCGCTGGTTCAGCCACCATATGCCGCCACTTCAGACTGGGCCGCCCACTACGCTTCATGGCGTCGAAGTAGCGTATGTTTGGCGAATCCCTCACTCGATCGAGTTAGTTTTCTGATTCCGCTGCCTCAGGGTTTGCCACCATAGGAGCATGCTTCTTCAGATCCCTTCCCTGTCGTATGACGACGAGCGTGTTCTGGCCGAGATCGACGTCGCGAGAGGTCGGATCCGTCGGCAGTTGGCCGAGCCTCAGCCTTGGGCGGAACAGCTGCGCAGGTACCTCATCGCCGGAGTGATCCGTGGTTCGAATGCGATCGCGGGCTTCCACATGTCGCAGGTTGACGCGGTCGCTTTGGTCGTTGGCGAGCAGATGTCCGGTGCGGTCCCCGAATCCACGCAGACCGCCGTGGAGGGATACAGTCGCGCTTTTGCCTATGCTCAGCAGGCTACGAAGTTCGAGGTCTTCCATTACAACCACATGCTGCTGTCTGCCATGCACTTCATGCTCACCGAACACGACCTGCCGAAGTGGCCGGGCCGTTATCGCACTCGCGAGGTGTGGATCGGCGGGGAGCCGGCGGGTTGCGCGCCTGCGTTCGAAGCGACCGGTCCCGTGCGCGTGCCCGAGTTGATGACCGACTTGGTGGATTGGCTCAGCGATGGCGATCTGAATGCGCATCCTTACGTGCGGGCCGCGATGGCGCACCTGAACCTGGCCAGCATCCGCCCCTGGCGGGACGGGAACGGTCGGATGTCCCGAATACTGAACAATTTGGTCCTGGCCAAGGAAGGCGAACTCGCGCCGGAGTTCTGCTCGATCGAGGAGTGGTTGGGCCAGTCGCCGGCCAATACGAAGGCTTACTTCGACGCACTTCGGCAGGTTCACTCGACCCGGGCCCCTGAGGTCGACGCACACAGCTGGCAGTTCTGTCTGCGGGCCCATCACCTGCGGGCGCAGGAGATCGAGCGCCGGTTGGAGGAGTCGGGTCGGCTCTGGTTGGCGGTGATGGAGATCGCAGAACACTACAAGCTCGAAGAGCGCACGGTCTCCGCGCTGTTCGCCGCTGCGTCGGGGCATTTGCGGCGTCTGGTGTACGCCCATGACGAGGACCTGACCCGGGACCAGTCCATCCGCGACGTGCAGCAGCTCAAGCGGCTCGGGCTCATCGAACCGGTCGGCTATGGGCGCACGCAGCACTACGTTGCCGGTGCCGAGCTCGGCAATCGGGCCGGTGAGATCCACGCGAAGGTGTGTACGGAGTTGCTTCGGGAGCCGTATCCCGTGGGGAGTATGGCGTAGAGCAGTAGCAGTAGCAGTAGCAGTAGCGACAGCACCAAGGTCAGCGGGTGCGCGCGTCTTGCACATTGATACCCAAGAAAGCGGCCAGCGCGGGAGCCAAGCCGAGAAGTTGCCCAGTATCAATGGTGGCGCCGCGAAGCGCATCCAAACCACTGAGGCTGATGAGTTCGGCGCCGCGAAGGTCCACCTTACTCAAGCTCGCCTTGGTGAAATCGACATCAGTCAAAGTGCAACCAGAAAAGCTGACACGCTGCAGAGAGGCCCCGGCAAAGTCCACATCCTTGATCGTGCAGTCCTCAAAGATCACATCAGCAAGTTTCGCGGTGCGGAAGTTCACCGAGTCGAGCTTGCATCGCTGAAAAACCACGCGCCGCAGCAAGCTGCCGAAAGCAGGCACCCCAGCCAGAACAGAACCATCGATGGTCGCATCGACGAAGGAACACTCAGCCAGATCGACCCCGACCAATCGAACAGCGCCCAGCCAGGCATCATGAAAGCGTGCGCCGCGTAACCGTCCGCCGTCAAAAGTGGTGTCGCTGAAAGCGCACTCAGAGAAATGCGCACCAGCGGCGCGGGGCTGCGGGAAACGGACCGCTTCGAAGTGAGCACACTCGAAATCAGCGCCGGGCCCCAGCTCGACCACGCCGCCCTCGTGCGGGTACGGAGCCAGGACGGTGGCGAAGGGCACGGCGGCCAGCCTCGGGTAGCGTTTCATGCGCCTATTGAACCGGATCTTGGCCGGGTCTCGCAGGCGAGCAGGTCGGAAAGTCGGGCGAATCTGGACCCCCGGCGGGGTAATGGTCTCTATGGATTATCATTCCGTACAGCCCTGCATGATCCCGATAGCGCCGCCGAGGAGCGTGCCCTGTGAACCCCAGCAGCTCCCCCCAGGCGGGCGATCCCGCGATAGCCGAGGCGCCAACCGAGGCTGTGACCACGACGTTCGCGCCCGAGCCGGCGAGCCCGGAGCCGGCCGCTGCGGCAGTCGACGCGGTGGCGGCTGAGGCGTCCGCCGCAGCGGAAGCAGAGGCGAAATCCCCCAAAACGTCATCGCAGGCGGACCGTAGCGGGAAGCTACGGCGGTTCGCGATCGACACCCGGCCGTTGCAGCACGTGCCCTACCGCCGCCTCTGGACGAGCACCATCGTGACCTCGGTAGGTAGCCAACTCACCGCAATCGCCGTGCCCTACCAGATCTACCAGCTGACGAACTCCTCAACCTGGGTCGGCCTGGCGAGTTTCGCCGGGTTGGCGCCGCTGATCGTGTTCGGGTTGTGGGGCGGGGCGGTCGCGGACACGGTCGACCGGCGTAAGTTGCTGATGGTCACGAACACCGGTGTGGCCCTGACCTCGCTCGGGCTGTGGGTGCAGGGTGTTGCCGGGGTGCACTCGGTGGCGTTGCTGATCGTGCTGCTCATGGTGCAGCAGGCGATGTTCGGGTTGAACTCCCCGGCCCGCGGCGCGGCGATCCCCCGGTTGGTGCCGGCCTCGGAGCTGCCTGCGGCGAACGCGTTGAACGCCACGGTGATGAACGTCGGCGCGATCGCCGGGCCGATGCTGGCCGGCAGCCTGATCCCGGTGATCGGATTGTCCACGCTCTACCTGATCGACACGGTCGGCCTGAGTGCGGCGTTGTGGGCCGTGGTCATGCTGCCGTCGATGCCGCCGGGCGAGGGGGCCGCGCGGCGGGCCGGGTGGGGGCAGGTGGTCGAGGGGTTCCGGTTCGTGATGGCCAACCGGCTGCTGTTCATGTCCTTCGCGGTCGACCTGGTGGCGATGGTCTTCGGGATGCCACGGGCGTTGTTCCCGCAGCTGGCGTCGACCACGTACGCGGGCAATCATCTCTCGCTCGGTCTGCTGTACGCGGCGATCCCGATCGGGGCCATGGCCGGCGGGCTGCTGTCGGGTACGTTCACCCGGGCTCGACGGCACGGGCTGATGACGATCATCGCCGTGCTGAGCTGGGGTATCGCGATCATCTTCTTCGGCCTGACCAGCTCGCTCTGGCTCGCCGTGACGTTCCTGGCCATCGCCGGGGCCGCGGACCTGGTGTCGATGGTGTTCCGTGGGTCGATCCTGCAGAGCGCAGTGCCGGACGAGTTGCGTGGGCGGATGCAGGGGGTGTTCATCGTGGTCGTGGCCGGTGGGCCTCGGATGGCGGACCTGTTGCACGGCGTGTTGGGCGGGGCCTTCGGCAGTCGGGCCACGATCACGGGCGGCGGTGTCGCGGTGATCGTCGGGACGTTGCTGCTGGCGGTGTTCGTGCCTAGCTACCGGCACTACCGGGCACCGGCTGATGGGGACAGTGGCAGTAGTAACAGCAGCAGTAGTGGCAGCAGCAGTAGTGGCAGCAGCGTCGATAGTGGAGTGGGCGAGAGTGCTCACGCGGACGGCACGGGCGACGCCGTGACCGCAGGGGCCACGGCATAACGCGGTCAGCGCACCGCGATCACAACGTCAGGACCACCGCATCGGACACCTGCTGGAATCCGATCCGCTGGTAGAGAGCGTTGCTGGTCGGGTTAGCCAGGTCGGTGAACAGCAGGATGTGTTCGATTCCGCTCTCGATCGCGATCTGGCAGAGTGTGGCCGTGACGGCGCCCGCGTAGCCGCGGCGCCGGTTGTCCTTCGGCGTGTAGACCAGGCTGATCCGGGACATGCTCTCGATCGGCGCCGAGAGCGCGGCCATCGCGACCGGGACGCCGTCCGGGCGTCGCCACAGTCGGATCTCGCCGCGGTCGATCCGCTCCCGGGTCTGCGCGGCGAGCTGCTCGGGGGTGTCCGGCTCGCCGACCTCGGTGCAGAACGCGCCGTACCACTCGGTCGTCAGCTCCAGGTCCTCATCCGCGGGCAGCTCGGCTGAACCGGCCGGCATCGGGGTCGGGACCACGAGCTGGCCGAGGCGGTACAGGCGGTTGCGCAGGTAAGGAGTCGGGGCCTTGCCGGTGCGGCGCAGCACTCCGACGCTGATCGCGTCCTCCTGCCCGGCGGACACGCGGATCTGCGGGATCCGGTGCGCGTAGCGGGCGAGCAGTTCGTCCACCGCGTCGACCGCCTCGGCCGGGCCGCGGCTGAGGAACAGCGGCCGGGTCGGCAGCTGCACCAACGCCGCCTCGACGGAGCCGTCCGGGCCGGTCCACCAGCCCATCAGGGGTTTGTCGTCGCCGAACGCGTCGACGCCGCGGACCCGCAGGGACCGGGCCAGGGTCAGCAGAACCGTCTCGGTGACCGGGTCCTCGGCCAGGAAGGGTTCGGCGGTGGCGAGATACTCGTCGAGATCGTCAGTGAGAGTCCACGTCATGGGCCCATCCTCACGCATCGCGGCGATTTCGCGCACGTATTTTCGTGTGCCGTTGCTCCAGGTCGGCGCGGGGTACGCGGGCCGGGTCAGGAGCAGCAGCCTCCGCCGCAGCACCCGCCACCGCCACCGGCCGCGGCGGCGCGGACGGACTGGGTGGCCGTACCGCCCACGGCCACGGCGGAGAACAGTTTGACCGTGTCCCCGTGGCCGTCGGGGCAGGTGGTCGGCGCGGAGGACTCGGCCATCGGGCGGGTCTGTTCGAAGGTGGCTCCGCAGGCGCGGCAGCGGTATTCATAGCGCGGCATGACGCCAGAGTAGCCGAAGCGCCCGGGCGCACGATATGCGGGCGGGCGGATTGACGCAGCGCGATGCCACGATCGGGTGAACCGGATCGGGTGGGGCGGCGAGGGAAGCGGAGGCCGGATCGCCGCCCGGGACCACCTCAGCGAGACAGGATCATCCGGTCGGTGACGGCCTCGTACCCGATCCGCTGGTAGACGCCGTTGCTGGTCGGGTTGGCCATGTCGGTGAACAGCAGCACCTCGCCGATGCCCGCGTCCAGCGCGGCCTGGCTGATCGCGGCGGTCAGGCCGGCGGCGTAGCCGTTGCCGCGGTATTCGGGCAGCGTGTAGACCGGGCCGATCCGGGTCATGCCCACGGCCTCGCGGGACCTTCCGGCCACGGACACGGGCGTGCCGTCCTCCAGCCTCCACAGATACATTCCGCCCCACGGCAGCCGGGCGTCGACCAGGACGCCGGCGTCCGGGCGGGACTTGGCGAGAGATTCCTCGACGAACGCCTCGATCCATTTCACGATCAGCTCGCGTTCCTCCTGGCCCGCGACGTGCGCGCGGCCGGGCGGGGTGGGGACGGGCGGGGCAAGGCGGCCGAGCCGGTACAGCCGCTGGTGTTCCTCCAGCGCGAGGACCGTGCCGTACCGGGTGGCCATGGCTTTGCGGAAGATCTCCTCATGGTCGGCAGCGACGGTGACCGCGGTCACCCGGTCGGCGTACTTGACGAACACCTCGGCCAGGTCCTCCACCGCGGCGACCGGGCAACGGCTGAGCACGACCGGGAAGGGCGGGGTCTGGAACAGGGTCGCGGCCACCTCCCCGGCGTCGTCGTGCCACCAGCCCATCAGGGGCTTGACCCGGTTCACGACGGCGGGCCCCTGGATCCGCATCATGTCCACGAGCGTGACGATCAGCGTGTCCAAAACCGGCTCGCATGCGAGGAACGGTCCGACGGTGGCGACGTACTCGTCGAAGTCCTCAGTGATCGTCCACTTCATGTTCGTATTGTGGTCCACCCCGGGGAATGTCCGCAGCCGAATTCGATCTGACGCGCAGATGCATCCTTCCGGCCTTCCGAGGCGTTCAAGTATTCGAATATCCCTGCGAGTCCGGTAGCGGCCGGGCGGCGGGGCCGGACCGAGGACTCAGGAGTCAGACGATGGCAGTACGGTTCACTCTTTTCGGCGGCGCAGCGGTCGCGCTGGTGCTCGCGGTGGGGTCAGCGCAGGGCGCGTCCGCCGCGTCCGGACCGGCCGGCGGCGGCCCGGCCGTGATCACCACGACACCGTCGGCCCAGGTCGGCGGCCTGCCGATCTCGTCCCTGGACGGCCAGGTGGAGTACATCCCGGGGAGCGCGGGCTCGTCCGGCCCACGCGCCCGGGCCTCGGCGGGGACGGCCGCGACCGTCAGCGGGTCGACCGGATACGACATCTCCTGGCCGCAGTGCGGCGGCGCGTTGCCGCCGGACTCGTCCATCGCGGTCGTCGGCGTGGACGACGGGCACCCGTTCAGCCAGAATCCCTGCCTACAGCAGGAGGCCGCGTGGTCTCCGGACGCGTCGACGCGCGCCCAGTACATGGTGCTCGACTCGCCGGTCGGCTGGTCCTCGCCGCACGTCCTGGAGTACGCGTATCACGGTCCTGCCGGTGACTGCACCGCGACCGACTACTCCTGCCAGTCGATCAACTGGGGGTACAACGCGGCATACGCCGACGTCCAGTACGCCACCTCGCAGGGCGCGACCAGCACCACCTGGTGGCTGGACGTGGAGCTTCCGTCGACCACGAGCATCAACCAGCCCGGGGCCGACTGCTACACGGCCAACTTCTGGGTCTGCGACCCCAAGCTCAACGCCCTGACCGTCGCCGCGGCCGTGGTCGCGTTGAAGGAGCAGGGCAAGAGCGTCGGGGTGTACTCGACCCGGACCCAGTGGCAGACGATCACCGGCGGCCTGCCGCTCGGGCTGCCGATCTGGATAGCAGGTTTCGACTACGCCCCGGGGACGTACTGCACTCCGGCGAACGCCGGCACCTACTGGTTCGCGCTCGGCCGTCCCTCGCTGGTGCAGAGCCTGCCGACCACCTACGACCCGGACACCGCGTGCTGAGGCGTCAGGCCAGCTGCGAGATCGTGTAGATCACCAGCCCGGCCAGCGCGCCGACCACGGTCCCGTTGATCCGGATGAACTGCAGGTCCCGGCCGACCTGGATCTCGATCTTGCGGGAGGTCTCCTCGGCGTCCCAGCCGGCCACGGTGTCGGTGATCAGCGCGGTGATCTCGCCGCGGTAGGTGGTGACCGCGTAGACCGCGATGCCCTCCACCCAGCCGTCCACCTTCGCGCGCAGCCGCTCGTCGGTGCCCAGCCGGGCACCGAAGGACATCAGGGCGTCGCGGGCCCGGACCCGCAGTTCGCCCTCCGAGTCGGCCGCCTCCTTGACGATCATCGAGCGCAGCGCGGCCCAGGCCGAGCCGACCACGTTCTGCACCTCCGGGTGGTGCAGCAGGTCGTCCTTGAGGCGCTCGGCCTGGGCCATCGTGTCCGGGTCGCTGCGCAGGTCGTTGGCGAAGTCGGCCAGGAAGGCGTCGATCGCCTGCCGGGCGGGGTGGTCCGGTTCGTCCCGGACCGCGATGGCCAGGCGCAGCAGTTCCCGGTAGACCCGGTCGGCCACCCGGTCGTCGACGAAGCGCGGCGTCCAGCCGGGGGCCGTGCCGGTGACCGCGCGGCGGATCGAGTCGGGGTGCTCCTGGAGCCAGGCGACCGCGCGGCGGCACAGCAGGTCCACCAGCGGCCGGTGCCCGCCCTGGGCGGCGAACCGGCTGAGCAGTTCGCCGGCCGGCGGGCCGAGCCGCCAGGCGGACAGGCGCTGGTTGACGGTGCGGCTCAGGACGTCCTGGACCTCCTCGTCGCGCAGCACCGTGAGCATGGCGCGGAACAGTTCGGCGGCCTCGCGGGTGACCCGTGCGGCGTGCGCGGGGTCGTCGAGCCAGCTGCCGAGCCGCACGGACAGACCGACGGCGCGCAGCCGGGTCTGCACCACCGCGGCGGACAGGAAGTTCTCGCCGACGAACTCGCCCAGGCTGTGTCCGAGCGCGGCCTTACGGTGCGGGATGATCGCGGTGTGCGGGATCGGCAGGCCGAGCGGGCGGCGGAAGAGCGCGGTGACCGCGAACCAGTCGGCCAGCCCGCCGACCATCGCGGCCTCGGCCGCGGCGGCCAGGTACCCGGCCCAACCGTCCCCGTGGGACTGGCGCCAGTGCGCGAGCACGTACAACAGGGTCGCCCCGGCCAGGAACCCGCTGGCCGTCGCCTTCATCCGGCGCATACCGCGCCGTTTCTCCGCTTCGCTCGCCGTCAGTCGCTGCATTCCGGCCATTCTTCCGCACGGCGTGGCTGAACGCGATCAGATCGGCGGAACTGAGGATCATGCGGAGCGCCGGCCGGAGCGGCCCGGGCGCCCGCGGCGGGTCCGGCCGGCGGCCGGTCAGGGTTTGCGGGCCAGGCCCGGGTCCAGGGTCAGCCGCAGGACCGCGGTCCCGGCGATGAAAGCCGCGCCGAGGACGGCGATCCAGAATCCGGCCACCGGGCCGACCGTGACCGTGAGGTGCTCTTGGGCGACGATCTGGGTCAGCCCGATCTCCGAGCGCAGCGGGGCCACCATGCCCTCGACCGCCTCGGCCAGCCCGCCGAGCAGGAAGTAGGTGGCGCCGAAGAGCAGGCCCGCGCCGCGCAGCCGCGGACGTACGGCCGTCGCGGCCACGACCAGGCCGAGCAGGACGAGCGCGCCGACGACGTACTCCGTCTTGGTCCACCCGGCGACTTCGCCGATCGAGCAGCACGAGGAGTGGGCCGGCTGGCCGCCGGGGACCGAGATCGCGGTGGTCTGCCAGTTCATGAACCGTCCGGTCACGAAGACCGCCAGGCCCACGATCCCGGTCAGCAGCACCAGCAGCCGGGCCTTGCGGGCCGACCGGGACGGGCGCCGGGCGGCGCCGGCGCCGCGCTCGGTCAGCGCGGCGGCCAGCAGCAAACCGAAGGCGACGAGGAAGAACACGGCCGCGACCAGCAGGAAGATCCCGCTGGCCCGGACGTCGCGGGCGAACAGGGTGCTCGGCCGGAACGTGCCGATCTCCTCGGCGAACCAGAGCGGCAGGGCGCCGAGCACCAGCCCGGACGCCATGGGCCGGGTACGGCGCGGCACCAGCAGCACGGCCGCGGCCAGCAGGCCGATCGCCTCCGGGCCGAACAGCGCGTCCACATCCCACAGGTCGTACACGCGGCTCGTCCCGGTGTGCGGGAGCAGGAAGCCGGCCAGGGCGAGCGCGCCGACGGCCAGGAACGCGGCCGCGATCACCGTCAGGACGTCGGCCACGGCCTTGGGCCGCTTGGCGATCGCCTCCGCGATCGCCGGTTCGGGCAGGGGCGCCGGCTCCGGCGCGGCAGGCGGCGGAGTCTGCTCCGCGTCCTCTGGCAGTTCCCGCGTCGTGTCAGTCAAGGTACTTCCCCTCCCGAAGATTGTCGGCATACCCTACCGGATGCTCCGGGGTCCGGACGGGCGCCGATTCGAGGCCCTCACTTGCGCAAACGGCAGAGTCAGGCGGCCGCGTCGCGAGCGACCTCGGCCAGCAGGGCGCCGGTCAGCGAGGGGGTCGGAGTAGGCGGCGCGGGTGTGGGCCCGGCTTGCTCGACGCGGCGCAGGTGCCGGGCACGTGCGGCCTGGATGCGTGAGCCAGCGAGGTCGATCAGTTCGACTGCGGCGCCGGGCAGATGGCGGGTCGGCAGGTATGTGGCCGCGAGGGCGGGGGCCGTCGCGATGGCCTCGTCGGTGATGGTCACGCCGTGGTGGACCTGGTAGCGCTCGCGCAGTGCGGTCAGGATCGCCACGGTCTCCTCGGCGCCGGCCGGCGGCAGGTCGATCCGCTGGAACTGGGCGGCGAGCAGCGGATGGGCCGCGAGTAGGGTTGCGTAGCCGGCCGGGGTGATCGTGCCGATCAGCGGGCGGGGGCTGTGGCAGATCGCGTTCAGGGTGGACGCGGCGAAGCCGGGGCCGGGTTGGTCCGCGGCCAGCAGATGGTCGAGATCCTCTACCACCAACACCGTCTTCTCGGCCTCGGAGCCCATCAAGGTACGCATACGTGCGGTCCACAGCTGGGAGTGGTCGACCTGCCAGACCGTCGTGCCGAGCAGCGATTCGGGGGTCTGTTCGTCGGCGATCACCTGTGCCACTCCGGCGATCAGGGCGGTCTTGCCCACGCCGCTCCCGCCGATCAGCAGGGCGTTGTTACGGTCGCGGCGGCACAGTGCGCCGAGCAGGTCCGCGGCGTATTTCTCGCGCCCGGCCAGGGGATCGAGCTCACCGCGGCGTGCCTTCTCGGAGAGGTCGACGCCGATCGAGGTCTGGTAATGCAGGGTCCTGCTCACCTTGTCCACGGGCCCGCGCGACCGGATGGACGAGCGGACCGGCGCGGCGGAGTCCGGGTCGCGGTCGCCGCCGAACAGGTCGCGCAGCCGGCCCAGCGGCGTGGCCGAGGCGGGAGTTTCGCGGGTGTCTTCGGCGGGGGCGGGCGTTTCGCGGGTGTCCTGGGCGGGGGCGGGCGGTTCGACCCGGGACCGGATCTCGTCGTGTTCGGTGATGAGTGCGAGCACCCTGGCCCGAACCTGTTCCCGGCCGGCGCCGAGCCGGACCAGCATGGTGACGCCGATCCCCTCGTCCGCGGCGAGCAGGCCGAGCAGGAGGTGCTGGGTGTCGATCTCGCCGTTGCCCAGTTGCTGGGCTTCGGTCAGCGCGGTGGTGAGGATGGCGCGGGCGCGCGGAGTGAACGGCATGTGCCCGGAGGGTTCCTGCACGCCGAAGCCGACCACTTCTTCCAGGCTCTGGCGGGCCCGCTCGTAGGTGATCCCGAGTCCGGTGAGCGTCTGCGCGCCGATGCCCTCCCCTTCGTGCAGCAGGGCGAGGAGGAAGTGTTCGGTGCCGATGTGGCTGTGCCGGAACGTGCGGGCGTCTTCCTGCGCGAGCACCACGACTCGGCGCGCGCTGTCCGTGAACCTCTCGAACACGATCGAACCACCTCTCCGTTGAGGGACGAACCTCCCCGTTCCCGCACCATTGTCCGGCATAGATCGAAACCGTTCGCCGTGGGCGGGCGGCCCAGGCCAGAATGTGCCGGCGACCATGCAGCGCGCGGCTCTCCTTGCCCCTGACGGACTGCTCGCGATCGCCGGTGGCGGCTGGGGATTCACCGAGGCCGAGTGGATCGAGTCGCGCCCGGGGACACCGGCCCGGCGGTCTGGGCCGGACTCACCGCGATCGAGGTCGTGCCGGCCGCGCGTCGCAGGAGGCTGGCTCGTCTGGTTCTCAGGGAGTTGATCGCCTGGGCCGCCGGCCGGGGCGTGACGGACCTGTTCCTGGAGGTTCGTTCCGACAACGCCGCGGCCGTGGAGTTGTACCGCACACTCGGGTTCTCGGTGCACCACGCATACCACTACCGCGTGATCGAGTCCAGACTCGATTGACCACAGTCAGCGCACAAGCCGGAGTCGGTTCGGGTGTGATTGCGCGCAAACCACTCGAACTGGTGAAGTTCCGGTGATTCGGCCGGGCTTGGCCCTGGGCAGAACCCGTGGAGACCCACACTGGCAGCGGTCACCTTCGCCGCGCGTCGAGGAGATACTGCGTGAGCCCACTGTTTCCCTGCCCGGATCACCGCACCGCCGGGCGCTTCGCCCCGCACCGCGTCCAGCGGCCGGCCAGGCTGCTGGCCGCCCTCGGGATCACGGCCGCCGCCGCGGTCTGGTGCGCCCCCGGCGCGGCCGCCGGCGACGGCGACCCACCACTGGCCGGCAAGGGCCTGACACTCTCGGAGAGCGTGTCGGTCCAGGCCCCAAGCGCGTCGCAAAGCCCTTATGAGGCCCGCGCGACGATCGACTACGTCCTGGGCAACACCAGCAGCCTGCCGGTCGGCGGGCTGCGGCTGACCGACGCGCTGGTGCCCGGCGGCGCGGTCGGCTGCCCGGATTCCGGCCACCGGGTGGTGCCGCCGCACTCCTCGATCACCTGCAGCGCCGAGCTGGAGCTGGCGCCCGGGACGTACACCAGCAAGGCGAGCGCGTCCGGCTGGGCCACGTTCCTGATCTGGAGCTACCCGACCTGCGCGACGGCGTCGGCGCGGTTCACCGTGGCCGCTCCCCCGCCGCCGCCTCCGCCGCCCACGACGCCGCCGCCGACCACCCCGCCGCCGAAGCAGCCGGTGACGCCGAAACCCACGCCCAAGCCGGTCGTCTTCGTGGCGCCGCCGCCCGCCCCCACGCCCACACCCACCCCGACTCCGACTCCGACGCCGACACCCACCCCGACGCCGGTGCCGCAGCCCAAGCACACGCTGCGCGACACGTACGTGCCCCCGCAGGCCGCGGCGCAGCTCCACCAGCTGCCCACCCACTCCACGGTCCTGCTGCTGATGATCCCCGGCGCTGCCGCCGCGGCGGTCGCGGGCGCGGCAGCCATCCGCCGCAGGTAGCGCGGCGCCCGATCCGGGTGCCGGCCTGCGCCGACACCAAGTACGTACACGTATACGCACGCCCTCGCACACTCATTTCCGCACCAGCGCTCCGCACACCGGCGTGCGCGAGTTCCCCTGCTCGCACGAGCGTTTCTCCCCCATGTTCCGACACTGACATCTCGGCCGGGCGGACGCCGACAACCGCCGGCCTCGCCACCAGCATCGTGAGGATTCTTCATGTCCAACCTGCTAGTCCCCGTGCTCATCGTCTTCGGTGCCGCGCTGCTCGGCATGGGCAGCATCATGCTCAAGCACCGGATCTTCCCGCCGGACCCGGACACCGAGCCCGGCGAGGGCGTGGGCGAGTACATCGCCATGATGGTCGGCGTCCTGTACGCCCTGGTCCTGGGCATCGTGCTGGTGTCGGTCTGGGAGAGCCGGGACAACGCCGAGAGCAGCGTGCGGTCCGAGGCCAGCAGCTTGAACCAGGTCTACATCCTGGCCCAGGACATCCCGGCCCCGGCCGGCCCGCAGATCCAGCAGGACGTGAAGGCCTACGCCTCGGTGGTCACCGGCTCGGAGTGGGACCAGATGGCCGCGCACGAGCCGCTCGGCGATGCCGGCTGGCAGTCGCTGACCAAGCTGACCGACGCGGTCGAGGCCTACCAGCCGGTCACCGCCGTGCAGCAGAACGTCTCGGCTCAGGCACTGAGCCAGCTGAGCACGGTCTACGACTCGCGCCGCAGCCGCAACGGCGAGTCCACCGACAGCCTGTCCCCGATCCTGTGGATCGGCCTGATCCTGGGCGGGGTGCTGACCGTGTCGTTCGTGTTCTGTTTCGGGGTGCAGCGCCGCGGCAACCACCTGGCCATGGTGATGGGCCTGACCGGGCTGATCGGTTTCCTGGTGGTCCTGGTCTTCGACCTGAACCATCCGTTCTCCGGCAGCATGGGGATCGACTCGGGGGTCTTCACCCAGTACTTCTCCAACACCTGACCGGTCACGGCCCTCGCGGACGCGGCGGACGGTCCGGGCCGTTCGCCGCGCCGGCCCGACGGCGGCCTTTCCGCACCCTAATCCACAGCACGGCACAGGACAGAACATGTTCGAGCACGCGACTACGGGTCCGGATATGCATTGCGAAAAAATGACCCGCCGGCCGCGGCCGAACGGTTGACCGTCAAATTGGTCTGGACCATTATGCGTCTGGAGTACCGATTCCCGCTCGCATGCCCGGCGCAGGTGTGAGACGGCCGTGCACCCGAGAGGATCAGTATGCCCACAAACCCGCCCACCGGCCGGTCCCGGCCCGCGCCGGTTCCCGTTCCCGGACCCACCACAGCCCAGAACCAGGCCCCTGCGCCCGGCGGCGCCCGGCGGCGCGGCCGGGGCCGGCCGGCCGCCCTGCTCGCCGGGGCGCTGGCCGCGGTCGGCCTGGCCGCACTGACACAGAGCCCTGCGACGGCCGCCACCCCCGCGGCCACCGCGCTGCCGACCGCGGTCTACGCCAAGGCCTCGGACTGGGGCAGCGGCTTCGGCGGCCAGTACACGATCACGAACAACCTGACCGTGGACCTGCCCACCTGGTCGCTGGTGTTCTCGTTGCCCGCCAACGAGAAGATCACCAGCGTCTGGGACGGCACCGACACCGCCAGCGGCAGCACGTACACCGTCTCGCCCGCCTCGTACGACGCCGACATCGCCCCGGGCGCGAGCGTCGTGATCGGATTCGACGGCTCCTACAGCGGAACGTACGCCGACCCGGCCACCTGCGCGCTGAATCAGGACCCGTGCAACGGGAGTTCGGACAAGATCGCGCCGACCACTCCGAGCGGCCTGAAGGTCCTGAGCGTCACCTCGAACCAGGTCTCGCTCAGCTGGACCGGATCGACCGACAACCTCCTGGTCTCCGGCTACGACGTGCTGGCCGGCGGCAAGGTCGTGGCCACCTCCCCCGGCACGGCCGGAACGGTCACCGGCCTGAGCGCCGCCACCGCGTACTCGTTCACCGTCGAAGCCTACGACGAGGCCGGCAACCTGTCCGGCCCGGGCAACACGGTCAGCGCCACCACCAGCGCGAACACCGGCGGCGGGCACCTGCCCGGGGTGGCCGCGCCGTTCATCGACATCGGCGCCTGGCCGACCCCGAGCCTGAGCCAGATCGCCGAGACCACCGGCCTGCGCCAGTTCTCGCTCGGCTTCATCGTCAACGGCACCGGGTCCTGCACCCCGTCCTGGTTCAACGCCTACTCGATGAACTCAGGGTTCGAACAGTCCGACATCGCGACCCTGCGCGGGATCGGCGGGGACGTCAAGCCCTCGTTCGGCGGCGAGGCCGGGATCGAACTGGCCCAGTCCTGCACCACGGTCGCCTCGCTGACCGCCGCGTACCAGTCGGTGGTCTCGGCCTACAACCTGACCCAGATCGACTTCGACATCGAGGGCGCCGCGGTGGCCGACCCGGCCTCGATCAACCTGCGCTCCCAGGCGATGGCCGCGCTCCAGGCCACCGCGAAGGCGGCCGGCAAGTCCCTGTCGATCACCCTGACCCTGCCGGTGCTGCCCTCGGGCCTGACCGCGCAGGGACTGTCCGTGGTCCAGTCCGCGATCAAGTACGGCGCGGTGATCAGCACGGTCAACGTGATGGCGATGGACTTCGGCGACACCGAGGCGCCGAGCCCGTCCGGCAAGATGGGCACCTACGCGATCGACTCCGCCCAGGCCACCGAGGCGCAGCTGGCCACGCTCTACCCGGGTAAGACCTCTGCGCAGCTGTGGAACATGGTCGGGGTCACCCCGATGGCCGGGGAGAACGACCAGGCCGACGAGATCTTCACCCTCGCGAACATGCAGCAGGTGCTGGCCTTCGCGCAGACCGAGCACCTGGGCGAGCTCGGCTTCTGGGACGTGACCCGGGACGGCAACGCCTGCACCGGATCCCTGTCCGACTGCACCGACGTCACCCAGACCCCTTATGAGTACACCGAGATCATCGCGCCCTATCAGGGCTGAGATACACCGGTCAGGCCGGGTTCCCGGTCAGGGCTTGCGCGCCTCGATCAGGAACCTGGCACTGTGGTCCACGACCGGCCCCTAGCGTTCGATCCGCTCGTGCAGCGCCCGCAACTGCGGCAGGTACTCGTCCACGGAGAAGTCCCAGCCGCCCACCGAGACCTCGGCCGCTTGCGCCACCAGCTCTTCGAATGACCGCGCCATCCGCCCAGTCTGGCACCGAGACCGGCGCGGGCGCACCGGCAATAAGGCGGACTGAACGGGAGAAACAGGCGCAAGCCGGTCCGGTTCGGCGATATCCGGGAAACGCCGCCGCCGCGAGTCGGGGTCCGCCGCACCCGCCGGCTCGCGCCATACTGGAGCCGCTGCGGTCGGCGAAAGCCGGGCGGCGTTCACTCACTGATCGATGTATGGGGAAAAGCTCTATGCCCGGAGTTCTGCGGATCACGTCCCGCAATGCCCGTTTCCAGCAGTGGCAGTCGCTGCTGACCAACCGGACCAAGCGCCAGCGGGCGCGGGAGTTCCTGGTGCAGGGCGTGCGGCCGATCACGATCGCGGCCGAGCAGGGCTGGCCGATCCAGACGCTGATCTACGACGCGGACCGGCAGCTGTCCCGGTGGGCGCAGCAGCTGCTACGGTCGAGCGCGGCCGAGCAGATCGCGATGTCCTCGGACCTGATCGCCGAGCTCGGCGAGCGGGAGGAGGAGGCGCCGCCGGAGCTGGTCGCGGTGCTGGACCTGCCCGAGGACGACCTCGGCCGGATCGAGCTCGGGCCGGACTTCCTCGGGGTGGTGTTCGACCGGCCGGCCAATCCGGGCAACATCGGCTCGGTGATCCGCTCGGCCGACGCGTTCGGGGCGCGCGGGGTGATCGTGGCGGGCCACGCCGCCGACGTGTACGACCCACGGACCGTGCGGGCCAGCACCGGGTCGCTGTTCGCGGTGCCGGCGGTGCGGGTCCCCTCGCACCACGAGGTGGTCGCGTGGCTCGAGCGCGGCCGGGCCGCGGGGAACCCGGTCACCCTGGTCGGCACGGACGAGCGCGGCGAGGCCGACATCTTCGACCTGGACCTGACCGGGCCGGTGCTGCTGCTGGTCGGCAACGAGACCGTGGGCCTGAGCTCGGCCTGGCGCGAGCTGTGCGACCGGGTGGGCCGGATCCCGATGACCGGCACGGCCAGTTCGCTCAACGCGGCCAACGCGGCGACAGCCGTACTGTACGAGATCGCCCGGCAGCGGATCACGGCCGGGCGCAAGTAGACCGGGCGCAAGCGGGCCCGGCGGCCGGCCGCTGGTCCCCGGCTGGATCTTCACGGGCGGAAATATCCCAACCCCGGAACACCCGACCGCTACCGGCCGGCCGGGCGCTCTGGCAGCATGGGCACATGCAGATCGCGGATTCCTCCCTGGCCGACTGAGGTAAGGCAATAAGATCCGCATCGTTCTCGCTCGCAGGAGAGCGTCAACACACGGGATCCTCAAGCGTCTTACACAGGTATCGGTGATCTGTCATGAGTGAATCGTGGTTCGGCCGTCGGGGGGCGGCGCGATGAGCGACACCCGCAAACGCGTGTTCCTCACAGTCGGCGGATTCGGTCTCGGCGTGGTCGGGCTGGTCGCGAGCACCCTGGTGATAGCCGGAATCGGCGCCCTGGTCTGGTGGCTGGGCGTCGCCTCCTCCGGCACGGCCGGGGCCGGAGACCTGACCAGGCAACGCAACAGCGCCCGGAACATCACCCAGTGGTCGACCACCTTCAGCGGCGTGCTGGTGGAGACGGACATGCCGTTCCTGGTCTCCTCCTCGCCGATCAAGCTCTACTCGTCGGTGCCGCAGCTGGACGCGCCCGCCGGCCCCTGATCGGTCCGAGCCGTCGGGCCGTGGATCAGGTGGCCGCTCGGAGAGCGACCTGATCGGCGGCCTTGGCGGTGACGGCGACAGTGGGCGGTGTGGAGCCGGAGGCACCGGCCTCGAGTTCGGCGAGTGCGGCACGCAGCGCCCGCACCGCCGCCGCGCCGACCTGGAACGGCCCGCTGTCGACCGGATGATAGCGGTGCTCGACCAGGGTGACCCGCAGCGGGCGGCTGTCCGGCGGCAGATCGGACAGCACCCGGCGCACCGACTCGCAGGCCGCCGCGCCGATCTCCTCGGCCTCGGCGTCCGACACGTAGCCGGGATCGACCGGCCGCCCGCGGTGTTGGACGAAGTCCTCGGCGAGCACGACCGAGGTCGCCTCGGCGTACTCCGCTTCCAGCGTGACCCTGATATAGCCTCCGCAGTAGGCCGCCATCGGCCCTGTGACCAGCACCATGTTCCTGCCTGTCTCGGTACGGCCGGCGATGCGCACCGGACTGCGCCGCGACCGCACGCCGCGGATTTCCAGCGTACCGCCGGGCGCGGATTCGGGAGCCGACGCACGAGGAACCGCGCGAGCACCGGTGCTGCCGAGGACGAAATGGCCAGACGGGACACAAACACATGGCGCGGCCGTGAAGCGGATCGTTACCATCGCACCATGCCTGACGAGTCGCTTTCCGCAGAGACCGCATTCGCCCGCCGCTCGGCCCGGATCCTGCTCCTGGACAAGGAAGACAGGCTTCTGTTGTTCCGGTTCCTGGTCGACCGGCACGCACCGGAGCTGGGCCACTTCTGGGCCACGCCCGGCGGCGGCGTGGACGAGGGCGAGCAGCTGCGGGCGGCCGCGATCCGGGAGCTGCACGAGGAAACCGGACTGCTGGTGTCAGACGACGAACTCGGTCCGCACGTCGCGCTGACCGGCGGCCCGGCCGTCTTCAGCTGGGCCCAGGGCCTGTTCCAGGACGACTTCTTCTTCCACCGGGTCCAGGAGCACCAGGTCGACACCAGCGGGTTCGAGGAGCTCGAGGCCTCGCAGATCACCCAGTTCCGCTGGTGGCCGCTCGCCGAGCTGGCCGCCACCGGCGAGACCGTGTACCCGCTCGGACTGGCGCCGCTGCTGGCGGACCTGGCCGCCGGGCGCATCCCCGAGTCGCCGGTCCGGCTGCCCTGGCACCACTGAGCCGCGCGGCCGGGCTCCCGGTCCCGGGTTACTGCGCGAGCTTGCGGTAGTTGTACGCGCTCTCGGCCTCGGCCACGACGTCGGCCAGGGTGGATCCGGCCGCGGCGGCCACCGCCGCGGCCACGGCGCCCTCGACGAACGGCGCGTCCGCGATCACCACGTCGGCCCGGGCCTGGCCGGGGCCGCCGAGGTCTTCCAGCACCAGCCGGGTGGTCAGCAGCGCGCTGCCGAGGTCGACCAGGATGCACACCCCGCGGTCCTGGTCCACCGCCTCGATCCCGGAGCGGATCAGCTCGTAGCTGGTGCCGATGCCGCCGTCCTCGGCGCCGCCGGCCGCGGCCACGCAGCCGGGCGAGACGCCGAGCTGTCCGAGCAGGTCGGCCAGCCCGGCGGCCAGCTGCGCACTGTGGGAGACGAGCACAAGGCCGACTGTCTGGTTCATAACGGCCAAGTCTAAGCGGAAGATCCTTCCGGCCGCCCGGCGGCCCGGGCGATCGCGCCCCCGGCGGCGCGAGCAGCGGCGACGCCCGGTCTCGGCGTGGGCTCATGCCCGGTCGCGGGCGTGGCGCGCGCGGCGGCCGAAAAGATCCACTCGGCTTCGGGCAGTCCCCAAAGGCCAGGCGGGTGGATAGTCTGGCTGAGGAAAGACGCGCAGCAACTCCACCGAAGGAGCCAGATCGTGCACAAGTTCCTCAACAGCGCCGACACCTTCCTCGACGACTCCCTGGCCGGCTTCGCCGCGGCCCATCCCGAGCTGGTGGTCGACCCGGGGCAGCGGATCATCACCCGGGCCCAGCCGCCCCGGCCGGGCAAGGTGGGCCTGGTCTCCGGCGGCGGGTCCGGGCACGAGCCGCTGCACGGCGGCTTCGTCGGCCTGGGCATGCTGGACGCGGCCTGCCCGGGCGAGGTGTTCACCTCCCCGGTGCCGGACCAGATCGTGGCCGCCACCACCGCGGTGGACGCGGGCGCGGGCGTGGTGCACATCGTGAAGAACTACACCGGGGACGTGCTGAACTTCCAGCTCGCCGCCGAACTGGCCGACGAGGCCGGGGTCGCGGTGGAGACCGTGCTGGTCAACGACGACGTCGCGGTGGAGGACTCGACCTGGACGGCCGGGCGGCGCGGGACCGGGGCCACGATCCTGGTGGAGAAGCTGGCCGGGGCGCTGGCCGAGCGGGACGCGGACGCCGCGCGGGTGGCCGCGCTCGGCCGCCGGGTGAACGGGGCCTCGCGCTCGTTCGCGGTGGCGCTGACCGCGTGCACGGTCCCGGCCGCGGGCAAGCCCGGGTTCGACCTGCCGGAGGGGCAGATGGAGGTGGGGGTCGGGATCCACGGCGAGCCGGGCCGGCGGCGCGAACCGCTGGCCGGGGCGCGCGAGATCGTGGCGCTGAGCCTGGAGGCGATCCTCGGCGACCTGCCGACTTCCCCCGGCGATCAGACGATAGTGCTGGTCAACGGGCTCGGCGGCACGGCGCTGGGCGAACTGTACCTGGTCTACGGCGAGGTCGCGGCGGTGTTGCGCGGCCGGGGCCTGGGCATCGCGCGCAATCTGGTCGGCAGCTACATGACCAGCCTGGACATGGCGGGGGTCTGCCTGACCGTGTGCCGCGCGGACCCGGAGCTGGTGGACCTGTGGGACGCCCCGGTGAGCACTCCGGCGCTGAGGTGGGGCATATGACGGCCGCGGGTTTCGACGCGCCGCTGGCCCGGGCCTGGCTGGCCGCCGCGGCCGAGGCGGTCACGCTGCGCAGGGACGAGCTGACCGAGCTGGATTCGGCGATCGGCGACGGGGACCACGGCGCCAACCTCAGTCGCGGCTTCGCGGCCGTGACCGCGGCGCTGGCCGCGCAGCGGGAGAAGGCGCAGGCCGACGGGGACGGGGACGTGTCGCCCGGGAAGGTGTTCGGCACCGCTGGCAGTACCCTGATATCGAAGGTGGGCGGCGCGTCCGGGCCGCTCTACGGGTCGGCGCTGCGGGCGATCGGCAAGTCCCTGGACGCGTCGGCCGAGGAGCGGCGCACCGGGACCGGGCCGGACTGCCAGGGCCCGAGCGGCGGGAACGTGCTGGCGGCGTTGCGGGCCGGGTTGGCCGCGGTCACCCGGCTCGGCGGCGCGCAGGTCGGCGACAAGACCATGGTCGACGCGTACGCGCCGGCGGTCGAGGCGTTCGAGCGCGCGCTCGGCGAGGGGGCCACGCTGCCGGCCGCCGCGCAGGCCGCGGCGAAAGCGGCCGAGCAGGGCGCCGCGGACACGGCCGCACTGGTCGCGCACAAGGGCCGGGCCTCGTATCTGGGCGAACGCAGCAGCGGTCACCAGGATCCGGGCGCGACCTCGACCGCGCTGCTGTTCCGGGCGTTGGCCGACGTCACCGGCGGCGGCCGCTGAGCCACGCAGTCCCAGACCCGCCCAGGGGAATCGGTCCGGCCCCAGACGCGGCCGGACCGAAACAAGCTACGCGGCCGCGGCCGAAGCCGGCTCGCGCCCGTCCATCAGGTAGTCGATCAGGGTCAGCAGCACGTCCCGGCTCACGTACCGTTTGCGCAGGTCCCCCATCACCACCGGGATGTGCGGATCGAGGTCCAGCGCCTCGCGCACCTCGGGGACCGTGCGGTCCTGGTTGCCGTCGAAGCAGTTGACCCCGACCACGAACGGGATCCCCCGGCTCTCGAAGAAGTCGATCGAGCCGAAGCTCGACTGCAGCCTGCGGGTGTCCACGATCACCACCGCGCCCAGGGCGCCGAGGACCAGGTCGTCCCACATGAACCAGAAGCGCTCCTGGCCCGGGGTGCCGAACAGGTAGACCACCAGGTCGGTGCTGACCGTGATCCGGCCGAAGTCCATCGCCACGGTCGTGGTGTCCTTGTCCACCACCCCGGACACGTCGTCCACGCCCACGCTCGCGACGGTCAGGTACTCCTCGGTGCGCAGCGGCTCGACCTCGCTCAGCGCCGCGACCATGGTGGTCTTGCCCACGCCGAAGCCGCCCGCGATCAGGAACTTCACCGCGGCCGGGGAGCCGCCGGGGAAGCCGTCCGGCCTGTCAGAGTCGTCGTAGCCCATCTCGCACCGCCTGTAGAAGTCCGATGTCCGGTCGCTGCCCGGCGGCGACCGCCACCGGGGGGCGGGCGGCCACCAGGCCCAGGGTGATCAGGTCGCTGATCAGGATCTTGGTCACCGCCACCGGCAGGTTGAGCCCGGCGGCGACCTCGGCCAGGGCGACCGGGCGGCGGCACTGCTCCAGGATGAAGCGGTGCTCCGGTTCCAGTCCGCGCAGGCCGGGCTGCTCCTCGGCCGGGGCGAGCGCGACGATGATCGTGATCAGGGTCAGGTCGCTGCGGGCCGAGGCCGTCCGGCCGTGGGTGATCGTGTAGGGCCGGACGAACGAGTCCTCCGGATCCTCCTCAAGGGGCTCGTCGGCCCAGTGGCTGTCCGGCATCCACCGCCTCCTCGCCGGGCTCCGGGCCGACCCTGGTCTCGGTGCCCAGGTGCTGTCCGACCTGGAGCACGAGGGTGTGCATCGCCACCGCCATCACTTCCGCGTCCACCTCCTGGTCGGCCAGCACCGCCAGGTGGGTGCCGCGGCCGGCCGCGCTGATGAACAGCCAGAAGTTGGCCAGCTCGACGATGATCTGGAGCACGCCGCCGCCGCCGAAGACCTCGCCGACGCCGCGGGCCAGGCTCTGCTGGCCGGTCGCGATCGCGGCCAGCCGCTCGGCGTCGGCCCGCTCGATCCCCTTGGACTGGCTGATCACCAGGCCGTCGTCGGACAGCACGATCGCGTGCCGGGTGCCGGCCACCTGGTCCACCAGCCGGTCCAGCAGCCAGTCCAGGTCGCGGTCGGTGGCCGTGGAGCGCGGGGGCAAGGAGGTTCGCTGTGTCATCGTCCGTCTTCTTCCCTGGTCTGCTCGGCGTCCGGCGCGGGACGGGCGAGGGGAGGTTCGGGTTCGTCGTCGGGGTCCGGGGCGGCGGCCCGGGTCTCGTGCTCGCCGCCCGGGGCCGGGTCGGGGTCCGCGGCCAGCCGGGCGAGCCGGGACTGCCGCTGGAAGGCGCCGATCGTGGCGCCGGACCGGCCCGGCGGGATGGACGCGTACGGGTCCGCGTCGCTCTCCTGCGTGGTGGTGCCGGGAGTCTCGCGTAGTTCGGCGACCATGCTGACCTGGCGCACCCGCCGGGGCAGCGGTTCCGGGGCCGGCGGGTCGGCCGGGTCCTGCGGCCGGACTGCGGCCTCGGCCGGGAGACGGTCCGCCCGGTCCGGCCGGTCGGCGTTCTCGGTGGAGGTGCGCGGGGCGCCGATCAGGCCGGACGCGGTGCCGGCGGCCGCGGCCGGGCGGGGCGCCGGGTCGAACTCCTCCCCGCCCTGGGCGGACGAGGGGACCTGGTCCTCGGCCAGCACCAGGTCGGCCGGGATCAGCACGACCACCCGGGTACCGCCGTAGGAGGAGGGCCGCAGCTCGACCTTCACGCCGAGGTTGGCGGCCAGCCGGGCCACGACGTACAGGCCGAGCCGGGCGTCGTCCGCCCGGGAGAGCACGTCCATCCGGGGCGGGTCGGCCATCAGCGCGTTCGCCTCGGCGTACTGCTCGGCCTCCAGGCCCATCCCGCGGTCCTCGATCTCCACGGCCAGGCCGCGGGCCACCGTGGCGGCGGTCACCTCGACCGGCGCGGGCGGCTTGGAGAAGGCCACCGCGTTCTCCATCAGCTCGGCCAGCACGTGCACCAGGGCGCCGACCGCGCGCTCGGAGATCCAGACCCGGCTGTCGGTCTCGATCCGGATCCGCCGGTAGTCCTGCACCTCGCCCTGGGCCGAGCGCAGCACGTTGAGCAGCGGGACCGGCTTGCGCCAGCGCCGCTGGGTCTGGCCGCCGCCGAGGATCACCAGGTTCTCCTCGTACCGGCGCAGCCGCGCGGTCAGGTGGTCCAGGTCGAACAGGCCCTCGAGCAGGGCCGGGTCCTCGTGCTGGCGCTCCATCTCGCTCAGCCGCTTCATCTGCAGGCCGATCAGCAGCTGGGTGCGCCGGGCGATCCGCTGCAGCAGCCGTTCGAAGCCGCGGTACTGCTCGACCTGCCGGACCGAGGTCTCCAGGGCGCTGGCCCGGGCCGCGTTCAGGGCCCGGCCGAGCATGCCGAGCTCGTCCGTGCCGTACAACAGTTCGGGCAGTTCGGCGTCGGTGTCCACCGGTTCGCCGCGGCGCAGCCGTTCGACCACGTCCGGCAGCCGGGTCTCGAGCTCCTCGGCGGCCGACTGCAGGGCGAAGATCCGGCGGCGCAGCCGGCCGATCAGCCACCAGGTGAACCCGAGGACCAGCAGGACGCCGACCGCGCCGAGCGCGGTCTGCACGATCAGGCGGGTCTCCAGCGAGTGGATCACGCCGTTGGCGGTGGCCAGGACGTAGCCGGTGCTCGACTGGGTCAGCTGTTGCAGCTGCGGGCCGAGCGCGGCCATCACCTGCTGCCACTGCGGGCCGACCGAGGTCGGCACGGCGATGACCCCGCCGGCGGAGACCGGCGTCTGGTCCAGGGCCTGTTCGACCTGGGTCTTCTGCTGCCAGATCGGGCCGCTCAGCATGGCCTGGTACAGGCCGCCGACCGAGGCGGGGTAGTCCGGGATGACGTCGTTCTGGTAGATGAACTGCTCGGCGCCCACGGCCTGGTCGATCTGCGAGCGCTGGGCCAGGGTGAGCTGGCCGGAGACCGCGCCGGCGGTGATGATCGCGTCCTCGCGGGAGATCATCTCGGCGGCCCAGCCCTGCGGGATCGCGGGCGCGGAGATCTCGTCGATGTCCGCGATGCCGGTCTTGGTCAGGGCGGCGAAGAGGGTCAGGTCGGAGCTGATCAGGGTGGTGTAGTCGGTGTACGCCTGCTCCTGGCTGGCGGTGCCGTCGTCGATCGCGGCCCGGTAGCCGGGCAGTTGGCGCAGCAGGGTCTCAAAACCCTGCAGCGCGGTGGCGACGCTCGGGGTGGTCACCCCGGACAGCGCCTCCAGGGCCGAGGCCGAGGCGTCGGTGAGCTTGCGCACCTGGGCCAGCTTCGCGGTGTCGGCGGCCGGGTCGGCCAGGGCGGCGGCGCCGGCCTCGCGCTCCTGCTGCAGGTCGTAGAACAGCCCGGTCGCGGGGATGGACCCGTTGCTGGAGATGACGCTGTTCTCGCGGGTGGTCGCGGTGCGCCAGTCCCCGTAGTACTGGCCGGCGTTCAGGGCCAGCAGCGCGACCATGGCGGCGCTGGGCACGAAGGCCAGGACGAGCAGGACTATCCGGAGCGAGAGTTGCCGCCGGGCGCCCGGGCCCGATGTCGTCTGGGGCCGTGCCGTGCGCGCGTGCAGTGCCATCCGGATCCCCCCAGCAGGCTGGACGGCCGCCGCCTTCGGGGCCGAGCGTGACGGACGGATACTACCCGTCACGGCAGCTCGCGGCAATCACCACCCTTGACTGTCAGGGAATTGTCAGTTATCTCACTTGATGGCAGGTATTCGCCCCGCGCACCCGTGCATAGTGTATGGACAGGAGTTCGACCGGGTTATATCAAAGGGCGATTTCAGGTGTTTGCACGGTGCTGTCGTTCTTCCCCGGCCGCATCGCACGCTAGGGCAGGCGCCGGCCGGTGGCGGCGTCGAAAAGGTGCACCCGGTCGACCGTCGCGGTCAGCATGAAGTCCTCGCCGAGCAGGGGCACCGGACCGGTCGCGCGCCTGATCACCACGTCGGCGGAGCCGTCCGGGACCTCGATCCGGGCGTGCACGAGGTAGTCCCGGCCGGAGTCTTTGATCAGCACGGCCGTGGCCCGGATGCCCGCCGCGCCGGCGCCCGGGCCGATCACCAGGTCGTCCGGCCACAACCCGATCACGATCCGGTCACCGCTCAACGCGTCCAGCTGCTCGGCCGCCACCGGGATGCGCAGGCTGCCGAGGAGCGCGGACCCGTCGCGGACCACGGCCGGGATCAGGTTCATCGGCGGCGCGCCGACGAACTCGGCCACCGCGACCGTGCCCGGCTGCTCGAAGACCGTGTGCGGGGAGTCGACCTGGTGCACCACGCCCCGGTCCATCACGGCGATCCGGTCGGCTATCGACCAGGCGTCGGTCGAGCTGCAGGTCGCGAACAGCATCGTGATCCCGCACTCGCGCTGGAGCGTGGCGATCGGCGTGCGGTCGCGCAGCATGGCCGGGACCGAGGCCCCGGCCAGCGGCTCGTCCAGGCAGATCACCCGCGGCCTGGTCACCATCGCCCGGGCCATGATCGCGCGCTGGCGCAGGTCCACCGACAGGCTCTCCGGCCGGTCGGCCAGGTGCCCGGCCAGCCCGCACTGCTCGGCCAGCTGGGCCACCCGGCTCTGCGCGGCCTTGGCCGAGGTCTTGCGCATGGTCAGCGGGAAGGCGATGTTCTCGGCCACGGACAGGTGCGGGAAGAGCGCGAAGCCCTGGGCCAGCAGCGCCACTCCGCGCTTGTCCGGGGCCACCCGGGCCAGGTCCTGGCCGCCGAGCAGGATCTGGCCGCGGTCCAGCGGTTCGAGCCCGGCCAGCATCCGCAGCAGGGTGGACTTGCCGCTGCCGGACGCGCCGGTCAGCACCACCAGCTCGCCGTCGCGCACCTCCAGCCCGACCCCGGCCACGGCCGGTTTCCAGCTCCCGCGGAACACACGGGTGGCGTCGATGAACCGGACCTCGGCCACCTGCGCGCTCCTCTTGACTCCTCGCAACGGCCGCCGGCCGTGAATGTGCGGGCTCCCAGTATGAACGATAACCCTTGCCGGGTCGCCCACCTGCGGCGCACCGGTGTCCACCTCAGCCCTTGACCGAACCGGCCATCAACCCCTGGACGAAGTAGCGCTGGAAGGAGAAGAACACCATCAGCGGGATGACCAGCGACAGGAACGCGCCGGGGGCCAGGATGTCCAGGTTGCTGCCGAACTGGCGCATCTGGCCCTGCAGCTCCACGGTCAGCGGCTGGGTGTCGGTGCTGGAGAACACCAGCGCGACCAGCATGTCGTTCCACACCCAGAGGAACTGGAAGATGGCGAGTGAGGCGATGGCCGGTTTGCCCAGCGGCACGATCACCTTGCGGAAGATCACCCACTCGGTGCCGCCCTCCATCCGGGCCGCCTCCAGCAGCTCCCGGGGGATCCCGGCGAAGAAGTTGCGCAGCAGGAAGATCGCGAACGGCAGGCCGAAGCCGATGTGGAAGAGCACCACGCCGGGGATGGTGCCGAACAGGTGCGCGTACTTGTACATCTTGGCCACCGGGATCAGCGCGACCTGGAGCGGGACGACCAGCAGGCCGATCACGGTGACGAACAGCCAGTCCCGGCCGCGGAAGTCGATCCAGGCGAAGGCGTACGCGGCCAGGGAGGCGATCACCACCACCCCGACCGTGGCCGGGACGGTGATCAGCACCGTGTTGACCAGCGACTGCATCATGCCGGAGTCGTGGAACAGGTTGCTGTAGTCCGAGAAGGTCAGTTCGGACGGGTGGATCAGCGCGGTCCACCAGCCGCTGTCGCTGATCGCGTCGGGGGTGCGCAGCGAGGTGACGAACAGGCCGAGGGTCGGGATCAGCCAGAGCACCCCGACCAGCAGCAGCACCGCCTGCAGTACGCCGCCGGTGGTTCGGGCCACGATCCGGCCGGCCAGCGAGGGGCGGGCGGGCAGCGCGCCGGGCTCGGCCTTGCCCCGCCACCGCCCGGAGCCGGAATGAGCCAGAGTCATGATTCCCGCCGTTCTCTGCGGATCCGCCGGATGTTGACGTACATGGCCGGCAGGACCAGGATGTAGAGGAACACGCCGATGGCGCTGCCGAGCCCCTGGTTCTGCGCGCCGCCGAAGGAGACCGACCACATCTGCACGGCCAGCACGTTGGCCACGTTGACGGTCGAGCCGGGGGCGATGATGTAGACCAGGTCGAAGATTTTCAGCACGTTGATGGCGAGCGTCACCAGCACCACCAGCAGCACCGGCGCGAGCATCGGGACGGTGACCTTGCGGAAGATCTGCAGTTCCGAGGCGCCGTCCACCCGGGCCGCCTCCTGCAACTCGCGCGGGATCCCGGTCAGCCCGGCCGCGATCAGGACCATGGCGAACCCGGCCCAGATCCACAGGTAGGCCACGATGATCGCGGGGGTGACCAGGTCCGGGCCGAGCCAGGACAGGCCCGCGTAGGGCCGGGCGAAGTTCGAGGCCGGCAGGGCCAGGGTGTACGTGGTGCCGGGACTCAGGCCGCTGATGGCGTACGTCCCGTTCGCCGCGGTGGTCGCGCTGCCCACGACCGTGGTGCCGGACAGGGCGTCCACGGTGATCCCGGGGGTGCCCTTCTTGCCCGGGTCCAGGTGGTCGGGCGAGCCCCCGCCGCCGTAGACCAGGTCCAGCCACACGGTGCCGGTGATCTCGCCCGGCGCCGCGGCGGCGGGCGCGGCCTGCGCGGCGCCGGCCGGCATGCTCTTGACCGAGTAGCCGACCAGCGGGATGTTCGCCACGGTGCCGGGCCGGTAGCCGGCCGAGCTGGTGAAGCCCGCGCCGGTCTGCTGGTAGTCGAGCGTGGTGCGCGGGAACGCGTTCGGGTAGTGCGCGGACGGGGAGACCACGTCGTGTGCGCCGACCAGGACCGCGTTGGCGATGCCGATGTTCGGGTCGGCCTGGTAGACGAGTTCGAAGATGACCCCGGCGGCCAGGAAGGAGATGGCCATCGGCATGAAGATGACCACCTTGAACGCGGTGGACCACGTGATCCGCTCCGAGGCGACGGCGAAGACCAGGCCGAGGAAGCAGGCGATGGTGGGCGCGACCAGCAGCCAGATCACGTTGTTCTTCAGCGCGGTCAGGGTCGCCGGGTCGCTGAAGATGGCGCCGTAGTTGGCCAGGCCGACGAACTTGCTCCCGGTGGAGTCGCGCAGGCTCAGCCAGATCGAGTACAGGATCGGCCAGCCGACGATGGCCAGCAGGATGACCACGGCCGGGCCGAGGAACCCGAACCGGACCCGGCCCGGGATCCGCAGCGCGCCGTTGCCGCTGCGCCGGGCCGAGCGGCGCCGGCCGGACGGCTCTTCGGGCAGGGGGACGGCGGCCGGATCGGCGGACCTTGCCGCGGCGGATCCGGGGGCTGATTCGAGGTCCGGCTCGAGGACTGGTTCGAGTGCTGTTCCGGGTTCCGATCCGGGTCCTGATCCGGGTTCTGGTTCGGGGGCTGATCCGGGTTCCGGTTCGGGGGCTGATTCGGCGGCGGCGGGCTCGGGCTGCGGCGCCGCGTTCTCGGCGGGTGTTTCGGTGCGGCCGGGCGCGGGCGCCCCGGCCGGGGCCGGCGAGCGTTCCGGCTCGCCGGCCCCGGCCGCCGCGGCTGCGGGAGTGTCCATCGGGATTATCTGGCTCCTGATTCTGCGGGGCGGCGGCCGGTCAGGACCAGGAGACCTTGTCGGCGTCGGCTTCCAGCTTCTGGGCCGTGCCCTGGACGTCGGTCGGGTGGGCCAGGAAGTACTGCATGTCGGCCCAGTAGCCGGAGCCGACGGTGCCGCCGAACGCGGCCGGGGACAGGTCGTCCAGGCTGAAGTCCACGTTCGGCCCGGCGTTGAGCAGCATGGTGGCCTCCTGCCGGGTGGTCGCGTCCGGGTACGCCGACATCGGGACCTGCTTGTTCGGCGACAGGTACCCGCCCTCGGCGGCCCAGATCGAGTCCGCGGTGGCCGAGCCGAGGAACCGGATCAGCTCCATCGTCGCCGGGTCGCTGTTGAGCGCGGTGGCCATGTCCCCGGAGACCTGCACGAAGTTCGAGTTCGTGCCCGCGGACGGGAAGGAGAAGAACTTCGCGTCGCTGCCGATCTTCGCGCCGGTGGTGCTGGTGATCTGGGTGGCCGAGAAGTCGCCCTCGAACACCATCGCGGCCTTGGGCGGGCTGGTGAAGGCCTGGGTGACCGAGTTGTTGTACGAGGTCTGCAATGCGCCGGAGTCCCCGCCGACCACGAACTTGGGGTTGCCCAGCAGCTGCCCGAAGGTGGTCAGGGCCGCGACCACGGTCGGGTCGGTCCACGTGATCTGGTGGTGTGCCAGCTTGTTGTACATGTCCGGGCCGGCTTCGCTCAGGTAGATGTTCTGGAACCAGTCCGCCAGGGTCCAGCCGTCCGAGCCGCCGACCGAGACCGGGGTGATGCCGTCGTCGACGAAGGTCTGGCAGTCCGCGATGAACTGCTTCCAGTTCGTCGGCGGGGTGACCCCGGCCTGCTGGAACTGGGCGGTGTTGTACCAGAAGGTGGTCTTGTTCGAGATCTTGAAGGCGACCGAGTAGAGCTTGCCGCCGACGGTGCCCAGGTTCTGCCAGCCGGTGCCGTCGTCGGCCGCGACCTCCTGCTGGATCGCCTGGTCCAGCGGCTTGATCTGGCCCTGCTGAGCCAGGGTGTTGATCAGCCCGGGCTCGGGCAGCAGGGCCACGTCCGGCGGCGCCCCGCCGGCGATCTTGGTCTGCAATACGGTGCCGGTGCTCGACCCGCCGGACTGGTAGGTGACCGAGGCGCCGGTCAGCGACTCGAACTTGCTCAGCACGGCCTGGAAGTCGGTCTGCTCGGCCCCGCTCCACTCGGCCAGCACGGTCAGGTGCTTGCCGGACAGGCTCGGCCAGGCCGCGGCGGACGCACTACCGCCGGCGGCCGGCTTGCTGGAAGAACTGGAACAGCCGGCGGCGGTCAAAGCCAGTGCGGTGACCGCCGCGACCATACATCCGAGCTTCGTTCTCTTGTACGCATACGCACTCATGGTGGCCCCTTCGAGGGTGGGCGCAGTTCGTGGACGACAGACGCCTGGAACCCGTACGGCGACTGGCGCGGCATGACGACGACGGCAGGCCGCGGATGGATCGGGGTGAGGGGTGGCCGTGATCGCGGCCGGTGTCCGGACTGTTGCGGGGCCCGCACCACGGAAGTTAAACCCGGCGAAATCTCCCGTCAATCGTGTTGCCATTCCGTAATGGGCGAACAAATTCCACCGAACTAATCCCCCCTCAGGGGCCATATTTAGTTCGATGCTTGACTAATCCGGCGTACGGCGTGACGCTGTGGCCCATGGGCACCCCTCCCCGGGACTCCCGGGCCGAACGCACCCGGCAAGCCGTGGTGCACCTGCTGCGCGAACGCGGAACCCTGAGCCGGGCGGAGATCGCCCGGGCCACGGGCATGTCCCGCTCGACCGTCTCCGGCCTGATCAACGAGCTGGTCGCGGACGACCTGGTGATGGAGCTGGGCACCACCCTGCCGCCGGCCGGGGGGCGGGCCGGGCGCCCGGCCGCCGCGGTGATGCTGAACCCGGCCACCGGCGAGGCGATCGGGGTCGACTTCGGCCACCGGCACGTGCACGTGATCATCGCGGACGTCGCACACGACGTGCGGATCGCCCGCTCGATCGACCTGCCCTCGCGGTACGAGCCGCAGCAGGGCCTGGACGCGGCGGCCGACCTGGTCCGGTCCGCGATCGAGGAGGCCGGCACCCAGCGCTCCCGGATCCTGGGCGTCGGGGTCAGCCTGCCGTGCGCGGTGGACCGGCACACCAACCTGCCGGCCGCCCGGCGGCACTCGATCTGGTCCGGCATCCCGGTCGCGGCCGAGCTCGGCGAACGGCTCGGCCTGCCGGTGCTGGTCGGCAACGACGCGGACCTGGGCGCGCTGGCCGAGCGGCAGTGGGGCGCCGGGCGCGACTACGAGGACCTGATCTACCTCAAGCTGCACGCCGGCGTCGGCGCGGCGTTCATCAGCAACGGCCAGCTGACCCGGGGCGCGAGCGGCACCGCCGGGGAGATCAGCCACCTGGTGATGGACCCGACCGGGCCGCTGTGCCGGTGCGGCCAGCGCGGGTGTCTGGAGTCTTATATCGGCCTGCCCGCGGTGATGCGCGGCCTGGCGCACGGCTACGGCGACCGGATCACCCTGCGCAACATCATCACCATGGCCTGGCAGGGCGACCGCGGCTGCATCAGGACCCTGGCGGAGACCGGGGCGATGGCCGGACGGGTGACCAGCATGCTGTGCAGCCTGCTGGACCCGCAGTGCGTGATCGTCGGCGGCGCGCTGGCCGCCGCGGGCGAGCTGCTGCTCGGCCCGATGCGGGAGGCCGCGGCCGCGGCCGACTCGCACCGTTCGCCGACCGGCCCGGTGATCACCGGCGCGGCGCTCGGGCCGCAGGCCTGCGCGCTGGGCGCGGTGGCCCTGGTGCTCGGCCAGACCGGGGAG
The DNA here is from genome assembly GCA_035943635.1 of Actinocrinis sp. Lineage (GTDB taxonomy): Bacteria > Actinomycetota > Actinomycetes > Streptomycetales > Catenulisporaceae > DASZBX01. The sequence goes on along the minus strand of DASZBX010000047.1, from coordinate 84,018 downwards.
CCGCGGGCCCGGGCCGCGGCCGAGCTGCGCCTGGCCGATCCGCTGCCGCGCGGCGGCCAGCAGCCGGTCACCGCGATGCAGCGGCGGCGCGCGTCGTGACCTGCGCGCCGCGTGGCGCCGGGATCGGGACCGGGACCGGGCGGACTGGATCCGGTCAGCCGGCGGTGGATCCGGCCGTGGGTCCGGCGCTGGTCCCGGTCGTGGCCGTGGCCGTCTTGAGCAGTGTCGCGGCGGCCGCGGCGGCCTTGAGCTCGTCCGAGTCGGGTTTGCCGTCGGTGGTCTCCGCGTAGACCCCGGCCATGAAGTCGCCCTGGAACTGGTAGATGGCGATATCGTCCTCCTTCTGGCCGGCCGAGGTGGTGGCGGCCACGTTCACGGCGACCGTGCCGGGCAGCCAGCTCGAGTTCGCCGGCAGGGTGGTGATCTTGAAGCTGGCCGCCGGGACGCCCGGCTCGGGCAGCTGGTGCAGCCCGGGCGGACAGTGGGCGGCCGCGTTCAGCAGCTCGTTGCGGGCCTGCTGCGCACCGCCGCTGTTGTACGCGACCAGTTCCTCAAGCACGGCCTGGTCGCTGTCCGCGCTCGCGCCCGGCGGGATCAGGCTGAACTGGTGCCGCCCGATCCGCAGGTCCTCGCTCGGGAAATTCTGCGCGCACAGGTCGAGGGTGACCTCCCCGTTCACCTCGTCGCCGTTCTCGACGTCCTGGCTCGTCCAGCCGGTGCCCATCTGCTGCGGGCTCACGGCCAGGCCCTGCAGGGTCACGTCGGCGGCGTCCTGCGGAGCTTCGGTGGTGACCAGGGGCGTCGCCCCGGCAGACAGGTTCAACGGATGCCCGGAACTGCTCGAACTGCATCCCGAGATCAGGACCAGGCCGGCGCCGATCGCCGCCAGCCCCCGAACCCGTGTTCGCACCCGTATTCGCTGCATGTTTCGGCCCCCGAAGCAGTAGGTTGCTTTACCGAGCGAGAACGATAGCACCTCCGGGCACCTGCCCCGGCATCCGTTCACCCGCCCGGTGATCGGCCTACTCCGGGGCCAGCGCGTTGCCGCCCTCGTAGTCCGCGGCCCGGGCGCTGAGGTCGCCGAACAGCGGGCGCAGCAGCTTCTGCAGGCCGGCGTCGTCCCCGGCGTGGCCGTCGGACCACTCGGCCAGTCCGAGGGTCAGCACCCGCCCGGCCGCGGCGAAGGTCTGGGCCGTCCCGCTGGTCGCGTCCAGCGGGCGCAGGCCGGATTCGGGGCCGGGCAGCAGCGGCCCGATCACGTCCGTGTCCGCGTTGTCCGCGCACCACTGGATCAGCGCGAAGGAGTCGGTGGCCGAGGTCAGGGTCAGGTCGGCGACCGTGTACTGGTTGTGCGAGCCGTCGGCGTACAGGGCGAAGGACAGGCCCTGGCAGCCGGACCGCAGCTCGATCTGCTCGGCCAGCGCGGCGGAGACCAGGTCCGGGTCGGTGCAGCCCTCGGCCTGGCGGTACCCGATCCGGGTGTAGAGCCGGCGGTCGGCCGGGTCCCGGACGAACTCGGGGAACGCGATCGGCGGGGTGAGCACCGCGCGGCCGGCCGCTCCGGCGGGCAGGCTGGGCGAGGCGGCCGGGACGCCGGACTCGGCGGTGAGCGTGCCCGGCGGGTAGGTGGCCGTGGCCGAGCCGCCCTGGACCGGTTCGCCGGCCGGGCGCGGCGGGTGCACCGCGACCGGGCCGGACCCGCCGACCGCGGCCGTGCCACTGGGCAGGGTGTTCTCCAGGGCCAGTTCGCGGGCCCCGAACGCGATCCCGACCGCCGCGACCAGGCCGATCGCGAGGATCCGCAGCGTGCGCCGGCGCCGCGGCGCACGGACCGGCGGCGCGGGTCCGGCCGCAGCGGCCGGCTGCCGGGTCCGGGCCGCGGCCAGCGAGCGGGCCCGGGCCGACTGCTCCTTGACCGGGGCGGCCTGGACGAAGGCCTCGTCGAGCTCGACGTCCCAGGCGTCGTCGCCGAACGGTCCCTGGGCCCAGGAGGTGTCCCCGGAATCTGCCGCCATACTGGCCGATGGTACCCAAGCCGGGCCCGGTCCGGGGTCCGTTGCGCCCGCGGCCGCGCCGCGCCCGCGCGCCGGGCCCGGGCCGGTTCGGTCGGCCCACCGGCGAACTCTCCGGCCGAACGGCTCCCGAAGGCTGCTAACTTTAGCCATACTTGGCTCAGGCATGGCGAGACCTTTTCAAGGGGGACGTAACCGGTGTATCCCAGCGACTCCACGAGCAAGATCACCGTCACCCGGAAGCAGGCCCTCGCCGGGGCGCTGGTCGCGTACACCGTGAAGATCAACAAGGTCGCGCACAACGAGAAGCTGATGGTCAACGGCTGGGTGGAGATAAGCCTGCCGCCGGGCCGGTACGACCTGCAGATCACCTCGGGCATGCAGGGCAGCAAGCCGTTGACCTTCGTGATCCAGCCGGGCCAGCAGATCGACTTCACCTGCGAGGGCGCGATGCTCGGCGTGATGCACCCGATCACGCTCTACCGCAACGACGCCCCGCCGCCGCCGACCGCCAGCCAGAAGCTCGGCCGGTTCTTCAACCCGGCGCCCGGTCAGCAGCAGCAGATCCAGCAGCAGGGGCAGCCGCAGTTCCAGCCGGCCCCGCAGGCGCCCGGCCAGCCGGCCGGCCCGGCCCCGGCCGGGATGTGGCAGATGCCCGGCGCCGCGCAGTCCGGGCCGCAGCCGGGCCACCGCCCGCAGCCGGCCGGCCCGGTCCCGGAGCCGCGGATCATCGGGTACGTGGAGACCGACCAGGTCGAGGAGCCGCTCGGTCAGGAGGTCCGGGTGATCGACAACCGGCAGAGCAACACCGGCGTGACCCGCAGCGTCAAGGCCAGCCGGGAGTGGACCCGCAACCTGACCGTCGGCACCGAGCAGACCCGCACGCTCGGCGCCGAGATCGGTGTGGAGAAGTGGTTGTCGGTCAAGGGGAAGATCGAGTCCGAGCTCCAGCGCAACTACTCGATGGAGACCAGCACCAAGCACCTGTTCGAGGAGAGCCTGACGATCAGCGCGCCGCCGCGCACCACGATCCGCCTGGTGCTGCACTGGAAGCGGATCTGGCAGAACGGCGTGGTCCGGCTGTCGCACTACGACGGGACCGTCACCGAGGTGCCGTACAAGTTCGTGGTCAACATCACCTTCGACCAGAGCCAGCAGGACACTGACAGCGACCCGGCGCAGCTGGTCTGAGCAGAGCGGCCGGCGGTAGCCGGTCTACGCTTCCGGCTCCGCGGTCGGACCGCCCACCGAACTGGCCGCCGTCTCGCCGTGCCAGGAGGACCACAGCCGCGAGTACGCGCCGTCCGCCGCGATCAGTTCCGTGTGCGAGCCGAGTTCCGCGATCACGCCGTCTTCGACCACGGCCACCCGGTCCGCGTCGTGCGCGGTGTGCAGCCGGTGCGCGATCGCGATCACGGTCCGGCCCTTGAGCACCGCCGAGAGCGAACGCTCCAGGTGCCGGGCCGAGCGCGGGTCGAGCAGGGAGGTAGCCTCGTCAAGCACCAGCACCTTCGGGTCCGCGATCAGCAGCCGGGCCAGGGCCAGCTGCTGGGACTGGGCCGGGTCCAGCTCCGCGCCGCCCGAGCCGACCTTCGCGTCCAGGCCGCCGGGCAGGACGCGGGCCCAGTCGAGCGCGTCCACGGCGTCCAGCGCCGCCCACAGCTGCTCGTCGTCGGGCAACGTCCCGGCCGCGGCCAGTTCCAGGTTCTCCCGCAGCGTGCCGGCGAACACGTGCTGGTCCTGGCTGACCAGGGCCACCTCGCCGCGCAGGTCGTCGAGCGGCAGCTCGATCAGCGAGGCGCCGCCGATCCGGACCGAGCCGGTGCGCGGCCCGTGGATCCCGGCCAGCAGCCGGCCCAGGGTCGACTTGCCGGCGCCGGAGGGCCCGACCATGGCCAGCCGCTCCCCCGGCACGACGGTCAGGTCGATCCCGTGCAGCACGTCGCGCCCGGCGCCGTAGCCGAACCGGATCTCACTCCCGACCAGGTCGCGCGGGTCGGCCACGGCCTGCCCGCCGGCCTCCCGGTCCGGCGGCACGTGGGACACGCCCAGCAGCCGGGCCAGCGACGCGGTGCTGGTCTGGATGTTGGCCAGCAGTTCCAGCAGCTGGGCGACCGGGCTGATGATCTGCTGGCAGTAGAGCACGACCGCGGTCACCGCGCTCAGGCTGGCCCAGCCGCGGTCGTAGAAGTAGCCGCCGAGCAGCAGCGCGGCCACCATCGGCAGGCAGTAGCCGAACTCGATCACCGGCAGGAACACCGTGCGCAGACGCAGGGTGGCGCGCTGGGACTCGAACGACTCGGACACGGACGCGTCCCCGGCCTCGATCCGCCGCTCGCCCAACCGCTGCGCCTCGATCGTCGCGGCCCCGGCCACGGTCGCCGACAGCTGCTCGGTGATCTGGGTGAAGGCGGCGTTCTGGGCCAGGTACGCGTCGGTGGCGCGGCGCAGGTACCAGCGGGAGGCCAGCCAGATCGGCGGCACGCCGGCCAGCAGCGCCAGGCACAGTCCGACCGAGGTGAACGCCATCGCGATGACGGTCAGCACGATGGTGCTCAGCCCGGTCAGGACGGTCGGGACGCCGTACTGCGCGGTGAACCTGAGCGCGTCCACGTCCCGGGACGCGCGGGTGACCAGGTCCCCGGCGCCGGCCTCCTCGACCGTGGACAGCGGCAGCGCCAGGACGTTGCCGACGAACTCCTCGCGCAGCTCGGACAGCACGGCCTGGCTCAGCTTGCCGCCCTCGACCCCGCCGAACCGGGTGAGCACGGACTGCACCACGACGAATCCGAACAGCAGCAACGCGATCCGGCCGACGTGGCCGACGGTCGTGCCCTGCTGCACCGACTGGACCAGGTCGCCCAGCAGCCGCGGCCCGGCCAGCCGGAACAGCACGGCCGCGGCGTACAGGGCGAGCGTGCCGCCGAGCAGGCGCGGGTGCCGGCGCAGGATCACCAGGGCGTACCGGCGCACGTCGGCCGGGCTCGCCACGGGCAGGAAGCGGCTGGTCACGGTCGGGGTCAGTCCTCTCCGCGGGTGACCACGGCGCGGTAGGCGGCGCAGTCGTCGAGCAGGTCCCGATGGGTGCCGCTGGCGACCACCACGCCGGCTTCCAGGTAGCTGACCGAGTCGGCCCGGTCCAGCAGCAGCGGGCTGGAGGTGAACACGATCGTGGACCGGCCGGCCCGGTGCCCGGCCAGCCGTTCGGCGATCCGGGCCTCGGTGTGCGCGTCCACGGCGCTGGTCGGCTCGACCAGGATCAGCGTCTCCGGGTCGGCGGCGACCACCCGGGCCAGCCGCAGCCGCTGCTGCTGCCCGCCGGAGAAGTTGCGCCCGCCGTCGTCGATCACGGTGTCCAGGCCCTGGTCCAGCTGGGCCAGGATGTCTTCGGCGCCGGCCACCCGCAGGGCGGCGAGCAGGTGCTCCGGCTCGGCCGGCCGGCCGGGCGGGGAGAGCTGGAGGCTCAGCGGTCCGCGGAAGAGCCGGTCTTCGTTGCGGGCCAACAGGATCCGGGTGCGCAGCCGCAGCAGCGGCAGCCGGTCCAGCGGCACTCCGCCGAGGGTGGGCCGGCCGGTGTCGGCGAACCGGGCCAGCCGTTCGGCCAGCGGCCCGGCGTCGGCCGAGTCGGCGCAGACCACGGCGAGCAGGCCGCCGGGGACCGAGGCCAGGCCGGAGGCCTCGTCGGCCAGTTGCGCGCCCGGGGGCGGGAAGGCTGGATCTGAATCGCCTGATTCCGAGCCCGCTGCGCCGGTCTGATCGACGATCGCCGGCTGCAGTCGCAGGACGTTGACCACGCGCCCGGACGCGACGTACGCGCTGGTCATCCGGTCGACGGACTGGCTGACGATGGTCAGCGGCATGGTCAGGAAGGTCGCGTACCCGTAGAAGGCGACCAGCGAGCCGATCGAGATCTCCTGCCGGACCGCGAAGGTCGCGGCCAGCCAGGTCACCAGCGCGGCGAACGCCCCGGGCGCGAGCACCTCGACCGCGTCGAACAGCGACTCTATCCGCGCGACCTGTACTCCGGCGGTCCGCACGGCCTGCGAGCTGGCGCGGTACCCGGCGGCGAAGGCCTGCTCGCCGCCGATCCCGCGCAGTACCCGCAGCCCGGCCGCGATGTCCGTGGCCCGGGTGGTCAGGTCGGCTTGCAGATCCCGGTAGCGGGACTGGCGCCGGTGCAGCGGCCGGGTCAGGAATCCGGTCGCGACCATCAGGGCCGGTACGCCGAGGATCACGGTCAGGCCGAGCGACACCGAGGCGTTGAGCATGATCGCGGACACCACGCAGATCGAGGAGACCGCGCCGAGGGTGATCGGCACCTCCTGGTAGCCGGCGCCGAGGGTGGTGATGTCCGAGACGCCGATCGTGACCACGTCCCCGGCCGCGACGACCTTCGGCAGGGTCGCCCCGATCCGCGGTATGTGCCGGGTGAGGATCTGCGTGGTGCGGTAGGTCGCGGCGAAGTTGTTGGCCATCGCGTTGCGGTGCCGGTTGACCCCGGCGACGGCGGCGAAGGCGCCCAGCGCCAGGGCGACCATGCTCCAGCGGACCAGTTCGCCGGAGTTGCGCTCGGCGATCCCCGCGTCGATCGCCCGGCCGAGGACTGCGGGTACGAGGGCGAGCGAGACCATCCAGCACACGCCCCAGAACGCGCCGAGGACGATGGACCGCCACTGGTTGCGAGTGAGCCATGACAGATAGCGCGCCGCGGAGCGGGTGTCGGGCTGGCCGGGGTCCGGGACGGGGAAGGTACGCATGGCGTGACCACCCTATCCCCGGTGCCGGATGCGGTGCATCTGTATTCTCCCATCGGGGACGGCATCTTTGTGCGGGTGCTGATATAGGCGGTTTCAGCGGCGCCCGGGCTCGGTCCGGGCGCGAAGGTGCGGGGCCATCGCCGTGACCGCGTCGGCGATCCGGTGCCCGGTGAGGTTCGCGTAGCCGAGCACGATCCGGGCCCAGGCGGACTCGTCCTGGCCGACTGGTTCGGCTGGCGCGGCCGGCCTGGCCAGAGCGGCAGATCCGGTTGGTCCGGTTGGTCCGGCTGCGGGCCTGCTTCCGATCGCGTACCCGTCAACGGGATGGAGCCGGACCCCGGCCCGGGCCGCGCGTTCGGCGATCGCGGAGGCGGGCCCGTACGTCGGCGGGAACTGCGCGATCAGGTGCAGGCCGGCGGCGATGCCGACCACGCGCACGTCCGGCAGTTCCCGGGCCAGCGCGCTCCGCAGTGCGTCCCGGCGGTCCCGGTAGGTCCGCTGGCAGCGGCGCAGGTGCTGGTCGTAGCGTCCGGTGCGGATGAAGTCGGCCAGCGCCGCCTGGTCCGGGGCGGCGTTGCCGAGATCGCTCACGCGCTTGGCCTCGACCAGGTCGTCGTAGAGCGCGGGCGGCGGCACCAGCCAGCCCAGCCGCAGTCCCGGCGCGAGCGACTTGCTGACAGATCCCGTATACGCGACCTGGTCCGGCCCGAGGCCCTGCATCGCGCCGACCGGCGCGCGGTCGTACCGGAATTCGCCGTCGTAGTCGTCTTCGACGATCAGGCCCCGGTTCTCCCGGGCCCAGCCGAGCAGCGCGGCCCGGCGCTCGGGCGTGTAGGCGATCCCGGTGGGGAACTGGTGCGCGGGCGTGCCGACGAACATCCGGGTGCCCGAGTGCATCAGGGCCCGCATGTCGATGCCGGAGTCGTCGACCGCTACCGGGATCGCGCGCAGGCCCGCGTCTTCGAGCAGCGGAATCTCAGGCGGGCTACCGGGATCCTCCACCGCGACCGTGCGATGCCCGTGATGGGCGGCCACCCGCGCGAGCAGGGTCAACGCCTGGCTCACCCCGGAGCAGATCAGCAGGCTGTCTTCATGGACGGCCACCCCGCGACGGCGCGCGAGCATCTCGGCGACCGCGACCCGCAACTCGCGCACGCCGCGCGGATCAGGATAGCCGAGAGCGAGGTCCGGCACGGTCGTCACCGCACGCTGATACGCCGCCGCCCACGCCGACCTCGGGAACATCGCCAGCGCCGGGACGCCGGGACGGAAGTCGATCACGTCCCGGGCGCCCGGTTGGATCGCCGGGTGTGCTTCTACCGGCTGGCGGTGAGATCGCGCAGTCACGGCCAAAGCCACGGCCACCTCGCCTGCGGCTGCGGCTGCGGCCCCGGCTCTAGCCGCAGCTGCGACTCCACCTCCAGCCGCGACTTCGGCTCCAGCTCCGGCTCCGGCTCTGGCCGCGACTCCGGCTGGGGCTGCGGGCGATTCCGGACTCGGCTGCTGCCGGTACTCGCGCGATGGGTCCACGGCCGGCTTCAACTGCCGGGTATGCACCTGCGCGACCCAGGTTCCCGCGCCCGGCCGGGCTACCAGATAGCTCTCGGCCAACAGCTGGGCGTAAACCTCGGTGACCAGTCCGCGCGACACCCGTAGATCCGCGGCCAGGTCGCGGCTCGACGGCAGGCGCGTCCCCGCGACCAGCCGACCGTCCCGGATCGCCTCGCGCAACGCGGCCATCAGTTTGACACCGCGACTGCGGGTCGGCCCGGCGACCGCGGGCAGCAGCAACTCCCAGGCCGGACCCGCAGCCCAGTCGGCATCGGCGGGCGCGCTGGTCGTGGCGTCCGCGACACCTTCCGGAGTTCTGTCGGGCTCAGGCACGGACTCGGACACGGCAGGCTCATTCGTCGACGGGGACAGGGCGGCCATGAACCGATTGGTCCATGAACTCGGCATCGGATTGGACCTTATCCCAGACCACTCCTCGCGCCGAGGATTGGCCCATGGACAGCTCGGCACCCGTCATCCCACGGCCCACCATCCCGGCAGAACTCCGATCCGAACCCCGATCCGAAGCCCAGCCCGACGCCCAGTCCCCGGCCCACCCGCGCCCGGCCTGGGTCGCGATGAGCTTCTGCGCCACGGCCTGCCTGCTCGTCGGCTCCTCCTTCAGCGCGGCGCACCTGCTCAACCACTACCCTTACGCCACCGGCCAGGCCCTGCGGTACGCCATCGCCGCGCTCGTCCTGCTCACCGTCATCCGGTTCCAGAACCGCACCAAGAACCGGGCCGCGGCCGTCACCCCAGCGAACCCCGCAATCACAACCACGACCACAGCCACCAAACTCACCCCCCGCAACCACCTACGCATCGCCCTCGTCGCCGCGACCGGCGCCGTGGGCTTCAACCTGGCGATCCTGGCCGCCGAGCGGTCCGCCGAGCCGGCCGTTCCGGGTGTGGTGGTCGGCTGCTCGCCGCTGGTCGTCGCCGTGCTGGTCCCGCTGCTCGCCCGGCGGCGCCCGTCCGCGCGGCTGGCCGGCGCGGCGCTGCTCGTGGTGGCCGGCGCGGCCGTGGTGCAGGGCTTCGGCCACACCACCCTCGCCGGGCTGGCGTTCTCGCTGCTCGCCCTCGCCGGAGAGGTGTGCTTCAGCCTGATCGCGGTCCCGCTCCTGCGCCTCATCAGCCCGCTGACGCTCTCGGCCTACATCAGCCTCGCGGCGGCGGCCGAGTCCGCGGTGGTCGCGCTGGGGTCGAGCGGACTGCGCGCCGTGCAGCTGCCGACTCTCCCGGAGACGGCCGCGTTGCTCTGGCAGGCGCTGCCGGTCACCGTGCTGGCCTTCTGCCTCTGGTACGCCGGGCTGCGCCGGCTCGGCCCGGAACGGGCGCAGCTGTTCGTCGGCCTGATGCCGATCGCGGCGGCGGCCTGCGCTCCGGCGCTCGGCGCGGGCTCGCTCGGCTGGGCCCAGCTCACCGGCAGCGGCCTGGTCTGCGTGGGCATCGTGCTCGGATCCAGTTCCGCCCGGCGGCGCGCGAATGCCCGGCGCCGCGATACCTGACGTGCCGCAAGGCCGGGCCCCGCCGTCATCCCACCAGCACCCGATCAGGCTGCGAACACTCGTCAGGGTTCGTGCACACTAAATCCGATGGCTCACAGCCCGTCGCTGCGCCTACCCTCACCGCCATGGAACCGACCTGGAACAAAAGCACGGATACCCTCCCACCCCTGCCGGCGTATCCGCCCAAACCCGTGCCCGGCGACCGGATAGCGGTCGTCTCGCCGTCGACCGGGCGACTGCCGGCGGCCCTGCCGCTGCCCTACGAACTGGGCCTGCGGCGGCTGCGCGAAGAGTTCGGTCTGCACCCGGTCGAGTACCCGACCACCCGCGCGCCCGCCGCCACGCCCCAGCAGCGCGCCGACGACATCCACGCCGCGTTCGCCGACCCGAGCATCAAGGCACTGATGGCCTGCATCGGCGGCGACGACCAGATCACCGTCCTGCCGTATCTGGACCGCGACCTGATCCGGGCCAACCCCAAGCCGTTCTTCGGCTCGAGCGACAACACCAACCTTCTGCTGTTCCTGCACAATCTGGGCATCGTCGGGTACCACGGCGCCTGCGTGATGAGCGAGATCGGCCGCCCGATCGCGCCGCACCCGCTGACCGCCGACTCGGTGCGCGCCGCCCTGTTCACCTCCGGACCGTACGAACTGCGCCCGGCCGAGCGGTTCCGCGACACCGACCGCGACTGGTCCGACCCGGCCACCTTCGAGCGCGAACCGGATTCGCAGCCCTCGGCCGGCTGGATCTGGCACCGGCCCGACCGGGTCGTCCGGGGCCGGGCCTGGGGCGGCTGCGTGGAGGTCCTGGCGTGGATGCTGATGGCCGACCGCGAGATCGAACGCGACCCGGCTGCCTACCAGGGCAAGGTGCTGTTCCTGGAGACGTCCGAGGAGTTGCCGAGCGCCAGGAGCGTCTTCCACATCCTGCGCAGCATGGGCGAACGCGGCATGCTCGCGCGCTTCCCGGCGCTGTTGACGGGCCGCGCCAAGGCCTGGTCCCTGGAACAGCCGAACGACCCGGACGTCAAGCGCCGCTACGTCATCGACCAGCGCGAGGCGGTCCTGCTCGCACTGTCCACGTACGCCCCGGACACCATGGCAGTGTTCGACGTCGACCTCGGCCACACCGACCCGCAGCTGGTCATCCCCTACGGCGGCGAGGTCAGCGTGAACACCCCGGAGACCAGCCGGCGCAGCCGCGTGTGGTCCGGCGGGTCCATCGTGAGCAGGTTGGTGATCGCCGCGGCCCGCACCTGCGCCGGCAGCAGGCCGCCGTCGAACAGGTCGGCGCCCGCGCGGACCGACAGCCGCGAGTCGCTCAGCGCCGCGACCGCCTCGGCGTAGCGCGCGACCAGCCACACTTCGACTCCGGTGGGCAGGACGGCGCGGTGTACCGCGCCGGTGGCGAGCAGATGCTGCGCCGCTTCGACGGAGCCGGCCGCCGCCATCATGTCTACGAGTTCGCTGTCCGACGTCACGGTGGACTCCTTCGCCGGGCCGCACGGAGCGGGCGGTTTGCGGGCCGGCCACTGGGCCTGCGCTCTACTCGTCCCCCTCGCCGAGCATCTTCGAACCCATATACGCCCGCATGCGCCTCACGCCCGCTCGCCCACCACCCGGCGCTCCGGCACCGCGACCCGGGTCAGGTCCGCGGCCACGACGAGTTCGCCCTCGAACACCTCGCGCGCCTCCCGTTCGAACCGGTCCGGCTCGGGGTAGCGCTGGGAGAAGTGCGTGAGAACCAGGGTTCGGACACCCGCCGCGGCCGCGACCTCGGCGGCCTGGCGCGCGGTCATGTGGCCGTAGTCGGCGGCCGGCTTCCGGTCCTCGTCCAGGAAGGTGGACTCGATCACGAGCATGTCCGTACCCTGAGCGAGTTCGTACACGCCGTCGCACAGCCGGGTGTCCATGACGAAGGCGAACACCTGCCCGGGCCGGTGCTCGCTGACCTCGGCCAGAGTGACCGTGCGCCCGTCGACCTCGATCTGCCCGAGCCGCTGCACCTCGCTGATCGCCGGTCCGCGCAGCCCGGCGGCGGCCAGCCGGTCCGGCAGCATCCGGCGCCCGTCCGGCTCGGTCAGCCGGTAGCCGTGGCTCTCCACGCCGTGGTCCAGCCGGACCGCCTCCAAGCGCATCGTCGCGTCCTGGGCCAGCAGCGTGCGCGGGCCCTCGGCCGGTTCCTCCCGCAGCACCCGCTCGGCGAACTCGTCCCGGGTCCAGCGCAGCCGGTCGAACAGGTCCTTCCCGGACGCCGGATAGTGGCAGTGCACCGGGTGCTGCACGTCGTCCAGCGCGAGCCGCGAGATCACCCCGGGCAGCCCGAAACAGTGGTCGCCGTGGAAGTGGGTGACGCAGATCCGGGTGATGTCGGAGGCCGCGATCCCCATGTGCACCATCTGCCGCTGGATGCCGTCTCCGGGGTCGAACAGGAGGCCGTGCTCGTCCCAGCGCAGGAAGTAGCCGTTGTGGTTGCGTTCGCGGGTGGGCACCTGGGAGGCCGTGCCCAGGATCACTAGCTCTCTCATGCCGACGATCATCCCAGGTGGACGGCCCGGCCCGCCGACAATTACGGCCGAGCCGGGCACCGATCCGGCTCATCCAGCGCCCCCCAAGAAGGATCGGGCGACCCGAGGCGGGACGGATCGCAGACCCCGACGACCGCCCGGCGATACCCTCCACCGATTGTGAGCGTTCGAATACGCTCGGGCGCTCCGGCCGCCGGGGACCGCGCCGTGATCACTTTCCGCTCGCATCGCGGTCACGCACCGCCCGCACGCCGGGCGCACCCTGGTCAGCCGTATCGCGCCCTTTGCGCAACTCGTAGAATGCGCGACATGGCCAAGCCGAAACTGCGGGCGATCGAGTGGGACGGGAAGAGCTGGGACGACCCGTCCCAGACCAAACTGCACGACCTGCTCGCCGACCTGAACATGAAGTTCCGGTTCGTGATCGTCGAACGCCTGAGCGTCAAGCCGCTCGGCCAGCACTACATGCAGGTGTATCTGAACGATGACCACAGCTACCAGATCGAGTACCGGGAGGGCTGCCCGGAGCGGCACTTCCAGGCCCGGATCGAGCCGCAGCCGGAACTGGCCGGGGTCGAGCCGGTCGCGCGGATACTGCAGGACTGGGCGTCCGGCGGGAACACCTGGCGCACCGCACTGCCCTGGCGCCCCTGGCACCAGAACGAGGACGACTACGAGGACGGCGACGTGAGCACGGCCGCGCGGGAGAACTGACCCCGCGCGCCGCGGCCCACGCCGCCGACGCCGCCATCATAGGAGAGCCCGGATACGCCTCAGGCGGCGAGCGCCGCGACCGGCCGGCGGTTGCCCAGGGCCGAGGTGAACCGGTCCACCGCCCGCAGCAGGGACTCCTGCGCGTCCGCGGCCAGGGTCACCCGGCCGGTCTCGCCCTCGCCGTCCGCCTCGCCGTCCAGGTCCAGGGTGATGAACTGGTCGAGCAGGAAGTACCCGTGCACGACCTCCGAGGAACCGAGCGCGGTCAGCACCGGGCGCAGCGCGTAGTCGAGCACGAGCACGTGCGCCAGCGACCCGCCGGTGGCCAGCGGCAGCACCACCTTGTCGGCCAGCGCGCGCTGCGGCAGCAGGTCCAGCAGGGTCTTGAGCAGCCCGGAGTACGAGGCCTTGTACACCGGGGTCGCGACGATCACTCCGTCGGCCTGCTCGAACAGGTTCACCGCGGCGGCGATCGCCGGGTGCCGGGTGTCCGCGGCGAGCAGTTCGGCCGGCGGCAGGTCGCGCACGTCGAGCGAGTGCACGGTGTGCCCGGCGGCGATCAGGTAGCGGTCGATCAGGTGGCGGGTGCGGGCGGTCTTGGAACGGGCGGACGGGCTGGCGGAGACGGTCAGGATGGTAGCCATGGCGATCGGGGTCGCTTTCGTCGGTCGGGGGTGGGGCGCGCCGCCGCGCGGGGCCCGGAGCAGGACTGCGACGGGAGGAGGTCCGGTGCCGCGGACGCCTCCCCTGGAAAGGACACCATGATGAGTCTATTTTGATAGGGTGCCGGTGTGTCAAGCCCTGACACCTTCCTCCCGCGAGAAGGACCAGATCGCCGATGCGAATCTCCGCGCGAACCGACTACGCCATCCGCGTGCTGGTGGAGCTGGGTGCGGACACCTCCCGCCCGCTCACCTGCGAGGGCATCGCCAACTCCCAGCAGATCCCGTACCGGTTCCTCAAGGCCGTGGTCCGGGACCTGCGCCAGGCGGGCCTGGTGCGCAGCCAGCGCGGCTGCGAGGGCGGGTACTGGCTCGGCCGCGCGGCCGAGACCATCACCCTGGCCCAGGTGGTCGCGGCGGTGGACGGCACCCTGCTGACCGTCAACGGCGAGGAGCCCGAGACCCTGGCCTACCCGGAACCGGCCGGGCAGATCTCCGTGCTGTGGCTGCTGCTGCGTTCGCGCACCGAGGAGCTGCTGAACGGGATCAGCGTGGCCGACCTGGTCACCGGCGCGCTCGCCGTCACCGCCTGAGCCCGGGCCCGAGCCCGCACCCCCGCCTGCGCACGCACCACTTCACGCTTACTCTTTCCTTACCCCGACCTGCCCGAAAGCCGAGGACCGATCATGACCGAGCACGACCACTGGCACGGCGCGCTGCGCCACGTACGCGGCGCCGACCTGTCCGGCGACACCGACCAGACCACCGGGATGACCCGGCTGGAGGCCGTCTCCGGCAAGACGGTCGGCTCCTCGAAGGTGTGGATGGGCCAGACCCACGTCGCGCCGCTGACCAACTCCGGCGACCACCACCACGGCGCCGCCGAGACCGCGATCTACGTGCTCAGCGGGCACCCGGCCTTCGTCTTCGCCGAGGGCGCGGACGAGGTGCGGATCGAGACCGAGCCCGGGGACTACATCTTCGTGCCGCCGTTCGTCCCGCACCGCGAGGAGAACCCCGGCGGCGAGGAGGCGGTGGTGATCATCGCCCGCAGCAGCCAGGAGGGCGTCGTGGTCAACCTGCCCAGCCTGTGGGCGCCGGTGGACCAGGACGCGCCGTCCGACGGGGAATGCGAGTCGTGACCGGCGCCAGCCCGGAGCCGTCCGGGCCGGCCGGATCCGCGCAGTCGGCCGGGTCTGCGCGACCGGCCGGATCCGCGCAGCCGGCCGGATCCGGGCCGGCGTCCGCGCCGATCGCCGGGCCGGGTTTCAGCGTGGTCGAGTACACCGATCCGGCCTGCCCGTGGGCCTGGGGTTCGGAGCCGAAGTTCGCCCGGCTGCGCGAGCTGCTCGGCCCCGCGGCAGCCTGGCGCCGGGTGTTCGGCATCCTGTTCGACGAGACCGACGACCTGCCCCCGGACGAGGCCGCGGCGGCCGCCGAGGCCGCCTGGTACCACGAGGAACTGGCCGAGATCGCCACCCACACGCACGCGCCGTATCCCGAGACGCTGGCGTGGGTTTCGGCGAGCAGCTGGCCGGCGTCGCTGGCGTGCAAGGCCGCGCAGGCGCAGGGGCCGCAGGTGGCCGAGGCCGTGCTCGCCCGGCTGCGCGAGACCACGTTCGTCGACGGCCGTCCGGCCGACACCCCGGAGCGGGTGCTGGCCGCGCTCGGCGGCCTGCCCGGCCTGGACCTGCCCGCGCTGGCCGAGGCCGCGGCCGGTCCCGAGGTGCTGGCCGCCGTGCGCCGGGACTGGGCCGAGACCCGCGACCCGTGCCGGGAGGTGCTGGAACTGCGCGAGCCGGGCCGGCACCCGGGCCGGGCCAAGCCGCTGGGCGAGGACCCGTCCGACGGGTTCCGCTACGCCCTGCCCACGCTGGTCTTCCAGGGCCCCGGCGGCCGCGCCGTGGTCCCCGGCTGGCGCCCGCTGGAGGAATACCTGGCCGCCGCCGCACACGTCGCCGCCGCACCGGCCGAGGGCTGATCCACCGATTCCGCTCGAGCTGCTCCTATCGCCCGCACACTCGGCCGGACCGCCTCCCGCGGTCCGGCCGACGCTTTTCCCGCCTCCGCCCGTCCGCTCGGGCCGGCCCGCGCCCGTGCCACAATGTGCGGACATTCGGCCACGGCGATGCCGCCCGTCCGCACCCGCGTCGCCGCACGGCCGCCCGATTCATATCATTGCCCGCAGATACCGCCACAAGTGCCCTCACCAGGGCCGCTGCGCCTCCGAAAAGTTCGGCCACAGACATAAATTCCCGGCCACCGCGATATAAGACACCTTCGTGTGTCAATTGACAGACCAGCCATTCCACGCCATGATGGCCGCATGACTCGGACACACCCGGGCGTAGTCTGCCGCTACGTCGACTTCAGGCGCACCTCCAGCGCCCTGTGTTGTCCCGCCCTGGGCCTGTAGCTCCGCCGCCCCGGAACGCCCGCGCCCGCCGGCGCACCGACACCCGTTCCGGACCTCGCGCACCGCGTGCCACCGCCGGACCGACCGGCCACCCCGCCTCACCCTCCCGCTGACGGATTTCCCGGATCACCGCGTGCCGGCGCGATCCGCATGCCCCGTCGCGACGTGAACACCCCCAAGTCTCGCCCCACCCCTTCCCCCCTGGATCCGTGCCCTGATTGATCCGGCCGCCGCGGCCGCGCACCGTCGTGCCCGCCGCCGCCGATCCTCTTCAGCGTGCCCGCACTCGCCCGAAAGGCGGACACCCGACCATGTCACCACGTACCGGCCCCCTGTCCACATCCCCCGCCGCCCCAGCGAACACACCGGCCGACCGGATCGCCCTGGGCCGCCGCGGCTTCCTCGGCCTCGGCCTCGGCGCGGGCAGCGCCCTGGTGCTGGCCGCCTGCGGCGCGAGCACCAAGGCGTCCGGCGGCGCGGGCGGCAGCGGCGGCCCGAGCGGCACCCTCACCTGGGCCTGGTCGCTGCCCACCTCCTGGGATCCGATCCTGTCCTCGGCCGGCTGGGACGTGCACGCGTTGTCCCTGGTCTACGCCGGGCTGACCCAGGAGAACGAGAAGGGCGACGCGATCCCGGCCCTGGCCACCGGCTGGAAGTACAACGCGGACGGCACCCAGATCACCTTCACCCTGCGGCCGAACCTGAAGTTCGGCGACGGCACCGCGCTGGACGCCGACGCGGTGGCCAAGAGCCTGCTGCGCGGCCGGGACGACAAGAAGTCCCTGGTCGCCTCGCAGCTGACCACGGTCAAGGCGGTCACCGCGACCGACCCGGTGACCGTCGTGATCGACCTGACCGGGCCGAACTACCAGATACCGAACCTGTTCGCGGGCAAGACCGGGATGATCGTGAGCCCGACCGCGTTCACCTCGGACGCCGCGGGCCTGGCGCTCAAGCCGGTCGGCGCCGGACCGTTCAGCCTGACCTCGTACGTCCAGAACGAGAAGGCCACCCTGGTACGCAACCCGGGCTTCTGGAACGCCGCCCAGATCAAGGTGCAGAACTTCACCCTGCTGCCCCTGCCGGACGGCTCGACCGTGGTCGCCGGCCTGGAGTCCGGGCAGTACAACGTGGCCCAGATCCCGGGCAACGTGGTCACCGCGGCCAAGAGCGCGGGCCTGACCGTCCAGGTGATCCCGTCCCTGGTGGTCGCAGTCCTCGACATCAACAACACGATCGCCCCCTTCGACGACCCGAACGTGGTGCAGGCGCTGAAGTTCGCGGTCGACCGCAAGGCCCTGCTGCAGACCGCCGAGTTCGGCTACGGCGAGGTCGCCTACCAGCCCTTCCCGGAGGGCTACGTCGGCTACAACCCGTCCATCGGCGACATCTACGCGACCAACCCGGCCAAGGCCAAGTCGCTGCTGGCCCAGTCCAAGTACGGCGCGAACCCGAAGCTGACCATCACCACCGCCACCGCGGCCGGCGTGCCCGAGCAGCTCCAGGCGCAGCTGCAGGCGGTCGGCTTCACCGTCACCATCGAGGTCATCCCCGAGGCGCAGTTCACCGAGATCGTGTACGTGCAGCACTCCCGAGCCCTGTCCGTGGACGCGTTCGCCGGCCGCGACTCCACCGCCCAGGCCTTCCAGGTCCTGTTCGGCACGGCCGGCCTGCTCAACCCGGGCCGCAACGTCCCGCAGGACCTGCTCGACGCCGTCGGCAAGATCAACACCACGCCGCTGGACAGCCCGGACTACCCGACCGTGCTGCAGGCCGCCACCGAGATCGCGGTCAAGGAGATGCCCAACGTCTTCCTCTACACCACCCCGCGCATCCTGGCCCGCTCCTCCAGCGTCTCGGCCATCCCGGAGTACACCGTCGTCCAGCGCTTCGAAGGGGTGACGGTCGGGTGACCGCCGTCTCCACCGATCTGGCCGCCGTCACGGCCGAGGCAGACGTCGAAGCCCTGACCGCGCCGCCGGCCGGCGAGCCGGCCGCCCGCGGCTGGCACCGGCCGGCACGCACCGGCCGCAGCGTCGTGCGGATCGTGTCCGTCCCGGT
The DNA here is from genome assembly GCA_035943635.1 of Actinocrinis sp. Lineage (GTDB taxonomy): Bacteria > Actinomycetota > Actinomycetes > Streptomycetales > Catenulisporaceae > DASZBX01. The sequence goes on along the minus strand of DASZBX010000047.1, from coordinate 65,807 downwards.
CACGGTCTTCCTGCTCGCCTCGTTCGCCACCTACTGGCTCGGCGCGATCGGGCACGCCAACCCGGCCGCCGAGGTGCTCGGCGACACCGCGACCCCGGCCGACATCGTCCGGCTGAACCACGTGTACGGCCTGGACAAGCCGTTCTTCGTGCAGTACTTCGACTGGCTCGGGCACGCGCTGACCGGCAACCTCGGGCTGTCGTACTTCACCTCGATCCCGGTGTCCACCAGCGTCTCCCAGGCGCTGCCGGTGGACCTGTCGCTGGCCGTCCTGGCCATGGCGATCGCGGTCCTGGTCGGCTCGGCCCTGGGCATCGGCGCGGCGCTGCGCCCGGGCAGCAAGTTCGACCACGCGGTCACCCTGGCCTGCGCGGGCCTGGCCACCGTGCCGCCGTTCATCGTCGGCATCGCGCTGATCGTGGTGTTCGCGGTGTTCCTCAAGGTCCTGCCGTCCGGCGGGTACGTGAGCTTCACCCAGGACCCGGGCCAGTGGCTGCGGTTCGCGCTGCTGCCCGCGCTCGCCCTGAGCGTGGAGGGCGGGGCCGCGATCGCCCGGCAGCTGCGCACCTCGCTGGCCGGGGCGCTGCGGGAGAACTACGTGACCGGCGCGGCCGCCCGCGGCCTGTCCGCCCGCCGGGTGCTGCTGCGGCACGTGCTGCGCAACGCGGCCGGCCCGACCCTGACCGTGATCGGCCTGGAGATCCCGAACCTGATCGGCGGCGCCGTGGTCGCGGAGAAGATCTTCAACCTGCCCGGGGTCGCGCAGCTGGCCCTGCAGTCCGGCAGCTCGCACGACATCCCGGTGATCCAGGGCACCCTGCTGGTCACCATCGGCGTGGTCCTGATCAGCAACATCGCGGTCAACCTGGCCCTGGTGCGGCTGAACCCGCAGGCCCGGCGGACCAGAAGCGGAGTATCGCTGTGAAGACGCTGCGACGAGCCTGGCGGCTGCGCTCGACCAAGATCAGCCTGACCATCCTGGGCGTGATCGCGGTCCTGGCCGTGTTCGGCTCCCACATCGCGCCGCAGGACCCGCTGGCCCAGAACGTCACCGCGGCGTTGCAGGGCCCCGGCGGCCGGCACTGGCTGGGTACCGACTACCTGGGCCGGGACGTGCTGAGCCGGCTGATCGCGGGGACCGGCCGGTCCGTCCTGGGCGCCCTGGTCGCGGTCGGCATCGGCCTGGTCCTCGGCGTGCTGCCCGGACTGGCCTCGCTGCGCCTGGGCCGGGTGTTCGAGTGGGTCACCCTGCGCGCCTCGGACGCGCTGATGACGCTGCCCTACGTGGTGTTCGCCGTCGCGGTCACCGGCATCCTCGGCAACACCCTGATCCCGGCGATGGTCGCCATCGGCGTGATCCTGGCGCCCCGGTTCTACCGGATCTCCCGGGCCGCCGGGCTGAGCCTGGTCCGGGCCCAGTACGTCGAGGCGGCCGAGCTGTTCGGCGCCTCCTCCTGGTGGATCCTGCGCAAGCACATCTGGAGCAAGGTCCTGCCGACCATCGCGGTGACCGCCGCCCAGGCCCTGGCCAGCGCCCTGCTGCTGGTCTCCTCGCTGGCCTTCCTCGGCCTGGGCGTGCAGCCGCCGCTGCCGACCTGGGGCGAGCTGCTGAGCACGGACCTGGAGTACCTGACCCAGCAGCCCTGGGCGCCGTTGTTCCCGGGCCTGCTGATCATGATCTCGGCCGGTGCGCTCAACTCCCTGGCCGACGCGATCCGCGACAGCGGCGCGGCCGAGGTGCTGCCCGAACTGGCCGGACGCTCCGGCCGCTTCCGCCGCGCCGTCGAGGCGACCGAGTCCGCCGGCTCCCCCGATTCCGCCGAAACCGATCCGTCCACGGCAAAGGAGCAGGCACATGTCCCCGTCCCAGTTGGCTGAGTCCGGTACCGCCACCGAAGCCGAGCACCCGGCCGCGCTCCCCGAGGCCGAGCCGCTCCCCGCGGCCCGCACCGGGAACGCCGCCGGCGAGCCGGTGCTCATCGTCGAGGACCTGAAGGTCACCGTCGGGGGCGGGCGGACCGAGGCCGTGCACGGCGTGAGCTTCACCGTGCACCGCGGCGAAACCGTCGGCCTGGTCGGCGAATCCGGCAGCGGCAAGACCCTGACCTGCCGGGCCGTGCTCGGCCTGCTCGCCCACGGGTGCGCCACCACGGCCGGGCGGATCGAACTGTCCACCCGCGCCGACGCCGCGACCGCGCGGACCGACTCCACCGACCTGGCCGCGCTCGACCGCCGCAGCTGGAACGCGGTGCGCGGCACCAAGATCGGCGCGGTGTTCCAGGACCCGGCCTCCTACCTGAACCCGTCCCTCACGGTCGGCCGCCAGCTGAACGAGGCGCTGCGGATCAACCTGGGCGTGAGCCACGGCGAGGCCAAGACCCGGGCGCTGGAACTGTTCGCGTCCGTCGGCCTGCGCCGCCCGGAACACGTCTACCACCAGTACCCGCACGAACTGTCCGGCGGCATGGCCCAGCGCGTCCTGATCGCGATCGCGATCAGCGGCGACCCGGACCTGCTGATCGCCGACGAGGCCACCAGCTCCCTGGACGCACTCGTCCAGGCCGAGGTGCTGGACCTGCTGCGCCGGCTGTCCGAGGAACGCGGCCTGGCCCTGCTCCTGGTCACCCACGACCTCGCGGTCGTCGCCGAGGTCTGCGACCGGGTTCTGGTGTGCTACAAAGGCGAACTCGTCGAGCAGGGACCGACCGAGCAGATCATCTCCCGGCCCGAGCACCCGCACACCCGGGCCCTGTTGGCGGCGAGCCTGTGATGGCCGTGCACCTGCAAGAGGCCCCGGCCGCGACGGCGACCCGTCCCGGCTCGCCGCTGCTGAGCATCAGCAACCTGACGGTCGGCTACCACGGCCGGCACGGTGCGCGCGTGCTGACCGACGCCAGCCTGACCGCCCACCCGGGCGAACTGATCGGCATCATCGGCGAGACCGGCTCCGGCAAGACCACCCTGGCCCGCGCCGTGGTCGGCCTGGTCCCGGTGCACGCCGGCCGGATCGAGTTCGACGGCACCGACCTGACCGCCCTGCGCGACCGGCCGTTCGGCGGCAAGCCGCTGCGCGCGCTGCGCCGCTCCGGCCGGATCCAGTTCGCCTTCCAGGACCCGCTGCGCGCCCTGGACCCGGAACTGACCGTGGCCGCGATCATCGCCGAACCGCTGGCCGTCGCGGGCACCGGCGACCAGGCCGAACGCACCCGCCGGGTGCACGAGGCGCTGCGCCGGGTCGGCCTGGACGAGACCTTCGCCGACCGCGTGCCCGGCCGGATCTCCGGCGGCCAGCGCCAGCGCGTCCTGCTCGCCCGCGCCCTGGTCACCCGGCCCGCCCTGCTGATCTGCGACGAGCCGGTCAGCGCGCTGGACGCCGCCAACCGCGAGCACGTGCTGCGCCTGCTGGCCGGACTGCGCGCGGGCGCCGCAAGCCCCGCCGCCCCCGCGGACGGAGCCGATTCCCGCGCCGCCACCGGCCCCGCAGACCCCGCGACCGCCCCGGCGTCCGGCGGCGTCGACTCAGTCCCCGCCGAAACCGCCGCCGAACCGACCACCACGCTCGTGATCTCGCACGACCTGCTGTCCCTGGCCACGGTCGCCGACCGGGTGGCCGTGCTGCACCAGGGCCGGATCGTGGAGGACGGGCCGGTCCGGCAGGTCCTGGAAGACCCTCGGCACCCGTACACCGCCAGACTGCTGGCCGCCGCGCCGCGGCTGCGCCGGGCCCACCTGGTCCCGCGTCCGTCCCCCGACTCCCCGAGCCCGAGCCAGAGCTAAGGAAGCCCCCCATGGCCATCGAATTCATCGGCATAGCCCACACCCGTCCCGGCAGCGAGTCCGAGACGGTCGGCACGGACGTCCCGCCGGTCGTGCCCGAGTACCTCTACTCCCTCGCCCAGGCGCACGAGGACTCCGGCTTCGACCGGGTCCTGGTCGCCCACTCCTCCGCCTCCCCGGACGGCTTCACCGTGGCCGACCAGATCCTGAGCCACACCGAGCGGATCGGTGTGCTGCTGGCCCACCGGCCCGGCTTCGTCGCCCCCACCTACGCCGCCCGCAAGTACGCGACCCTGGACGCGTTCCACCCCGGCCGGATCGCCCTGCACACGATCACCGGCGGGGACGACCGCGAGCAGGCCCGCGACGGCGACGTGTCCGACAAGGAGACCCGCTACCGGCGCACCGACGAGTTCCTGTCGATCGTGCGCAGCGAGTGGGAGTCGGCCGAACCGTTCGACTTCGACGGCGAGTTCTACACGGTCAAGGGCGGGTGGTCCGGCCTGCGCCCGCCGGCCGGGCGGATCCCGGTGTACTTCGGCGGCGCCTCGGCCGACGCGATCCGGGTCGGCGGCAAGCACGCGGACGTGTACGCGTTCTGGGGCGAGCCGCTGGCCGGGATCGCCGAGCGGATCCGGGACGTGCGCGCCGCCGCCCTGCCGTACGACCGGGACCCGCGGTTCAGCGTCAGCCTGCGCCCGATCCCGGCCGCCACCGAGGCCGAGGCCTGGCAGCGGGCGGCCGAGATCCTGGAGCTGACCAAGGAGAAGGTCGGCCAGGCGCAGAAGGCCTGGGGCTGGGGCGGCAACAAGCGCGACCACTCCGAGGCCCGCGGCTCCCAGCGCCTGCTGGAGTACGCGGCCCAGGGCGACGTGCACGACAAGCGACTGTGGACCGCGGTGGCCAAGGAGACCGGCGCGGCCGGCAACTCCACCGCCCTGGTCGGCAGCTACGAGCAGGTGGCCGAGTCGCTGCTCGACTACGTCGCCCTGGGCGTGAGCACCCTGCTGATCCGCGGCTTCGCCCCGCTGGAGGACGCGCGCGACTACGGCAACCTGGTCCGCCTGGTGCGCGAGCAGGCCGACCGGCACGTGCCGTCCGCGAACGTGCCCGTGGCGGCCTGAGCCCGATGACCCCACCGGCCAGCACGGACGCACCGGGCACAGCGCCCGGTGTCCGGACCACCCCGCCGCCCGGCCAGGCCGCGAGCGCTCCGACGACCACGTCGAGCACCTCGCACTGGGGCGCGTACCTGGTCCGGAAGGACGCCGACGGCGCGATCGCGGTGCTGCCGCACCCGGCCGACCCGGCGCCCTCGCCCCTGCTGGGCAACGTCGCGGACTCGCTGCGCCACCGCACCCGGGTGCGGCGCCCGGCCGTGCGCCGCGGCTGGCTGCAGAACGGTCCCGGCCCGACCGACCGGCGCGGCCGGGAACCGTTCGTCGAGGTCGAGTGGGACGAGGCGCTGGACCTGCTCGCGGCCGAACTGACCCGGGTGCGCGCCGAGCACGGCGACGAGTCGGTGTTCGGCGGCTCCTACGGCTGGGCCAGCGCCGGCCGGTTCCACCACGCGCAGAGCCAGCTGCACCGGTTCCTGAACCTGGGCGGCGGATTCACCGCCTCGCGCAACTCCTACAGCCTCGGCACCTCGCTCGTCCTGCTGCCGCACCTGGTCGGCGACGCGGACGCGGTGCTGCGCGCGGGCTCCTCCTGGCCGACGCTCATCGAGCACACCGAACTGATCGTGGCCTTCGGCGGGATCCCGGCGAAGAACGTGTTCGTCACGCCCGGCGGCGTCACCAAGCACGTCACCCCGGGCGCGCTGGCCGACCTGGCCGCGCGCGGGGTCGGCGTCGCGCTGATCAGCCCCCTGCGAGCCGACCTGCCCGACGACGTCGACGCCGAGTGGTACCCGGTGACCCCCGCCACGGACGTCGCGCTCATGCTCGGCCTGGCGCACACCCTGCTCGCGGAAGGCTTGCAGGACCAGGCCTTCCTGGACCGGTACACGGTCGGCGCGGCCGAGTTCGCCGACTACCTGCACGGCAAGGCCGACGGCGTGGCCAAGGACGCCGACTGGGCCGCCGCGATCTGCGGCATCGGCGCCGAGCGGATCAGGGCCCTGGCCCGCCGGATGGCCGCGTCGCGCACCCTGATCGCGGTCACCTGGTCCCTGCAGCGGATCCAGCACGGCGAGCAGCCGGTCTGGGCCGGACTCGCCCTGGCCGCGATGCTCGGCCAGATCGGCCTGCCCGGCGGCGGTTTCGGCCACGGCTACGGTTCGATGGGCGACGTCGGCGACCACGGCCCGCAGATCCGCCTGCCGTACCTGTCGCAGGGCGAGAACCCGGTCCGCACCTTCATCCCGGTCGCCCGCATCTCGGACATGCTGCTCAATCCCGGCGCCGAATACGACTACGACGGCACCAGGTATACCTACCCTGACATCCGTCTGGTTTACTGGGCCGGCGGGAATCCCTTTCACCACCATCAGGATCTCGGCCGGCTGCGCCGCGCGTTCGCCCGCCCGGACACGATCGTCGTGCACGAACCGTACTGGACCTCCTCGGCCCGCCAGGCCGACATCGTGCTGCCGAGCACGACCACGCTCGAACGCGAGGACCTCGGCGGCGGGCGCCGGGACACCCACCTGATCGCGATGCAGCGCGCCGTCGACCCGGTCGGCGAGGCCCGCGACGACTACACGATCCTGGCCGGGCTGGCCAATCGCCTTGGCTACGCACAGGAATTCACCGAGGGCCGGACCGCGCGCGAGTGGCTGGAGCACCTCTACACCGACTGGCGCGAGCAACTGCTGCGCGAGGGATACGCCGGCCGCGAGGTGCGCGACGTGCCGACGTTCGCCGACTTCTGGCAGACCGGCGAGTACGTCCTGCCGCCCGGCCGCTCGCACTTCACCCTGTTCGAGGAGTTCCGGGCCGATCCCGAGGGCGCGCCGCTGAAGACCCCGAGCGGCCGGATCGAACTGGTCTCGGAGACCGTGCGCGGCTTCGGCTACCCGGACTGCCCCGGACACCCGGTCTGGCTGGAACCGGACGAATGGCCCGGATCCCCGGACGCGGCAAGGTATCCGCTGCACCTGATCGCGAATCAGCCCTCGACCAGGCTGCACAGCCAACTGGACGTCGGGGCGGTCAGCCGGGCGTCGAAGGTGGCCGGCCGCGAGGCCGTCCGGATGCACCCGCAGGACGCCATCGCGCGCGGCATCCGGGACGGCGACGTCGTCCGGATCTTCAACGACCGCGGCGCCTGCCTGGCCGGCGCCGTCCTGGTCGAAGCCGCCCGCCCCGGGGTGGTCCAACTGCCCACCGGCGCATGGTTCGACCCGCTCGAACCCGACGGCGGGGACGCGGGCGACGGCGCCGTCCCGTTCTGCGTCCACGGCAACCCGAATGTCCTGACCGCGGACGTGCCGAGCTCCCGGTTGTCCCAGGGGTGCACCGGGCAGCACGCATTGGTGCAGGTGGAACGCCTCGTCGGCGAACCGCCGCCGGTCACCGTGACCTCGCCGCCCGACCTGCTGCCGAAAGGAAGACCTATGAGCACCGACACGCACGCCCGCACGGACTCCTCGCCCCTCGCCGCGTCGCTCGCCACCCTGCCCGCGCCCGCGCCGAACCGGCTGCGCGCCACGGCCGAATCCCTGGCCGAGCGCGCCGAGGAACACGACCGGGACGGCTCGTTCCCGTTCGAGGGCGTCGCCGAGGTGCACGCGGCCGGGCTGCTCACCGCCACGGTCGCCGAGCGCTACGGCGGCCCGGGCACCGGCCTGGCCGGGACCGTGGAGATCCTGCGGGTGCTCGGCTCGGCCGACCCGTCCGTCGCCCTGGTCACCGCGATGACCCTGTTCACCCACGCCGCCCAGGCCCGCACCAACAGCTGGCCGGACCGGCACTACCGGCAGCTGCTGGCGGACTCGGCCGAAGCACCGGCCCTGGTCAACGCCCTGCGGGTCGAACCGGAACTCGGCACCCCGGCCCGCGGCGGCCTGCCCGCGACCACCGCCCGCGCCGACGCCGACGGCTGGTCGCTGACCGGCCACAAGATCTTCTCCACCGGCGCGGTCGGCCTGCGCTGGCTGGCCGTGTGGGCCAAGACCGACGAGGACCCGACCCGGGTCGGCTCGTTCCTGGTCCGGCGGCCCGAACCCGCCGTCGCGCCGGACGGCCTGACCATCGAACCCACCTGGGACCACCTGGGCCTGCGGGCCAGCCGCAGCGACGACGTGCACCTGGCCGGCGTCCGGGTCCCGCTCGACGCGACCAGCGGCCTGGTCGACCCGTCCGCCGGCGACCCGCGCCGGGACCCGGACCTGGTCGCCTGGAACAACCTCGGCCTGACCGCGCTGTACCTGGGCGTGGCCGAGTCCGCCCGGGACTGGCTGATCGACTTCCTGCACCAGCGCACCCCGGCCGCCCTCGGCAAGCCGCTGGCCACCCTGCCCCGGTTCCAGGACGGCGTCGGCGAGATCGAGGCCCAGCTGACCGCCGCGCTCGACCTGATCGCCGGCCTGGCCCTGCGCTACGACGCCGGGGACCGCCAGGCCGCCGAACACTCCGCGGCCGCGAAGCTGATCGGCACCCGGGCCGCGATCAACGCGGTCGAACGGGCCACCTCGCTGATCGGCAACAACGCTCTGACCCGCCGCAACCCGCTGGAACGGCACCACCGCGACGTGCTGTGCGCCCGCGTGCACACGCCGCAGGACGACTCGATCGTCTCGTCCGTCGGCCAGGCGGCCATCGCCCGGCGCGCGCCGAAGCCCGCGGCCTGACCCACTCCCCCGAACCGGCACCACACCCCCTTCACCGGATCCCGGACCAGATCCGGCCCGGTCCCACCACGACAGGAGCACCACCCATGCCCATCGAGTTCATCGGCATGATCGGCACCAAGGACGTCTCGGAGACGCGACGCAACGACGGCCCGGTCATCGACCCCGACTACACCCGCCGCTTCGCCCGCGCGCACGAGGACGCCGGCTTCGACCGGATCCTGATCGGCTACGGCTCCGGCTGGCCCGAGGGCTCCCAGGTCGCCGCGCACGCCACGGCGCACACCGAGCGCCTGAGCGTCCTGATCGCGCACCGGCCCGGCTTCGTCGCCCCGACCCTGGCCGCCCGGCAGTTCGCCACCCTGGACCAGTTCTCCGGCGGGCGCGTCGCGGTGCACACCATCACCGGCGGCAGCGACGCCGAACAGCGCCGCGACGGCGACTACCTGACCAAGGACGAGCGCTACGAGCGCACCGACGAGTACCTGACCCTGCTGCGCAAGACCTGGACCTCGGCCGAGCCGTTCAGCCACGAGGGCAAGTACTACAAGGTCGAGGACCACTACGCCGAGGTCAAGCCGCTGACCCCGATCCCGCTGTTCTTCGGCGGCTCCTCCGAGGCGGCCTACCGGGTCGGCGGCAAGCACGCGGACACCTTCGCGCTGTGGGGCGAGCCGCTCAAGGAGACCGCCGAGCAGATCGCCTCCGTCCGCGCCGCCGCGCTGGCCGCGGGCCGCACCGACGTGCCGGGGATCTCCGTGTCCTTCCGCCCGATCCTGGCCCCGACCGAGGAACTGGCCTGGGAGCGGGCCGAGCACATCCTGGCCACGATCAAGGACGGCGGCGGCGCCGCACTGCTGTCCGCCCGCCGCCGCCCGTGGCGCACCCCCGGCACCCAGCCGGAGAACGTCGGCTCCCAGCGCCTGCTGGCCGCCGCCGACAAGTCCGACCGGCACGACCGCGCCCTGTGGACCGCCCCGGCCAAGGCCACCGGCGCCGGCGGCAACTCCACCGCCCTGGTCGGCACGCCCGAGACGGTCGCCCAGGCGCTGCTGGACTACGTCGACATCGGCGTCACCACCATCCTGATCCGCGGCTACGACCCGCTCGACGACGCGATCGACTACGGCCGCCACCTGCTGCCGCTGGTCCGCGAGGAGATCGCCCGCCGGGACGCGGCCAAGGCCACCGAAGCCGCCGTGTTCGCGACCGAAGAGGCCCGCACCCTGGTCGGCACGTCGGCGGGATCGGACCGGTGACAGCCACAGCCGAGCTCAACAGTGAGGGGTCTGCCACGGCGGCCCCGCACAACTGGCAGCCCCCATCGCCGGGCCCGTTGCCCCGCGGCACCGTCATCCTGCTGCCCGGCCGCGGTGAACACGGCGGCGTGTACGAACGCTTCGGCCGGCGGCTGGCGTCGGACGCTTATGCGGTGCACGCACTGGATGTGACCAGTGACGACGACTTGGGCGTCATCGCCAAGCAGGTCACGGCGATATCGGCGCACGCCGTGACGCCCGTCATCCTGGCCGGGTCGGACACCGGCGCACTCCAGGCGCTGGCACTGGCCGCCGGAGGCGCGGTCACCGTCGACGGACTGCTGCTCGCCGGACTGCCCTCGCGTGACTCGGGCTCGGATTCGGACGCGGGCCTGGACCTGTCCGACGACGCCGACTGGGACGAGGAACTGGCCGCCCGGACCAGCTGCCCGGCCCACCGCGGCCGGCTCACCGACGACCCGCGCTTCGCCAAGGGCAGCCTGCACGACCCGATCCCGAGCCAGCTGGACCTGTCCTCGCCGAGTCTCGAGTTCGACGCCGTGCGTGCCCCCGCGCTGATCCTGCACGGCGGCGCCGACCCGGTGGCGCCGGTCCAGACCGCGCGCGTCGTCGCCGCCCGGCTGCCGCGCGCCGAGCTGGCGGTGACCGAGGACGGACGGCACGACGTGCTCAACGACGCCACCCACCGCACGGTGGCGGCCCAGGTCGTGCAGTGGTTGGAGCGTCTGCGCAACGGGTCGCAGCTGACCCCGATCATCGTGGTCGAAGACGTGGTTCCGGCCTCCGGCGGCGCCGCGGCGCTGGTGGCGAATTGACCGGGCAGGCACCAGGGCGGGGACCGGTGCGCGTGCACTGGTTCCTGCCCACCTCCGGTGACGGCCGCGAGGTCATCGGCTGGGTGCACTCGAACACGGCGACCGACGACCCCCGCGCGGCCGGCCGGCCGCCGGACCTGGACTACCTCGCGGACGTGGCCCGGGCGGCCGAACGGGTCGGCTTCGAGGCGGTGCTCACCCCGACCGGCACGTGGTGCGAGGAGGCGTGGGTGACCACGGCCGCGCTGACTCAGCTCACGAAGAAGCTGAAGTTCATCGTGGCGTTCCGGCCTGATTCGGTGTCCCCGACGCTGGCCGCGCAGATGGCGGCGACGTATCAGCGGGTCTCGGGCGGGCGGCTGATGCTGAATGTGGTCAATGGCGGGGATGACGAGGAGCAGCGCCGGTTCGGCGACTGGCTCGACCATGACCAGCGGTACGCCCGGACCGACGAGTTTCTCAGGGTGCTGCGCGGCGCGTGGTCGGGGACGCCGTATGACCTGGAGGGGAAGTACTACCAGGTTGCCGGGGCCACGGTCGGGCGGGCGCTGGGCGGGGGGGAGATTCCGGAGATCCTGTTCGGTGGGGCCTCGGCTGCTGCGGCGGAGGTTTCGGCGCAGCATGCTGACGTGCATCTCGCGTGGGGAGAGCCGCCGCCCGCCGTGGCCGGTCAGTTGGCCGCGGTGCGCGAACGGGCCGAGGAGTTGGGGCGGGAGATCCGGTTCGGGGTGCGGTTGCATGTGATTGCCCGGGATACCGCTGCCGAGGCTTGGGCTGAGGCGGATCGGTTGCTTGCGGCCATGGATCCTAAGGCGATTGCGGTGGCGCAGGAGAAGTTCCGCAAGTCGGTGTCAGTCGGGCAGCAGCGGATGGCTGCGCTGCATGGTGGGAGTAGTGATCGGTTGGAGATCTATCCGAATCTGTGGGCCGGGTTCGGGTTGTTGCGTCGGCATGCCGGGACTGCGTTGGTCGGGAGTCATGCGGAGGTTGCCGAGCGGATCGAGGAATATCACTCGATCGGGATCGAGCACTTTATCTTGTCTGGGCAGCCGCATTTGGAGGAGGCGTATCAGGTGGGTGAGGGGGTTTTGCCGTTGTTGCGGCGGCGGGGGTTGTTGGCATCGTAGGTGGTGGTGGGCGTGGGGTGGGGTGAGGTGGGGAGTTGAGGTTGCGTGGGGTGGGTGGTTGCGGGCCGTGGTGGAGTGTAAGTCAACTGCGGCCCGTGGCGATTTTCCGCGCTGGGTGAGGTGGGGGCGGGTTTGTGGACGCGAGAAAATCACCACGGTTTTCTGGCTGGGTCACCTGCCGTGGAGCTCAGGTCGAGCCCTGAGGTGATTGGGCACGTGGCCGTTTTCGCGTGGTCATCCTGATGGCGGGTCGCCGACCTCTGTTTGAGTGGGGTTTGTGGGGCCCGGAGAGTTGAAGCAGGTGTTCACCCTGATAGTGACGTTGTCGACGTCGTAAGGTTGGTCCGCGTTGGCGACCAGGGTAATTCCGGGCGCGTCGACGCTCGCGGTTTGGTGCACACTCGGTGTACTCGCCTGCACGTTGCCGAAGGTCGGGTTGGAGCGCCAATAGGCGACCAGCTTCGCCATCAATGCTTCACCGGCTGCCAGTGTGGGCAGGGATGGGAAACCGAAGATCATGGAGATGGCACCGTGCGCGGAGTCGGTGTCATAACACTGCCCAGTGCCGATCTCGAAGCTGCGCGGGCCGGTATAGCCGATTCCGTCGAGTGTCTGGTCGATGTACTTCTCCGTCGTGGCGACTACTGTGGACTCGCTTGGCAGGCTTGATGAACAGCCCGCACACGCTGCTATGAATATCAACCTTGAACACAGGAGAGCTCGGCGCGAACGCCGGCCAACGGCAAGGAGGTTCATCGGGAATCGCCCTCTGCCGAATGTACCAGCGCCACCTTGCCGTACTGCCCCGCTATGATGAGGCCGATGTTCGTGAGAGAACTTTCGCCCTTGTCGCCGTTGTCATTCACCTTGGAGTCGAAGTAGTCGCCGTGCTCACCGAACGGCAACCCGCCGCCGGTGGCGTCTACTGTGAACTGGTTGGCTCCGAACTGCGGATCTGTGGGCGCCACCGCACTGAACCATTCGCTCTGCGCCACACGGTCGTACGGGGCACGTCCGGTCCATACGTGAGAAGGATCGATTCCGAGATTGCTCGCGCTGTCCGTCCCGACTCCCGGACTGCCGACGAGGATGATGTTGTCGACCGGGAGGTGGGTTTGCTGTGCAGTGAGGCCTACGACGAGGGATCCGTAGCTGTGGCCGAGCAGTGTGAAGTTACTGATGTTCTGGTTGACGGTGCGCATGGTCCCCAGGAAGGTCGTCAAGCCAGGAACCGCTGCCTGCGCGTCGCCTTTCGACAGGACGGCCGGGCTGGGGATACCGTTCGGTGCCACCTGCGGCGCGTTGTATCCGAGCCAAAGGATCGTCGATGTACTGTTCGAGTTAGTGTCCTGATCTGCTTCTAGAGTCATGTTCTGGGTGTGCTGGACGTCGAATCCGAAATGCGGATCATTAGAGCTCGTATTCAGTCCCGGGACGTATACGCACACGTTCTTGGCTGTGTCCGGATTACCGCATGCCACAATGGCGTGGCCCGCATCGTTGGTATCGAGCTCAAGTAGGTACATGCTTGGCATGACCGTGGTGGCGTGGTCGAAGACAGTGGGCATTCCGCCCTGCTGAAGCTGGCTCCGGAGGTTCGTCATCGCAGTCAACTGTGACTGGGTGGAACTCAGTTTCCGGTTGACGGCGTCGAGTTGCCCCTGTAACGACTGCATCTGGTTTGTGGGCAATCGTCCGCTGCGGCCGGGACTTGTATAGGCATTGCCCTGTGCTTCCAGCTGCGCCATCTCGTTGTCGATCTGCTGTTGCTGCGCGGTGAGCGAGGTGATGCTCTGCTGATCCGCTTGGATGGTGTTCGCGAGCACTGTCCGGTTGGCCTGATCACGGGCCGGGGACGGGATGCCGTCGAGCGGGCCGATCAGGTTCGGCTGATCCTTGACGAGCTGGGTCTGGACGGCCGGGCTCGCCTGGCCCAGGGCCGTCCACCACGCCAGGACCTCGGCCGGATCGGTGCCGGCGGCGGGGATCTCGTCCGTGGACTCCAAGGTGCTCGCGAGTTTCGTGGCAGAGTCCTGCGCGCTGGCGGCGTCCTTCTGCCAGTCGGCGCCCTTGCCGTATTGTTCGGGGTCGGCCATCGCGGCGGCGATCTGGTCGTTGACGGCTTGCGCGGTCTTCAGGCCCTGCGCGATCAGCTGCTGCATCTCCGCGTAGCCGGGGTTCGCCTCCATCGACTGCCAGAGCACTGCGACATTCACTCGGCCATGGTCGCCGGCGGGCATCTGCGGCTCGGCTTCGCCGTCGTCGCCGAGCGTCCAGCCGTTGTTCGTCGCGATCGTCTCGGCGGCGCTCACATACGCCTGGGCGTCCGCAATGCCCTCATACGCTGAGCGCAGCAGACCTGCGAAGCGGTTCAGGTAGGCGAGCGTGGCCTGATAGTCGGCCACGGTCAAGCCGATCGAGGAGATGGCTGCGGAGGCGGCCGTCCCCGACCAGGTGTACTCAATCTGCTGATACACGTTCACGTTGAGATCGGCAGTGGCCTGTTCGAAGGTTTCGATGACAGTCTGCAGAGCACTGGCCGCACTGTTGTACGCGCCGGGTTTTGCGGCCTTCAGCAGGTCGTAGGTGATCGCAGTCGTCGTCACAGTGCGAACTCCGGACGGCTACCTGGCTGGTAGATGCTCTGAAGCACGCCCTGTTCGGTCTGGTCGTACGAAGTGGCATTGGCGTTGAGGTTCGTGCCGATGCCAGTGGACTCATTCGCCAGCTGCGTCATGCGGGTTGCCCAGGATTCCCGAGCCTGGCCTATCGCCGTCCCGATGTCGAGGCCTCCGGGAACGCCCGCGTCGAGCGCGGATCTGATCTGCGCGGAGAGGCTGCCGACACTCTGGCCTGCATTGTCCGCTATCTCGGCGAGGCCTCGCAATGACTGCGAGTCGACTTGGAAACCGCCGCCGCCACCGATTTCACCGATCGCCATTTTGCCCCCTTGCTCCTAAGCCCCATAGGTGCAATTACGCAACATGAGCATGATGTTGCGATCCGTGAGAAGGCTACACGGATGGTGACTATCTGTACAAGTGTTCTTACAGAGATGGGTGGGCGATCGAGGCCGACGGGCCGCTTCACTGCCGCGCATAAATCACATGCCGTGCCAAAACTCGCCTGCTACGGTGAACCCACATCCCCGGAGATGGCTGTCTACCACCGTCCGAGCAGGCGCGAACAACGCGCCGGAAAGAGAAGTGCACCATGCCCCGCACCCTCGTGCGAGAGCTTGCCGAACGTGTTGACGAGACCGTCACCGTGTACGGCTGGATCGCCGCCCTGCGTCTCCAGAGTCGCATGCAGTTCGTCGTCGTCCGTGACCATACCGGGCAGGTTCAGATCACCCATCGGCGCGGGGAGTCGGGGGACCCGATCGAGGCGGCGCTCGGGGCGCTCACGCTTGAATCGGCCGTCAAGATCACCGGTACCGCGTGTGCGAACCCGGTCGTGAAGTTGGGTGGGATGGAGATTCGGCCTTCGCAGGTCGAGATTGTTTCGCTTGCGCAGGCTGGGTTGCCGGTTGACGAGCACACCTCGCTGGACCGGCGGTTGGACTGGCGGTTCCTGGACCTGCGGCGGCCGGCTCAGCATCTGGTCTTCGAGGTGCAGACGACTGCTGAGCAGGCTATGCGCTCGGTGGCCTATGGCGAGGGGTTCACCGAGTTGCACACGCCCAAGCTGATGGGAACCGCGTCCGAGTCGGGGGCGGAGGTGTTCTCGGTCGGGTATTTCGACCGGACCGCTTATCTTGCGCAGTCGCCGCAGTTCTACAAGCAGATGGCCATCTGCGGCGGGATCGACCGGGTCTTCGAGATCGGGCCGGTGTTCCGGGCCGAGCCATCGTTCACCTCGCGGCATGCCACCGAGTTCACGGGCGTCGACGTCGAGATGGCCTGGATCGACGGCGTCGACGATGTCATGGCGTTCGAGGAGCGGATGCTGCGCGAGGTTCTCGTGCAGGTCTCGACCACGCACGGCGAGCAGATCGCGCAGCTGTGCGGTGCGACGGTGACTGTGCCGTCGGTGCCGTTCCCGCGCATCACGCATGCCGACGCGCTTGGGCTTTTGCGTAGCAAGCACGGCTGGGACCCGGAGGGCACGAAGGACGACCTGGACCCCGAGGGCGAGCGGCTGCTGTCCGGCCTCGTGCAGGCGGAACATGGGCACGAGTTCGTCTTCGTCACCGACTATCCGGTCTCGGTGCGGCCGTTCTACCATCTGCGGCACGAGCACGACCCGGCGCTGACCGCGTCCTTCGACCTGTTGTGGCGCGGGATCGAGATCACCACGGGTGCGCAGCGCGAGCACCGGTACGAGCGGCTGCTCGCCCAAGCCGCCGAGAAGGGGATGGAGACAGCGCCGATGGCCTCCTACCTGGACTGTTTCAAGTTCGGCGCGCCGACGCACGGCGGTTTCGGGCTGGGATTGAACCGGTTGCTGATGGTGCTGTTGGGGCAGTCGACGATTCGGGAGTCGACGTTCCTGTTCCGGGGGCCGAACCGGCTCACGCCGTAGCGGGCGGCGTGGCAGGCGTTGTAGCAGGCGTCATGGTATGACGATGCCCGGCTCGGTCGGTCGATCGGTCGATCGGTCGATCGGTCGGTCGATCGGTCGATCGGTCGGTCGGTCGATCGGTCGGGCCGGGCATCGGGGGCGGCTTTACAGCTTCAGTTGGGTGATCTCGCCGTCGCGGTCGAAGTAGGAGTGTGCGACGTCCACGTACTCCGCTCCGCGCGGGCCGTGGATGTGGATGCCGGTGAAGACCGCTACGTCGGCGGGGATCTCGTGGTCGCGCAGGACCTGTATCACGGTCTCGGTGTCCTGGCCGATCAGGTCTCGTGCGATCTGGGTGACCTTCAGCAGGTCGATGGTCTGCGGGTCCTTCACGTGCGGCGTGATCCGCTCGCTCAGCCGGGACTGTTCCGGGTCGTCCGGGTCCAGGTACGGGTAGTCCGAGGTGTGCACGCCGCCGCCACGGACCGCGTCGTGGAACGCCATCAGCGCGCCGCAGGTCTTCGACGGGCCGGGGACGCCTGGGCGTTCGCAGATGCCGACCGTGCCGGCGTCGTCCACGCCCACGTGGGTGAGGCCGATCAGGACGAACGTGCGCCGGCCGGCCACTATCGGGGCGTGCTGGCGGGCGGCGGCGATGCCGGTGCGGCCGAGGGTGAGCAGGCCGGCCAGGCCGGCCATGTTGAACGCCGGGCCCCAGGCGCGCTGGAGTTCGGCGGTCAGCGCGAACGCCAGTTCGTCCCGGCAGGTGGCGATCAGCGGCAGGGCCGAGCCGCGGTGCACGCCGAACTCCTTGAGCGTGTCCTGCGTGGCCAGCACGAACTGGTTCGCCGGGACGGCCCGGGGGAAGTCCCGGGTGAGGGTGGTGGTGAAGTTCGCGGGTTCGCCGCCCATGGGTGAGGTCCTGTCATCTGGTCCGGCGCGCGGCCGGAAAGGTGGCACGATCGGAACGATCGTCGCACAGGACCTGCCCGGTGCACGACCCGGGGAAGCCAAAAATCACGGCGCTGTGCTGCGGTTAACACGCTCGTTCGCCCATTCGCCGGATGGGCTGGGGGCGAGGTGGGGTTGCGGTGGGGTTGCGGCGCGGCGGGGTGCGACGGGGTCGGTCACCGCCACCTTCGGTCCGGCGGGAGCGCGAGCAGCAGGAAACGTTCGGCGTCGGCGTCGGTCAGGCCGTCGACCAGGCCGCGGCGTGGGAGTTCGGATAGCAGCCAGGCGGTCAGTTCGGCGTTGAGGCCGGGCGCCTCGGTGCTGATGCCGAGGTCCAGTGCGCCCTCGAGGAGTCGGTGTCCCCAGGAGTCGAAGAGGGCTAGCACGTGGTGGCCGGCGGACGGGCCGTCGGTCTCGGACCAGGTGGTCAGCCAGGGGACCAGTTCGCCGGTGAGTGGGACTAGGAAGGTCAGGGCGGTGGTCGCGGAGGTGGACGTGGTGGCGGAGGTTGTTGCGGAGACGGTTGCGGGGGTGGCGGGGGCGGAGTGGAGGGTACTGGCCCACCAGGCTTCGCATAGTTCTGTCACTGCGCGGCGTTCTTCGGCAGGCCACTGTTTCCAAGAGGACAGGACGAAAGTGTGCGCGATCCATGAGCCGTCGATGGTGCATAGGTCGGAGGCAGCTTCAGGGGCGGTGGCGGTAGTGGCAGTGGCAGTGGCAGTGGCAGTGGCAGTGTTCTGCATGACTGCGCGGAGGAGCCTGGGGGCGAATCGGCGCCAGTGCGGGATGCTCACCTGGATGGTCGAGGACCAGCTCATCGCGGTGTAGCGCAGCAGTTGGTCCGGGATCTCGTCGACCGGGCCGCTGAGTGCTGCCGCTTCCTCGGGGGTGAAGCAGTCGTCGCAGGCTTCGAGTGGTGCGAGGTGAGGTTGGTTCTGGTCATCGTGTGGGGCGAAAACGCGGTCGAGTTCTGCCAGCGCTGCGGCGAAGCGTTCGTGTGCTGATTGGGCGGCCGCGGATATGGAGGTCAGGGGCGCTGCGGATGTGGTTGATCTTTCACGGGCCATGCCCACAGATAATGCCGGGTGCCGGGGAAACGGGTAGGGGCTTTTACGGACCTTTACGTTGGTGTAGTCAATCGATACGTAGCGATTTGCGTATAAGGGCATAGATATATGGGGCCGCGACGGCGAGCGCGGCGGTTCAGGGCTACATCGCGCAGTCATCGTCCGCCCCCAGCACGAAGTAGACCTGCTTGCCGTAACCGGTCGCCTCCACTCCCCACTTCGCCGCGAGCAGTTCCACCATGCCCAGGCCGCGGCCGGACTCCTCGGTCGTCGAGTCCAAGGTCAGGTCGCCCCACATCAGCTCACCGGATCTCGAGTCGTGCACCTCGATTCTCAGCTGCTCGCCGTCCCAGGCCTCCACCAACCGGATCACGTCGCCGGGCGCGGCCGCGTGCACGACCGCGTTGGTGAAGACCTCGCTGGTGAGCAGGATCGCGATCTCCTCGTCCACCCGGACGTGCCAGTCGCGGATGACCTCGGCGACATGCCGGCGCGCCTCGCCGACGCAGACCGGTTCGGCCGGTAGGCACAGCTCACCGACCCGGACCGGTTTGCTTTCCAACACCCTCACCGAAACCCCCTCGAAGCAAGTGCATTTGCGGATACATTTACCTAGAGCGAACCGGCAATCACCGTCTGTGGAAACGGTGTCGCGGTGGGCAAAGCGGTGAAAGCGGTGAAAGATCGTTCACAGGACCGGGACGGCGGATCGCAGTGGTAAAGCAGGGTAATATCAAGTTGGCGTCAGTCATCGCAGATACCGGCTGGTCACACGCCCAGGTCGCCGCGGCGTTCGTCCGGGTGGCGGCGGAGAACGGTGCGCACGGGCAGGACCGGGTGGGCCGGTCGCACGTGTCCCACTGGGTCGCCGGGTCCGCTCCGTCCGGGTCCGCGCCGATGATCCTGCGCGAAACCCTGTCCCGGCGGCTGGATCGGATCGTTACTCTGGGCGAGCTCGGCCTGGCGGACCGGACCGGGCCGGCCCCGGCCGGGTTGGACTGGGAGGCCGACACACTGATCGGGTTGACCGATCTGGGCAGAGTGGACGTGGACATGGAACGCCGGCAGGTGCTCACGAGCGCCGCCTTCTCGGTCGGGGCCCTGGCCCTGCCGGATCAGGGCTGGTGGACCCGGATGGCCGGGCGCGGGCAGGGGAAACCCGCCGCCGGGACGCGCAGCGTGGGGCGCGGCGACCTGGAGGCCGTACAGGAGATGGTGTCGCTGTTCTCCCGGGTGGACCAGAAGCGCGGCGGCGGCCACGCCCGCAGTGCGGTCGTCCAATATCTGACCTCTGACGTGGCTGGCTGCCTGCGCGGCAACCACCCGGATCCGCAGGTGCGCCGGGAGCTGTTCTCCGCGGCCGGCGAGCTGGCGTACCTGGCCGGCTGGATGGCCTTCGACAACGGCGAGCAGTCCGTGGCCCAGCAGTACTTCTCCGCCGCGGTGAAACTCGCCGCGGAGGCGGACGACCCGCCGATAGTCGGGCACGTCCTGCGCGCCATGGCCCACCAGGCGATCGATCTCGGCCACTACCGGCAGGCGGTGAACCTGGCGGCCGCGTCGATGGAGGGCCGCCGGTTCACCCTGGCCTGCCCGCGCGAACGGGCCCTGTTCGGGGTCGTCTACGCCCGCGCCCTGGGCGCCGCGGGGCAGCGCTCCGCCGCGGCGGCCGCCCTGATCCGGGCCGAGGACGACCTCGCCGAGGCGGCGGCCGGGCAGGGCGAGGAGCCCGGGCGGGTGTTCTTCTTCGGCGAGGCCAGCCTGGCCCACGAAACCGCGTGCACGCTGCGCGAATCCGGGGACCTGGCCGGTGCGGCGAAGGAGTTCCGGCGCAGCGTGCGCACTCGGAAGGCGGCCACGTTCACCCGGACCCATGCGGTGACCCTGGGATACCTCGGCGCGGTGCAGGCGCGCGGCGGGAACCTGGATGAGGCGTGCGCGACCTGGTCCACCGCCCTGAACGCGATGGACGGCGTGCACTCGGCCCGCACGCGGCAGGTGGTGGCGGACATGCGTTCGGCGCTCTCCCCCTTTCGGGGCAGGGGAATTCCGGCCGCGGCGGATCTGGACGCGCGGGCGAGCGCGTATCTGGCGAGCGCGGCGTGAGGTGAGGTGAGGCGCGATGAGGCAGGAATGAGGCGAGATGAGGCGAGGGCAATCTGGAGCAAGGTCGCACGGCAGAGCGTGGGTAGGCTGAGGGTATGCGGACTCTCCTATTGATCAGTGGCAGCCTGCGCAAGGGATCGAGCAACGAGGCCGTGCTGCGGACGGCCGCGGCGCTGCTGCCACCGGACGTGACGGCCACGTTCTACGAAGGCCTGTCCGACCTGCCGCACTTCAACCCGGACGACGACCAGGACCCGCTCCCCGAGCCCGTGGCCGACCTGCGGGCCCGGATCGCCGCCGCCGACGCGCTGCTGATCTGCACGCCGGAATACGCCGGAGCCCTGCCCGGATCGTTCCTGAACCTGCTCGACTGGACGGTCGGCGGCGTCGAGATCAGCGACAAGCCGACCGCGTGGATCAACGCGTCCGCCCGGGAAACCCCCGACGGCGCCCGCCTGGCCCACGAGTCGCTGCGCATCGTCCTGACGTACACGGGCGCCGCCATCGTCGACGAAGCCTGCGTGCGGATCCCGATGACCCGCGCCCTGACCGGCCCCGACGGAACCGCCGCCGACCAGGACACCCGAGCCCGGATCGCCGAGGCCGTCGCGGCGCTGCTGGCTTAGCCGCGCAACGCCCCCATGGTCCGGCGGCGCGACCGCTTGACGAACAAATACTAAGCGCGCATACTACTTACATGATGACTCTCGGAACCGCACGCATCGTCTCGGCCGCCGCCCCCGCCGCCTTCTTCGCGCGCTGGGCCGACATGGCCACCTGGCCCGAGTGGAACGCCGACACCGAGTGGGTGCGGTTGGACGGGCCGTTCGCCACCGGGTCGACCGGGGTGCTCAAGCCGAAGGGCGGGCCGAAGACCAAGTTCGTGATCAGCGAGGTGTCCGGGGAACGGTTCACCGACGTGTCCATGCTGGTCGGCGCCCGGCTGACGTTCGACCACCGGATCCAGCGGACCGCCGAGGGCGGATCCGAGGTTCAGGTGACGGTCTCCTTGGGCGGGCCGTTGGCCTTGCTGTGGAACCAGATTCTGGGCAAGGGGATCAAGAAGACGTTGCAGCGGGACCTGGAGGCGCTGCGGGAGGCCGCCGAGGCGAAGACAGGCGAGGCGGACGGCCTCAGTGCCGCCAGAAGTAGTGGCGAGAGCGGCAATGATGGCGACGGTGAGAGCAGCAGCAGCCAGGGCGACAGTCGCCGTAACGACCACACCGAGATCGGGGTGCGGGCATGAAGTACTGGCTCGGCGTCGTCTGCCGCGATCACGTCCGCCGCGGGACGCAGCTGGGGATCGCCCAGCTCGGCCACGGGCGGCGGACCGGCCTGGCCCGGCTCGCCGCCGGAGACGGATTCGTCTACTACTCCCCGCGCACCAGCCTGCAGGACGGCGACCCGCTCCAGGCCTTCACCGCGGTCGGCGAAATCGCCGACGAGGAGATCTGGCAGGCCGACGAGGGCGCATTCAAACCCTGGCGGCGACGGGTGCAGTACGCGGCCGACACGGTCGACGTGAACATCCACGACCTGGACGGCAAGCTGGATCTGACCGCCGAACCGAACTGGGGATACCAGCTGCGGCGCGGGCTGCTGGAGCTGACCGCGGCCGACTACGAGCAGATCCGCCCAGCCATGCTGGCAAAATGAGCGGCGTGAGCGTAGACGGCAGGGACAGCACAAGCAGCGCGGGCAGCACGGGCAGCGCGGGCGAGGTGAACGGCAGGGCCGGAGCGACCGGCCCGCGCCTGAACACCCGGTTCGGCGACGCGGAGGAAAGCCCCGGATTGTTGCTGTGGCAGGTGACCAACCGCTGGCAGGCCGCGATGCGGGCCGTGCTCAAGCCGTTCGGCCTCACCCACGTGCAGTTCGTGCTGCTCGCGGCGCTGAGCTGGCTGGGCGCGGACGGGCCGGTGACCCAGAAGGCGCTGGCCGACCACGCCGCGACCGACCCGATGATGACCTCGCAGGTGCTGCGCGCGCTGGAGGCGCAGGGCCTGGTCGAACGCCGGCCGCACCCGCAGGACGGCCGCGCCCGGGCCCTGGCGGTGACCGCCGAGGGCCGCGAGCTGGCCGACCGAGCCGTGGTAGCGGTCGAGGCCTGCGACGCGGAGTTCTTCGCGCCGCTGGCGGATTCGGCCGACGGGTTCACCCGGGCACTGCGGCAGCTCAAGGCGTAGCCGAGAGCTGAGAAACAAGAGGTCAGGCGCGCAACCACCGCCGTAGCAGCAACCGCTGCGAGGCGACGGCTTCGTAGTGCGCGGCCGCGAGCCAGGCCTCGAGGTAGCCGTCGTCGGGCCGGGGCCGGCCGAAGGCGTCTCGGCGCGGGGGCGCGGCCAGGGTGAGGCCGGCCATCAGGTCCGCCGCGGTGTGCAGCGCGGACCGGCGCAGCCGGGCGACGTCCCGGTCCGTGGACGCGTTGGCGGTGACTACCCGGCCGCCGGCCACGGCCTGCTCGATCCGGTGCCGCACCAGGTGCAGCGCGGTGCCGTCGGGCGGGGCGGAGGCGCCGTGGCCTGGTGCCGAATCGTCCGAATCCGTTGGCCCGGAAGGCAATTCGGCTTCCGGAGCCACCGAGGTCGCCGGGACCGGCACGGTGGCCGGGTGGGCGGTGCGGGCTTCCCCGGCAGCGCGGGAGAGGGTGTCCAGGCCGAGGTTGATCCGCCGGGACCATTCCGCGGGCAGGGCCAGTTCCTGTTTGGGCTGCTCGTCGTCCCAGGCGTCGTCCGGGCTCGCCGCCAGGACGCGCAAAGTGGCCGGCCGGTACGGATCGAGCCGCGCGACGATGCGCAGGCACAAGCCGGGAGTGCTGAGCGCCTCGAGGTTTCCGCGGTACGGAAGTCCGTATCCGGCCTGCACCGAGACGCAGTACACGATTTCACCGGTCCTGACCGCCGCCGCGAATCCGAGCTCGGTCGGCCCGAGCACGCGCACGGCGGCGAAAAGCAGGTCGTCGCCGGCCCGGCCGCCCGAGTCAGGTCCCTGATCGACCGCGTCGAACGCCCGCTCGACCTGTTTGTCCAGCGGAGTGTCGAACAACCCGGCGATCGGCCGCTCGGTCCACTGCGCCCCGGCGGCCTTGACCGCGCGGGACGCCGAGCCGCCGCTGAGCCGGCCGTCGGCGGACGCGCTCGCACCGCTCACGATCAGCCCGCCGCGGGTCAGTTCCCGATGCGTGACCACGGTTCCGCCGAGGTTGACCGCCGTGTTGTACGCGGGCCGCACCCGGCTCGGATCGCCGGGCATGACGTTCGCGGTCGTCCACAGCACGCCGTTGTCGTCGACCATGGTGGTGACCACGCCCGCGTGCCCGGACCCGGCGATGATCGGCTCGGTGAACAGGCCGTACAGCCGCAGGCCGCCCTGGTGGTCGTAACCGCGCCGGGCGATGCCGCGCAGGTCGGCGAGCTGGTCGGCGTCACCGAGCTCCGCGGCCCGCGGCAGGGCCCGGGCGAGCAGCAGCAGGTCGCGCAGGTCCGCGGTCAGCTGCGGGAGCGAGTAGTCGGCCCGGCGCTCGCGGCCCGCGCGCAGCCCCGAGGCGACCCGGTTGCCGAGCGCGGCGGCCCGGTGCAGGCCGATCGCCCGGGCCTGGTGCGCGACCCGGCGCAGCTGCGCCTCGTTGAACAGGCTGGCGCCGATCACGCCGCCGAGCAGCAGCGCGGCCCCGGCGTTCCAGAGGGACCGGGCGGCCGCGCGTTCGGCGGACGTGAGCTGGGCGGTAGACGTGAGCTGGGCCGCGGCCGGTTGCCGGTCGGCGCCGCCGGTACCGGCGCTGCTCGATCCAGCGGCCGCAGCTTGCTGCCTCTGATCCGCCGAAGTCCCAGATGCAGCTGTAGTCGCAGTTTCGGCCACGGGTTCAGCCGCAGACCCAGGCGCAGAAGTGCCCGAATCAGCAGCCGGATCCGCGCCCGGTTCCGGCAGTGCCCCGGCCTCCATCGGCGGGGCCAACGCGATGAGGGCGGCCCGGTGCAGGCAGGCCGGGGCGAGCAGGCAGTCGCAGTGCACGTCCTCGGCCGACCACACCACGCCCGACCGGGTCTGCACGGTGACCCTGGTCTCGTCGTCGACCCGGGCGACCACGGTCGCCTTGCCCCCCGGCGCCAAGTCGCCGTCGACCTCCAGCGGCCAGCCGGCGGCCTTCTCGGCCATCGAGTCCAGCCGTTTGCGCAGCCGGGGCGGCAGCGCGTCGAGCAGGTCGGCCAGGACCGCGCCGTCCACGGCGGGCATCGTCGCGGTCATCGGATCCGCTCCCCGACCCAGCCGGCCAGCTCCAGCGGGCTCAGCGCGGCCACCGGCATGCCGGCTGCGGCCACCGCCTGGGCGATCGGGATGCTGTAGCGCGGGGTGCCGTTGTCGTCCAGGCTCGCGCAGCCAAGCAGGGTGACCCCGGACTCGGCCAGGCGGCGTACCTCGCCGAGCAGTCCGGCCAAGGGATAACCCTCCTCGAAGTCGCTGATGGTGACGATGAGCGTCTTCGACGGGACGGTGACCAGCTCCCGGGCCGCGGCCAGGCCGGCCGCGATGTGGGTGCCGCCGCCGACCCGCACCTCGAGCAGCAGGCTGAGCGGATCCGAGATCCGGTCGGTGAAGTCCAGCACCTCGGTCGAGAAGGCCAGGAAGTGCGTGGTCACGGCGCTGACCCCGGCGAACACGGCCGCGGTGAGCGCGGACCAGATGACCGAGGACTCCATCGACCCGGAGACGTCGACGACCAGGATCAGCCGCCAGTCGGACTGCCGCCGGACCCGGCTGTGGAAGACCGGGCGCTCGGGCAGCAGGGTGACCGTGCCGTCGGCGCCGCGGCGCGCGGTGGCCAGGTTGGCCCGGACCGTGCGGTCGAAGTCCAGCCGGCCGCCCGGCCGCCGGGTCGGCAGCGGGCTGGTCAGCCCGGTCAGCGCGGGCCGCAGCCGGTTGGCCAGCTGCGCGGCGAGTTCGTCGACCAGCCGGGCGACCAGCGGGCGAAGTCGCGCGAGCGCGCTCTCCGGCAGCCCGCCGGCCAGCGACAGCACGTTGCGCAGGAGTTCCACGCTGGGCCGCACGCTCGCCGGGTCGAGTTCGAGGGCTGCGTCCAGACGTCCCGCACCCGCCGCGGCGGCCAGGACCTCTTCCCGGATTCCCTTGCCGAACAAGGCTTCCAGGTCCGCGGACCATTCGCGCACGGTCGGGTAGGTGGTCCCCCGCCCGCCGGTACTGCCCTGCCCCGACCCTTCGCCGGGTCCTTCGCCGCGACCGTAGAGCTCGTCGAGCGCCTGGGCATAACGACGAGCAGGCGCAGAACACTGATCCTGCTGCCGAGCCAGAATCAGACGCCACCGATCGGCCGGCGACAGAACCCGGGAACCATGACCCGCACCGTGACCATCCTCAAGCCGATGCCCAGACTCATGCCCCTGCCCCTGCCCCTGCCCCTGCGCAGGCTCCAACCCTGGCTCGCGCTCGCGCCCTGACTCATGCCCTTGCTTCTGGCCTTGCCCCTCCCCTTCAATGGGCCCGTTAGTAGACCCCGCCACCTCCGCATTCCCCGAGGTGACAGCCGGCTCGGCCACCATGGCCAGCGCGGCAAAACCCAGCCCGGCGGCCGCCAGCGCAGCACGCCCGGCCGCATCCGCCCAAGCAGCGTCGGCAAGCACCTCCGGGTCGAGCCCGCCCCGCCCCTCGTGCGCCGCGACGCTCGCGCCGATGCTGTCCTCGATCTGCCGCAGGATCCGGTCCCGGTCCGCGGGCGCGGTCCGGCCGAAGCCGCCGCGCAGGGCGGGCAGCCGGTCCAGGAAGTCGGCATCGGTCAGGATATTGATTCGCTGGACGATCGGGTCGAGCACGGCCGGACCGGTGTTGAGCAGCGGCCCGGCGGCGGCCAGCAGGCCGTTGAGCCGGTCGCGCAGCGCGGTCCGGGCGGCCCGGTGAGTGGCGGTGTCGATCCATCCGGCCAGGCGGGTGCCGAGATCCACGGCCGCGGCCGAGCCGAGCACGACCCGGCAGGCGCCGGCCGCCGCGGAGATCATCGGCGAACCGTCCTGCTCCAGATGTCTCAGCGCACTGTCCGCCCGCAACTGGCTGCCGGCCGCGGCGCAGCGGACGGCGAACGCGGTCAACGCGCGGGCATCGTCCAGATCCTGGCTGCCGCCAAGGCCCGCGACCCGGACCAGGGCGGCCGCGTCGATCCGGTCGGCCAGGTCGAGCGCGTTCGAGCGACGCACGGCCACCGCCGCGGGCAGCTCGGGAGCGGCCGACTTGGCGTCTACCGAACCATCAGCACCCTCATGGTCGGCGAATTCGGCCGGCTCGGCGGATTCCGCGGCAGCCGACCCGGTCTCCTCGGTCCCGAACAGCACGGTCGGGTCGGGCAGCCCGGGAACGTGCCCGGCCCGCAGGCGTTCGAGCAACGCCGCCGCGCTGAGCAACTCCGCGAGCGTCCCGGTCGGCAGCACCACCGACGAGATCTCGTCCAGCCGGAGCCCGGCCAGTTCCGGCAGTCCGCATTCGGCGGCGGCCAGCAGTCCGGCCAGCGTCGCCGGCACGGTCGGGCCGCCGCCGTCCTGCTGCTCGCGGCGCGCCCGGCGCAGCACGCCCGCCGTGGCCTGCGCGAGCGTGACGCCCTGGGCGGTGAGCAGGTCCAGGTGGGCCTCCGTGCTCGGCGTCCAGGTCGCGCGCCACCTGGTGGTCAGCGTGTCCAGGCCGCCGGGGGCGACCTGGTCCGAGGGCTCGCCGTAGGGCACCCGGCAGGCGCCCAGCCGGTTCAGCGCCACCTCGCGGCGCCGGTCCAGCGGGGAGCGCAGCGGGTCCAGGCGCAGGTCGGCCCGCTTGTCGCCGGGTCCGGGCAGGCGCAGTTCGGCCAGCAGGCCCTGGACGTGGGCGCGCAGTCCGGACTGCGGCGTGCCGGGGGCCAGGCGGCCGCGGCGGGCGCCGACCATGGCGCGTTCCAGCGCCGCGGCGACGGCCCGGCCGCGGCCGAGCAGTTCGCCGTGGCCGAGCACCGCGGTGGCCGCCTCGACCAGTTCGCCGCGCGCGGGCGCGGGCAGATCGCGCAGGATGGCCAGGTCCAGGGCGAACCGCAGGGCTTGGCGGGCCTCGGCCGGACCGGCCGGATGGCCGGCCGCGCGCAGGCTGCGGCAGACTTCGACCAGGTGCGCCGCGGCGCTGCCCTCCACCGCCGCCGGGTCGCCGTCGGATTCGTACACCGACTGCTGCCAGTGCGGGTCGCGGATGCCGGCCGGGTAGCCGGAGCGTTCGTCGAGCAGCGCGAAGTTGTAGGTGACCAGCGACATCGCAGTGGTCTGCGAATTCTTCGACGAGGCACTCGCGACGGCCGCGCGCGGCCCCGGGGCCACAGCGGACGAGACCGCGAAAGCCATCGTGATCTGAGCCTGCGCAACGGCTTCAGCCTGCGCGGCCTCGATCGTGGCGGCCGGTGTGCTGTCCTTGGCGATCGCGGGGTCCAGGATCGCCGGGATATGGAACGCGCCGAGCAGCATGGCCGTGCGACGGCCTTCGACCGTGCGCAGGGTGCCGCGCATCCAGGCCTCGCGAGCGAGATCGTGGGCTGAGACGTTCGTACCAGCATCCTGACGCAGTGCCCAGCCCACGGCCAGGGCCGCCCGGCGGATCTGCTCCGGCGCCGCGCCAGGAGCGCGCGCCTCCACCTGACGGTCCCACAGGTCCTCGCCCGCACGGCCGGTCACGGTCCGGCGCAGGGCCTCGCCGAAGTCGGACGAGGCCGGGAACTCCAGGCCGGCGCCCGGATCCGGGCCGATCCCGCCCGGCCCGACCAGGCCGGCGCCGGAGGCCGGGTCGGGCGCGGCGGACGGAGCGGCGGCCTCGCCGGAGAGGTCGGACGGGACTACGTCCTGCCCCTGCCCCCCGCGATCGGCCAGCGGCAGATCGCAGGGCACGACCTCGACCCCGCGCTCCCGGGCCCAGCGGACCGCGGCCAGCTCGGGCGAGAAGTCGGCGAAGGGGTAGAAGGCCACGGACGCGCCGCCGTCGACCGGCCCGGCCAGCGCGACCGGGGCCTGCGTCTTGGGGTCCGACAACCAGGTGAGCCACGGACCCGCCTCGGTCGGCAGTTCGATCAGCAGCACCTCCGGCCGGTACGCGTCCAGCAGGGCGGGCAGCGCGGCGGCCAGGGCCGGGGAGTGGTGCCGGATCCCGATGAGGTACGGCGCCGTCTCGGCCGCCAGGGCCTCGACCGCCGCGGCCGGGTCGGCGGACGGACCGCCCGCCACCCGACCGGCCGCGGCGCCGCCGCGCGCCGGGTCAGCCGCCGAGGACATCGCGCAGCTCCCACAGCTGGCGCCAGGCGCGCGAGCCGCCGGCGTCCTCGGCCCGCTTGCGCACGGCCGAGTCCCAGTAGGCGAGCAGGCGTTCGGCGTCGGCCGGGTCGTCCTTGCGGACCACGCCGATCAGGTGGCCGGGCACCAGGGTCAGCGGGTCGCGGTCGCCGGGGAAATAGGCCGCGGCCAGGGCGATCGAGGTGGCCACGCTGACCGCCTCCGCGGTGGACATCACCGTGGACGGGCGCTCGACGTCCCAGCCCTCCACCGAGCGGCCGCTGCGCAGGTCGCGGAAGGCGGTGACCAGGACCTCGAGCACGCCCTCGTCCACCGCGAAGGGCGCGTTCACCCGGGTCAGCGCGGCCGAGGCCTGGTCCCGGACCAGGGCGACCTCGGCGTCCAGGGAGCCGATCGGGCCGATGGTCTCGAAGTTGAACCGGCGCTTGAGCGCCGCGGACATCTCCGACACGCCGCGGTCGCGCAGGTTCGCGGTGGCGATCACGGTGAAACCGGGGGCCGCGTACACGGCGCCGTCGCGCTCCCCGGACAGTTCCGGCACCGAGATCCGGCGGTCGGAGAGCACGGAGACCAGCGCGTCCTGCACCTCGGGCAGGCAGCGGGTGATCTCCTCCACCCGGGCCACCGCCCCGGCCCGCATCGCGGCCATCACCGGGGACGGCACCAGGGCCTGCTCGGTCGGGCCCTGGGCCAGCAGCATCGCGTAGTTCCAGCCGTACTTCAGCTGGTCCTCGGTGGTGCCGGCGGTGCCCTGGACCACCCGGGTCGAGTCGGCGCTGACCGCGGCGGCCAGAAGCTCCGACAGCATGGACTTGGCCGTGCCGGGCTCGCCGACCAGCAGCAGGCCGCGCTCGCCGGCCAGGGTGACCACGCAGCGTTCGACCAGGTCGCGGTCGCCGACGAACTTGCGGCTGACCACCATCCGGGCCGGCTTCTTCCCGGCCTTGGCGTCCTTGCCGGACGCGGCCACCGGCGCGTCGGCCTGCAGCTCGGCGCCGTCGCTGCCGCAGATGAACACGACCACGGCGCGCGGGGTCAGCCGCCAGCCGGCCGGGCGCGGGCCCAGGTCGTACGCGGCCAGGAACTCCAGCTCGGCCGCGAACACGGTCTCCGCGGGCTCAGTCTGTCGGGCGCTCATCGCTTCTTTCCCGTCGTCAGTTCGAGGTATCGGGGGGTGTCGCCGTCCTGCACCCGGTTCCAGGCCACGCTGAACAGCTCGGCCACCGGCACCCGGGGCAGCACCAGGCCCAACTGCACGTCGCCGTCCGGGCCGAAGCCGAACAGCGGATCCTTCCAGGTCTCCACCGGCAGGTGCGGCGCGCGCAGGGTGTGCCAGCCGCCGGGCAGGAACAGGGTACGGCCGGCCCGCGGCCGGGCGCCCTCGACCACCAGGTCGGTGGCCGCCAGCTCGGCCCGGGCGGCCTTGAGCCGGGCCGGTTTCCAGCCGGTCCAGGCCGCCTGGTTGCGGTCGGTCGGGTCGGGCAGGGCCAGCAGCATCAGGTAGAGCGCGGCGGCGTCCGGGCTCAGGCCCAGCTTGCCGGCCGCGTCGGAGACCAGGCCGGGCACCGACCGGGTCGGGTCCTGGGCCGGGAAGGTCTGCGCGGCCTGAGCATCCGGGCCAGCCGAACCTTCCGAGCCGTCCGCCGGCAGCCCGGCCGCCAGCAGCCGCTCCAGCCCGTCGCCGAGCAACGCGATCACCGCGTTGATCTTCGAGCTGGACCAGGCGAAACTCTCCTCCTTGGCCAGGTAGGCCAGCACCGGGTCGTCCGCGCCGGTCAGCTCGGCCGGGAAGACGTCCAGGCCGCGCCACTCGTTGGTGCTGCCGGAGAACTCGAACGGTCCGACCCGCCAGGCCTTGTCCTGCTCCAGCGACGGTTCCTCCCGGTAGCCGAACGCGGCCGCCATCTCGGCGGCCTTGTTCGTGTGGCCCACCCGGATCGAGAACGCCGGGTCCGCGATCCGCTCGCGCAGCGTGGCCAGCGCCTGCGGCAGCGGGACGCGCAGCGGGTCGCCGTCCGGGAGCCGGTACGCCAGCCAGATCAGGCCCCGGACCGCGGCGTGCAGGTTGTCCGGGCTGAAAACGCTGCGCTGGGCGCCGTCGACGGTCCTCGTGCCGACCAGCCAGGTCGCGCTGGCCGGGTTCACCAGGCCCTGTACGATCTCGGCCGAGACAATCCTGTCGGCCTCGGTGATCAGCTCGTCCGGCAGCGGGATCTGCCGGCCCTTCTTGCCGGTCCACAGCTGGGCGGCGGCCTCCAGCCGGGGACCGTCCGTCCACAACGTGGCCGGGTCGACCGGCAGCAGGGCGGCGAGCAGCGCGATGCAGTCCTCCCCGGAGAGCGAGCCGAAGCGCTTGCCGGCGGTCTTGAGCACGGTCGGCTTCAAGTCCATCGCCTCGCGGATCTCCGCGGCGACCTGCTCGCCGTAGCCGGTCGTCTCGGTGGGCAGCCCGGCCAGCAGGACCTTGGCCTCGGCGCTGCTCAGACCGCTGATCCGGGCCAGCTCCCGGGCCTGCTCGGCCCGGATCGGGACCGGGTCGCGGCCGGCGGCCAGTCCGCAGAACCCGGCGATCGGGGTTTGGGCCCAGGGCCACGCCATCGGGCGCACGTCGGTCTCGATCCGCCACTCGGGCAGCGCGCCGAAATCGCCGTCGCGGCTGTACTCGATCGTGTACCAGGTGCCCCGCCCGCTGGAGTGCCAGCCGGCCATGTTCAGCACGATCGCCCGGCCGAATTCGGTCGCCAGGACCGTGCCGGCCTGGTTCTCCGCCGACGCCGGGGGGAGGGTGGTCAGCAGGCGCACCGCCCCGCCGGGGGCGGTGAGCGGGCTGGCCGACCACAGGCGCAGGAATTCGAGCAGGCCCGCGCGTTCCTTGGCGCCGGTCCCGGCGGTGGTCGCGCGGTAGGCGAGCGCGGGGGCCGCGAAGCCGAGGTGGAGCAGCTCGGCCCAGACCTTCTGCCCGTAGTAGTGCCCGAGGTTGAGTTTGGCCAGGTCGTCGGCGGTCGGCGCGGTCTCGGGTATCAGCAGTCCGGCCAGGATGCCGAGTGCGGTCTCCGGGTCCGGCACGTCGGTGTGCACCACGTCGACCGGGCACAGCCCGCGGCGGGCCCGCCCGAAGTCCTTGTCCCAGCGCAGCCAGCTGACCGGTCCGGTGGCCTGCTCCTCGGGCTCGGCCTCGAGCTGCGCGATCCGCTCGGTCAGGGAGAGCAGCCGGGTCTGGCACTCGACCGCGGAGTCCAGGTAGCCGTCGATCCCCATCCGCAGTTTGCTGTCGGTGACCTGCGGCAGCACGCTCTCGACGGTGGCGGCCGAGCCGGGTGCCTGCGTCGCCGAGGCGATCAGCGACTGCGCCTGCGCGTCGGTGATCGCGCGCAGCGCCGCCGAGCCGGACTCGTCCCGGACGGTCAGGTAGCTCCAGTACTCCACCGGCGGGACGCACCAGGTGCCGCGGGAGTAGCGGCCGTACTGCCGCCCTTGCATGAGGATCGCGACGCACCTGTTGTCCTCGTCGACCAGGTGCTGGTTGCCGGTGTGCACGGCCGTGAGGTTCGCGGCGGCGCCGGGGAACGACATGATGGCGGTAGCCGTCGCGCCCGGCCACAGCTGGCCCGGGGTGGCCCGGACCGTGGCGGACCGGCCGTCCACGCCCTCGCAGTACTGGGTACCGTCCGCGGTCGCGAGGACGCGGAAGCCGGTCAGGCCGCCGGCCGCGCCGAGCGGGCCGCCCGAGCCGCCGGCCGCGAGGGGCAGCAGCCAGCTCTTCTCCTGCTGCAGCGTCCACTCGCCGGAGACCGGCGCCGGCTTGCCGAAGAAGCCCGGCACGCTGGCCCGGCCGAGCGTGCCGGTGCGCGGGTCGAACTCGACCCACTGCTGCCGGAACCGGTTCTCCAGGTGGGAGATGTAGACCCAGTAGTCGGTGCCGTCGGCGGCGACCTTGCCGGGCGCCGACCACTTCGGGTCGCCCGCGGTCAGCGGCCGCCCGCCGAAGCTGCGGCCGCCCCAGGGCAGTTCGACCGACGCGGCGCTGTGGTGCACCTGGATCTCGTCGGTGAAGATCCGGGCCGGATCCCCGCTGAAGTACGCGCCGGAGTCGGGGTGTCCGTTCCAGGCCACCAGCACCTGCTCGTCGGTGTACCGGAGGATCGCGTTGTAGACGTTGACGTTCGGCCCGCTCGGGACGGACACGATGTGCTCCATCCGGGTACCGGCGCCATCGACGACCGCGACGCGCATTCCGGTCTGGACCGCGAGGTACGGCCACTGACCGGTCTGTTCCCAGTGCAGGGGCTCCTGGTGGTAGTACCGGCGCTGGAAGACCGACCGCTGGGAATTCGCGGGCGGCGGCACGGGCGCCTGCGGGTCGGCGTCCGGGGCCAGCCCGGCCATCCGGGCGCAGGCCTGTTCGAGCGCGGGCCAGCCGTACTCGTCGAAGATGCCCGAGCGCAGCGCGTGGCCGAGGTACGAGCCGACGTTCAGCGCGGCCATCCGGCGGAAGGCGTCCGGGTTCACCGCGATGATCGGCCGGCTGGCCACGGCGTCGAGCAAGCGCAGGCGCTGGTCCAGGTCCACCAGGCCGCCGAGCGCCAGCAGCGCGGCCTGGTCGTCGAGCCATTCGTGCAGCACGGAGCGCAGCCCGGCCACCCCGGTCAGTCGCGCCGCGACCTTGACCAGGCTGTTGTTCTCCGGGTCGCGCCGCCCGTCGGTGGCCAGCGCGGTGACCGCCTTGTAGAGGTACAGGCGCAGCGGCGCGCTGCCGGCGAACGCGGTCAGGTCGCGGTCGGACGGCCCGCCGAGCCACTCCTCGAGGTCGATCGAGAACTGGTCCGTCGGCGCGGCCAGTTCCAGGCCGAGCCCGAGGCACAGGTCGATCAGGTCGATGTCGGCGTGGTAGCGGCTGCACAGCGCGAGCGCGGTGCCCTCGGCCCGCAGCCGCGGCTCCATCCGGTCGACCAGGTCGAGCAGCTTGTGCCGGCGCTTGTCGGCGACGTTGCGGTAGAGCCAGCGCGAGCGGCCGCCCTGCTGGGCGTCGAACCGGACCAGCCAGCCGCAGACCCCGTCCGCGGGCAGGGCCTCGGCCGGCAGGGTGTCGACCGGGTCGGTCAGGCCGGCCACCGCGCCGGACTCCTCCAGCAGTGCCAGCCAGGGGTCCTCGGGGCCGGGCTCGCCGACGGTCGGCGGGATGATCCCGAGCAATAGGCCGCGCACGGCCGGGTCGGCCTTGGCCGCGCGCAGCAGCTGCGGCCGGTAGGAGGTCCAGAACCCGGCGGCGGCCCGCACGGTGGCCGGCAGCACGAGCAGTTCGCGGGCGAAGGCCACGTCCTCGGCGACCGTGTCGCACTTGGCGGCCCGGGCCAGCCGGCGCAGGTCCGCGGGCAGGGCGGAGTAGGGCGGCAGGCCGCCGGCCGTGCGCTCCAGGCAGATCCGGCGGAACTGGGCGTACGCCAGTTCGGGCGTGGTGCGGGCGGCCAGCGCGCGCGAGTACTCGGTCAGCGCCTT
The DNA here is from genome assembly GCA_035943635.1 of Actinocrinis sp. Lineage (GTDB taxonomy): Bacteria > Actinomycetota > Actinomycetes > Streptomycetales > Catenulisporaceae > DASZBX01. The sequence goes on along the minus strand of DASZBX010000047.1, from coordinate 31,596 downwards.
GGCGGTCAGCGCCCCGGCCAGGGCGAACTCCAGGAACGCGGCGCCCTGCGCGGTCTCGTCCACGACCAGGCTGTAGGCGCGTTCGGCCTCCCGGGCCCGGTTGAAGAACCCGGCGGCCAGGGTGGCGTTCTCGGCCAGCAGGAAGACCCGGGCGGCCTGCTCGTAGAAGGTCGGCAGGAAGTGCGGGACGGCCCCGGCCAGCCGCCTGGCCAGGTCGTCGAAGCCCTCCTTGGCCAGGCCCGGCTTGGTCGCGGCGACCCGGGTCAGCCGCTCGATGTCCTTGACCAGGTTCAGCGCGTGGTGGCCGTTGGCCGGGTCGTGCACCAGGGCCCAGGCCGGGAACCCGAGCGACTGCTGGCGCAGCACGCCGACCGGCACCGGCTCGGCCGCCGCGGCGAAGCCGAGGAACTCCAGGGTCAGGTCCTCGGCGGCGCCCAGCCCGTCCGGCGCCAGCCGCACGACCACCCGGTCGGCCAGCGCCGGGTGCCGGTACGAGCGGGCCGAGGCCCCGTCCCGCCGCTCGCCCGGCGCGGTGCCCAGCGGCAGCAGCCCGCCCGCGTCCAGGGCGCCGTCGACCGCGCCCTGCCCGGTCTCATCCGTCTCGATCGCTGCAGTGCTCACTGCTCCCCCTCCGTCTTCACGACCCGGCCCGCGTACAGTCCCGCGGCCATCCGATGCCCCTCGGACCAGGCCACCGGCCCGACCTCGGCCAGCGGGACGGTGTGTCCGTCCCCGTCGGCGAACTCCAGGTCGCCGGTCTCGGTGGCGTAGTACGGGTCGTCCGAGCCGACCCACACCCGCGCCTCGATCGCCCGCCCGTCCTCGAACACCCGGCAGACCGCGTAGCCGCCGCGCACCCGGTAGCCGAGCTTGGTGGCCCGCTGGGTCAGGTGCCGCAGCTGCTCGAACTGGCCGCCGCTGTACTCGCCGAGCCGCGCCAGGGCCGGGTCCAGGTCGGCCGGGACGGCCCACGTCTCCCGGTAGAGCTGGTCCAGCGATTGCGAGACGGACAGTTCCAGCCCGAACTCACGCAGGTCGTCGAGGTCGTCCAGCAGCACCGGGTGCGGGATCGCGACCCGGTCAGCGCTCAGCCGGACGGTGTCGCCGTCCAGGTTGACCACGCCGATCCCCCGCTCGTCCGCGCCGCGCAGGAACCCGGCCTCGGCCCGGTCCCAGGCGCCCGCCGGGTCCACCGGCACGACCACCAGATCGCGCAGAACCCCGCGCCAGGCCTCGTCCGCCCACACCTGCGATATCAGGACACTGGGAACCGGCAGCGAGCGCACCATCCACCGCTCGGCCGTCTCCCGGCACTCGACCGCGTGCCGGTCCAGCCACTCCACCAGCTGCCGCAGCCCGACGACCGCCGGATCCTCCTTGAGCTGCTTGGGAATAGTCCGCAGCTGCTTGCCGGCCGCGTTGCGGCAGACCACTTTCCCCTCCGAGACGGTGGCTTCGTAACCACCGTCAAGGGTTGCTATCCAACCCATGCGCCCTCCCTCTGCCCGAACCGATGGGCTAGAAGCTACCGGGTCGCTCCGACAAGTTCCGACCACCCGGCACGACAAGGTCCTGACCAGGGATAAACACGCTCATATACCGTCGGGAACAGCGACCGCCGGCCGGCCCTCCGGGAAGCAGTTGAACAAGTTCAAAAATCTCGCTACGCTCACCCCGGACGCAGAAATGAACGCGTTCAAAAGTGCGCCACCCGGTCTGAGAAGAGGCGACCATGGACCTCACCGTCCTGACCTGTGCGGTCTACCTGGCGACAAGCATCGCGCTCACCGTCTGGGCCGGCCGGAACCTGTCCCGGGACGGCCGGACGCTCCTGTCCGAGGTGTTCCCCGACAACGACGACCTGGCCGAATCGGTCAACCACCTGCTGGCGACCGGCTTCTACCTGGTCACCCTCGGCTTCGATGTGCTGTGGCTGACCGTGGGCGGACCGACGAACACCGCCCACGCGGTCGTCACCAGCCTGTCGGTCAAACTGGGCACCACGCTGCTGGCCATCGGCGGCCTGCACCTCACCAACATCTACATCCTCAACCGCATCCGCCGCCGAGCCACAGACCAGGCCAATCCGGCTTCTCACCCACGCCCGTACCCCTCGCCCACGCTGCTGCCCATGGTCCCGGTCGCCCCGAATCTCATGCCGCTCGCCCCCACGCAGCAGACGCACCCCATGCAGCCCATGCCCGGCGCCCCCACCTTCTACCCGACCATGGCCACGGCCGCAGCCGCCGCTACCACCAAGCCCACCGGCCCCCACCAGAACGACGCCCCAAGAACCGGGGCGTTCTAGCGATGCGCACCAAGGTCGACGCCGACGAAGTGGGCCGGGGAACAGGGGCCCAAGTCCGCCCGCCGAAGCCGACCAGCAACACGACGCACCGCTACCGCACCACCCGCGGCAACGACGCCGCCAGCGCGGACCGGGGAACACCACCCCCGGTTCGCGCAATCCGTTCCCACCCCGATTCCCCTCGATTGCCGCCAATCCCTCCCCTCGCGAGATAAACTCCCCCGGATGAACGACGAGGCGGCGCAGGAACCGGTGACGACCAACCCGACGGGCCCGACCAGCCCAACCAGTGCATCAGCCACGCCGAAACCGACCGCGAAGAGCGAACAGACCCGCGCGCTGATCCTGGAAACCGCGATGCGTCTGTTCGAGGAACGCGGCTACGACAAGACCACCATGCGCGCGATCGCCGCAGAGGCCGGCGTCTCGGTAGGCAACGCGTACTACTACTTCGAGTCCAAGGAATACCTGATCCAGGGCTTCTACGACCGAACCATCCACGAGCACGCCGAGGTGGCCCGCACCCGTATCGCCGGAACCCGCAGCTTCGCCGAACGCCTGGAACTCACGCTGCTGGCCTGGCTGGACCTGTCCGCGCCGTACCACGAGTTCGCCGCCCAGTTCTTCCGCACCGCGGCGGACCCGGAAAGCCCGATGAGCCCGTTCTCCCACGAGTCCCATCCCGCTCGCGCGGCGTCGGTCGACCTGCTCAGCGACGTCCTACGAGGCTCAGACCTCTGGCCCAAACTGGACGCCGAACTGGCGGAACTCCTCCCCGACCTGCTGTGGCTACACCAGATGGTCGTAGTCCTGTATTGGGTCTTCGACCGCACCGAGAACACCGAACGCACCCGCGCATTCGTCCAGCGAAGCACCCCCTTGCTCGCCAAGGTGATCAACCTGTCCCGCTACCGCATGTTCCGCCCGCTACTACGCGAGGCCAAGGACCTGATCCACGATTTCGTCCTCCCGGTAGTAGGCCGCACCCAAGCGCCCCGCGCCAGCGCGACCCTCCCCACCAAGAAGACCTCCACAAAGCGCCCCACCCCCTGATACTGCAGCCGCACTTGTCGATCAAGGTGGTGTTCGGATTCACGGCACTGGCGACCTGCCGGCGCCTACTTGTAAGCAGCGGCTCGCAGACCGCGTCTGTGCCCTGCTTTATAGCTCCAGCGGTAGGCAAAGAACAGAGCGTTCAGATACCGCCACACGGTCGTGTGGTCGTGATGGTAACGAGCGCCGAACGCCCGCAGCGAGAGCCCGCACACGCGAAACTGCGCTCGCAGCGCCTCGGTGAACTCACGCTTCTCCGGCCCCAAATCAGCCGGCAACGCTTTGAAGTCCTTGTCCGCCTCCTGACCCGGCAACGCCACCTCACGCCCGGACAACGCTTCCCCGTCACCTATTGCACCCCTCCTCCCCACGCCGGTGTTGCATTCTCAGTTCACCAGCCAGTTGCGCTGCCGCAACACCCCGACCGGCTCCGATGCTGGAACCAGCCCGGCCGTACCGGGACGTCGACCAGATCGGACCCGACCGATGACCACCCCGCAACACCGCCGCGACCGGGACCGTGACGTCCGCCAGATGGTCCTGCTACTGCTGCAAATCGTCCTGGACGTCCTCGCCCTCAAGCACTAGCTGACAGACAGTCAGAAGAATAGACCGCATCCCGCACCACCGACCAGTACGGCGGGCTCCACTCCTTTTCCAGCCCTCCAAGCCTTTCGGATCTCAACCACGTGCAGGCAAGAACGCTGGAACAGCAACGGCTCCGCACACAACCCCGGGGGACGCGGGCCCCACCACGCCGGAAATGCCGGCAGGCACCCCGAACCACCCACCGCACGATAAGGCCACGCAACTCAAGCGTCCCCACCCAAACCGTGCTGCGCTCGACAAACCCACCCCACCCTCAACCCCGACCACCCCGACTTCACCGACTTCACCGACTTCACCGACAACCAGACCCCGCCAGACACCGAAGCCGAGCGCAGCCAACTGCTGCGCGCCCTGGCCGGCAACGCCATCCGCGGCAGCCTGGAGAACCACTTCGGCGTCCGCCCGGCATTCCAGAACCGCCACCGGGTGGCCGCGTTCCGCCCGGGTGCCGACACCACCGAGGCCTACCGGCGCTTCACCTCGGAGCGCGGGCAGGTGCTCAACCAGTCCGCTCTCCTGCGCAACTGCTGAGGTCAGGCCACCAGCCGACGCGCCGGTGCGGGCCGCGGACCACCCCAGTCCACCCCCGTTCGGCCCGGCCCGCCGGCCGGTTCGGCAAGCCCGGGCCGGTGACGATCCGCTAGCATGCCGGTGCGGGCCGCGTCTTGCCCGAGCGGTGTCGAACGGCCGGTCAGCGAACGTACGGAGGTTGTCTGTATGCGGGTTCTAGTCACAGGCGGAGCGGGGTTCATCGGGTCCAACTTCGTGCACCAGACGGTGCGCGAACACCCGGACTACCAGGTGACCGTCATCGACGCGCTCACGTATGCGGGCGACCGGGCCAGCCTCGCCCCCGTGGCCGACCAGATCGAGTTCGTGCACGGCGACATCACCGACGCCGACCTGATCGACCGCCTGGTCGGCGAACACGAGATCGTGGTGCACTTCGCCGCGGAGAGCCACAATGACATGTCGATCGCCAACCCGGAGTCGTTCATCCAGAGCAACTTCATGGGCACCTTCCGGATCCTGGAGGCGGTGCGCAAGCACGGTTCGCGGCTGCACCACATCTCCACCGACGAGGTGTTCGGCGACCTGGAGCTCGACGACCCGGAGCGGTTCAGCGAGACCACGCCGTACCAGCCGTCCAGCCCGTACTCGGCCACCAAGGCGAGCGCGGACCTGCTCGTGCGGGCCTGGTCGCGCACCTTCGGGATCGCCGCGACCATCTCCAACTGCTCGAACAACTACGGCCCGTACCAGCACGTGGAGAAGTTCATCCCGCGACAGATCACCAACATCCTCGGCGGCGCCCGGCCGAAGCTGTACGGCTCCGGCGAGAACGTGCGGGACTGGATCCACGTGGACGACCACAACTCCGCGGTGCACTTGATCCTGCGCGAGGGCAAGCTCGGCGAGACGTACCTGATCGGCGCGAACGGCGAGCTGTCCAACCGGGAGGTGCTGGCCCAGATCCTGGAGGTGATGGGCAAGCCGGCCGACTTCGTCGACTTCGTCAGCGACCGGCCGGGCCACGACATGCGGTACGCGATCGACGCGACCAAGCTGACCACCGAGCTCGGCTGGACGCCGCGGTACACCAGCTTCCGGGAGGGCATCGCCGCGACGGTCGCCTGGTACACGGACAACGCCGGCTGGTGGAACCCGAAGAAGGCGCGGACCGAGACCTTCTACCAGGGCCTCGGCCGCTGACCCGCACTCCCCTACCCGCCCGACCACCCCAGGAGCGCAAGCCGATGTCCCCAGCCGCCGAACCATCGCCCGCCGAGGAGTTCATGGGCCGCCCGGTCCTGGGGTTCGTCTCCGCGGCGGCCTGGCGGGACTGGCTGGCGGGCGAGCACGCCTCGTCCGCCGGATTGTGGCTGAAGGTGCCCAAGAAGGACTGCCCGGAGCCGGGGGTCGGGTACGCCGAGGCCCTGGACGAAGCCCTGTGCTACGGCTGGATCGACGGCCAGAAGCGCCCGCTGGACGAGCACCACTGGCTGCAGGGCTTCTCTCCGCGCAAGGCGCGCAGCCGCTGGTCGAAGATCAACTGCGGCAAGGCGGAGGCGTTGATCGCGGCCGGGCGGATGCGCCCGGCCGGTCTGCTCGAGGTGGAGCGGGCCAAGGCGGACGGCCGCTGGGACTCCGCCTACGAAGCGCAGAGCACGGCCGAGGTCCCGGCCGACCTCCAGGCGGCCCTGGACGCCAATCCGGCCGCGGCCGAGTTCTTCGCGCAACTGAACCGGACCAACCGGTATGCCGTGCTCTACCGGGTGCAGGAGCCCAAGCGCCCGGCGACTCGGGCCGCGCGGATCGAGAAGTTCGTCGCCATGCTGGAGAAGCACGAGACGATCCACCCGGTCGCCCCGGCGCGCAAGGCGGCGGCTACCCCCGAAGAGTGACTTCTTCGCTCTCCTGACCTGACCGTTCAGAAGACGAACGGGTCGATTTCGTGGTCGACCGGCGTTCCGGCCCGGGCGGCCTGGGTCAGCGGGTGCTCCGGCCCCAGTCGGGTCACGCAGATCGGGCGGTAGGTGGCCCGCAGCCCCCGGGCGTCGTCCGCGGCGCCGATCGCCTCGAAGTGGCAGGCCAGGCTCAGGGCCGCGCCGATCGCGACCGGGTGTTCGTCGCCGAGGTGGCCGGCCAGCCGTGGGAAGAGGTCCTCGGCGCAGCGCGCGGCGTCGTCGGGTGCGTGCGTCGCGGCGAAACCGTTGGCCACAGTCAGTTCGGCGGTCAGCGTGTACCGATGATCCGGCCCGAGCGTCTCCCTCAGATCCCTGAGACACTGCTGCGCCAGAGCCAGTGACTCAGGCCCGAACCCGGCCCGGGCAAGGTAGACCGCGAGGTTGTTCGCCGCCGCGCACGCGAACGGATGCCGGGGGCCGAGCAACCGCTGGTAGTCCGCGTGAACCGCACGCGCCAACTCCATGGCGCCCTGCACGTCCGCGGCCGCGGCCAGGTCGGCGGCCAGGCTGAGCCGCGCGGCGCATCCGTCCAGGTGGTCGGCCGGAAACTCCTGCCGAAACCTCGCGCAGGTGTCCTCGGTCACCGCCCTGGCCTCCGCGTGCTGCCCGGCCCGGCGCAGTGCGATACCGAGCACGGTCGCCGTACGCAGCGTCTCGCCGAAATTCTCGTCCAGCGCTTCGAGAAACGCGTTGTACGTCGGCTGCAACAGCGTCGCCGCCCGCTGATACCGTCCGGCCTCCATCCAGTCGCAGGCTTCGTGCATGACCGAGGTCAGGGTGAACGGATGCGCCGGGCCGAGCAAAGTCTGCCGGCGGGTGTGGTTTTGCATGTCGATGCTGAGCGCCGCAGCCCAGTCTCCGTCGATCCGCAGATCCGTGGCCAGGTTGTCTGCCGCCGCGAGGGTCCGGTCGTCGTCCTCGCCGACGCGTTCCTTCAGGGTGGCGTACGTGGACTGATCCAGGGCCAGCGCTTCGTCGAACCGGCCGAGCCAGCGCAGATCCGCGGCGAGGCCACCGGCCGAGAACATCGTGTGCGGGTCGCCGTCCGGCAGCAGCCGCCGCTGTTCGGCCAGAACCGCGCGGTCGAGTTCAGCGGCCTGGGCGATCTCGCCGCGAGACCGATGCAAATTCGCCCTCTGCGACCTCAGATGCAGCAGTCGGCGTTGCAGGAGCAACCGATCCCTCGGATGCTCGACCTGCGCGACCTGCTCCGCATCTCCATCACGCTGCGCGGATTCGGCCTCACTCGCTAGAGCCGCCGCGCTCCACGTGTCCTCCAGCCGCAGCGCCAACGACATCCCACGGTTGTAGTCACCGATCTTCCACAGGTACCGCACCCGGTCGATCAGCAGCTGCTGGACCTTCTCCAAGTCGCAGGCCGCCGCCCGGGACGGGCCCAGGTGCGGCCAGATGAGCGCGAACCTGGGCCAGTTCGCCGGATCGTCGACGCCGCCGCGCGCGGGCCGGGCGGCGGCCAGGATCCGGTGCACCTCGTGCAGCCGGATCGCGGTCTCCCCGGCGTCCATCCGGTCGCGCAGGTAGGACTGAATCAGAGGATGGATATGGATCGAAGTGCCCTGCTGGTTCACTCTCGCCAAGGCCAGCTTGCCGATCTCCTGCACCACCTGGCCGAGCATCATCGGCAGCTGCAAGGTCTCGTCCAGCGGAAGCAGGGCCTCGAGGGTCTGCGGCCCGTAGGCCAGGTCGGCCGAGATCTCCGGGGCCAGGAACGCGCACAGCTCCATCAGCCGCAGGGCGGCCGCGGACCGTTCGGCCAGCCGGTCGAAGGAGATCTTCCAGGTGTCGGCCAGGGTGCGCGGGTAGTTCGCCGGCTTGGACCGGGACAGGATCCGGGTGCTGCCGGGCCGGTCGAGCAGTTCGACGTAGTCCGCCGCGGCGAGCCCGGTCTCGGCCAGCCACGCGCCGACGACCTCCACGGCCAGCGGCAGGTCGCCGAGCGCCTCGGCCAGGTCGTCCGCGTCGGCCGGGTCCAGCGCCCCGGCCCGGCGCAGCAGGTGGGCCGCGCTCTCGTCCCGCTGGAACACGGTGACCTCGAACGGATCCGCGACCTGCGACCAGGACGGATTGCGCGAGGTGATCAGCACGTGGCCGGGTCCGCCGGGCAGGAAGCCGCGCAGGTCGGCCGGGTCGTCGGCGTTGTCGAAGATCAGCAGCCAGCGGCTGTGCGGGACGCCCCGGCGCAGCGCCTCGGCGAGTTCACGCACCACGTCCGCGCCGTCCATGCCGTTCGTACCGGCCGCCGGCCGCCCGCCGCGGACGCCGATCCGCCCGGCCAATTCCAGCAGCGAGCGGTTGATCCCGTCGTGGTGTTCGGCGTCCACCCACCAGACCAGGTCGTAGTCGGCCTTGAACCGGTGCGCGTATTCGAGCGCGATCTGCGTCTTGCCGATGCCGCCGAGGCCGTGCAGGGCGACCGGGAGCACGTTCTCGCCGCCGAGCCGGTCGCGCGCGGATTCGAGCGCGAAGTTGCGGCCGGTGAAGTCGCCGTTGCGCTGCGGGACGTTCCACACCTGCGGGGTCGAGCCGGGGAACCGGGCCGAGCCGGTCATCGGGAGCGGGCGCAGCAGGTGGTCCGGGCTGCCCAGGGCGCGCAGCAGAGCCTGCGCGGCGGACGGTTCGCGGCGGCCGGTCAGGTCCGCGCCGGGCGGACCGGCCAACTCGGCCAGCCTCGCCATCGGATCGGCTGCGCCGTCTGCTTCGGCCGAAGCCTCCGGATCGGCGCCGGCGACCAGTACCGAGAGGAGTTTGCGACTGCCGAACGGATGAGCACCGGCGACCGCATCGGCCAGTTCCACCGCGGCAGCAGACCGCGCGAACGCAGGCGACACCACGGCGACAGTACGGCCGCGGCCCGGTTCGCCGAGGTCGGCCGGGTACGGCTCGGTCACGTCCACCGCGGTCACGGTGAACGAGGCCGCGCCGAGCACCGCGCCGATCCAGTCCGCCCACATCCGGTCCTCCGGGACATATGCGAGGACCAGCTCGGACGGGCTCTGCGGGCGCCTGCGCGTGAACGCGTTGAGCACGCGCTGCCGGCGCGCCTCGTCGATCGGCGGTAGCGCGGTGACGGCGCCTTCGGTGATCCACCCGGTCAGCCGTTCCATCGCGGAGAGCATGGAACCGGGCTCGCCGGGCCGGTCGGCGAAGACGGCGAGCTTCTCGTAGGTGGTGTACCGGGACAGGTACGGGATCTCAGAGTTCTCCCAGTAGCGGGCGGCCTCGGCCGGGGTGAGCCCGTTCGGGAAGCCCCGGAACCGGGCCCGGGCCAGGTCGCGGCCGGCCTCGACGTCCTCGCGCTCCCGGTGGTCGACCTTCATCATCACCGGCAGGATCCTGATCTCGCGGTCCGGATGGAAGGCGGCGACGGATCTGGCGACGGCCTGCGCGCCCTGGATTCCGCGCTCGGACAAGGTGAAACAGTCCAGCACGACATCGGGCAGGTGGACTGTGCAGAAGTCTGCGACGTTGCTCAGCGCGGTCCGGCTGTCGATCAGGGTGTAGTCATAGTTGCGGCGCATGTCCTCGCGCAGGGCGTCGAAGAACTGGCCGCCGCCTTGCCGTTCGTAGAACTCGTCCCAGTCGACCGCGGAGACCGTGACGGAGTAGTCCCGGTCCTGGCGCCCGGCGGACAGGAAGTCCAGGCAGCCGCCGTCCGGGAAGTCCCAGTCCAGCGGGATCGCGTACTTGCGGGCCCGGGCGTAGTCCAGGTGGTAGTTCAGCGGCCGTTCCTCCTGGCTGAGCGTCGCCCACTGGTACTCGCGGACCAGGTCGATCGCGCCGGGGCGGCGTTCGACCGCGTCGGGTTCGAGGAAGGGCCGGAAGAACTGGTGCAGGCCGGGCGACTGCAGGTCCCAGTCGCTGACCAGGACCCGTTTGCCGTTGGCGGCCAGGATCCAGGCGATGTTCGCCAGCGTCATCGTGCTGCCGACGCCGCCCTGGTACGAGTAGAAGGTCACGACCTTGCCGACGCCGGTCTCCTCGTCGGCCGCGCGCGCGAACGCCGAGGGCGGGCGCGGGACGACCGGCCTGGCCTGGGTCGCCAACGGCGACTGCGACTGCTGCGACGCCGGCGACTGCGCCTGACCCGCCGACGCAGAACCCTGTCGAGAGGCGGACCGCGGATCGTCCCACGAGGGCAGGGCAGGCGGCGAAAGCGGTGTGGGCACAGGGGAAACGGGCATCGTCGGGACCGCGGGCAACATCGGCAGCGAGGCCGGCAGGGGCATGTCAGTACCCACAACCGACCACGGGTCGTCGATGATCGCCACGGACAGTTCCAGCCAGGCCTGAGCGCGCTGGGCCTGGCCGTTCAGCCGAGCCAGCTCGCCGAGGCGCTCGTAGTACGTGGCCAGGTCGCGCGGGTGGTCGGGGTTGTCCGGTTCGGCCAGGAGCAGGTTGCGGCCGATCGTGACGGCGCGCAGGTACATCCGCTCGGCCCGGCCGACCTCGCCGTCGGTCATCTGGATCAGGTTGCCCAGGCGTTCGTAGAGCAGGGCGATCTCGCGCTGGTGGGCCGAGTACTCCGGCTGCGCGAGCGCCAGGTCCTTGCGGATGTCGATGCCGTGCAGGTAAAGGCGTTCGGCCGCGGTGTTCTGCTCGACCTTGGCCGCCAGGTCGCCCAGCCGCGCGTAGGAGCCGGCCAGTTCGGACAGGTGGCCCGGATCGCCCGGGCGCGCCTCGGTGAGCACCTCGGCGAAGTCCCCGGCCAGCAGGCGGATCAGACCACTGGCCACGGTCACGTGCCCGGGTTGCTGGAGCCGGCGGTTGAACTGGGTTTCCGCGCGCATGACCAGGTTCACGTGCAGATCGGCCAGGACCGTCGCGGCGCACCGGGCGACGTGCGGGTCGGCCAGGACCAGGCGCGCGAGCAGATCGAGGCAGGTGGCGAGCTGGTCGTTGCTGGGCAGGTGCAGGACTTTGCGCAGCAGTTCGCTGCCCTCGTTCTCCGCCTCGCTCTCCGGGTCTCGGCTGCCGCGCCCGGTGAGCACCTGCGCGACCAGGGCCTCGCCGAGCCGGTCCGGTCGCAGGGCGTTGAGCCTGGCCGGGCCGCGGTGCAGCCCGGCCAGCCAGCGCACGGTCTCCCCGCGCAGCTCCCGGGCCGCCTCGCCGCCCAGCGCCGGGACGGTCGCGACCAGCAGCGTGTTGGCCGCCGCGTCGTCCGCGGCGCCGGCCAGCGTGCACAGGGCCACGCACAGGTCGCGCAGGTTCGCGTCCAGTCCGGCCGGCGGGTTCGCGGCGTGCCAGTACTTGCGTTCGTGGTCGAGCGCGCCCTCGATCGCGGAGCGTTCCTCGTCGGCCGAGCCGCCTCCGCTGAGCGCGTAGTCGAAGGCCTCGAACAGGACCTCCAGCGGTAGCGCGTAGCGGTCCGCGGACAGGTCCGGGGCGCCCGGGGACAGCGGCGCGCTGCCGCCGGACTCGTCCGGCGGGAACCAGGCCTGGTCGAACCGCAGGGCCGCTTCGGTATACAGGGCCTGGCGTTCGGGCAGGGAGAGCGGCTTGGTCAGGGCGCGATATTCGCCCGCGGCGTTGAGTACCGTCAGCAGCGACGGCGAGGGCACCCTTCGGCGCAGTTCGTGCAGCGGATTGCGGGTCGCGGTGCTCGCCGTGCGCACCAGCAGCAGAACCCTGACGGGCGCGAGCGGGTCCGCGTTCTCGCGCAGGCGCTTGAGCGTGGTGCGCAGCGCGTCGGGCGCGAACACCTCCGCGTAGTCGATCACGACCAGGCGCGGCAGCGGCAGGGAGGTGACGGTCAGCGCCTGGCGCCGGGCCCAGTCGTCCGACTCGTCCGGCCACAGCCCGGCGATCCAGCCGCGGTCGGCCATCCGGCGGCACAGCTCGATCGCGAACCGGGTCTTGCCCGCGCCGCCGTCCCCGGTGATCTGGGCGACCGCCATGGCCGGGCCGTTCTCGCACCACTGGGCCAGGTCGGCCAGGTCCCGGTCCCGGAACAGGAACGGCACCACGCCGTAGTCGGCCCGCAGCATCTCGGCCGGGCTGGACCCGGGCTGGCGCACGAACGGCTCCCAGCGCCGGTCCAGCAGCGCGTCCACGCCCTCGATCGGCAGCACCCGGTGCCAGCCGGCCCGGTCGGCCAGGATCGCCGCCCGGTTCTCCTCCCGGATCTGCCGGCCGAACGCGGCCAGGTCCCGCGGGATCCCGGCCCCGCCGCTGAGCAGCGCGGACACCGGCGAGGCCCAGCCGCCCAGGTCCCCGTCCCGGCCGCGGGTGGACTGGATCACGCCGAACACCCCGCGGTGCCGCGGGCAGACCAGCGGCGCCCCGGACAGGCCGGGTACCGCCTGGCCGGCCTTGAGCTGGATGAACCCGTTGCCGTCCACCCCCTCGAACCGGAACGACGCGGGCGAGCCGGGCGGGTCCTGGCGGCCGCGCTCGTGCTGCGGGAAACCCCAGGCGTGGCAGTCCTCGACGCTGTCCGGGTCGTCCGCGATCAGGTGCACGCACGGGTGCTCGAACTCGACCGCGAGTTGCAGCAGGGCGAGGTCCGGGAACGGCCACAGTTCGCCCGGCACGCCCTGGGCCGAGCGGGCCAGCACGGTCGCGGCGACCTCGGGCACGCCCAGCGACGCGTCCGGCAGCAGCCGGGCGCCGGCCTCGGTACCGACCACGTGCGCGCAGGTGAGCACCCAGCCGGGGGCGACGAAGAAGCCCGAGCCGAGGAACGCGCCGTCCCGCTGGCGGTGGATCCGCACCACCCGGCGGCGCAACTCCTGGTCGTCCACCCACGAGCGGGCCACTAGGCCGTCGCCCCGCTCTCCGGACCCACCGCCTGCTCCGGCTGCTCGGCCGCCGATGGCGGCACCGGCAGTGCGGGAGCCTCGGCTGCTTCGGCCGGATCGGGCAGCTGAACCGCCGCGGAGACTTCGGCCGGGCCGGCGGACTCAGCAGACTGCGCCCCGGCCGGTGCGCGGTCCGCGGACGCGGTCCGCCAGGTGAGGGTGACTTTGAGGGCGGCCTCGGTGCCGCCGTCGACCAGCAGCCCGAGCAGCTTGCCGCTCTTGGCCGCGATGCAGAGCCCGAATTCGACGCTCGCCTCGTCCGGCCGGACCTTGCGCCAGACCTCGGCCAGCTGTCCGGCGACCGCTTCGACCGTGTCCCGGACGCCGTCGAAGGAGTACGCGGCCTGCGCCCCGACCGGCTGCGGACCGCCCGATTCGGCGATCTGGACCAGGAATTCGACCTCGCCGATCCGCACCAACTCGGTATCCGCCATCACGGCGCCTCCTCGCGTTCTCGCCGAACGACCCCGGCCGACTGCCCGGCCGCCCCCGCAAGGAGAGGCTACCCGCGCGGCCTTCGCGGCCAACCGCCGGAGGCCGAGGAGTTTCGGCAGAGGTCGAATTCAGTCCGGCCGGGCCGGCCGGCCCGCGCCCCACCGGGCGGTGACGCTGTGGTGGCGCGGCGGTGACCCGCAGCCGGAAATCTATAACCGGTTCGGTAATTCCTTACACAACGGAGACATTGTCCGCGATACTGATGGTGCTGACGGGGATCGTGGGGACCCATTCACGGACAGCCGGCCCCGGAGACCGGGGAACAAGCAGGTCCGGCCCGCCGCGCGGTCCTCCCACGGTCGCAGCGACAACGGGACAGTTTGACATCCGGGAGGGGAAGACCGTGGACCTGAACAAGCTGGAACACTTTCTCGCAGTGGCCGAGGAACTGAGCTTCACCAGGGCGGCCGCCCGGCTGCACCTGGCCCAGTCCGGCGTGTCGTCCTCGGTGAAGTACCTGGAGCGGGACCTCGGCGTGCCGCTGTTCGACCGCACCACGCAGAAGGTCGAGCTGACCGACGCCGGACAGGTGCTGGTCACCGAGGCGCGCCGGGTGCTGGCCGCGGTTCGGGACGCGCGCCAGGCGGTGGACGAGGTGCGGTCCGGCCTGCGCGGCACCCTGGAGCTGGGCGTGTTGCACGGCCTGACCCCGACGCACGTGCCGGCCACGCTGGCCGCGTTCCGGACGGAGTTCCCCCTGGTCGACATCCACCTGGTCGCGCCGGGCCCGAGTGGCGCGACCGGACACACCGAGAGCCTGCGGGAGGGCGCGCTCGACCTGGCGTATCTGATGGTCGCCGGGCCGACGCCGGACCTGCGGGTGCACGTGCTCAGCACCGAGACCCTGGTGCTGGCCTGCGCGGCGGACCATCCGCTGGTCACCGGACCGCTCGCGGGCCGCGCGGGCGTGGTGCTCGCGGATCTGGCGGACGCCGACTTCATCGACTTCCCGCCCGGTTGGGGCATCCGCGGCGCGGTGGACCGGGTCTTCGCCGCCGCCGGGCTGCCGCCGCGGCGCACCTCGCTGGAGATGACCGAGATCTCGACCGTGCTCGACCTGGTCCGGCATCGGCTGGGCGTCGCGTTCGTGCCCGAGTCCTTCCGTGACCAGGCTCCCGACCTGCGGTTTCTGTCGATTCTGGACCATACGCCGGGGTATGGCGTGGCCATCGCCGCGGACGCGGTCCGGCCGCTCGGGCCGGTCGCCCGGGCCTTCCTGGACACCGTGCTCGGACGCCATCCCGCCGCCGACCCGGCCGGTCCGCCCAGCCCGAATGACCCGGTCGGCCCGGCCAAACCGACCGGCTCGTCAGCGCCGACGCAGCCCGCCGAGCTCGCGGGCCGAGCGTCGGCCACCGCGCCGCGGACCGCCCTGCGCGACCACTCCCGGGCCCGGCCGCACCCCAGAAGCCAGGCCTTGACGTAGCCCCCGGCCGCGCATGAGCGGTCTGAAACACCCTCCTCGGTCGCGCCCGGGCGAAACCCGCCGAACGCGCACCAGACAGCGGTCAGGCGTGACACCCCTGCGCGTCGGCAGGTCAGAGTCCGCAGTCGCACCCACACCTCGTCCGGCCGCCGCCAAACCCGCCCCGACCTGCGGTTCGGAACGTTCCGGCGGGCGTCGCGCCGACGTCCCGAAGTGTTCACCTGGAGGCCGATTGACGCCGCGCCGGGCTGAGGCTGTAATGGTATTGACTCAGCGGGCGGGCCGCCGAACCAGCCGACAACCAGCACGGATGCAGATCGCGAAACCACGGGTGTCGGCCGGGGAGGGCAGCCGGAGCCGTTTCGGCGGCCGGGACTGGGCACCAGTGACATCCGCGCGGGCCGGCGCCCGCGCCACGGGCAGGGAAGGTGCGCCATGACGTTCACCATCACGATCCCGAACGTCGGCGATCTGGCCCGGATGCTGCTGCCGCTGGCCGAGCCGTGCCTGGTCGCCGCCGCCGGTCTGGCCGGGCTCGGACCGCTCGGGCAGGCGGTCGTGGGCGTCGCGGTGCGGGCCGCCCGGCAGAACTTCACGGACTGACCCGGGCCGTCGAACAGTCCTGCGAAAGCGCCTGTGCCCGGCCGCCGCGCCCCGGCCGCAGACCCGGCCGAACGATCGGTCGGCAGGCCCGGCGGGCGGGTTCGGAAACCTCTCCGGGCCGCCGCACTGACGGACCATCATCTTCCTGTCACGCTCTGCGCCGCTGGTCACAGCGTTGCGACGGGCGGCCTGTGGACAAGCCGGGGGCCGTATTGTCCTGACGATCCGTGCGCTGATAGCCTCACCAGAAATCACGTGGCTGCTGAACCACGGGAATTGATCTTCCGCGGTGCCACGCGAGTATGGGGAAGCCGGAAGGGGCAGACGGTGGCCGTCGAGGTGCCGAGCGAGGTGGCGCAGTTCCTCGATTTCGTCGGCGTCCCGTGGATCAACGTGAACGAGGACAGGGTGCGCGACTTCGCCGACCACGTCCGGCAGTTCGCCGCCGACCTCGGGGACGTGCACCAGGACGCCACGGCCACGCTCACGTCCCTCGGCGCGGGCTACAGCGGGGCCGCGTACGAGGCGCTGATGCAGATGTGGTCCGGCAAGTCCTCCACCCACCTGACCGAGCTGATCGAGGGCTGCGGGGTGCTGGCCGGGGCGCTGGACGGCGCGGCCGGTTTCATCGCCGGGCAGAAGAGCGCCTGCCTGGTCGAGCTGGCCGGGCTGGCGGTGTCGTTCCTGGCCGACCAGGCCGCGGCCGTGGTCACCTTCGGGGCCGCGGAGGCCGCCGAGGCGCTGATCGTGGAGGGGGCGGAGAAGCTGATGGAGTTCACCGAGCAGCAGATCGAGCAGTACGTCATCGGCCAGGTGCTCGACGCCGCGCTCAGGCCGCTGATGTCGAAGATGGACGGCGCGGTGCAGGGGCTGCTGCTGAGCGCCGACCAGTCCGGGCTGGGCGCGGCCGGGATCGAGGTCGGCCCGAGCTTCTCGGTGGACCTGGACCACGTCGGCGCGCACGCGGCCCGGATGCGCGAGCACGCGCAGACCGTGTCCGGCCACACCCAGAAGTTCACCACGAACCTGCGAGGACTCTCGTTCTCATGAGCGACATCACACCGGTCCTGGAAAGCAGCGCGCGGGACCTGGCCGAGAGCGGGGAGAAGACGGGCAGGGCGGTCGAGCAGCACCTCGGCCGGCACATCGGCGACGGGCTGGACGACGCGACCCACGGATACCAGGAGGCCGACGGCGCGCACCGGCAGAAGTTCGACGGCCTGAACCCGGACCGGACGGCCGGCGGCGGGCCGGCCGGAGCGGTCGGGCGCGGGCCGGGCGGCGGATCCGACCCGTTCCGGCCGGCCGCCGGCGCCGGTCCCCGGCCGGCCGGGCTGGCCCCGGGCCAGGACGGCGGCACGGTGGCCGGCGACGGGCGCGCGGACGGTTCCGGCGGGCAGAGCGAGGACCCGATCGACCTGGTCACCGGGGAGATGTTCCTGCCGCAGCGGGACCTGGTGCTGCCGGGCGTGCTGCCGCTGGTGCTCGAGCGCCGGCACGGCTCGGCCTACCGGCGCGGGCGCTGCTTCGGCCTGACCTGGTCTTCCACCCTGGACCAGCGGATCGAGGTGGACGACGACGGGATCCACTACGCCGTCCCGGACGGCCGGGTGCTGCACTACCCGGTGCCGCCGGGCCGCGAGCAGGTGCTGCCCGTGGTCGGGCCGCGCTGGCCGCTGGCCTGGAACCGGCACGAGGACCTGATCACGATCGAGCAGCCCGAGCTCGGCAGCACCCTGGAGTTCCCGCCCGGCCCGGTGCCCGCGCGGGGCCGGCCGCTGGCCGCGATCGCGGACCGCAGCGGCAACCGGGTCATGTTCGCCTACGACCTGGACGGCGTGCCGACCGACATCCACCACTCCGGCGGGTACCGGGTGGTGATCGGCTCGGTGGCCACCCGCGGCGGGGTGCGGATCAGCAGCCTGAAACTGGTCGACCCGGCCGGCGGCCCGCACCTGCCGGTGCGCGAGTTCCGGTACGACCCGGCCGGGCGGCTGGTCGAGTCGATCGATCCGTCCGGGCTGCCGCTACTCTTCGAGTACGACGAGTCGGACCGGATCACCCGCTGGACCGACCGCAACGGCCGCTACTACGCGTACCACTACCGTCTGGACGGCCGGGTCTCGCACGCGGACGGCAGCGAGGGCTACCTGTCCTGTCGGCTGGACTACGACCTCGAGGCGCGCACGACGACGCTCGTCGACGCGATCGGGCACCGGACCGTCTACCACTGGAACGACCGCCTGCAGACGGTCAAGGTGGTGGACCCGCTGGGCAACGCGACCCTGACCGAGCAGGACGTGCACGGCAACGTGCTGTCCACCATCGATCCGCTCGGCCGCACCACGCGCATCCAGCGGAACGAGTACGGCGACCCGGTCCGGATCACCCGACCTGATCAGAGCACGATAATCATCGCGTACAACGCGTTGCGCCAGCCGGTGCAGGTGGTCGGGCCGGACGGCGGCACGTGGACGTACGGCTACGACGACCGGGGCGTGTTGGTCGCGGCCACCGACCCGATGGGCGGGACCACAGCCTACGAACACGACCACCTGGGCCGGCTGACCTCGATGTCCGACCCCTCGGGCGCGCGGTCCGCGGTGCAGTGCGACAAGGCCGGGCTGGTCACGGCTCTGACGGACCCGCTGGGCAGCACGGTGCGGATCACCCGGGACCGGTTCGGGCACGTCGCGTCGAGCACCGATCCGCTCGGCGCGACCACTTCGTCGACCTGGACCGTGGACGGCCGGCCGCTGACCCGGACCCGGCCGGACGGCACCGCGGAGACCTGGGAGTACGACGCCGAGGGGAACCTGCTGCGGCACGTGGACCCGGCCGGGGCGGCCACCGCGTTCGAGTACGGACCCTTCGACGTGCCGACCGCGCGGACCGACCCGGACGGCGCCCGGCACCGGTTCGGCTACGACCTGCGGCTGCGCCTGACCTCGGTGACCAACGCGCACGACCTGACCTGGCAGTACACGTACGATCCGGCCGGGAACCTGGTCGCGGAGCGCGACTTCAACGGCGCGACCCAGTCGTACGCGGTGGACCCGGCCGGGGGGCTCGTCGCGTCGACCAACGCGGCCGGGCAGCGGGTGGAGTACCGCCGCGACCTGCTGGGCCGGGTGACCGAGCGGCGCGCGGACGGCATGCTGCACCTGTTCGCGTACGACGCGGCCGGGCAGCTGAGCCGGGCCGAGTGCCCGGGCGCGGTGGTCGAGTTCGCCCGCGACCGGCTCGGCCGGGTGCTGTACGAGAGCATCAACGGCCGGCTGCTGATCAACACCTTCGACCGGTCCGGGCGGCGGCTGAGCCGGGCGACGCCGGGCGGGATCGTGTCGCAGTGGACGTATGACGAGGCCGGCCACCCGCAGCAGCTGGCGGGCACCGGCGGCGCGCTGGCGTTCCACTACGACGCGGCCGGGCAGGAGACCGCGCGCACGCTGGGCGCCGCCGCCACCCTGACCCAGACCTTCGACGCGCTGGGCCGGATGACCGAGCAGGGCATCTGGGCTTATGACCGGCCGCCCGGAACCGGCGGGCCGATCGTCGGCCTTCGCGAGATCGGGGGCGCAGATGCAGGCGGCGCGGCGAGCAGGCCGGCCGGTGAGTCGGCGAGCAGCCGCGGCGAGGACGCGGCCGTCCCGCCGGGCAGCGCGACGGCCGGCGCGGCGCAGGTCGAGGTGTGGCGGGCCGTCCAGGCCCGGACCTTCGCGTACCGGGCCGACGGCACGCCGGCCGAGATCACCGACCACCTGCGCGGAACCCGCCGGTTCGACCTGGACGCCGCCGGGCGCGTCACCGGGCTGACCGCGGTGACGTGGACCGAGTCGTACGCGTACGACCGACTCGGCAACCTCGCCCGCGCCACCGACACCGGCCGGGGTCCGGACGATCCGGCCGCCGACACCGAGGGCGAGCGCGAGCACACCGGCACCCTGGTGCGCCGGGCCGGACGCGCCAGCTACGACTACGACCGGGCCGGGCGCCTGGTCCGGCAGACCCGCCGGACCCTGTCCGGGCAGGTCAGGACCTGGACGTACACCTGGGACTCGGGCGACCGGCTGGTCCAGGCCACGGTCCCGGACGGCACGGTATGGCAGTACGGATACGACCCGCTCGGCCGGCGGGTGGCCAAGAGCCGGCTGGACGCCTCCGGCACGGTCGTGGAGACCACCTGGTTCACCTGGGACGGGCTGCGCGTGGCGGAGGAGATCCGGACCGCCCCGGACGGCCAGGCGGTCACCCTGACCTGGGACTACCGGCCCGGCGGGTTCACCCCGGCGGCGCAGACCCGGCAGACCTGGGCCGCGGGCGCCACCCAGGAGCAGATCGACCGGGAGTTCCACGCCGTGGTCACCGACCTGGTCGGCACGCCGATGGAGCTGGTCACCCCGGACGGGCGGATCGCGTGGCACACGAACACGAGCCTGTGGGGCCGGACGGTCACCGCGCCCGGCAGCACCGCGCACTGCCCGCTGCGGTTCCCCGGCCAGTACCACGACGACGAGACCGGCCTGCACTACAACCTGAACCGATACTACGATCCGGCCACGGCGTCGTACACCAGCCCGGACCCGCTCGGCCTGGTGCCCTCGCCGAACGGCCACGCGTACGTCGGCAACCCGCTGACCTGGTCCGATCCGCTCGGCCTGGCGCCGTACGACATCCATGCGAGCGTGGCGTACCAGGATTATGTGACCAAGGGCGCGCACCTCCACATCGACAACCGCGAGGTGCGGATATTCCCCGACCACGAGGGCGGCGTCGGGGCCGCGCCGCTGACCGTGAACAACGTGACCGCCAGCCGCAAGGACGTGAGCACGGTGCTGACCGCACTCCAGGAGGATCCGGCGCTGCGGGCGGACACGATCAGCAAGTTCCGGTCCGCGATGCAGTCCATGAACGCGGGCGGGTACGGCAAGATGGCGGAGAACCACGCGGCCCAGATGCACTTCCTGATCAAGGCGCTCGAGAAGATGGGCCAGCGGTGACCACGTTCTACCGCGACTTCGCCGCCACCGGCGAGGTGCTCGGCTGCTCCACGGACTCCTCGCCGGAGGCGTGGGCGGCGGCGCTGGGCCCGCGGTTCGCCGACGACCGGGTGAAGAAGCGGCTGCGGCGCGACTACGGCCTGATCGAGGTCAACTTCTTCCGGGTCGACGGTGTGTGGGGCTGTTTCAGCGTCAGCGTCCAGGCGCACCGGCTGGGCTGGGGCGAGGAGGCGGCCGTGCCCGAGCCGCTGGTCGCCGCGTACGGGCCGTTCCCGGCCCGGGTCGCCGCGGCGGACCTGCTCGCGGAGCTCGAAGCGGCCGGCAGTCCGGCGGCGCGGGTGCCGGGACGGGAGATCTTCCACGTGCCGTCGTCGAATGTTCACCTCTATCTGGCCGAGCAGGGCGCAGACAGCGGACAGTCAGGTTCCGTACTTCGAAAGGGTGATGTGTGGTCCCTGATCAAGTCGCCCGTTCCGGTGCTGCCGCCGGAGAATCAGAACCCCTGAATCAGCCGTTCGGCCCAATCATGCGGGTGCTGCCATCGTGATGTCGGCCATCTGTGATCACCGCCGCTTTGAACTCCCGCGGCGCAATCCATAACAACCTGTATACCTACGCCTGCCCGCGGTCTGGCAGGATCCGAGGGTGACCATCTCGCGCGATCCACTCCTGCGGACGATGACTGTCCTGACCGTCCTGTCCGGCATCGCCGACGCGATCAGCTACCTGGGGATCGGTCATGTGTTCACCGCGAACATGACCGGAAACATCGTCCTGCTCGGCTTCGCCGCCGCCGGCTGGCCCGGATTCTCCGCCCTGGCCTCGCTGGTCTCGCTGGCCGGGTTCCTGGTCGGCGCGGCCGCGGCCGGCCGGCTGGCCGTCGACCACGGCGACCGGCGGCTCTGGCTGCTCGGCGCGCTCACGGTCGAGTCCCTGATGGCCGCGGTGTGCGCGGTCATCGCGTTCGCCCGCGGCAGCATCGACGGCGGCGACATGAAGTTCCTGGTGATCGGGCTGCTCGCCTTCGCGATGGGCGCGCGCAACTCGACCGTGCGGCGGCTGGCCGTGCCCGACATGACCACCACGGTCCTGACCATGACGCTCACCGGCCTGGCCGCCGACTCCTCGTTCGCCAAGGGCAGCAACCCGCACGCCGGGCGCCGGATCGTCGCAGTGGTGTGCATGGTCGTCGGCGCGTATGTCGGCGCGGTGATGATGCGTCACCTCAATGCCGGCTGGCCGCTGCTGCTGTGGGCCGGTTTGGCCGCGGCGACCGGGGTCTACTACGCACTGGTGTCCAAGCGCGAACTAGCGGCTAAGGCCGAGGCCCAACCACAGTAGAATCCTCCATCATGGGCGCAACACTTCTCGTCAAGGATCTGACGGCCGGCCACGGTGAACGGGTCCTGTTCTCCGGCCTCGACCTGATCGTCGCCCCGCCCGAGGTCATCGGCTTGGTCGGGGCCAACGGCGCGGGCAAGTCCACCCTGCTGCGCCTGCTGGCCGGCCTGGACACCCCCGAGCAGGGCCAGATCCAGCTGAGCCCGCCGAGCGCGCTGGTCGGGCACCTGCCGCAGGAGCCGGAACGCCGGCCGGGCGAGACCGTGCGCGACTTCCTGGCCCGGCGCACCGGGGTCGCCGCGGCCCAGACCGCGCTGGACCTGAGCACCCAGGCCCTGGTCGACGAGGCACCCGGCGCAGACGACCAGTACTCGCTCGCGCTGGAGCGCTGGCTGGCCCTGGGCGGCGCGGACCTGGAGGAACGGGCCGAACAGGTCGGCGCCGACCTCGGCCTCGGGGTGGACCAGCGGCAGCTGATGACCACCCTGTCCGGCGGCCAGGCCGCCCGGGTCGGCCTGGCCTCGCTGCTGCTGAGCCGGTACGACGTGTTCCTGCTGGACGAGCCCACCAACGACCTGGACCTGGACGGCCTGGCCCGGCTGGAGTCCTTCGTCGCCGGACTGCGGGCCGCCACGGTCCTGGTCAGCCACGACCGCGAGTTCCTGGCCCGCACGGTCACCCGGGTGGTCGAACTCGACCTGGCCCAGCAGCAGGTCAACGTGTTCGGCGGCGGATACGCCGGCTACCTCGAAGAACGCGAGGTGGCCCGGCAGCACGCCCGCGCGGAGTACGAGGAGTACGCCGACACCCGCGCCTCGCTGGAATCCCGGGCGAACATGCAGCGCTCCTGGATGGAGAACGGGGTCCGCAACGCCCGGCGCAAGGCCACCGACAACGACAAGATGGCCCGCAAGTACCGCACCGAGTCGACCGAGAAGCAGGCCGCCAAGGCCCGGCAGACCGAGCGGCGGATCGAGCGCCTCGACGTGGTCGAGGAGCCGCGCAAGGAGTGGCGACTGCAGATGGAGATCGCGGTCGCGCCGCGGGCCGGATCCGTGGTGGCCACCCTGCGCGGCGCGGTCGTGCGCCGGACCACGGCCGACGGCAGCGAGTTCACCCTCGGCCCGGTCAACCTGGAGGTCGGCTGGGCCGAACGGATCGCGATCACCGGGCCCAACGGCTCGGGCAAGTCCACCCTGCTCGCCGCGCTGCTCGGGCGCATCCCCCTGGACGAGGGCAACAGCGCGCTGGGTCCGGGCGTGGTACTCGGCGAGATCGACCAGGCCCGCGGGCTGTTCCTGGGCGAACTGCCGCTGCTGGAGGCCTTCGGCGTGCAGGTGCCGGACCAGGCCCCGGCCGAGGTGCGCACCCTGCTGGCGAAGTTCGGGCTCAACGCGGCGCACGTGCTGCGCCCGGCGGCCACCCTCTCCCCCGGCGAACGCACCCGCGCGGCGCTCGCCCTGCTCCAGGCCCGCGGCGTGAACCTGCTGGTGCTCGACGAGCCGACCAACCACCTGGACCTGCCCGCGATCGAGCAGCTGGAATCGGCCCTGGACTCCTACCCGGGCACGCTGCTGCTGGTCACCCACGACCGCCGGATGCTCGACGCGGTCCGGGTCACCCGCCGGTTCGACGTCGCAAACGGCCAGGTCGGCGAACTGCCGCTGTAGGTCGTGCAGGCGCCCGGCCGCGCAGCCGGGCTCAGGCGGCTGCGCCCGGCGTCACACGACCTGCGCCACCTCGTCCAGCACGTCGGCCACCAGCGAGGTGCGCA
Source organism: Actinocrinis sp. (assembly GCA_035943635.1). Taxonomy (GTDB): domain Bacteria; phylum Actinomycetota; class Actinomycetes; order Streptomycetales; family Catenulisporaceae; genus DASZBX01. The sequence goes on along the minus strand of DASZBX010000047.1, from coordinate 7,701 downwards.
CCGGCGGCGAGTAGTAGTACCCCTGGGCCTGGTCGGCGCCGAGCTCGCGCAGCCGGTCGGCCTGGGCCCGGGTCTCCACGCCCTCCGCGGTCACGATCATGCCGCAGGCATGCGCTAGCGTGATCAGGCTGGTCACGATCGCCTCGGCCGAGCTGGGCCCGGCCGAGCCGTCGGCCGGCAGGGCCGCGACGAACGAGGAGTCGATCTTCAGCGTGTGCGCCGGCAGCCGGCGCAGGTAGGCCAGGTTCGAGTAGCCGGTGCCGAAGTCGTCGATCGCGATCTTCACCCCGCTGTCGGCCAGCTCATGCAGGGTGGCCAGGGCCGGCCGGCCGCTCTCGCCCGGGTCCATCACCGCGCTCTCGGTGATCTCCAGGTGCAGCCGGTCCGGCGGCAGCCCGGCCGCGGCCAGGGCCTCGTGCACCTCGGCCAGCAGGCCGCCCTCGCGCACCTGGCGGACCGCGACGTTCACCGCCACCGCGGGCGGGTCCACCGTGATCGGGCAGTCCGGGTCGTCGGCCGCCCCGCTCCAGGCCGGGTACGGGCCGGCCGGCCAGTTCGCCGCGTCGGCCACGGCCCGGCGCAGCACCCACCGGCCCAGCGCCACGATCGCGCCGGTCTCCTCGGCCAGCGGGACGAACTCGCCCGGACCGAGCAGGCCGCGAACCGGGTGGTTCCACCGGACCAGGGCTTCGAGCACGTGCACCTGGCCGTCGGACAGGTCCACGATCGGCTGGTACTCGAGGAACAGCTCGCCGCGTTCGAGCGCGGCCGGCAGCGACTGGGACAGGGCGTAACGCTCCACCTCGCGGGCGTTGCGCTCCGGGTCGAACAGGGCCCAGCAGGCCTTGCCGTCGGACTTGGCCCAGTACAGGGTGATGTCCGCGGCGCGCAGCAGCTCGGTCGGCTCGGTGCCGGCCACCGGGCGCTCGACCAGGCCGATGCTGGCGGTGATGGTCAGCCGGTGGTCGTCGAGCACGATCGGCTGCTTGAACGAGGCGAGCGCGGCCTCGGCCACCTCGGTCACGCTGGCCGGGCCGGAGGTGTGCGGGACCAGGATGACGAACTCGTCCCCGCCCATCCGGGCCACCAGGTGGTGCTCGGAGTCGACCGCGGCCGACAGCCGGCGGGCGACGGTGGCCAGCAGCCGGTCCCCGGCCTCGTGGCCGAGGGTGTCGTTGACGCCCTTGAACCCGTCCAGGTCGATGAAGCACAGGCCGACCCGCTCGGCCGGGCCGGCCTCGCGCAGCACCGTGCTGAGCTGTTCGAGCAGCCGGGTGCGGTTGGGCAGGCCGGTCAGCGGGTCGTGGGTGGCCTGGTACAGCAGCTGCTGGTTCATCTGGCGGCGCTCGGTGATGTCCTCGAACACGGCGATCAGCAGCGCGACGCTGCCGTCCTCGCTGCGCACGGTGCTCGCCCGCATCCGGGTCCAGATGATCGTGCCGTCGGGGCGGGTGAACTGTTTGTCCGCACTGTAGTGCGGGCGCTCGCCGGCCAGCAGCTGTTCCTGGGCGGCCCAGTACTCGGGCGGGTCGGTCAGCTGCTTGAGTTCGCGGATGTCCCGGCCGCGGGCCGAGCGGGCCTCGAGGCCGAGCATGTGCGCCAGCCGCTGGTTCAGCTCCAGCACCCGGCCCTCGCCGTCGGCGATGCCGATGCCCAGGGCGGCGTTGCGGAACACCGCGCGGAACCGGGCCTCGCTGGTGCGGTGCGCGGTCAGCACGGCCTGGCGGATCAGTTCCTGCTCGGCCCGGGTGCGCTCGCGCAGGGCGTCGGCGTATCCGGCGGCCAGGCCCGAGCGCAGCGCGGTGCGGGCCCGCGGGTCCAGGGCGGCCGGCCAGTTCTCGTCCAGCACGGTCAGCGTGGCGGCCAGCGAGTCCGGCTGAGTATAGTGCGCGTCGACCAGGGCGCTGGCCACCGCGATGCCGGTCTTGCGGGCCAGTTCCGGGTCGGCGGCCTGGCCGACCCATTCGGCCAGCTGGGTCACGAACTCGCGGGTCTGGGCCGCGGTCATCGGCACGGAGCTGGCCCCGGTCAGGGCGTGCGCCCAGGCGGTGGCGAGGTCGGCTGGCGGCGGGGTCACTGCCGGCGCCCGGTCGCGGCGGACATGGCGGTCCGCTCGACGGCGACGTCGAGCGGGTCGGGTCGGCGGTCCTGGGCGGCCGGGCGCGCGTGGATCGGGTCCACCGGGCCGGGCGGGACGAGTTCGTAACCGGGCATCAAGCCCAGTATCCCAGCCCGGTCGCGGAAGGTCATCCCGTAACTCGCGCAGGAGGAGGTCTGCTCGGCGGGCCGGGCCTGTTCGGGGTGATACCGGCTGGTCGCGAGAGAGAAGACGGGGACCGTGGCGGCGGGGCCGGGTGCGTGCGACACGCGGTGCACGGCGGCGGCGGTCGGGGTGCCGGCGCTGGTGCGGAAGGTGACCACCCGGTGCGGAAGGGCCCGGTTCGCGCGGGCGTCGTGCGGCAGGTCCGGCCACAGCTGCATGATCTGCTCGGCCGGCGCGCGGTCCGCGGCGAAGTCGTGGGAGCCGCCCAGATAGTAGTCGTCCATCCGGGCCGCCGCAGGGCGCTCGATGACTATCTCGTCGGGCGCCCAGATGGGGCGGTGTCGCACGGTGGTCCCTTTCTGCATGGGTTCCGCTGTGGCGCCGCCGGCCGCCGCGGGGGCGGGCCGACCGGCGACAGGTGGTCTTGGGTGGTGATCACCTGGGCGTCACTTCCAGTGATCATACGACCATAGGGCCGGTGAACACCACGGGACGGGGGTAAACAACTGCTGCGGATGCTGTCTGTTCCAACGGTGTCCGCATGGGTGTCGTCGGGGCGGTCCGGTCGGCCGCGGGCAGGGTCGCCGGGTCGGGCCACCCGGATCCGATCCGCCTTGTCACGCCGCGCCTGGCCGGGCGGCGGGCCGCCGCGGCGGACCGTCGGCCGAGGGTCCGCGAGCAGCCGGGCGTACCGGGTCCCGGTGTTTCTCCGCTGTTTCGGCGACCGGCGCCGAGGCGTCGCGCCGGTGGGGTCGGACCGGGTCGGTAGGGTATGCGATGGCAGTGAACGGCGATGCACTCCGACGCCCTCGAGAGTGCCGGAGTGCAACTTTCACGACGAACCATAACAGAGCCGGGCCTGCTTTCCCCGGGTTCCGGGCAACCCGTGCGGTCAGCGGATTCGCCGTGTGCCGCACGCGTTCCAGCGGCTACGGACAGCGACGTTTCGCCAAGCCGGGAAAGGGATTTATGCTGCCATTACCGGGTAAAGCAAGAACCCCGGGTTTTCGCCGTGATCTGTGATGTCACGTCGAAAGGCCGGGGCTGTTCAGTGCGCTGGTGATCGTCCTCTGGTTCGGGGCTCCGGGCCCTTTGCGGGGGGCGGGATTCCCGGTGGTTCCCGTGGTGCTGTTTGGTGCTTCTGATACTGCTGATACTTCTTGTGTGCTCTGATTCACGTTGTGTGATCCACGTGATTTGATCTGATGGTTCTGATCTGATGGTTCTGATCCGGTGGTTCTGATCCGGTGGTTCTGATCCGGTGGTGTCCGCAACGCCACGAGGTGGTGGCGGCCCGATCGCCCGTGGCGTTGCGGAGTCGGTGGGGTGGGCTCGGCTACACCACGATGTGGTCGAGGTCCGGGGCGCCAGTGGTGCCGCTGCCGGAGAACTCGATCGTGTTGCTGCTGCCCGCCTTCAGGGTCACGGTCACGGTGGCCGTGCCGATGACGCTGTAGCTGCTCACGGAGGTCTCGGCGAAGGTGAAGGTCTGGGCCGTACCGTTGACCGTGATCACCGCGGGCCGCGCCTTGCTTACGCTCAGGTAGAACACGGTCATCGTGTAGGTTCCGGCCGAGGGCTCGCTGATCCCAGTGAAGGTCACCGTACCCTTGCCGCTGCCGCCGATGGAGCTGACCTTCTCGCCGTCCAGGCACGCCGTGCAGCTGTTCGCGTCCGCGCTGCCGCCGATCGTGGCTTTATCCGCCTCATAGGTCTTGCCGCCGCTCACGACCGTGCCCACGGTCAGCGCGTACGTGGCGCTGTGGCTGCCGGAGGAGGCCGTGCCGGTCACCGTGATCGAGTAGGTTCCCGAGGCCACGGCCGACGTGGTCGCGATGCTCAGCGTCGAGCCCGCGCCGGACGTCACCGAGGTCGGCGACAGGGTCGCGGTCACGCCCGCCGGGGCGCCGCTGACGGTCAGCGCGACGGTTTCGGCGCTGCCCGAGGTGACCGCGGTCGACACCGTCGCCGTGGCCGACCCGCCCGCGGTCAACGACGCACTTGCCGGAGAGATCGACACCGAGAAATCGTTCGTCGGGGGCGGCGGCGGGGTGGTGCCGCCGCCGTTCAACGACTCCTCGAGGGCGCTGGCCAGGACCGCGCTGCCGGTCATGTCCAAGGCCGGCTCGCTGCTCTGCCAGGAGCGGACGTCGTCGACGTATTCGGCGCCGTGGCCGGTGAAGGTGGTGAAGGAGTCGTTCTCGCACTTCACCATCCCGTCCTGGAGGCTGCCGAGGCCGCCGGAGAAGTTGTCGGTGCCGTTGGGCCCGTTGACCACCGCGCCGACGTCGACCGGCTTGTTCAGGTTCTCCAACTGCCCGCCCATGCAGGTCGGGTAGGTCGTGCCGACACCGGCCATGAAGCTGGTGCCCCACGCATTTGCCCCGAGCAGCCAATTCCGCTGCTCGGTGGCGAACGCCGCGTACTCGGTGTCACCGCTCGCGCGCTGGTAGAGCGCCTCGGTGGAGATCAGCCCGAAGGTGTGCGAGTCCGCGTCGAACTGGGTGTAGTCGAACCCGGAGGCGAAGATGTCCTTGGCCGAGACCGCGACCGCGCCCGAGACCTGCGACTTGAGGTTCGCGATCAGGCTCGCCGAGGTCACCGCGAGGCCGGACGGGGTGCCGGCGGCGGAGATGGCCGTGACCAGGTCCGCGTGCGCCAGGGCGCTGACGTCGTACAGGTTCAGGGTGTCCTGGCCGGAGTCCGTGGAAATGTAGTCCGAGGCCCAGGTCGCCGCCTGGGTGAGGTAGGTCGAGTAGGTGGAGGTGGACGCGCCGAGGTCCTGCTCCGCGCGCGCGATCTCGGTCGCGCCGAGCTCCATCGCGTCGTGCCAGATGCCCTCGGGGTAGTAGGCCTCCGGCAGCGCCGACTCCAGCGAGTCACTCTCAGCCGCGGATGTGTTCGCCTGGGCGTAGAGGGTGGTCGCGTCGGTCAGCTCGGTCTGCGCGTCGGTGGTGTCATCGGCCAGGGCGTACTGCTGCGCCGAGAACGCGAACGCGGCGGCCACCCGGCCGACCACGTCCGGGTCGATCTTCGCGCCGGGCGCCGCGGCCTCGAACACCGGGCGGTGCGCGGCGGCGTACTTGTCCGTGGAGGTGGTGTCGGAGTCGTCCGCCTGCGGCTGGCGCCACAGGTCGTGGTCGCCGTAGTACGAGCTCTCGTTGCCCTCGCCGATGCCCACCTGGAGGTACAGGGTCTTGGTGGTCGGGTTGTACATCTTGTTCAGCCACGAGGCGCCGTACTGCGCCTCAGCCGTCAGCGACGCCGGGGCGCTGGTGCCCAGGGCGAGGTCGGAGGAGTAGAGCAGGTCGTCGGCGTAGGAGGTGGTGAAGGTGAACTTGAGGTAGTCGCCCGCGTCGAACCAGCCGCCCTCCACGTTGACCGGGCTCGCGCCGGAGACGGCAGCCAGATTGCCGCTGATCTGGTCGCCGGTGCCGCCGTCGCTGTTCGCGATGAACTTCGGGGTCTGGTAGACGGTCGCGGTCGCGTCGTTCAGGTGCGAGTTCTGCCGGCCGAGGGTCGCGCCGGAGACCTGGGCGTTGCCGTCGCGCTGGTTCTGGAAGAAGTTCACGCCGTCCGCGACCAGCGGGCCGTACAGGTCGGATGCGTCTTCGATCTCGAAGGTGTCCGAGGAGGCGGTCACCGAGCCGGCGACGGAGACGTGGTAGGTGCCGTCGGCTGTTACCGAGGAGAAGTTGATCGGATAGACGTCCGGGTACGCCGAGTTCCACGACCCCTTGCTCGTGGTCGTGACCGAGCCGCTCGCCACGGTCGTGCCTGTGGAGTTGACCACGGTGTAGGTCTCGCCGGAGAGGGAGCCGGTGGCCATGAGGTACGCGGTTTTCGTGTCGGTCGGCAGGTATCCGGCCTGGTCGGTTCGCACCTGTGCGGCGTTGGCGGCCATGGCGCTGGAGGGCAGCAGGAGGCCGCCGACCAGGCCCAGGGTTGCCGTGGCGGCGAGGGCTATGGCTGGTCTTCTGTACGTCTTGCCCGCTGCTCGTGCGGGAAGTTTCATCCGGAACTCCTGAGGGAGGCGAAGGACGGCGGGTGGGGTGGGTTTGGGTTGGGCTGGATTTCGCTGGGCTGGCTGGGCTGGCCGGAGTGTCTGGAGTGGCCGGCCTGGCCGGACTGGCCGGACTAGGACGGGACAGGCGCACATAAGACCAGGTAGAGCCATGTGCGGCCCACGCGGTAAAGCAAGGGAAAGCTTGGCCTAATTGTCAGTTAACTTTCCTAACTGACCCCATGCAGGGAACCGTACTTAGCCCCGGACGCCCAGTCAAGGTTCTAGTCAGGGTCTTTTACCAGGCCTTGCCCAACCTGCTCTGCCCGCCCCTGCCGCTTCACAAACTCCCAGCTCATGCCCCATTCGCTACGCTTTTTCACCTCCCCGATCCCGCGACCAAACGTCGCCATGCTTCGCCTGCTCCGCACATTCCGCTGCTGATTTGCTGCGCTTTTTGGGGCCCACGGCGGATTTTTCTGCCTGCGGCCGCGTTGGGGCCTGCGGCGGTGTGTGGGTCTGCGGCACTACTTGGGCCTGCGGCAACCCGGGGGCCTTCGGCCGGCTGCGCCCGGTGGGATATGGCTCATCCATCACGGCAGGTTTGGGTTGGTCTGTGGGATGGTTGCTCTGGTCGCGCCGCTATATCAGCATACGTCTACTACGATGCCTCCGGCGGGCCGGGAACCCCCAAGGATCCATTGGCCCGTAGGCCTGTTGCGTTGGGATGTGGGTTACTTTTTGTGGTGTGTCGAACCGGGCTCCTCGGCGCCCCAGCCGGCCCGGAGCCTGCCACACCGGACAGGCCCAATCAACTCCCGGGCCAGGTGCTTCGGGTAGTCCGCTCGCCTCGGCTGAACTCGAGTACGGGAGTTGACAGGACCTGCCCGGCGCGGCAGCCTACGAACCGCCTGGGCCACCGAGGATCCCGATCCGACACAGCCCCAGCCCTGCGCGGAGGCCGCGCAATCCCCTCAACTACCGCAGCAGCCAAGCAAACCATACAACTGCTACGGCGAGCAGCGGAGCCGCTGAACAAGTACCCGCGCGAGTGGGCTTCTTCGGCCATCTAGCACCCGCGGTGCTTCAGGCAACAGCTGCCTGAAGCACCGCGGGCCAATCAACACCACAACAGTCGCCGCACCGCAGCAGCCAACAGCTACAGCTACAGCTACAGCTACAGCTACAGCTACAGCTACAGCTACAGCTACAGCTACAGCTACAGCTACAGGCCGGTATACCTGCACAGCCGCTCATCTACCAATCGGCGCCACGCCGCGCAGACTGCAGCTCCTACAACACTTCCGCTGCTATCCATAGCCAGCAGCGGCAGCGGCAGCGGCAGCCCGCGGTATCACATCGCCTTCAGCCCGCAAACCGCCAGCCGTAAATGCCAAGCCGCCGAAGCAGCGCACTCGCGCGCGTACTTGTCCAG